>NZ_JBLZNY010000001.1:0-1737268 GCF_049206505.1 Rahnella sp. EDr1-12
AGCGAATTAAATTATCATTGGGTGCAATGAGTCCGGTTAAGTACCGGAAGCATCTGGGGATCACAACATAATCAGTCCAACAAAACATCCGCATCTCCAAAAGTGACATTATCAAATGGGACTTACAGCTTCGGTGCGCATAATCATGATTATGTTAAATAGTAACTGCATTATCGCTTTCCATCCTTTAACCCGTTACCGTGACACCTCACCTGCCTTACTCTCTGGTTTTTCATCACCATAATGAATGGCCAGCCAGATCGTGGTTTCTTTCGCGTCTGTCCATTCGACGCGATGTTTACAGTATGCGGGAATATTCATAAAGTCCCCGGCTTGTAAAACACGTTCATCCGGTTCGTGCTCAAGTCGCAAACCTGCCGAACCTTGCAGCAGCATCACCCACTCGCTTTGTGGCTGGCAATACCAGAAATCCGGGGGGCTCGACTGACCGGTTGAAATGATCCGTTCTATGCGTACGTCTTGATGCGTTAACAAGGCTTCGAAGGATTCGGCATTTCGGCTGGCGACATCATGGGGAAAATCAGCAAACATATTACCTGTCATGAGATTTCCTCTTTATCGGCAAAAATTCGCCATGTGAAATGATCGCGCTACGTGAAATCTGAGAAATGAGCAGTATCATAATGCTGCAGATTTTACGTAGCGCACTCTCTGATGTGATGTGTTATTCGCTATAAACCTGCGTAAACTTTTTCAACTTTCGCCATGTATCTTGGCGCCTGCGCTGCCGGATGGTACTGACGGACATGCCAGTGAAATGCTTCCGGTGAAAGCTGATTGATCAGGCTGATGGCGGTCTGGCGGTTGCTGGAAAATGTCCGCAGCAATGCGCCCGCACCATTGGCATAAGCCACTTCTGTGGCGTAACGGCGTGTGACCGGATCATTAATCCAGTTTAGTTGCTGATGCTGTAATGCGCTGATATATGCCGTGCCCAAATCAATATTGGTTTCAGGATCCAGCAAATCATCATCGTCCGGGCAACCCCGTTTTCCTTTATAACGGTAAGCGTCGCAGCCGCTGGTAGAGGCTTTCAGTTGCATCAAACCGATGGCATTTGAAGGGCTTACCGCTTTCGGATTGTAACTGGACTCGACCTGAATAATGGCTTTCACCAGTTTTCGGTCAACTTTGTATTTGTCAGCGGCATCTTCAATTTCATCGTCAAAAGCGTGCGAGTCATATTTTTTATAGTGTGGTTTTTCCGAGCAGCCAGCCAGGATCATCAGCATAATCAGTATGCCTGCGCGGGTCGGATTTTTGAGTAATGACGTCATGAAATACCCGTGTTTAGCTGGAGGGATTAATAGCGCAGACAAGATACCTCTATCGCCACGGAGGGTCATGTATTAATTGGCGTTTTTACAGAAATTGCGCCTGACTGACGGGTGATTGTCCGCGAAATGTTCCTCGCTGCGCCCTGCTCTTTTTGATTTTCAGGCAGCGTTCCTTGACTTATTTAGTACAGAAAGTATTTTTAATGCCATGCATACATTTCTGATTATCGTCCCCGACGGGGGCATGTTATTTGAAGCGGCCGGTATCGCCGATATTCTGATGCAGGCAAATCGCCTGAGGTCTGAAGACGATCCAAAACCGGCTTATCAGGTCACGGTGGCAACAACGCAACCGCACCGCGTCGTTCATGGGGTTTCAGGGCTAAATCTGCTGGCCGATCATCGTTTGTGCGATCTCGACCCGCAGGTTCCGCGCGATACTGTCCTTATCACCGGCAAAGGCCTGACCGAAGAAGAAGGTTCGGATGTGGTTCAGTGGCTGAAGCGTGCGGCGCCTCATGCCGGACGCGTGGTGTCTATTTGCGGCGGCGCGATGTTGCTGGCTCAAACCGGGCTTCTTGATGGTCGCCACGCAACCACGCACTGGCGGCTACTCGATACTTTACAGTCGACATACCCTTCCATCATTGTCGAACGCGGGCCGATCTATGTTCAGGACGGCAACGTTTGGACGTCCGGCGGGGTCAGTTCAGGGTTTGATCTCACCCTCGCCCTTATCGAGGATGATCACGGTTTCAGCCTGGCTCGCGACGTGGCACAGGATCTGGTGATGTTTCTGCGCAGGCCTGGCAATCAGGCTCAGTTCAGCCGGTACTTGTTAAACGAGGCTGCTGAAGGCCCTGTCCGCGATCTTCAATGTTGGTTACCGGAGAATCTTACGGCGGATTTGTCCGTGGAGAAAATGGCTGAACGTGTCGCCATGAGCCCGCGTAATTTCACCCGCGTCTTTACCCGTGAAACCGGCATCACGCCGGCCAGATATGTCGAGGAGATCCGCCTGAATGCCGCCAGACAGAAACTGGAACAAACCACCCTCGGCATTGAGCAGATTGCCCTGATGACCGGTTTCGGTGGCGGGCTGAATCTGCGCCGAGTTTTCGAACGAAATTTGCAACTCACCCCTTCAGAATATCGCGACCGTTTCTGTTCGCGCAAATTGGCGTAAATAGATCTTTTATTGTCATTTACGCCATCGTACCAGCGGCATACAGTGAATGCAGTTCCGTAAACTAAGGAGTGCATCATGGTCAACGTTGGTATCAATGGATTCGGCAGAATTGGTCGAAATGTCTTGCGCGCCGCTCTGGGACGCGATGACTTTCAGGTGGTGGCGATCAACGATCTCACCGACAGTAAAACCCTTGCCCATCTTCTTAAATATGATTCTCTCGCAGGCACGTTAAACGCCACCGTCGAAGCAGGCGAAGGCGAGTTACGGGTGGACGGCAAAACGGTTCGCGTATTCTCAGAAAGAGATCCGGCCGCGATTCCGTGGAGCAGCGCAGGGGTGGATATCGTAATTGAAGCCACCGGTTTCTTTACGGATAAAGCCAAAGCCGAAGTGCACATTACCCACGGCGGCGCAAAGCGTGTGATCATTTCCGCACCGGGTAAGGATGAGGACATCACTCTCGTACTGGGCGTTAATGATGATCAGTATGACCCGGCTAAACATAAAGTCGTCAGCAATGGCAGTTGCACCACTAACGGTCTGGCTCCGGCGGCGCAGGTTCTTCATCAGACCTTCGGGATTGAGCATGGTTTAATGAATACCACCCACGCTTACACGAACAGTCAGGCGCTTCACGACCAGCCGGAAAAAGATTTACGCGGTGCGCGTGCCGCAGCTGTTTCGATTGTGCCGTATTCCAGCGGCGCGGCGAAGGCAATCGGTAAAGTGATCCCGGAACTCGCCGGGCGTATGACCGGTTATTCCCTGCGCGTACCGGTTCCGGTGGTATCGATTGTCGATCTGACGGTGAACCTGAAACGTGAAGCGACGGTTGAAGAAATCAATGCGGCGTTCCGTCAGGCGGCTGAATCCGGCCCGCTGAAAGGCATCCTCGGGTACAGTGATGAACCGCTTGTCTCGAGCGATTATCGTGGAGATCCGCGCTCTTCCATCATCGATGGGCTTTCCACCCTGGTTATCGGCGGCAAACTGGTGAAAATTTTGGCCTGGTACGATAACGAATGGGGATTCTCAAACCGCCTGGTCGATCTGGCGGTATTGATGGAAAAACGCGGTTTATAACCCTCTGTTTCTGCTAAACTTTATCAGGCAACACCATGGGATAAGTGTGTTGCCTGATATCACAGACGATGATGATAATTTTAAAAGCCAACACTTGTATGTTGTAACTAAGTGGGTGCGTTTTCTTCAAATGCGCTGATGGAAGCCCTGTCCGTTTACTCGTCCTTCGGCCCGATATTCATAAACGGGTTATAGGCTATTTCCCACAGATGTCCGTCCGGATCGGCGAAATAACCGGAATATCCGCCCCAGAACACTTTCTGGCCTGGCTTGATTAACGTGCCTCCGGCTTTGACTGCCTGCCTGAGGATTGCATCCACCTTCGCTTCGCTGGCAACGGTTTGCGCCAGCGCCATACCGCGAAAACCTTCACCGCTGGCACTCACCTGCGCATCTTTCGCCAGTTCCTCCCACGGAAACAGTGATAACCACGCCCCTGCCAGCTCAAAGAAACTCACTCCGTCCGAATCGATAACGACTTTTGGAAAGCCTAATCCGTGTTGATAAAACTCCGTGGCGACGGCCAAATCCTTAACGCCCAGCGTGATCATATTGATGACAGGTTGCATGATTTATTCTCCAGAGTAGGTCATATGTGTTTTTTATTGCTTTAAAAATAATACCTTTCTGAAACTGATAAACACAGATTATCGTCGCGGTTTTATGCCTTCCTGTTGTCTCAAATTTTCACCTCATTCCTCTCTTTTGTGGCAAAAGTCACATATCCTGCTAACCTGACGCCATCAAAAGTACCGACTGTGAGGATCCTGTGACCACATTACACCCCCGCCCGGAAGCCGCTTCGCCTACCCTGCGCTTCCTCCCGGAAACCATTCATATTGGCCGTCAGTTACGCACTTACTGCGATGCCCGCTTTAAAACCATCGGGCTGACTCTCGCGCGCGGGCAGGTTTTATTGCATCTCGAAGCCGCCAAAGGACGTTTGCCACAGGGCGAGCTGACGGCGTTGCTGGAAGTTGAGCACCCTACTGCAATCCGCCTGTTTGACAGCCTTGCACAACTGGGTCTGCTGGAACGTTGCCCTGGCGAAAACGATCGCCGTTCAAAAGACATCAAACTGACTGAAACCGGGACCGAACTGGCGAATCAGGTGCGCAGTATGACGGATGACATTTTAATTCGCGTGATGGAAGGCATTCCTGAAAACAACATCGCCGTCGCCCGTGACGTTCTCGCTGCTATTACTGCCAATATCGCCGCGCTTTGAGTGGCGTTTTCCCCTTTCCTGCCCCGTCGTTTTCTCCGCAATAATCACGCCTGTCATTGATTGGTTATTCGCTATTCGCATTTGTAAATATCACTGATATGAATAATTGAGCTAGACACATTTGAAATGCCTCACTACATTATGTAGCAAGCTACAAACTAGTTGGGTAACGACTTACATGGCACAACGATGACGAAGCGTTCTGATTCTGATATCCGACAGGACGCCGGTGAATTGACTCAACAGGATGCATCCGCTGCACAAGAGACACCTGCGCCACCGGAAACCGCCTCGGTTCCGCCCTCCACGCACCATCCTTTTGCGGTGCAGGTCAGCCACTGGCTGATGCGTTTTCCGCGTCTGCGGATTGCGGTTTACGTGATGGCGTCGCTGATTATCGGTATGACGCAGGGGCTTGGCATCAATCTTGTCGGCTCCAATCTGCCGGGGATACAGGGCTCGCTGGGCATTTCTAACGTGGAGAGTTACTGGCTGATCGCCGCGTACACCGCCACCAGCGTCACCGGCACTATTCTGCTGTACAAAATCCGCACCCAGTTCGGGTTCCGTCGTTTTGGGGAATACGGCCTGTTGTTCTTTGCGTTTGCGTCGATGGCGCAGATGTTTACCCATGACTTTCAGACGGCTGTGGCCGTGCGCGCCGTGATGGGTTTTGCGATGGCATCGCTCGGGCCGCTGGCGTTGTTTTACATGTTTGAAATTTTCCCGCCCGCCAAAAAGCTTACGGCGGGATTATGTTTCGGGCTGGCGGGCAGCCAGATTTCGTTACCCATTTCCCGCATCATTTCGCCTCATCTGCTCGATCTCGGGCACTGGCACCAGCTGACGATGCTGGAATCCGGGCTGTCGCTGATCTGTCTGGCGATCATCTGGATCCTGCCGCTGACGCATCCGCCACGGGTGAAAGTGTTCGAGCGCACCGACTGGATCAGTTATCCGCTGATTGCCACCGCCGTGGCCTGTATGTCGGTGGTGCTGACCATGGGCCGCTATTACTGGTGGCAGGAAAAAGCGTGGATTGGCGAAGTGCTGGTGGTCGGGATCATTGCACTGACGCTGTCGTTTATGGTCGAGCTGCGCCGTAAGAATCCAATTATCGATTTACGCTGGCTGATGACGCCGGAAATGTTGCTGTTTACCGGCTCAATGCTGTTCGTGCGCATGCTGCTTTCCGAACAAACCACCGGCATGGTGGGCTTTCTGAATCTGTTCGGATTGCTTAACGATCAGCTGGTGACGCTGTTCTGTATCATTCTGGCCGCGACCTTTGCCGGTCTGGTGTTCGTCAGCATCATCCACAAGGCGAACCGGATTGTTTACATCCATCTGTTTTCAATCGCGCTGATTGCCGTTGCGGCCTGGCTGGACGCCCATTCGACCACGGACACCCGCCCCGAACAGTTTTATCTGACTCAGGGCATGATTGCGTTTGGCGGCGCGATCTTCCTGCCGACCTCTTTGTGGCTCGGTTTTATCCGCGCACTGCAATACGGTCAGAGCCAGATCATCAGCTTCGTGCTGGTGTTTCTCTCGACGCAAAACGTCGGTGCGCAGGTGGGCGGCGCGTTTCTGGGGACCATTCAAATTCTGCGGGAGAAGTTTCACTCCAGCGTACTGACCGAAGGAATATCGCTGCAAAACCCGCTGGTGGTCGAGCGGCTTTCGCAATACAGCCATTTGCTGAAACCGTCGCTCAATGATGGCACACAACTGAGCGCCGAAGCGGTGATGCAACTGAGCCTGAAAGTAAGCCAGCAGGCCGGGCTGCTGGCCTACAACGATGTGTTTATGGTGGTGTTTTATATGTCGCTCGGCTGCTTTGCGATTCTCTGCGCGCACATTATTGCCGGCCGGATCCAGGACAAAAAACGCGAAGCCGCTGAAGCGGTGGCGTAATTCATTCGTTTCTATTATCGAACTATAAGAGTAATGCGGGAAAAGTGATGAAAAATGTATTTCGTTATCCGTCGATTTGGGTAGTGCTTTGTCTTGGTATGGCGGGCGTGATGCTGGTGTTGTACAGCTGGCAGTTGTTTCCGTTCAGCTCCCAGGTGGAATCCACCGATAACGCCTACGTGCGGGGCAATGTCACCCTGCTCAGCCCGCAGGTTTCGGGGTACATTACCGAGGTCAAGGTACAGGATTTCATGCCGGTAAAAAAAGGCGATCTGCTGTTTATGATCGACGACAGCACCTACCGTCAGGAGTTATTGCAGGCTGAGGCTGCCGCCGCACAGCAACAGGTGACCTTGCAGAATTTTGAGCAAAATCGTGCCTCCAGCGCCGCAAGCCTGCAACTGGCCGAGGCCGAACTGCAAAGCGCAATGGCGGGCGAAAGCAAAGCCGCACTGGATACCGGCCGTAACAGTTCCCTGCTGGCAAAAGGTCTGGTGTCCAAAACCCTCGGTGATGAGTTACATGCGGCCCTGCTGACCAGCAAAGCCAGCGTCGCCAAAGCGCGGGCATCGGTCAATATCGCCCGTCAGGATCTGTCTCTGGTGGATGCTAATAAAGCGTCGCTGGCCGCCGCCCTGAAGGCCGCGCAGGCTAAGGTGGAAGTGGCGAAAATCAATCTGCTGCACACCCGGATTGTTGCGCCCTCTGATGGTCAGCTCGGCGAGATCAGCGCCCGTTTAGGCCAGTATGTGACAGCCGGGACGCAAATGACCTCGATCACACCCAAAATGGTCTGGGTGACCGCCAACTTTAAAGAGCGTCAGCTGGCCGCGATGACGGTCGGCACGCCGGCCTCGTTTACCGTGGATGCGCTTGACGATCATGCGTTTAAAGGCCATGTGGTGCGCATTGCTCCGGCGGCGGGGTCGGAATTCAGCGTACTGAAAGCCGACAACGCGACCGGTAACTTCACCAAAATCGCCCAGCGCATCGCGGTGCGGATTGAGCTGGAGCCTGGTCAGCCACAGAGCGAGCGCCTGCGGCCGGGGATGTCAGCGGTGGTCAGTATTGATACGGCACGTGCCCCGAAAATCTGATCAGCCAGTGACGTCGGCATAATAGCGCTGCGCCACGTCGGGATGTGAGCGCAGCCGCCCTTTCAGATAGTTGAAGCCCACATCGCGGAACAGCGGATTGAGGGGATCGCTGGCCTCACCGCGCGCTTCTTTCGCCAGTTCCGCCGGTAACGGAAACAGCGGTACCACGGCATCAAGCTGCGCGCCGAGGAAAAAGGCCAGCGATAAACGTTCACCGGCAGCAGGCGGAGACACCACGCGGTGCACCGTGGCGCGCAGATAGTCGTTAGTGGCGAGTTCGAGCAGTTCGCCGATATTCACCACCAGCGTACCCGGCACCGGCAAGGCGTCTACCCACTGATTTTCTTCCACTTCGACCTGCAATCCGCGCTGATCGTCCTGCAATAAGAAACTGAGAAATCCTGAATCTTTGTGTGCACCGACGCCCTGATTGCCTTCACCCTCCGGCCTCCCCGGATAGCGGATAAGCTTGATATGTTCATTGGGTTTTTCGCCATACAGCGGATCAAATGCGTTTTCCGGCAGTTTCAGCGCCAGGGCAAAAGCGCGCAGTAAACGCAATGACATGGCCGTCATTTCACGCTGCCAGCGCAGCAGCAACGGCCTCAGCTCAGGTAACGCCTGTGGCCACTGATTCGGCCCCTGCAATCTGGCCCATGCCGGCGTGCGTTCACTGACCGGCAATACTGGCCGCTCTGCGCCGAGATCAAACTGTTCCCGCCAGTCCGGCTGGCCGCGGGTAATTTCAGACGCCGCGCGGTTATAGCCGCGAAAATGTGAAGAGTTGATCATCGCCACGGAGAGCTTTTCTTCTTCCGGCAACGCGAAGAACTGGCGTGAGGCGTTTTGCACATCACTCAATAACGTGGCATCAACGCCGTGGTTTTTAAGATAGAAGAAGCCGATCTCGCGGGCGGCATAACGCAACTCTGACAGAAAGGTTTCGCGCTGTTCCGGTGAGCCGGAGAACTGGCTGAAGTCGATCAGAGGGATAGTGCTTGAAGGCTGGCTCATTGCTCACTCCGCATCAGTGAAAAGAAGATATCTGTTTGTGACGCTAACACAGCGCTGTTGCGGGTGACCAATAGCCAGATGCTCTGATTTATACTGCGAAGTTATGATTCAAAAGAGTGATTGCCGAGGTAACGGTACACCACCGCCAGATCCTGATCGCCGTAACCGGCACCCACCGCGCCCTGCCAGGTTTCGCTGATGCGTTTCATCACCGGCAAATTCAGCTGACTGCCGGCGTCCAGCGCCAGATTGATGTCTTTCAGCGCCCAGGTCAGTTGCATCTGCGGGGTGTAATCGTCGCTTTTGAACATGTCCATTTTGCCTTTGATGTAAGGCGCAGCCAGCGGGCCGCCTTCCAGGACGTTCCACAAATCGTCGGTAGAAAAGCCCAGTTCTTCGGCCAGTTGCGTGGTTTCGGCGATGCCTTCCATCATGGCAATCAGCCAGGCATTCACCACCAGCTTCATTTTAGAGGCGCGACCGGCTTCTCCCAGCCATTTGGTTGCTTTAGAGATCGCCGCAAATACCGGTTCGATCGCCGCGCCGGCTTCCCGGTCACCGCTGGCCAGCACCACGATTTGCGCCTGCTCTGCCGGGCCTTTGGTGCCGGACACCGGCGCGTCAAAGAACACCACGTCAGGGCGAAGCTGTGTGATCAGGGCGATCAGGCTTTCGGTGGCGTCCACGCCGAGCGTGCCCATCTGCGCGATAATCCCGCCCTGCTTGAGCCCGGCAAGCACACCGTTGTCCCCCTGATATACGTCCAGCGACGTCTTGCCGTCGGACAGCATCGTGATAACGACGTCGGCCCCTTCCACCGTGTCACGGGGCGTTGCACCGCGCGTTGCTCCGGCGGCCACCAGATCATCCCCGCGGGATGGCGTACGGTTCCAAACGCGGGTGGTAAACCCTTTTTTGATAAGATTTGCGGCAAACGCATGGCCCATCGCGCCCAGTCCAAGTACCGCAACAACGGTGGATGGCTGAACAACAGGTTGCTGACTCATGTGTAACTCCTTTTGCTATCAATGTGTGCAATGACGGTATGCTCAAAGGCTAACACCGCGAAGGGCGTGGCGGGACCGGCTTCTGTAACGGAATGCAACAGAAGGGCTGATAATACTTAACCTCTGCTGACCAACTGGCGTAACATACGCGCTTTCCTTCGATAAATAACATCGAATGTTCTGCGCAGTCTATGATTTGGCTGAGAATTTTCAGGAGTAGGAAGCACTATGAGTAAAGTTGTTTTGATCGGAATTATTTCAGTTATCTTCCTGATGATGGTCGTAATGCTCGGCTCAGTTTATGTCTATCCGTGGTGGATGCAGCGTTCAACGGAAGGCGCCTGCGCCCAGATCAGCAAGAGCAACGCCATTGATACCGTCACCCGTGACTACATGGAAAACCGCATCCCGAACTGGGGCAACGATAAAGACAATATGGGTACTTCCGTGCCGGTGCTGAGCTTTATCAGTGATGATGCGAAAGAGGATAAGGGGACCTATCACATTCCGTTCAGCGCGAAAGGTCCGAACGGAACGCTGAGCTATGTGGCGCACTTCAACTGCTCAAATCACTATGTGAAGTATTCGACGGTTGACTGAGTAAAATCCTGCGGGGCGTGTGATGGCGCCCCGCCTGATACTGCCTTTAACGCCGGTGCGTTAAATCTGATAATCGATCACCGTCTCGCTCTCCTGCCCCGATGCAAACACCTTCTCCTTAATGTCATTCACCGACAGCCCCGGATTACACAGCTCGATAAACCGCCAGACATAATTACGCTGAAGCTGCGCCCTTTTCAGCCCGAGCCAGACCGTATTGGCTTCAAACAAATGCTCGGCGTTGATCAGTTGCAGCCCGGTGTCACGCGCCGCTTCGTAGGCTTTATCGGCCAAAATCCCCACGCCCAGCCCCAGTTCAACGTAGGTTTTGATGACGTCAGAATCCTGCGCACTGAGCACAATATCCGGGCTGAGCGCCGCGCGGCTGAAAGCCTCATCAAGACGCGAACGGCCGGTAATGCCCTGACGATAAGTGATCAGCGGTTGTTCACTCAGATGCTGCAAGGTGATCGGGTGCTGTAAGGTCAGCGGATGCCCCTGCGGTACCACGATGGCGTGATGCCAGCGGTAATACGGAAACGCGGCGACTGACGGATCGTTCATCAGCTTTTCGCTGGCGATCGCCACATCCGCCTGCCCGCCGAGCAACATCGCCAGCACTTCCTGAGGAGAACCCTGATGCAGTTCCAGCCGGACGCCCGGATAAATGGCGCGAAAGGCCTTGATGACTTTCGGCAAGCTGTAACGCGCCTGCGTATGCGTGGTGGCGATGGTCAGTACGCCTGCGTCCTCTTTGGAGAACACATCGGCCAGCCGCCGGATATTCTGCGCTTCATTGAGAATACGCTCGGCCACGGCCAGCAACTCTTTACCCGGCTCGGTCAGCCCCAGCAAACGCTTGCCGCGACGGATGAATATCTCGACGCCCAGCTCGTCTTCCAGCTCACGAATATGACGGCTGACCCCTGACTGCGATGTGAACAACATGTTCGACACTTCGGTCAGGTTGTAATTGCATCGCGCTGATTCCCTGATAATTTTGAGTTGTTGAAAATTCACCGCCGTCGCCTCTGTCTGTTCTAAAACCCTATTGTTACGGCCTCGGGCTATGCCAGCCAAATAAGAAAAAGCGGTTACTTATGCTTTTTACGACTATAGAGCGCGGCGGCGCAGGGGCGGATTTACTCAGGCACGGCGGTCAGCACCGGTTTTCCGGCGAAATGCGCGTTCAGGTTAGCGAGCACCAGCGACAGCATGTTTTCGACCGACTCCGGCGAACGTCCCGCCACGTGCGGCGTGATCACCAGATTATCAAGCCGCAGTAATTCAGGCGGCACCTGCGGTTCGCCCTCCACCACGTCGAGCGCCGCACCGGCAATGTGATGGTGCTTCAGGCTGGCGATAAGCGCCGCCGTATCCACCACGCTGCCCCGTGCAATGTTAATCAGAAAACCTTCAGCCCCTAACGCGTGCAGGACATCCGCATCCACCAGCCTGACGGTATTCTTTCCCCCCGGCGTGGCCACCACCAGATAATCCGCCCAGCCCGCGAGTTCGCGTACGCTGCTGAAATAGCTATACGGCGAATCTTCCACCGGCGAGCGATTGTGATATCCGACGGCCATATCAAATCCGGCGGCGGCACGTCGCGCAATCAACGCACCTATATTGCCAAGCCCCACCACGCCGAGCTTTTTGCCCGCCATGCCCGGCACGTTCCAGCGTGACTTGTTCCATTCTCCGCCGCGAACCGCCGCATCAAACTGCGGAATGCGCCGGGTGATCGCCAGCATCAGCGCCAGCGTGTGGTCAGCCACTGACGCATTATTGGTGCCCGGCCCGTGGGTGACGTGAATACCGCGCGCGTTCGCCGCCGCCACGTCGATGTGCTCATATCCCACTCCCTGTGCACAGATGATACTGAGTTGTGGCAACGCTGCCATCTGCGCATCACTCAGGCCGATACTGCCGATGGTGAGTACGGCGCGGATCTGCTGCGCGATATGCGGATCCAGCGTCTCGCGCTGTGCGGGCGTGGTGGCGAAATGCAGGGTAAAACCGGCAGCTTCAAATCGTTCAGGATAACCAGCATCCAGCGGGACGTGGCTGAGCAACGCGATAGTCATTAAGGCTCCTTTCTCTGCGGCAAAGACGACAAAAAGTGTCAGCGCCCGCCCTGTTGGCGGCGGGTCAGCATGAATATCAGCCAATGCTGCGGCCATGTACAGCAGTTAAGCTTTGCAGAATGATGCAGACAAAAAAAGCCGGTGTGAAGAGTTCACACCGGCGAAGTTACACTGCACAGAAAAAATGACTGACCTCTGACCTGACTGGCGGTTCAGACCGCCTTATGTTGATACGTGGCAATGATCTTGCTGTAGGCGTAAGACTCGGTGCCTTCATAAGTACATTGATACAGGTTGTTGTGGTCGCTGGTATGGCACATTTCCAGCCCCTGGTTGTAATCGCGGGTCGCATCCCAGCCGGAGATGGTGCCGAAGTTGTATTTCTTCGCCAGCGTGATCAGCTTTTTCATGTGATCGACAGTGAAGCTCGGGCCGGTGTCGTTAATGCCAAACATCGGGGTGACACCAATGCGACGCCACAGTTTGGCATCCGACCATTCGGTGAACACGGTTTTGATCTGACGGTGCATCGCCAGCATCGACATTTCCACGCCGGTATACATATCCGGTGGCGGTGCCACGTCGCCGAAGTCCATCGACATGGCGTTGAACAGGGACGGAGAAATCCCGTTTTCATGCACCATCCGGACGAAATCAATACCGAACGACGTCAGGCCCTGTGAATCATCAGACGTTTGCCCGTCTACCGGCAGCGTGAACGCAATCTGCAACTGCGGATTGTTTTTCTGCACCACCGCCATGGTTGCCAGCAGGCGTTTGAGCATTTCAGTCTGCTGCAACGCGCCGCCTTCGATATCGAAATCGATATGCGTCACGGCATAGTTATCCAGCACGCCCTGATAGAGTTCAGCCAGTGCGCCGACATCCGTGATGTGCTCTTCGAGGAAGTTGGAGTTCGCCCCGCCGAAGGAAATCGCCACATCGCCACCTGCGGCGCGGAATGCAGCGATATCTGCTTTGCCGTAATCAGACACAGTGGCATCACCGGTAAATTCCTGACCGTAATCAGAAACATTACCATCGGTGATGGTAACCAGGCCGCCCCAGCAAGGACGGTAATTTGGCGTCCCCTCACCGGCATTCATGTCGGCAGCCGTGATAAAGCCCAGCGTGTAAGCTTTCAGGCCGGAGTCTTTGCCGAAAACGCTCGGACGCGGCGTTGGCCAGCCGGTGAAATCCATAAACGGAGCATGGTTGAAGGAGTAATCTCCCGCATCCGGCAGCGTTTTATCCGTGGTGACATTCAGTACAGAGGATTTCGCCGAGAAGTTACCGGCCAGATCGTAAGCACGAACCTGAACACTGTAAGCCGTTTGCGCGGTCAGGCCACCCAGGGTGATGGAGCTGCTGGTGGTTTTTTGCGTTTTGGCGACTTTGGTTTTGGTATCGGTATAAGTGACTTCGTAACCGCTGACCATCACGTTATCCGTTGAAGGCGTCCAGACCAGGCTGAGGGTCACGGCCCCGGCGGCAACGGCTTTTACGTCAGCCGGCACCGTCGGCGCCTGAGTATCCGCTACCAGATCGGCGGCTTCGCCGTTCACTTTAAAGCTGCGCGGCAGATTACCGATGCTGACACCGGTATTACAGCCAATCATGATAGCAAAACGGCCTTTGCCGCCCGCCGGGATCACGCTGCAATCGTCAATCAGCTTGCCTTTGATCGGGCTGCTCCAGGTTTCAAATTCGAAATTTTGGTTTGCCGAAGCGCTCTGGGTATTGTCGATGGTGAATTCTACTTTTCCGGACGCCAGATCGGTGTCCGTCATATTAAATACGTCAATGAAACACGCCGATGACCAGACATCATCTGCATTTTCCCATGCAGCAGAAACCATATATTTTTGTTTGGTGGTGCTCATAAATCATAACTCCGATTAGTAATGAAGATGGGGGTAAGTGACGGAAAGCAAACGGCAGGCGCGGGGTAAAATTCGTTGTCTCATCGCTCACCGCTGCTTTCTCTGAGGCCAGTATCGGAGCCTGATTTCAAAAGAGAAAATCACACTTCATCAAAAATTTTCGTGAGGAATGAAGGCTTTAATATCAGTCAGTAAAGCCTCTGTGAGTGATTGCCGGTGAGAGGCAAAAAAAACTCATTCAGGAATGTTTGCCGCACGCTGATGCTTGTGCGCAGGACGTGATACCCCTCTTTTTTGTCACGCCGCGGTCACTGATTTTGCGGTTAATCGGCTACCGGTGGGGGAAATGGCGCAAGTGCAACTACACTGGTTTGGTAGCAACAGACAAGCAGCCCCTTGAGCTGCGGATATTTTTCGCTCAATTTTTCAGGATTTATTCTGACTGACCTGCTCAGGAGTGTGAAACGAATGGCAAAACCTCGATCCGGCAAAGTCACCCAACCGACGGCCACCACGGAAGAAGTCCGCAGCGTACCCTCCAATGCTCAGGTCAACATCGCTGTTGATGAGCTGGGCGTGCGCATCATGCATCCTTACAGTGACGGTGAAATCGTCCGAAGCTTTGATTCCGGCCATACCACCCGCGTGCGCGAAGGATTACCGGTTCCGCTCGGCGCAACCTGGGACGGCCTGGGCGTGAACTTCGCCTTGTTCTCCGCCAATGCCACCAAAGTGGAGCTGTGCCTGTTTAATGATGAA
Organism: Rahnella sp. EDr1-12; assembly: GCF_049206505.1. Taxonomy (NCBI): domain Bacteria; kingdom Pseudomonadati; phylum Pseudomonadota; class Gammaproteobacteria; order Enterobacterales; family Yersiniaceae; genus Rahnella; species Rahnella sp. EDr1-12. The sequence goes on from NZ_JBLZNY010000001.1 coordinate 15,166, forward strand.
GGAGAGCAATACGACGTCATTGAACTGCCGGAATATACCGATGAAGTCTGGCATGGCTATCTGCCGGATGCCCGCCCCGGCCTGCTTTACGCCTATCGCGTGCATGGGCCCTATGCGCCACACGACGGCCACCGGTTTAACCCGGCCAAACTTCTGCTCGACCCGTATGCCAAACAAATTGTCGGCGACCTGAAATGGGATGACGCCCTGTTCGCCTATGACATGCAAAGCGACAAGAAGGATTTGCACCTCGACAATACGGACAGCGCCCCTTTCCTGCCAAAATGCCGGGTGATTGACCCGGCATTCTCCTGGGCGCGCTCGCGCAAAAAGCATATTCCGTGGGAAAAAACGCTGATATATGAAACGCATTTGCGCGGTTACACCATGCGCCATCCGGCTGTGCCGGAGCATCTGCGCGGCACATTTTCCGGGATGAGCACCCCGCACATCGTCGAGTACATCCGCTCGCTGGGGGTAACGTCCGTTGAACTGATGCCGATCCACGCCTTCACCGATGACCGGCACCTGCAGGATAAAGGTCTGCATAACTTCTGGGGCTATAACACGCTGAGCTTCTTTGCCCCGCATCCGCAATATATGGCGACGCACACCGTCAATGAATTCAAGCAGATGATCGCCACTTTCCACGCGGCGGGCATCGAAGTGATTCTGGACGTGGTCTACAACCATACGGCGGAAGGCAATGAGCTCGGCCCGACGCTGTCCTTTAAAGGCATCGACAACGCCAGTTATTACCGGCTGATGCCGGACAATAAACGCTATTACATTAATGATACCGGCACCGGCAATACGCTCAATCTCAGCCACCCGCGTGTGTTGCAGATGGTCACGGATTCGCTGCGCTACTGGGCGACAGAAATGCAGGTGGATGGGTTCCGCTTCGACCTGGCGACCATTCTCGGGCGTGAAAGCTATGGTTTTGATGAAGGCTGCGGTTTTCTCGATACCTGCCGTCAGGACCCGATCCTCAGCCAGTGTAAACTGATTGCTGAACCCTGGGATTGCGGCCCCGGCGGTTATCAGGTCGGCGGTTTCCCGCCAGGCTGGATGGAGTGGAATGACCGTTTCCGCGATACGGTGCGCAAATTCTGGCGCGGTGACGAAGGCCAGCTGGCGCAGTTCGCCACGCGGCTTTCCGGTTCTGCCGATCTGTTCAATCATCGCGGCCGTAAGCCTTACGCGTCAGTCAACTTTATTACCGCGCACGACGGCTTCACGCTCAACGACTGGGTGTCGTACGAGAAGAAACACAACGAAGCCAACGGGGAAAACGGCAAAGACGGCAGCGATAACAACATTTCAGCCAACTATGGCGTGGAAGGGCCGACCGACGATCCGGAGATCAGCGAACTTCGCCTGCGCCAGATGCGCAATATGCTGGCGACGCTGCTGTTCTCACAAGGCACCCCGATGCTGCTGGCCGGTGATGAGTTTGCCCGTTCGCAAAACGGCAATAACAATGCCTATTGTCAGGACACCGAGATTGCCTGGGTCAACTGGAACATCGGCGATAAAGGTCAGTCCCTGCTGCTGTTCACCTACCGGCTGATCGCCCTGCGCAAGCGATTCCCGATTTTACATCGCGGGCGCTTTCTGACCGGTGCAATCCATGAAAAGCTCGACGTCAAAGACGTGAGCTGGTTCCAGCCGCAGGGGCCGGAAATGACCGATGCTGCCTGGAAAGATCCGCACGCAAAATGCATCGCCATGCTGCTCGATGGCCGCGCCCAGCCCACCGGCCTGCTGCGCCACGGTTCCCTGAGTACCGTGCTGCTGCTGTTTAACGCATCTCACAAAGACGTGATGTTTGTGTTGCCTTCGGTGGCGCATGGCGAGAGCTGGCGGCATATTTTCGATACCTTTCAGCCTGATGATGTGAACGAGCATAATTTCGATTTCGGACGCGAGTACATCTGTACTTCGCGCACGGTGGTGCTGTTTGAACTGATCAGTACCGCGAAACACTGAACCACGGCGCTGCTTCAGGCATTGAGGATCTGAAGCAGCATCTTCGGCGTTACGTGCATTTCCCGATTATCTCAGTGAAAAAATTCACGGCACGCTTTAAGACGATAACGTTTACTGCGGATCTTTCAGATAGGCTTTGAACTGCGGCGACATATAGCTTTTGAAGGTGTCGCCCTCTTTGGTGATCAGATACACCGCAAGATGTTGTTGTTCTGCCAGCGCCAGCGCTTTCTTCGTGCCAAGCACCATCAGACCGGTGTCCCAGCCGTCTGCTTCCAGCGCGGTCGGGGCGATCACCGTCGCCGATACCAGCTTATGGGTGATTGGCGAACCGGTGGCCGGATCGATGATGTGCGAAAGACGTTTGCCGTTCAGTTCGTAATAATTGCGATAACTGCCGGAGGTACTGATGCCCATGCCCTGCAAATCAACAATCGCCTGTACCGCAGTTTCTTTGTCCGTTGGTTTCTGAATTGCCACCTGCCACGGATTTCCCTGCGCATTGTGCCCGCGGGAAACCACCGCGCCGCCCACCGACACCAGATAATTGCTGATGCCGTTGCCCTCAACCAGCCGCGCCAGGTGATCGGTTGCATAACCTTCGCCGACGGTGGAGAGATCAACGTACATGCCCGGCAAATCTTTTTGCAGATACTGCCCGTCATTTTGCTGGATCACTTTCAGATGCTGTAACCCGATACGCTGACGCGCTGCGGCGATCTGTTCCGGCGTCGGCGTTTTCACCGGCTGTTTGTCCGGGCCAAATCCCCACAAATTCACCAGCGGGCCGACGGTGATGTCCATCGCGCCACCGGTTAAGGTGCCGATACGCATTGAGGTGACGATCGCATCAGCCATCCCGACACTGATCGGCTGGGGCACGTTGCCCTGATACTGATTGAAACGCGACAGCACCGAATCCTCTTTGTAAGTCGATAACTGATGGTCGTCCTCTTTGAGCTGCGCTTCAATTTGCTCCCGCAGCGCCGCTTCCCGGTTTTTATCCACGCCCGCCAGACTGACACGATAAAACGTGCCCATGGTTTTACCTTCAATGACCAGCGCACTCTCCTGCGCGGTGGAGCTGCCATCGCAGGCAGATAACAAACTGACGGCGCAAAGCACAAAGGCGGTGCGCGTTAAAACCGGTGTTAAAGACATGAGGAAAGACTCGTCTGACTGCCCGAAACCGGGCAAAAAAAGAAAACGCAATGGTAAAGGATGACATCTAAACCGCAGTGGAACTGACGTAAATTATCCGCATAAACCGCCTGCGGGTAAAGCCGTCTGCGGCTTTGATGTTGCCCGTTACCCTTGCCGGTAAATAATCCTGAAATGGTTAGCCCGGTCATAAAAATCATTTTTGAATCTATACTTAGCTACTGGAGCAGAAGTGGGTTAACAAAAATGCACGTCTGTTCTGCCACAAAATTGAGGAGAAAGAATGCCGTACCTTGATGATCCCTTAATTATTTTTACTGACCTCGATGGTTCGCTGCTCGACCACCATGATTACAGCTGGCAACCGGCGAAGCCCTGGCTGGACAGGCTTGCCGCGGCGCAGATACCGCTGATCCTGACCACCAGTAAAACGTCTGCCGAAGTGGCGGCATTGCAGTCAGATCTCAAGCTGACGCATCTCCCTTTTATTGCTGAAAACGGCGCCATGATCCACCTTCCGCCAGACTGGCGAGGTCAGGGTCCGATGATGGGTGCGCGCTATGCGGATATTCGCCGCACCCTGGAGGAATTACGCCACCGCTACGATTTTGAATTTCGCGGTTTCGGGGATGTTACGCCAAAGCAGGTCGCCCTCTGGACCGGACTTTCCGAAGCGGATGCTGCGCTGGCGATGCTGCGCGAAGCTTCCGAACCCCTGATCTGGTTTGGTAACGATCTGGATTTCGCACATTTCAAAAAATGCCTCACCCGTGAAGGGCTGGCGCTGACGCGTGGCGGACGTTTCTGGCACGTGATGGGCGTTGATGCGGGGAAAGGCCCGGCGGTGCAATGGCTTTCCGCTGAGTATCAGCGCCAGCGCGGTAAACCGGCGATCAGTATCGGGCTGGGGGACGGGCCTAACGATCTCTCGATGCTGGAAGTGGTCGATCACGCCGTGGTTATTAAAGGCCATCACCACCACGAGATGCCGCTGAGCCGTCATCACCCCGCGCAGGTTTATCGCACCACGGAATTTGGCCCGCACGGCTGGGTTCAGGGTTTAGATCATTTTATTTCGTCCCGCCAGCGGGAAATGCTAAATGAAAAATAAGGGAAAGAGTGTCGCGGGAGTGCGTTTCAGATAATTGTTTGTTTCCAATAATTTTATCAATTCTAAAATTGGAGAATATCGAATGAGTGATTTTTATCAGGATGGTGTGATTACTAATTTCCATAATTTGACCAACCGAAAAGTCGAAGAACTGGAATACGATTTACAGGTTTTTTCGGGACGCCGCTCAATGGGGTTAATATTGCCTTCATTATTTTCAGAACTTGAAGGTCCGGCGCTGACCAAAATTGTCGATGAGCTGACAAAAGTCCCCTATCTGGAAGAAATTGTTATTGGTCTTGATCGCGCAGACCGCGATCAGTTTTTATTTGCCCGCGAATTTTTCTCCCGCCTGCCACAGCGCCACCGTATTTTATGGAACGATGGTCCGCGTCTGAAAGCGCTGGATGAAGAGCTTAAAAAAGAAAATCTTTCGCCAATGGAACCGGGTAAAGGCCGCAACGTCTGGTTTTGCGTCGGGTATACGCTGGCCTCGCGGCGCACCTCGGTCGTCGGGCTGCATGATTGTGACATTGTCACCTACAGCCGCGATATGCTGGCGCGCCTGATGTACCCGGTGGCAAACCCTAATTTCCATTATGATTTCTGTAAAGGCTATTACGCCCGTGTGGCGGACGGGAAATTCAATGGCCGCGTTGGCCGCCTGCTGGTGTTTCCGCTGCTGAAATCCCTGCAGATTGTCTACGGCCACTCCGATTTCCTTGAGTATTTGCGCACTTTCCGTTATCCGCTTTCCGGCGAATTCGCCATGCGTACCCACGTTCTCAACGACCTGCGTATCCCGAGTGACTGGGGGCTGGAGATTGGCGTGCTTTCCGAACTGCACCGCAATACGGCGACCCGACGCATCTGCCAGGTGGATATCGCCGATAATTACGACCATAAACATCAGCCGATGTCAGAAGATGATGCCACTAACGGTTTGCAGCGTATGAGCATCGACATCACTAAAGCGCTGTATCGTAAGATGGCGATCCTGGGCGTGAATATCACCAGCGAGTCTTTCCGCATTCTGAAAGCCACCTACTATCGCAATGCGCTGGATATGATTGACGGGTTTGAGAATGACGCGCGCATGAACGGTTTGTCTTTCGACCGGCACAGCGAGGAATCCGCCGTGGAGTTGTTCTCCGGCGCCATTATTGAAGCCGGTCAGGCGTTTGTGGATACGCCGAGTGAAAAACCTTTTATCCCAAGCTGGAGTCGCGTGCAGTCGGCGTTTCCCGATATGCTGGATCGCCTTCATGAAGCGGTGGAAAAAGATAACGAAGGTGACGTGTAACCGCCCTCGCTTCCAAAAAACCAAAAATCTCAACGCTGCCCTGGCAGCGTTTTTTGCTTTCCAATCACCGGCTTTATTCGCGAACAAAACAAACAATCGGAGGATGCGCAATAATCGCCGGGTAGCCGGATTTATGGCATAATCCGTGCGCTTTTGTCAGTATTCTTAAAGATTAAGTTAAGACGCAGATAATCAAAAAACGGCCTGCAGATAACTCTAAGATGGGTTTGTTTAGATTCAAACAAATTATTCTTAAAAAAATTATATAATTTTTATGAATAAATTGACCCACATCTAAATCTCATTGATTCTCAATTCGTCGAAATACCTCGTTCAGATCAAAACAATTAGAAAAAAAACCCGTTAAAAATCGTGGTTTTTTAACATTTCGCCCTTTTAGCCCCATTCTGCTACTTATCACTCGCCGCAAAAGATGTTAAAATTGACCCATATCAATATTGCCTGAGTGACTCTTATGATCCCGGAAAAGCGTATTATTCGACGTATCCAATCTGGTGGCTGTGCGATCCATTGTCAGGACTGTAGCATTAGTCAGCTTTGCATTCCTTTCACGCTGAACGAGCATGAACTCGACCAGCTCGACAACATCATCGAAAGGAAAAAACCGATTCAAAAAGGCCAGGCACTGTTCAAAGCTGGCGATGAATTGAAATCCCTTTACGCCATCCGTTCCGGCACCATCAAGAGCTACACCATCACCGAACAAGGTGACGAGCAAATCACCGGTTTCCATCTGGCGGGTGATTTAGTCGGCTTTGATGCGATCGGCGGTTTGCAGCACCCGAGTTTCGCACAGGCTCTGGAAACTTCCATGGTGTGTGAAATCCCGTTTGAGACACTTGATGATCTCTCCGGGAAAATGCCGAATCTGCGTCAGCAAATGATGCGTCTGATGAGCGGTGAGATCAAAGGCGACCAGGATATGATCCTGCTGTTGTCGAAGAAAAATGCCGAAGAACGTCTGGCTGCCTTCATCTACAACCTCTCCCGCCGTTTCGCACAGCGTGGTTTCTCTCAGCGTGAATTCCGCCTGACGATGACCCGTGGCGACATCGGTAACTACCTCGGTCTGACCGTGGAAACCATCAGCCGCTTGTTAGGCCGTTTCCAGAAATCAGAAATGCTGAGTGTGAAAGGGAAATACATCACCATTGAGAATCATGAAATGCTTTCTCAATTAGCCGGTCAGTCTGCTCCCGTCTCTGCTTAAATTTTTGTGTCGGATCATCAGTGAATAATTTGTTGATCCGACTCAATTTCTCCGCTGTCCGATTGCTTAATCTTGGTTTACTCTGTACTTAATACAGTGAAATGCTGTTCTCTCACAGGTGTTAAGGAGTCCCCATGGCTAAGTATCAGAATTTACTCGTTGCTATAGACCCCAATCAGGATGATCAACCCGCACTGCGACGCGCCGTTTATCTGGTGCAGCGTAACGGTGGACGGATCAAAGCTTTCCTGTCTATTTATGATTTCTCCTATGAGATGACCACCATGCTGTCGCCTGATGAACGGACGAGCATGCGACAAAGTGTGATCAACGAACGGGCGGAATGGATTAAAGAGCAGTGCCGCTACTATATTGAGGCCGGTATCCAGATTGAAGTTAAAGTGGTCTGGCATAACAAACCCTTTGAAGCGATTATTCAGGAAGTCATTTCTGCCCAGCATGACCTGCTGTTAAAAATGGCCCATCAGCACGACCGCCTCGAATCCGTTATCTTCACCCCTACTGACTGGAATTTGCTGCGTAAGTGCCCGTGTCCGGTGTGGATGGTGAAAGACCAGCCGTGGCCAGAAGGCGGTAAAGCCGTCGTCGCGGTGAACCTTTCCAGCGAAGAGCCCTACCACGATCCGCTTAATATCAAACTGGTGAAAGAAAGTATCGAACTGGCCTCTCACGTTAATCAGACGGAAGTCCATCTGGTCGGCGCATACCCTGTCACACCGATCAATATCGCCATTGAACTGCCGGACTTTGATCCCAGCGTTTACAACGACGCCATCCGTGGTCAGCATCTGATTGCCATGAAAGCGTTACGGCAGAAATTCCAGATTGATGAAAAATTCACTCACGTAGAAAAAGGCCTGCCGGAAGAAGTTATCCCCGATTTGGCTGAACATTTGCAAGCCGGTGTGGTGGTGTTAGGCGCGATTGGCCGTACCGGTCTGTCAGCCGCATTTCTCGGTAATACCACTGAACAGGTGATCGACCATCTTAAGTGCGATTTGCTGGCGATTAAACCTGATGATTTCGAATGCCCGATCACACAGGACGATGATGAAGAGGACGACGACGAGTAACGTCAGAGCCGCCGGGGTTCCACAAAAAAATAAAGGCCAGTCATCTGACTGGCCTTTTTCATTACTGTTAACGATAGAACTGATAACTATCAGAGCGCGCGAAGGATCTTCTCAACGCTTTCTTTTGCATCGCCAAACAGCATCTGCGTATTTTCTTTGAAGAACAGCGGGTTCTGTACGCCGGCATAACCGGTGTTCATGGAACGTTTGAACACGATCACGTTCTGCGCTTTCCACACTTCCAGCACCGGCATGCCGGCGATCGGGCTGCGTGGATCTTCCTGCGCTGCCGGGTTCACGGTGTCATTGGCACCGATAACCAGCACCACGTCGGTATCGCTGAAATCATCATTGATTTCATCCATTTCCAGCACGATGTCATAAGGCACTTTCGCTTCTGCCAGCAGAACGTTCATGTGGCCCGGCAAGCGCCCTGCAACAGGGTGAATACCGAAACGCACTTTGATGCCCTTCGCACGCAGTTTCGCAGTGATGTCGTGAACCGGATACTGAGCTTGTGCCACCGCCATGCCGTAGCCAGGGGTGATGATCACTGAGCTGGCGTTTTTCAGCATGTCTGCCACGTCTTCCGCGCTCGCTTCGTGATACTCGCCCATCTCTTCAGCATTGCCGGTTGATGAACCGTCTGTGCCGAAGCCGCCTGCAATCACGCTGATGAACGAACGGTTCATCGCTTTACACATGATATAAGACAGGATCGCACCGGAAGAACCGACCAGCGCACCGGTCACAATCAGCAGGTCGTTGCTGAGCATAAAGCCCGCCGCCGCCGCTGCCCAACCAGAATACGAGTTCAGCATGGACACCACAACCGGCATGTCCGCGCCGCCAATCGACGACACCAGATGCCAGCCGAAGCCGAGTGCAATGAGAGTCATGATCAGCAGAGCCAGCACTTGCAGACCCACGCTTTCGGTACGCACGAACGTCACCATCAGCAGGAAAGACACCACCAGCGCAGCCAGATTCAATTTATGACGATGTGGCAACGCCAGCGGTTTGGAAGAGATAATCCCGCGCAGTTTGCCAAAAGCCACAATGGAACCGGTGAACGTCACTGCACCGATGAAGATACCGAGAAAGACCTCCGTCAGATGGATATTTTCCATCACGCCTTCCATCGGCACTGAACCATGATCCAGATAGCTGTTGAAGCCAACCAGAACCGCAGCCAGACCGACGAAGCTGTGCAGAATCGCCACCAGTTCCGGCATTTCAGTCATTTCGACTTTGCGCGCCAGATAAACACCGATTGCGCCACCGATCACCATCGCAACGATGATCCAGCCAACGTTACCGGAATCAGGGCCGAGAATGGTCGCGATTAACGCGATCGCCATCCCGGTCACGCCGAAGATGTTCCCCTGTTTTGACGTTTCATGTTTAGAGAGCCCCGCAAGGCTGCAAATAAACAGAATAGCGGCAACAATATATGCTGCTGTAACTAAACCCCCAGACATATGCTACCCCTTAATTCTTACGAAACATCTTCAGCATGCGCTGAGTGACGGTGAATCCGCCAAAAATATTGATACTGGCGATCAGTACGGCAATAAAGGACAGGAAGCTGACCCAGCCGCCGTGACCGATTTGCAGCACTGCGCCCACCACGATGATCCCGGAAATGGCGTTCGTGACCGACATCAGCGGTGTATGCAGGGCATGGCTGACGTTCCAGACTACGTAGTAACCCACCACGCAGGACAGCGCAAACACGGTGAAGTGAGACAGGAACTCTTTCGGCGCAACGTTCGCCAGCCAGCCAAACAGCACAATGGCCACGGCCATGATGATGAACTTGGTCCACGGAGAGGCCGGTTTGGCTTCCACTTTGGCGACTGGTTCTGCGGCTTTCGCCGCCTGAGGTTGCGCAGACACCTGAATGGCTGGCGCAGGCCAGGTCACTTCACCGGCTTTCACAACGGTCACGCCGCGAACCACGGTATCTTCGAAATCGATCTCGATTTCACCGTTTTTCTCTTTGCACAGCAGTTTCAGCAGGTTGACCAGGTTGGTTCCGTAAAGCTGGGAGGATTGCGTCGGCAGACGGCTGGGTAAGTCGGTATAACCGATGATCTTCACACCGTTTTCTGTCGTGGTGATTTTATCCGCCACGGTCAGTTCACAGTTACCGCCCGTCTGGGCCGCCAGATCGACGATCACACTGCCCGGCTTCATGGAAGCCACCATTTCTTTGGTGATGAGCTTCGGTGCAGGACGGCCAGGGATCAGCGCGGTGGTCACGATGATATCCACTTCTTCAGCCTGAGCGGCAAACAGCGCCATCTCGGCTTTGATGAAGGCTTCTGACATGACTTTGGCATAACCGTCGCCGCTGCCTGCTTCTTCTTCAAAATCGAGTTCCAGGAACTCTGCGCCCATGCTCTGTACCTGCTCTTTCACTTCAGGGCGGGTATCAAAAGCACGAACGATGGCACCGAGACTGCCTGCTGCGCCGATGGCAGCCAGGCCAGCCACGCCGGCACCGATAATCATCACTTTGGCCGGTGGCACTTTACCGGCGGCGGTGATCTGCCCGGTGAAGAAACGACCGAATTCGTGAGCGGCTTCGACAATCGCACGGTAACCGGCGATGTTAGCCATTGAACTCAGGGCATCCAGAGATTGTGCGCGGGAAATACGCGGCACGGAATCCATTGCCATGGCGGTGACCTGACGGTCAGCCAGTTTCTGAATAAGCTCAGGGTTCTGTGCAGGCCAGATAAAGCTGACCAGCGTGGTACCTGCCTGTAATTTATCGATTTCGTCGTTTTCAGGTGCATTCACCTTTAAAACGATATCTGAATGCCATACTTCTTCGCCGCTGACCACAGACGCACCCGCTTGTTCATAAGCGGCGTCCTCAAAGCTGGCTAACTTCCCGGCACCTTGTTCGATAGCGACCGTAAAGCCGAGTTTCAGCAACTGCTCCACCGTTTTCGGTGTGGCTGCGACTCTGGCTTCATTGGTCAACCGCTCTCTTGGTACACCAATACGCATAGTATTCCCTTCACCCTTTTCATTGATGATTTGTGTCATCGTCATAACATTTTATTTACCAGCCTGCTGGCTTATGAAGAACGCCGGAGAGTATTTTTTCAGGCTGGTTATAACCTACTGAATATCTAATCAATAATCTACGTATCGCAGCGATAGTCAGGTAATTAATAATAAAAAAATTGATATGGTCCGCAAACCTGCTGCAAACCCTGAGAAACACGTGTTTAATTCTCTTTAATCCGCCAGTGAAACCAGATCTATCACTCTGCCCTTCACGCTTGCAGACCGCTCCGGATGGGCATAAAAGTTAGAAAATAGTGAATAATTAACATTAATTTCACTACTTGGATTATTCCTTAAACTTATATAAGTTATGGTCAGCAAAAAAAGAACCGTGTCACCGCGTTGACGCTCGCATAATTGCCATAAATTACTGAGACACTCAGCATTGTTACATGCAATAATCGGCCGCTAACCTGTTACACATCAAGAATTCAGCACGTTTCAACATTACTGCGCAAGGTGAAAGGATTTTTTATGAAGCTGACAAAAACGATCATCGTATCGGCCCTGTTTTCTGTTTCTGCGCTGTCTGCTGCTCACGCCGCGCAGGAAATAAGCCCGCAGAAAGCAGCAGCCATCAAACCCTTTGATCGCATTGTTATTTCCGGGCGTTTTAACACGCTTGGCGATGCGGCTGATGCCGTATCACGCCGCGCCGATACACTGGGTGCGGATTATTTCTATATTCAGGACACCAACTCTTCTAACAATAGCGGCAACTGGCGCGTCGTTGCAGATATCTATAAAAAAGATGCGCCAGAAGTGAGCAAGAACACAAATTACCGTGTGATCAACGGCGTGGTCGAGCTGCCTAAAGATGTGGCCTATCAGCTTGAGCCTTTTGACACCGTGACGGTCAGCGGTTTTTATCGCAGCCAGCCAGACGTAAATGATGCCATCACCAAAGCAGCGAAAGACAAAGGGGCTTACTCCTTCTTCATCGTTCGCCAGATTGATGCCAACAGCGGCGGCAACCAGTACATCACCGCGTTCATCTACAAAAAAGATGCCGCGAAACGTGTTGTTCAGGATCCGGATGCTATCCCTGCAGATTCTGAAGCAGGTAAAGCCGCACTGGCCGCCGGTGGTGCAGCCGCGAAGAAAGTAGAAATCCCTGGCGTTGCCTCTTCAGGCAGCCCAAGCCGCGAAGTGGGTCGTTTCTTTGAAACCCAGACGTCTACCGGTAAACGTTACACTGTCACCGCGACTAACGGTGCCAAAATTCAGGAAGTGAACGACGTTACCGCAGCACAGATGGTTCCGTTTGATTCCGCTACCTTCACCGGGCACTTCAACAGCACGACGGATGTTTCGCAGGAAGTTGCGAACCGTGCTGCGGCGAAAGGTGCCAAGTTCTACCACATTACCCGCCAGTGGCAGAACAAGAGCGGTGGTAACCTGACCGTGAGCGCTGACTTCTTCAAATAAGTCTGACGCCAGCACACAGCAAAAAGGCAGCTATTGATAGCTGCCTTTTTTATACTTCATTGTGCGACACGAACGGGATGCCGATGCCGGGGCATTACTCGCCCCAGGTCCTTTCCAGCACGTTGATCCAGTTTTTGTAGCAAATCTTCTCGAGCAATGCCTGCCCGTACCCTGCTTTTCTTAATGCCTCCACCAGCACCGGCAGACCGCCAACGTCAGACATAAACGGCGCCATTGACGCACCATCGAAATCTGAACCAAAGCCCACCCCATCCTCACCCAGATGTTCCACCAGATAATCCACGTGTCGCACCATGATCTCGGTGCCGGTGTCATCACTGCGTTTGCCATCTTCCCGCAGGAACGGCACAGCAAAGTTCAGCCCCACAAAACCCTGGCTCTCCCTGATTGCGCCGAGTTGTTTATCAGTCAGATTTCGCGATTGCGGACAAATGCTGAACGCATTGGAATGGCTGGCCACCAGCGGCGCATCGCTGAGTTTCGCGACCTGCCAGAACCCTTTTTCGTTCAGATGCGAGAGGTCAATCATGATGCGTTTCTGATTACAGGCTTTAATCAGGCGGAGGCCTGCATCGGTCAGACCCGGCCCGATATCCGGCGAGGTCTGATATTTGAACGGCACACCGTGCCCGAAGATGTTCGGGCGGCTCCACACCGGCCCCAGTGACCGCAATCCCATGCTGTACAACACGTCGAGATTGTAGAGATCGGCATCAATCGCTTCCGCGCCTTCAATATGCATAACCACAGCTAATGCGTGGTTATCGATTGAATGTCGAATATCCCGCGCCGTGCGACAAATTTTCACCTTTCCCTGTGACTGCTCTTCGATGCGCAACAGAAACGCCATCATGCCAAACGTGACATCGCGTGCAAAATCGAAAGAAGGTGTCGGAGAAAAATCGGGATGTTTTTGAGTACCTTCCAGCAGAAATTGCGTATCCACCGAGCGATCGGGCACGGTCTTTGCAAGATCGACATCAGGAGTCGGTACCCAGGCGGCGAAAAGCCCGCCAGCAAAGCCTGCTTTACGGCAGCGAGGCAGATCCATTTGTCCGCTGGCCGGGCCCTGGAGGAATGCATGCTCAGGATTTTGACGATGTTCTGTCCAAAGTTGTAGCAAAACGTCGTTATGTCCATCAAAAACTGGCATGAGCTCTTCAGATCCGTGCGCTACGTTATTCATAAAAAAGGTCTACCTTTGATTGAGCGTGACTGAGACAACGGCGGGTTGCCCGCAGGAAGTGCATCACCACTGCGATGTTGCACTAAAGAGGAACAAGTCTGTCGTCATTCACATTAGTTTTTTCGATATGAAACGTCGAAGGGTGCAAAGCAACGGTTTTTCATTTAAGCCAGTTGCCTGCGGTGAAGTCAAGGGTTAGCCACTGTAATATTTAATTTTACTTTTATATATCAACACGATGGGAGTAGTTATGGTTACCAGGCGTCAATTCGTTACCGGTTTTTCCGCAATACCCGCTTTGTCTTACCTGAAATTTGATTCGGTGTTTGCTGCCACGCCAGCCTCGATACTGGTGATGGCTATCCAGCTCGACATCATTACCAGTCTGGATCCGCATGAAAGCTTCGAATCTGTTGGCAGTGAAATTACCGGCAATATGTATCAGCAACTGGTGAAACCAAAGCTGGCCTCCCCGGACGAAATCGAAGGCGATCTTGCCCTGTCCTGGACCGCGTCTGACGACAAAAAAACCTTCACCTTCAAACTGGATCCAAAAGCCAAATGGGCCGATGGCAAACCGGTCACCGCAGAAGATGCCGCGTTCTCCCTGCAACGTGTGGTGAAACTCGACAAGAGCCCGGCCTATATCATTAATCAGTTTGGCTACACCAAAGACAACGTAGACAGCATGGTCACCGCGCCTGATGCCGAAACGCTGGTGATCAAAACCGCTGAACCTGCGTCTGAATCTTTCCTGCTGTACTGCCTGACCGCCAACGTTGGCAGCATCGTGCAGAAATCGGCCTGTCTGGCGAATCAGGCAGGTGACGATTTGGGCAACGCCTGGCTGAAGAAAAATAGTGCCGGTTCCGGTGCTTTCAAGCTGCGCGACTGGAAAGTCAGCGAATCCGTCATTCTTGAAAGCAATAAAAACAACCCGCACGCGGGTAACATCCAGCGCATCATCATGCGTCACATCGTCGATCCTTCTGCGCAACTGCTGATGTTGCAAAAAGGTGATGTGGATATCGCACGCAACCTGACCACAGAACAGCTACGTCCGCTGATGAACGACAAAAACTTCACCCTGGTGCGCAAAGGTATCGCCGGCACTTACATGCTTTCTGCTAACACGGCGCACCCGAACCTGGCTAAACCGCAGGTCTGGCAGGCGCTTAAGTGGGCCGTGGATTACGAAAATATTCAGCAGCACATCGTGCCGCTGACGCACAAAATCCATCAAAGTTTCCTGCCTGAAGGTTTCCCGGCGGCGGTGAACACCATTATGTACAAACGTGATGTTGCTAAAGCGAAAGCCCTGCTGGCCGAAGCCGGTTTCCCGAACGGATTTGAAATCACGCTGGATCACTATTCCGCCTCACCTTCCTCAGACATCGTGCAGGCTTTGCAGTCGAACCTCGCCGAAGTGGGCATCAAAGTGACCTTACTGGCCGCCGAGAGCCGTCAGGTGCTGACCAAGATGCGTGCGCGTCAGCAGCAACTGGCGCTGACCCAATGGGGCGCGGATTACTTTGATCCGAACTCAAATGCCGAAGCGTTCTGCAGCAACCCGGATAACACCGATGCTGCCAAGAGCCGCACGCTGGCGTGGCGTTGCAGCTGGCAGGACAAAAGCATTTCCGATCTCAGCACCAAAGCGCTGAAAGAGTCCGATCCGGCCACCCGTATCAAACTCTATGAAGAATTGCAGACCAGACATATGGAAAACAGCCCGTTTATCATCATGCTGCAACCGACCAATACCGCCGCCTGCCGTAATGTGATTTCCGGCGTGGCATTAACTGTCATGAACACCAGCCCTTACGAGAAGGTTGTGAAAGCGTGAGCAAGAGACTCAATGGCTATCTGAGTACCTGCATCAGCGTTTGTCTTACTTTGTTTGGTCTGTCGGTGGTGACGTTTTTTATCGGTCGCGTGATGCCGACAGATCCGGTTCTGGCTGCGGTTGGCGATAACGCCCCGCAGGCAGTCGTCGAACGGGTTCGTCATGAAATGGGGCTGGACCAGCCCCTCTGGTTGCAGTTCTTCCATTACATCAGTCAGGTGTTTCACGGTGACTTAGGCCGTTCCGCCCTGACCTCCAATCTGGTCACCACCGATATCGCCCGGTTCTTCCCCGCAACGCTGGAACTGGCCACGGCAGCGATCATTATCGCCGCCGTGATCGGCATTCCTCTGGGCGTCTGGGCTGCAACCCGTCAGGGCAGCTGGATCGATCAGACCATCCGTGTGGTATGTCTGGCCGGTCACTCGCTGCCGGTGTTTGTGCTGGCCCTGCTCAGCCTGCTGATTTTCTACTCCGTGCTCGGTATCGCGCCGGGGCCGGGACGTCAGGACATCATTTATCAGGACATGATCCCTCAGGTCACCGGATTGTTAACCGTTGACTCGCTGATTGCCGGGGACATGGGGGCGTTCCGCGATGCACTGGCGCACATGGCGCAACCGGTGCTGATCCTGGCGTATTTCAGCATGGCCTACATCACCCGCATGACCCGCACCTTTATGCTGAACGCGCTGAGCGGCGAGTATGTGATCACTGCCCGCGCCAAAGGGTTGTCGGCGCAGCGTGTGATCTGGAAACACGCGTTTCCGACCGTCGGCGTTCAGCTCATCACCGTTCTGGCACTGACCTATGCCGGTTTGCTGGAAGGTGCGGTGGTCACTGAAAACGTCTTCTCCTGGGCGGGTCTTGGACAATATCTCACCGTCTCACTGATGAATGCGGATATGAACCCGGTGATCGGCTCCACGCTGCTGATCGGCGCGATATATGTGCTGCTCAACCTGCTGGCCGACCTTCTCTACCGACTATTGGATCCCCGCGTAAAATGACCTCACTCCCTGTTACATCGCCACCCCGCGCCGGTAGCCGCGCCTGGTTGCTGGCGGATACGCCGCTGACCCGCACGCAGGCCGTGTGGGGACGCCGTTACCGCATCTGGCTCGGCCTGCGCAAAAATCCACTCGCTGTCACCGGTCTTTTCACGGTGCTGATTGTTCTGCTGCTGTCCATTTTTGCGCCCTGGCTGACGCCGTATGATCCGGGCGCGCAGGATCTGGCGCACCGCTTAGCCAAACCGTCCTCCCTGCACTGGCTGGGCACCGACGAGCTGGGCCGCGATACCCTGAGCCGGATTCTCTACGGCGGTCGCATCACGCTGGGCATGGTGATCATCGTTGTGGCGATCGTCGCTCCGCTCGGCCTGCTGATTGGCTGCGTGGCCGGTTATGCGGGCGGATGGGTAGATCGCCTGCTGATGCGCGTCACCGACATTTTCCTCGCCTTCCCGCGTCTGATTCTGGCGCTGGCATTTGTCGCCGCACTGCGGCCGGGGATTGAAAGCGCCATTCTGGCCATCGCCCTCACCGCCTGGCCGCCGTATGCCCGTCTGGCGCGCGCGGAAACCATGCAGGTGCGCGGCACTGATTACATCGCCGCCTGCCGGCTGACCGGCGCAACGTCGGCGCGTATTGTATTGCGTCATATCATGCCGCTGTGCGTTCCGAGCCTGGTGGTGCGTATCACGCTCGACATGAGTTCTATCATTATCACCGCCGCCAGCCTGGGCTTTTTGGGCATGGGCGCACAGCCTCCGTCACCGGAATGGGGCGCGATGATTGCCACCGCCCGCCGGTTCCTGTTCAGCGAATGGTGGGTGCCGTTAATTCCGGCGATTGCCATTTTTGTGACATCTCTGGCGTTTAACTTCCTCGGCGACGGGCTGCGTGACGTTCTCGATCCTAAGGAGCAATGATGCTGGTTGATATCAAAGATCTGCACATTACGTTTAAAACCAACAGCGGCAGTTTTGATGCCGTGCGCGGCGTCTCTTTGTCACTGGGTAAAGAAAAATTTGGCATCGTGGGCGAAAGCGGTTCAGGGAAATCCCTGACCGCCCGTTGCCTGATGAACCTGCTGCCTTCCAGCGCCCATTGCCGGGCCGAAACGCTCTCTTTCGATGGCATAGACCTGCGTCATGCCAGTGAAAAGCAGATGCGGCAAATTCGCGGTAAACGCGTGGGCTTTATTTTACAGGACCCGAAATACTCGCTGAATCCGGTGATGCCGGTGGGGAAACAGGTGGCGGAAGCCTGGCTGACTCACAAAGGCGGCACGAAAAAACAGGCGATGAACGCCGCCATCGAACTGCTCGATCAGGTGCGTATCCGTGATCCGCATAAAGTGGCCGAACGTTATGCGCATGAAGTGTCCGGCGGCATGGGCCAGCGCGTGATGATCGCGATGATGCTGGCGCCCGACCCCGAGCTGATGATTGCCGATGAACCCACCAGCGCGCTGGATGCCACGGTGCAGGCCGAGATTTTACGCCTGCTCGACGATCTGGTGTCCAGCCGGGGAATGGGGCTGATTCTGATCAGCCACGACCTGCCGCTGGTGTCAAAATTCTGCGACCGGGTGGCGGTGATGTATGCCGGGCGCATTGTGGAAACCTTACAGGCCGGTGACTTACTCAACGCGCAGCATCCGTACACGCGCGGGCTGCTGGAATGCCTGCCGTCTCTGAAACATCCGCGGGACAGGCTGCCGGTGCTGGTACGTGATGAAGCATGGAAAACCTCATGACAGAACACGCCTCAACACACATTGATTTTTTTGATAACAGTAAGATTATCCTCAACAATCTGCGCATTGCGTTCGGCGATACCGAAGTGGTGAAAGGCGTCAGTTTCAGCGTCGCCCCCGGCGGATGTTTTGGCATTGTCGGTGAAAGCGGCTCGGGGAAATCGACCATTCTGCGCGCGCTGGCCGGGCTGAATCAGTCATGGTCCGGTGAAATGGTCATCGGCGGTGAAGACCAGACGCCCGTCCGGCAGAAGCGTTTTTTCCGCCGCGTGCAGATGGTTTTTCAGGATCCCTACGGCTCCCTGCATCCGCGCCAGACCATCGACCGTATTCTCAGCGAACCGCTGATCGTTCATGGTTTTTTGAATATTGAGAAGCGCATTGCCGACGCACTGAGCGAAGTCGGTCTGCCGCAGTCCGTGCGTTTTCGTTTCCCGCATCAGCTCTCCGGCGGGCAACGCCAGCGCGTGGCCATCGCCCGGGCAATGATTTCAGAACCGGAAATTTTACTGCTCGATGAGCCGACCTCGGCGCTGGACGTCTCGGTGCAGGCGGAAATCCTCAACCTGCTTTGCGACCTGCGTGAACGCCGCAACCTCACTTATATTCTGGTCAGCCACAATCTGGCGGTGGTAACGCACCTTTGCACCAGCATTGGCGTGATGATTGGTGGTGAAATGGTCGAGCTTCTGAGCGCAGACGATTTACGGACGGGCAACGTCAGCCATCCGCATACCGCAGAATTACGATCGTTGAGTCTCAGTTTAGAGGAACCCGAATAACCGTTTTCCCGCGGCACAGGTTCAGGTTTCACGGGCAGCTCCGGCTGCCCACTTTCTCACTGATAGACAGTTTGTGGAGACGCAAATGACCTCTGATTTACAGTGGCACGCCGCAGAAGCGACGGCTAAACGTATTACCGGTAACTGGAATAAACCCGGCGAACCGGGCGGCGCCATCACCCTCTTCGACAGTAAAACCCTGCGCGGTTTTGCCACCGGTGGCCTGGAAAACCTCACCACCGCAACCCCTTTCAGCATTGACTCCGTTGTCCGCTACGCCTCGGTCACCAAACATATTTTCGCCACACTGGCGTTGCTGAAAAGCGATGCCGGTCTTTCGGTGAATGACCCTCTTGGCAAGCATTTACCTCAGCTGAAAGCCCCGATGGCTCAGGTGACGATAGGTCAGGCACTGGACATGACCGGCGGTCTGCCGGATGTCCGTGAAACCCTTTCGCTGCTTGGCGTGTCGGTTTACAACGTCAGCGACGCAGAAGCGATCATGACGTTTCTGGCACAAGATGGCGCGCTGAATTTCCCGGCCGGCAGCGAGATTTCCTACAGCAACACCGGCTACCGGCTGGTGGAAGAAATCCTCAAACAGAAAGGCATCTTGTTTGAAGATCTGCTGCAAAAGCATATCGCGCAACCGCTGGACATCGCGCTTCACGCGCCGGAAACCTGGTTCGATATTGTGCCCGGCCTGGCACCGGGTTACTGGCTGGACACCAGCGGCTGGAAAACCGCCCTCGCCGGTCTGCATCTTTCCGCTTCCGGCAGCCTGACCGGCAGCGTCCGTTCGCTTTCCGTCTGGTTGCAGAGCCTGCTTTCGCAAACCGGCCCCGGCGCGGGCGTATTAAACACCCTGACAGCGCAACGTTACCTGCACGGCGATATCCCTTCCGCTTACGGGCTGGGCACCACCTCGACGCAAATAGGACCGCATACGGTTTACGGGCACGGCGGTTCTCACGCCGGTTACAAAGCCTATTTCCTGCTGCATCCTGAGCGGGATGCAGGGGTCGCGCTGGTGTCCAACCGAGAAGACACCGCCGCGTACAGCCATGCGCTGGACGTCATGTCAGCGCTGTTAGACGCCCCGCTTCCTCCGCGCAGCCACGCTCTGCCTGACGGGCTGTATGCCAGCACGGCGGAACCTTACTGGCTGAAAGTCAGCAACGGCACGGCCAGTTATCTGGGTTCGGCAGATAATCTGTATCAGGGCGCAGACGCAGATGAAGCGATCACCCTTTCCGCGCATATGCCGATGCGCCTGCGCTGGGACGGTAAAGCCATTAAAGGAGAAATCGGCCATGCACCGCGTTACTTCACGCCGGTTGAGCCTAACGATTGCCTGAAAATGGTTCAGGGCCGCTGGTATCATCCGGCGTCAAAAGCGGCGTTTGATATTGAAGGCGATAAGTTCCTGATGGGTGTGGGGACATTGCGCGCCAGCGGTCAGCTGACGTCTCTGGGCGCGGGACGGTTGCTGGTCGAATTGCCCGACGGCCCGTGGAAAAAGAACTTCTGTCTGTACTTCCAGGGGTACAACGTGAAACTAATTTCTAACCGCAGCCGCGTTCTGAATTTCCGCCGTGATGAATGCCGCAGCAGCTGGCAGCCCCAGAGTTAACGACACCGGCCCAGTCCAAAACCTCCCGCTCAGGGAGGTTTTTTTTGTTAACCCGATCACATTGCATTAATACAAACGGATCATCTGGTTCATAAAAGCACAAAATGTTCACCCCTTATGTCATAAGGCCTGCCAGCCTGATTTGTGCATAATTCCCTCTCAAACCCGCCTGAAAATTAATTTCCTGCCGCAATCGTCACTTTTGCCGTTTTGTTAATTGAATTAACATCCGCGAAACAAAGAGCAATAACGCCCCAGTTAGTGTGGCAATAAGAAACACCTCTGAGTGTTCCGCCCGTTAACGTTACTGCTTTTTAATCTTTCTGATTTAACACGTTTATTTTTGAAATCTTATTCGAAAAATACGTCAAGCCATGTTTTTCTACTGCTACAAGGGATGAGTCTATGTCTGTTAAAAATATCACCGCACAAGCGTTGCTGTGTGCCAGCACGCTGTTATTTTCGGCCACTTCCGCCTTCGCCGCTGAACACCCGCAGCTGGATAACGCGCAGGCCGCCAACGTGATCGACAGTGTGAAATCCACTCTTGCGGAACAACACAGCACCGGTTGCGTGGCGGTTGTTGATGCATCTGGTTCATTACTGGCCTTCCAGCGCCTTGACGGTTCTCCGGCGGGGTGTGTGGATGCCTCGATCGGTAAAGCGCGCACGTCTGCGCTCTATCACGCCCCCTCATTGAAATTCATGCAACGCCTTGCCGGTGGCGAAACCACGGTGCTGGCGATCCCGCATGCTGTGCCGCTGGGTGGCGGATTCCCGCTGACACTTAACGGTGAAGTCGTGGGCGCAGTCGGTGTCAGCACACCGAAACAGGAAATCGATAACCAGTCTTCTGAGAAAGCGGCTGCCGTCCTGAAATAACGACGTAACACTCATAATAATTCGTTCACGGAACATCTCGTCATGATCAATCTTTCTCGTCGCCGGCTGGTTATCGGCACGGCGGGCGCACTGGCTGCGGGGATCGGCAGCCAGATACTTGGCGGCGGCGTCTTTGCCACCCTGGCGCATGCCGCCCCGCCACTGGCCTCGGCAGTGACTATGCCGGCCAGTTTTATGACACTTTCAGCACAGCTCACCGGCATGAACTCCCTTGAACCGCATCTGGCTCAGGCGCTTTACAGCTGGCTGCATCAGTCACAGCAAAATGCCCAACTTGATACTCAGCTCGATGCCCTTTCCGCACTGATCACCGCGCACAGCGGCGTGGTCGGTGATGATTTGCATCAGTTGCTGGCGCAGCAACCGGCCGACCTGGCGCAGCTGTATCAGCAACTGGTCAGCGGCTGGTATCTCGGCGTGGTCGGTCAGCCCGGCAGCCAAAAATGTATCGGATTCGAAAATATCGTCAGCTATCAGTTGCTGAAAAATAACCTGCTGCCTCCGAGCTACGCACCGGGTGAACCGAATTTCTGGGTCAATAAACCTGCTGCTTCGCAACAACTTTCCACGGAGGTGATGGCTCATGGCTGATGCACTGAATGCAGATGTCGTTGTTATTGGCGCCGGTATTGCCGGTTCTCTTGCTGCACTGAAAATGGCGAAAGCCGGGGTTTCCGTGCTGATGCTGGATTCCGGACCGGTCATCAAACGCGACGAAGCGGTTGAGTTGTTCCGCCAGTCACCGCTCAAAGGCGACTTCACCGAACCCTATCCGCCGAAGCCGTGGGCGCCGCAACCGAAATTCCAGCCAAAAGATAACAACTATCTGATCCAGAAAGGCCCGGATATTTATGCCGCCCAGTATCTGCGCGGCGTTGGTGGCACCACCTGGCACTGGGCCGGACAGGCGTTCCGCTTGCTGCCTAACGACATGAAGATCAAAACGCTTTACGGCGTGGGCCGCGACTGGCCGATCGGTTATGAGGATCTGGAACCCTATTACACAGAAGCCGAAATTCAGATGGGCGTTTCCGGTGACGATGCGCTGGATTCCCCGCGATCGCAGCCCTATCCGTTGCCGGGTATTCCGCTGCCGTACGGGTTCGATCGCATCAGCAAACGCATCGCCAAACTCGGTTACGTACTGGGGATCGGCCCGCAGGCGCGTAACAGCATTCCTTACGATGGCCGCCCGGCCTGCTGCGGTAACAATAACTGCATGCCGGTGTGCCCGATTGATGCGCAGTATCACGGTGGCATTTCCGCGCGCAAAGCCATCGACGCCGGTGTGCGGGTGATTGCCAACGCCGTGGTGTACAACATCGAAGCCAATGACAGCGGCGACATCGTCGCCGTGCATTATCTCGATGCCGATAAAGTGGCACATAAAGTCACCGGCAAACGCTTCGTGCTGACCGCAAACGGCATCGAAAGCCCAAAACTGTTGCTGATGTCCACCAGCGATAAATACCCGAACGGCATCGCCAACAGCTCCGGCATGGTCGGCCGTAACCTGATGGATCATCCGGGCACCTCGGTGGAGTTTTATGCCGATGAACCGGTGTATTTTGGCCGCGGGCCGATGCGTCCGGGCAGTATCAATAACCTGCGCGACGGCGATTTCCGCAGCGACCGCTCGGCCTTACGTATCGACGTCGCCAACACGTCCCCGGTGCGTTATCTGACCGAGCGCCTGGTGCGTCAGGGCTATTACGGCAAAGCGCTGAACGACAAACTGACCTATCAGTCGGAGCGTTTTATTCAGCTGAAATGTCTGCTGGAAATGCTGCCTGAGCCGGAAAACCGTGTGGTTCTCAGCAAAACCAAAAAAGATGAATGGGGTATTCCGCGCCTCGAAGTGCACTACAAATTCCCGGAATACGTGCACCGCGGTTATGACCAGTCGATGCTTGATTTCCAGAAAATCGTCAAAGAAATGGGCGGCACTGAGGTGGTGTACAGCAAGCGTGGCGTGTACGACAACAACCAGCACATCACCGGCACCATGATCATGGGCAGCGATCCGCGGGATTCGGTGGTGGACGGCGACTGCCGTACGCACGATCACCCGAATCTGTTTATCGCCGGTACCGGCATTATGCCTTCCGCTTCAACGGTGAACTCCACGTTGTCGGGTACCGCTCTGGCATTGCGTATGGCTGATACGGTGCTGAAAAGCCTGGCCTGATTGATTTTCTGAGGACTGAGTAATGAAAATGAAATTCATGCTGGCATTGCTGCCGTTACTGGTAGTGGCTGGCGCACGGGCTGATGACGCCGCGGGTCATACCGATTTAATCAAGCGCGGTGAATATCTGGCGACAGCCGGTGACTGTACCGCCTGCCATACCGCGCCGGGCGCGGATAAAACCGCGAAATTCGGCGGCGGTTATCCGCTGGCATCGCCTTTTGGCGTGATTTACGGCACCAATATTTCTTCTGACAAACAGTTTGGCATCGGCAACTGGACGGACGACGAATTCGTGCGTGCGGTGCGTGACGGTGTGGGCAAAGACGGCCAGCAACTTTATCCGGCCATGCCTTATGACTCTTTCACCAAAATGAAACGTGAAGATGTGCTGGCGATCAAAGCGTACCTGATGTCTCTGCCAGCGGTGAATTCCGCGGGGCCGCAAACGGATCTGTCATTTCCGTTCAACCAGCGCTGGGGCATGCGCGTGTGGAAGATGTTTAACTTTGACGAAGGCGAACTGAAAAACGATCCGTCAAAATCTGCTGACTGGAATCGCGGCGCGTATCTGGTGGAGGCACTGGAACACTGCGGCACCTGCCATACACCGCGCACGCTGACCATGGGCATGGACACCGACAAAGCGTTTTCGGACGGGGATTTGGGCGCGTGGGTGGCCTTCAACATCACGCCGGATAAAAATGCCGGGATAGGCACCTGGTCGCAGCAGGATCTGGTGACTTACCTGAAAACGGGCTTTGTGGCCGGTAAGGCGTCGGCGTCCGGGGCGATGGCAGAAGCCATAGAGCACAGTTTGCAGCATCTTTCCGACAGCGACCTGAATGCCATCGCCACCTATATCCGTTCCGTTCCGGCCATCGGTGATGACAAACAGACGAAACCGCGTGATGCGTGGGGCCGTCAGAATCAGGATGTGTACCCCCTGCGTGCAGAGGGGCTGACTATTGACCAGTCGGCAGCGGCACTCTTTAATGCCAGCTGCGCAGCCTGTCACGGCAAAGGCGGCGAAGGCAGCGGTGAAGGGTTCCATGCGTATCCGTCGCTGTTCAGTCATACCAGCACCGGTTCATACGACAGCCGTAATCAGGTGTCCGTTATCCTCAACGGCGTGCAGCGCCATATGGATAAAGGCGAAATCATGATGCCGTCGTTTGCCGATCAGCTTAATGACCAGCAGATTGCCACGCTGAGCAATTATGTCAGCACGCAGTTTGGTAATCCGGCGGGCGCGACGGTCACGGCAAAAGAGGTGGCGAAGATGCGTGAAGCTGCTGATCTGCCCTCTCCGCCAAAAATCGAAGAAGGCACGCAGAAATAATCTGTCAGGGTAAAATCAATTCAGGGAGCCGTTGTCAGGCTCCCTTTTACATTCCGGGATAATCTCGTTTAGCGCCCAGCGACGAGAGCGTCAGGATCGAACTGGCCACCACACGGTTTTTGCCCTGCCGCTTTGCCTCATATAATGATAAATCAGCCAGTTTCAGCGACTTGCGGATAATCATACCCGGCAGGTAAAGGGATACGCCCAGTGACACTGTCACGTTAAGCACCCGTCCATCCTCGAGAATAATGGCGCAATCCTCCACTTCCTTACGGATGCGTTCGGCAATCGCCATGAGCGTGCCGGGGTCGCAGGTCGAGGTCATCACCAGAAACTCCTCACCGCCGTAACGCCCGGCGAAATCATCGCTGCGCGTCAGGTGGCGTAATAACCGCCCCACTTCGGTCAGCACTCTGTCTCCGGCCAGATGACCAAAAGTGTCGTTAACCTGTTTGAAGTTATCGATATCCAGCAAAATCAGTCCGCAGGCTTCGCGCTGTAACTGCCTCTGATCCAGCCAGTAATCGAGACTGGCACGGTTGTTTATCTGCGTCAGTTCATCGGTCGCCGCCTTCACGCGGATAGTGAAGACTTTGCCCATATAAATTTCTTTATAATTGAGGGCGTGATAACACAGGATCATGCAGCCGGCAGAAATGAGCTGATAAACCAGCAGTTCTGACCAGGGAACCTGAATGCCATGAATGCTGGAAATTAACGCCAGCCGGAAAGCACCGATCAGGATAATGGTGATATACAGTTCACGGTGTTTGCGCCTGCGCCAGACGCGGAATAAAAACAGCGTGCCAATAATGATGGCGATAAACAGATTGTTCAGCGTAAACATGCCGTTGAACACAAAAGACACAATAAAACTGCACAGCCCGCTCAGCCAGCCGCCGAAAAACGTCACTAAAATCATCGGCAACATTTCAAGACTGAAAGATAAATCGTCGACCAGTACCAGACGATTACTGCGTAAATATAAGGCAGTCATCCCGGCCACCACGCCGAAAACCATCCGCTTCCAGTGTGAGCCTTTGAAGGTAAAAGGTTCGCTGCGGCTCAGGAGAAAAAAGATGATCGACAGCGTGGCATAGGTAACACAAATATCCCCATACAAGCTTCTGAGCGATAAGATATCCGGCATAGATAAATGCGTCCCCTTACGGTTTTCCCTCCAGATTACGGGTTTTAACTTAAATATAGATGATCAATGCCCCGAAAGTTTCTCACCGTGAAATATAGCGGGACGTGTCACATTGTCGGGAATTAAACTGGCGCACAGACTACACACCAAAGGCCGTTCACTCCTTGATTTATATCTAGATACCCTCAGGCGAATCGGCGTAGGCTGAGTGCTTTCGGGTAAAGGAAGACCTGTGTTCTTTTCAATCCTTTTTCGTCAGGTGGTTTACGTCGTATGAATACCTCAGGAAGTCGCCGTGTCAGGCTGTTCAGTGCGCTGATTGAAGCCTGTATCCTTGAAAAATACTCTCTCCCGCGTTTACTTAAAGACGCTATTGCCGGTGTCACCGTCGGGATCATCGCGATCCCGCTTGCCATGGCGCTGGCGATTGCCAGCGGTGTGCCGCCGCAGTACGGGCTTTATACGTCAGCTATCGCAGGGATTGTGATCGCCATCTGCGGCGGTTCGCGTTTTAGCGTGTCCGGGCCGACCGCGGCATTTGTCGTGATCCTGTTCCCGGTGTCGCAACAGTACGGCCTCTCCGGCTTGCTGCTGGCGACGCTGATGTCCGGTTTCATGTTGCTGCTGATGGGGCTGGCGCGTTTTGGCCGGCTTATCGAATACATTCCCCTGCCGGTGACGCTGGGTTTCACCTCGGGGATTGCCATTACCATCGGGACCATGCAGCTCAAGGATTTCTTCGGGCTGTCGATGGCTTCAGTCCCGGAACATTATCTGAGCAAAGTGGCGGCGCTGGTGATGGCGCTGCCGACGCTGGATTACGGTGATGCGGCTATTGGCATTGTGACGCTTGCCGTTCTGATCGGCTGGCCGAAACTCGGTTTACGCGTACCGGGGCATCTTCCTGCGCTGCTGGCAGGCTGCGCGGTGATGGCGATTTTCATGCAGGCCGGGCACCCGGTGGCTACTATCGGCTCACGCTTTCATTATCTGTTGCCCGATGGTTCGCAGGGCAACGGCATTCCGGCGATCCTGCCACAGTTCACGTTGCCGTGGAGTGCATCCGGCGGCAGCGGCCTGAGCTGGACACTGGTTCAGGCATTGTTACCGGCAGCCTTTTCGATGGCGATGCTTGGCGCCATCGAGTCGCTTCTCTGCGCAGTGGTGCTGGACGGGATGACAGGCAAAAAACATCATTCTGACAATGAACTGATCGGTCAGGGTATCGGTAATATCGTCAGTCCGTTCTTTGGCGGCATCACAGCGACGGCGGCCATTGCCCGCTCGGCAGCCAACGTGCGTGCCGGTGCAACCTCACCGGTGTCTGCGATTATTCACTCGTTGCTGGTGATCCTCGCCCTGCTGGTGCTCGCGCCGTGGCTGTCCTGGCTCCCGCTTGCCGCCATGGCGGCGTTGTTGTTGATGGTCGCCTGGAACATGAGTGAAGCGCATAAAGTGGTGGATTTGCTGCGCCGCGCGCCCAAAGACGACATTCTGGTGATGCTGACCTGCATGAGCCTGACCGTGCTGTTTGATATGGTGATCGCCATTACTGCCGGTATCGTGATGGCTTCGCTGCTATTTATGCGACGCATCGCCAAACTCACCCGTCTGACCGAGGTGCCTGCGGAGGCGGCGGAAGACACTCTGGTCATGCGCATTAACGGCCCGCTGTTCTTCGCCGCCGCAGAGCGCATCTTCAGCGAATTGCAGGTGCGCAGTGCCGGTAAAAAAGTGATCGTTCTGTTGTGGGATCGCGTTGCGGTGCTCGATGCCGGTGGCGTCAATGCATTACGGACCTTCATCGCGAATCTGCCTGAAGGCACCGAATTGCGTATCGCTGAGATCCCTTACCAGCCGCTCAAAACCCTGGCCCGCGCCAGAATGCAACCGGTGGCAGGAAAACTGAGCTTCCACAGTTCGTTGCAGGACGCGCTGTAATACTCACTCAGAAATACTCACGCAGAAATGCAAAAGGCGACCCTCGGGTCGCCTTTATTTTATCTGATTGCTGCGCTTATTTGCTGGTATCGAGCGCCGGGAAGCTTTTCACCAGATCGTCGATGGCTTTCATCTGCACCAGGAAAGGTTCCAGTTTATCTAATGGCAACGCAGACGGGCCGTCACATTTCGCGTGAGCCGGATCTTCGTGCGCTTCAATGAACAGACCTGCGATACCTACCGCCATGCCTGCGCGCGCCAGTTCTGCTACCTGTGCACGACGGCCGCCGGACGCTGCGCCAAACGGGTCGCGGGTTTGCAGTGCGTGAGTCACGTCGAAGATCACCGGATGACCGCCCGTGGCGTTAATCATCACGTTCATACCCAGCATGTCGACGACCAGATTGTCATAACCAAAGTTGCTGCCGCGATCGCACAGAATCACCTGGTCGTTGCCGCCTTCTTTGAATTTATCAACGATGTTACCCATTTGCCCAGGGCTGACAAATTGCGGTTTTTTCACGTTGATGACGGCGCCGGTTTTCGCCATTGCTTCGACCAGATCAGTCTGGCGCGCCAGGAATGCAGGTAACTGGATCACGTCAACCACTTCTGAAACCGGCTGTGCCTGCCAGGATTCATGCACGTCAGTGATGATTTTCACGCCGAACGCCTGCTTCAGCTCCTGGAAAATCTTCATGCCTTCGTCCAGACCCGGACCACGGTAAGAATGAATCGACGAGCGGTTGGCTTTATCGAAAGACGCCTTAAACACGTAAGGAATACCCAGTTTCTGCGTCACAGTGACGTAGTGTTCGCACACGCGCATCGCCATTTCACGCGACTCGAGTACGTTCATCCCACCGAACAACACAAACGGCAGATCGTTGGCGACTTTGATGTCCTGAATGCTAACCACTTTATGTTTCATGCTTTGGCCTTTTTAGTGATAAATCCTTCATCTGAGGCAGCCTCAACAGGCAGTTTCTCAACACGCATCAGATGATAATGTAAGGTAATAATAAATTAATGCAGCGTAACCTGCTTGTGTTCAATCGCATGGATCTGCACTTTGATGACTTCTGAAATCGGGTCTTCCGGGCATTGTTCGACAAAGTAGCTGAGATCGGAAATAGCCACCTGATTACAGTCGAGCTGAACGTAAATCAGACCGCGGTCGCGGATTTCATAAGGATCTTCCGGGTCGAACTGCAACACGGTTTCACTTGCCCGCAAAGCCATTTCAAACTGCTTTTCTTCCATCAGCGCGGCTTTCAGCGTATCGAGCATTTTGCGCACGATCACCGTGTTTTCCGCTTCTTCCAGATCGTCGTCTTCGATTTCTGCCGTCACGCCCAGATTGCCTTTCAGCCAGACGCTGAGCATGTGCTCGTTGAGCGTGTCGCCGTTGATGGGGTTAAGTAACCACATCTCTTCATCCAGCCAGTCAGCGCGTAAAATCAGCTGAGTCGGGAAAATCACCGGCATCAGTGGCAGATTCAGTTCATGGGCGATATGCAGGAAAATCACACCCAGCGACACCGGCGTGCCCTGCCGTGAAGCCAGCACTTTGTCGATCCAGATAGCATCCGACAGGCGATAGACACCGCCCGCGCCACCAAATCCCCAGGTGCGATAAAACAGTTCAATCAGGACTTCCAGTTGCTGATCCTGATCGAGATTTTCAGGCACGACACTGCGCGCTTCATCCACCAGCACTTGTAACTGGCGGCGGACATCCTCCGCGTTGAAATCAAAGCGCACGGATTCCGTCACTTTGATCACTCCGGTACTCAGAGGGGCCGTGTTAAATTCAAAATCAGCAAGCGTACTCATAGTTATCCCAATAGCAGCGGTATTTTCGTCAGGGCCAGTTTGAGAACCAGATAGAGACAAGCGAGCGCCAGAATAAAGGCCAGCCAGCGTGTTTTCTGGCTAAGAGGTCGCTTGCTCAGGGCTACAAAACCCAACGCAATATAGATAATAACGCCGAAAAGCTTTTCGGTCAGCCAGGTTCCCTGTGGGCTGAACGGATAAAAGTGGGTGATGAAGATAAGTGAAATACCGCTTATTAACAACAGCGTATCCACCATGTGCGGCACGATCTTCACCCAGCGTTTCTGCATCATAGCAGAACCCGCCCATTTCCAGAAAAAACGTAAAACAAACAGCGTAATACTCAGCGTAATAGTTAGCAGATGCAGATTTTTCATCCAGACGTATGCCATTACCCGCTTCCTC
Organism: Rahnella sp. EDr1-12; assembly: GCF_049206505.1. NCBI lineage: Bacteria > Pseudomonadati > Pseudomonadota > Gammaproteobacteria > Enterobacterales > Yersiniaceae > Rahnella > Rahnella sp. EDr1-12. The sequence goes on from NZ_JBLZNY010000001.1 coordinate 45,569, forward strand.
AGATAGGGTTCATTATTATGCGGTCAGGCGATCACAACGCTGGCAGCATCCACTGTCCAAGCGTGACGCGATCGTTATCACCGTAATCTTTCACGGTGGAAATCTGCTGATAACCGGCCTGGTGCAACAACGCCTGAACGTCATTCGCCTGCTGCCAGCCGTGTTCGAGCAGTAACCAGCCGCGATCCTGAAGATACGCGGGTGCGCTGCGAATAATATGAGCCAGATCAGCCAGACCGGCATTATCTGCCACCAGCGCGCTCGCGGGCTCAAAACGCACGTCACCTTGCGCCAGATGAGGGTCGGCTGCATCAATATAAGGAGGATTACTGGCGATCAGCGCAAAGGTTTCACCGGTAACCGGCGCAAACCAGCTGCCCTGTAAAAATCGCGCATTCGGAATTGCCAGTTTTCGGGCATTGTGTTGCGCCAGGCTGACGGCATCGGGTTGCACATCAACGCCGGTTAACTGGCAGTCGGGGCGTTCGCTGGCAACAGCCAGGGCAATCGCGCCGGTGCCGGTGCCTAAATCCAGCACGCGGACCGGCTCAGGCGGTAAATGCGCCAGCGCCTGCTCGACCAGGCATTCAGTATCAGGACGGGGAATTAAGGTAGCGGGAGAAACCGAGAGTGGCAGCGACCAGAATTCACGTTCACCGGTCAGATAGGCAACCGGCTCACCCTGCTCGCGTCGCGCAAGCAGAGTCTCCAGTTGCTGAAGTTGTTCAGCGGTCAGCAGGGTTTCGCCAAACGCCATAATGAAAGTTCTTGCCCGGCCAGTCACAAAACCGAGCAAGATTTCCGCGTCGCGTTTCGGGCTTTCACCCGCCGCGAGACGGCGGGTGGCATCACGCAGCCAGCACTGAAAATCCATTAATCCTGCTCAGAAAGCGCGGCGAGCTGATCGGCCTGATATTCCTGCACGATCGGCTGGATCAGCGTGTCCAGCTTGCCTTCCATCACTTCATCCAGACGATAAATCGTCAGGTTGATGCGGTGATCGGTGACCCGGCCCTGCGGGAAGTTGTAGGTGCGGTTACGGTCTGAACGGTCGCCGGTGCCCAGCAGGTTACGGCGCGTTGACGCTTCTTCGGCATGGCGTTTTGCCACTTCGGCAGCGCGAATACGCGCGCCCAGCACAGACATCGCTTTGGCTTTGTTTTTGTGCTGCGAACGTTCATCCTGGCATTCCACCACGATACCCGTTGGAATGTGGGTGATACGGATGGCGGAATCAGTGGTGTTAACGTGCTGACCGCCCGCGCCGGAGGAACGGAAGGTATCGATACGCAAATCACCGGCGTTAATTTCCGGCAATTCGGCTTCCGGAATTTCCGGCATCACGGCAACGGTACAGGCCGAGGTATGAATACGTCCCTGCGACTCCGTTTCCGGAACGCGCTGAACGCGGTGGCCGCCCGATTCAAATTTGAACTGACCATAAACACCGTCGCCGCTGACTTTCGCGATCACTTCTTTATAGCCACCGTGCTCGCCTTCGCTGGCGCTCACGATTTCCACACGCCAGCGACGCGATTCCGCGTAACGGCTGTACATGCGGAACAGATCACCGGCAAAAATTGCCGCTTCGTCACCGCCGGTTCCGGCGCGAATTTCAAGGAAGCACCCGCGTTCATCGTCAGGATCTTTAGGCAATAACAGAAGCTGTAATTGTTGTTCGAGCTCTTCGATGGTGGCTTTGCACTCTTTGATTTCGTCCTGCGCCATTTCGCGCATCTCGGGATCATCGAGCATCATTTCAGCGGTTTCTAAATCGTCCTGCGCCTGACGCCAGGCCAGAAAACATTCGGAGACGGACGTTAACTGAGAATATTCGCGGGAAAGACTGCGGAATTTATCCTGATCGGCGATAACGCTGGCATCGCCAAGCATCGCCTGCACTTCTTCGTGGCGCTCTTGTAACGCTTCCAGTTTGGCAACAATAGAAGGCTTCATGCGTGGTGTTTAACCCTGTGAAAAAAGGAGGAACTATTGCTGACCCAGCCCCAGGCTGTCGCGTAAAATTTGCAAACGCTCCACATCACCGTCGCTGGCTGCCTGTTGCAGAGAACGGGTTGGCGCGTGAATAAGGCGGTTTGTCAATTTGTGGGCTAATTCATGGATCACCGCTTCGACGTCAGCGCCCTGCGCAATCGCTGCGATGGCTTTGGCTTCTGCGTCGGCGCGAATAATATCAGCACGCGAGCGATAATCACGAATAATTTCAACGGCTCCCTGCGAACGCAGCCAGGCCATGAAGTTAGAACTCTCCTGCTCAACGATGGTTTCCGCCTGGATGGCGGCCGCTTTGCGTTGGGCAAGATTGTTTTGAATGATGCTGTGCAGATCATCAACGCTGTACAGATAGGCGTTGGCCAGTTTGCCGACTTCCGGTTCGATATCGCGCGGAACGGCAATATCCACCATCAGCATGGGCTGGTTGCGGCGGGCTTTTAACGCGCGCTCCACCATGCCTTTACCGATGATCGGCAGCGGGCTGGCAGTGGAGCTGATGATAATGTCGGCTTCGGCCAGGCGGGAGTCGATATCCTGCAGGCTGATGACTTCTGCATTCACTTCTGTCGCCAGCGCCTGCGCCCGTTCACGGGTACGGTTGGCAATCATCATGTGGCGGACGTTATGCTGATGCAGATGACGCGCCACCAGTTCGATGGTTTCACCGGCACCGACCAGTAACACACTGACTTCCGAAAGGGATTCAAAAATCTGACGCGCCAGCGTACAGGCGGCAAACGCCACCGACACCGCGCTGGCCCCGATATCAGTTTCAGTGCGAACACGTTTTGCCACAGAGAAGGATTTCTGGAACAGACGCTCCAGTTCGCCGGAAACGGCCTGACCGTTTTGCGATTCCGCGAAGGCTTTTTTAACCTGCCCGAGTATTTGCGGTTCACCGAGCACCAGAGAATCCAGGCCGCTGGCGACGCGCATCAGGTGGCTGACAGCTTCATTGCCGTGATGCCAGTACAAGCTTTTACGCACTTCATCTTCACTGAGATGATGATAGTCGCATAACCATTTCACCAGCTGGTCCTGCAAATTCCCCTGCTGTTCAACGCTGAGGTACAACTCAGTCCGGTTACAGGTAGACAACACCACACCGCCCTGCACCAGCGGTTGCTGGAGCAGACTGGAGAGCGCCTGATCAAGTGTCTCGGGTGAAAATGTTACCCGTTCACGCAGAGACACCGGGGCCGTTTTATGGTTGATACCTAATGCAAGCAGGGTCATATGGGAGGCGGTTATCGGCTTATACTTTATATTAGTATGGGTTTACGTCTGCTGCGCATTCTACAAGATGCGCGAGATCAATAAAAGGCATACAGCACCATCGGTTAAATATGATGTGGGTTTATTTCTGAGTCTGCGGAAAAACCGCACAGAATGCGGGTTGGAGCCCGATCTGATAGATCCTTACCACCTCCCTATTTTCCAGTAATTCATCTGTTTTCAGCTCTGTATTGCCCCCAAAATGCCCCAGACGTCGAGACCATTTCGCCCCCCGACGAATTCCTATAGCCGACCGTTATTACTAAACCTCTGAAAATTATCACCCTCCACTTTTCGTTATTGTCTCCTGAACTCAGCGGGAATAAGGTAATTCCTTACATTTATAAAGGAATTATGAATATGGCAATCCCTGCTTACTTATGGCTCAAGGATGATGGCGGCGCGTTGATCAAAGGTTCAGTCGATGTCAAAGACCGCGAGCACTCCATTGAAATCACCAGCTTCAGCCATAACCTCTACATCCCCACGGAGGGTAATACCGGTAAGCTGACCGGTACACGTGTCCACGGTCACGTGGCATTACCTTGATGGAAATATTAAATACAGCGACGCATGGAATGAACGCATAACAGGGTAAAAAGTATGGATACGGTTGAAGAGCTTAACGACACGTATTTCTATCGGGGATTCTCTAATCTGTCATCAGGAGAATTGCTGTTCTGGATTTTCCTGGACACTACAGCTGAACACTTTGATGTTGATGACTACCTGACAATTGGTTTGATTCTATTAGGCCAGCCAACGATAGACACGCGCACTAAGCCAGGAACTGCAACGAAGGGGACGTCACCACTTAGTTCACAGTTGCGCCATTTACTGAATGTTAAGACCATGCGTTTACCCACCCTGACGTCCGGAAGTATTAAGCGCCTTAAGTTCAGCTATGTGACAAATCTGGGTGCTTTCGTTGGTCGGTGGATTCCGATTCTGGGCATTATTATCATTGCTTCTGATGTCTCTACGATAGCGTACAAAGCCACGAATAAGTACAACACCCTGGCGCGGGGTAATGACAAACTATGGTAGGCAACGAAGACGTCATTGAGTGGTACAGCAAGCGGTTCAACAAGCCTGTACTGTTCTCAAAAAAACAGATTCCGGTCACGATTGAGACGAGCCTTTCAACTGGTCGCTATGTGTGGGCGAGTGAAACGGGTGCTGAAATCATGGAGGAATATTTTGAGAAGTTCGGGGTAGACCCGGCAGGATTCGATTTCTATAAATACTGGCCTGCAGAGACCTTTATCCTATTTGCACTGTGTACGTCAGGTGCTGATGACGATGAGCCTCAACCGCTCGCGCTAAGAATGCTAGCTGAGTCTGCGCGTGCAGGTAAATGGCTCTATGACTGACTCAATCTGATACAGATCGTAGGATATTAATCTTTACCCGGCTAGAAACCGGGCTTTTTAGATGCACGGAATATCGTCAAATTCATCAGTCGTCGCATCATTGATGTTAGACAGATAGGTAATCATCGGTTAAATCCAATTACAAATCAGCATTGTCCCAAAACGGATTGATCGCCGATCATCTGCGCAGGGTTGAGATCACCCGCCTCGCTGGCTGTGCTAAACTGACGCACGCCATTATTGCCCTGGCACCTCATTCAGCCATCGCACAAAGGATTTAATCTGTTATGCCAATGCGTAAAGCCCATTTTGTTCGCCTTCTTCCTCTCGCAAGTTTAGTCCTTGCGGCGTGTTCTTTTAATACGCCGAAAGGCCCGGCGACCAGCCCGACGTCCCCGCAATGGCGTGAACACGAAGCGCAGGTCAAGCAACTGGACCACTATCAGACCCGCGGGTCTTTTGCCTATCTTTCCGATAAACAGAAAGTGTACGCCCGCTTCTTCTGGCAACAATATTCCCGTGACAGCTACCGTTTACTGCTGACTAATCCGCTGGGCAGCACCGAAATGGAGCTGAAAGTGCAAAGCGGTATCGCACAGCTGACCAATAATGAAGGCAAGCATTACACCAGCGACAATCCTGATGACATGATCCAAAAACTGACCGGTATGTCGATCCCGCTGGATAATCTGCGTTTATGGATGCTCGGCCTGCCGGGTGACGGCACCGATTTCACCCTCGACAGCCAGTACCGTCTTTCTCAGGTGAAATTCACTCAGGACGGCAAACCGGGCACCGTGGTCTATCAGAGTTATGACGACGACGCGAAACCTTCCCTGCCGCAGCGTCTGGAAATGACCCAGGGCGAGCAACGCATCAAACTGAAAATGGATAACTGGACGCTGAACTGAGATGACGCAGCAATGGTGGCCGTCTCCGGCTAAACTCAATTTGTTCCTTTACATCACCGGACAGCGTCCGAATGGCTATCACGACCTGCAGACGCTGTTTCAGTTTGTCGATTACGGTGACAGCCTGAGTTTTAACGTACGCGACGACAGCGCCATCGTGCTGACTACGCCAACGGACGGCGTCGCCGATGAAGATAATCTGGTGGTGCGCGCCGCCCGTTTGTTGCAAGCCCATGCAGGTGTTTCGCAGGGCGCGGAGATATCGCTGCAAAAACGTATCCCGATGGGTGGCGGTCTGGGTGGCGGTTCATCAAACGCGGCGACCGTCCTTATCGCCCTCAATGCGTTATGGCAGTGCGGCCTTTGCGATACCGAACTGGCACAACTGGGCGTGACGCTGGGTGCTGATGTGCCGGTCTTTGTCATGGGGCATGCCGCTTTTGCAGAAGGCATCGGCGAGATTTTGCAACCGGTTGAACCGGAAGAAAAATGGTATCTGATTGCCCATCCCGGCGTGAACATTGCGACACCGCTGATTTTCGGCGATCCTGAACTGACCAGAAATACACCAAAACGTACTGTTAATGTGCTGTTGGACACGCCTTACGCAAATGATTGCGAACCGATTGCGAGAAAACGTTTTTACGAGGTTGAACAGCTACTTTCTTGGCTGTTAGAATACGCGCCGTCGCGACTGACCGGGACAGGTGCTTGTGTGTTTGCCGAATTCGACACCGAGTCTGCTGCCCGTCAGGTTTTAGACAAAATGCCAACATGGAGTCGGGGTTTTGTCGCGCAAGGTGTTAATATCTCGCCGTTGCATCATTTTCGCGAAGTCTGGTTGAGAACTGCGGGCAAAGCGTAGAGCGTCACAGTAGTTTTGTGTCTGTTCTTTGCCAGCCAATTATTCAACAGATTTAAGTAGTAAGATTTAGAAGTATCGTGAGCATAATGCTTTGGTACCGCTCACCGCCCGGTGGTACCAAAAGCCAATGTCTTCCCTGGACGCAAGCCTGAGGTTCTTCTCGTGCCTGATATGAAGCTTTTTGCTGGTAACGCCACCCCGGAACTAGCACAACGTATTGCCAACCGTTTATACACCAGCCTTGGTGACGCCGCCGTCAGTCGTTTCAGCGACGGTGAAGTAAGTGTGCAAATCAACGAAAATGTACGTGGCGGAGATATTTTCATTATCCAGTCCACCTGCGCGCCTACTAACGATAACCTGATGGAACTGGTCGTAATGGTTGATGCCTTACGCCGCGCCTCGGCCGGTCGTATCACAGCCGTTATTCCTTACTTCGGTTACGCACGTCAGGATCGCCGGGTTCGTTCAGCCCGTGTCCCTATCACCGCGAAAGTGGTGGCTGATTTCCTCTCCAGCGTTGGCGTTGACCGCGTTCTTACCGTGGATCTGCACGCAGAACAAATTCAGGGCTTCTTCGATGTGCCTGTAGACAACGTATTCGGCAGCCCTATCCTGCTCGAAGACATGCTGCAACAGAACCTGGAAAACCCAATCGTGGTTTCTCCGGACATCGGTGGTGTCGTTCGCGCCCGTGCCGTTGCCAAACTGCTTAACGATACCGACATGGCTATCATCGATAAACGTCGCCCGCGCGCAAACGTTTCTCAGGTGATGCACATTATCGGTGACGTCGCTGGCCGTGACTGTGTTCTGGTTGATGACATGATCGATACCGGTGGCACGCTGTGCAAAGCGGCTGAAGCACTGAAAGAACGCGGTGCAAAGCGCGTATTTGCTTACGCTACCCACCCGATTTTCTCCGGCAATGCAGTAGAGAACATCAGAAACTCCGTCATCGACGAAGTGATTGTGTGTGACACTATTCCGCTGTCCGCTGAAATTCGTGCGTTGAAGAAAGTGCGTACCCTGACCCTGTCAGGCATGCTGGCTGAGGCTATCCGCCGCATCAGCAATGAAGAATCCATTTCTGCGATGTTCGAGCATTAATCATCACGCCCCTGTTTACAGGGGCGTTTTGTTTTCGCCCGGCAGATGTTTTAGCTTGTGCAGAAATCAAAAAAAACCGTTGTGGCGTGAGCGACAACGGTTTTTTTATGCCTGCCATCCGGATAAATCAGGAATGGCGATGGGACTTATTGCAGCGGGAATCATAATGACGTACCCACCAGTAACGGTCGGCAACGCGTTCGCGTCCGCCTACTCTCGCACCGGTCAGCCATAAGATGGCACCGATGAAGATACTGCCGATTGCGCCGTGGGCCAGAAATTGTGGCAGACCCAGTTCTGGCAGCTGATTTAAAATCGAATAACCAACGCCACCGACCATTGTGAGCAAACCGAGTCCCATCAGGGCATTGCCCAATACTGTTGCGGTTTTACGTTTCATTTGTCACCTCCAGTCGTCGATAGTCTTAGCATCATTGCTGTCTTGTCTTTTTCTGCTTTAACTATAGACGTCCCATCTGGTTCACTTTGAGGCAACGATCACAGACAGAGAACATTGGATGACAAATCTTTACGTTTTCCAGTCAGATACATTCGAAGGGTGAATAGTTATCCGACTGCATTATTCATTTCCAACGGTATCTAAGGCTTTTCCCCTGCCCTTTATTTGGCATGGCACTGACAGGCAGGTAAACTGTGCGCCTAAACCTCACCCGATAAAGAAGCGAAAAACCGTGAGCAGCATTAAATTAATTGTCGGCCTGGCCAATCCCGGTGCCGAATATGCCCAGACCCGCCACAATGCCGGTGCCTGGTACGTGGATCTCCTCGCCCGCCAGCACAACCAGCAACTGAAAGAAGAAAGTAAGTTTTTTGGTTATACCGCCCGTCTGTCACTGGCCGGTCAGGACGTTCGTCTGCTGGTGCCGACCACGTTTATGAACCTGAGCGGCAAAGCGGTGCTGGCGATGGCGCAGTTCTACCGCATCGAGCCGGATGAAATTCTGGTCGCGCACGACGAGCTGGATATCCCGCCGGGCATGGCAAAAATCAAACTGGGCGGCGGTAACGGCGGCCATAACGGTCTGAAAGACATTCAGAGCAAATTCGGCAATAACCCGAACTTCTATCGCCTGCGCATTGGTATCGGCCATCCGGGCGATAAAAGCAAAGTGGTCGGGTTCGTGCTCGGCAAGCCGCCAGCCAGCGAACAAAAGCTGATTGACGATGCGATTGATGAATCCCTGCGCTGTACTGAACTGCTGATGAAGGAAGGCCTGGAAAAAACCATGCGCCGCCTGCATACCTTCAAAGCTGAGCTGTAAATAAGAGTGACGTGGCGCGGAACACCGCGCCCTTTTCTTTCTTCCCTTCTGACTAACTCAAATTCCGTTACCTGCCCTGCAATTCCTCCGTTCCGTGTTGCCAACTGCAACTATTCATGAGCATTATGCGAATCTCATTTACATTCAGTTACGCCTAATGATTAACGTTGCTTTGATTGACGACCACGTGGTGGTGCGTTCCGGTTTTGCCCAGTTGCTCGGCCTTGAGCCGGATATCCAGATTGTCGGCCAGTATGCGTCGGCGGCGAATGCGTGGTCGTCGCTGCTGAAAATGAATATTGACGTGGCGGTGATGGATATCGCCATGCCCGATGAAAGCGGATTAAGTTTGCTGTCGCGTTTACGGCAGCAGCGCCCCGATTTCCGCGCCATCATTCTGAGCATTTACGACACCACCGCGTTTGTACAAAGTGCGCTGGATGCCGGTGCGGGCGGCTATCTCACCAAACGCTGCGGCCCTGAAGAGCTGGTGCAGGCGGTCCGCACCGTGCACGCCGGTGGCCGCTATCTCTGTTCCGATGCCCTGCTGGCGCTGCGTCAGAGCCAGCAAACGCCGAAAGCCTTACAGGCGCTGACACCGCGTGAACGCGAGATTTTCGATCTGCTGGTCAACGGGCTGAGCGTGAAGGCGATTGCCGAACAGCTCGAACTCAGCCACAAAACCGTGCACGTTCACCGCGCCAATATCCTTGGCAAACTCCAGTGCGATACCACCATCGAACTGGTCCATTTCGCCATACAGCATCACCTTCTCGCCTGATGCGCCGGGCTGGTCTGACGCTGTTTCTCGCCATTTTCTACAGCCTGTGCTGGCTGGCGTTGTGGTCGATCAGTTTTTATCTCACGCAAAATGGTCAGCAGGCGATGCTGCTCCTGCCGCAGGGTCTGCGCCTGGCGCTGATGACGCTGCTTTCGCGCCGTTACTGGCCGGTGATGCTGGCGTCAGAATTAGGCATTGCCGTCTGGCTGCACAGCGAACAGTTGCAGACGCACTGGATCATCCTGCTTTCGCCCCTGCTCAGCCTGATCCCCGCCGCACTCGTGCAGCATTTCTGGCGACGGTTTACCCTTTACTGGCAACGGCTTTTGCTGTTGCTTGGCGCGGTGGCCGGTAACAGCCTGTTGCAGATGGCGGTACCCGGCCTGTGGCTGAATTCGCCGCTGAGCCAGACGCTGCTGGCCTCCTTCACCGGCGGCATTCTGCTGACGCCGTTTATCTATCTGATTTATGAATATCTTAAACAGCAGCATCTGCAAAACCTGCTGGCGCAGGAAATCCCCGATCCGCCGCTGCGCACGTCGCTCCTGATCTGGTGTTCACTGTTCTTCGCCCTCGCCGTCTGTCTGCAAATGACGCTGGCGCCGGAAGTGGAACGGCTGCTGATCATTCTGGTTTTTCTGCCCAACGTGGTGATGGCTTACGCCTTCGGCTGGCAGGGTGGCGTGCTGGCGGCGGTGCTGGGCAGCCTGATGATCACAGTCACGCGGCAGATGAGCGGCGCGTTTCACGATTTGCTCGAGCTGGAACTGTTTCTCTCCACGCAGGCGCTGCTCGGCATCGGGCTGGGGATTGCCATCAGCCGTCAGCAGCAACTGGCGTCGCATCTCAACCGTTACCGTTTGCAGCTTGAGCAGGAGTTGCACACCCGTCGCCAGCTGACGGAGCGGCTGGTGCATACCGAAGAAGCGGTACGCAAGGAAATCGCCCGCGAGCTGCACGATGAAATCGGGCAGAACATTACCGCCATTCAGATCCAGGCGATGCTGGTCGATCGCAGCCCGCCCGGTGCGGCCACCCACGCCGCCGCCAGACAGATTGGCGAACTGTCGCAGCGCATTCACCACACCACCCGCCAGTTATTGCGTCAGCTGCGCCCGCCGGTGCTGGATGAAATGTCGCTCGACGTGGCCCTGCATCATCTGGCGGATGAATTTGCCTTCGCGCAACAGGGCGTCGATTTTCAGCTCGATTACCGCCTGACCGACGCGCCCTCCGATGACACCCTGATTTTCACGCTGTACCGGCTGGTGCAGGAACTGCTCAACAACATCAATAAACATGCCGGTGCGACGCAGGTGCTCGTCAGCCTGACCGTGCAACACAACATGCTGGTGCTGACGGTAAGTGACAACGGCGTCGGCTTTGCCCTGCCGGTGAAAGAAGGCTTCGGGCTGCGCGGCATCGAGGAACGCGTGCGCGCATTGGGCGGCGAATGGCTGGTTCATCAGCAGGATGGCACCCGCATAATTGTTAAGTTGCCCACAGATTTGCAAAGAACATCGCCCTGACTAGGACTAATTCCTAGTCATCTAAAACCTTGTCTCATCCGCCCGACAAAACACCCGCCTACACTCGCCTCATCAAGTTGGAGAACACCATGACAGCAACGCCGTTATCCGCCACCGACGTGGATAAAAATTACCGTTACTGGCGCGTGCATTTATTGCTGTCGATGGTCATTGGCTACGCCGCGTTCTATCTCACCCGCCGCAGCGTGAATTTCGCGATGCCGGTGATGCAGCTGGAACTGGGGCTGACCAAAGGCGATATCGGCCTGCTCGGCACGCTGTTTTATCTGGCCTACGGCGGCTCGAAATTTATCTCGGGTATTTACAGCGACCGCACCGGTGCCCGCTGGTTTATGGGCGTCGGATTACTGATGACCGGCGTGCTGAATATTCTGTTCGCCTTCTGCCATTCGCTGACCGCGTTGCTGATTGTCTGGACGCTGAACGGATTCTTTCAGGGCTGGGGATGGCCGCCGTGCGCCAGATTGCTGACCCACTGGTATTCGCGCAACGAACGCGGTTTCTGGTGGGGCTGCTGGAACACGTCGATCAACATCGGTGGCGCGGCGGTTCCGCTGCTCTCGGGTTTACTGGCCGCCACCTGGGGCTGGCAGGCGGCGCTGCTGGTGCCGGGCGCGGTCGGGATCGTTCTCGGGTTATGGCTTTGCCGCCAGCTGTGCGGCACACCGCAGCAGGAAGGATTGCCCACGGTGGGCGTCTGGCGGCGTGACCCGCTGGAACTGCGGCAGGAGCAGCAAAGCCCGCCGATGAGTATGACGCAGATCCTGCGCCAGACGATTTTGCAGAACCGGACAATCTGGCTCCTGGGCGTCTCGTATGTGCTGGTGTACCTCATCCGCATTGCGCTCAACGACTGGGGGAATATCTGGCTGGCGGAGAATCACGGGGTCAATTTACTGAGCGCAAACGCGACACTGTCACTTTTCGAGCTCGGCGGCCTGCTCGGCGCGTTGTTTGCCGGATGGGGCTCTGACCTGCTGTTTCGCGGGCAGCGCGCCCCGATGATTTTACTGTTTTCACTGGGGCTGTTTCTGACCGTCACCGCCCTGTGGCTGGCACCGGTGCATCATTTCGGGTTGCTGGCGCTGAGTTTCTTCAGCATCGGATTTTTTGTGTTCGGGCCGCAAATGCTGATTGGTCTGGCGGCAACCGAATACTCACACAAAGACGCGGCGGGCACGGTGACCGGATTTCTCGGGCTGTTTGCCTACCTCGGCGCGGCGCTGGCGGGATGGCCGCTGGCGGTGGTGATGCAACACTACGGCTGGTCCGGATTTTTTGCCGTGCTGACGATGGCTTCGGCGTTCGTCGGGCTGCTGCTGATGCCCATGATGATGGCCGGGATCAGCAAACGCGAATTACAGTCCGCTCCGCCGGACAACTGACAAGGTTCTCTGTCCTGCAACATAACTAAAAAAAGGTAAACACCATGAAAACGACTCTGACTTACTCTCTTCTCGCCGCGGCGGTCGCCATGACGGCGTTCACCGGTGCCGCTCAGGCTAAAGGCCGTCTGGTGGTGTATTGCAGCGCCACCAACGCCATGTGTGAAGAAGAAACCAAAGCCTTCGGGGAAAAGTACGACGTCAAAACCTCCTTCATCCGCAACGGTTCCGGCAGCACGCTGGCGAAAGTGGAAGCCGAGAAAAAGAACCCGCAGGCTGACGTCTGGTACGGCGGCACCTTAGATCCGCAGTCACAGGCCGGTGAAATGGATCTGTTGCAGGCGTATAAATCCCCTAACCTCGCGCAAATCATGCCTGCCTTCCAGGACCCGGCAAAACGTAAAGGTAACTACTCTTCCGCCGTGTACATCGGCATTCTGGGCGTCGGCGTGAATACCAACCGCCTGAAAGAGAAAAATCTGCCAGAACCTAAATGCTGGAAAGACCTGACCAACCCGATTTATAAAGGCGAAATCCAGATTGCCGATCCACAAAGTTCCGGCACCGCCTACACCGCGCTGGCGACCTTCGCGCAGCTGTGGGGCGAAGATCAGGCGTTCGATTACCTGAAAAAACTTAACAGCAATATTTCCCAGTACACCAAATCCGGTATCGCCCCGGCGCGTAACGCCGCACGCGGTGAAACCGCCATCGGCATCGGCTTCCTGCACGATTACGCTCAGGAAAAAGAGAGCGGCGCACCGCTGAAACTGATTTCCCCGTGCGAAGGTTCCGGCTATGAAATCGGCGGCGTCAGCATCCTGAAAGGCGCACGTAACCTGGATAACGCCAAACTGTTCGTTGACTGGGCATTGTCCAAAGAAGCGCAGGAACTGGCATGGAAAAAAGGCCAGTCTTATCAAATCCTGACCAACACCACCGCAGAAACCTCCCCGAACTCGCTGAAAATGAGCGATCTGAAGCTCATCAATTACGACATGGACAAGTACGGCGCATCCGATATGCGTAAAGAGCTCATCACCAAGTGGGTCAACGAAGTGAAGATGGGCAAAGAGTCTCAATAAAAGCCCGCGTACTTATTGAGTGAACGCGCTTTGCGCCTCCCCCTGCGAAGGGGGAGTTAACGCACTCAGCATTATTTTCGCCAACACCTTTTTTCTCTTAATAAGGAGACGCTATGTCTCATTCATTAACCCTGCCTGACACCCGACGCCGTGACCCGGTTTTCGGCTGGCTGGGGCTTATTCTGCTCGCCTTTGTGCTGCTGCCGTCCTGGAGTCTGGACTACGGTCTGCTGGAATCCACGCAGGATGAAATTCTCGCGGCGTACGGCTGGTCGGGGCTGAATCTCAGCCTGCTGTGGCTGATCCTGCCGATGGCGTTACTGTTCCGTCCGCGCCATGCACAACGGCTGGAAGCGCGCCGCCGTCATCAGTTTGATGCCGCCTGGTCGGTGTTTTGTGCACTGTTTATGATCGTCAGTGCCACGCTTATCGGACGCGGTCTGGGCTACGGCAGCATAGTGATGTTTATTGCCCTCGGCGCGATTTGCTCGCTGGCGCTGTCACGCCTTGAGTGGCTGGGCGGTGACCGCTTCGTCCTCGGCTCGCTGATTTGCATCATCGCGCTGATTGGCGTGTTCATCATTTATCCGAGCATTGCGATTTTCATCCCGATGTTCACCAACGACGCCGGAGATTTCGCGCCGCTGGCCTTTATGGCGGTACTCGGTCAGTCGCATATTTTGCAGGTGATCTGGAACTCGTTCCTGCTCTCTGTGGCCGTCGGGATCGGTTGTACCTTCTTCGGGCTGGTGCTGGCAATTTACACCACGCGCATCGCCAAACGCTCGGCGATTATCGGGCGTATTTTCTCGATTTTGCCGATTGTCACCCCGCCGTTTATCGTCGGGCTGGGCGTCACCCTGATGATGGGCCGCTCAGGCTATGTCACCGAACTGATGGTTGACTGGTTCGGGCTGACCAACACCAACTGGCTTTACGGTTTCACCGGCATCTGGCTGGCACAGGTTCTGGCGTTCACGCCGATGGCGTTTATGATCCTCGACGGGGCCATCAAAACCATTCATCCGTCGCTGGAAGAAGCGTCTTACACGCTGCGCGCCAGCCGCTGGCAGACCTTTCACCGCGTGTTTTTGCCGCTGCTGAAACCGGCGCTGGCGAACGCCTTTCTGATTGTCATCGTCCAGTCGCTGGCGGATTTCAGTAACCCGCTGGTGCTCGGCGGCAATTTCGACGTGCTCGCCACGCAAATCTACTTCTACATCACCGGCGCACAGCTCGATTATCAGGCCGCCAGTACGCTCGGCGTGATCTTACTGGTGTTCTCGCTGCTGGTGTTCTGCGTGCAATACATGTGGATCGGCAAACGCTCGTACGTCACCATTTCCGGCAAAACCTCACGCGGCGACGTTCAGCCGTTGCCGGTCACATTGGTCTGGGGCGTGACCGCGCTGCTGGCGGTCTGGATAGCCTTCAACGCCCTGCTTTACGGCAGCATTTTCTACGGCAGTTTTACCGTCAACTGGGGCGTGGATTACACCCTGACCTTCGACAACTTCACCAAACTGTTCGGACAGGGCTTCTCCGACGGCGCATGGCCTTCGCTGCTCGACACCCTGCTCTACGCCGGAATTGCCGCGCCGATCACCGCGCTGTTTGGTTTGCTCATCGCCTACATCGTGGTACGCCAGCAGTTCCGCGGCAAAAAAACCATCGAGTTCAGCACCATGCTGTGCTTTGCGGTGCCGGGCACGGTCGCGGGGATCTCCTACATTCTGGCGTTTAACAGCGCGCCGGTGTATCTGACCGGTACGGCGGCCATTGTGATCATTTCCATGGTGATGCGTAACGTGCCGGTGGGTATCCGCGCCGGGATCGCCGGGCTGGGCCAGCTGGATAAATCGCTGGATGAAGCCTCGCTCAGCCTGCGCGCCGGATCGATGCGTACGGTGATGTACATCCTGCTGCCGTTATTGCGCCCAGCCATTTTGTCGGCGCTGATTTACAGCTTCGTGCGCGCCATCACCACCGTCAGCGCCATTGTTTTCCTGGTCACGCCGGACACCCGCGTCGCCACCGCGTACATCCTCAACCGGGTGGAAGACGGCGAATACGGCGTGGCGATTGCTTACGGCTCAATCCTTATCGTCGTGATGCTGGCGATCATTTTCATCTTTGACTATCTGGTTGGCGAAGCGCGAATTTCCCGCTCAAAAGCCAAAACCGGCCAATAATTCTGGAGCGCTTTGACATGACAATGACCACTGAATACCCGGTTAACACCGCACCGGCAGAAACCACCAAAAGCTTTGTTGAGCTGAAAAACGTCGCCAAACGGTTTGGCAGCAATACGGTGCTGGAAGGCCTGAACCTGGCGATCCCGAAAGGAAAAATGGTCACCCTGCTCGGCCCGTCCGGCTGCGGTAAAACCACGGTACTGCGTATGGTCGCCGGGCTGGAGAAACCCTCTGAAGGCCGCATTTTTATCGACGGCGAGGACGTCACTGACCGTTCCATTCAGCAGCGTGACATCTGCATGGTGTTTCAGTCTTACGCCCTGTTTCCGCACATGTCGCTGGGGGAAAACATCGGTTACGGGCTGAAAATGCTTGGCCGTCCGAAAGCTGAAATCCGCGACCGGGTGCGCGAGGCGCTGTCGCTGGTTGATCTCGAGGGCTTTGAAGATCGCTACGTCGATCAGATATCCGGCGGTCAGCAGCAGCGCGTGGCGCTGGCCCGTGCGCTGATCCTCAAACCGAAAGTGCTGCTGTTCGATGAACCGCTGAGTAACCTTGATGCCAACCTGCGCCGCAGCATGCGCGAGAAAATCCGCGAGCTGCAACAGCAGTTCAACATTACCTCGCTGTACGTGACGCACGATCAGAGCGAAGCCTTTGCGGTTTCCGACACCGTGCTGGTGATGAACAAAGGCAAAATCATGCAGATTGGCGCGCCGCAGGAGCTTTACCGCCAGCCCGCGTCACGCTTTATGGCCAGTTTTATGGGCGACGCCAACGTCTTCCCGGCGGATTTGCACCGCGATACCGTGGAGATTTTCGGCTATCACATCCCGAAACCCGCCGCGTTCGCACCGGGCATGCAGCAATGTACGGTGGGCGTCCGCCCTGAGGCGATCACGTTGGGTTTGCAGGGCGACGACAGCCAGCGCTGCGTGATCACCCACGTGGCCTATATGGGGCCGCAGTATGAAGTGACGGTGGAATGGCACGGCCAGTCGTTGCTGTTGCAGGTCAACGCCACACAACTGCAACCGACCGCGGGTGACAATTTCTTCCTGCAAATCCATCCGTACGGCATGTTTGTGCTGGTGTGATAAATCCAAAAACGTCAAAAAAAAGGTGCCGTTTTTCAGCGGCACCTTTCTTTATTCTGACGCAATTTTCTTTATTCTGACGCAATAATGTTCAGAGCGGCTCGTCGAAACGCAGTAACCGCCCGGCGTTGCCCAGCACCAGCAACGTACTGAGATTGTGCAGCAGAGCGGCGATCAACACGCCCGCCACGCCCAGCAACCCCATCGCCGCCGCCGCCATCACCACCAGCGTCCAGCCCAGCCCGATGAACACATTGATTTTCAGCGTTCTGCGGCACGCCCGGCTCAGGCGCACACAGGTGCCGAGACGGCGCAAATCGCTGCCGATCAGTACCACATCGGCGGAAGCCAGCGCGATATCACTGCCGCCCGCGCCCATTGCAATCCCCACCACACCCGCCTTCAGCGCCAGCGAATCGTTAATGCCGTCCCCGACCACCATCGGGCGATAGCCCTGCGCAATTTCCGCAGACACCTGATGCAGTTTATCTTCCGGTAAAGCCTGAGCGACTACGTCGCTGATGCCCAGTTCACCGGCAATGCGATGTGCCACGCTGGCGCGGTCACCGGTCAGTAAAAGCTGGCGTTGCAGCCCGAGCAGACGCAGTTCGGCCAGCGCGGTCTGCGCTTCAGGGCGTAACGAATCTGCCAGCAACAGCCAGCCGAGAAAATGCCCGTTCAGCGAAAGCCCGACCAGCGGCCCGTCATGTTCAGGCACATCACTCACCGCGATATTATTCTGGCTGAAAAATGCCGGACGTCCCAGCAAAGCCTCGCCCTGCGCGGTGTGCGCCCGCACGCCCATGCCCTGTTGTTCTGACACTTCTTCCAGCGGCAAATATTGCTCACGCGGCAGTAACTTCGCCAGCGCGCGGCTGACCGGATGGCTGCTTGCCGCGCCGAGACTGGCCGCCAGGCCAAGCACCGCTGCCGGGGATTCGTTTTCCTGGAGCACCGTGCGTTGCAGATGCAGTTCACCGTGGGTCAGCGTGCCGGTTTTATCGACCACAATGGCGTTGAGATCGGCCAGCTCTTCAAGGAATGCAGAGCTTCGGATCAAAATCCCGTGGCGCGCGGCGACGGCAATACCCGCGATGGCCGTCGCGGGCGCGGAAAGCACCAGCGCGCACGGACAGGCCGCCACCAGCACAGCCAGCATGGCGTGGGCATCACGCGTAATAAACCAGGTCGCCGCCGCGATCAGCAAAATCAGCACCAGATATTGCCCGGCATAACGTTCGAGCAGACGGGTGATCGGCGGTTTGGCATGTTCGGCTTTTTGCATCAGCGCAATCACTTTACCCAGCGTGGCATCCGCGCCGGTTCGCGTGACTTCGACAGACAACAATCCGTCCAGATTAATGGCACCGCCAAACACCTCGTCCCCTGCGCGGGCTTCCTGCGGCACGGATTCACCGGTGATTGGCGCGGTATCCAGACTGGCGCTGCCGGACAACACGCGGCCATCAGCGGGCAAACGGTCGCCTGCGCGCACTTCCACGCAATCGCCGGTTTGCAGCTGATGATTATCGATTTCTTCAATCCCGCCATCCGGCAGAATGCGTCGCGCACGGCTGCGGGTCAGACGGCTCAGTGCATCAATGGCTTCCTGCGAACCGATCACACTGCGCTCTTCCAGAATATGACCAAAAATCATGATGCCCGGCAGCAAGGCGGCGGTCATCAGATCGCCGGTCGCCCAGGCACCCAGCATCGCCAGCGCGATCAGCTGATCGGTCACGCCATGCAGACTCGGGCTGCGCAGACTGTACATTGCCGAACGCAATACCGGCACCGCCACCAGCAGGGACGCCACGCCAAACAGAATCTGCCCGACGTCGCGCTGCTGCGGAAACACCCACTGCCAGATCCAGCCGCACAGCAACAGGCCGAATGCGGTCATCGCCAGAAGCAGCTGCACCGCCATATTCCGCTGCTCATGGCGCGTGAGCAGCACGCTTTTCGCTGACGGTTCTTCAGAAGACATCGAAGTCACAGGGTAAATACCTCAGGGTTGAGAGGATGGACGGTCTGGCCCCGGCAGGATCAGATGCGCGTCGTCGTGAGGATTAATGGCAGTCACGCTGCCAGCCTGCGCGAGGATCGGCGGCATCCGTTCACGCCATAAACGCCACAGCAGTTCGGGCGAATGATCGTTCGCCAGTTGCACAATGGTCGCGGTGTCGGTGGAAGCCCGGGCAATCTGTTCGCTGGCTCTGGCATGGGAAACCTGTAAGGCACGGTCCGCAGACTGCACGGCGTCCTGATGCACGCGGGCAGCCTCATTGCTGGCGCTGGCGATGTTCTGTTCCGCCTGCTGGCTGGCCGTCAGCACCGCGTTAAACGCATCCACCGCTGAAGGGGGCAGCGATGACTGCACGTCAACGCGGCGAACTTCGATACCCGGATCGCTGCCTGCCGCTCTCAGGGCGGCGAGCTGCTGATTGATACCCTGACGTAAATCCCCGCGCAACCGCTCACGGCTTTGCGCAATCTGGCTGCCGTTTCCGGCCATTTCCGGCCTGGCGACCAGAATGGTATCCAGATCCCGTGAGGCGCAAATCGCCACCGCCGCGTGCTCGGTTAACCTGTCCAGCGCAGGCAGCACGTGCGCGCCCTGCAACACATACGCCACCGGATCGGTGATGACGTAATACACCTGCACATCCAGCTGAACCACACCGGCATCGCCGGTCAGTAAATACCCCGCACCGGCGACGGCGTCACTTTTCTCGCTGCCGGTATTGTTCCAGGCGGGGATAATGTCTGAGCGCAGCAAGGCGGTGACGTGATGTTCAATCACCCGGTCAGCGGCGGGCAGAATATCCACCTGCTCCAGCGGCTCTGGCCACGCCAGTAAAAGCCCGGCGCCCGCCGTGCGCGAAACCGCACCGAAACGCATCACCACCGCGCGTTTATCCGGCTCAATCTGCCGGACATTGGAGAACAGCCAGTCAGCGGCGGCAATCAGGGTCATGGCAAACAGCGCCAGATACGCCAAGCGCCCCGCCTGAAACCAGGCATTCCCCTGAAAACGGGCTAACGGATTCATGGCTGCGGCCCGTGAGTGGCGGCGGGTAAAACCGGCGGACCTTCCACCAGTTGCTTGAACGGCGCGGCATCGGTGCGCAGCACCATCTGGGTGCCGGACGTGATCACGCTGCTGAGCGTGTCGAGCGAGCGCAGCAGATCGTACAGTTCGGGGTTACCGGCACGGGCACTGGCGTAGATCGCTGCACTTTGCACCTGCGCCTGCGCGTCGATACTGGCGGCTTTCACGGACGCATCGGCCTTCATCACGCGGGCTTCGCGCTCGGCGGAAGAACGAATTTCTGCCGCCTGACGTTTTCCTTCGGCTGAACGCTCGGTGGCGATGGTTTCACGCTCTGCCCGCATGCGATCCACGGTGGCATCTAATGTCACCGACGGCAGCGTCAGGCGTTCAACGCCCACCTGCACTAATTCGATGCCGTAGCTGTCGAGCAGCTGACGGGCAATCTGGTCATGCAGATGCTGTTCAAAACCGGAGAGGCGGATTTTGCTGGCGTCAGTGTTCACCAGATCGGCCAGCGCAAACCCGCTGGTAGTGGTTTCCAGCGCCGACCCGATGAAGGTTCGTATCTGCGCAGCCGCCATATCCGGCTGATTTTGTACCGCACGGATAAACCGCTGCACATGCTGAGGATCGTTTTTCACCTGCCAGACGGTATACGCCTGCACGATAATCCGCAGGCCGTCGCGCGTGCCGACATCCTGCAAACCGCTCGACGTGGTGCGGATCCGTAAATCCACCGGAATGGCGGTTTCCAGCGGCACCGGAAGATGCCACGCCAGCCCCGGCTGCAACAGCACACGCACCGGGTCACCAAATCGCGTGATCACCATCGCTTCACCGGAACGCACCTGCACCAGACAGGCCGTGGCGACAATCAGCGCCACCAGCACGACGGCCACCGTCGCCCGCCGCCAGAGTTTGGGCGCGGCCGGGCCGCCATGATGATGATGATGGTGATGATGTCCGGCAGCGTGGTGATGCCCGCCATGTGCGTTGTGATCGTGGCCGTCAGGGTGTTGGGAATCACTCACCGGGTAGTCTCCGCTTTAACAGGGTGTGCCGCTTTATCCGCTCCGGGCGTAAATGGCAGGGTAAAATTTCTCAGATCCAGCACCGGCGGCGTCCCGTCACCGATACGGTGATCGATAATCAGAACCTTCGGATGTGGCTTCATCGCCAGCGTCAGCTGGCTGAAATAACGCTCGGTGAGGAAGGATTGTCCGCCAGCCTGATACGCCTGATTATCGGCGTTCGTGCGCAGCGCCATCACCTGCGCCCGGACAATATTTTCGTGGCTTTGTGCGCTGGCGGCATCGAGCGCCAGACGGGCAAATTGCTGCGCGGCATTGAGCTGCTGCGCGGCCTGTCCCTTCTCACCGGCAATCGCGCTTTGCGCCAGAATTTGTGCTGCCTGCACGCTGTGATACGCGTCCGCCGCGCCCGCAGGCGGATGGATCGATTCAATCACCGTCGCCAGCAGTTCCACGCCGCTGTGAAGATGATCCAGCTGGCGTTGCACTTTCTGGCCGATGTCAGCGGCAAGCCGGGTCTGCTCGCTGCCCAGCAAACTGTCGAGCGTGCGCGAGGAGAAATCATGCACCAGCACCTGATTGGCGATACTGCGGATCAGCACCGGCATATTTTCGGTGTGATACAGGCTCGCCATCGCCGCGTCGTCGTTCATCGCCACGCGGTAAACGAAGCGCACATCCATATCCATGATTTGAAAACTTTGCCGGTCGCTGGCGGCGCTGGCGATGATTTGCGATTTGTCGCTGCTGTGGCCGGAATCCCATAACCGGTTGGCACTTTCCGGCGCCGGGCCTTCGGCGGTGTCAGCCACTTGCGCAGGCACCGCGGTTACCGGCTCTTCAGAACCGGTGGTCAGTTCATGTACTTCGCCATTATCGACAAACTGCGTGCGGCCAAACGGCCACGGCAGCCCGAGGTGTAAACCGGGTTGTCTGACCGCCACCGGTTTACCGTAGGATTCATAAATGCCGCGCTGGGTCAGCGGCACTTCGCTGATGCCGGTGAGCAGCCAGCCGGTCAGCATCAGGAACGCGGCCAGCGGCAGCAGCGCGCGGCGGATAAAATGGAATGCCCAGATCTGGCGCAAATCGATACCAAAATGCTGATGCAGTTCGTTTTGCACAAACTGTAACGGACGCGGTGGCCAGCATATTTGCGCGGCCAGCAGGCTGCCCGCAATAAACTCCGGTTCTTTGTCCTCACGCGGCGGCGAAAACATCGCCATCAGCGCACGCAGCAAAAGCTCGATCGCCACCAGCGCCGGTAACAGCCCTGTAAGCCGCAGCAGCTGTGCCGGCCATACCAACGGGCCACGGGCGAACATCAGGGCCAGCGCACTCAGTAAAAAGACGGCAATCATCATGCGCATCATCAGCGCCAGTTTTGCCGCCTCCGGCCATTCCAGCGGATTTTTTAACGTCCAGTGGCGTTCCAGCACCAGCACCGCAAAAGCGCAGAGAAGCAACACCGAACCGGCGAAATAGCCCGCGTCACCGGTGTCACTGACCGGCAGCGGCAGTTGCCATAAGAGCGCGATAAGCAGCAAGGCGGCTGCCGCGGGGAATGCCTGAAAGAAGACGTGCGCGTCGATATAACGCAAAACCGGGCGCATCCACGGGCGGGAAATCAGACGGTGAGAAAATCCGGCGGGCATTGGCGGCGTGATGTCTTCCCCCCCCGGCGCAAACTGTTGCGCACGCCAGCGGGAGATACGCCGCGCGCATTGCAGGGAGGCGGCGCATACCCACATCGCCGCCATCATATTGCCGGTCACCCACGGCCACACCGACGCCGGCGCAACCATATACAGCATCAGCAATATCAGGTACATCACGCTGCTGATCACCATTACGCCGGTGATCAGCCCGTTCAGCCAGCGCGTATGGGAGGCGGCGGCCTGAAAGCGCAGCGGTTTGCTGGCATCATCAGCAGGAGATGTTGTGTTTATGCTCATGTCCGCTCCGGCAGAGGAAATAATCATCCGCAGCGCGGGCGGTGAGCCCTGTGTGCGGAATGAACCGGGCGTAACGGTATAACATTACAGAATTTTCAGCGATATGAATTTGGTGGCTTTTTTGGCACGAATTGTAAGCGTTTATCTTAAAGGCGCAGCGGCGGGACGCATGATGAAAAAAGGTGCCGTGATTAAGCGGCACCTTCGGGATTTCAGAGACTGTCTTCTGCGACGTAATACTGCGGATCGTCGAGTTCATGAGAACAGAACGGCCCCGCTTTCTTCAGCAGACTGACGCAGTCATTGCTCAGATGGCGCAGACGAATGGTTTTACCGGCGTCGAGATAACGCGCGGTCAGCTTATCGATCGCCTCCACGCCGCTCGAATCCATCACCCGCGTACCGGCAAAATCCAGCACCACGTTTTGCGGATCATTTTCAGGGTTGAACAGTTCGGCAAAGGTCGCGGCAGAGCCGAAGAACAGCGGCCCGTCCAGCTTATACACCGCCAGATCGCCTTTGGTTTTGTGCTCACGGATACGGATACGCGCCTGTTGCCAGGCAAAGACCAGCGCCGAAATAATCACGCCGCTGATCACCGCCACGGCCAGATCGGTAAAGATGGTGATGACGGTAACAATCAGCATCACCAATACATCGGCTTTTGGCATACGGCGAAGACGACGCAGCGAACTCCACTCAAAAGTGTTGTAGCAGACCACCAGCATAATGCCCGCCAGCGCCGCCACCGGCAGCAGACCGATGTAACCGGAAAGGCTGACCACAAACAGGATCAGCAAAATCGCGCCGACCGTACCGGAAATCCGCCCGCGACCGCCGGAGGTGAAATTGATGATCGATTGCCCGATCATCGCGCAACCGGCGAAACAACCGAACAGCCCGCAAATCGTATTGCCCGCGCCCTGCGCGATACTTTCGCGGTTGCCGTTGCCTTTCTGATTGCCCATTTCATCGAGCACCGTCATGGTCAGCAGCGATTCAATCAGCCCGACCAGGGCGATAACGACGGCGTAAGGCAGAACAACTTTCAGCATCTCCACGCTGAACGGCACCACCGGCAGGCTGAAGTGCGGCAAGGCACCGGAGATATCCGCCAGATCCCCGACGCGCAGCGTATGCAGGTTAAAACCAATCGCCACGGCGGAGACAACAATCAGCGCTGCCAGCGAAGACGGGATAATTTTGGTCAGTTTCGGGAACAGCACGACGACGGCAATCGCCAGCAGCACCAGCCCGTACATCAGCGGCCCCTGCCCGGCAATCATGTGCAACTGCGCCAGCATAATGACAATCGCCAGACCGTTCACAAAGCCGTGTACCGCAGGCAGCGGCACCAGGCGGATAAACTTCCCGAGGCGAAATACGCCAATCAGAATTTGGATCACACCGGCAAAAATCGTCGCCCACAGCACATATCCCATGCCGTGCTGCGCCGCCAGACTCATCAGCACAACCACGATGGAACCCGCCGCGCCCGACACCATGCCCGGCTTGCCGCCGAACAGCGCAGTCACCAGCCCGATAATAAACGCCGTGTGCAAACCGACAATAGGAGACAATCCGGCCACCAGCGAAAAACCCACCGCTTCCGGGATCATCGACACGGCCACCACAAATCCGGCCAGCGTTTCATTCTTCACTTGCGATAACTTCAGACCACGCGGGCTAAACATAAAACATCCGGTACATTTCCAGTTCAGTTAAAAAATTGTGACAAGTATCTAAAAATGACGGAACCGAGGCAAGGTTTAATCCGCTGCACCGCGGCGGGCCGGTCACAAGCGGATCGAGATAAATGTGGTTCTCGTGTATAATGCGGGGAATTGTGGTCATTACATCGTGCGGTTATACTTAATCGTTTGATTATTAAGATATTAAGGTGATAAAAACATGGGATTCAAATGCGGTATCGTCGGCCTGCCGAACGTCGGTAAATCAACTCTGTTCAATGCGCTGACCAAAGCGGGTATCGAAGCAGCAAACTTCCCGTTCTGCACCATCGAACCGAATACCGGTGTGGTACCAATGCCCGATCCGCGTCTCGACCAGCTGGCCGAGATTGTAAAACCGCAGCGCATCCTGCCAACGACCATGGAATTCGTGGACATCGCGGGCCTGGTGAAAGGCGCGTCTAAAGGTGAAGGCCTGGGCAACCAGTTCCTGACCAACATCCGCGAAACCGAAGCTATCGGCCACGTGGTACGTTGCTTTGAAAACGACAACATCATTCACGTTAACAACAAAGTGGATCCGGCTGATGACATCGACGTTATCAACACCGAACTGGCGTTGTCTGACCTCGATACCTGCGAACGTGCAATTCACCGTGTGCAGAAACGCGCCAAAGGCGGCGACAAAGATGCGAAAGCAGAACTGGCCGCTCTGGAAAAATGTCTGCCACAGCTGGAAAACGCGGGCATGCTGCGTGCGCTGGATCTGTCCGAAGAAGACAAAGCGGCCATCCGCTACCTGAGCTTCCTGACCCTGAAACCTACCATGTACATCGCGAACGTCAACGAAGACGGTTTCGAGAACAACCCTTACCTCGACATCGTGCGTAAAATCGCAGACGCCGAAGGTTCAGTGGTGGTAGCAGTGTGTGCCGCCGTGGAGTCTGACATTGCAGAACTCGACGACGCTGACCGTGAAGAATTCATGGCAGAACTGGGCATCGAAGAGCCGGGTCTGAACCGCGTGATCCGCGCCGGTTACGAACTGCTGAACCTGCAAACTTACTTCACCGCTGGCGTAAAAGAAGTTCGCGCATGGACTATCCCTGTCGGCGCAACCGCCCCGCAAGCCGCAGGTAAAATCCACACCGACTTCGAAAAAGGCTTCATCCGCGCACAAACCATCGCGTTCGAAGACTTCATCACCTACAAAGGTGAACAAGGCGCGAAAGAAGCCGGCAAAATGCGTTCAGAAGGCAAAGACTACATCGTCAAAGATGGCGACGTAATGAACTTCCTGTTCAACGTCTAACCTCTGCTTCAGGGCAACATTGCTCTGATGCTCCGACAAAAATCCACGCAATTGCGTGGATTTTTTTATTCCCAGAGTCTCAACTCATCTCGTAAAAACGCTGTCAAAAATGAGTACATTGATGAGTACCATATTCATCCATCTTCATTTTAAGTGAGTACGTTAGGCGTACCAACCCATGTAACAAATGTCTGCTAAAATTTCATATGGTTTTTTTAAGGAGAATAGATTTCATATGCGAATTCCTGATTATCCTTCGCGAGATTCTGATAAATGGGCACAGGTAGACGCCTGGTTTTCTGAAAAGCTCGCCCCTGAAGACTCAGATTTAAAATACACTCTCGCTAATAACATAGATCAAGGATTGCCCGCACACGATGTATCTGCTTTGCAGGGGAAAATGCTGGCCATTTTCATTCGTATGTCACGTGCTGTCCGTGTTCTTGAAATAGGCACGCTTGGGGGTTATAGCACTATATGGATGGCCAGGGCTCTCCCACCACATGGAAGCGTAACGACAATTGAATTCAACGAGCATCATGCAGAGGTTGCTCGCCAGAATATAAACAAAGCGGGGCTGGCTGAGCGCGTTACGTTGCATATTGGGGCAGCTCTTGATGTCTTGCCAACACTAAAAGCCCCCTTTGACCTGATTTTTATCGATGCTGATAAAGTGAATAACCCACACTATCTTGAATGGGCTATCAAACTGTCGCAACAAGGTACTGTTATCGTTGGGGATAACACTGTGCGCGGTGGCGGTGTAATCGACTCCAGCAGTGATGATCCGAACGTTAAAGGTCTGCGAGAGTTTGTTCAGATGATTTCTGAGGATGAGCGACTTGAAGCTACAGCAGTACAGACTGTTGGTGAAAAAGGATGGGATGGTTTCGTCATGGCTATCGTTAAAGCCCGGTGATTATATCTTTCGCCAAGAAGAACGAACTCACCGCCAGCTCTTAATCACAACTTCTAAAGGATTGTCAAAAGCTGTGCTGCTTGAGTTATGCCCAGAGCTTCAGCTCCTCGCTCTCAGCAGACCTTCAGCGTCACGTGTTTGTCTGCTGTGTGCCAAAAGCGGACGTTGCCAATATAGTCATCTATGTCAATTTAATGAGAGCAGGTCAGTATCTTATTAAGCCGTCAGTAAGTTACCTGCCAGAAGAGAACGTTGCTGAAATCGAATCGTGTTAATTTGTAAGCAACAGCTTAGTGGAATGCGGGCATGTAACGTGAAGCCACGGCAAAAAGTTAACAGACTCAGCTGATTATTAAGGAGAGGAATTGAAGCTTTTTGATTATCTGAAGATGGAGTTTCCGGATCTGACGCCTGAAGCCACCAAGGTCCATCTTGCGCAATTAAATGATTATAAAGAGGATCCGCTTGTTAAATTCCGTGGAGGCACTTTCGACGACTGGCAGTGCTGGCAAAAGCGACAGGAGTTTAGCCGCAGATATGTCGTTTCACTGATCAGGATCCCGGGGACTGAAACTTGGCTATTTGCTGGAGCATTTCAGCAGATAGGCAACGCGGGAAAGAAAGCCTACCCTGATCGTGAGGAACTGTATTATCAGTACAACCTCCAGAAAATCCCAGAGACTGAAGAATATGCTGGAAGGATGTATATCAGCTTTAAAAATACAGTCCGTAACTTCATTCGCCTCGGTGAAAATATTCAGAGCGAACTGGTTATCAGCGCCATCACCCCGGCACGTCTGACCTTCGGCGAGTTTCCAGGCTACCGCAACGTCGTGCTGGACCGGAACAGCATCGGCTCGATCCTCAGACTTAATCTGCAATCCTGGCGTACCGCACTGTCCATGGTTAAAGGCATCTATGTATTAACTGATCGGGACGGCGGAAAACTCTACGTTGGAAAAGCCGATGGAATCGAGGGGATATGGGGCCGATGGGAATATTATTTTGGTTCCGGGCATGGCGGCAATGTAGGGCTTAAGGAAGCTTTCGGCACAGGCGATGAAAACCGACTGCAGAATATCACTTTCGCGATCCTCGAAGTCATGGATCTTAATGCCGAAAAAGGTGAAATTGACCGCCGCGAAACTCACTGGAAACAAATACTGCTCTCGCGGGAGTTTGGCCATAACCGAAACTAATAAAGCCTGTAAAAACACGCTGAACTGCTTCCCATTGATCAGGACTAGACATCAATTGTGGCAACAATTACTTCTCATTATTGCCGCTCTTGGCCGTTGCCATGGACTGCTCTGTGCCAAAAGCGGACACGGCTAACATCATGATGTACTAATCTACGGGAAGTAGGTCAGAATGGCTAACTCACTATAATAATGAGCGAACCCACCAGGAAAAATGTGCTGTGGGCGGACGCCAATTGATACATTACTTGATGGAAAACGCATCTGGTCTGATAAAAATTTAAGCCAGATGTAATCTGACAGACACCTGTATAAATAACCGGTAACTGTCAGATCAGGTCTGAGCTAATACATATCAGATAAGGGGAAGTGGACATCATCAATATGCTAAATATGCTTGATCGTAATATTTCGTCATTCATCTCTGGTCACTATCACGAAACCTTTTCTTTTTTGCCTCCTGCATCGCCTGATGCCTTCTTCGTCTGGGCACCTCATTGGCGCCAAATATAATAACAAAAGCAATTAATGCAATAACAATAAATAAAATAATCATTTGCCGTCCTTTTTCAGTTTTTTATCAATCCCACCCTCTTCCTTTTCAAGCGCTTTTTTACGACGTTTTTCAAGATGGTCCGAAGCCTTTTTCCCTGCAAAAGCTGATGAAATAGCAGTCACTAATAACCCAACAGCGGCCAGGATGTTTTTACTTTGTGACAAGACCATATTCCTCGTTCAGAAATCTGTAGAAACCTTTGTCTATATTGCCGTTATCGAAAGGTTCCCGGCCATGGACATCGATTAAAGTATTACGCAGTTTTTGTATTTGCGACTTTAAATCATCCACCGGCATTTCGCCAGAAGCGTACTCATACCTCAGCAGTTCAAGCGAGACAATCGTTTCGAGTTGGGCGGCATCAGCAGCATTAAGATCTTTGCTTTGCCGCAAACGCTCAGCTGCTGCTGTTACTACAGCAGGCTCGCAACAATCATCGGAGTCTTCAAAATGATAAAAGTTTTTTGTTTTAGTGGCATGGTTTACTAAACGCATACAGTTTTTACCCAATCGTCAAAATTTGATTCGCTGTCATTAAGTACGGCAATAGATTTCTCGTAATGAGTCATGACCTGCCGATGCTGTTTATGGACTATCAACACGGAGCGGGCACTGTTCCAGAGGAACGGACCGGCAATAAGGTAGTTCAGCTTTCCGGTTCGTCCAAGAGTTCCTGTTACCAGCAGAAGCATCTGTATAACAAGCGCAGTGCCATAAGCGATCACCGCAAGTTGCGTCTTATGTAGCTCTTTTTCATCTTCCGGAGTATCCAGTCCCCTATGGGCAAAAGCGCCATAAGAGAGTAAAAGCAATTTCATAACAGCGTAGCTGGATGTATCAGCTGCGTTTATAGTTCCGTACTCATCTCCCAGAGCTTCCATCAAAGGGTTAGAAGCCGCATAGCCTGATGATTTGGTGGGGTCCTCTTTCCATTCTGTAAAAAAAGAAGAAAAGGGTAAAGGTAACCCTTTCGTTGTGGGTAAATCGGAAAGATAGTGGGTCAGAATATGCAGGATTGCTTTAAGGTGCAGGCCGAGTCCACTGCTCCCGGGAAAGTTACTTTCGAGGTATTTTAGCACCAGTGAATATACAGTTTGCCCACCGACATCTTGCCCTCCATACATATAACCGTCTGGCAGTTTCTGATTGAGATTAAAGTCGTGCCCAAAGATAGATCGATGGTTAGCACCTGCCCGGTAGTCTAAGGGACTGGCACCTGTATCCTCAGGCTTAAAATACTCATGCAGCTTTACGAACTTTTCTTCCAGTGCATCGGCATAGTGATTTGTCATATGCGCAGCGCCAACCCCCATGATCCCAATGCAGACTGCCACAACAATATCATTGGAATTGAGTGCACGATAATCCGTCGATATCTCCAGGTCGGCAAGCATCGTCTCGAAGTCTACCGTATCGACTGCCATTTTGGCCCGGTCATCCAGAGACAAGTAAGCGGTGGTCGGATCAACTACAATTTCACCCGTATGCCGCTTCACCAGATAGTCCAGGTTGGTCGCTCTTTGATCCCAGTATGCATCTTCCGGTTCTGCTATGAAAAAAGATTTAATTTTGTGCCATATATTCGCCATTACGTCCTCATGCGCTTTTTTAAGCGGAGCTATGTTCAAGGCTGGCTGTCCGTCAGCATGACGGAATAGTGGATCCCATGTGGCAGACTGATTGATAAAGGCTTATTGAGTGTCAGCGGGATGCCCTGTGGTGCAAGTGGTATTGTCCTGACAATGCCTCCTACCAGGCGGGCATTCACATATTGCTCGTGATCATAGTAATTTATCTCACCACTGATCTCGGCCATACTGTTTCCTTTATCTGCGTACAAATCGATATAGATCGTCGCTGCTGCAAACTTTCTGTCCAGATCAGAGGTGAATACTTTTCCAGGCAACGGGCGGAGTGCGTACAATAGCAAATTACGGGTATTGTCTTTTTTCAGAAGGCTGTCCGCGGTTACAGTTACTGTGGTTGGCCCTGAAACTGGTGACTGCATTTCCGTTCTCAGGTACTGCGTTCTGTTTTCTGAGGGCATAGAACTACATCCCATCAGCGCAAGACATAAAACAGCAATTCCTGTCATTCTGTTCAATTCAAGTATCCTTCTTTCATTATCATCAAATGATAGTCATTCTGTCAGTATCGGCATGGTTCGCAAATAGTTGATACTAATATGCTCAGAGGGTATGAAAGGCGATAGATATCCGGCTCATGAGGTGAATGTTGTTAGTAACCTCTGCTTTGGCTGTTATCCTTTCAGCTGGTTACTCCGCTCCATGTCCATTGATGATCACGTGCAACTTCCGCTTTTCGCTCTTTGCGGACCTGTGCAAATTATCTTCTGGGGTATTTTTTCTGTTTTATTGCGCTCGAACAGAGGCCTCGTTAATAGGAATAATGGAAAATTAAATCTATGGCTAAGATCCAATGCAACCTACCCCGTGGAAGCGATGTCATCCGTGATGGGATGTACCTCGAACTTTCTGAGGCTGGAACATCCCCGCTCCGGCAAATTGCTGAAGTCTTCTATTCCGATGCAACTCATGAGTTCTCTTTTTCTTGCTACGAAGGATGCATCCCTCTGGAAGAGATTGAAAAGCTCATTCAAGAAGCTAAAAAATTGCTTCCGCCAGCAAAGCAGGAACCTTGATGGGCCTGAACGTCTGCTGAGTGCAAGGAGCGGACATTCATGCCGCCAAAGAGAGCCCCGAGTTTCATTGCCTATTTTTCAAGGAATAAGAATTCTCACTAATTCTTAAGTAATCTATTTCTATGTAACATGGTCTTTGATATTAGGGGTTTAACTTTATATTTTAGAACGCTCGTTACTATTGATCCTGACCTCATTGGGATCAAGATAATCAAGTAAATCAATCAGTGCATGCTGTAATTTATGTAATCGAACGCGATAACCTTGTATGTTTTCCGTCATTTTAACGACTTCACTTTTCAGTTCTTCAAATAAAAATTCGTTACAGAATGCATTTTTTTTTATGAATTCACCATAACCTATACAGTTGTAACCCTTGTCCATTTTGATTAACATCTGCTCACCAATAGCTCTTTGCTCTCCTGCAAAAAAAACAAAATGAGGGCCAAGGCTATCTGTTTGTATCAATGAATATATTTTACTCTGCAGTTCGGATAGCTTACGAGTCTTTAAATCATTTTCAAGGTTAAGAAACTGAACATCAATGCGAGCGGCTTCGGTCCATGCAAAAAATTGAGCCACAAGGAAAACAGTATTGTTTATAACATAGTTTTTATTTCGATCACTTCCGTTATGATAATACCTTTCAATGAATCTACCTTCTAGTATGTTATAAATTCGACTTTGCAAGTCAGCGGCCGACCTAATCAATGGCTCAAGGTAATATTGATGTCTTCTCTTTACCTCCATGGAATTGTTAATTTTGTTGGCTCTGTTCTGATTATATGTGGTAATTCCAACAGAAATCAGAACAGAAGCTATGGCAAAAACTCCACCAATAATGCTCGTAATTAATGTCACATTCATCTTAACCTCTTATTAATATTTAACTCTTCCACTCTAATTTATTTCACTTACTCTTTAATTACAAATTTTTCAATCATATCATTCTATTAGATCTAATTGAGATTGTCGCGTGAACGCGCAGAACCCAATGAAAATGCGTTTCAGCCGACACGTCGCAATCCGCGAAGCAGCAGGTTGAGCGCGATAATGCCTTGTTGCAACCTCGTCTTGCTCCCATCACCGTCGGCAATCCAAAACGCCGCTTCTTCCAGGCTGCCGTATATCAGCGAAGCCAGTCCCTCCGGGTCAACGTCCTCAACGACACCTTGCTGAATCAGATTGCGAATCAGGCTTTGCATGGATTCAACACAATGGCGTTGCGATTCAGGTGAGGAACCGCCCAGCACCGCTTTTGCATCGCGCAAAACAATGCGCTGAAATTCAGGTTCGAGCGCCATCTCAAGGTAAGCCCGGCAGCGGTGGCAAAAACCCTCCCACGGCTCCCCGGCATTATTGGAAATCGCCTGCAGGCGTTGATCCATCTCGTCATCAATCTGCTCCACAACCGCCGCCAGCAACCCTTTTTTGTCACCAAAGTGATGATAAAGCGCCCCACGGGTCAGCCCTGCCTGCGCAGTCAGATCATCCATCGAGGTTTCAGCATAGCCATATTCGCAAAAGACTTTACGGGCCGTCGCTAACAATGTGGCTCGTGTCTCTTCCATCTCGGCACGGGTACGGCGAACCATGTTTTGCTCCTTACATACGGAATGAATGATTATTTACAAACACCGCGTATGTATATAGGATTCTATTCATACGCGCTGTATGTATTGTCACTGCGCGTGGTTGTCATGGCAAGCAAATACTACCGGAGAAGAAGATGGCTACTCTGTACCGACACCTTTTTACTGAACCTGGAACCGGCAATTTTGTGATTGCAGGACTCCTCTCACGGATCCCGTTGCCGATGGCGGGGATCGGCATTATCACGCTGTTATCCCAGCAGCGCGGCGGCTATGCCCTGGCGGGTGCGGTTTCCGCCACCTTTGTTTTGACCTACGCCCTTTTGTCTCCGCAGATCTCCCGGTATGTCGATCGTTATGGGCAACGCCGCGTTTTGCCTGCGGCTACGGCGATCAGCATCACCGGGTTATTTATCCTGATGGCGGGTTCTCACTGGAACGTCACTGGCGTGCTCCTGTTTTTAGGCGCTCTACTGGCCGGATTTATGCCCAGCATGTCTGCCATGGTACGGGCCCGCTGGACGGCGCTGTACCGGGGGCAGCCCCGTTTGCAGACAGCCTATTCACTTGAAACGGTGCTTGATGAACTGACGTTCATTGTGGGACCGCCCCTCTCAATCGGCCTTTCCGTTACGCTGTTTCCCCAGGCGGGTCTGCTGCTCGCTGCGCTTTTGCTGTTTGTGGGCGTGTTTGCTCTGGTGATGCAGCGCAGGACAGAGCCTCCCCTTGTCGCGGCCGGTTCCGCCATATCTGGCTCGGGTTCGGTCATCGGTATGACAAGCGTGCAACTGTTGACGCTGCTGATGGTGGCGATGGGGGTCATTGTCGGTACGGTTGATATCGTCAGCGTCGCTTTCGCGGAACAGCTCGGCCGCTCGGCTGCGGCCAGCCTGGTGTTATCAGCCTATGCCGCGGGGTCGTGTGTGTCCGGGTTGCTGTATGGCTCACTCAGGCTGAAAACTCCACTTCACCGGCTGTTGTGGCTGGGCGGGCTGGCCACCGCCGCCACCACTCTCCCGCTGATACTGGTCACGAATCTTACGGCGTTAGCGATGGCCCTCCTGATGGCTGGCCTGTTTTTCGCCCCGACCATGATCGTGGCGATGTCGCTGGTTGAACGCCAGGTTTCAGAAAATCAGTTAACAGAAGGCATGACCTGGCTGCTGGCCGGGCTGAACGTGGGCGTTGCGCTGGGTGCCGTCATCGCCGGTCAGGTTGTGGATAACGCCGGAGCGCGGGCAGGATCCTACGTCGCCTTATGTGCCGGAGCCGGGGTGGTGCTTATGGCATTTTTAAGTCATTTAACTCTGCTCAAGCAGAGCAGTCGCGCCTGAGCGCGGCGCACATTACAGGATCTGAATGATGAATACATTTTCCACCATGACATCTGTTCGCGCATCGTGGACGCCCGTCCTCGCTGTGGGTCTGGCAACATTCTCTGTGGTCACGACCGAAATGCTGCCGGTGGGTTTACTGACGTCTATCGCCGGGGCGCTCAGTATCACCACTGGCCATGCGGGTTTGATGATTTCCCTGCCAGCATTGCTGGCCGCTTTATTCGCCCCTTTTGTGGTCATTGCCTCGGGCGGAATAGATCGTCGCCGGATACTCTGCGGTCTGCTGGCGTTGCTGGTGATAGCAAACCTTGCCTGCGCGCTGGCACCGAATCTGATGATCATGCTGGCCGCCCGGATAGTGGTTGGCTTCTGCATGGGCGGAGTATGGGCCATCGCGGGCGGTCTGGCATCGCGTCTGGTTCCGGAGCGCGCGGCTGGCCTGGCGACATCCATTATCTTTGGCGGTGTTGCTGCGGCTTCGGTACTGGGCGTGCCCCTGGGGGCATTTATTGGCGACGTCATCGGCTGGCGCTGGGCGTTTGCCATCATGGCAATTTTCAGCGCACTGGTGCTGGCACTCCACCTTGCCGTCATTCCGGCGCTGCCCGTTGCGGGTTCGGCTAACATCAGCCAGTTCATTGATCAACTTAGCAACCGCAAAATACAAGCGGGCTTGCTCCTGACGTTGTTGCTGGTGACAAGCCATTTCACGGCCTTTACCTTTGTGCGCCCGCTGCTGATCGACGTGTCAGGATTTGATGCGCAATGGACAGGAGCCATCCTGTTTGCCTACGGTATTGCCGGTATCGCCGGTAACTTTCTGGCGGGTATCACCGCCGCGCGCCATACCACAATCACGCTGATGGTGATGGCGACAGGACTGGTGTTAACCCCGGTGCTGTTCATTATCGCCGGGCAATCAGTCAAGGGCGGAGGTGCCGTTCTCGTCTTCTGGGGGCTGGCTTACGGCGGGCTTTCTGTCGGACTGATGACCTGGATGATAAAAGCCGCACCCCGCGCCGTGGAAATTGCGGCTGCGCTGTATGTCGGTGTATTCAATGCAGGGATTGCGCTGGGATCATGGGCTGGAGGCCACATCGTCGATACATTCGCGTTAACAGACACCCTTTGGCTGGCCTGTGCCTTAGCGATTGCAGCCTTACTTTTGGCCGTCATTACTGGCCTGAAACGCAGACAGGCATAATCAGATCGGGGCGGCTATCTGCCTGGCAGTTAACCGCCCCGGTGCCTGCTGTTTTAGTTCCCTGCCACAGATTCGCGTACGAAGTCTTCATAGGTGCGCAGCGGATGCCCTGTGATGGATTGTAACTTTGCGGCCGTTCCCTCTGCTGAGTGCATGCCGTGCATCTGGATACCTGCCATCATCAGGCGCATGTCGTAGGCCAGCCAGCCCGGAGAATATGAGGTGAGCTGTTCTTCAAAAGCGGCGACATCATCACCGCCATAGGTGATCTCTCTGCCCAGAACGGAACTCCAGATTTGCGCAACGGATGCGCCGGTGAGCGGCTGCGGCCCGGTCAGTTCCAGCGTGACGCGTTCCAGCGCAGACGTGGCACTGTCGCGTCGCAGCAACTCAGCCACAGCGACATCCGCGATATCCCGTGCATCAATCATTGAGACGCCAGCCGATCCGATCGGCATTGGATAGACTGAATAGCTCTGAATGGTCTGCTGAACCATAAGGTCGTTTTGCATAAAGTAAGCCGGACGCAGAATGGTGGCAGGCATATCAAGGCTTTCTATCATGCGTTCAACCGTATGCTTGCCGGTGAAATGCGGCACGTTAGTGAACTTGTCAGAATGAATGACAGACAGATACACGATACGCTCGATGCCCGCCTCGCGAGCCAGATTGAGCGCGATCAGGGCCTGCGTCACCTCGTCGGGCGTGACCGCATTGATCAAAAATAGCGTGCGTACGGATGACAATGCCGCGCGCATTGAAGCGACATCGCTCAGATCTGCAACGACTTCCGTGACCCCTGCGGGGAATTCACGTTTACCTGCCCGACGGACAAGGGCTTTAGCGTCGACACCGGCGTCAGCCAGCCTCTGAATGATCAGTGAACCCACCGTGCCCGTGGCACCTGTAACGAGAATGCTCATAGTTGACTCCTGTAAATACAAAGAAAGATTAACGTGAAAAATCTGCAACAACTTTCCCGGTCCGGGAGGCCGTGCGATGACGTTCGATGGCGTCGGGAAGATCAGCGAATCCCACGATGCCGCCAATTCTGGACTGAAGCGTGCCGCTGGCGACTTCTTTCGCCAGCGTCTCCAGCAATACGGGGTCCGGCTTATTCATAAACCAGAGTCCCCGGCGATTAGCCGGTTTGCGGGCCAGAATGTCCGGTGAGGTGGTGCCCGTGATGACGCCATCCGCGGCCAAAATCAGAACCTGACCTTCTCCCGGTGCGGGTATGTCGATCCCGGCCACTTCCGCCGCATCAGCCCCGCCGTGGCGTCTGATCAGTACAGCGCGTTGTGTATTGTTCATTGCAGTTCCTCGTTTCAGGTTTTGATAACGAGACAGTATTCCGTTGCAATAAATAAACAAATACCTTAAAACAGAGATACCTTGTCTCAAAAATGGAACACCATGAATCTGAACGCGCTGTCCGATTTTATACTCGTCGCCACCAATGAGGGGCTGGGGAAGGCAAGCCGTGCGAGCGGCATTTCCAAAGCCACATTATCGCGACGCATCGCCGATCTTGAGGAGCAACTGGGTGTGAGGCTGATCGAGCGCAGCGCTCGCGGTCTGAAGCTTACCGAAGCCGGCGCGACGCTGATGTCACGGACTGAAGGCCTGCTGAGTGAGATGACCGAAGCCATGACGGCGGTCGGTGACGGTGTATCGACCCCTCGCGGACGTTTGCGCGTCGCCGCTCCCGCCCTATTTTCCCACCTTGCGATGGGACGCATTGGAGCCGAATTTTGTGCGGCCTACCCTGAAATTGAAATTGAAATCGTGGCGGAAGATCGCATGGTAGATCTCGTCGAGGAACAATTTGACGTCGCGATCCGCATCAACCCGAGCCCCGACAGCAATTTAGTCGGGCGGTGTTTCGCCAGAGACAGGTTAGTTGTCGTGGCAGCGCCCCAATTCGCCAGACCACTCCCCGGTGCAATAAGGTCAGTGCCCGCCATTGTCACGTCGGGTTTTCAGCCCACTCACTGGGCGCTGGATGAAGGCGAACTGATGCTGGAGCCGGTTCCCAGACTGCGTTTCTCATCATTACTGATGGTCCGGGATGCCGCTATCGCCGGCGGCGGTGCGGCCCTGATCCCGCAGTCCATCGCATGGAGCCAGCTTGCCCGCGGCGAATTGGTTCAGTGGGGCATCGTGTCGGGTCCGGATCGCGCACTCTGGGTATTGCATACCTCAAGGCGGCTTGCGTCCCCAAAGGTTCGCGCATTCGTCGATTTTATGTGCGCCCGGTACCCGGACATGTCTCTGGTTCTCAACGGATAACGCCGCACAGGCAGACTCTTCGTCAAATTATCAGGCCGTCTGGTAAAGGGAAACAGCCTCCGCTAAGGCTATTTTTTACGCCAAGTGTTCCCTCCCGGCGGGTTGTCACTTCACTGAACTCAAATAAGTATCGCTTCAATAATAATTTTCATTATCATTGCGAGCGGTAACTATCACACCATTCAAATAAATGATTTCAGTGAAGGAATATGTTGCATGAAAAGAATCCTCTGCGGTGCGGTTATGCTGTGCGCCTCGTTAAGCCCCGCTTTCGCGACCACCTACCCGTTAACCCTCGACAACTGTGGTTATAAGCTCACTTTCACCAAAGCCCCTGAGCGCGTTGTCGCGTTAGGTCAAAACACCGTTGAAATTCTGCTGCTGTTAGGATTACAGGATAAGGTCATCGCAAGCGCATTTTGGCCATCAAAAGTCCTGCCGTCGCTGGCTGAAAAAAACGCTAAAGTGAAAACCCTGACGGTAGAAATTCCTACACTGGAATCCATCCTGGCTCAGGATCCTGATTTTGTCCCCGCGCAGTTACCCTTGTTGCTGGGGCCGGAAAGTAAAGTCGCCAAAAGAGCAGATTTTGATGCCGTCGGCGTAAATAGCTATATGTCTCCGGGAATGTGTGCGACCAAAAAAGACATTGGCGATATGTATGGCAGCCGCCAGAAGCTGTGGGACATGACCTATCTGTATAAAGAAATCGAGGATATGGCCACTATTTTCAACGTTGAAGATCGCGGTCAGGTGCTCATCGCCGACTTTAAAAACCGGGAAGCCACCCTGCGTCAGGCATTCAGTAAAAACCCTAAAGATCTCTCTTTTGTCTTCTGGTTTTCCAGCGCCTCACCTTCCTCTGATGCGTATGTTGGCGGTAAAAACAGCGCATCAGGATTTATCGCCAATGTGTTAGGCGGCCATAACGCCATCACATCGGAAACGGAATGGCCGACCGTCGGCTGGGAAAGCATTATTGCGGCAAACCCGGATGTGATTGTTGTTTCAAGCCTCGACCGTAACCGCTGGGCGCTTGATAACGCACAGGAAAAAATCAAATTCCTCAAAAGCGATCCTGCCGTCAGCCAGCTGGATGCCGTGCGAAAAAATCATATTGTCGTCATGGACGGGCAGGCAATGAACCCGACTATCCGCACGCTTTACGGCGCTGAGCAGGTTGGCGAACAGCTTAAAAAAATGGGGCTGAATTAATGGCTTCAGCAGTTCATCCCACACGACAAAGGCTGATCCTGACGACCTCGTGTGTTCTCTCCGTGCTGCTTTTGGTGTTGGTGATTGCCTTTGGGGTCAGCGTCGGCGAGCTGTCGATCCCGATGACCAGCGTGTTCCAGGCTATCGGGAATAAAACCGGGATGACCGATGTCCCGCTGAGTCGCATTTATGAAAGCGTCATCTGGGATTTTCGTCTGAGCAGAGCCCTGGTGGCTGCCTGCTGTGGGGCCGGGCTGGCCATCTGCGGTGCGGTACTGCAAAGCCTGCTGAAAAATGCCCTGGCAGAACCTTATGTGCTGGGCGTTTCAGCCGGTGCCTCAACCGGCGCGGTGTCTGTGGTCGTGCTCGGCATCGGCACCGGGTCAATCTCCCTTTCCATGGGCGCCTTTGCCGGGGCCTTCGCGGCCTTTGCCTTTGTGACCTTTCTGAGCAACGGCGCACGCGGTGGCAACGATCGCACCATTCTGGCGGGCGTAGCCGCTTCGCAGCTTTTTAACGCGATTACCGCTTACACCATCAGCACTTCCGCCAGTGCTCAACAGGCACGCGACGTCATGTTTTGGTTGCTGGGCAGCTTTAGCGGCGTGAGATGGCCGGAGTTTCAGTTAGTGCTGATCGTTGTCATGCTGGGTTTAGCGCTCTGCCTCTTCTATTCCCGCGCGCTGGACGCGTTTACCTTTGGTGATGACGCGGCGGCCTCGCTGGGTATTTCCGTCCCGCGGGTTCGGTTTATCCTGTTCACCACCACTGCGCTTATCACTGCAACCATTGTCAGTATGGCGGGCTCCATTGGCTTTGTCGGCCTGGTTGTCCCCCACGTTATGCGATTCTTCTTTGGCCCGCTGCACAGAGTATTGCTGATTGCCAGTGCGTTAGCAGGCGCCATTCTGATGGTGCTGGCGGACATCGCCTCGCGGCTCCTGATTGCGCCGCAAAGCTTGCCTGTCGGCGTGGTCACTGCGTTGGTTGGCGTGCCGTTCTTTGCCATTATTATCTACCGCTCGAGGAGTAAGTGATGAGTATCAGCGCGGAAAACGTGACCTGGAAGGTAGGGAAAAAAATCATCGTCAACGACGTGTCTCTCAGGGTTAACCGTGGCGAAACCGTGGGTTTACTTGGCCCGAATGGTTCGGGAAAATCATCACTGCTGCGCCTCCTGGCAGGATTACGCCGTCCTCACTCCGGATGTGTCGCGCTGGATGGCAAAGACATCAGTTTGATCGCGAAAAAACAGCTGGCCCGCCGCATTGCCTTCGTAGAGCAGCACGGGATGACGGAAGCGAATATGCGCGTTCGCGATGTCGTAAAACTGGGCCGTATCCCCCACCACACACCCTTTTCTAACTGGAGCGCCCATGATGATGAAACCGTCAATGGCGCACTGGAAAGAGTGGGTATGCTGGATCACGGTGATCAGGGCTGGCAGAGTCTGTCCGGTGGCGAGCGTCAGCGCGTGCACATCGCCAGAGCACTGGCACAGTCACCCACCGAAATTCTGCTGGATGAACCGACAAATCATCTGGATATTCACCACCAGATTCAGCTGATGAAATTGATCAGCGAATTACCGGTGACCAGCCTTGTTGCTATCCACGATCTCAACCATGCGTCGATGTTTTGCGATGCATTGATTGTTATGCAACAAGGCGAAATTGTTGCCAGAGGAACACCGGATGAAATACTGACAGAGTCACTTCTGCGGGATGTTTTTCGGGTTGAAACCAGAATTGAGATCTCCCCTTATCATGGCAAAAAACATATTCACTACATTGTATAGAATAAGATTTTTCTGTTGCCATTCTGCGGCATGAATACAAAGAAGCCCTCTCCCTGGAAATGCTGAAGGGGACGCGGAGCCCGCACACATTATTATTTAGGTCATACCCGTCTGCCGAAGGGAAATAGTATGTGTACTGGATTTTGAGGACGTAAATTCAATTAGCCGGGCATTTCCGTCCAGGACGGTAATGCCCGCTCAGACAGTGCGAAACGCTGCTGAGTCACTCTGACGTTCAGAAGAGGACATATCCAAACGTTTGATTGGGGAAATTATTTGCCATCAAAGAAATCGGCAGGCATTTGCCCCGGTGGCATGTTGATAACGGCATCGTTATCAGGGCCTTCATTTTTCATGTAGGTCACCGTGGCAAATTCCGGGATAACGACATAAGGATATGCCGGGCCTTCATCACGGAATCTGTGCATATCTTCAATAAATTCATTCTGATAGCAGATGGTTTTTTCCGGATGCTGACCTTCACCTGCGATCCATTGCGGGAAGAAGATAGTGCCATGAACAATTTCTCTTTGCAGATCAAACAGCAAGCTGACGCACGTTCCTGTAGGCTCGTGCCAGTCAACCTTGTAAATCCCCGGCGCGAACTGCACGGCATTCATCTTTTGATTGGTGACCCAACGGCCACCCACCAGCCCCTGATGAATACGATAATCGCAGGTATTATCGTTACGTGCGTACCATTCATATTTCCACCCATTATCATAGGTATATACGAAATGGGTTCCAACGAACGCAGAAAGATCGTCAGAGATATCCTGTTGCGTATTATTAACCATAACTCACCTTTGTTTTGTATTAAGACTCAAATAGCGCTTAACCTGCACTTAAACGTTTAGACGATCATTCGATATTATTCAACACAAGAGCCGCGTTCAGGCCGCATCTGAAAGGAAGCAAGCTACATAAAATTGAAAGCAAAACGCCATGGTAAACTCATCAACTTTTTGAAATAAATAGCTCACTGCCGCGGGTGACAACATCCCTTATCACAAAAGAAAAGCCGCCGTTCTTTCAGATAAATTACCCATACGTTATTACCGGGATAATTCATCTCATTGTATCAACAGACATTGAAAATTAAACAGACCCACCTGGTGTCAATGTAAAGGGGCACAGTGAATTAGCGCGACATTATTCAGCAGCTTAGGAAGATAATTCGGTTTGCCCGGTGTTACCGCCGCAGGGCTCAAATTCATAAAATTTCGCCATCGGATCATGCGATTATCTTCCACGCGCTGGGAGACTGAAACCCCCATCGTATCAACGCACTGCTTCTGCATTTATCCCTCAGGAAAACAAGATGACGACCTTAAACGAAAGACTGGAATGGCGCTACGCGACCAAAAAATTTGATGCGACGAAAAGTGTCTCTGACGAAAAAATCGACCGTATCGTAGAAGCCGTGCGCCTGGCGCCAACCTCAAGCGGGCTGCAACCCTTTGAACTCTTCGTGGTGACCAACCCGGATATCCGCGCAAAAATCAGAACCGTGGCCTGGGATCAGGCGCAGGTCACCGACTGTTCTCACCTGCTGGTGTTTGCGGCGTGGGACGATATCACCGCAGAGCGGGTGAATATGATGTTCGATCTGACCAATGACATCCGTGGTTTCAAAAATGAAGGGTGGGAGAACTATCGTCAGATGTTGTTAGGCATCGTCGCCGATCGTGGAACCGAAGCCAACTATCAGGCTGCTGCCCGTCAGGCATACATCGGGCTGGGTGCTGCGCTGATCGCCGCCGCGTTTGAAGAAGTCGACGCCACGCCGATGGAAGGGTTTGATCCTACCGTCGTTGATGAAATCCTTGATCTGAAATCGAAGAACTTACGCAGCGTCGTCATGCTGCCGCTGGGATACCGTGCCCACGAAGGTGACTGGCTGGTAAACCTGAAAAAAGTCCGTCGCAGCCGTGAAAACTTCGTGACTGAAATTAAGTAAACCAGAGTACAGGTTGAAAATAAAAATCCACGTCTGGGCGTGGATTTTTATTAAGCTAATGAATTAAGAACCCCGGAAATAACCAGCGCACATCACTGCCTGCCCGGCACACTCTCCCTCATTTCCCGTTAAACCGGCTCTGGCCGCTGCGCATTCTCTATGGCTTTTTTCAGTTCCGTTGTGGTCATCCGCACGCAATAACACGGCATGCCGCGCTGAAAGCGCCAGCCTTCGGAAAGTGCACCTGCGTCGAAGGCGTCAAAACCAAATTCATCGTAAAGCCCGGCGACCAGACGTTTCGTTGCCTCATCGTCACCGGCCAGCGGCAATGCGCGACGTGCCGGGGCACCGGCAGGCAGACCGTCGCTTTCAAGATCCGTCATCTGAATGGCGTTGAAGGCCTTGGTGATGTGTGAAAGTGGCAGAAAACTGTGCAGATATTCACTGGTCGTTGTGGACTGCGAATCAAGTTCAGGCACCTGCCCGTCGCGTTCAGGATAATAATTCACTGCATCAATGAGTGATTTCCCCGCAAGCTCTGCTGCCGGAAGTTGCCCGATGGCGGTCAGCGGCACGGCAATCACCACAATGTCACCAAAGAGCGCGGCTTGCGTGGTTGTGCCAATTTCGCATCCGAGCATTGGCCTGAGACTGAACAACGTATGTGGCCCCCGTGAATTACTGAGCATGACCTGATGGCCGGCCTTGAGCGCCAGTTTTGCCACCGCACGTCCTACGAACCCTGCGCCGATAATGCCGATTTTCATGATTTCACCTTTCAATTGTTGGTCAGAAGGTTAAGAATAATTCGACACCCGGAGTTGATAAATACTCATTATCGGCACAGACAAACAACAAATAGGAGTGAATCGTGGACCGACTGACCAGCATGAATGTTTTCGTCAAAGCCGCCGAACTGGGCTCGTTCGCTTCGGCGGCGGAGGCATTGCGCCTCTCCCCGCAGATGGTGGCGAAGCATATTTCCCGGCTGGAGTTGCGGCTGGGGACCACGCTGCTCAATCGCACTACCCGTCGCCAGAGCCTGACGGACATTGGCCGCAGTTATTATGAACGCTGTAAAATCGTGCTCGCGGAGGCCGAGGCAGCGGATGCCATCGCGATGGAAATGAAGGCCACCCCCTCCGGTATTATCCGCGTCAATGCTCCGGTGACGTTTGGCGCCTCCATGCTGGCGCCTTTTATTACGCAATATCTGGATCAGTATCCCGGCACGCAGGTCGAGCTGACGCTGACCGATCGCCGGGTGGATCCGATCGAGGAGGGTTATGAGGTGATTGTGCGCATCGGTGAACTGCAAGACAGCCCGCTGATTGCCCATCCCCTGCGCCCTTACCGCCTGATTGCCTGCGCCTCGCCGGAATATCTCGCACAGCACGGCACACCGGCGACACCGGATGCCCTGGCGCTTCACGCCTGCCTGGTGTATGGCGTCTGGTCGCCGCAATCGCCCTGCCGCTGGCTGTTTTTAAA
Source organism: Rahnella sp. EDr1-12 (assembly GCF_049206505.1). Classification (NCBI taxonomy): domain Bacteria; kingdom Pseudomonadati; phylum Pseudomonadota; class Gammaproteobacteria; order Enterobacterales; family Yersiniaceae; genus Rahnella; species Rahnella sp. EDr1-12. The sequence continues at coordinate 89,764 of NZ_JBLZNY010000001.1, forward strand.
AGACGGAAAAACCTGGGAAGTTCACCCTGAAGGCCGCTTCAGGTCCAACGACTGGCGGGCGCTTTTGCACGCCGCAATCAAAGGCTATGGCGTGACGCAGGGGCCGGAAGACGTATTAAGAGGTGAAATCAGTGCCGGACGGCTGATTCAGGTGCTGCCAGATTACGCATGCCCTTCGCGCCCGATGCACGTCCTGACATCACCCGGCTTACGGCAGACGGTAAAAATACGCAGTTTTATCAAAGCATTAAACGCTGCGTTTGGCTGATTCGCAAAAGCGCGCGGCACGCTGATATGCCTGTAAAATAAGAAGGCCAGCCCCGCGGTGTGCCGGCAGTATTTCAGGGAAAATTGCACCGCATAATATAATTCCTGTCACCAAATGAGTGCGTGGTAATAAAAATCTCACCACTTCGGTGCGTTATTTTAAATAGCCGACGCCGATTGTTTCTTTTTTGAACGCAATCGATTGCCTGTGCGCAACGGAATGAAAAAACAGAATGAGTTTTGTGAGGTTGCTGTTATAGTTCGCGCTTTAAAACACCACTCACATCCATTGGAATCTCGATGACGTCAAATATATTGCATTTTTTACTTAGCCTTATAATGATATTCGGTATTGGCTGGTTGATTAGCTACAACAAACGCGGTGTTAAGCTGCGCTACGTCGTGCAAATTTTGGTGATCGAAATCGTGCTGGCCTGGGTTCTGCTGTACAGCCAGGCAGGCGTTTACCTGATTTCCGGCCTCTCCGGCGTGTTCACTAACCTGATGAGCTATGCGCGTGTAGGGACTGATTTCGTCTTCGGCGGTCTGGTTAATGATAATCAGTTCAGCTTCTTCTTATTCGTATTATGTCCAATCATCTTTATTTCCGCGCTGATTGGTATTCTCCAGCACCTGCGTATATTACCGCTAATGATTAAAGGGATCGGTTATCTCTTATCTAAGATTAACGGAATGCCACGCCTGGAATCATTTAATGCCGTGAGTTCTTTATTGGTCGGGCAGTCTGAAAACTTTATCGCTATTAAAGATATTGTTCCGCACCTGAATGAACGCCGCATGTATACATTATCGGCGACCGCCATTTCCACCGTGTCCATGTCGATTGTCGGTTCCTACATGACCCTGCTTGAGCCGCGTTATGTCATGCTTTCGCTGATCCTGAATATGCTGTCCACTTTTGCCGTTTTACAGGTGGTAAACCCGTATTCGGATGAAGCCGATAACGAAATGCCTAAACTCAATGTACCGAAACACAGCTTCGTAGAAATGCTGGGCGAGTACATCATGGCGGGCTTCAAAATGGCGATGATCGTGGCGGCCATGCTGGTGGGTTTCAACGCCCTGCTGGCGATGATCAATGCCATCTTCATGGGCGGTTTTGGTAAGAGCTTCCAGGACATCATCGGTTATCTGTTCTACCCGATCGCCTGGTTAACCGGCATTGTCAGCCAGGATTCCCTCACCGCAGGCAGCATCATGGGGACGAAAATCGTCGCCAACGAATTCGTGGCGATGTTGCAGATGAAAGATCTGGTTGCGCATCTCGAGCCCCGTACCGTGGCGATCCTGTCCGTCTTCCTGGTGTCTTTCGCTAACATTTCTACCGTCGGTATTATTGCCGGTGCGGTGAAAAGTATCGAAGAAGTTCAGGGCAACATGGTGGCCCGTGCCGCTTTCCGCCTGCTGGTCGGCGCGACGCTGGTCAGCCTGCTGTCGGCGTCCATCGTGGGTCTGGTCTACCGTTAAGCGGTTAAGATAAACGCCCGGAACGTCTGAAAACGTCCGCCCTTCCGGGTGGACGTTTTTGTTTGTGCGGCAGGCACTGGCAGTTTTGGCCCGTCATAAAAAAACCACGCCGAAGCGTGGTTTTTCATTGTTCACCTTATCAATTTATCCCCGCGCCAGCGCGGCCGCGTTTCGTCCCGCCAGAATACCGAAGATGATAATATCGGCCACCGCGTTGCCGCCGATGCGGTTTGCACCGTGGATACCGCCCGCCACTTCACCGGCCGCCCAGGCTCCGGTAATCGGCTGTTTCTGGCTATCAAGCACCGCCGTGTCAGTGTTGATGACCACGCCGCCCATCGTATGATGCACGCCCGGCGCGATGCGGATGGCAAAGAATGGCCCCTGATTAAGCGGATGACGCAGCGCAGTGGTACGCCCAAAATCTTCGTCTTTTTTGGCCACCACGAACAGATTGTAGCGTTCCAGCGTTTCGGCCAGATCATGCGGGTTCATGTTCAGCTTCACCGCCAGCTCTTCCGGCGTCGGCGCGCTGAGTACAAAGCCTTTGGCGATATACTCGTCAGCCGCTTTGTTGTTTGCCCGCACCTGTTCATCAAAGATCACCCACGCGCTTTTCTCCGGCAGCGCGATGATTTCTGCCGACACTTTGTCGCGGGTTTCCATTTCATTGTAGAAACGCTTGCCCGCCTGGCTCACCAGGATCGCCCCGCCGCCGCGAATGGATTCAGAAATCAGGTAGGACGTGGTTTGTTCAACGGTCGGGTGGATCTGGATCTCGCCCATATCGACGGTATCCGCCCCGATTTTTTGCAGCATGGCAATGCCGCTGCCGGTGGCGCCTTTATGGTTAGTGGTCACAAAGCCGTCCAGCTCAGGGCGATATTTCACCACCATTTCGCGGTTAGCACTGAAACCGCCGGTCGCCACAATCACGCTTTTGGCATTAAGAATACGGCTGTCGTTGTATTCATCCACCACTTTCACGCCGGTCACTGCGCCGTTTTCATACAGGATTTCCGCCACGGAGGTTTCGAGCAGCACTTCGATATCGCGCTTATTGACGTTTTTCACCAGACCGCTGATCAGGAAGCCGCCGACGGCGGAGCGATCCTGCGGACGGTGGGTACGGTCAATGCTCATCCCGCCGGTGATGGTGATATCGTTCAGCTCGATCTCTTTCGCCGCCAGCCACTCGATGGCTTCCGGTGCCAGCTCAACGAACTCCCTGAGCAGTTCCGGGTTGTTCTTGAACTTGCCGCCTTTCAGGGTTTCGTCATAGAACAGCTCTTTGCTGTCCTCGATGCCTTTGAGTTTCTGAAACCGGGTTTCTGCCGCGTTCATCCCCACAGAGGCTTTGATGGTGTTGCCCCCGATGGTGGGCATTTTCTCGATAATGACGACGTGCGCGCCTTCATCATGCGCCTGAATGGCGGCCGCCAGACCTGCGCCGCCGCTGCCGACGATCACCACATCGAAGTTCTGTGGTGCCTGAGGGTTACCGCCTTCTTCAATCACGTGCTCTTTGCTGGAGGTGGTTAAGGCGCGGGAAACGGCTTTTTTCAGCGCCTCACTCTGGGTCGTCGCGCCGGTGATGGCATCAACGTGCGGGCTGTTGGCAACCAGAATACGTGTGCGCAACTGTTCAAAGGTGGTGGTGAAATCGACGTCGAGGGTGTCATCTTTCACCAAAGTTATATCGGTAATACGGTCGGTATCGAGCGTAACGCTGATTTTCAGCTTCAGCGCTTCGGCTTCCACTTTTTCCTGATATACGCCGGCTTTATATTTACGGCCTGTCACGCTGGTGTCGCGGATCATGGCGTCAACCAGTGAGAAGCGCCACAACGGCTCAGGAATGTTCAGCGCCTCGCGCTTGTTGCTGTCGATGAACAGTTCCAGATGGTCGTTGTTAATAATACGGTCGGCCCAGTCCGGATAGGCGATGCACGCTTTGCCTACCGCGACCAGATCAAAACCGTACTCCAGCCCTTTCTCCGCATCCGCTTTGTTAACCACGCCGCCGACGCCAATCACCGGCACTTTTGCCAGCGTTTCAGAACGCATGGCGCGGTATTTAGTGATGAGCGGTGTCGGGTCGGTGGTGTCTACGATAGAAGGACGCAGCAACTGGCCGACGGAGAAATGCACGTAGTCCAGCCCGCGCGCAGCGAGTTTTTCCAGCAGATACAGTGTGTCGTCAAACCGGATGCCGGGCACTTCCAGCTCTTCCGGCGAGAAACGGTAACCGATAATGAAGTTGTCGTCGGCGAAACGCTTCGCCATTTTGTGGGTGATCTCGAGCACTTCCAGCGGGAATGTGGCTCGCTTATCGCGGTCGCCGCCCCATTTGTCGGTGCGCTGGTTGGAGTTCGGCGAGTAAAACTGCTGGATCAGGTAAGTGTTGGCGCCGTGGATCTCCACGCCGTCGAAACCGGCTTTGATGGCGCGGTTCACCGCATCACCAAATTTGGTGATCATCACATCAACTTCTTCACCGGACAGCTCTTTAGGCGTGGTCGCGCCTTCACGCGGCGCGGCGATGGCGCTGGGTGCGACGGGCGTTCTGCCGCCGATAAGCTCCGGCTCCACCATTCTGCCGCCGTGGTAAATTTGCAAAATGGCTTTAGAGCCTTTTGACTTGATGGCGTCGGCGATTTTTTTCAGACCGGCGATTTTGTTGTCGCTGTCGATGGCAATCGCGCCGGGAAACGCCGGTCCCAGACGATCAATGAAGCAACACTCAACGATGATAGTGCCGATGCTGCCAGCGCGATCGCGGTAATACTCGACCAGCTCACTGGTCACCGTGCCGTCGTAGAAGCCGGTACAGGTGGTCATCGGTGCCATCAGTAAACGGTTTTTCAGCACAGCGCCGTTGGGCAACGTGAGCGGTTTAAGAACCGGGGTGAGCTTATTCATTGTAATCAACTCCAAAATGTAAACGCCTGGATTTCTTTTCGTGGGCGAATGACTTACCGCTAAAATAAGTTATCCGGTGCAGGTGATAAATATAGAAATGCTTTGCTGCTTTCTGCTCATATAGCAGAAATAATGTGATGTAAAAGGTCTGATGGACGGGAGTTGTTTAATTACCCAGCGTTAATGCGAATATCCCCTCCAATTGTTAACCATGAGTTGACAAAAATCAACTTTTGATTAACATGGAAAAACCCACGAACAAAATCAGCAGGTTATGCCCTCAGTTTGGCTTTTGCCAAAATTTACTCTACATTTCATAGAGCAGGTTTTCTGGTCAAAATAATAACCCTACACAATGTAATACTACTGAGTTAAATAGGAATTCATCCGGGCGTCATTCTGGCTGAGGATAATATCCGCCGGGTGCCATAACGCCTGAATGAGAGTATTACGTCTCCCTGTTCGCGAAGAAACATTAATGTATTTCAATTGTCATCGTGAAATATCCACAGCAGTCATTTATTACCAAAACGCAAGCGTAAAAAACATCATAGATATCCGGGGGCGCGATGCTCATTTTCAATAACTGGCAGAAAAAACTATGAAACCCACATCCACTTTGAATGACCCCGCAAAGGCCGCTCCTGCCTCTGCCGGAGTGAAAAAACGTTTGATCATGCTGTTCCTTCCGGTGCTGGTGGCAATTATCCTGCTGCTCACGCCGGTGCCTTCCGGCCTTCAGCCCTATGCCTGGCATTTCTTTGCCATTTTTGTCGGGGTCATTGTGGGGCTGATTTTTGAACCCCTGCCTGGCGCGGTGATCGGCCTGACCGGTGTGGTGGTGATCGCCCTGTTCAGCCAGTGGCTGTTGTTCAGCCCGGCGGAAATCGCCGATCCTAAATTTAAGATGGCGAGCGAGTCGTTTAAATGGGCGGTGAGCGGTTTTGGTAACTCCACGGTCTGGCTGATCTTCGGCGCATTTATGTTCGCCGCAGGCTATGACAAGACCCAGTTTGGCCGCCGTCTGGCGCTGATTCTGGTGAAATACCTTGGCCGTCGCAGCCTGACGCTGGGTTATGCCATCACCTTCGCCGATCTGCTGCTGGCACCGTTCACGCCGTCCAACACCGCGCGCAGCGGCGGGACCATCTACCCGATCATCGCCAACCTGCCGCCGCTTTACGGCTCCAAACCCAATGACCCGAGCGCCCGTAAAATCGGTTCCTACCTGATGTGGGTCGCGATTACCGCCGCCTGTATTACCAGCTCGATGTTCCTGTCGGCGCTTGCGCCAAACCTGCTGGCGCTGGCGCTGGTGAAAAGCATTACCGGATTCGAAATCTCCTGGGGCATGTGGTTCCTCGCCTTCCTGCCGCTCGGCGTTTTGCTGATCCTCACCATGCCGTTACTGGCTTACTGGTTCTATCCGCCGGAAGTGAAGATCAATGATGAAGTGCCGCGCTGGGCCAAAAGTGAACTGGAAAAACTCGGCAAGCTGTCGCGTAACGAAATCCTGCTGCTGGTCTTCGTCTGTTCTGCGCTGCTGATGTGGATTTTCGCCGCCGCCTGGATCGAACCGGCGCTGGCCGCGCTGCTGGTGGTGGTGCTGATGCTGTGGACCGGCGTGCTGAACTGGAACGACATTATCAGCAACAAACCGGCCTGGAATACCTTCGCCTGGTTTGCCACGCTGGTCGCGCTGGCGGATGGTCTGGCCCGCGTTGGCTTTATCGCCTGGCTGGGTAAAGAAGGCGGGCAACTGCTCGACGGTTTCGATCCGCAGGTCGCCGCCGTCATGCTCCTGATTGCCTTCTTCCTGTTGCACTATCTGTTTGCCAGTACCACCGCGCACACCACCGCCCTGTTACCGGCGATGCTGACCATTGCGGCGGCGATCCCCGGCATCAACATGCCGGTTTACTGCCTGATGATGGTGACCTCGCTGGGCGTGATGGGCATCATCACCCCTTACGGTACCGGCCCGAGCCCGATTTACTACGGCAGCGGCTACCTGCCGACGAAAGATTATTGGCGTCTGGGCACCATCTTCGGCGCTATCTTCCTCGGCGGCCTGATGCTGATCGGCTATCCGTGGATGGTGCTGATGTTCTGATCCGACAACGGGTTAATCCCTTGCACTGTTTAACCTGATATTTAAACTGATACTTAAACTGATAAAAAAAACGGCCTCCCTTTCGGAAGGCCGTTTTGCTGTCAGACTTGCCGCTCTAAACGTCAGTGCGCCAGTGTTTTACGCACTTCGCTTACGTCTTTCGCCGATACCGCTGGCGCAGAGTTGCTCCAGCCCTGACGGATAAAGGTCGCAAGCTGCGCGGCTTCTTCGTCGCTCAGACGCGCTGCAAAACCAGGCATCACCAGCGTTGAAGGCGCGCGGGCCGTGGACGGCTGTTGTGCACCGGCGAGGATGGTATGGATAAGCCCGGTCGGATCCTGTGAGTTCACAATTGTGGCCTGATCCAGCTGCGGGAACACGCCCGGCGCGCCCTTTCCGGTTACAAAGTGGCAGGCACCGCAGTTATCCAGATAAAGACGTTCGCCTTCGCTGAGGTTTTTCGCCGCCGTCAGTTTCGCTTCTGTCGCGCTGGCTTTCTGCGTGTCCTCTGCCGGAACCGGCGGATTGCCGCCCAGGAATTTGAGGTACGCGGCAATGGCTTTGAGATCGTCATCGGTCATGTGCGCGGTACTGTTCTCGACCACCGACGTCATTTCGCCACCCACTGCCGCTTTATCGTTACGCCCTGTCCCGAGATAATCGACGATTTCCTGTTCGTTCCAGTGCGCGACGCCGCGCAGGGAAGGCACATCCCAGTTATTCAGGCTGCCGCCCGCGAGGAAATCAGTGTCGCTGCTGTCGAGCGCTTTTTCGTTCATGCCGAATCCGCGCGGCGTGTGGCAGCTGCCGCAGTGCCCCAGACTTTCCACCAGATACGCGCCACGGTTTACCTGCTCTGATGCCCCACCGATTGGCTGGAATGGTTTATCAGACGCAAACACCCAGTTCCAGAAACGCATGCCCCAGCGCTGACTGAACGGGAAGCTCAGATCCGTTTCCGGCGGCTGTTCTGCGCTCGGTTTTACGCCCTGCATAAAGTAAGCGTAGAGCGCGTGCATGTCTTCATCATTGATTTTGGCGTAATCAGGATACGGCATCGCCGGGTACAAACGGGTGCCGTCCGGCAGAACGCCTTTGCGCACCGCATCCGAGAACTGCGCTTCGGTGTAGCCGCCAATACCGTGGTCTTTGTCCGGGGTGATATTGGTGGAATAAATCGTCCCGAGATTCGAATTGATCGCCAGGCCGCCGGAAAACGCCGGTTTGCCCGCCGCCGTATGGCACGCGCCGCAGTCGCCGAGACGCGCCACATATTCGCCCTGCTTAATCAGCGCCGCGTTGTCAGGCGGTGAACTGTTATCCGCCTGCGCATTCGCCATAAAACCGACACCCAGCAGCAAGGCGTTAGCGATAAATAAACGTTTGAGTTTCATTCTGTTCATCTCCGCTTATGCCTGAACCAGTGGGCCAGGATTTTTAAGATACTGATCTTTGATCGCCTGCGCCGCCATCAGGGTGATCGCGCCGATGGTGTCCGTCGGGTTGGCCTGGAAGTTTTGCGGGAACGCGTTTCCGCCCGGCACAAAGACGTTATGCACATCCCAGCTTTGCAGGAACTTGTTCAGCGCCGAGGTTTTCGGGTTATCGCCCATCACCGCGCCGCCCACGTTGTGCGTGGACACGTATTTGGTCAGGTCAAAGTGCGCGTCCATCGGCAGGAAGCTTTCGCTGTAGCTGTCCGGGTTGAGCTCTTTGGTGATATTGCCGACGATGCCTTTCAGGTATTGCTGCAATTTGAGTTCGTTCTGTTTCCAGTCGAACGTCATGCGCAGCAGCGGATAACCGTATTCATCTTTGTAGTTCGGATCGAGATCCAGATAAATGTCGCGATAAGACTGGCAGGTGGTGGTGATGCTGATTTTCATCGAATGGCCGTACCACTCTTCCATCCCTTCTTTCCAGCCGGTGCCCCACGCAGGCGTGCCTTTTGGCAGCGAGGTGCTGATTGGCGTGCCGGTGGCCTGAGAACTGTGGATCTTCGCGCCGCCGATAAAGCCCAGAGATGCGCCATCGAAATTGCCCGGAGAAATGTCGTTGAACATCTGGCCGGTGGCGCCCGCGGTGGCAAACGGGTTGAAGTTTTTGTCTTTGAAGAACAGCGTCGAACCGCCGTTACTCAGGAACGCATAGTTACGCCCAACCACGCCTTCTTCGGTGATCGGGTTGTAAGGTTTGCCGATGCCGGAGAGCAACATCAGGCGCACGTTGCAGAACTGGAAGCTGCTCAGCACCACGATTTTGGCGGGCTGGAAACACTCGTTGCCGTCGGCATCAATATAGATCACGCCTTTGGCGGTTTTCTTGTCATCGTGCAGCTCGACTTTCATCACGTTGGCGTGAACTTCATACGAGAAGTTCTCCATACGTTTGAGCGCGTCCATCACGGCGGTTTGCGGCGAGGCTTTCGAGTAGTTCAGGCACGGGTATTTACTGCAATAACCGCAGTAGTTACAGGGTGCGATCTGATTGCCGTACGGGTTAGTCCACGCGCGGGAGACGCAGGCCGACGGGTTCGGGAACGGGTGATAGCCCATCTTCTTAGTGACTTCAGCAAACATGCTGCTGTTGAGCGTGTCTTCCAGCGCAGGCAGCGGGTATGGCTCAGAACGCGGACCTTCGAACGGATCGCCGCCTTCCATAATCTGACCGCGCAGGTTGCCGGTTTTACCAGATTGCCCGCAGATGTGCTCAAACTTGGTGTAATACGGCTCGATTTCATCCCAGCTGAACGGGAAATCCATGATCCGCATGTCTTCCTGCAAAATGCCGGGTTTGTAAGCTTCGTCGGCGTAGGTTTTGAGTTTTAAATCGGTCGGTGTCGGGCGGATCAGCACCGCAGTCCAGTGCAGACCCGAGCCGCCAACGCCGGTGCCTGGCGCAAATGCGCCCCATTTACGGGTCGGCAGTGCGGTTTCACTCATGTTGTAACGCACGGTCACCGCGGCCTGCGCCGGGGTCGCCATCACTTTGTTTCGTACCGCGTAGGCGTATTCATCCGCCGGCTTCGGGTAGGCAAATTCTTCATAGCCGCGGTCGCCGCCGCGTTCCAGCGCACGCACCGTCAGGCCCGCCATCGCCAGCTCGATGCTCATCAGCGAGCCCGCCCAGCCGAGGCCGACAACCACAACGTCGACTTCTGGTTTAGTTACTTGTGCCATCTTTTATCCTGTCATTCTTCAGAAACGGTAATAAGACGCGGCCCTCAGGCACGCGCGCCTTGCAGGCTCACAGGCCCCAGCGGGTAAGGGACGTTGTGCTGTTTCACCCATTCCGTGAAACTCGCGCGCGCGCCGGGGAACCCGATGGCGATCCACGCCTTCATCCCTTTATTACCGCCGTAGATTGGATCCGCCAGATAACCGTGTTTGGTGTCTGACAGCAGTTCGCTGAAGAATTGCGAGGCCACGAGACTCTCTTCGCCCAAATCGGCAAAGCGGATGTCGTTCTTCTGCAACTTCGTCAGCACCTGCTCTTTGTCCTGATCGGAAAGTTCATGGAAGGCTTTCTGATGATTTTGCTGGCACCAGCTGTTCGCCAGGCGAATACCGGTTTTGTAGATTTGCTGCGGACGGAACGGGATCTGATACCCCATCGTGGCCGGTGCGTGGACGTTAAACGGCCCCTGCATGTAGATTTCTTCACCGAAATCGCCATGCATTTGCTGATCGATAAAGATCGGCACATTGGTTTCCAGCGCGCCCGGCGCTTTGCCTTTGCCACCGGCGGGGATCAGACGGTCAGCGGCGGCCATAATGAATTGCCATTCCTCTGCGCTGAAAAACACGGGTTTATAATCGAGTAAATCCGGGGCAGCCATCTCAGCCGCTTCTGCTGCTGACAGCCCTTTCATCATGATGGTGCCGACAGGCAATGCCATCAGCGACCCAAGTAAAAACTTGCGACGGGTAGTTTTCTTTTGAAGGAGCATAGAATTACGACTCTCACATGCCTGATGTTAAGTTTGGGTTGGTATTTATTATTATTTAGGTACAAATTTATAATATCACCGCAACATCAAAAATAAACGATAATTTCCTTACCGATTATGAGGAAACCTTTTTCACATCAATAAAAATGACTTAAAAACAATTAATAAACAATAGGTTAATTTAATTACTCATTTATCAAAAACCTAAGATAATTAGCAATAAAACCCTGAAATATCTTATGTAATCTCAGGCCGTGATCGACGGGAATATAATTTCAGCAGGCAATGTTCTGTTATATTTTGTTGGAATTGGTAGCTAACATTTCTAACATTGAGATTAATTAAGAGAATTAAAGGAAATTACCTGTCATTCCGGTCGCCAGAAAAGTCGCGGTATCAGGCTGATCATTGACCTGCATTGGTGCCCTTTCCCTCTCCCTGCGCGTTCAATTGTAATTATTGTCATCATCAATTTGATTCCCTTTACCCGCGCCACAAATTAGAATGCAAACCGTTATCATTTGTATTTACTTTGTTCGACTTTCTTTCAGGGAATTACTCACATGTCTTACCAGCACGCCCCGCGCGGGGCTCACGGCGGATTCAAAAAATCCGTCATTGCGTTAGCTATGCTCCATTGTTCGCCGCTGCTCGCGGCGCAGCCTGCTTCTGAAGATTCCATTACCGTCAATGCACAGGCGGATACCCCGGACACCACCGATTACAGCGCCACGCAGAGTTCCACCGCCAGCAAAAGTGAGACTCCGCTCAGTGAAACTCCGCAGTCAGTCAGCGTCGTCACGCAGTCGATGATCCAGGATTACGACGTCACCTCGCTGAATGACGCGATGAAGTTCGTCAGCGGCGTGGCTCAGGGGAATACGCTGGGTGGCACGGAAGACGGCTTCGTCAAACGCGGATTTGGCGCCAACAGTGACGGCTCAATCCTGATCGACGGCGTGCGCAGTAATCAGGGGCTGGGCTTTGACTCCACCATCGATCACATCGAGGTGCTCAAGGGTTCCGCTTCCCTGCTTTACGGTATTCAAAATCCTGGCGGCGTGATCAACATGATCAGCAAAAAGCCGCAGTATGAATGGAATACCCGCGTCAGTGGCCGGACCGGCGGATTTGGCGGCGGTGCTGGCACGCTCGATGTCACCGGCCCGCTGGGGAACGGTTTCGCGTTTCGCATGATCGCCGAACGTCAGTACGAAGATTACTGGCGTAACTTTGGCAGCGATTCGCACACCCTGCTCGCCCCTTCGCTGAGCTGGTTCGGTGAAAAAGCCAGTTTTAACGTCAGTTATCAGGAATATAAATACGACATTCCCTACGATCGCGGAACGGTATTCAGCAACGGTAAACCGCTGGATATCCCTTACAACCGTCGTCTTGACGAACTGGCCAACCACGCGTGGGGCAAAACAAAGCGCCTGAACACCACCTGGGAATATCAGCTGAATGAGGACTGGAAAACCCGTCTGACCTACGCCTGGCAGCAACGCCGCTATGACAGCAATGAAGTCCGCGCCACCGCCGTCAACACCGATACCGGCGCAGTGACGCGTCGTGCGGATGCCAACCGGGGATTCAACCATCAGACCAGCTATACTTCCTGGGACTGGATCGGCAATCAGGAGATCTTCGGGATAATGAATGACCTGCTGATTGGCGTCGATTACGAGAAAAACGAAACCTACAAACAGTATTCTTACCGTGGCAAAACCTTCAGCACCTTCAATATGTATGCGCCGGTGTACGGCGTTGAGCCGATCACCAACAGCAGCACCTATTCCGACAGCAACAGCAATCTTCGAAACACCCTCTACAACAAATCAATTTATCTGAAAGACAGCATTCATCTGACGGATAAATGGATTGGCGTGGTCGGCGGGCGTTATCAGCATTACAACCAGAAACAGACCTCAGGTTTCGTTAATCCAACCCAAAGTCTGGACGATACCGATGATAAATTCCTGCCGCAGGTGGGCGTGGTGTACAAACTGACTGACGATCTGTCGTTCTACGCCAACTACAGCCAGTCGTTTACGCCGTCCACCGATGTGGATGACAACGGTAATGTGGCTTCGCCGGAAAGCGGCACAACCTATGAAGTCGGCACCAAATGGCAGATTTCACCGCGTCTGGACGCGACGCTGGCGGTGTACCGCATCGATGAAGAGGACATGTCGGTGTTCATCAACGGCGTGACGCGTAACATTCCGAAAGCGCGTTCGACCGGTGCGGAGCTGGAGATTAACGGGGAAGTCGCTAAGGACTGGGATCTGACGGCCAGCTACAGTTATGACAAAACCGAAATCACCGAAGATGACGTGAATTCCGCCAACGTCGGTAACCGCCTGGTGAATGCGCCAACCAACATGGGCAGCCTGTATCTGAGCCACACTCTGCGCTGGTCGCAGGTGCCGGGTGATTTCCGCATCGGTGGCGGTGCGCGTTATATGGGCTCCCGTGCGGGCGATCCGGAAAACAGCTTCACCCTGCCGGATTACACCGTGGCGGATGCGTTTGTCGCCTGGGATAATCAGTTGCTGGGCAAACATACGCAGATCAAATTAAACGTGAATAACCTGTTCGATAAAGAGTATTACTCTTCCAGTGCCGGTAATTTACGCGTTATCGAAGGCGAACCGCGCAATGTGGTGCTTTCGGCGGCAGTGGATTTCTGATCTTTTCACGCAGGCGTCAGCCACACCAGGCGCCTGCGTGTTTTCTCACTTTCCGCTTACGAGACAGACCCGGTGGCCGGTCGCACGTTAAACCAACCGGGGGTATTTTCGATGACGCGCCACAGCTTTTCAGGGATGGCGAGTGGCACGACGTCCGGGGCGGCAACGTCCAGCGCAATCGGGCTTTGCGCCTCGCCTTTGGCATATTTCACCCAGTCCGGATTCATCACCAGCCCCTGCCCGATTGCCGCGAGAGAAACGCCGGCAGCCAGCGCCTGTTCTGCCTGTTCAGGCGTTCTCATCTGACCCGCGGCGATAAGCGGGATCCGTCCGGCGAGATGATCGCGCACGATAGCAATAATCGCCGGGCCTTGCGGCGCATCAACCGGGCGCGCCTCTAATGCATTGCCCAGCGAGACATGCAGATAACTGATCCCGCTGTCGATCAAACTATCCACCAGTTTAAGTGACTCCCCGATGCGCAGCCCGTCCTCTTCATGTTCATCAAGCGTGATCCGGTAACCCAGCTGGAAAGGTTGCGTGGCATAGCGGGCAATGGTTTCACGCACTTTGGAAACAACGGCCAGCGGGAAGCGCATCCGGTGCGCCAGCGAACCGCCCCAGCGATCGCTGCGCTGATTAAAATGGGGAGAAAAGAAATTCTGCAACAGAAAACCGTGGGCACCATGAAGCTCAACGCCGTCAAAACCGGCTGCAATGGCGCGACGGGTCGCCTCGCCGAACGCCTCAACAATGTCTTCCACTTCATGATCCGCCAGTTCACGCGGTACCACCGCAGGCGCAAATGGCCCCGCCTCACCGGCAACGGCGCTTGCGGCCACAATATCGGACACCAGGTCCGGATGGGTTTTCACACCGGCATGGAAAATCTGCAGGATTGCCGGTGCGCCCCCGCTTTTCGCCGCCGCGGCCAGCCGCGTTAAACCGGGAATGAAAGTGTCATCATATGCAGCAAACTCGCCGGTGAAGCCGATCCCGTTTTGCTGAACATGCGTGCATCCGGTGATCACCAGCCCCACGTCTTTTACCCGCAGGCGGTAATACGCCTCTTCTTCAGCAGAGACGGTGCCATCATCGTTACCTGCCCAGGTGGTCATCGGCGCCATCACAATACGGTTACGCAGGGTAAGCCCCGGTGCAAAGGGAAATGCTTCAAGCAGAGCGCGTGGTGTCATGAGAGGTTTACCTTAGTCGTTAAGAAATGTGGAGATGCACGGCGCCGCGACTCACGGGGCCGTGACGGGTTCAGGGGGCTGATCATAATCTCTTTGGTATTAAGTGATTAGAGGGATAAATCTGCATGAGCTTAGAAGGCTATTTTCTTAATCAGGAGGCATTGAGCTGAAACCATCAGCCCAATGGGTTTGCGGGAGGAATATTACGGACGGTAGCGCAGTGCCTCGAGCACCAGCGCAAAAGCAGGAGAATGCTGGCGACGGCTGGGGTAATAAAGGTGATACGCCGTGCGCGGCGGCGACCAGTCGGCTAATACCTGAATCAGCTGACCGGATTGCAGCGCCGGTTCCACCACATCTTTGGGCAGATAGGCCAGCCCCAGCCCGTCCAGCGCGGCCTGTCGCATCAGCCCGATGCTGCTGAAAGTACATCGCCCGTCAATGCGCACCTTAAGTTCGGTGCCCTGCTTGCTGAATTCCCAGGCATAAAAGCCGCCGTGGGTGGGCAGCCGGAGTTTAATGCAGCTGTGTTCATTCAGATCCCGTGGCGTGACAGGTCGCGTTTTGCCTTCGAAATAAGACGGCGATCCGACCACCGCAAAACTGAAGTTCGGGGCAACGGGCACGGAAATCATGTCTTTATCCACCTGCTCGCCGAGCCGGACACCGGCGTCATAGCGTTCAGCGACGATATCTTTCAGCCCGTATTCACTGATGATCTCAATGTGAATATCCGGATATTCGAGCAGCATTGGCGTCAGTTTCGGCCAGAGAATGGACTCAGCGGCATGTTCAATTGCAGTGATGCGGACGGTGCCAGCGGGTTTTTCACGCATCCCGCTGATGGCGGCGATCTCGTTTTCGATTTCGTCAAAATGAGGCCCGATGCGGCTGAGCAAACGTTCACCCGCCTCGGTGACCGAGACGCTGCGCGTTGTGCGGGTCAGCAACCGCAGCCCGAGATGGGCTTCCAGCGTTCTGATGGTGTAGCTCAGCGCCGACTGCGAAACGCCGAGCTGTGCTGCCGCTTTGGTAAAGCTTTGCTCACGCGCAACGGCGATAAAAGCCTGATAATCATTCACATTTTTTCGACGCATTCAGATTCCTGTGTAATCAGTCCGTGCAGGGCTTGCGGGCAAGGTTCACTGAACTCAGGGTAGCCTGTCTGCACATCCTTGTGGACTTAAAAATCCTGCGCGTCAGGGAAGGTTTTCAGATGGCGTCATCTGGCTGGCAAGGAACTCCAGTAAGTGCCGCTGAAGGGCACCGGCAGGAACTGAGCGTAGAGATCCTGCATCGTCTGTTGCGGGTCAACGTCTTTGAACAGCTGCGGATACATCGCTTTAGCAAAAACCTCGACATCCACCAGGTGGTACGGGCTGAGGTAGAAATTATGCCAGACGCTGTACGCTCGCCCTTCCCGCACGGCTTTCAGCGTGGAGAGCACCGGTTGTTTGTCCATCACCTGACGGAAACTCTGCGCGGCTTCCTCCTGCGTCACCTGCGGCCCGAGCATCAGGTTTGACACTCTTTTGCCTTCCGGCCCCGCCATGCCGGTGGTGATATACACATCCGGATTGGCGACGATCACCGCTTCCGGGTTCAGATCGCCGTAGACGCTTTTGAACGCCCCTTTCGCAATATTATCTCCGCCGGCGAACGCCAGCAGATCTGCCAGATTGCCGTGTGACACCGTGGTGCAGCACGTCTCGCGGCGGCCAAGATGCAGCTGCAACATCACCGTGGGTCTTTTTCCGTGATACGCGGCTATTCTTTCTTGCACGCGGTTCATATGTTGCTGATAAAAAGCGATAAACCGCGCCGCTTTTTCCGGGTGATTCATCACATCGCCCAGCAGTTTCACACTCGGCAGCGTGTTATGCAGTTGATCGACACGCAGATCGACGTAGATCACCGGGATCCCCGCGCGGGTCAGCGCTTCCTGCATCAGATCCTGGTTATCCTGCTTTTTGGCGTAGATCGGCAGAATCACCAGATCCGGTTTGAGCGCAATGACCTTTTCTACGCTCATCTGGGTGTAGTTGTTCTGCCCCAGCAGCGGGATATTGCCGATTTCAGGAAAGGCTTTCAGATAGATTGCCCAGCTTTGCGCATCCAGCGTCGCCATATCCCCCGGCCACCCCACCACATGCTGCGCCGGGTTGCCGTCCTGCACCAACGCCAGCGTATACAGCATACGGCTTTCCCCCACCACAATCCGCTGCGGGTTATCAGGCACCGTGACCGTACGGTTGGAAATGTCCGTAACGGTTTTAGCCTGCACGCCAGCAGCCATCAGCAGGCACGAAATCAGTAATAAAGGAGAGAACTTACGCATAACACCTCGGGGAGAAACGGAATGCGAGGATGATAATGATTATCGTTAGGTTCCGCAAATAAGAGCTAAATGTGGGTTGCCGCCCACACCGGACTTAAGGGCTGCGAATGCGTTTTAACGTCAAGACCTTGGGCTCGCCGCCCAAACGGGCCCAAAGGGTTTTAAACGAAACCCTTTGGAATCCTGCGTTTTTTTAACTGCGCGCTATCGCTCGCGGGCTATGTTTCAGCGGCTTGCGTTATTGCCGAAAAATCCCGCCGCTACGCGGTGCCCTCCGGTCGGGTTACAACCCGCGCAAACAGACGCGCGGTTTTCCACCTCTCCCTTCGGCGTGATTTTTTAGCGCGGCCAATGGCATTTTTAAAGCCGAAACGATGTGTTTGGTTTTGGTTTTGACTATGGTTTTGGCTTTGCTTTTATCCTCACCCTGCGAAAGGGTATTAGAAAATAATCCTGTTTACATAGCCTTTGGCCGCGCTCAAAACGACGTCGAATGAACGGTGAGAAACCGCGAGGGTGTTTTTCCGAGCGGGTCCGAACCTGAAATGAGAGAACCGCGCAGCGGCGGCGTTTGCGGCAATAGCGCAAGCCCCTGAAACATAGCCCGCGAGCGATAGCGCGCAGTAAAAGAGCCCGGGATTCTTAAGGGGGGCGGCGATAAGCCCCCCTTAAGGCCGGTGTGGGTGGCAACCCACGATTTTGACGTTAAAAGGCTTACACAGAACCCTTAAGCCCGGTGTGGGTGGCAACCCACGGTTTTGACGTTAAAACGCATTCTGCGGGCATTTCCCCCCGTTAACGACTACACTGGTTGCCACTTTCCTCACAGGACGCGTTAAAAATGAAAAGACTGACACAACAAGATATGACGGAAAGCGAACAGCGCGAGCTGAAAACCTTGCTGGACCGGGCTCGTAAAGCACAGGGCCGTGAGTTGACCAATTCTGAAAATAACCGCATTAAAGATGATTACATCGATAAGTTGATGGAAGAGAAGGAAAAGGTCGCGGCTAAAGCGCGTGCGGAAAAACGCCGTAATAAAGCCGTGCCAAGTACCTCTGCAACCTATGACTGGACTGCCCGCACCCATCCGCGTGGCCGTCGTTAAGCATTAACTGATCCTCTGCGTTCTTCACGCAGAGGCGTCAGCCCCGCGCTGCTTTAATGTCATTTCACGACGTCAATAATACAAAACCGTGCGTACCGTCTTTTTCCAGTTGCGCCACCAGACCATATTCCCAGTCGAGATAATCCTGCATGGCCTGCGGGCTTACATCAGTACCTTCGTACGGGCGGCGATAGCGATCCTGTGGATCCTCCAGCCAGACCGAATCACCGTGCTCAAGCGGCAGACCGGCATCAATCCAGCCCACCGTTCCTTTCTCCAGCAAAAAAGTATTTTTACCCGTCAGCGCAGCTATTTCTGTGACAGCGTAACGTGCGAGCAGACCGCTGGTGCACGTCACCACCCAGCGCTGTTTCTCAGGCTGTGAAGCGATGATCTGGGGGATGTTGCCGCGTGTGGTCCACACTGCGCCCGGAATGCGGCGGTTGCGAAAATTCGCGCTGGTGGTGAGATCAATCACCCCGGTGTCGCCCTCTGCCAGCCAGTGTTGCACTGTCTGCGCAGTGACCGATTCCACCGCCGGCGCGGGGGCAACGCTGGCCTTCCAGTCGCCTTGCCCGGTGAAGTCTTCCGCGCTAACGTCCGCAACGTACACTTCCCAGTTCATCTGCGCCAGCCAGGATGCGGCCAGGGTGGCGCGCACGCCGTCGTCATCGGCCAGCACTACCCGCGCACCGCGCACGCTGGCGTAATGATCGGTTTCCTGAATCAGCTGGCCGCCCGCAACATGTCGCGCACCCGGTAAATGACCGGCGCGAAACTCCTCTGCCGTGCGGACATCAAAAAGGTATAACGTGCGGGAATCGTCCTGCTGCCAGTCGCGGATTTGTGACAACGTCACAGCGCGAACGCCCGCACGAATTCCCAGAGCCTGCGCACCTTCCCGCGCCGCCTGGCGTGACTTCTCACTGAGCGGCGGAAACTGCGCCTGTTGCTGATGCGCCAGTGTCTGGCCCGCCAGCGTCCAGCCAATGGTGCCGTTGCGTAAAGCCGCTACCGGCTGACTGAAACCGGCATTGATCAGAGATTGTGTACCGATAATGCTGCGTGTTCGGCCTGCGCAGTTAACAATAATCTGTGTACTTGCATCAGGTACGACATCACGCAAGCGCAGCACAAGCTCCCCTCCCGGTACGCTGACGCCGCCGGGAATGCTCATGGTCTGAAATTCATCAAAACGGCGCACATCCAGCACCGCGATATTCGCGCCCTGCTGTTGCAGTGCCAGCACCTGTTCTGCACTCAGTGAAGGCGTCTGGTAATGATGTTCCACCCATTCACCAAACGCTTTGCCCGGCGCATTCACATCAATGAAGATTTCCCCGCCGGCCTCTTTCCAGCCTGCCAGATCGCCCGCCAGCACGGCGACATCCTGATACCCCAGCGCGTGCAGCAACGCCGCCGCCCGCGTGGTTTTGCGCTCGCCGCGCGCGGCGTCATAGAACTCGCCGTTGTCATACAGGGTCACCGCCGTTTTACGCTGCGGAATGCGATCCAGCACTTCCAGCTCCAGTTTTGACAGTGCCAGATTGACCGTAAACAACGGATGGCCGGTGGCAAACGCGGCTTCTTCACGAACATCAACCAGCGCGACTTCCTGCCCGGCGATCAACGCCTGTCGCAGCCACGAAAAATGACGCAGCGGTAAGGTTTGAGCATCAGACATATGGATTCTCTTTTGACAGATCCCAGACATTGGGCAGGAGTGAGTTGGAATAGCCGGAAATAAAGGTTTTCTCGCTGCCGTCGGGCAAGTAAACCGCCCGTGACACTGCGCCGATATTGCCGCCATAAACGTGAATACTGACCGAAACGCGATCGGCGTAAAGATTACTGACCTGATGAATATCCAGCACATCCGGCGCGATTTTCTCTACATCGCCCGGATGCAGTGTCACGGCGGGTCCTTCGGGTTGCAGGGTGCCGTCGTGGTGGCGTACATAATTCTGGCTGGTTTCTCCCCCGCGCAGCATCCCGATCAGCCCCCAGACGCGGTGGTCATGCACCGGCGTGGTGTGCCCAGGTCCCCAGACAAAACTGACCACGGAAAATCGCGACAGCGGATCGGCATACAGCAAATATTGCTGATAGTGTTCGGCATGTGGCTCAGCAAAGGCTTCCGGCAGCCAGTTATCCTGGCCGATCAGTGTCGCCAGCAGTGTGCTGCCCTGCGCCAGAACCTCGGTCTGACCATGCGGTTCCTGAATCAGCCGCGTGAAGTCGGCCAGAAACTGGCGCAGTGGCGCGGTATGTAAAGCGGTCATCGCCTTCCCCTTTTGATCAACATTCAGGACAGGCTAGCACTGGTCAAACTCAACCAAAATTCATTTTATGGATAAGCTAATATGCATTTAACACATAAAAATGTGCGGTGCGATCCAGCGTCATACTTCAAATTGTTTTATGCTGCGCGGACTGATGTTGATTTTCTTACGGATACCGGATGCCATGAAAATTGAAGATTTAACCGCGTTTGTTGCGGTCATTCGCCTGCAATCGACGCGTCTGGCCGCCGATGAGCTGGGGCTCACGCAACCGGCCATTACCCGCCGCGTACAGAATTTCGAGGAATCACTGGGCATCCCGTTGCTGAACCGGCAAACCAAACCGCTGAAACCGACGCTGATGGGTAAACGTGTTTATCAGCAATGCCGCCATATTTTGCGTGAAGTGGATGCGCTCAGCGATCTGGTGGCCGCCGACAGCCCGCCGTCCGGCCTGCTGCGTCTGGCGGTTCCGCAAAGCCTGAGCGAAAGCAGCCTGCTGCCCGCGCTTAAGATGCTTTCCAGCCAGTTCCCGGAAATTCAGCCACGTTTATCCAGCGGCTGGGGCGAAGAATTATTGCTGCGCGTACAGCGTCAGGAGCTTGAGGCGGCGGTGGTGCTGTTTCCCGCCAGTAAACAATTTCCGGCAGGCATTGAGAATCAGCCTCTCGGCGCCGTAGATCTGGTGGTGGTCGGCCCGAAAGCCACGGCAGCGTTGCCGCAGCGGCTGGAGGAGTGTTATCAGCACGGGTGGATCCTCAATCCGGAAGGCTGTGGTTTTCGCGCGGCGCTGCAACGGGCATTAATCGAACAGGGTTTGCCACTGTTGATCAATCTCGAAGCCTTTGGCGTCACGCTGCAACTCTCCCTCATCGCCGAAGGCCGCGGCCTCGGCCTGATGCCGCGCGCACTGGTGGAACATCACCCCCTGCGCCCTGAGCTGGCGCTGTATGCCCTGAAAGATTTCGCCCCGCGCAGCCAGTTATGGCTGGTCTATCCCAATGTCCCTGCCAGCCAGATCCCCGCCATTGATGCCTTCGCCGCCGCCATCGCGCACGGCCTGGATTTACCGGTGCAGACGGGGATAGAGTATTAGATTCTCGTGGGCGAGGTGGGGGGATTTCAGGGGATTCTAACGTCAAAACCGTGGGTTGCCACCCACACCGGCCTTAAGGTCAAGACCTTGGGCTCGCCGCCCAAACGGGCCCAAAGGGTTTTAAACGAAACCCTTTGGTATCCTGCGTTTTTTTAACTGCGCGCTGCCGCTCGCGGGCTATGTTCCAGAAACTCCTCCTATTGCCGCAAAATCCCGCCGCTTCGCGGTGCCCTCCGGTCGGGTTACAACCCGCGCAAAAACATGCGCGGGTTTCCACCACTCCCTCCAGCGTGATTTTTGAGTGCGGCCAATGACTGTGTCATTCAAAAGATTATTGAGACTTAAATTTTTGATTTATAGAGTCAAAAAGGGTGAGGTTGCGCTTTAAAAAGCCTCTGGCCGCGCTCAAAACGACGTCGAATGAACGGTGAGAAACCGCGAGGGTGTTTTCCGAGCGGGTCCGAACCTGAAATGAGAGGACCGCGCAGCGGCGGCGTTTGCGGCAATAGCCGGAGCCGCTGGAATATAGCCTGCCAGCGGCAGCGCGTTGTAAAAAGAGCCCGGGATTCTTAAGGGGGGCGGCGATAAGCCCCCCTTAAGGCCCGTTTGGGCGGCGAGCCCAAGGTCTTGACCTTAAGGCCGATGTGAGTGGCAACCCACCCGCCTCAATCTTAATGCGCATTTTTCATATTAACTTATCCACATAATGAATTTCTAACATAGTAAAAACCCGTTTATGGTGATAACTCCTGCCAGCGCAGTCTTGGTTCGCTGGCCTCTGACCTGAGGAGTGACAGCTCATGAGCGTGCAATTTATTGGTATGATCGGCCATCGGCTGGCGTCTGAAATCATTCCGCCAACTGGCCCTGTTTTTGATAAAAAATACATCGCCGATTTCGCCAAAGCCCACGAAAACGCCGGTTTCGACCGCATTCTGGTGGCCTATGCCTCCGACCAGCCGGATGCCTTTCTGGTCACCGCGCATGCTGGCGCAAACACGTCCCGTATTCATTTCCTGCTGGCCCATCGCCCCGGCTTTGTTGCCCCGACGCTGGCGGCACGTAAACTCGCCACGCTCGATCACTTGCTGGATGGCCGCGTGGCAGTGCATATCATCAGCGGCGGCAGCGATGCAGAACAGCGTCGCGACGGGGATTTCGTGCCAAAGTCAGGCCGCTATCAGCGCACGGATGAATACATTGATGTTCTGAAAAAAAGCTGGTACTCGGAAAAAGATTTCGACCATCAGGGTGCGTTTTATCAGGCGGAGAAAGCCTTCTCAGCCATCAAACCCTCTCAGCAACGGCTGCCTGTGTTCTTCGGTGGGTCGTCTGAAGATGCCATCCGTGTTGCCGGTAAACATGCCGATGTCTTCGCGCTGTGGGGCGAACCGCTGGCAAGCGCGGCAGAAACCGTGGCCGCGGTGAAAGCCTCGGCAGCACAGCATCAGCGTGACATCGACTTCAGCATCTCATTCCGCCCGATCCTCGGTAAAACGGAACAAGAAGCCTGGGCAAAGGCCGACGAGATCCTGGCGAAAGCCACTGCACAACGGGCGACCAGCGGCCAGACTCTGGCAGCAAAACCACAGAGCGTCGGGGCTCAGCGGTTACTGAATGCCGTGGCGCAAGGCGATCGTCTCGACAGCTGCCTGTGGACCGGTATTGCCGGGCTCATCGGCGGGGGATCGAACTCCACTGCGCTGGTCGGTACGCCTGAACAGGTGTCTGACGCGCTGCTGAAATATTATGACCTGGGCATCACCACTTTCCTGATCCGCGGTTTTGACCCGCTCAATGATGCCGTCGAATACGGTAAATCCCTGATCCCGCTGACGAAGCAGAAAATCGCTGCACGTCAGGCCGCTCACCACCCTGCCCGTGCCAGCCTGGTCTGAGGAATTGCAATGCGAGTCAATGTAAAAAATCTGCTGTTGATGGTGTCTCTTATCGCCAGCACGTCTGCGGCATTCGCCGACTCCGTCACCCTGCGCGTGGCCGATCAGAAAGGGAATATGCGTGCCCAGCTGGAAGCAGCGGGCAAACTGGATAATCTGCCCTACAAAATTGAATGGTCGGAGTTCCCGGCTGCGGCTCCGCTGGCAGAAGCGCTCAACGCGCAGGCCGTGGATGTCGGGATTATCGGCGATGCGCCGCTGCTGTTTGCCGAAGCGGCGGGTGCGCAGGTGAAAGCCATTGCGGTGGATAAATCTGATGCTTACGGCACGGCGCTGCTGGTCAGGCCCGACAGCCCGATCAAAACGGCTGCCGATCTGAAAGGCAAGAGTATCGCCACCAACCGGGGATCTATCGGGCATTTTGTGGCGCTGAAAGCACTGGCCTCTGCCGGGCTGAGTGCCAAAGATGTCACCTTCCGCTTCCTGCCACCCAGCGATGCCAAACTCGCGCTGACGCAAGGTTCGGTGGATGTCTGGGCGACATGGGAACCTTACACGGCATTCGCCGAAACGCAGGATCATCTGCGCGTGCTGATTAATGGCCGGGGGTTGTGGTCAGGGAACAGTTTTCTCGCCGCCACGGAGACGGCGCTGAAAGATCAGGGTAAACGTCAGGCGATTGCTGATTATCTGCAACGGCTGAGCGATGCGCAGATCTGGGCGTATAAAAATCTGGATGCGTACAGTGAAAAACTGGCGAAGATTATCGGCTTCCCGCTGGATGCGGCGAAACTCTCTTTTGAGCGCCGCAAATCCTACTGGCAGCAGATCGATGCGGCAACTGAGACGCAGCAACAGCAAACCGCTGATTTTTATCATGCTCAGGGATTGCTCCCGGTGGCGCTCAATGTCAGTGGCACCTTTGATCACAGTTTCCTGCTGAAACCATCCCTTTAGCGCTGCGGGCACCGGGAGTTTGCCGGTGCCCACTGCACTGCGCGCTTATTCTTCAGACCTTTCGACCAGCTGGCTGAACAGCCATTCCTCGAACACCTGCATCGCGGCAGACATGCGTTTCGATTTAAGCCGGGTCAGCCAGTAACTGCCGAGCGTGATTTCAGTGGCAAACGGACGAACCAGACATCCGGCCTCCATTTCGCGGGTAAACATCGACACGGGAACCAGCGCCACGCCTTCCCCCTGCATCGCCGCTTCGGCCATCAGCCGCGAAGAATCAAACACCGCCCCGGCAGCACGCCAGGGATCCAGACCGGCGGCGATCATCCATTGATCCCATTCATCCGGCCTGTACGAACGCAATAGTATTTCTTTGGTCAGCGCATCCGGTGTCGAAAGTCTGCGGGCAATGTCCGCAGAACATAACACCGTGTGCGGCGCGTCAAACAACAGCCGGTTTTCCGTCGCCGCCCAGTTGCCGGTTCCAAAACGGATCGCGTAATCCAGCCCTTCGGACGCCAAATTAACCACGTTATTGTTGGTCAGAATTTTGAGTTCGATAAAAGGATGCTGCTCCCGGAAGGCTTTCAGCCGCGGCAATAACCAGCCTACGGCAAAGGTACCCACCACCGCGATAGTCAGCACTTCATGAAAATACCCGCCCTCAAAGCGCTTGAGCACGGTTTGAATCTGGCTGAACGCTTCGGATAACACCGGCAATAACACCAGCGCTTCATCGGTCAGTTCCAGCCCGCGCGGCAACCGTTTGAACAAGGCAGTGCCCAGCTGATCTTCCAGCAAACGTACCTGCTGGCTGACCGCCGCCTGCGTGACGCTCAGTTCAAGTGCGGCACGGGTAAAGTTGAGATGTCTGGCCGAGGCTTCAAAAGCACGCAATGCATTGAGAGGCAGCGAGGTACGCATAATGACTTATCCATAAGTTTTTCTTTATCCTGCGCGAAATTATTCTCGCTTGTCAATCCTGCACCAAACAAGGATATTGCCGGCTTCCACACCAACACCGATAAGGATTTCTATGTTCATGAATACATTTCGTCAGAAAGCGTGCCTCACCGTGGCGCTGATGCCTTTGTTATTTTCCAGTGCACCGCTGTGGGCTCAGACGCCCGCACAAGCAAAAGCCGTACAACAAAAACTCGCTGAACTGGAAAAAAGCACCGGCGGGCGGTTAGGCGTGGCGATGATAGACACGGCCAGTAACACGCAGACGCTTTACCGCGCGGATGAACGTTTCGCCATGTGCAGCACCAGCAAAGTGATGGCAGCATCAGGCATTCTGAAAGCCAGTGAAACGGATAAAAACCTGCTGAATAAGCACGTGGATATCAAAAAGTCCGATCTGGTGAACTACAACCCGATCACTGAAAAACACCTTGATAGCGGCATGACGCTGGGTGAACTGGGTGCGGCGGCGATTCAGTACAGCGACAACGTGGCGATGAATAAACTTATCGCGCAGCTCGGCGGCCCGGCAAAAGTGACTCAGTTTGCACGTTCCCTCGGCGATGAGACTTTCCGCCTCGACCGCACGGAACCAAGCCTCAACACGGCGATCCCCGGCGACAAACGTGATACCACCTCCCCGCTGGCGATGGCAGAAAGTCTGCGTAAACTGACGCTGGGCAATGCGCTGGCTGAACCGCAGCGCGCGCAGCTTGTGCAATGGTTAAAAGGTAACACCACCGGCGCAGCCAGCATCCGCGCAGGACTTCCGGCAACGTGGCAGGTCGGCGATAAGACCGGCAGCGGCGATTACGGCACCACCAATGACATTGCGGTGATCTGGCCCGATAACCATGCGCCGCTCATTCTGGTCACCTATTTCACCCAACCGCAGCAGGATGCCAAAGCACGTAAAGATGTGCTGGCGGCGGCCGCCAAAATCGTGACGGAAAACCTGTAATCTTCCCCGCTCATGGCCTGAGAACGTCATGAGCGGTGTTCCTGCTGTCGTATTCAGCTTTGTTTTCCGTGCGTTGCGCAAACTGTGAACTTCCGCCCTGTGTCAAATGGCCGAACGTGGTTAATAGATGAGGTCGCCCGATATCAGGCTTAGCTAACAGGATGCAGCATGGAAAATTACGCCAACAAAAGCGGTGATTCACAGGTTGTCAGCTTCCAGATAGATGCCAACTCGATTAAAGTCCGTTTCAAAAATAATCACGTGTATCTTTATGATATCCGTCACCCCGGCCCCGAGCATCTTGAAAAGATGAAAGAATTAGCGCGCGCCGGATGGGGTTTAAATACCTATATTGAAAGCGAAGTAAAAACGGATTTTTCTTCCAAAGTGTTCTGAATAAATATCCTGAGATGTCAGAAATAAAAAAGCTCCTCCGTGAATACAGAGGAGCTTTTGATATTTACCGCATTACATTATTTCGCGGCTTCGAGATAGGATGAAACACTGACAGAGTGCATAAAGCCTGTTTGCTGATCTGCTGCTGATAGTTCGCTATGCGTTGCGGCAAACGTACTCATCGCTTCAACCAGTTGCTGCACCTGAGCTGCATCAATTTCATAGCCATCATGCGTATGAATGACTTTATTTTGGCTTTCAGCATTGGAATACCAGTTCATCACTTCTACGGAATCCTGAGATCCTGATTCGGTAATAAGCAGATTACTGTTACTTTTCGAGAACCACAGGTCGGTGAGATTGAGATCGCTGAATTCAATAATATCTTTGCCTTCAAGCTTACCTGCGTAATCAGTGACCCTGTCATTACCGTGTCCGTTAGCGAACAGATAGGTATCCTGCCCCGCTCCGCCGTTCAGCACGTCATTACCCGCGCCGCCGTTCAGAACGTCATCTCCGGAAACTCCACTCAGCGTATCGTTACCGCCGCCACCGTTCATCAGGTCGACGCCGTACCAGCCGGTAATATTATTACTGACCTCCGTTCCGTTGTACGTTATCCCCGACCTCGCCAGGTCTGACTCCGTCAGCGTCGCATCGTCGAAGACAAAGCTGAACTGGCGATAAATCCCTCCGGGTTGATCAGTACCGCCAAAGTAGTTGCTGACCGTCACGCTGTCATCGCTTCCGTAGGCCTTTATAACCAGACTGCGACCATCGCGACTGAACAGCGCTGAACCAGCGTTAGCCCCGGTAAAGCGTAGGATATCGCCGTGTTCACCCGCACCGGTGTTGTCATACACGTAATCATTACCGTGGCCTGCAGTAAACTGGTAGGTGTCCTCACCGCTGTTGCCATTAAGTGAGTCATTGCCCGCACCGCCGTTCAGCACGTCATTTCCGCCCCCTCCCTGCAGCGTGTCGTTACCGCCTGCGCCGTACATAAAATCAGGTGCATACCAGCCCGTGGCATTGTTAGCAAGGTCCGTTCCGTTGTACGTCATCCCCGACCTCGCCAGATCCGACTCCGTCAGCGTCGCATCGTCGAACACAAAGCTGAACTGGCGGTAAATCCCTCCGGGTTGATCAGTACCGGCAAAGTAGTTGCTGACCGTCACGCTGTCATCGCTTCCGTAGGCCTGTATGATAAGGTTGGCACCCTCGCGACTGAAACGGGCTGCGCCCGATGACGCACCAGTGAAGCGTAAAATATCACCATTTTCACCGCTACCCGCTGAGTCATACACATGGTCTTTACCGTGCCCGGCAGTAAACTGGTAGGTGTCCTCACCGCTGTTGCCATTAAGTGAGTCATTGCCCGCACCGCCGTTCAGCACGTCATTTCCGCCCCCTCCCTGCAGCGTGTCGTTACCGCCTGCGCCGTACATAAAATCAGGTGCATACCAGCCCGTGGCATTGTTAGCAAGGTCCGTTCCGTTGTACGTCATCCCCGACCTCGCCAGATCCGACTCCGTCAGCGTCGCATCGTCGAACACAAAGCTGAACTGGCGGTAAATCCCTCCGGGTTGATCAGTACCGGCAAAGTAGTTGCTGACCGTCACGCTGTCATCGCTTTCGTAGGCCTGTATGATAAGGTTGGCACCCTCGCGACTGAAACGGGCTGCGCCCGATGACGCACCAGTGAAGCGTAAAATATCACCATTTTCACCGCTACCCGCTGAGTCATACACATGGTCTTTACCGTGCCCGGCAGTAAACTGGTAGGTGTCCTCACCGCTGTTGCCATTAAGTGAGTCATTGCCCGCACCGCCGTTCAGCACGTCATTTCCGCCCCCTCCCTGCAGCGTGTCGTTACCGCCTGCGCCGTACATAAGATCAGCGGCATACCAGCCCGAGGCATTGTTACCAGCGTCCGTTCCGTTGTACGTCATCCCCGACCTCGCCAGATCCGCCTCCGTCAGCGTCGCATCGTCGAAGACAAAGCTGAACTGGCGGTAAATTCCTCCGGGTTGATCAGTACCGGCAAAGTAGTTGCTGACCATCACGCTGTCATCGCTTCCGTAGGCCTGAATGGTCAGATGACTCCCATCACGACTAAACCGTGTTGTACCAGACTCTGCACCGTTGAAACGCAGGGTATTATTGCTTTCGCCGGGTTTACCAACGTCATTCACAAGGTCTTTTCCATGACCCGCCGCAAAGTGGTAAGTATCCGCCCCATCCCCACCAAAGAGGTTGTCATTACCCAGTCCACCGTTCAGGATGTCATCTCCTGAAACCCCAGACAGTGAATCGTTGCCCGCACCGCCATAAATAATGTCATTCCCGTACCAGCCCCACTCAGTATCATTACCCGCAGTACCCCAGGAGGTGATTCTTGACAGCAGATCCGGTTCCGTCAGCGTCTTATCATCAAACACAAAGCTGTATTGACGGAACGCCGTTCCGGGTATTTCAGAATTATTGAAAAAGTTGGTGACCGTTACGTTGTCATCTGTTCCATAGGCATGAACGACCAGGTCGTTTCCCTTGCGGCTGAAAAGGGCATTTTGGCTATTCGCTCCCGTAAACCGCAAAGTATCATTTCCGATGTCGGTCGAAGGAGCATCACTGACCACATCCTGACCGTGTCCGACGGCAAACATAAAAGTATCCAGCCCCCCGTTACCGCTAAGAAGGTCATTACCTGAGCCTCCCTCAAGAATATCGACTCCAGCTCCGCCACCGAGCGTATCATCACCGACTCCGCCGTGCAGAACGTCATTTCCTGAGCCTCCACGTAGCGAATCGTTACCCAATCCGCCATACATGAGGTCTACACCGTACCAGCCCAACGCATTGTCATTACCCTCTGTATCCCAGGTTGTGACGCCCGATAGCAGATCCGGTTCCGTCAGCGTCTTATCATCAAACACAAAGCTGTATTGACGGAACACCGTCCCGGGTGTTTCAGGATTATTGAAAAAGTTGGTGACCGTTACGTTGTCATCTGTTCCATAGGCATGAACGATCAGATCGTTTCCCTTGCGGCTGAAAAGGGCATTTTGGCTATTCGCCCCCGTAAACCGCAAAGTATCATTTCCGATGTCGGTCGAAGGTGCGTCACTGACCACATCCTGACCGTGTCCGACGGCAAACATAAAAGTATCCAGCCCCTCGTTACCGCTAAGACGGTCATTACCTGAGCCCCCCTCAAGAATATCGTCTCCAGCTCCGCCACCGAGCGTATCATCACCGGCTCCGCCGTTCAGAACGTCATTTCCTGACCCTCCACTTAGCGAATCGTTACCCAACCCGCCATACATAAGGTCTACACCGTACCAGCCCGACTCATTGTCATTATTTGCGGTTCCCCATGACGTGACCCCTGACAAGAGGTCTGTCTCCGTCAGAGTCCTATCGTCAAAGACAAAGCTGTACTGACGGAAAAATTCCCCCGAACTTTCGCCATTTACAAAGAAGTTAGTGACGCTCACCCGGTCGTCCGCACCGTAGGCCTGTATGATCAAACTGTTACCCTCGCGGCTAAACCGCGCCGAGCCCGAACTGGCTCCATTGAACCGTAAAACGTCATTACCGATGTCTGACGAACGGCTATCAGTGATAACATCCTGACCGTGGCCGGCGGCGAAGATAAAGCTGTCCAGTCCTTCTCCGCCGTAAAGAGAATCATTGCCAGCCCCGCCTTCCAGCACGTCGGCACCAGCGCCGCCGTTGAGTGTGTCGTTACCCGTATCGCCTTTAAGAACGTCATCTCCCAAACCTCCGCTGAGCCAGTCGTTACCGTCACCGCCGCGAAGATGATCATCTTCTTTTCCACCCGTAAACGAATCATTACCCGTGGTACCGTTATAGGTTATCCCGGTCGCCGTCACAGCGAGCGCGATATTTTCTTTCCCAGGGGAATAATCTGTTGATGTTTCCGCGCTGAATTGACTACCTTCAGCAATGACCAGGTCTGATTTTGTTTTTTCTTCACTCATTATATAACTCCATTTATATATATTTAAAAAAACCATTAATACTCATGCTAATTTGTTTGATGAATCAATCGAAAGATTTAAAAAATAAACATTGATAATTCACCACCATCATTAATGCATTAATTAAAAATAAAAACGAGATGAATTTATAGAAAATAATATGAATTGCGCCAATTACATTTAAAAACAATAACTCCGTCATATTTTATAAATTATCAATACTTCAAATTTATGGCAAAAAAATCCCCGGTTATTTCACCAGGGATTATTAATACTTATTATTAAGGAAGTTATTTTAAATTTTCAGTTTCACATAATCGATCGCCCGGCTGATGATGCCGCCCTCGGCGACATCTTCTAATGCCACCAGCGGCACGGTTTTAATTACTTTGCCGTTATCCACGATATTGATATTGCCCAGCTCCTGCCCTTTTTTCAGCGGTGCTTCAACCTGCGGGTTAGTCAGAACATACTGTGCTTTCAGTTTATCGGCATCCGCCTGCGGTACGCTGATGAATACATCGCTCAGCGACCCGACTTTCACCTGCGAATTCGCACCGTACCAGACATGTTCATCAGAGACAGTCTGACCCGCTTTGAAAATCTGCTTGCTGGAGTATTCGCGGAAGCCCCAGGTCAGCAGTTTACGTGCCTGCTCTTCACGCCCTTTTGAACTTTTCCCGCCCATGACGACGGCAATCAGACGACGGTCACCCTGCGTTGCCGAAGCGATAATGTTAAAACCGGCGCTTTCGGTATGACCGGTTTTCAGGCCGTCTACCTGCAGGTTTTTATCCCACAACAGGCCGTTACGGTTTTGCTGAGTGATGTTGTCATATGTCAGCGATTTCTCGGCATACATCTGATACTCCTCAGGCTCGCCGCCGATGATGGCACGGGAAAGCTTGGCGAGATCGTATGACGTTGTGAACTGCCCCGGCGCATCCAGACCGTGCACGGTTTCGAAATGGGTGTTGGTCAGGCCCAGGCTGACGACATATTTGTTCATCATGCCGACAAAACTGTCCTGGCTGCCCGCCACATAGTCAGCCATCGCCACGCAGGCATCGTTACCGGAGGTAATGATGATGCCGCGGATTAAATCACGCACGGAAACACGGTCGCCCGGTTTGAGGAACATCAGGGAAGAACCATCGAGACTTTTATTACCCGCCACCCAGGCTTCCTGAGGCACGGTCACAACGTCATTCATGGTGATTTTTTTCTGATCCAAAGCACGGTCAATCACGTAGCCGGTCATCAGTTTGGTCAGGCTGGCCGGGTTACGGCGATCGTCCGGATTCCCTGCCGCCAGCACATCACCGCTGGCGTAATCCATCAGGACAAACGAGGCGGCATCAATGCTCGGTGGCACAACCGGGAAATCGAGTGGCGCGACAGCGTGGGCGCTGCCCGCAGAGAACATCAACACACAAGACAAAACACTTATTACACTACGTTTCACTGAGTCTTCCTTAAACGTGCCGTATTGACCGGCGCATAAAAATGCACAGGCAATATACAAAAAAATCATAGAGTGAGATCTGCGGCATAGGGTGCCTTAAATCGGCGTACAGAAAAACCCTTAGTCTTTTGCTAAGCATTTCATAATGAAACGGTTCAGTTACAAGTTGGACGCTTTTACAGCAAAACAGTCAGTTGCCCGCGCAATCAGTTTTGATTATCACAACCTGCTGTTTTTTAACCTGATGAAACTGACTTTAAGCCCCCGTCAGAACTGGGAAATGTGGATTTCGCGCCGAACTTTTTGCGCCATAGAGGTTATCTATCACACCATCACGGCATTCGATTAGACGTATTCCCCTCGCCCTCCTAAACTTGTGACATAAAATTAACAATCCGATTAACATTTTGCCGATCCGATTGTTTCCAGACCAGAATAAAAACCACCTGCGAAGCATAATTATGAAATTCAAAACTGAGATCAAACCCTACCACGGCGCGGCCGGTGGCTGGGGTGCATTAGAATCCACCACCCGTTTCGTCTTCGACAGTAAAAAAGTCCTCTCAAACTTACGTAACCTGATGCGTGTTAACAAAGGTCGCGGTTTTGACTGTCCGGGCTGCGCCTGGGGCGATGATAATCACAGTACGTTCAGCTTCTGCGAAAACGGGGCGAAAGCCGTCAGCTGGGAAGCCACCCGTAAAGCCGTCGAACCAGAGTTTTTCGCCCAGCACAGCGTGAGCAAACTGCGTGAGCAGAGCGATTATTTCCTGGAATATCAGGGACGTCTGACCCACCCGATGCGCTACAACCGCACCACCGACCATTACGAACCGATCAGCTGGGATGCTGCTTTTTCGCTGATCGCCAGCCATCTTAAAGGTCTCGAAAGCCCGGATCAGGCCGATTTTTACACCTCCGGACGCGCCAGCAACGAAGCCTCTTATCTGTATCAGGTGTTTGGCCGCATGTTCGGCACCAACAACTTCCCTGACTGCTCCAACATGTGCCATGAAGCCAGCGGCGTTGGCCTGAAACAGAGTATCGGCGTCGGCAAAGGCACGGTCCGTCTGGACGACTTTGAAAAAGCCGATGCCATTTTCGTCTTCGGGCAGAATCCGGGGACCAACCACCCGCGTATGCTGCACAGCCTGCGTCACGCAGCCGATCGCGGCGCGAAAGTGGTCAGCTTTAACACCCTGCGCGAACGTGGTCTGGAGCGTTTTGCTGATCCACAAAAACCGCTGGAAGTGGTCACACCGAAAGCCGGTCGCATCAGTTCCGCCTATTACCAGCCCAATCTGGGCGGCGATATGGCTGCCGTACGCGGCATCGTCAAAGCGCTGTTACAAACGCACCGCGAGCGCATTGCCTCCGGCCAGCCGTCCCTGTTCGATGACGCGTTTATTACGCAAAACAGCGCTGGCGTGGACGAGTATCTGGCAATGGTGGATGCCACCAGCTGGGAAAAAATCACTGAACAGTCTGGCCTGAGCGAGCAGGATCTGCGCGAAGCCGCGGCTATTTATATGCACGCCGAACGCGTGATCTGTACCTGGGCGATGGGCATTACTCAGCACAAACATTCCGTGCCGACCGTGCGTGAAATCACCAACCTGCAACTGCTGTTTGGTCAGCTGGGTAAACCAGGCGCGGGGCTTTGTCCGGTGCGTGGCCACAGTAATGTGCAGGGTAACCGCACCATGGGTATCGACGAAAAAGCGCCGAAAGCCCTGCTGGATGCGATGGAAAAACATTACCATTTCACCCCACCGCGGACTCCGGGCCACAACACCGTAGAAGCGCTGGAAGCCATGCTGCGTAAAGAAGCGAAAGTGCTGATCTGCCTTGGCGGTAATCTCGCGGCGGCGGCACCGGATACGCCGCGTACCCTTCAGGCGCTGAGCAATCTTGAACTGTCGGTGCAGATCAGTACCAAACTGAATCGCAGCCACCTGACGCCGGGCCACGAAGCGCTGATCCTGCCAACGCTGGGTCGTACTGAGCTGGATATGCAGGCCACCGGTTCGCAGTTCATCACCGTCGAAGACTCTTTCAGCATGGTGCATGCGTCCGAAGGCGTGGGTATTCCGTTATCCAAAGAACAGCGTTCCGAAACGGCCATTGTCTGCGGTATCGCCGATGCGGTTCTCGGCGACAAATACCTCGACTGGATGGCGCTGGCGGATGATTACAATCTGATCCGCGATCACATCGAAGCGACCATTCCTGGCTTTAAAGACTTCAATGCGCGCTGCGACATCAAAGGCGGGTTCTATCTGGGCAATGCGGCGGCAGAACTGAATTTCAACACCCTGAGCGGTAAGGCGAATTTCAGCGCCGCGCCGTTGCCAGATGTGCTGATCCCAATGGGCGATCGCAATGCGCCGTTCACGCTGCAGACCCTGCGTTCCCATGACCAGTACAACACCACGATTTACGGCCTTGATGACCGTTACCGTGGCGTCTACGGCCAGCGTGAAGTGCTGTTTATTCACCCGCAGGATCTGGCCGATTTAGGCCTGAAAGACGGCGAACTGGTGGAAATCGAAACGCTGTGGAACGATGGCGTTGAGCGCAAAGTCAGCGGTTTCAAACTGGTGAGCTACGACATTCCGCGCGGCAATCTGGCGGCCTATTATCCGGAAACCAATCCGCTGGTGCCGATGTCGAGTTTTGGCGATCAGACCCACACCCCGACCTCAAAAGCGGTGCCGGTGACAATCCGTCGCTGTGAACAAACCGTCGATCTGCAACGTATCGCCTGATCCCTTTTGCGGGGTGTGCCGTAAATCCTCCCTTTCGCGTCGGCGTTATGAGGCGAAAGGGGGGATAAGAGCTTGCCCGACGGTGCCAGATCGCGTAAAACTGTCTGCCGCTAATCGAGCCACATTAACCCCCAATTCTCTGGACGATATGTTTCAAGATAACCCGCTGCTCGCGCAGCTAAAACAGCAACTTCACTCTCAGACTCCACGTGTCGAAGGCATTGTGAAAGGCACTGAGAAAGGCTTTGGCTTTCTTGAAGTAGACGGCCAAAAAAGCTATTTCATTCCGCCTCCGTACATGAAAAAAGTCATGCACGGTGACCGCGTGATCGCCTCACTGCAAACCGAAAAAGAGCGTGAAGTCGTCCAGCCGGAAACCCTGGTTGAACCTTTCCTCAGCCGTTTTGTGGGTCGTGTGACCAAAAAAGACGACCGTCTTACTATTCTTCCCGATCACCCTTTATTACGTGATTCCATTCAGTGCCGCGTTGCCCGTAACATCAATCATGAAGTGAGCGACGGCGACTGGTGTGTGGCTGAAATGCGCCGCCATCCGCTGAAAGAAGGTGATCACAGCTTCCAGGCTGAAATCACCGAGTGGATCACCACCGGCACTGACGATCTCGCGCCGTGGTGGGTGACACTGGCACGTCATAATCTTGAACGCGAGGCGCCAAAATCTGACATCGCCGAATTGCGCGACGAAGGCCTGACCCGCGAAGATCTGACTGCCCTGCCGTTTGTCACCATCGACAGCGGCAGCACGCAGGACATGGATGACGCGCTGTATGTCAAAGACAACGGCGACGGCACCCTGCAAATGACCATCGCGATTGCTGACCCGACAGCTTATGTAGCGGAAGGCAGCGATCTCGACAATATTGCTAAAAAACGCGCATTCACCAACTATCTGCCGGGCTTTAACATCCCGATGCTGCCACGTGAATTGTCCGACGACATCTGCTCGCTGTGGCCGGATGTCAGCCGTCCGGTTCTGGCGTGCTCTGTGACGCTCAGCGCCGATGGCACGCTGGGCAGTGACATTCGTTTCTTCGCCGCGACCATCGAGTCCAAAGCCAAGCTGGCTTACGATAACGTGTCTGACTGGCTGGAAACCGATGAGAAAAGCGAATGGCAGCCGGCCAGTGAGGTGATCGCCTCGCAGATCCGCCTGCTGAAACGCGTCTGTGACGTGCGCAGCGCATGGCGTACTGAGCATGCGCTGGTGTTTAAAGATCGTCCTGATTACCGCTTCGTGCTGGGTGAGAAAGGCAACGTGCTGGAAATCGTCGCCGAGCATCGCCGCATCGCGAACCGCATTGTGGAAGAATCGATGATTGCCGCCAACGTCTGCGCCGCCATCGCCCTGCGCGACAGCCTCGGTTTTGGCGTTTACAACGTGCACACCGGTTTTGATCCGCTGCTGGTTGAGAACGCGGTCACTGTGTTGCAGGCCAATGACGTGCAAGCCAACGCCGAAGAGATGCTGACACTGCCGGGCTTCTGCGCCTTGCGCCGTAAGCTTGATGCCTTGCCAACGCAGTTCCTCGACAGCCGCATTCGTCGTTTCCAGACCTTTGCAGAAATCAGCACCACGCCGGGGCCGCACTTTGGTCTGGGTCTGGAAGCTTACGCCACCTGGACGTCACCCATCCGTAAATACGGCGATATGGTGAACCACCGCTTGCTGAAAGCGATGATCCTGCAACAGTCTGCTGAGAAACCTCAGGATGAAATGACCGTACAGCTGGCAGAACGCCGTCGCGCGAACCGCATGGCTGAGCGTGATGTCGGTGACTGGCTGTACGCCCGTTATCTGGAAGATAAAGTCGGTACTGAGGTGAAGTTCAGCGCTGAAATTATCGATGTGACTCGCGGCGGCCTGCGTATCCGTCTGCAAGATATCGGCGCCGTGGCGTTCATTCCTGCTCCGTTCCTGCACAGCGTGCGCGACGAGCTGGTGTGCAGCGCTGACACCGGCACCGTGCTGATTAAAGGCGAAGTGGCCTACCGCCAGAGTGACATCATTGATGTGACGATTGCGGAAGTGCGCATGGAAAACCGAAATGTGATCGCCAGACCTGCGGCGTAACTTTCGTCAGTACGTAAAAAAGAGAAAAGCCGGTTTTTATACCGGCTTTTTTTTGTCTGCTTTATCAGCGTTCGTCTGAATTTTGCTCATCACTGTTCAGGCTGTGCGAGGCTCAGAAGTGATAAGCCACCGCATTATCCGCCTGCGCCCGGTAAGGCTTTGCCGGGTAATTGATCTCGACGCTGCGGCGGCGGAAATCACTCGGGCTGACCCCCACCCGTTTGCGAAATACCCTTGAGAAGTACAGCTGATCGTCATATCCCACCACGCGCCCGATGGTCGCGATTGATTCCTGCGTCGTCTGCAACAGCAGTTTGGCGCGGATCACCCGCTGATCTTCCCGCCAGCGCAGAATGTTAATCCCCACCTGCTCGCGGAACAGATGCGCCAGCCGCGATGGCGACAGGCACACATGGCGGGCGACTTCGTCAATGCGCAGCTCACCGGCCAGATTACCGGTAATAAACTGACAGGCTTCGATAACGCGCGGATCCATGATTTTTTGCGGGCTCTGCGGGTCTTCTTCCATTGCGCGCAGCAACAGACGTTCCAGCAGGTTCATGCCCAGTTCTTCGCAAAAACGGCGGCCTGATTTTTGCGTCTGTTCGATGTTTGCGAACAGCCGGTCGAATTCCAGCAACAGGGTGTTATTCGGCAAAGAGAGACGCCCGACGTCGCGGGTTTTGGTGTGCCATTCCAGCCAGTCGGCCCAGTAGGCGCGCGGGCGGAAATAGACCCAGCGGTGATACCAGGAGTCTGCGTTAGCCGAGCGGCTGTAAAGATGGCGCGCTTTCGGCGGGAACAGCAACAAATCGCCGGGGTTGCAATAAAA
Organism: Rahnella sp. EDr1-12; assembly: GCF_049206505.1. Classification (NCBI taxonomy): domain Bacteria; kingdom Pseudomonadati; phylum Pseudomonadota; class Gammaproteobacteria; order Enterobacterales; family Yersiniaceae; genus Rahnella; species Rahnella sp. EDr1-12. Next base: position 127,552 of record NZ_JBLZNY010000001.1, read on the forward strand.
GGTATCCTCGCCGTCAAAAACTTTCCCCTGGCCTTTTACCGTCAGGTTGAGAATAAAGCCTTTCATGCCGCCGGGGCGGTCAATGGCGAAATCCAGCGGGCCATCAGCAAGGATCGGTGTCATTCCGGCGACCAGATAAGCATTAAAACTGTAACCCGGTAACAGCGGATTTTGCTGCTGATCCTGAATCATGCGGTGATACATCGAACCTCCTGAACATCACGTGGCTATGGATTTTTCATCTATTCTAATCGGCGGTGAAAACGCTGCCAGTAAAGGTTATCAATTTGTGAACAACCACGCGTTTTTACGGCACTTAACCCCTGAAAGCGTCAAATGCCGTGAAAAAAGCGCGGTGAAAGCGTTATCACAAAACCGGTTTTACAGGGTCTTTTTCGCTTTCTGCTTGTAGCGGTCGAAGATCACCGCCGCCAGCAGGATCAAGCCACGCACCACGTACTGCGAGAACGGGGAAATGTTCAGCAGGTTCATGGCATTTTCAACCGTACCGAGGATCAAAATCCCGGATACCACGTAGGAAATCTTGCCAATACCGCCCTTCAGTGAAACGCCACCCAGCACACAGGCGGAGATGACGATCAGTTCAAAGCCCAGCGAAGTCATTGGCTGGCCGCTGGTCATACGCGACGCCAGAATGATCCCCGCGGCCGCCGACACCAGCCCGGACAACATGAAAATGATGATTTTGGTACGCACCACCGGCACACCGGCCAGACGCGCCGCGTCCTCATTACCGCCAATCGCCAGCGTATTACGCCCGAAAGTGGTTTTGTTGAGCAGCAGCCCGAAGATAATCAGACAGCCGACAGTCAGCCAGATCGGTGCAGGCAGCCCGAACCAGTTGGCATAACCGAGGGCGAAGAAACGCTCGTCTTCGATACCGACCGCTTTACCGTCGGAAATGATATACGCCAGACCGCGCACAATCTGCATGGTTGCCAGCGTGGTGATCAGGGCATTGATTTTCAGCCGGGCGATCACGAAACCGTTAAGTAAACCGGTCAGCATCCCCAGCACCAGCCCCGCACCGACGCCAATCCACAGGCTTTCGGTGAGGTTAATCACCACCGCCGTGGTAACACCCGCGCAGGCAATGACCGATGCCACGGACAAATCGAAATCACCGGAAGCCAGACAGAACAACATGCCGCAGGCGACCATCCCGGACATTGAAATCGCCAGCCCCAGACCTTTCATGTTGATGAAAGAACTGAAGTTTGGCACGAAAATGGTACAGGCGATGAACAGCACGGCGAACACCACTAACATGCCGTAACTGTCCCAGATACGCATCAGGCCCTGGCCGCCGCGTGAAGCCGCTGAGGGTTGATCCGGTTTGGCGGAATTGGTTGTCATACTCGACATAATATTTTGCTCCTCGGTCAGGCTGCGTCAGGGGCAGAAGTCAGGTCTGGCGTTCGCAACATCGCGAGCCCCAGCGCTTTTTCTTCGGTGGCTTCGTCATGGGACAGTTCGCCGGAGATGGCGCCTTCGCGCATCACCACAATTCTGTCGGCCAGACCCAGCACTTCCGGTAAGTCACTGGACGCAAACAGCACCGCAATGCCTTGTTTTGCCAGAGAATAAATCACGTTATAAATTTCATGTTTCGCGCCGACGTCAATGCCGCGCGTCGGTTCATCCAGCAAAATCACTTTCATGTCTTCCGACAACCAGCGGCCAAGAATGGCCTTTTGCTGATTACCGCCGGACAAATTCATGATCAGCTGCTGATCGCTCGGGGTTTTAATATTCAGCGCCTCGATATGCTTGCGCGCATTTTTCGCTTCCCAGGCGTTGTTGATCAGGCACCCTGCTTTCACCGTTTTACGGCGGGCACTGATGTTGATGTTGTCGCGCACCGAGTGAACCGGAATGATGCCGTCAGCCTTGCGGTCTTCCGGGCAAAGCATGATGCCCTGACGAATGGCATCCGCCGGTTTACGGATGTTCATCACCGCACCGTCCAGCCTCAGTGTGCCGCCGGTTATGCGCGTGCCGCCGAATAATCCTTTCATCAGCTCGCTGCGCCCTGCACCAACCAGCCCGAACAGACCGACAATTTCCCCCTGACGCACCGTCAGGCTGACCGGCGTTCTCACGCCCGGCGCTTTGACTTCATCCAGTTCGAGGCGGATTTCGCCATGCGGACGCGGTGCATAACCGTATATATCATCCAGATTACGGCCCACCATCGCCTGCACCAGTTTGCTGTTATCGACCTGCGTCATGTCGTCGAAGGTACGCACATAGCGGCCATCCTTGAATACCGTGACAGCGTCACTTAACGCGAAGATTTCTTCCATACGGTGGGAAACATACAAAATCACGCGCCCTTCGGCACGCAACTCACGGATAACCCTGAACAATTGTTCGATTTCACGGGCAGAGAGCGAACTGGTTGGCTCGTCAAAGGCAATGATTTTGGCGTTACGCGCCAGGGCTTTGGCGATCTCCACCATCTGCCACTGACCGATGGAGAGATACTTGAGCGGCGTATCCGGGTTGATGTCCAGCCCGAGGTGTTCGAGCTGAATTTTGGCTTCATAGCGCAGCAGTTTACGGTTCACAAAACCGTGTTTGCTCGGCAATTGTCCGAGGTAAATGTTTTCTGCCACCGTCATTTCCGGCACCAGATGTAATTCCTGATAAATAATCGCCACGCCCGCATCAAGTGCGTCAGTGGTTTTATTAAAACTGACCGGCTGGCCTTTAATGTGAATAACGCCTTGCGACGGCTGATAATTACCGCTGAGGATTTTTAACAGCGTCGATTTACCTGCGCCATTTTCGCCCATCAGTGCGTGAATTTGCCCGGCATAACAATTGAAAGAAATTCCGTCCAGCGCTTTCACGCCCGGAAAAGTTTTGCCAATGTCATGGAATTCCAGATACGGCTTGGCCGCATCAAACTCCGTCAGCGACGGTTTCAGCAAAGGCGTCTTGGTTGAAGATTGCTGAGTCATAGTGGCTACCTGGAAATTAAGTGAAGTTGAATGCACGCCACTGCACAGCAGAAAACAGTACGTAACCTTTTATAAATAACTTATAAAAAAAACTGTCGTCCGTTATGCAGCAGCGTTATCTGATGCTTTTTTCAAATGATCCCGGAAATTACATGAGCCCTTTTTTCTTCAATTCTTCTTTGAAGTTGTCGCGGGTGATTAACACAACGTCAGTCACTTCGGTGAATTTCGGTGGTTCAACGCCTTTGGTCACCCATTCGTTCAGCATCTGGATACTTTTGTAACCGTGGATATCCGGGCTGGGTAACAGGGAACCGTAGAAGCCGGTTTGCGCGCTTTTCGACAGCTCATTCACCGCATCCACACCGTTGATACCGATGCCGATCACGTTAGCCGCTTTAAAGCCCTGACCTTCCGTTGCACGCACGCCACCGAGCACGGTGTTGTCGTTCATGCCGATGATCAGCCAGTTTTTCACTTCAGGATGCTGCACCAGCAGTGAGTTACCGGCATCCAGTGCGCCAGGGATATCGTTAGATTTGGTTGGCACTTTGTAGATTTGTTTTTCCGGGAAACCGGCCGCTTTCAGCGCGTCCATTGAACCGGAAGTACGACGACGTGCGGTGTCCAGCTCATCGGCGGTGATGGCCATGACGCCTGTCTCAGCCGGTTTCCAGCCACGTTTTTGCATCTCTTTATACAGTTCCTGCCCCTGACGCTCGCCGATTTTGGTCGCGGCCATCATCACTAACGGCACTTCTTCCATTGGCTTGCCTTTGGCATTCACGAACTGGTCATCCACCTGGATCACTTTCATGTCATAGCTGCGCGCTTTCGCCATGATGGCAGGCCCGAGACGGGGATCCGGCGTACAGATAACAAAACCTTTCGCGCCGTTCGCCGCCAGACTGTCAATCGCATTCAACGTTTTTTCACCATCCGGCACGGCGATTTTAATGACCTCGAAGTTCAGGTCTTTACCGGCTTTATCGGCGAAGCGCCATTCAGTCTGGAACCAGGGTTCTTCAGGCTGTTTAACCAGGAAACCCAGCTTCGGATTTTCTGCTGCCATAGCTGAATGTGACATAACGGCTGCTAACCCTACCGCCGCTAATGCCTTAGTGAATTTATGCATGATGTTCTCCGACTTTTATTGTTGTTTTTCACAATTGCGCTCTGAAACCTGGTGGTTTGCCGCCATCGTGAAAACGTTATCAGTAGCGTAAGGAAACAAAGTGAGGATGCGCCGAAGTCCTGTGTATAGCGGATTTACGTCACACTCTCTTGTAAGACGGGTTAAGTTTTAGCGGTAATTTTGCAGCGGAATGTAGAGCGCTATCACACGCCGGGAAAACAGCAGGAATGTGCATAGATATAGCGATTTTAGCCAAACGCTAACATTTGACCAACCTCACAGAAACATCATTGGGAGCAGATTTGTGCATACTTCCAGCTAACGCCTCCTCACAGCCTTTTTGACATCCTCCTACTGTTAGAGCAATTCGATTCGCCGCCGTAATGACTACGGCAAACCTGAAGGAGTGAGAAAGAATGACGCAAGGTGCGATTGCTCTTGGTCTGGATTTTGGCAGCGATTCTGTCCGTGCACTGGCCGTAGATTGTCAGACGGGTGCTGAGATAGAAACGGATGTCGTGTATTACCCGCGCTGGAATGAAGGCCGTTACTGTGATGCGGCTAAAAATCAGTTCCGCCATCACCCGCTCGACTATATAGAAGCGATGGAACAGGCGATAAAAAACGTGGTGACCCGCCTGGGCCATGAGCGCGCCGCCCGCGTGGTCGGTATCGGGGTCGATTCCACCGGCTCAACCCCCGCGCCTGTCGATCATCAGGGCAACATTCTGGCGCTGAACCCGGAATTTGCCGAAAACCCGAACGCCATGTTCGTGCTGTGGAAAGATCACACGGCAATAGAAGAAGCCGAAGAGATCAACCGTCTGTGCCGCAGCGGCGATTTCCCTGATTACTCCCGCTACATCGGCGGCGTCTACTCCTCCGAATGGTTCTGGGCGAAAATCCTGCACGTTTCCCGCGCTGACGCCGCGGTGAAAGAAGCCGCCGCGTCGTGGGTCGAACTGTGCGACTGGGTGCCCGCCCTGCTTTCCGGCACCACCGCGCCGGACAAAGTGGTGCGCGGACGTTGCAGCGCCGGGCACAAAATGCTCTGGCATCCGTCGTGGGGCGGCCTGCCACCGAAAGATTTCTTCGCCGCCCTTGATCCGTTGCTGGTCGAAAACCTGCCGTATCCGCTGTTTACCGATACCGTCACCGCCGAACAGGCCGTCGGTACACTCACCCCTGAATGGGCAGCACGTCTCGGTTTACCGGCAAGCGTGGTGCTTTCCGGCGGCGCATTCGACTGCCATATGGGCGCCGTCGGTGCGGGCGCACAGCCGTATACGCTGGTGAAAGTCATCGGCACGTCCACCTGCGACATTCTGATTGCCGATAAAGCCCGCGTTAACGATCGTGCCATTGCCGGGATTTGTGGTCAGGTCGAAGGCAGCGTGGTGCCGGACATGATCGGGATGGAAGCCGGGCAGTCAGCCTTTGGCGACATGTACGCCTGGTTCAGCCGTCTGCTGAGCTGGCCGCTGATTCAGGCGGCAAAAACCCATCCTGAACTGCAAACACAGTTAACCGCATTACAAAAAAACCTCCTGTCGGATCTCACCGCCGCCTGGGCCGCCAATCCGAAACTGGATCACCTGCCGCTGGTGCTCGACTGGTTCAACGGCCGCCGTACGCCGTTTGCCAACCAGCGCCTGAAAGGCGTGATTACCGATATCAATTTAGGTACCGAAGCGCCGGAACTGTTCGGGGGCTTTATCGCCGCCACCGCCTTTGGCGCACGCGCCATCATGGAGTGTTTCGAACAGCAGGATATTCCGGTGGAAAACGTCCTGACCCTCGGTGGCATTGCGCGTAAATCGCCGGTCATCATGCAGGTGTGCGCCGACGCCATGAACCGGCCGCTGCAAATTGTTGCGTCTGATCAGTGCTGTGCGCTGGGTGCGGCGATCTTTGCCGCCGTCGCCGCCGGTGAATTCAGCGACGTGCCTGCCGCGCAGGAAAAAATGGCCTGCAGCATCGAACGCACGCTGCTGCCGGATCCGCAGCGCGTCGAGCAATATCAGCGCCTGTACGAACGTTATCAGCAATGGTGTGTCACGACTGAACCGCTGTTCGCAGCGAAGACGACGCATTAATTCCTCTTTCTCATATCCGATATTCAGGAGTAACAAATGGACGCGTTTAAACATCTCGAAGTGTGGTTCGCTATCGGCAGTCAGCATCTGTACGGGCCGGAAACGTTACGTCAGGTCAAAGAGAATGCCGAAAAAGTGGTGAACGGCCTGAACACGGAAGCCGGTTTGCCGATTAAGCTGGTGCTCAAACCCCTGGTGACCACGCCGGACGAAATCACCGCCCTGTGCCGCGAAGCCAACTACCACAACCCGTGCGTGGGGATCATCACCTGGCTGCACACCTTCTCGCCGGCCAAAATGTGGATTGCCGGCCTGAGCATCCTGCACAAGCCGCTGTTACAGTTCCATACGCAGTTCAACGCCGAAGTGCCGTGGGACACCATGGACATGGACTTCATGAACCTGAACCAGACTGCGCACGGTGGCCGTGAATTTGGCTTCATCGGTGCCCGTATGCGTCAGCAACATTCCGTGGTGGCCGGGCACTGGCAGGACGGTGAATCTCATCGCCGCATCGCTCAGTGGATGCGCGTATCGGCGGCGAAAAATGAAAGTCAGCACCTGAAAGTGGCGCGTTTTGGCGACAACATGCGTGAAGTGGCAGTGACCGAAGGCGATAAAGTCGCCGCGCAAATCCAGTTTGGCTACACCGTCAGCGCGTACGGTATCGGCGATCTGGTGAGTGTGATCAACGAAGTCAGCAAAGGTGACGTGGATACGCTGGTGGAAGAGTACGAAGCCACGTACCGTCTCACCGATACGGTTAAAATCAACGGCGAACGCCGTGAAAACCTGCTGGACGCCGCGAAGATCGAACTGGGCATGACCCGTTTCCTCGAGCAAGGCAAATTTGGTGCCTTCACCACTAACTTCGAAGATCTGCACGGCATGAAACAACTGCCGGGGCTGGCGGTACAGCGTCTGATGCAAAAAGGCTACGGCTTTGGCGGCGAAGGCGACTGGAAAACGTCTGCCCTGCTGCGCATCATGAAAGTGATGGCCAGCGGCCTGAAAGGCGGCACGTCGTTTATGGAAGATTACACCTACCACTTCAAACCAGGGAACGATCTGGTGGTGGGCTCGCACATGCTGGAAGTGTGCCCGTCGATTGCCAAAGAAGAAAAACCGTTGCTGGATGCGCAATTTCTCGGCATAGGCGGCAAAGCGGATCCGGCGCGTCTGATCTTCTCCACCCCGGCAGGTCCGGCGGTGAATGCCAGCGTCATCGACATGGGCGACCGCTTCCGTCTGCTGGTCAATCTGGTGGATACCGTCGAACAGCCTCATCCTCTGCCAAAACTGCCGGTCGCCCGCGCTATCTGGAAAGCACAGCCATCACTGGCTACCGCAGCAGAAGCCTGGATCCTCGGCGGCGGCGCGCACCACACGGTATTCTCGCAGGCACTGGATATCGACGCGCTGCGTCTTTATGCCGAGCTTTCCGGAATTGAGTTGCTGGTGATAGATAACGACACGACGCTGGCAGACTTCAAAAACCAGATCCGCTGGAATGAGGTGTATTACAAGCTGTGCAGCCGTTAATCACGCAGGCCGTCGCCACGGCGGCCATGTGAATCACGCTGAGTCATCATGAGATTTCGCAGCGGCGCGCAGAGTCTGTTGTGCCGCTGTGAAATCCGCCTTACGCCGATTCCCTCTCCACCAGCCCCGGTGCGACGATAATATTTTGCGCTTCCAGATTTTGCCCCCCAATCCTCAGCATTAACCGGCGTGCCGCCGAATAACCAATTTCCCTGGCCGAGTTGACGATTGACGTCAGCGGAGGCTCGGTCAGCGCGGATTCCGGCGCATCCTCCATGCCGATCAGCGCGACTTTTTGCTGGAAGAAGTTATCAACTGCGCCGCCGCCGACCTGGGTGCCGGTGCGCATCACGCCAAAATAGGCACCGAGCGCAACGGAGGCTTTATGGCAGACGATGGCGCTGATTTTCGGGTAACGGGATAACAAGGCTTCTGCTGCATCGGCGGCGCATTTCTGCTGATAATCACATTCGATGATCCACTCACTGCGAAACGGCAGGCCGTATTGCAACAGCGTGGCGCAGAAGCCGCCCAGCCGCTCGGCGCGGGTGAGCGAATTGCTCAGGCCGCCAAGATAGGCGATCTGTTTATGCCCGCGCTTGATCAGATATTCGGTGGCCATTTTCGCGGCCAGCATGTTGTCCGGGCGCACCACATCCACCCCTTCGATACCCCCGGAGCGCGCCGCGCAGATCAGCGGTACCCCATGTTCTTCCGCTTTTTCTTTCAGCCCGGCAATCGAATTCACTCCACCTGCGATAACGATGCCGTCAACGCCGTGCGTCAGTAAGGTATCAAAACAGCGCTCAAGGCCCTTGCCGGTTGAGCCGCTTTGCAGCAGAAACAGCACTTTGCCCTGCGCCTCAAACATCTCGCTCAGCCCGGCGGTCATTTCGGCATAAAAAGGCTCGCAGATATCGCGAACAATCAGCCCGACCACGCCGGATTCGCCGCCGCGCAGCGTACTGGCCTGACGGTTGCGCACAAACCCCAGTTCATCGACCGCACGGTTTACGCGCTCGGAGGTGGTCTGTGAAATTCGTCCTTTGCCGCTCAGCACCAGTGACACCGTGGTAACGGAAACTCCCGCGTGCTGCGCGACGTCAATAATCGTGATTTTTTTATGATTCATTGGACGTCATCGTTCATTTCAAACTCCATAAAACGGGATCCTTTCCCGCCCGCATTATTTACAACATTAAAAAATAAGCGTGTCAGACAGTTATACCTAATTCACCGGATTGAGTAAAACGTTAAACCTGCCACCAGACCCCGCACAGAGGGAATGATCGAATATTGTGATTCACGCCACGTATTATTTAGGTAAAACGTTTTATCTTTAGCGCCGTCAACACACAGCTAACACCAACACTTACAGGGAGCAGCTATGCCTGCCAGTAAAAAACAAAAAATTACGCTTTGGGAATTCTTCCAGAGTCTGGGTAAAACCTTCATGCTGCCGGTGGCTCTGCTGTCGTTTTGCGGCATCATGCTGGGCATCGGCAGCTCGTTAAGCAGCCACGATGTGGTGACCCTGCTCCCCGCACTGGGCAATCCGATCCTCCAGCTGATTTTCGTCTGGATGAGCAAAGTCGGTTCCTTCGCGTTCAGCTTCCTGCCGGTGATGTTCGCTATCGCTATCCCGCTGGGCATGGCGCGTGAGAACAAAGGCGTCGCGGCGTTTTCCGGCTTCGTCGGCTTCGCGGTGCTGAATCTGGCGATTAACTTCTACCTGACCGCCAACGGCACGCTGCCGACCGTGGATCCTGCGGTACTGAAGGCCAACAACATCCAGATGATCCTCGGGATTCAGTCTATCGACACCGGTATTCTGGGCGCGGTGATCGTCGGTATCATCGTGTACATGCTGCATGAACGCTACAACACCATCCGCCTGCCGGATGCACTGGCCTTCTTCGGCGGCACCCGTTTCGTGCCTATCGTCACCACCGTGGTGCTCGGTTTAGTCGGTCTGCTGATCCCGCTTATCTGGCCGTTCTTCGCCGCTGGCATCAATGGCCTTGGCCGTCTGATTCAGGGCGCGGGCGTGTTCGGGCCGATGATTTTTGGTTCCGGCGAACGTCTGCTGCTGCCGTTCGGTCTGCATCATATTCTGGTGGCACTGATCCGCTTCACCGAAGCCGGCGGTACGCTGGATGTCTGTGGCCGTGAAGTGAGCGGCGCGCTGACCATCTTCCAGGCACAGCTTTCCTGCCCGACCACGCACGGTTTCTCTGAGAGTGCCACACAGTTCCTGTCTCAGGGCAAAATGCCAGCCTTCCTTGGCGGCCTGCCGGGCGCGGCGCTTGCGATGTACCACTGCGCGAAACCTGAAAACCGTCATAAAATTAAAGGCCTGCTGATTTCCGGCGTGGTAGCGTGCGTGGTGGGCGGCACCACAGAACCGATCGAATTCCTGTTCCTGTTCGTGGCGCCAGTGCTGTATGTGATCCACGCCATTCTGACCGGTCTGGGCTTCACCATTATGTCGGTTCTGGGCGTCACCATCGGCAATACCGACGGTAACATCATCGATTTCGTGGTCTTCGGCATCCTGCACGGCACGGCAACCAAATGGTATCTGGTACCCGTTGTGGCGGCCATCTGGTTTGCGGCTTACTATGCCATCTTCCGCTTCTCCATCATGCGCTTTAATATCAAAACGCCGGGTCGCGAATCGGAAAGTATGCCTGACGCCGCGCCGGTGCCTTCTTCCAGCAAATCCGGCTACAACGTCCCGGCTATTCTCAGCGCGCTGGGCGGTGCCGAAAATATCGTCTCTCTGGACAACTGTATCACCCGCCTGCGCCTTTCCGTCTCGGATATGTCACGGGTGGATGACGCAACACTGAAAGCTAACCGTGCCATTGGCGTGGTTCATCTCAACGACCACAATTTGCAGGTCGTGATCGGGCCGCAGGTACAGTCGGTGAAAGATGAACTGGATTATCTGATCCGCGAAGCGGCCAGCCATTCAGCTCCGCAAGGGGTGACGGCGTAAGCACTGAATCCGCAGGGCGACCTAGTGTCGCCCTTTTCAGCTTTCTTCAGGGAGTGAAAAATGACTTCAACTTCTTTCGATTTCTCCACCGTGGTGGATCGCCACGGCAGCTGGTGTACGCAGTGGGATTACGTCGCTGACCGTTTTGGCAGCGCTGATTTACTGCCCTTCACCATCTCCGACATGGATTTCGCCGCCGCGCCGTGCATTCTCGAAGCCTTGCAAAAACGTCTGCAACACGGCGTCCTCGGCTACAGCCGCTGGCAGCACGACGATTTCCTCGGCGCGGTCGCGCACTGGTATCAGCAGCGATTCAACAGCCAGATCGATCGCGACATGGTGGTATACGGCCCGTCGGTGATTTACATGGTGGCGCAACTGATCCGCCAGTGGAGCCAGCCGGGCGACGGCGTGGTGACCTTCACCCCCGCTTACGACGCATTTTTCAAAGTGGTGGAAGGCAATCAGCGCACCATGCTTTCCAGCCCGCTGACCAAAAAGGGCAACGACTGGGCGCTGGATGCCCGCCAGCTGGAAACGCTGCTGGCACAGCCGACCTGCTCAGTGCTGCTGTTATGCAGCCCGCACAACCCGACCGGAAAAGTCTGGACGCGCGCAGAGCTGACGCTGATAGCTGAACTGTGTGAGCGCCACAACGTGCGGGTGATCAGCGATGAAATCCACATGGACATGGTCTGGGGCGACAATACGCATACGCCGTGGAATGAAACAGGCCGTGGCGAATGGGCGCTGCTGACTTCCGGCTCGAAAAGCTTCAACATTCCGGCGCTGACCGGCGCTTACGGGCTGATCAGCCACAAAGCGCAGCGCGAGGCCTATCTGCATCAGCTCAAAGCCTGCGACGGCTTATCCTCTCCGGCAGTGCTGGCGATCCACGCACACGTGGCTGCTTATCAGGCCGGTGAACCCTGGCTGGATGCGTTGCGCAACTATTTGCAGGGCAATCTGCGCTATGTGGCCGACAAGCTGAATGCCGCGTTCCCGGCCCTCAACTGGCAGCCGCCGCAATCCACCTATCTGGCGTGGATCGACCTGCGCCCGCTGGGCATTGACGATAAACTGCTGCAAAAAGAGCTGATCGAACATCAAAAAGTCGCCATCATGCCGGGATATACCTACGGTGAAGAAGGCAACGGTTTCCTGCGTCTCAACGTCGGCTGCCCGCGGTCGAAAGTTGAAGCAGGAGTTGAAAAATTAATTAGCGGTATCAGGGCATTACGGTAAGCGCTTCCCCCTGCGAAGGGGGAGGATGCACGGCGTGTTTGCAGGCGTTCTCAATGCCAGCACACACATCAGACGGCTGAGTTTTTCTTCATCCCCCACCCCAACCCTCCTCTTCGCCAGGGAGGCAGCAAAACCAAAACCTTCCTTGTTGCGCAACTAAATCCAGTTATAATGCCCCGCACATTTCAATAATAATGAGTGCACACCATGATCGACACACGCCTTCCCCTCACTGATATCCACCGCCACCTTGATGGCAACATTCGCGCTCAAACCATTCTCGATTTAGGCCGTCAGTTTAATCTGACCCTGCCTGCTGACGAACTCGACGCCCTGCGCCCGCACGTGCAGGTGATGCACGCGGAACCGGATCTGGTCAGCTTCCTGCAAAAACTGGACTGGGGCGTGAAAGTGCTGGGCGACATCGACGCCTGCCGTCGCGTTGCTAAAGAAAACGTGGAAGATGCCGCGAAGGCCGGTTTGCATTACACCGAGCTGCGTTTCTCGCCGTACTACATGGCGATGAATCACAATTTGCCGGTTGCCGGCGTGGTGGAAGCGGTGATCGAAGGGATCCGTGAAGGGCAAAAAAATCATGATATCGATGTGCGTCTGATCGGTATTCTGAGCCGTACTTTTGGTGAAGATGCCTGCGTGCAGGAGCTCGAAGGCCTGCTGGCGCACCGCGACGGTATTACCGCGCTGGATCTGGCCGGTGATGAACTCGGTTTTCCGGGCAGTCTTTTCCTCAGCCATTTTAACCGCGCGCGTGATGCAGGCTGGCGTATTACCGTTCACGCCGGTGAGGCGGCAGGCCCTGAAAGCATCTGGCAGGCCATCCGTGAACTGGGCGCTGAGCGTATCGGCCACGGCGTGAAAGCAGCGCAAGATCCGGCGCTGATGGATTTCCTGGCGAAGCACCAGATTGGTATCGAATCCTGCCTGACCTCCAATATTCAAACCAGCACCGTGGCGTCGCTTGAGCAGCACCCGCTGGCGACGTTCCTGCGTCACGGCGTTCTGGCGTCGATCAATACCGATGACCCGGCGGTTCAGGGCATTGAGATCGCCAACGAGTACAACGTTGCCGCGCCAGCCGCGGGCCTGACGCAAAATGAAATCCGCAAAGCGCAGGAAAACGGCCTGACCATGGCCTTCCTGACCGATGCGGAAAAACAGGCAATCCGCGATAAAGTCTCGGCGTAACCGTTTCTGACTCCATAAAAAAGGGCGAGAATGATTCCCGCCCTTTTGTCTTTCTGTCAGCCGGTTACGCTGATGTCACGTCTTCTTTTTTCACCTGCGCAGCCGCGTCTTCACGCGCCACGCGTCTGGCGTAACGCGAGGCCAGCACCGCGCACACCATCAGCTGGATCTGGTGGAAAATCATCAGCGGTAAGACCATCGCCCCGACGGCTGCCGCCGGGAACAACACGTTCGCCATCGGGATCCCGTTCGCCAGGCTCTTCTTCGACCCGCAGAAGACAATGGTGATTTCATCTTTGGTGTTAAAGCCAAACAAGCGCGCCACAAACGTATTGATGATCAACACAATGGTCAGCAGCACAATCGAGCAACCCAGCACCGCCAGCAGTGACCAGCCGTCAATCTGATGCCAGATCCCTTCCACTACCGCCGCGCTGAAGGCCACGTACACCACCAGCAGGATTGAAGAGCGGTCGGTCACGTTAACGATTTTCTTATGTCGCTGCACCCAGCCCCCGATCAACGGACGGCACAGATGCCCGATGATGAAAGGTACCATCAGTTGCAACACAATCGACCCGATAGCATGCAGCGTATCGCTGGTGCCGCCCTGCGTATGCATCAGCAGGCCCACCAGCACCGGCGAAAGGAAAACGCCGAGAATGCTGGAGGCCGACGCGCTGCAAATCGCCGCCGGAATATTCCCGCCCGCCACCGAGGTGTAGGCGATGGCCGACTGCACGGTAGCAGGCAGCGCACAGAGATACAGAAAACCGTAATACAGCGTCGGGGTTAAAATCCCCACCGGCACCAGCCACTTCATCCCCAGACCGAGCAGCGGGAACAGTGCGAAGGTGCTGAGGAATACGACAACGTGTAAACGCCAGTGGCCGATCCCCGACATGATCGCTTCGCGGGACAACTTCGCGCCGTGCATAAAGAACAGCAGCGCGATGGCCGCGGTGGTCAGGTGTTCGAAGATCGTTTTGTAAATCCCTTCACAAGGAAAGAACGACGCGACCACCACCACACAGATCAGAATCAGCAAAAACTTATCGATTTTTAACCAGGACATGGATCTTCCTTGCCAGATAAACAGGTGCGGTTAACACCTCGTGAAAATAACAACGGCGACTTATTTTTTGACGTTCAGCGTCGCGCGTTGCTCAGAAGATTGCATACCCAGTTCGATCAGTTCCATCACGCGGATAGCGTCGCCCGCGGGCACCGGATTTTCACCCTGGCCGTTAATCGCATCACGCACACCGGCGTAATAGGCCGGATAGTTGCCCGGCAGGGTCAGCAGCGATTTTTCCGCCAGCACGCCGTCATGGCTCAGCGTCACCACGCCATCGCGCATGTCGTACCCCCAGTCAGCCTGCGGCAAACGTTCGCCCGCTTTCAGACGATCTTCCTGAGGATCCAACCCGAATTTCACATAGCTGCCTTTTTCACCCTGCACGATAAAGCGCGCCGTTTCGGCTACGGCGTAGACGGTGCTGTGCAGCACCACGCGACGGCGCGGATAGGTCAGCACGGCGTTGAAATAATCCACCGCTTTACCGCCGGGGCGCAGCACCGCCAGATCGGCCTGTAAAGTGTCCGGCGTACCGAACAACTGCAATGCCTGATCCAGCAGATGCGATCCTAAGTCATACCAGATGCCGCTGCCCTGCGCCGCGCTCTCACGCCAGCGTTCCAGCACCTGCGGTTTGTAACGATCGTAATGCGATTCGAAATAAACGATATCGCCAAGAGAACCTTCGTTGATCAGCGTTTTCACGGTCAGGAAATCGGAGTCCCAGCGGCGGTTATGGAACACCGACAGCACTTTGCCTTTTTCACGCGCCAGCGCATCCAGCTCGCGGGCCTCTTCCAGCGTGACGGTAAAGGGTTTATCGACGATAACGTGCTTACCCGCTTCCAGCGCCAGTTTCGCCAGCGGGAAGTGCGTGGTGTTTGGCGTGGGGATCACCACCAGATCGATATCCGGATCGGCAAACACCTTCTCAGGGGAATCCACTACCCTGACCTGAGGCCATTCTGCATGCACTTTTCCGGCATCACTGCTCGACACCACGGCCAGTTCCAGACCCGGCGTGCCGTCGATCAGCGGTGAGTGGAAGGTTTTGCTGGCGAAGCCATAACCGATGAGGCCAACCCGCAGAGTTTGAGACATAGTATTTTCCTTTTGTTAACGGTCTTGCCCGTCAGGACGCAATGTGTCTGATTTGACACCAGGATAAGGTGGCGAACAAGTTAAAATTACGTTTTCTAAAGGTGATAAGCCGCTGTGATGCAGGCATAAATCCCCGCGAGATGTTCCCTGATGGCCTTATGCGGATTCGCGGATCACCAGCGAATAGCCGAGATCCACCACAGTTTCCGCCACCGGAATGCCTTCGATTTTATCCGCCAGCATCCGGGCCGCCTTCACCCCGAGTTCCCACTTATCCACGCTGACGGTGGTGATCGCCGGGCGGTTATGGGCAGCAAAATTCAGGTCTGCGAAGCCGATAACTGACAGATCGCCCGGCACCCGCAGCCCCTGCGCTTCCGCCTCCATAATCGCGCCCTGCGCCAGCGTGTCAGAACTGCAAATGATGGCATCGAAACGTTTACCGTCCGCCATCATCTGGCGCAGCGCATTGCGCCCGACTTCCATATTGGCCGGACGGGAGACAATCAGCTCTTCAATCTCATGCTCAGGCCGGGTGCGCAACACCGCCTGCGCACCCTTTTTCCGCACTATCGCGCGGCGGTCAGAGGCACAGATAAAGCCGAAGCGGGTGAAGCCTTTATCCAGAAAATACGCGCCAATCGCGTTGCCGACTTTTTCATGGGAGAAGCCGATCAGCATGTCGATGGGGGTGGGCGTTAAATCCCAGATTTCAACCACGGGAATATTGGCGTTGAGAATAATGCGTTTCAGTTCTGAGGTGTGATGAATACCGGTGAGCACGATGCCGTCCGGGCGGCGGGAAAGCAGTGTCGCCACAATGTCCGTTTCCGCCTCCGGCTCGTAGCCGACAATGCACAGCAACATGTGGTAACCGCGCAGCGCCAGTTCATCGCTTATCGCCTGCACGGTATCGACAAACATATTGTTATTAATCTGCGGCACCACCACGGCGATAAGCTTGGTGCGGCTGGTCGCCAGCCCGCCGGCCAGCATGTTGGGGATGTAGCCGGTGATATTCACCGCGTCCATCACGCGGGAGATGGTCGCCGGGCGCACCACTTTTGGGTTATTCAACGCCCTGCTCACCGTCATCGGTGACAGACCGGCTTCTTTCGCCACATCTTCGAGCGTGGCCGAACGGGTTCGATTCTTATAGGTTTTTTGGGTGTTATTCAAAGCATTGCCCACTGTTTTCGGGTGTCAAAAATTAGAATGTTTGCGCAATCATTGCCAGTTTCTCACAGCGCCGCCAGCGGGTTAAGCTGAAAATGTTTAGTGTTTGTTACGAAATTGATGCCAATAAAAAATCCACGTCTGAGCGTGGATTTTTTGTTGCCGGTTAAGGCCGTTTTAGCCGGTCACTGCCGCGCCATTAAAAGGGTCTGATTACCGCTAACACCCCGATCACTGCCACGGCCACCACGATAATTGCCGACGCCTTACCTAAAATGGCGAAGTTTTTAGTCGGCTGGCCGGTTGCACGGCGGCGAAGTTCACCGGAAAGCATGCCGTGAAGGGCGGAAAGCCCCACCACCACCAGCAGTTTGATCAGCAACCAGGCGTGCGGGAATTTGCCGTAACTGACAATCATCCAGATACCGGCGATCCACAGCAGAAGCATCGCCGGGCTGGTGACGCAGCGGTTCCATTTGCGCACATAGCCGAGCAGCGCCACCTGGCTGGCCTCCTGCGCCGCCGCGTTGCCGGTGACCGCGAAAACCATCGCCATCCCCATCATTCCGCCAATCCACAACACCCCTGCAATAACGTGTACGGCATTCAGCCACTCATGAAGCATGTTTTATTCCTTCTGAAAGTTAACGACATATTGCTCTGCCGGACAGAACCAACCTGCTGTCTGCAAACGGCTTTTACCGGATTATGTCTCTTTCCCCCAGTAAAGGCACGGTTAACCCGTCCACTTTGGCCCTTTCGTTTTTCGCCACCAGTAGGTAGACTGGTATACCTACTGTTTACTCACCCCGAAGGAATTGCGCCATGCCAGTCTCCGATTCTCCCGCAGAAAGCGCCCGCGACCGCCTGCTGGGCGCGGCCAGAGTGTTGTTTTACAACGATGGCATCGCCGCGACGGGCATTGATGCCATCGTCAAAAAAGCCGGTGTGGCCAAAAAAAGCCTCTACAACAATTTCGAATCCAAAGCTGAACTGGTGGCCACGTACATTGAGATCCGCCACGACGAATGGCTGATGCTCTACAGCCGCCGTCTGCAACAGACTTCTGACGCCAGAGAAGGCGTGCTGGCGGTGTTTCTGGCGTATGAGGATCACGCGGAATTTGCCTATGAGCGCGGCTTTCGCGGTTGCGGATTACTCAATGCCGCCGCGGAGTTACCCGCCGGCGCCCCCGGCAGAACAGCCGTACGCGGACACAAAGAACAGGTGGAATCGATTCTGACTGCCCACCTTCTCACTTTGCTTAACGGCGATGAACTCAAAGCGCAGCGGATGGCGCGTCACTTCTCCTTCCTGCTCGAAGGGGCCATGTCCCGCGCGGGGCTTGAAGGCAACGGCGACTGTGTCCGGCAGGCCATGGCGATGGCAGAAGAGATGATGGAGGCGACGCAGGCATGAATCCCGCTGAACGTATGTCAGGCATGGGCGGGGTACTGATCGCCGCACTGTTGTGGGGAACCACCGGAACGGCGGCGACCTTTGCGCCGGGCGTCAGCGCCGTTGCCATCGGTGCGGTGGCGATGGGCGTTGGCGGCATATTACAGGCGCTGATCGCCCTGCGGGGCATTGCCCGTCACCGCGCCACGCTGCGCCATCACTGGCGGATGTTGCTGACCGGTGCGCTGGCGGTGGCGGTGTATCCTCTGGCGTTTTATGCCTCCATGCATCTGGCGGGGGTGACGGTCGGGACGGTGATTTCCATCGGTTCCGCCCCGCTGCTGTCTGCACTGATTGAATATGGTCTTGACGGACAACGCCTGACGCGCCGCTGGATGACCGGCGCGGCGGTGGGTGTCGCAGGCATGGTGCTGCTCTGTCTGGCCGAAAGTGCGCACTCCTCCTCCACGGCGCAGCAGTCAGAAGTGATCACCGGCATTGCGCTCGGGCTGCTGGCCGGTCTGACCTACGCGCTCTACTCCTGGGCGGCGCGTCATCTGATGCAGCGCGGCATTCCTTCTCGCACCGCCATGGGTGCGACCTTTGGCTTCGGCGGAATAATGCTGATGCCGGTACTTTTTGCCACCGGCGCGCCGCTGCTGGCCTCGTGGAATAACGCCGCCGTCGGCATTTACATGGCGCTGGTTCCGATGTTTATCGGCTATCTCTGTTACGGCTACGGGCTGGCGCGCATTCCCGCCAGTATGGCGACCACCATTACGCTGCTCGAACCCGCCGTTGCGGCCGTGCTTGCCGTGGTGATAGTCGGCGAAAGGCTGCCCGCTCTGGGTTGGGTGGGGATTGGCCTGATCGTCGCCTGCCTGCTGTGGATCACGGTGCCGGTGAAGAGACGCCGGCTGGCGCAGGCGTAGAACAAGAGACGGGGGAATGGCAGCGAAAAGTGCGCCATTCCCGCCGGGTTGAGGGGTTTTACTTAGGCTTAATCATTCCCAGCGAATCTGCCAGGCGCTGTTTATCGGCATTACTCAGGTGCGGCGCGCTGAGCAGGCTGACCATCCGCGCACGCTCTTCCTTGCTGAATCCTCCGGCATTCAGTTGCTGGCTGAGCGTGTCGAGGATCAGTTTGTCGTACTGTGAAATCCGTTTTCTGACGTCCGCCAGATCGGCCGGTTTCCACTCAGGTTCCGGCTGCGACAGCCAGTCCGCCAGATAGCGGTACTGAATGGCTTTCGCCGCATCCATTTGCGCCTGAATAAACGGCGCGACCGACTGAGGATCCACGCCCGCTTTCGCCGCCTCTTCCTGAGCTTCGGCCAGCACTTTCTGTTCCCTGACCAAATCCTCAACCGGTAAATGATGGGCCGCTTTATACCCCGCCACATCTTTCATCACCGCCATGCGCTGATTCATCGCTGAAGCCAGAGAAGTCGCCGCATCGGGGCTGGCGAAAGCCGAACTGGCCATGCAGAACAAAGATAAAAACAACACGAGCTGGTGCATCACTCATTCCTTATCATTACGGGTTAAAAAAAGTAGCATAGACCCGCAATAATACCGCAGCGTGACAATATGCAAAAAAATCAGGGCAGCTGGCTCAGCCACTGGCTGCGGTATTGCGAAGGGGATCGCGCAGTGCTTTTGCGAAACACACGGCAGAAATAATTGCTGTCCACAAATCCGCAATGACTCGCGACTTCTTTAATTTTCAGCTCGTAGCCTTTGAGCAGCAGTTTCGCCCGCTCCAGACGCACGTGATTGAGGTATTCGCTAAAGCCGATATCGCCGGATTTTCTGAACAGATGCGACAGGTAATTGGGGGTGATGTGGAAGCGTTTCGCCACGTTTTCCCGCGTCAGCGGCAGCGAAGCATTTTCGTCGATGTATTTTTTCACCATCTCAAACAGTGCGCCGCTGCGGGTCAGCACCTGGGCCCGGTTGGATAACTGCTCAAGGCAATGGCTCAGCAATCCGGCCACCACGCAGCGGGCGGTTTGCTGATCGTCGGGAAGAGAAACGCTTTCATTCATGGCCTGCAACAGGAAGGATCCCACGCGCGGGCCGAGGCGCGGCACGCTCTGTTTGTCGGTGCCGGTGAAGGCCTTGCCATCCCAGAATTGCAGGCTGAAACCCAGCTTTTCTTTGCTGAACAGAATACTCAGCAACACCGCCGGGCGGTCCCATACCGTCAGATTCCACTTCCCGCCGGGGATATAAACGGCGTCCCCCTGCCTGAGCAAACCCTTGTCGCGGGCGATACTGCGATCATGCACCTCACCTTCGACCACAAATTCGATACGCGGAAAGCTCACCACACAGGCCAGCTCCGGCGGCGGCTGGGAGTTATCCGGGAAGCGCACCACCGGCGCGCCGCTGCCGGACACCGATCGGAAAAGGGTTTCAATGACGTCAGTCAGCATGTGAGCCTCCGGGGATTTCCTTTTACCATAACATACCCGTAACAACTTCGATGTTATGCCGGTGGCGGACTCTGTGACCCTGCGCAAATTGCCAAAAAAAAGCCCGACCTGCAGGCCGGGCGTTTCACTCCGTCAGACGTCACAGCACGTCGAGTAACCATTTCTGCGCAGGTGTCAGACGGCTGGCCGTTTCAGGCTTCAGCCACTTGCGCTGATCCTGCTGCTGCATATCGTCACGGTCGATATACAGACTGTGCAGCACCCGGCGGCGTGTGCCGAGGGTGTTATTGGTGCCGCCATGCCAGGCGTGCGCGTTGTAAATCATGACACTGCCTGCGGGCGCTTCAAACATCACTTCATCAGGATGCGGCAGCCCGGGGTCGGCCAGCACCTCTTCCGGCAGCTTCGGGCGATGGTGCGTGCCGGGAATGATACGCGGCGCGCCGTTGGCGGCACTCAGATCGTCAATCGCCACAATGGCATTCACCAGATGCACTTTAGGGAAATCCGGGCGCGGTTTTTTCCAGTCTGCATGAAGCGGCTGATGCCCGCCGTGGTGCAACGCTTCGCGTCCGTTCAGGCTCGACACCTTGAAGGCTCCCTGAAAGATATGGCGGCAGACAGAAAGGATCAGCGGATGCGCCCAGACTTTTTCCCACACGGTGCCTTTGTTAATCATGTTAGCGATACGCGTCGCGGTGGCTTCCTGATGGTGTTCCACCGCCAGATTATCGCCCTCTTTTTCCACCAGAGAATCAAAGGCACTGCGCATATCTTCCAGCCAGTTTTTGTCGATAACATCATGAATAACCACATAACCTTTCGTCTCCAGCTCATCGAGTTGCGCCGGTGACAACGTCTGATTTGCGCCCAGCGCGGTGAGATACTGTTCCGTTGAAATGTTCATGTTTTGCCTCGTCAGTTAACGTTTGCGTAACATCAAACTACGGGGAAAGAAGCAGGAAAAAACGATGAAAATCCTACGGAGATCTGGATTTTTGTGGGATCGGAAACGGAATGTGAGGTTGCGCGCCATGACGGCTTTTGCCTGAAACAGAGCGGGAAGCGTTTAAAATTTTAGTTTTGCATTGAAATTACTCACAACGTCATCTACACCTTAGTGAGGTGTGAACCTGTTGTTTACAGACGGGTTTATTACTTAACAGGGTTATTATAAACAGGCGTAGGGCTAGCCAGGTTTCGTCAATTACTGGGCAATTCTCAATCTGAGGCTGACATGAAAAAATACAATGTGTTGCTGGCTGTGGCTTTGACGGCGTTTATCTCTTCCAGTGCTTTTTCCGCAGAACTGATGAAGAAAGTGGATTTTGAAAAAGTGGCGTCTGAATACACCAAAGTGGGTTCAGTGACGACGTCCAATAAAACCTCTCAGTCCGGCGCTATCGAAGACCTGTCGAAAAAAGCCGATAAAAAAGGCGGTGACGTCTTCGTTTTAACCTCCGGCAATACCAATAATAAGATCCACGGTACTGCGGACGTTTATAAGAAAAAGTGATTTTTAAACGTTAAAACAGGTTTTCTTAACATGCCCATTTCATGATGGGCATGTTATTTTTTGCGTCTTATGAAATATTCCCCGCCTGTCTGCTTTCTAATCTCATTTCCCGCACTTAAATAGCAACTATTGTTGTTTTACATCCCTTCCCCCTGAATCCAATAATCCTTGTTAACAACGTGTTTCGAAAACAAGGGAAAGCGATGGGATACCGTTTAAGTTTGCTGGAAAAAAGTCCGCTGGATGACCACGAAGATGCAGCCGGTGCGCTCAGACGCACGCTGGAACTGGCGCAAAAAGCTGAACGCTGGGGCTACCACCGGTTCTGGCTGGCGGAGCATCACAATACGGACAAACTGGCGATCTCCTCGCCTGAAATTGTCATCGCCTGGATCCTGGCGCATACCCGGCAACTGCGGGTCGGTTCCGGTGGCGTGATGCTGCAACACTACAGCCCGTTCAAGGTGGCGGAGAATTTCAATCAGCTGGCCTCGCTGGCGCCGGGACGGGTTGATCTCGGTATCGGCAAAGCGCCGGGCGGATTGCCACTTTCCACCCACGCGTTGCAGTACGCCGTCGATCCTGCCCGTAAAGGCGATTTTGCCGAACAGCTTCGCCAGCTGGATGACTGGCTGTCGGTGCCGGTCAGAGGGCATGGCGATGACCGCCTGTCTGTGACGCCGCAACCGCCGCAGCCTGCCTCACGCTTTTTGCTGGGTGCCAGTGAGCAAAGCGCGCGGCTGGCGGCGAGCCTCGGCTGGAACTTCGTTTTCGCCGCCCATCTGAATGCCGACGAGCGCGATATTTCCCGCGCCCTTTCCGCCTATTCGCATGACAGCAACGGCAGGCGCGCCCTGCTGGCCGTGCCGGTGATCGTGGCCGACACGGCGGCGAAAGCGGCCAGTCTGGTGGATAACAGCCAGCGATACCGCGTGACCGGCAGCGACGGTCAGAGCGTCAACGTCGGCAGCCTGGAACAGGCCGAGCTGTACGCGCGCCAGTCTGACGCCGCGTCTCATGAAATTGAAGAGCGCAAATCCGCCGTGCTGCACGGCACCGGCGAGGAGGTTCATCAGCAACTGGAGGCGTTGCAGGCGAAATACGGCATTGAGGAATTTGTGATAGACACCCCGCTGGCACAGCCGCAGGCGCGCCTGCGTTCTCTGGAATTACTCGCCACGTCCAGCGTGGCGCTGGCCTGAGGATCTGAACATGAGCCAAGGTATTCGTCTTGCCCGTGAGTCCGACGCAGCAGCCCTGCACAGCCTGCTGCAAAAGGCCTACGCGCCGCTTCTTGAGCACAACATTCACTTCACCATTACCCGCGCCAGCGTGGAAGACGTGCGGCAGGTGATCCGCAGTGAAACCACTTATGTACTGGAAACCGATGCCGGGCTGACCGCCACCCTGACCACCCGCTTTCCGTGGACACCGGCAAAAAATCATCTCGCCCCCTGGCCTTTTGTGCACTGGTTCGCGGTGGCCGAACAGGCGAAGGGCCAGGGTTTTGGCCGCGAAATTATCCGTCACGTCGAAGAAACGTTCTTACGCGATACGCTGAAATCTCCCGCCGTGTATCTGGCTACGGCGATCAGACACCCGTGGCTGACAGATCTCTATCTGCGCCGTGGCTACGAGCCGTTTCATACCGCGACCAATCCGCTCGGCGTCGAGCTGGTGTATCTGCGTAAAATTCTCGATCAGCAGGCATTCGACGTACAGGAAAATAAGCCACAGGTTCGTTCACTCACTGAATTACGCGCGCCGGTTTAGCGCCGCCCGGTTAAATCAATAAGGAATTCACAATGAGCCACATTAAATACCTTCGTCTGGGTGCCATTATTCAGGGCGCATCGGGAAATATGTCGGCGTGGCGACACCCTGACGCCGTCGCCGACGCCAGTATTAATATTCAGTTCTGCCAGCAATTAGCGCAAAAAGCCGAACAGGCTAAATTTGATTTCTTATTTGTTGCCGACGGGCTTTTTATTACTGAGAAATCTATCCCGCATTTTCTTAACCGTTTTGAGCCGATTACCCTGCTTTCGGCGCTGTCGCTGGTCACCGATAAAATTGGTCTGGTGGCGACGCTTTCAACGTCCTACAGCGAGCCGTTCACCGTCGCACGTCAGTTTGCCAGCCTCGATCATCTGAGCGGTGGCCGGGCGGGCTGGAATGTCGTCACCTCCCCGCTGGAAGGCTCGGCCAAAAACTTCTCCCGTGACAATCACCCGGAGCACGACGAACGTTACCGCATCGCCAGTGAGTACGTCAGCGTGGTGAAAGGGCTGTGGGATTCGTGGGAAAAGGATGCGTTTGTGCGCAACAAAGCCAGCGGCGAATTCTTCGCTTCCGAAAAATTACACACGCTGAATCATCAGGGAAAATACTTCTCGGTGCAGGGCCCGCTCAACGTCGGGCGCTCACCGCAAGGCCGTCCGGTGGTATTTCAGGCCGGCGCGTCCGAACAGGGCAAAGCCTTTGCCGCCGAAGCGGCTGACGCGATTTATACCCGTCAGGAAACGCCTGAGCTGGCCCGCGCATTCCGCGAGGATGTCCGCCGTCAGCTGGTGGAAAATGGCCGCAACGCCGACGATATCCGCGTGTTCCAGGGCATCAGCGTGATTATCGGGGACACGGTCAGCGAGGCTGAGCGTCAGTATCAGGAAACCGCGCAGTTAGTGACGCTGGAAAGCGCGCTGGATTACCTCGGGCGTTACTTTGAGCACTACGATTTCAGCCAGCACGACGCCGACGCGCCCTTCCCGGACATTGGCGATCTGGGCCAGAACAGCTTTCGCAGCACCACCGACGAAATCAAACGCAATGCGCATGCCCGCGGGCTGACGCTGCGTCAGGCGGCGCTGGAAGCCGCGACGCCACGCCCGACGTTCCTTGGCACGCCTGCGGATGTCGCCGACGGGCTGGAACACTGGTTTACCTCCGGCGCCACTGACGGCTTTATCGTGCGCGGCGGCACGCCGACAGCATTTGACGTCTTTGCCGACCAGGTGATCCCGCTGTTACAGGCCCGCGGGGTGTACCGCACGGAGTATGAAGGGAAGACGCTGAGGGAAAATCTGGGGTTAGCGGAGCCGGAAAACCAGTTTGCGGCGCAGGCCGCACAAGAGGAAATTGCCACCGCGTAAGGTGCAGCCAGACAGGTGGTCACCGTCCTGTCTGGCTTTTGTTCATTCTCACCACCCGTTTATGCCCAACCTCTCAGAAATAGTGCTTTTCCAGAATGGCAGAACCGTCATCAATGGATTTGTGAATCAGCTTCACGCAGCGTTTGCTGTCACCCGCCTCTAACGCCAGCAGCAGCTGATCGTAATTATGCTGGCCCTGTGCCATGTGCGCCGATTGCGGATAGAGATAGTTAAAACACGGACCGATTTGCACCCAAAGTTGTTCAATCAGCGCCGTCAGCGTCGGCATACCGGCGATGTCATACAGCGCAAAACGAAACTCGCGGTTAGCCTGTAACGCCTCTTCCACGTTATTCACCACTTTCGCCGCCATAAATTGGGCATTCAGCGTTTTCAGCTGCGTCAGGCAGGCTGGCGTTGCCCGCTCACAGGCCTGAGACACCGCCAGACCTTCGAGATTTTTACGGATCAGCGTGATTTCCTGATAACGCGTCAGCGCGATTTTAGGCACCAGAAATGCCTGCGCAGGCGTGGCATCCAGCGCGCCCGCAGACACCAGCCGCAGCAGTGCCTCGCGCACCGGCGTGACGCTGGTGCCCAGTTGCGCCGCAATCTCTTTCGTGACCAGACGCGCGCCGGGCTTGAGGATGCCGACGATCAGCGCCCCTTTCAGTTTGGCTTCGACCTGCATGGTTAAACTGACACGCTGCGCTTTTTCCATCTCAAACATGTGACATTTTCCTTTAGCAAAAATATGGCTTTTCTTTTGCGGTTTAATCCGTAGCTTGCCAAAAATACATTATATAGGATATATCATGTATTGAGGAGTTGAACATTGCTTGTACGTTTTCTGTGACGCCGGACGTCACGTTAATTCCGTCAACTTTGCTGGCGGCTTCACTTTGGGAATGACCGTAGATGAAAATACCTGCCTTTAAGCTGGCTTCGCTGGCTGTGTTGATGAGCCTCATGACGCCGGTAGCCTTCGCTTCCGAACTGGTGATTGCCCAGACAACGTCCGCAACCGCGATGGATCCCGGTTTCCTTAAAGAGCCTGCCACGCTGGTAGACAACCTGTTTGACACGCTGGTGCTGCGCGATGCCAACATGCAGTTGCAGCCGGGTCTGGCCACCGCATGGAAAGCCCTCGATGACACCACCTGGTCGTTTACCCTGCGTCCCGGTGTAAAATTTTCTGACGGCGAACCGGTCAATGCGCAGGCGGTGAAATTCTCCATCGACCGCATTCTCGATCCGGCCAACCACTCACCGACCATTTCGTATATCCGCACGATAAAATCCGTTGAAGTCAGCGGCGATCTTGAAGTGAAAATTCATACCACCGGCCCGGATCCGCTGCTGCCAACCCGCATGAGCCGCTACCCGACTTACATTGTACCGCCAGCTTACGTCACAAAAGTAGGGGCGGCTGAATTTGCCCGCAAACCCGTGGGTTCCGGCGCGTATATTCTCAAAGAATTTGTCCCGGATGAAAAAGTCGTGATGCAGGCCAACGCGGATTACTGGCGCGGCAAGCCCGCAATCGATACCGTCACCTGGCGTCCGATCCCGGAAGCCACCGCGCGCATTACCGCCCTGCTGACCGGTGAAGTTCAGCTGGTGGATGGCGTACCGGCTGATCTGGTGCCAGCGCTGAAAAACAAGCCGGGCGTTCATCTCGAACAGGTTAAAAACGGCGGCCTGACTATCTATCTCGGGCTGAAGAACGATCAGAAACCGCTTAACGACGTGCGCGTGCGTCAGGCGCTGTCACTGGCACTGAACCGCACCGCGTATACCCGCGATCTGCTGCACGGATTTGGCACGCCGACCGGCACCATGGCCGGGCCGAAAGATTTTGGTTATCAGGCGATACCCGCCCCGGCGCAGGATATCGCGAAGGCGAAATCCTTGCTGAGCGAAGCCGGTTACCCGCAAGGGTTCACCCTGCGCTTCCAGGCACCGCGCCGTTACATTGCCAGCGCCGACGTGGCACAGGCCATCGTGCAGGATCTGGCTGCCATCGGGGTGAAAGCCGAGCTGGAAGTGCCGGAGTGGTCGGTTTACACCCAGCAGGTTGCCGCACAAAAACAGGCACCGATGTACATGCTGGCGTGGGGTTCAACGCAAACGCTTGATGCCGACGCCGCGCTTTACCCCATTTTGCATTCCGGCGAACCCTATTCGACCGTCAGTTCACCGGAGCTGGATGCCTTACTCAACAGCAGCCGCCTGACCGTCGATCCGGCCCGTCGTGAGAAAATCCTGCAACAGATTCAGGACGTGGTGGCGCAGCAGCAACCGCTGATCCCGCTGTACAAAGAAGATGCGTTGTACGCGAGTGCTGACAACCTCACCTTCAGCGGCCGCGCCGATGCCCGTATCCCGCTGTTTGATCTGAGGCTCAAATGATTTCACCGCGACAGGCTTTGCTGAGAAAACCCCGCCGCCGTTTTTACGGTGACGGCGTCCTCGGCGGACTATTGCTCCTGCTGGTGATCGTCCCGGCGCTGCTCGCGCCGTGGCTTCCTCTGCCCGATCCGCTGATTAACGATCTGGCGGCGGCGTTCTCGCCTCCCGGCAGTTCGGGCTCAGCGGGCGCGCACTGGCTGGGCACCGATCAGCTGGGTCGCGACCTTCTTTCCCGCATTCTCTCCGGCACCCGCCTCTCGCTGATGGTGGTGATGCTGGCGGCGGTGATCGCTGCGCTGATCGGTTCCGCACTCGGCATGATCGCCGGTTACGTCGGGGGCTGGCTGGACGCGGTGATCATGCGCCTGATGGATATCCAGCTCGCCGTGCCGTTCATCCTGCTGATCCTGCTGGTGATGGCGCTGTTTGGCGCAACGCTCAGCAACATTATTGTGATCATGGGCGTCACCAGTTGGGCGATTTACGCCCGCGTGGCACGGGCGAAAACGCTGGAAATTCGCGAACTGGAGTACATCGAATCCGTGAAAGCGATGGGCTTCTCCACGCCGCGCATTTTGCTGCGCCACGTCTTACCCAATCTGATGACGCCGCTTATCGTGCTGCTGACGCTGGATATTCCGCGGCTGATTGTGCTGGAGGCGTCAATTGGCTTTCTCGGCATGGGCATTCAGCCTCCGACGCCGACCCTTGGCAATCTGATCGGCGAAGGCCGTTCTTACATGCTGCTGGCGCAGTGGCTGGTGCTGTATCCCGGCCTGGTGATTGCCGCGCTGGTGATCGGCTGCAATTTGCTCGGCGACAGCCTGCTGCGCAAAACCCACACGAGGCTCGACTGATATGTTGCGCTATATCCTGCACCGCCTCGCCCAATCCGTTCTGGTGATGTTCGGCGTGTCACTGCTTATTTTTTACAGCCTGCATCTGACCGGCGATCCGGCCGCCGTCATGATGCCACCCGGCTCCAGTCAGCAGGAGATGGAGAATTTTCGTCACAGCATGGGCTTTGACCGGTCACTGACCTGGCAATACTGGCATTACCTGACCGGCGTGCTGCAGGGCGATATGGGTGAATCGCTGCGCTACAGCCAGCCGGTCACCGAACTGATTTCCCAGCGCGTTCCGGCGACATTACTGCTCGCCGTCACCGCGCTGGCCTGGAGCACGCTGGCCGGTTTACTGCTCGGGATCCTCAGTGCGCTTCGTCAAAACACGCTGTGGGATCTGTTCGCCCGCCTGCTGGCGTTCAGCGGCCAGGCCGTGCCGGTGTTCTGGCTCGGCTTGTTGCTGATCATCGTGTTCAGCCTGAATTTACGCTGGCTGCCCTCCGGCGGCTACGGCAGCGCCAGCCAACTGGTGATGCCCGCACTGAGCCTGGGCGCGTATTACATGAGCGCCATCGCCCGCCTGATCCGCGCCAGCCTGATAGACGTTTTACAGCAGGATTATATCCGCACAGCCCGCGCCAAAGGGCTGAGTCAGTGGCGCGTTGTGGTGCGCCACGGGTTACGCAATGCGCTGATCCCGGTGATCACCGTTCAGGGCATGTATTTTGCCTCACTGCTCGGCGGCGCGCTGGTCACGGAAATCATTTTTGCCTGGCCGGGGATTGGCCGCCTGGCGGTGCAGGCGATCCAGAACCGTGATTTCCCGCTGGTGCAGGCCATCGTGCTGCTGGCCGCGCTGGTGTTTGTCGGCATCAATCTGATTATCGATCTGCTTTATGTCGTGCTTAATCCGAGGATTCGCCTGTGACCGTAGAGATCCCTGCTGAACTGCAACCCACCCTCGCCGTTTTGTCAGCCATTACGCCGTTTGCCAGCGTAGCCGGGCGAATTGATGAGCAACGCGAACTCGCCCGCTGGCTGGAAGCCTGGATCATCCGCGAGCTGGGCGGCACGCCGGTTATCACCGTCAGCCAGCAATCTGCAGGCGACGCGCCGCCGCTGGTGCATCTGCGCATCGACATGCAGGCCGCGAAAACGCTGGTGCTCTACAACATGTATGACGTCATGCCCGCCGGACCGGAAGGCTGGGAGCACCCGCCGTTCAGCGGCGGATTCAGTGACTGGCCGGGCATTGGCGCCGTGTTTGTCGCGCGCGGAGCCGAAAACAACAAAGGCCCGCTGGCGGGGATGCTGACGGCCATCAAATCCCTGCGCGATAGCGGTGCCCTGCGGGTCAATCTGGAGATCATCCTTGAAGGTGAGGAAGAGACGGGCAGCGGGCATTTACGCCGCTATCTGGCACAAACACCCTGCCCGGTGGCACCCGCTGACGCGGTCTTTTTCCCCTCGCTGTGCGAATACGGCGGCGGCGAACCGCGGGTTTACCTCGGTTTCAGCGGGCTGAGCGGCGGCAGAATTGAAGTCAACGCGGGCAAATGGGGCGGCCCTCATGCGGCAATCCATGCCAGCAATGCCAACTGGATCGCCAACCCCGTCTGGCACCTGGTGAACGCCCTGCATGCCATTGCGCCTGCCAAAGACAACGGCGTGATGGCGCGACGGCAGACCGACGAACAGGCGACCCGCCTGCTGACCACTCTCGCCGACCGGTTCAGTATCGAAGACGAACTGCGCTTTCGTCGCAGCGAAAAACTGTCCGTACACGGCGATACGCTTGCCTGCCTGCAACAGCTGATTAACGGCGCGGTGCTGAACATTTCCGAAATCCGCAGCGATCCGTCCGATGCGCGCGGCGTGATCCCCCACCGTGCCAGCGCCGAATTTGCGCTGCGGGTGCCGCCCGGCATCGACGGGGAAAGCCTGCTTAACGGCATCAGGGAAACCCTGTCGCGCCCGGAATTCAGCGGCGTGACGCTGACGCTGGACGACAGCTATCCCGGCCACCGCTTCCCGCGCGAAAGTGCCGGGGTGGACGCGCTGCTCGCCAGCTATCAGGCGCAAGGTGCCACGCCGCAAATCTGGCCCTGGGCGCCCGGCTGCGCGCCCGCCTACACCTTTGCGCACGTGTCTGAAGCCTTTTTGATTGGCGGCCTCGGCCACGGTGGCAACGCTCACGGCGTCAATGAATTCGTCACCCTGCGCGGGCTGGCACGGTTTCAGCAATCCGTCACCGACTGGATACAGTTCTTCAGCAACGACACCTCTTTTTCAACGGTGACGGAGTGATCTCCGCCGCTGTTTTGCGTCAACTCCCGGGAAAGTTTTAAAAAATAATCAGCAGGAAAATATGATGAAACAAGCAGATGATTTTGAACGTGTTCCACTGGGGTTTTTCCCCACACCTCTCGAGCGTCTGGCCTCGCTCAGTACCTCGCTTGGCATCACGCTCGACATCAAACGTGATGATTACACCGGCTTTGGCGGCGGTGGCAATAAAGTCCGTAAGCTGGAGTATCTGATGGCTGACGCCTGCCGCAAGCAGGTCAAGGTGGTCATCACCACCGGCGGCCATCAGTCCAACCATGCCCGCATGGTGGCAGCGGCGGCACGTAAGTTCGGCATGAAACCGGTGCTGGTGCTGCGTGGCGACGCGCCTCAGAGTTATCAGGGCAACCTGTTGCTCGATAAGCTGTTTGGCGCGGAGCTGGAGTTCCTCGACCCCGAGGGCTATTTCACCCAGATTGAAGGCGCCATGAACGCCCACGCGGCGGCGGCAGAAGCCCGTGGC
Source organism: Rahnella sp. EDr1-12 (assembly GCF_049206505.1). Taxonomy (NCBI): domain Bacteria; kingdom Pseudomonadati; phylum Pseudomonadota; class Gammaproteobacteria; order Enterobacterales; family Yersiniaceae; genus Rahnella; species Rahnella sp. EDr1-12. Next base: position 158,686 of record NZ_JBLZNY010000001.1, read on the forward strand.
GAGAAAGCCCTGATCATTCCGCTCGGCGGTGCCACGCCGCTCGGCGCACTGGGCTACGTGCGCGCGGTCGAAGAGATGGATGCTCAGCTCAAAGAGCGCAATCAGCCACCGCCGCAGGTGATCGTCGCCCCCACCGGCTCCGGCGGCACTCTGGCCGGATTGTACGTCGGTGCCCGTAAATACTGGCCTGACACCCGCATCGTCGGCATCAGCGTCAGTGCTAAGGCCGAATGGTTCCGCACACGGATATCCGCCATGGCGCAGGATTGCGCCGATCTGCTCGAATGGCCGCAACGCTGGACTCCCGACGATATCTGGATTGAGGATGAGTACGTCGGTACAGCCTACGGCGTGCCGTCTGCCGGGGGGATTGACGCCATTTACCGTGTCGCGCAGGAAGAAGGCCTGCTGCTGGATCCGGTATACACCGGCAAGGCCATGCACGGCCTGATCGGTCTGGTGGAACAAGGCAAAATTAAAGCCGGTGCCACGGTGATTTTCGTCCACTGCGGCGGTTCACCGGCGCTCTATCCCTTTGCCCAAACGCTGCTGGAGCACTGAGATGACGGAGGGTTTTCGCTATCTGAGCCGGCAGGATGTCATCGCGCTCGGCGGTACGCTGGCGCAGGCGGCGCTGGATGATGTCTGTGACGTTGTCACGCTGATGCGCCACCACGACGCCGAAATGCCTGCGGAAACCCATGTCAGCCTCACCGGCCAGCGTGGCAAAGCCTATGCATTACCGGCGCGGGTTGGCGGGCGTTTTAATGCTGCAGGCGTGAAATGGACCGCCCACCGGCCAGACGCACAGGACCATCTGCCGCAGGCAATGGCGCTCACGCTTGTCAGCCGGGCGGATAACGGTCTGCCGCTCGGGCTGGTGGAAAGTGGTGCGCTGACCGCCACCCGCACGGCGGCCGTGAGCGCACTTGCCCTGCGTCATGCCGCGCCGCGCACCGTGCAGCGCGTGCTGCTGCTGGGGGCTGGCGTTCAGGCGATGGCGCATCTGGATATGCTGCGTGAGTTGTTCGGCAATTTGCTGGAAGTCAGCTGGTGGGATCGCCGCCAGCGCAGTTTGCCGGTTGATAGCGCGTCTTTGCCGTGGCCACTGGTTAACGTCGAAAATTTGCAGGAGGCGCTCAGCCGGGATATTGACGCAGTGATCACCTGCACCAGCGCCGCTGAACCTCTGCTGGAAGCTGAGGCGATGCGCCCCGGACGGCTGGTGATCCAGGTCGGCTATCACGAAGTCAGTTTTGCCGCGATCCGCTGCGCCAGCCGCGTGGTGGTGGATTTATGGGGTGATTTCTGCGAAACCAGTGCCAAAAGTCTGTTCCAGATGTACCGCGCCGGTGAATTCAGCAGGGAGCGGGTAGATGCAGATTTAGGCAACCTGCTGCTCGACGGCTGGCGGCCTGCCGCCGCAGACAGCGTCTATTTTTCCTCTTTTGGCCTCAACGTGTTCGATATCGCCCTGGCCTCGCGGGTCCTGCGGCTGGCCGCTGAACGCGATACCGGCACCCTGTTACCGTTTTTCCCGGAGTCCGCCCATGCCCCTGAATAATTCCCTGCTGATCGGTGCGGCTGAACTGCGCGCCCGTCTGGCGCAGGGTGAGTTATTTGCGCTGATTGACGTCCGTGAACGGGTGCAATGGCAGCAGGCCACCCTGCCTGATGCCTGCCATCTCAACGTGTACGACTATTTTATTCCTGACAGCAGCGACGAAGGGATCGTCAGCATGGCTCACGCCTTTTATCGCGCGTGGCAGGCGCTGCTCATCGGTGACAACGTCACTCCGGTTTTTTTCGAGCAACAGGTGGGCATGCGCTCGCCACGGGGCGTCTGGTTTACGCAGTTTGCCGGCATTTCGGGGGCGTTACTGCTCGACGGCGGTGTGGATGCCTGGGTGCAGGCCGGTGGCGCGCTGTTACCCGGACAGGGTTTGCAGGCTGAAATCAGCGCACAAAACCCTGACTTTTCACCCGCTCCCGTAATGCACAAACGCCTCACCGCCACGCGGGCTGACGTGCTGGCTGCAGCGCAACACCACACGCAGATTGTCGATGCCCGCAGGCAAAGCGAGTATTCCGGCGAGTTTGCCCATGAATGCTGTCACCGCGCCGGGCGTATTCCCGGCGCCACACTGCTGTTTTGGGAGGATGTGATACAGGACGGTCAGTTTCTGGCAGCCGGCGAGCTTCGTCAGCGTGCTGAAAAAGCCGGGATTTCACCCGACAGTCGCGCCATTATTTATTGCCACCGTGGCGCACGGGCAGCCACGGTGTATGTTGCGCTTCAGCTGGCGGGTTATCAGCATCTGGCGATTTATGTCGGCTCCTGGCATGAATGGGCTGAACATGATGAATTGCCGATGCTGACCGGTTTCTAGCTGGCTTTACGCAGTTGCAGCGCCTGCACAATATCCGGCGCCGCGGCCAGCAGCTGGCGGGTATACGGGTGTTGCGGCGCGACAAGCACCTCGCTTGTGGTGCCACTTTCCACCACTTTTCCGTGATACAGCACCACCACGCGATCGCAGACCTGCTTCACGGCAGCCAGATCATGACTGATAAACAACACGGTCAGCCCCAGTTGTTCACGCAGTCTGTCCAGCAGCGCCAGTATTTGCCCGCGAACCGATAAATCCAGTGCCGAAACGGCTTCATCCGCGACCAGTAACTCCGGTTCCAGCGCCAGCGCACGGGCAATCGCCACGCGCTGACGCTGGCCGCCGGAAAACGCACCGGGTAAGCGGCTGGCGTGATGCGCTTCCAGCCCGACCAGTTTGAGTAACTCCTCCACCCTTGCCTGAATCTGCCCCGCCGGACGTAACTTATAGACCCGCAGCGGCTCGGCGATTTGCTCACCGATGGTCATTTTCGGGTTCAGGCTGGCATAGGGATCCTGAAAGATAATTTGCGCACGGCGACGCATTTTCTGCCGGATGGCCTGGCTGGCGAGGGTCAGGGATACCCCGTCAAATTCGATATCGCCGCTGTCGGTGTCAATCAGCCCCATAATCGCCCGCCCCAGCGTCGTTTTACCGGAACCGGATTCCCCGATAAGCCCGAGAATTTCGCCACGGCGGATATCCAGCGTGGTGGGGAACAGCACCGTCTGGCGTTTAGCGGCAACAAAAGGCAGAGAGCGGGTTTGCGCATAACTTTTGGTCAGCGCCTGCAACCGGATAAGCGGTGCCTCGTCGCTTATCTGTGCGCCTGCCGGACGCTCCTGCGGTTGTGAGGCGGCAATCAGTTTGCGGGTATAGGGTTCCTGCGGCGCGGTCAGCAACTGCCCGACCGGCCCCTGCTCGACCAGGTTTCCCTGATGCATGACATACGCGCGGTCGGCGTAGCGGGCAACGATGCTTAAATCGTGAGTAATCAGCAGGATCCCCATTTCCATTTCCTGTTGCAGTTCCTGCAACAACGCGAGGATTTGCGCCTGAATGGTGACGTCCAGCGCGGTGGTGGGCTCATCGGCAATCAGCAGACGGGGTTTAGAGCTGATGGCGCTGGCGATCATCACCCGCTGGCGCATCCCGCCGGAAAGCTGATGAATATACTGCTTCGCCCGCTGCTCAGGGTTAACGATGCCCACGCGATCCAGCAAGGCGACCGCGTCGCGATGCGCCTGTTTCCAGCCAATCTGCTGATGGCGAACCAGCACTTCCGCGATCTGCTCCCCGACTTTCAGCACCGGATTCATGCTGGTCATCGGCTCCTGAAATATCATCGCCAGTTCTTTGCCGCGCACCGGCGCATCGTAAGGCACATCCGGGCTGGCAATACGTTTATCCTCCAGCCAGATTTCGCCCCCGCTCATCAACACGCCGGGCGGCAGCAACCCCATCAGCGCCAGCGAACTGAGGGTTTTCCCCGAGCCTGATTCCCCCACCAGCGCCACTATTTCGCGTCTGTTCACCTGAAAGGAGACAGGATTTACCAGCGGGATCCCTGAATCGGTATGAATCGCAAGACTGCGGATATCGAGAAGCGGTGTGGATGGGGTCATAACGGGGTTTCCTGGGTGGAAAGTGAGCATAGAGGATATATCGTATATTGTTGAGGGGCAACAGGTACCCATTTAAGGTCAAGTTCAACTTCAACTTCAAGTTCAACACCGTGGGTTGCCACCCACACCGGCCTTAAGGGGGCTTATCGCCGCCCCCCTTAAGAATCCCGGGCTCTTTCACTGCGCGCTACCGCTCGCGGGCTATATTCCAGCGGCTCCGGCTATTGCCGCAAACGCCGCCGCTGCGCGGTTCTCTCATTTCAGGTTCGGACCCGCTCGGAAAAACACCCTCGCGGTTTCTCACCGTTCATTCGACGTCGTTTTGAGCGCGGCCAGAGGCTATGTAAACAGGATTATTTTCTCATCCCCCTTCGCAGAGTGAGGATAAAAGCAAAGCAAAGCCAAAACCAAACACATCGTTTCGACTTTAAAAATGCCAGTGGCCGCGCTCAAAAATCACGCCGAAGGGAGAGGTGGAAAACCGCGCGTCTGTTTGCGCGGGTTGTAACCCGACCGGAGGGCACCGCAAAGCGGCGGGATTTTGCGGCAATAGCAGGAGTACCTGAAAAATAGCCTGCGAGCGGCAGCGCGCAGTTAAAAAAACGCAGGATTCCAAAGGGTTTCGTTTAAAACCCTTTGGGCCTGTTTGGGCGGCGAGCCCAAGGTCTTGAACTTGAAGTTGAAGCTGAAGCTGAAGTAGAGGATAAAACACCCCTGTTTTACCCCCTCCCCCTTATCCCCAAATTCTCCCTGAAATCCCCCCCGCTGTACTCCGTATCAATCAACCCGCGGCGGCGTAATTCCGGGAGTAAGCCGTTGAGCAGCAGGTCCTCCTGATCCGGCTGGCCCAGCCCGTGCAGGGAAATCACATCCAGCACGCCCGCCTGGTAACGTTGTTCGATGGCGTCGGCCAGCGTTTCCGGGGTACCGGCGACAAACCAGTGGCCGGTTTCCTGTGCCTGAATGATCAATTCGCGCAGCGTCAGCCCCTGTAAGGCAAAACGTTTGAAGATTTCTGCGCGCCCGCGACGCCGGTTGACCTGCTCAATGTCAGGCAGCAGGCGCAACGGGACAGGCTGATCCAGCGCCAGATCCTGCAGGTCAATCTCGCCACCGAGCATGTCCGCCACTTTCAGGCGTCCCTGCTCGTAATCGATGCGCTCATGCTTTTCAAATAACCGGCGCGTCACGTCTGACGGGCTTTCGCCGATGATCGAATGGAACGAGTTCATGATTAACGGACGATTTTCGCGGCGGCCAAACGCATCCGCATGATGGTGTACCTGTTCGACAAAGTGCTTCGCATCCTCAAAGGTGGGCTGTGAGGTGTAAATCACTTCGGCGTAGCGGGCGCCCAGCTTCAGCCCTTCTTCGGACTGCCCGGCCTGAAACTGTACCGGCCGGTGCTGCGGCGGTGGTGGCACATTCAGCGGCCCCTGCACGCGGAAAAAATCGCCGTGATGATGCACCGGATGCAGCTTGCGCGGGTCGATGGTGACTGAACCGCTTTTATTGCGGCGCACGGCGTCCGGCTGGTTGGCATCGAACAGCGCGTTGATCACCTCGATAAATTCGGTGGCACGGGCATAACGAACCTGTGGCGCAGGCAGGGTGATTTCCCCAAAGTTCTCTTCCCCCACCGACGACGTCACCGCGTTCCAGCCCGCACGGCCTCCGCTGACGTGATCGAGCGTGCCGACCAGCCGGGCGAGGTTGTAAGGGTGCTGATAAGTGGTGGAAATCGTGGCGATAAGCCCGATATGCGAGGTGACCTGGCTCAGTGCGGCAAGGGTGACAACAGGATCCTGACTGCCGGTCGAACCGGACAGTCCGTCCGGGTCAGCCTGCAACAGATCGGCGGTAAACAGCCCGGTGATCTTCTCTTTTTCCGCTATTTTCGCCTGCGCAATGGCACGGGTAATACCGGTCACGCGCCCCTGATCGTTGGAGGCGTATACCACGCTCCCTGCCCCGACCAGAGTTTTCAGACGACGGCGAGATTGGATAGTCAAATGATCTCCTTAATTTGAATAATGAGTCTGCGTTAAAAATAGAGATCAGGGTTATTTACGCCACGAAGAAAAAAGCATTTGAATACGACAAAAATGAATAAACCCGCACTGACACATCCGCAGAAATAACCCCGCCCGGCAGGATGCGCGCCAAAGTCATTTATTTACGCTGGTAAGCAAATATTGTGATTTTACAACCCGGCAACGCGCCTTTAATAATCATTACGGGAATTGCGATTCCCTATAACAGATCCAGCGCATTCATCTTTGTTGATGTATTTCAAATACCGTCCGGGTATGACTTTAATGGGAAAAATATGAAAGCCTCTGCCGCCTCACTGTCTGCTTTAACGCTGTTAATTCTTTCCTCCGGCCAGGCGCTTTACGCGGCTGAAAAACCGGTGTCAGGCGGAACCCTCACCTGGGGCGTGGAAACCGAACCGAATACGCTTAACCCTCAGCTGAACGGCCAGTCCAAAGCGGAACTGATCCTGCGCGTCGCCTACGAGTCGCTGCTCGCGCGTAAACCTGACGGCAGTTATATTCCGTGGCTGGCTACCGGATATTCGGTGTCAGAAGACGGCAAAATCTACACCTTCACCCTGCGCGATGACGTGAAATTCTCCAACGGTGAGAAGTTCAACGCCAGTGCCGTGGCGGAAAACTTCCGCCATGCGCAGGATCCGGCCTATTGCGCAGGCTCCAGCATCTGTGCGCTGGCCGGGCGGATCGACAGCGTGGCCACCCCCGACGAGCACACCGTCAGCATTACGCTGAAACAGGCCTACAGCCCGTTCCTCTCTTTCGCCTCCGGCCTGAAACTGATTTCGCCGTCATCCTGGACCTCACCTCAGCTCAAATCAGGCGGCACGGACATCGCCGGGACCGGCCCGTTTATCCTCAAACGCTATGAGAAAGGCCAGCAGATTGAGTATGTGCGCAACCCGGATTACCACTGGGCGTCTGCCAATGCCCGCCATCAGGGCCCGGCCTATCTGGAAGGCGTGACTTACCGCTTCCTGCCTGAATCTTCGGTGCGCACCGGCGCACTGCTTTCCGGCCAGGTTGACGTTATCGAAGGCGTCTCCGGCAATGATGCGGGCGAATTCAAAGACAACGCGGATTTCTCTTATCAGCACGCACTGAATACCGGCACCCCTTACTCACTGTTTCTTAACGTGAAATACGGACCAACGCAGGAACTGAACGTCCGTAAAGCGATTTTACAGGGGCTGGATATTTCACCCATCCTGCAATCGATTTATCGCGGCGAGCGCACCCGCGTCTGGGGGATCACCTCACCGGTTGACCCGTTATACGACAACAGTCTGGTGAATAAATACGGCAACAACCCGGCGCTGGCGAATCAGTTGCTGGATGAAGCTGGCTGGAAAACCAAAGGCGCAGACGGTATCCGCACCAAAGACGGCAAACCGCTGACCATAGAAATCATTCAGGCGCAGGCCACGGTGCGCGATCAGCGCGATGTGTTGTTGCAGGCCTTGCAGGCGCAGGCGCGGCAACGTCTGGGTATCGATCTGAAAATCCGTTACGTCGATTCCGGCACCTATACCGAAGTGCGGAAAACCGGTGAATTCGGCTCGATCGCCAACTCCAATACCGATACCGACGGCATAGATATCGAAAACCATTACCTGCCGGTGAACGCCGGAGGGGCGATCAACTACAGCCGCACCGATGCCCCGGAGATCATTCCGTTGCTCAAAGGCGCGTCGCAAACGCTGGATAACAGCGAACGTAAAAACTTCTACGGTCAGTTGCAGAATTTTGCCGTGTTGCAGCAGGCGCTGGCGATCCCACTGTACGAGCCGGAAGACCAGATTGCCGCCGCGTCTTACGTTCATGACGTGGGTTTCAGGCCGTTCAAACAGATGCCGGAAAACACCTACGACGTCTGGCTGAGCAAGCACTGATCGGGCGCTCAGCATCAATAAGCAAGGAGTCACACCATGACGGTTGAAAGTTCACTGGCTTCACCCCGGCTGCCCGACACCCCGCCGTCATGGCGATGGCGGATCCTCCGGCGGCTGCTGAGCGGCGCGCTGGTGTTATGGGCGGCGGTGACGCTGTCTTTTATCAGCGTGCATCTCGCGCCGGGGGACATTGTCAGTTTACTGATGGGCGAACAGGTACAGACTCCGGCCATCGAGGCGGCGATCCGGGCGGAATGGGGGCTGGATCAGCCCCTGTACAGGCAATATCTGCACTATTTATGGCGCGTGCTGCACGGCGATTTTGGCCGCTCTTATATGCTCAATACTGACGTCAGTTCGCTGGTGCTGTCGCAGCTGTGGCCGACGCTCAAACTTACCGGTCTGGCGCTGGTGTTCAGCCTGATATTTGCCGTGCTGATGGCGGTGACCACCGCGCACCGCCGCCTGGGGCAGCGCATCGCCGGGTCGGTCGAGCTGGTTCTGGCCTCCACGCCCTCTTTCTGGCTGGGTATCGTGCTGCTGTTTATCTTCAGTTTTACACTGCGCTGGTTTCCGGTGGCGGGCGATCGCAGCTTTTCCTCACTGGTGCTGCCCGCGTTATCTCTGGGCTTATCGCTGGGTGCGGTAGTGTCACAGGTGCTGCGGCGCGGGCTGGAAGACGCGCTCGATCAGCCCTTTATGCTGACGCTGCGCGCCTGGGGTTTACCCGATACCACCCTGCGTTTGCGTCACGCCCTGCGCCACGCCGCCCTGCCCGCCGTCACCCTGACCGGCTGGCTGATTGGCGGTTTACTCAGCGGCGCGGTGATCACCGAACAGGTTTTTGGCCGTCCGGGGCTCGGCAAAATCACCGTGGATGCGGTACTGGGTAAAGACCTTCCGGTGGTGCTGGCGGTGGCGATTTTCTCCGCGCTGGTGTACGTGGTGCTCAGTACGCTGGTGGACATTCTCTATTTATTCATCGATCCGCGCCTGCGGGATGCGGACGGGGAGCACACGTCATGAGCCAGATGATCGCCACCGCCGGTCTTAAACGTCATTTTTCTGCGGGATTTCTGCTGGCCGCGCTGTACCTGTTACTGGTGCTGCTGGCGGTGATTTTCCCCGCGTGGCTTACCCATTACGATCCGCTGAATGCCGATCCGGTGAACGCTCAGTTGCCGCCCTCGGCTGAACACTGGCTGGGTACCGATCAGCTCGGGCGGGATGTGCTGGCGCGCATTATTTACGGCAGCCATTATTCCCTGCTGATAAGCCTTGCGGCAATGGCCGTCGCGGTCAGCATCGGCAGCCTGCTGGGGTTACTGGCCGGTTTGCTCAAAGGGCCGTTGGATGAACTGATCAGCCGCGCGGTGGACGTGGTGTCCGCCTTTCCTGATCTGCTGCTGGCGCTGATGCTGATCGCCTTTACCGGCCCCGGCACCACCAATCTGATCTTTGCGCTCGGCGTGGCGTCTATACCGCGCTTTACCCGCGTGGTGCGGGCGCAAACTTTTGTGGTGATGTCTTCGGGCTACGTAGAACAGGCGCGCACCTTTGGCCTGAAACGCCACGTTCTGGTGTGGCGGCACGTTCTTCCTCACGCCATTGCCCACGTGCCGGCGCTGGCAACGCTCGGTTTGGGCAGCGCCATTATCGGCACCGCCGGGCTAAGTTTTCTCGGCATGGGGCCGCAACCCCCCACCGCCGAATGGGGGCTGATGCTGGCTGAAGGCCGTAACTATCTGCGCAATGCCTGGTGGATCGGCGTCTGGCCGGGGGTAGCCATTACGCTGACCGTAATTTCTGTGAACACGCTGGGCCGTTACTGGCAGGCCACTTTTGAAGGGAAACAACCATGAGCGGCGACCTGTTTATCGATATCCGCAATCTGTCGATCTCTTTTCCTTCACCGCAGGGCGAAAAAGCGGCGGTCAGCGGCCTGAATTTGCAACTCAGACGCGGGGAATCGGTGGCTTTTGTCGGGGAATCCGGCTCGGGAAAAACCGTCACCGCACGCAGCCTGCTGGGGTTACAGGACGCCAGTGCGCGCATCACTGCTGACCGGTTTGTGATTGACGGTCAGGACATGCTGGGCGCCAGCCAGCGCCGCTGGCGTAAAATTCGCGGCAGCAAAATTGGTTATGTGTTGCAGGACGCGCTGGTGTCGCTTGATCCGCTGCGTCAGGTGGGTCAGCAACTGCGCGACGCCCTCATCGCCACGCAGCCCGGCGCGCCCCGTGAACTGCACGCGCAAACCCTTGCCCTGCTGAAATCTGTCGGTATTCCCGATGCGCAACACCGGCTGACCACGTATCCGCATCAGCTTTCCGGCGGTTTGCGTCAGCGCGTGTTGATCGCCACGGCGCTTGCGGGCAACCCCGGTTTGCTGATCGCCGATGAACCGACCACGGCGCTGGACATGACCGTACAAAAACAGATTCTGGATCTGCTGCAACAGCGGCGCGATAAAGGCGAAAGCCTGCTGCTGATAAGCCACGATCTCTCCGTGGTGGGGAAACTCGCCGATCGGATCCTGGTGATGCATCAGGGAAAAGTGGTGGAAGAAGGCATCAGCGAGGCACTGCTGACCGCGCCGCAGCACCCTTACACGCAGCAATTGCTGGCCGCGGTGCCCGGAACGGCGACGCGTGGCCTGAGGCTTTCCGGCACGCGAGGCGTCGCGTTGCCCGCCCGGCATATTTCCACGGAAATCCCGGTGCTGGAAGCCAGCGGTTTGTGCAAACAGTTCGCCGGAAAAACGGTGGTGAATCACGTCAGTCTGCGCCTTGCCGCGGGTGAAACGCTGGGGATTGTCGGCGAATCCGGTTCCGGCAAAACCACGGTGGCGCGCATGGTGCTCGGGCTGACCGAGCCCGGTTCCGGCACCATCACCATTCAGGGTCGGCGCTGGAGTCAGATCCCGGAATCCGACCGCAGGTTGCAACGCAAAGGCATCCAGCTGATTGCACAGGATCCGCTGAGTTCGTTTGATCCGCGATATAACGTTGAGAAAATCATCGGTGAGAGTCTGGACAGCGTCGGGATTTTTGGCGATGAACGCAAGAAACGCATCCGGCAGTTGCTGGATGAAGTGCAGCTGGGCGAGAGTTTTCTGCGCCGTTATCCGCGCGATTTATCCGGCGGTCAGCGCCAGCGCGTGGCGATCGCCCGTGCGTTCGCGCCCAATCCGGCGCTGCTGGTGGCCGATGAACCGGTGAGCGCGCTCGACGTCTCAGTTCAGGCGCAGGTGCTGGATCTGCTGGCCGATATGCAGGCAGAACACCGCACCGCACTGTTATTCATTTCACACGATTTAGGCGTGATCCACCATCTGGCCGACCGCGTGGTGGTGATGAAAGACGGCAGCGTGGTAGAACACGGACACGTCGATGACGTTTTCCACCGGCCCGCCCATCCGTGGACGCAGCAGCTGATCAACTCGCTGCCGGGGATGCCGTAGGGGGATGCAGGCGGGGCCTTGGGGAAGTTTCGGTTTCTCACCTGCGGTGATCGCTCAGCCGCTCAGGCTATTCCAAGGGTTGAACCCGACCTTTTGAGGCCTGGTGAAAGTTTCGGTTTCTCACGTGCAGTGCTCAACTCAGCGGCTGTCGCCGAAACCGCCCAAAAGGGGCCAGGACGGGCCCCTCTTGGATCTCCCACGTCTTTTTTACTGCGCGCTACCGCTCGCGGGCTACTTTCCAGCAGCTCCTCCTATTGCCGCAAAATCCCGCCGCTGCGCGGTGCCCTCCGCTCGGGTTACAACCCGCGCAAACTAACGCGCGGTTTTCCACCACTCCCTTCGGCGTGATTTTTGAGCGCGGCCAATGGCTATGTAATTCAAATGATTATTGAGTGCGGCCAATGGCTATGTAATTCAAATGATTTTTGAGTGCGGCTAATGGCTATGTCATTCAAATGATTATTAAGACTTAATTTTTTGATTTATTATTGATTTAAAACGTCGAAAACGGTGAGGTTGTGCTTTAAGAAGCCTCTGGCCGCGTTCAAAACGACGTCGAATGAACGGTGAGAAACCGAGAGGGTATTTTTCCGAGCGGGTCCGAACCTGAAATGAGAGGACCGCGCAGCGGCGGCGTTTGCGGCAATAGGAGGAGCCCCTGAAACATAGCCAACAAGCGGCAGCGCGCAGTTAAAAGAGCCCGGGGTTCTTAGGGGTGGCGGCGATAAGCCACCCCTAAGGCCGGTGTGGGTGGCAACCCACGGTGTTGACCTTAAGGCCGGTGTGGGTGGCAACCCACGATCTTGACGTTAAAACGTATTCACAGAACCCCCTGAAACAGCATCACGCAGTAAATAAGCCTGAAATATTAAGAGGCACACCGATAAGCACCTCTCAAACCCGGTGTGGGTGGCAACCCACGATCTTGACCTTCTCCATACCCGCAACTGCGTTGCCAGCCCCGATGCATCTCCACCACCTCCCCGACGATCAGCAGCGCGGGCGTTTGCACCTGCTCCGTGCGGATAAGCTCTGCCAGCGCGGTCAGTGTGCCGGTCAGTACCCGCTGATCGGGGCGGGTACCGCGTTCGATCACGGCCACCGGTGTGGAGGCCGCCAGACCATGCGCTATCAGCTGCTGGCTGATGTTTTCACTGTTGGCAATGCCCATATAAAACACCAGCGTCTGGCGCGTGGTGGCCAGTGCTGACCAGTCGATGTCCGGCTCGCCCTGCGCGCCGTGGCCGGTGACAAACCGGACCGACTGAGCCAGATCCCGGTGTGTCAGCGGGATACCGCTGGCTGCCGCGCAGCCCATTGCCGCAGTGATCCCCGGCACGATGTGGCAGATCACCTCATGCTGCTGGCAGTGCGCCATCTCTTCGCCGCCACGTCCAAAAACGAAAGGATCGCCGCCCTTGAGGCGCACCACGCGGTGTCCGGCCTGTGCCAGCGTCACCAGCAGTTGGTTGATCTCACCCTGTCCGAGCGTGTGATTGCGTGTCGATTTACCGACATCAATGCGCAGCACCTCGTCCGGGATCAGCGCCATCACCGGGTCTGAAACCAGCCGGTCAAACACCACCACGTCGGCCTGCACAATCACCCGCAGCGCTTTCACCGTCAGCAGCTCAACGTCGCCCGGCCCGGCGCCCACCAGCCAGACTTCACCCCGGCACACGGGCTGGCGCAGGTTCCCCGACGCCATAAGCTGAGAGATTTGCTGCATCTGTAATGACTTTTCGAGGATGTTCATTGGTCGTCTCCTGCCGTCAGCGACGTAAGCTGGCCGGCTATGATCTTTTTGAGTTCGGGAATGCATGAACCGCAGTTAGTGCCGCATTTCAGCTGCGCGCCGAGCTGCTGCACGCTGTGACATCCCTGCCGCACGGCGTCTGCGATGGCGATTTCGCCGATGGCAAAGCAGCTGCAAATCATCGCGCCGGTGGGGGCTTTACCGTTTCCGGCGGTGCCTGCCAGCAGCGCCAGACGCTGCGACGCGGTCACCGGCGGCTGAGAAAATGCGGCCACCACCGCCTGACGTTCCGGCGCAGGGCGACGGCGGTGCGCGTAAAACGCCAGTTGCAGCTCACCGCCGGACCAGGCCAGAAGATGAAAACCGTCATCGCCCAGATGTGCCGCCTGGCAAACCCACTGGCCGGTGCCGAAATGTTCGCTGAGCCAGGCCGTCCAGTCCTGCGGTAAAGACGAATCGGCCAGCGTGTAATGCGTCACGCCCTGCTGCGCGATGCGGCTCCAGTAAGCAGTGTCAGGCGGTGCCGGATGCCGGTCGCTGTCGCCGCGCATAAACAGTTCGGCCTGCCAGGCGGCATTCCAGCGGCGCAGACTGACCGGCATATGTTTGCTTTCCGGCTGCCCGGACAGCGGATCGGTATGTGCCTCAATCAGCGCATCCACCCTGGCCTGCTGGCTGAACTGGCTGTTCCAGTGCATCGGCACAAAGACGCTGCCGCGCGGTTGCAGCCTGTCCGGCTGGGCGCGCAGCAACAGCCAGCCGTGCGAGGAGGCAACGCGCACCAGATCGCCGGGCTGGATCTGCGGGGCATCGTCGGGATGAAACTGACAGAAAGGTTCGCTGATGTGCTGCATCAGGCGCGCAGATTTCCCGGTGCGTGTCATCGTGTGCCATTGGTCACGCACCCTGCCGGTGTTCATGATCAGCGGACAGGCAGCCGTCGGCGGGTTCACCGGCGGCCTTGGCGTAACGGGGATCAGCCGCGCATGGCCGTCAGGATGGAAAAACCGGTTATCGGTGAACAGCCGCGCAGTGCCCTGCGGATTTGCGGCGTTGACCGGCCACTGCACCGGACGCAGCCCGTCCCACTGTTCATTGGAAAGCTGCGCCATCCCGCTGATATCAAACGCCCGCGAGCCCTGATTTTCAAAACCGGAAAGCGCCGCATGTTCGCGGAAAATCTCTGCCGGATGCTGATAGGCGAAGGCATCGTCATAACCCAGACGCTGCGCCACCTGACAGAGGATCCACCAGTCCGGTTTCGCCTCGCCCGGCGCTGGCAGAAACGCCCGCTGACGGGAAATGCAACGTTCGGAATTGGTGACCGTGCCGTTTTTCTCGCCCCAGCCCTGTGCGGGCAGGCAAATGTGGGCGGCACGGGTGGTATCGGTATCGCGCATGATGTCGGAGACAATCACCAGCGGGCAGCGCGCCAGCCCGGCACGCACGCGGTCGGCATCCGGCAGCGACACCAGCGGATTGGTGCCCATGATCCATACCGCTTTGATCTGGCCTGTTTCCACGGCACGAAACAAGTCAACGGCGTTCAGTCCGGCGGTTTTCGTGACGTTGTCACTCGCCCAGAACCGCCCCACGCGATCCACCTCCTGCGCGCTGAACCCCATGTGCGACGCCAGCTGGTTTGCCAGACCGCCCACTTCGCGCCCGCCCATGGCATTGGGCTGGCCGGTGATGGAAAACGGCCCGCAGCCTTCGCGGCCAATCTTGCCGGTCGCCAGATGTAAGTTGATGATGGCGTTGCATTTATCAACGCCGGAGCTGGACTGATTGATGCCCATCGAATACAGGGTCACCAGCCGGTCACTGTCAGCAATCATCTGATAAAAGGCCATAAGCTTTGCCGGAGGCAGCGCGCACGCATCGGCAGTGCGGGCTGGCGTCCAGGTTTGTGCCGCCTGCAAGGTCTGTTCCGCACCCCGGGTATGCTGTTGCAGGAAAGCGGCGTCGAGTTTCCCGCTGTCCGCCATGGCGTTCAGCGCACCACAAAACAGCGCCGCATCGCTGCCGGGGCGCAACGCCAGATGCAAATCGGCGATATCACAGGTGGCGGTCTGGCGCGGGTCAATCACAATAATGCGCATTGCGGGCCGCTCTTTTTTCGCCTGCGCCAGCCGCTGATAAACTACCGGATGCGCCCAGGCGGTATTGGAACCGGTGAGGATCACGCAGTCTGCCCGTTCCAGATCCTGATAGCTGCACGGCACGGCATCCGCGCCGAACGCACGTTTGTAGCCGACCACCGCCGACGCCATGCACAGGCGCGAGTTGGTATCCATATTTCCCGCGCCGATAAAACCCTTCATCAGTTTGTTGGCAACGTAATAGTCTTCCGTCAGCAACTGGCCTGAGCCGTAGAAGGCCACGGCCTGCGGGCCATGTTCGCGGATCACCTGTTGCAATCCGCTGGCGACGGCGTCCAGCGCCTTCTCCCAGCTGACCGGCTGGCCGTGGATTTCCGGCTGAAGTAAACGTCCCTGCAAATCCAGCGTTTCTCCCAGCGCGCTGCCCTTAACGCACAGCCGCCCGAGACTGGCCGGATGCGCATCGTCGCCGCTGGCGCTGAAGCCCTGCACCTGCGGTTGCATCCTGACGCCACAGCCGACGCCGCAGTATGCGCAGGTGGTGAACGTCGCGTCTTTTTTCATAGGCTGACCGTCTCAATCCGCTCTGCGGCACGCACCCCGTGGCTCACCGGGTTTTCCTGCACCCAGACGCGCCCGCCGTCCACTTTGACCGGCCAGACGCTGAGTGCGGTGTGCCCGTCATCCACGCTGCACCCGTCCAGCAAACGAAAGCGCTGCTTGTACAACGGCGAAATCACCACCGGTTCCCCTTTCACATCGCCCAGCAGGCCGCGCGCCAGCACGTTAGCGTCGCTGTCCGGCTCATGATTGCTCAGGGCAAAAACCTTCTGCGGATGATCCGGCAGGTGGAACAGCGCAATCTGGCGGTTTGCCAGCCGCGCCGCCATTCCTGCGTTGGCCGGGATGGCGTTCAGTTCGCACAAATCCACCCAACCATGAACGGCCATCACCGGCTGATTCACCACCACCGGTGGCAGTGAGGCGCGCTCCGTGGGAGTTGCCGGGCGGATCTGCTGCCGCTCCTGCACCATGACTACCGCTTCGTCCGGCAGTTCGCTGTTCACAAACGGCCTGAACAGCGCCAGACGATCCGGGTCAGCCAGCGTGGTCTGCCATTCGCACTGATAGGTGCCGACCACGGCGTTCATCTCGTTTTCCAGCTCCGCGCCGATATGCAGGCTGTCTTCCAGCACCACCTGACGCAGATACGCCATCCCGCCTTCCAGATTGTCCATCCAGGTGCTGGTGCGTTGCAGGCGGTCGGCGGTGCGGATGTAGAACATCAGAAAGCGGTCCACGGTGCGGATCAGCGCTTCGGTGCTCATGTCCTGCGCCAGTAAATCGGCATGGCGCGGCTTCATGCCGCCGTTGCCACAGACGTAAAGGTTCCAGCCTTTTTCCGTAGCAATCACACCGACGTCTTTGCTTTGTGCTTCGGCACATTCCCGGGTGCAGCCGGACACGGCCATTTTGATTTTGTGCGGCGAGCGCAGCCCTTTGTAGCGGCTCTCCAGTTGCAGCGCCAGCCCGGTGGAATCCTGCACGCCGTAGCGGCACCAGTTGGATCCGACGCAGGATTTCACCGTACGCAGGGATTTGCCATAGGCGTGACCGGTTTCGAACCCGGCATCCACCAGTTGCTGCCAGATTTCCGGCAACTGCTCCAGCCGTGCGCCGAACAGATCGACACGCTGGCCGCCGGTGATTTTGGTGTAAAGGTTGTAACGCTTGGCGACCAGTCCGATGGCGATCAAGCCGTCCGGGGTGATTTCCCCCGCAGGGACGCGCGGTACCACGGAATAAGTGCCGTCTTTCTGGATGTTGGCGAAGAAGCGGTCGTTGGTGTCCTGCAATGGCAGATGTTGCGGTTTGAGCAGGTAATCGTTCCAGCATGATGCCAGCACCGATCCCACCAGCGGTTTACAGATTTCACACCCGTGGCCGTGGCCGTGTTTCTGAATCAGTTCACCGAAACTGCGGATATTGCCCATGCGGACCAGGTGATAAATCTCCTGCCGCGAATAGGCAAAATGCTCGCAGATGTCTTTTTTAACATCGACGCCCATTTCCGTCAGCGCGAACTCCATCACCTGTTTGGTCAGCGCCGCACAGCCGCCGCAGCCGGTGGCTGCTTTGGTACAGGCTTTGACTGCCGCCATGTCGCCGCAGCCGCCTTTCACCGCGTCACAGATATCCGACTTGCTGACGTTATGGCAGGAACAGATCTGCGCGCCGTCCGGCAGCGCCGCCACGCCGAGGCTTTTCGGCGCAGCACCGGTGCTGGCGGGAAGGATCAGCCCTTCCGGATTCGCGGGCAGCGGCATGTCGTTGAGCATCATCTGTAACAACGTGCTGTATTCGGTGCTGTCGCCGACCAGCACCGCGCCGAGCAGGCGTTTGCCATCCTGCGACACCACGATTTTTTTATACACTTCCGCCGGGCCGTCCACCCAGCTGTAGCTCTGGCTGCCGGGGGTACGGCCGTGCGCGTCCCCGACCGACGCCACTTCGACGCCGAGCAGTTTCAGTTTGGTGCTCATGCCCGCGCCCTTGAACGCCACTTCGCTACCGGACAGCGTATCCGCCAGTGTGCGCGCCATCTGATAACCGGGCGCGACCAGCCCGAAGATCTGACCGTTCCACAACGCACATTCACCGATGGCAAAAATTGCCGGATCGGAGGTGCGGCACTGGTCATCAATCACAATGCCGCCACGCGGGCCGACCGTCAGCCCGCACTCTTTTGCCAGCTGGTCACGCGGGCGGATCCCGGCGGAGAACAGCACCAGATCGGTTTCCAGATGGCTGCCGTCGGCAAACACCATGCGGTAACTGCAGGTTTCACCTGCGACGATTTCGCGGGTTTCTTTGCCGGTGTGCACCTGCACATCCAGCGCTTCAATTTTGCGGCGCAGCATGGCCGCACCGCCCTCATCGAGCTGAACGCCCATCAGCCGTGGCGCAAACTCCACCACGTGCGTTTGCAACCCGAGATGTTTCAGCGCATTGGCCGCCTCCAGCCCGAGCAATCCGCCGCCCACCACCACGCCGGTGGTGCCCTTACCGGCGCAGGCCTGGATCGCCGCCAGATCGTCGAGCGTGCGGTACACCAGGCAGCCCGGCGCGTCATTCCCCGGTATCGGCGGCACAAACGGGTAAGAGCCGGTCGCCAGCACCAGCAAATCGTACGCCGTCTGCCGCCCCTGCCGGTCAACCACAAAACGGTGTTTGGTATCAATGTGCTCCACGCCGTGCGCGAGACGCAGCTCAATACCGGTGGATTCGAAGAAGCCGTCCTCTACCATCGACAGCGATTCGGCGCTGCGTCCGGAGAAAAACTCTGACAAATGGACGCGGTCATATGCCGGGGACGTTTCCTCGGCAAACACGATCACCTGATAGTGCAGATGCAGTTCGCGCTCGACCAGTTGTTGCAGGAAATGGTGTCCGACCATGCCGTGTCCGGCCATCACTAAAACGGGTTTTGACATTACATTGCTCCTCGCTATCTCATGGGATAACGGTTCGTTCAGGGGGAGATCAGGCACCGCAGGCGTTTCTTCTGGATTGAAAACGCTCAGTTGCGATGGCTGAATGGATGGATGGCGAAGACGTGAGAAGTAGTCCGGCCCGTCGCTGATGTCGCCCCACAGCAGCACACCTTGCAGCTGGTTGTGGCGCAGTAACAGGCGGCGGTAGTGGCCGTCGATCGGGTCAAAGGTGCTGTGGATCTGGGCGTCATCACCGGCGGCAAGTTCACCGGCGCAAAACAGGTCAATGCCAGTCACCTTCAGGCGCAGCGGGACGTTTTGTACGGTAAAGGGCGTTGCATCATCACCCGCCAGTCTGGCCGCCAGGTTTTCTGCCTGCTGCCAGCAGGGAGCGACCAGCCCGAAAGTCAGTTCGCCCAGCTGACAACATTCGCCGATGGCGGAAATATGCGGATCAGAAGTCTGCAACCCGCTATCCACCAGAATGCCACGCGCACAGGCCAGACCGGCAGCCTGCGCCAGCGCAATATCCGGGCGGACACCGGCGGCCACCACCACACGATGCGCCGCCAAAACGCGGCCATCGCACAAGGTCACCTGCCGGACGTTGCCGCTGTCGTCTGCGCCATAGGCCGCCGTTTGCGCCTGCAATACCGTTTCGATACCGCGTGACAGCAGGCTCATGCGCAGCAGCCCGGCAGCATGTTCATCCAGTTGCTGATCCATCAGATGCGGGCCGCGATGCAACAGCGTGACCGCCATTCCGCACATCGCCAGCGCCGCGGCGGCTTCCACGCCTAACACGCCGCCGCCGATCACCACCGCCGGTCGTCCGGCCACCTGTCCGTGCAGAATGTTTTCGACGTCGCGCTGCGTACGGAATCCGTGGATCCCCGCCAGTTGCGCCCCCGGCAGCGGCGGCATAAAAGGCCGCGAACCGGTGGCGATCACCAGATGATGGTAAGAGAACGTTTGCCCCTCAACGCTGACCCGTCTGGCGGCACGGTCAATGGCCGTGACCGGCGCACCGCGCAAAAACGTGACGTTGTGACGTTCATACCAGCTCTGTTCGTGCGTCACGATATCGGCAAAGGATTTCTCGCCCGACAGTACCGGCGTGAGCATGATGCGGTTGTAAGCGGGCTGCGCTTCGTCACCGATGATCAGAATGCGGAAGCGCGACGGTGCGCGTTCGCACAGCGTTTCCACCAGCCGGACGCCCGCCATGCCGTTGCCGATCACCACCAGAACAGGTTTATCCATTGCGCTCACTCCACCACTGACTCAGGCCACGGCCTGGTGTTTTTCGTACAGGAACTGCAATACCTGCTGGCGGTACTGGTGGAACCTCGGATCGTTCGCCAGCGCCAGCCGTGAACGCGGCCGTTCGAGCGCCACCTGCATCACTTCGCCGACTTTCGCCGCCGGTCCGTTGGTCATCATCATCACGCGGTCAGACAGCAGCACCGCTTCGTCCACGTCATGAGTGATCAGCAAAATGGTGGTGTTCAGGCGTGACTGGATCTCCATCACCGCGTCCTGCAAATGCGCTCTGGTCAGGGCATCCAGCGCGCCAAAAGGTTCGTCCATCAGCAGCACTTTGGGTTTCATCGCCAGCGCGCGCGCAATGCCGACCCGCTGTTTCATGCCGCCGGAGATTTCACCGGGGCGTTTGTGCATGGCATGTGACATATGCACCAGCTCAAGGTTGTGTTCGATCCATGCCTGCATGTCGCTTTTGCTCATCTGGCCTTTGAATACCTGATGTACCGCCAGCGCGACGTTCTCAAAAGCGGTCAGCCAGGGCAGCAGCGAATGGTTCTGAAACACCACGCCGCGCTCCGGGCCGGGGCCGTTAATCTCCTGGTTGTCACACAGCAGGACGCCTTCGGTCGGGCGGCTCAGCCCGGCAATCAGGTTCAGCAGCGTGGATTTTCCGCAGCCGGAGTGACCGATCAGGCTGACGGTTTCACCCTGTGCGATGTCAAAACTGACGTTGTCGAGCGCCAGAAATGGCCCTTTGGCGGTCGGGAAACTTTGCGTGACGTTTTCTACGCGGATAATGGCTTTGTCGTTTTTCATGTCAGGCTCCTAACGGTTTTCGTAGCTGAAGCGCCGCGCAATGGCCATCAGCCCCTGCTCCAGCAGCATGCCCACCACGCCAATCAGCAGGATGGCGATGATGATGTTTTCCACGTTGAGGTTGTTCCATTCGTTCCAGATCCAGAAGCCGATCCCCACGCCGCCGGTGAGCATTTCTGCCGCAACAATCACCAGCCAGGCGATGCCGATGGACAAACGCACGCCGGTCAGGATGTACGGCAGCACGGCAGGAAACAGGATTTTGTGCATCACCGTGAATTCACTGAGTTTGAGCACCCGCGCCACGTTGAGATAATCCTGCGGAATGCGCATCACGCCCTCGGCGGTGTTGAGGATCATCGGCCAGATTGAGCAGATAAAGATGGTCCAGGCGGATGCCGGTTCGGCGCGCTGAAACAGCAGCAGACCGATTGGCAGCCAGGCCAGCGGGCTGACCGGTCGCAGTAAAGAGATGATCGGGTTGAGCATATTGGCGATAAAACGGAAGCGGCCAATCAGGAACCCGGCCGGGATCCCCACCAGCGCCGCCAGCCCGAAGCCCATCGCCACGCGTTTGAGCGACGCCAGCACGTTCCAGCCGATGCCCATGTCGTTCGGGCCGTCGATGTAAAACGGGTCAGCAAAGATGATTTTCGCCGCGTCCCAGGTTTTCAGCGGCGTCGGAAACCCTTTGCTGCTGAGTGCGGCAATCTGCCAGATAGCAATCAGCACTATCGCGCCGAGCAGCCCCGGCACGAGTTTTTGCATCATGCGACGCAGGATTTCACGCCCTTTGCTGCCGGTCGCGGCTTTCGCCACCGGCGGCGGCGCGGCTTTCGCGGCGTTCAGCGGCAGAATTTCCGCGCTTTCCGGCTCTGCGGTCAGGGCGACAATATTGGTTTTCGGGTTCATGGACATTTCGGCCTCACTTAACGTTTCATGGCAAAACTGTTGGCGTATTGCGCGGGGTTGCTGCCATCCCACACTTTTCCGTCAAACAAGGTGCTGCTGCGCATATCACCCGCAGGCATGTTGATGCCGCCCACCGCCGTGGCGGCCTGTTTGTAGATGTCGGTGCGGTTGATCTTTTTGGCGACGGCCAGGTAATCCGGATCGCTGTCAATCAGCCCCCAGCGTTTGTGCTGCGTCAGGAACCACATGCCGTCGGAGAGGTACGGATAGTTGACCGCGCCGTCGTTGAAGAAGCGCATGCTGTGGGCATCTTTCCACTTTTTGCCCAGCCCGTTGTCGTACTCGCCGAGCATGCGTCCCTGAATGGTTTGCGCCGGGGTATTGATGTAGGCGCGCGCCGCCACCCCCTGCGCGGTTTCAATGCGGTTGGCATCGGAGGTGTCTATCCAGCGTGAGGCGTCGAGCACCGCGGCGGTCAGTGCGCGGGCGGCGTTAGGGTTCGCGGCTACCCAGGCGGAAGTGGTACCGAGGATTTTTTCCGGATGATCGGCCCAGATTTCCTGGGTGGTGGCGGCGGTAAAACCGACGTCATCTAAAATGGCGCGCTGGTTCCAGGGTTCTCCGACGCAGTAACCGCTCATGTTGCCAATTTTCATGTTCACCACCATTTGCGGCGGCGGTACGACGACGTTACGCACATCGTTAAACGGGTGGATCCCGGCATTCGCCAGCCAGTAATAGAGCCACATGGCATGGGTGCCGGTGGGGAACGTCTGCGCAAAGGTGTAGGTGCCTTTGGCGCTGGCATCCACCACTTTTTTCAGCGAGGCCGCATCGGTGACGCCCGCCTGTTTCAGCTGGTTTGAGAGGGTGATCGCCTGCCCGTTATTGTTGAGGGTCATCAGCATCGCCATGTCGTGCTGCGGACCGGAGGCCCCGAGCTGTAATCCGTACACCAGGCCATAAAGCACGTGGGCGGCATCGAGCTCGCCGGACACCAGTTTGTCGCGCACCGACGCCCAGCTCGATTCTTTGCTGGGGATGATTTTGATGCCGTATTTCTCATCGAACTTTTTCACCGCCGCCATCACCACTGACGCGCAGTCAGTGAGCGGAATGAAACCAACGCGGATCTCTTTTTTCTCGGGCGCATCAGAGCCCGCCGCCCAGACGCTGTTCATAAAGCCCGGCATCATCATGCTGCCGCCCAGCACTGCACTGCCGGCCAGAAAACGGCGGCGGGAGAATGTGCCCACTGTGTTGTTGTCGTCTTGCGTCATTACGGCTTCCTGTAAGGTGAAAAATGAGCAAAAAAAAAGCGTCCGGTTAGCGCTCAGTTTCCTGAACGCTAACGGACGCCTTTATCCGAAATGCTGACTAAACCGCCATTGGTTTAGTGCTGTGATGATAAACAATGCAGCTTGTGTGCCAACTTGTGACATCACTGGTAAATCAGCCGGTTAGCGGGTGCCCTTCGCGTTCAGCGCTTTCCGGTGCACCGCCACTGCCCGCGGTGCACACCCGTATGGCACATAGATTGTGCAGATACTCCTTTAGGATTAGGACGCGGATTTGCCCAATACCGCCGCCACCGAGAGCATCGCGTCGGCGATGTCTGACAGCTTTTTGTTCTGGTTCATCGCCATGTCGCGCAGCGTCTTGTGCGCCTGCGGCTCGCTCATGCCGTGGTGTTGCATCAGTAAGCCTTTGGCGCGTTCCACTACTTTGCGTTCGGCAAGCGTGGTGCGCAGTCCGGCCAGTTCAGCATCCTGCGCCTGTAGCTGGCGGGATTGCTGCTCCACCAGTTCGAGGACGGAACGGCTGAGCTGCGGCGGGATCAGCGCGGCGTAGTGCGGGTCATGGCGCGGTATCTGGCCGATTTCCTGCTGCTGCAATTCTCCGGCACGTTCTGCATCGCGGATCCGCTGACGGCAGCATTCGGTCAGCACATCTTCCAGTAAATCCTCGACAATTTTCATGCCGTCGATGCGGGCGGTGGTGACGTCAAACCAGCGCAACGCCACGTCGCTGGCTTCGCCGGAAGGTGTTGCGCGGGTGCAGGCAATACGGCGAAAACGCTCGAACTCGCTGCTGTCGGCGCTCAGCTGTTGCTGCCACAGCGCCAGACAGCGGGGATCGGCAAACTCGGTGAATGTCTGGAAACAGCGCTCCTGACTTTCGATCAGCGCCAGTAACTGCTGGTGCGTCTGCTCGTCAAAGTGGCGCGCCGTAAAACCCGCCGCACCCAGCGCGCGCTCCTGAGCGGCCAGTTCCTTACCCTGCATAAAGCTGAACATCGCCAACAACGCCCGTGAGACAGAAGGATCACCGGAGGTATCCGCAGCTTCAAACACCAGTGCCAGATGAATGCGGATCACCTCGCTGTAACGGCTCATGGCGTCCGGCTGTTGGATACTCAGCGCCTGAACCTGCGCGCGCAGCGACGGCAGCGTGCTCAGGCTATGCAACACGCCGGCAATCCGGCTGAACAGCCGCGAGGCGTTAGCCATCGGTTGTCCGTGGAGATCGAGCGCCGCAAGTTGCTGGCTGACCGCCTGCTCAGCAAGCTGTACCTGAAGCGCCCGCTCGCTCAGCCGGTCACCCCAGGTTTTGCCCTGCGAACCCAGGTAGATATTTGCCGTGCCGCGCTCGCGTTGTAAGACGTGAATAAGCTGGCTGACCGCTCCCACCAGTTTGCCCATTTGCAGCAACTGTTGCAGGCCGGTGATTTCACTTCTCTTGGAAGCCAGTACAAAATCGAGAGCAGAAAGTGTCATGGTTGAACCTGATCGCCGGAGGATAACAGCGGTGAAGCAAGAAGCGTGCCGGAGGGCGGCCTGCGCAGAGATTCAGACCAGTTAGGCAGATTATTTTCGAGAATGATTATCATTTAAGTATGCCAGGCGCGGGGATTTATGCGTAATATAGGCATCGCAGAAGCCCCCCTGTCCTTCATCACCAGAGAATCAAGTGCCTGCTTTCGAGAAGTATTACACTGAATTATATCGGTTTATAAACCGGAAACTCCGTGACCGTGAACATGCAGAAGACATGGCGCAGGAAACGTTTATCCGGGCGCTGACGGTCACCCAGCCCATACGGTCGCACCGCAGCCTGCTGTACCGTATCGCCCGCAATTTGCTGGTCGATCACTATCGCCGCCCTGACATAGCGTCCGGCGACGCCGCTGATGAGACGGACGCGGAGCAATTTGCGGCGCCTTCTTATCTGCAACCTTACGAATTAATCGAAGAAAATCAGTATACTGAACTGATGACCCGCACCATTGAAGGCCTGCCGCCGCGCTGCCGTGAAGCCTTTATTCTGCACCGCTTTGACGGCCTGTCGCAGAAAGAGGTCGCGCGCCAGATGGGGATCTCCATCAATATGGTCGAAAAACACATTATCCGCGCCATGTTGGCCTGCCGGAACAGTAACGACATCTGGCAGCAGGAGCATTCCGGCCAGCACGCCCGAGACAAGAATAAGGATGGCCTTGATGAATAGCGCCAGGGATCCACATATGCAGACCGATGAGCAGGCCGTCCGCTGGCTGAGTCAACAGCAGACCGGGCTGTCCGCCGGGGAACGCGCTGAATTTGAACGCTGGCTGACGCAGGCCGACAACGCCGCGCGATACCGCGCCATGCAGCAGGTGTGGCAGCAGGTCGGTGAATTGCCGCAGAAAAACGTGGCGCGTCTGCGTGCTTCACTGCCCGCCGCGCGGCCTCAGGCTTTGCGCCGCCCGGTCTGGCACCTGGCCGGTCTGGCGTGTGCGCTGCTGCTGGTGCTGATGTGGCCTGCCTGGCAGTGGCTGTCGCCGCCGGTGATGACCACCCAGCTGCATACCGGACGCGGTGAAACGCAACAGATCACCCTGCCGGATGGCACCGTGCTGACACTCGATGCCCAAACCCGGCTCGACGTGGCGTATTACCCGCAGCGGCGTGAAGTCACGCTCCGTCAGGGGCAGGCTTTTTTTGACGTGAAGCATCTTGAGGACAAACCCTTTGTGGTGCTGAGCGGCCCTTCCCGCGTCACGGTGCTTGGCACCCGCTTCAGCGTGCGCTATATCCCGCAGTCGATGAGCGGCGACGGTGTGGATGTCGCGGTCAGCAGCGGCGCCGTGCGCGTCGGCCCGCGCGCATGGCTGCAAAATATGCGCTGGCGGGCGATGGCCGCACTGCATCTGACCGGGCAGGACCGTCATCTGATGGTGCTGGGCGCTACGCAGCGCGCCACCAGCGATATCCGCGGAAATCTCACCCGTCAGCCACCGGTTGCGCCGGACGCTATCGCAGACTGGCGGCAGTCACGCATTAATTTCAATAACACGCCGCTGCGTCTGGCGCTGGCGGAATTCGCCCGCTACGGCGATATGCCTTACGTGGCGGGATCGGCGGAGGTTGCCGCCCTGCGCATCAGCGGCAGTTTTAACGTCTATCGTCCGGACAGTTTTGCCCGCGCCCTGCCCAAAGTGTTGCCGGTGAAAATCAATCTGCAGGCAGGCGAGACGCAGATCCGCAGGCGCTGAAGGACCCGATCAAAAATAAAGTAAAAATATTCCTGAGACGACGTCAGGGTTTTGGCGTCAGTCTCGTCTTCAGAAAGGATAATGATTCTTATTTGATTTATTTCTGGGGATATCCGCATGACCATTTCTTCGTTTTATCAGGGTACGCGTTTCAAAACTGGCCTGACCGCGATCGCGCTCGCCGTCTGTTCACCGGGGGTTATGGCGGCAGCCACGCTGCCGGTTTCACTGCCTGCCCAGCCGCTTCTCACCTCGCTTAATGCGCTGGCACAGCAGGCAGGCGTACAACTGATTGCCGCACCGGACTCCGTCGCACAAAAAAATGCCCCCGCGGTACAGGGAAACATGACGCTGGAAGCGGCACTTGGCCGTCTGCTGGGCGGCAGCGGCCTGGGTTACAGCCTCGACAACGACACCGTGGTGGTGGCGCCGCAGCCTGCGGCCGCCGACACGCTGACGGTCACCGGGCAGACCGGCCCCTATTCTGCTATTCCGCAGCAAAGCAACTCCGCCACCAAAACCGACACGCCGCTGCTGGAAGTGCCTCAGTCCGTGTCAGTCATTACCCGTGAACGGATGGACAGACAGAACGTGCAAAGCGTCACCGAAGCGCTGCGTTATGTGCCAGGCGTCAAAACCGAAACCTACGGTGTGGACCCTAAAGGCTATGACTGGATCTACATTCGCGGGTTTAACGCCCTGACCACCAATGATTACCGCGACGGCCTGCGCCAGCTCAACAACAGTTACAGCTATTTCCGCACCGAACCTTACGCGCTGGAACGGATTGATATTGTGCGCGGGCCTTCATCCACGCTGTTCGGTCTGGGCGACGCGGGCGGTATTGTGAACCGCATCAGCAAGCTGCCGTCGGCGCAGGGCGTGCATGACGTGGAAGTCGAGCTGGGCAATTTTAACCGCCGTCAGGCGCAGTTTGATATGAGCGATAAAATCGATGATGACAGCCATTATCTGTACCGCGTGATCGGCCTGGCCCGTGACAGCGACACGCAGTTCCAGTACCGCGACGGCCCGGATGTGGAAGATAACCGCGTCTATCTCGCCCCCTCTCTGACCTGGCTGCCGGACGCCGATACCAGCCTGACCGTGCGCGCCGATTATCTGCGTGACACCTCCGGCGGCACCATCGCCGTGCTGACCAAACCGGGCGGCAAGGTCACCGATACCCTGCTCGGCGATTACAGCTATAACCGTTTTCGTCAGGAACAGTTCACCGTCGGGTATGAGCTGAGCCATCAGTTCAACGATATTTTCCAGGTGCGCCAGAACGTGCGTTACGGCCAGACTGACACGATTTTGAATAACCTGCTGCCGGGCGCGGTGAATTTCAACGCCGGTACGGTGTCGCGCAATGCGATTCGTTTTGACGAGCACATGAATGCGTTCAATATCGACAACCAGTTGCAGGCGGATTTCTCCACCGCCTCCGTCACGCACCGTCTGTTAACCGGGCTGGATTACAGCCGCCTTGATGGCAATGCCAAACGCTTCGGGGCCGCCGCCCCGGCGCTGAATATCTACAACCCGGTGTATGGCCAGAATATCGCCGACCCGACCTATGCCCTGAACAATAACGATCAGACCACCGCGCAGCTCGGCCTGTATATGCAGGATCAGATTTCACTGACGCCAAAATGGTTGCTGACCTTAGGCGGCCGCCACGATGACATCAGTATGCGCACGCAAAATAATCTCAACGACAGCACCAGCTGGCTGGATAAAGGCGCCTGGACAGGCCGTGCCGGGCTGACGTACCTGGCCGATAACGGGCTTGCGCCGTACATCAGCTATGCCGAATCTTTCGTGCCAAACAGCGGAACCGACAGCCAGAACCGCACGTTCGATCCGAGTAAGGCGCACCAGTACGAAGTCGGCGTGAAATATCAGCCGGACCCGGACCTGCTGATGACGCTGGCAGCGTTTGATATCACCAAAAGTAACGTGCTGACCAACGAGATCGTCAATAATGTGATCACCGGTTATCAGGTGGCTTCCGGCGAAGTTCGCTCGCGAGGCGTGGAAGCGGAAAGCACGGTGAAGCTGACGCAGAATCTCGATGTCCTGGCGTCGTACACCTACACCGAAACCGAAATCACCGCCAGTAACAACGGCGACCGCGGCAACGAGCAGGCCAACGTGCCCAAACACATGGCTTCCACCTGGCTGAATTACGGCTTCCATCAGGGCGTGCTTGACGGTTTGCTGCTGAGCACCGGCGTGCGCTATGTCGGCAGCATGTACGGCGATAACGCCAATACCGTGCCGGTGAAGAACTTTGCATTGATCGACGCCGGGGCGAAATATCAGGTTAATCAGCATGTTTCTGTCGGTTTCAATATTCAGAATCTGCTGGATCATGACTATGTCGGCACCTGCGACGACGACACCAGCTGTTATCCGGGGCAGGAACGCACGTTCATCGGCTCGCTGAAATACAGCTTCTGATGTCAGGCCTGTTACTCAGCCGGCGCGACTGTCTGAAGGCGTTACTGGCGCTGCCGCTGCTTGATGCAGCGTCGGCGCTGGCGGCGCCTGCGGATCACCGTATCGTTGCCATCAACTGGCTGGC
This sequence comes from Rahnella sp. EDr1-12, assembly GCF_049206505.1. Taxonomy (NCBI): domain Bacteria; kingdom Pseudomonadati; phylum Pseudomonadota; class Gammaproteobacteria; order Enterobacterales; family Yersiniaceae; genus Rahnella; species Rahnella sp. EDr1-12. The sequence continues at coordinate 187,580 of NZ_JBLZNY010000001.1, forward strand.
GGCGGAAACCCTGCTTTCGCTCGGTATTACGCCGCTCGCGGTATCTGACGGCGGTTATTTTCGCCGCCGGATTGCCACGCCGGTGTTACCGGCAGAGGTTCAGGATATCGGCCCCTACTGGGAGCCGAATCTGGAACTTATCGCCGCCCTGAAACCCGGACTCATTCTCAGCGACAGGCTTGCGCCTGCCCTCCTCGACAGCCTGCAACGCATCGCGCCGTTGCAGGTGGTGTCGGTCTATCCTTCTGCCGGGCCGCTCTGGTCAGCCTTGCTGAACTTCACGGCGGAACTCGGGCAACAACTGGCGATCTCCCCCCGCGCCGCCCGCCTGACAGAGACGTCCGCGGTGGCGATCGAACGCTGCAAACAGCGCATCGCGCATGCCGCCGGGCAACGGATCCTGGTCGCCGTACGCAGTCAGGACGGGAAATACGCCACGGTGTATGGCAGCAACAGCCTGCCCGATGCGCTGCTCACTCAGCTCGGGTTACGCAATGCCTGGACGCAGCCGGTCGGCGCGATGGGCACCGCCAATGTGGGCATTGAGAAACTGGTGTCGTTACCGGCGGACTGGCTGTTTTATACCGAACTGCCGACCACGCTGACCCGCGTTTCGCGGCTGCGTCAGCCGCAGGGTATGTGGCAGCAGTTACCGCTGGTGGCCGCCGGCCGGGCCAGAGAACTGTCGCACTTCTTCCCGTTTGGCGGTCTGGCGACGGCGGTGAGTCTGGCGCAGCACATCACGGCGGCACTGGAAGAGGCAACGGGCGATGCATAAACAACACCGTGCTTTGCTCCCGTGGCTGTTCGCGCTGCTACTGACGCTGCTGTGCGCATTTTTACTGTTCAGTAATCTTTCACGTTCTGGCAATACGCCTTCTCCGGCAACCGCCAACCTGTTGCTGCATTACAGTTTTTTACCGCGTCTGGCGATCGGCGTGCTGGCGGGAATGGCGCTGGCGATGGCGGGCCTGCTTTTTCAGCAGGTATTGCGCAATCCGCTGGCCGAACCCGCGACGCTCGGCATTGCCGCCGGTGCCAATCTCGCCATGTCCGCCAGCATGATTGTGTTCCCCGGCCTGCTGGTTGTCGGCCTTACCAATCTGGCGCTGGCGGGTGCGGCGCTGACCGCGCTGGTGCTCTATCTGCTGATCGCCCGTCAGGGGCTGGATCCGCTGAAAGTGATCCTCACCGGCATGGTCATCAGCCTGTACGGCAATGCCCTCAACACGCTGATGGTGTTGTTCAACCATGATTATCTCAGTGATTTGTTCAGCTGGCAGGCCGGTTCACTCAGCCAGAGCGGCTGGCAGGCGACGCAGTTTTTATTGCTGCCGCTGCTGATACTGATGGCACTGAGCGCCCTGCTGGCAAGGCCGCTGGCGCTGATCGGCCTTTCCGACCAAAGCGCCGGTGCGCTCGGTGTTTCGGTGGTGAAAGTACGTATCGCCACCCTTGCCGTCGCCGTGGCGCTCAGTGCGCTGGTCACCAGTCAGCTTGGCATTATCGGTTTTGTCGGACTGGCCGCTCCGGCTCTGGTGCGGCTGACCGGCGTGCGTTCATTCCGGCATCAGATGCTGTGGGTGCCGCTGTGTGGCGCGCTGTTGCTGACGCTGGTCGATCAGCTGGCACAGTTTCTGTCACCTGCCGGGGGCGATCTGCCGACCGGTGCGCTCTCGGGATTACTCAGCGCACCGCTGATGCTGGTGTTGCTGTTTCGCCAGCGCAATCCGCTGATCACGCCGTCGCCGTTCAGCGCACCGCACGCACGCACGCTGACCCGCGCCCGGCTGCGGATCTTGCTGCTGATGTTGCTGGGCGGGATCGTCGTTTCGTTGCTGGTTAACCGGTCGCCGGAAGGCGCTGCGTTCCGGGCGCTGCTGGAATGGCGCTGGCCGCGCATGCTCGGCGCACTCAGCGCAGGGGCGATGCTGGCGGTCGCCGGGGTGCTGATCCAGCGGCAGAGCGGCAACCCCCTCGCCAGCCCGGAACTGCTCGGCATCAGCAGCGGCGCATCGCTTACGGTGGTACTGATGGTTGTCCTGTTTAATCAGCCGCTGTCGTCGCTGTTTCCGGCTGCGCTGGCGGGCAGTTTGCTGGCGACACTGTTGCTGTTTATGTTCGGGTTACGCTCGCGCTTTCAGCCACAGTCGATGGTCATGGTCGGGCTGTGTCTGACCCATCTGAGCATGGCGCTGAGTATGCTGTTGCTGATGAGCGGCGACCCGCGCGCGATGATGTTGCTCAACTGGAGCACCGGATCCACCGCAGGCATCACCGCAGAACGTGCGGTCTGGGGCGCGGGTCAGGCGCTGCTATTGATCCCGCTGGCCTTGCTGTTGCAGCGCTGGGTGCAGTTGCTCAGCCTCGGGCATCCCACCGCGCGGGCGCTCGGCATCGGGCTGCGGCGCAGCAATATGCTGATCCTGCTGCTGGCGGCGGCGCTGACCGCAGGCGGCACGTTGCTGATCGGCCCGCTGAGTTTTGTCGGGCTGATCGCCCCGCAGCTGGCCCGCTACAGCGGCGCAATCCGTTTCCGCGCGCAATGTCTGGTCGCGGCACTGTTTGGCGCTTTGCTGATGGTGATCGCCGACTGGCTGGGCCGTAACATCGCCTGGCCGTGGCCGGTTTCCGCCGGGCTGCTGTGCGCGCTGATCGGCGCACCGTGGTTTTTATGGCTGCTGATGAAAGGAAGGGGTAAGCACTGAAGATTCGTGAATCGCCCGCACGTCCCTGTGCGGCTGTTGAAAAGATTATTTCATGCGTGTTAAACGGCGAACCAGATCCATTTCGGCACGGCGGAACGGAATGCCGTATTCATCAAGCACATCGTGGAACCATAAGTGGGCGTAATCCTGATTCCCCTTGCGCACCGAAGGCCACGGCAGTGTGGTCTGCGTTTTACCCCGCACCAGCCCCCAGTGATAACAGCCCGCGTTAAAGGCGCTGAACAGCGGCAGTTGTTCTTCAAACACGCTGCCCACGTGGCGCGCCAGCCATTCGGTACACAGCACCGGGCGGTTGAATTTTTGCCAGAACCGCAGCGCCTGCAAAAGCTTTGGCGTGGCGACGTAGGCATGGAAACTGATGACGTCAGAGAGCTGCGCGGCGGCAACATCGACCGGATGGGTGAAAAACTCGCTTTCCGGCTGATCCGGGTCTTGCGGGAAATGCCATGCGCAGACGGTCAGCGGCGCAACCGGATCCTCCTCCCGCGCCCAGACAAACGCCCGCTGCATCAGTTCGAGCGCAAAAACCTCAAGTTTTTCGTCATACAGCACTTCTTCAAGCCCGGTGGCAAAGGTGCCACGGTTGCCCGGCTCGTTGTATAAATCCCAGATGGCGATGCGCGCGTCGGTGCGGAAATGACGAATAATATCGCGCACATAGCGCTCTATTTCCGGCCAACGGTCGCGATCGCACACCACATCCCGCCCCGGACTGGCCGCCGCCTGACTGTTATGTTTGCCCGGCTCCGGCGCTTTTTGCGGGCCAAGGAACGGCTCGTCACCGGAGAATCCGCAATCGTCCATCAGCGTCAGCATCACCTTGATCTGATGGTGCGCGGCGATACTCAGGAACTGATCAATCCGCGCCAGCAAACCGTCGCGATCGTCCTGCCAGACGATGAACGGCAGATTGATGCGCAGCTGGTTATAACCGGCCTGGTGCGCCCAGCCCAGCTCCTGATCAATGGTCGGCGCGTCAAACGTTTCGCGCTGCCAGAGTTCTGTCCAGTTTATCGCCGTGCGCGGCAGGTAGTTGAATCCGCAAATCCACCCTTGCTGCTTTTCCCATTCTGCTGCCTGTTGTTCGCTCCACTGGGTTTTCATTCTGTTCTCCTTGTCCGGTTGCCGGTAACATGCCATTGCTAATAATATTAGCTAATAGTTATTATCAAACCGGCCAGGCTGCAAATGCGGTGGGCGGGTTCTGCCAGTGGGATCACACTCTTTTCAGGCAAGCGCGCGGGTGGTCTGGCAAAAATGTGTGCTGTGATATAGTGCGCCGGGCATAAAACAGGGTGACGGGGAAAGGCGGATGGAGAAAAAAAACAAGGTGACAATGAGTGATATCGCACGTGAAGCGGGAGTTTCACAGGCAACGGTTTCGCTTATTTTAAACAACTCACGCGCCATAAAACTCAGCGAAGAAACCCGTCAGCGGGTGTTCGATACTGCCCTGTCGCTCGGCTATAAAAAAATGCCTGCGCCGCACCGTGATAACGGGCAGGAAGAGATCGCCCTGCTGCTCAACGCCATGCCGAGTTACGATCCCTTTGTTGATGCGCTGAGCGAAGCCCGTGAAGCCGCGTGGCGGCACGATACGCTGCTGACCGTCTATGATTATGGCGATGATATCGGGCTGGCGGTGCGTATCATTGCGCAGCTGAATCAGCGCCGCTGTGCGGGCATCATCATCGCCTCTCCCGTTACGCAGGCGATTGATTTTTCGGTATTCGCCAACCAGACCTCGCTTCCCGTTGTGCTGCTCAATGTCTACGATCGCGCCTTCCCGCTGCTGCCCTCCTTCCTGCCCGACGACCGCGCTAACGCGTTGCAGATCACCCGCCACCTCATCGAACAGGGGGCGACACGCATTGCGCATATCATGGGGGATAACTGGATGGAGGCCTGCGAAATGCGCCGTGAAGGTTATCGCGAAGCGTTGTCACACGCGGGTATTCCTTATGATGAACGGCGGGTGATGGCAACCAACTGGTCGCTGAATGAAACTTATCAGGCAACGCTGGCACTGATGAAACTGCCGGAACCGCCCGATGCGATTTTTTGCTCCAGCGACTGGATGACACTCGGCTGTTATCAGGCGCTGACCGAACTGCATCTGCGTATTCCGCAGGACATTCTGGTTGCCGGATATGACGATCAGCGTATTGCCGATCAGATGACCCCGAAACTGACCAGCGTACAGTTGCCTTATGTCGAACTGGGCCGTCAGGCGGTGGAATATATTTGTTCAGGAGAAGACGCAGCAACGTGCGTACGCATGGCAGGAAAGCTGAAGGTGCGTGCGAGTACCGCAGGATAATGTTTCCTTTTTTAATGCACATTAACCCATGATGACATTATTTTTCAGAAATTAGATTTCTGCTTTTTTATAACATCCGTAGCAACAACGGAGGTTATAAAGATTAATCAACAACGCCTGACGTGTTAAGTCCATGGCAATTCTCCTCCGCCGTGGTAGACTTCCGCCTGAACAGGGAAAGTCAATTTTAAATAAATCAGAGGCGGAATGAACACTCAATACCTGTCTGAAAAAATGTCGACTTCAGGTCATCATCCTATGCAAAAGCCCGTTAAAACAATCATTAAATTAATCGGGTTATTCAAACAATTATCTGCGCCATTACTGCCCGACCACGCCGGAGGAGAGGTTAAACTGCATAATGAACAAGGTGATTCTCAGGTCGTGCTTGTGATTGAAGGTACAGTGGATATTTACCGCAACGCGGATAATATGCTATTTGCCACTGCCCGCGCCCCCGCTATTTTCGGGATGCAAGGTTCACCCTATCGCGACAGTATCTATAAGTTCATTTCCCGCCCTGACTGTGTATTAGAAACACTGCCTTTATCCTCTGTTATCCGGATTATAAATGCAAACTCACTTCTTGAAGAACTGCTGATCTGCCAGTCCTATTTCAATGATTACCACGCGTACCGAACAAACATGCTCATTAATAAGACTTCTTACGAAATCGTGCGCGCCCTGTTACTTGAACTGGATAAGGTTCCCTCTGAGATAAAAACCAAAATCAATGTCCCTACTTTTATTTTAGAGCGTAGTCATCTGGCGCGCAGCGGAATAATGAAAATATTATCTCACCTGCGGCAAGGGGAATATATAAAAATAGAAAGTGGCAAGCTGATAAGTATATTAAGAAAACTGCCAAAATCATTCTGACTGCGGGTTATGTTCGTTCTGAATAGTTGTCAATCACCCAAAATCTTTGCGCAAAAGCCTCTGATATTTCTCGTTTTAAAAAATTACTTAACTCACTGATTTTAAATAAAAACAACTTCATCACTGAAAAATTCACGCTGTCCTGCGCTGTGGAAGCGAGAGATCACTTCGATAAAAAAATTCTTATCTCTCATTCGGTTAGTCCGCTCAACTGTCCAAAAACGGACGTTGTTGTAAAAACCCATTGTTGTTAAGATCTGCTTCATCCACCCACATGGAATACAATTTACCCGCGCAAAGCCAGAGTAATATCTGATTGCGGATACTCAATCATTCTTTTTTTTAAGAACTTGCCCCGTATTATCGGTTAATAATATGATGAAAGAATTTATTTTTTATTCATTGGCAATATCTTTATTTTGTCAAATTCCTGCAGAGACAGTACAGGCCTCTGATAATATTCCGTTGCCTGATCTCGGCAGCCGTGCCGAATCATCTGACGACGCAGATCAAAGCGAGACAAAAAATAACCCGGCTGAGAATGATATTTGGGCCTCGAAGACGGCGCAAATGGCGACGAGTGAAGCGCAACAAAATTTTCAAAATCTGACACCTGAAGGATTGAAATCACAGTTATTCCAGTACGGAAAAGGAATAGCCAGCGGCGCGGCACAGGCGCAAGCCGAATCTTTACTTTCTCCCTACGGGCATATCAGTACACAATTCGTTCTCGATGATGACGGAAGCCTTGACGGCTCGTCACTGGATTATCTCATTCCGATCATTGAGGGAAAGGATAATCTCTTTTTCAATCAAATTTCTGCTCATAATACCGATGGCAGGACAATAGCTAACCTGGGTGCCGGAATTCGTCATAATCTCAGCCAGGACTGGATGATTGGTGCCAATACTTTCTATGATTACGATATTACCCGGCATCACCGGCGTATAGGTTTTGGTGGTGAGGCCTGGACAAACTTTTTAAAGCTCAGCGGTAACTATTATCTGCCTTTATCTTCATGGAAGGATTCCCGCGATCTGGAAAATTATGAAGAACGCCCGGCAAGGGGCTGGGATATGCGTGTGCAGGCTTATTTACCTGCCTATCCTCAGCTTGGTTCGTCACTGGTTTATGAAAAGTATTACGGTGACGAAGTGGCGCTATTTGGCACTGATGATCTGCAAAAAGACCCTTCCGCGGTCACGCTGGGCGCAGATTATACGCCGGTTCCCATGGTCACCCTTGGCGTGGGGTATAAAAAAGGGAATTCTGATAGCGATGAAGTGACCGCCGAACTCGCGCTGGATTACCGCATCGGCGTGCCCATTTCAAAACAACTGGATCCTTCCGCCGTGTCGCAAATGAGAACGCTGGCCGGCAGCCGGATGGATTTCGTCGATCGTAATAATCACATCGTTCTCGAATACCGCGAAAAAAACGATCTGGATATCGGTTTGTACCTCAAACCGACGGGCACCGCAGTACAATGTATTCTTGCTGATACCCCGGAGCAAGCACAGGCCTATGAAGGATGTCACTGGACCGTAAATGCTTCCATTTCCTCACATCTGGCGATTAAAGAAGCGCGCTGGATCCCCTCTGGCGCGTTTAATCCGGAAACACAGTTAGGTTTACCCGCGTTATCTCCTGACCAAAATATCAGCGCAGGCACCAATAACCACTGGACATTGACGTTCCCGGCCTGGGTGGATTCACCGGATCCTGATGCCAATAAATATAAGCTCTCGGTGATGCTGCTCGACGATAAAGGGCGCAGCAAGCAGTCAAACGCAGTGGATATAATCGTTTCGGAAGCCCCTTCTTCCTATCAGCTGGTGATTAATGATGCCGGTGAGGAGAAGAAAGCCACCAAAGTTCTGTCTGACGGTAAAAGTGTGGTCGATTTAGAAGCCAGCGGGAGCAAAATTGCAGGGCTGGCAGGTGAAACGACACCAATTAATGCAGAAGATCTGAATATGACGTTCCGTGCTTACAAAATGGAAGATAAAAGTCATAGCAGCGAAGTGGTGATTCACGCATCAAAAGAAAAATGCGACGCAGCAACACCTTGTCTTTTCTACACCCGTTCTCCGGATAATGGAAAAGCCGCGGTCAGCAGCACCATGAGCGGCGTTTATACCATTGTCGCATCACCAGAAAATAAAGAAACACAACGGACCAATGCGGTGCTGATTAATTTCTCCCCGGCTGACACCATGTTTTATACCGCTATTGTGGATAAAGCAGCCCCGGATATTAATCTGACGGCTACCCGGGGAAATACCCTTCAGTTAGGCCATGAATATTTATTCAGGGTCGCCTACGACAGTAATAACAATGGTCAGTGGGATGCCAGTGACCGGGAAACTATTTCTGATACCTCGTCAACGCCATTATCGTCGCTGATGAATTACCGCTGGCAATTTACCGGGGTCACGCCGGCGGGAACGCCGGGCGGCTTTGCCGTTTCCGCGACAGACAACCATAGCCTTATTCTGCCAGCCACCAATGCTATGGCGAAGAGCGTTTTCGCCGGTGCCGGAGCAGAAGGTATTCAGGGTTATGAATTAAAAGTGGATTACCAGCTGACGCAGGAAGGGTTGAAATCCGTTGAGTCATTACGAACCCGATAATAACTGGCAGCTTCATTCAGAGTTTAAGATTATCTCATTAACAAGAGTCTTTATTACCTATGAAAAATTTCAATAAAACATTACTCGCCACCCTGTTATTTGCGAGCTGTTCACAGTTTGCCGTTGCGGATACCACCGCCAGCGCGGGTCAGATAATGGGTACCAAACCTGTTCTCACCGGTACCGGTGCGGGTGCCGTCGATCACAGCGTCTCCTTTTCCAACGGACATGAAAGTGGCTCTGTCACGGGAATGGCCGTCGGAGATAAAGTCACCCTGAGTTATGTTTTAAAAGACGCCGAAGGGGATACGGACGCCAGTGAAAAAACCATTAAATGGTTCACCACGTCAGACGGTCAGAGCGACAAAAAGGATATCACCGCTGCTGACGGCAACGCCGACTATACGCTCGCGCAGGCCGATGCCGGACGTTATCTTGGCGTGACGATCATTGAAACCACCTCGACGGGTATCCCAGCGGTCGGAGAAACCCTCACCATTCAGGATATCAGTAAAAATGACACCACAGATAATATCCCTGACGGTCCGGTCGTTGGCGGAACTGTGTCAACCATGATTGTCGATGCAGCCGATCCTGGCACTAACCTGATTGGCAAAGCGAACAGTCAGCTGATCCTTGGCCACAGCTATCAGTTCAAAATCTGGTATGACACCAACAACAACAACGTCATGGATGCCGGTGAAGTGGATGCTTCCTCTAACTACAGCTACGTGTGGACCTTCGACGGTACCTCGGCAACGGCGGGTACAGCAGGAGGTGCGGCCGTCAGCTCAACCGATAACAAGGATCTGAAACTGCCATTAACCAACGCGGATGCGAAGAACGTCTTCGCCAGCGCCGGCCCGGACGGTATTCAGGGTTATCAGCTGAAAGTGGATTACACCGCAAAAGTGAAAGCCACATTAAAATCCGGTAAGCGTCAAAAATAATCTTTCCCGGCGTTGAATAAGCCGGGCGACGACCGCCCGGTTTATTTCCCTTTACTGAATAAACAGACTCCCGCTGTTATGGTGTAAAAAATGAAAATGAATAAACCCAACGTCACCGGGATCGCTTTTTTAGTGGCAACCTATCTCGGCGTCTCATTCATGGCAACCGCAGAAGTTATGACGGGGTCAGCGGGCATCGTCGCCGGTACAGCGCCTGTGATTTACAATAATAAAGACCTTCCCGAAACGATAAATATCACGCGGGATAACGATATTATTGGCGATAATGACGAACTCGAAATCAATGACAGTATTTCTTTATCCTGGCGTTTTAATGATGATGAAGGTGATGATGATGTGACCCTCCCTTCTGTCGAATGGATATGTCTGGATGCGGCGAATAATAAGCGAACGCTGTCACAAGGCACGACAAATTATGTTATCAGGCCCGCCGACAAGGGCTGTGTCATCGGTGTGAACATTACCCCGAAAACGGTTACCGGTTTTCCTCAGGCAAATACTCCCCTTCAGATCAGCGATATCAGCAGTTATGACAATTCGGATAATATTCCTGACGGACCGGTAAACCCGCACGCTATCAATATTGTGGGATATATCGTTGCACCGAATAATCCCTCCGCGCGATTAACCGTGAGTGGCGATAGCAGTTTACACACCGCCTTTGCCGGTGCCGAAGTACAAATGGAAACAGATAACCTGGCTGACCAGTTAGACTGGACCACCAGTAACAGTGCCATCGCGACAGTCTCGAACAGCGGACTGGTGACATTTAAAACAAAAGGCGCGGTGCGTATTATGGCCAGACATAATGAGAAAAGAGCGTCCATTATTTTCTCCCCTGAGCGTTTTTACACCGCAAGTACCTCCGGCAAAAATTGGCCGGACGCCAAAAAAGCGTGTGAAAATCAGGGGCTGCGTCTGCCTAAGCTGGATGAACTCTCCGCCGGACAACATGTCCGTCACGCACCCGGCACCTCTTTGTGGGAAGAATGGGGAGAAAGTGTGGAAGATATGCCGCATTCAGGCGTTGTCTTCTGGTCTTCTGATATTTCCAGTTTCGATGTCAGTGCCTACGCCTATGCCTACCTGTCAGATGGTCATATTTCCTCTAACACACAAGATATCGTTGAGGGTTATGCCTGCGTAGAATGAAAAGCATAACGCTGTCTGTCATTACAGAAAACATGAGTAATCACGATGAAACTATTAAATAATGAATCCGAATACAGAGAATGGATGACGAAAGATTATTTATATATTGATGACGGTTTTCCGCCAATGCTTGAAGCCGGTGAAATTGAAAATGAACTGGTCAGACATATGCCTGTAAACTACCCCTGCATTGTATTAGAAATTAAAGGCATGAGACTTTATGATACCGATATTATTGAGTTTATATACCGTTCACAGGTTGAGGAGTGGGCAAAGCTGTTAGCCATCATTCATTAAGTGATTGTATAAGAGGATGACCAGTATTTAAAACACCACAGAGTGTCATAAAGGATGCGCCAAAATAAAGGCCAGCATGGCGCTGGCCTGAATATTTACCCGGTCAGATTACTGCAAATCCGTTCCGTGACTGGCGATCACCTTTTTATACCACCAGAACGATTTCTTACGTTTTCTCTCCAGCGTACCGTTGCCGCTGTCATCACGATCGACATACACGAAACCGTAGCGTTTGCTCATTTCACCGGTGGATGCCGACACCAGATCGATACAGCCCCACGAGGTGTAACCGATGACCGGAATACCGTCGGTAATGGCTTCGCCCATCGCCTGAATATGCTCACGCAAATAGCTGATGCGGTAATCATCATCGATTTCGCCACGCTCGTTAATTTCATCTTTCGCACCCAGCCCGTTTTCCACCAGAAATAACGGTTTCTGATAGCGATCGTACATCATGTTCATGGTGATGCGCAGGCCGAGCGGGTCGATGCCCCACCCCCATTCGCTGACCTCGATATGCGGGTTTTTCAGTGATTTAACGATGTTTGCTGCGCTGCTGTTATTGTCGTTCATGTCTGCCGAGGCGCAGCGGGATGCGTAATAACTGAACGACACAAAATCGACGGTGTTTTTCAGAATGTCGTCATCCCCCGGCTCTTTCGCAATGGTTATCCCCTTCTGCGCGAAGACGCGGCGGGTATAAGAAGGATATTCGCCACGCGCCTGGACGTCGATAAAGAACAGGTTCTCGCGATCTTTTTGCAACGCCGCCCACACGTCTTCCGGTTTGCAGGTGCGCGGGTAGAAATTACCGCCCGCCAGCATGCAGCCGACCTGATTTTGCGGGTTCACTTCATGAGCAATTTTGGTCGCCAGGGCGCTGGCAACCAGCTCATGATGCGCGGCCTGATATTTCACCTGTTCCTGATCTTCCCCTTCTTCGAACACCAGACCGGCGCCGGAGAACGGGCTGTGCAGCAGAATGTTGATCTCGTTGAAGGTCAGCCAGTATTTCACCAGCTCGTCAAAGGCTTCAAAGCAGGTGCGTGCGTAGCGGGCGAAAAACTCCACCATTTTACGGTTACGCCACGAGCCGTATTCGATCACCAGATGCATCGGCACGTCGAAGTGGCACAGCGTCACCAGCGGTTCGATGCCGTACTTTTTGCACTCGGCAAACACGTCACGGTAAAACGCGATGCCTTCGGCGTTTGGCGTCAGTTCGTCACCGTTCGGATAAAGACGGCTCCAGGCGATCGAGGTTCTGAATACCGTAAAGCCCATCTCCGCCATCAGCGCGATGTCTTCTTTGTAACGATGGTAAAAATCAATCGCCTGATGGGCAGGATAAAACTCATCGTCTCTGAGCGAAAAACGTTTTTCCTGACCGGTTTTCACCGCCAGCCGGTGCTGGCCGTGCGGGATCATATCCACCGTGGTCAGGCCTTTTCCGCCTTCAAAGCTGGCACCTTCGGCCTGATTGGCGGCTATCGCGCCGCCCCATAAAAAGCCGTCAGGAAATGGTGATGCTGCCATGAGAAAGTCCTCTTCTGTAGGGTCTTTAATGTGTTTTTAGCGCACTTTGCCCGGCGGCAAAGGGGCTGGATTGCGGGGTGTCCGTCGGCTGCTGAGCGTCAGGCTGCGCCGTCTCCACCGGAATATCTTCAAAGCCGAGCAACAGCGTGGTGACGAAGGAAATCACAATCGCCAGAATCATCACGCCAAATACCCAGACGATGCTCATCGGGTTCGACGGATCGAAGAACTGGACGCTGGTGAACAGCCCCGGTGAGGCCATCGAGTGGCTGGCGAGCCCGCCGAGCCCGGCCACGCCGCCGCAGATAAATCCGCTGATAAGACAGGCGATAAGCGGGCGTTTCAGCCGCAGCGCGACACCGTAGAGTGCCGGTTCAGAAATGCCGGCGATGATTGCCGAAGCGGCAGCGGCCAGCGCGGTCTGACGTAATTCCGGATTTTTGGTGCGCCACGCGACGGCCAGCGAAGACCCGCCAAGGGACAGGTTGGCACCAATTTCGGACGGCATCACCATGCCTTCTTTGCCGGTCTGGGCGATGGTCTGAATGATGCCCGGCGTAAACACCCGGTGCATCCCGGTCATCACCAGCAGCGGCCAGGCCGCCCCCATGATGGCGACGGAAAGCCAGCCAAGATAGTGGTGAACGGTATACACGCCCGCAGAAATGCCGGTGCCGATCCAGATCCCCAGCGGGCCTATAATGACGATGGCGATCGGTGCGGCAATCAGCATGATCAGCATCGGTTTAAGGAAGTTTTTGGTCACGACAGGTGTAATGCGGTCAACCCATCTTTCGATATAAGACAGCATCCAGGTCATGCACAACGCGGGAATGACGGTGTAGGTGTATTTCACCGCCGTGATGGAGATGCCGATAAATTCGACTTTTTGCCCGGCAGCCGCTTTCGCCATCAGATCGATAAACGCCGGATGGAGCAGCACACCGGCAATGGCGATAGCCAGCGACATATTGGTTTTGAATTTTACCGCTGCCGAAGCCGCGACCATCACAGGTAGGAAGAAGAACGCGCCGTCACCAATAGTGTTGAGAATCACCAGGGTAGACGCGCCCTTCTCGAGTACGCCGGTCATCTCGAGCATCATCGCCAGCAGTTTTACCATAGAGCCGCCGATGATCGCCGGGATCAGCGGCGACATTGTACCAATCAGTGCGTCAAGAATCCCCGACCCAATGCTTTTTAAGGTAATTTTCCGTTTTACCGGCGCAAGATTTGCTCCCGATACGCCTTCCGGCAACAGTTTCTGTACTTCGGCATAGGCCTGCGACACGTTGTTGCCAATGATCACCTGACACTGATTTTCATTACGCACGACCCCCATCACCCCGGTGATGTTTTTCAGGGTTGCGCCATCAACCCGCGAGGCGTCATTAAGCACAAAACGTAAACGGGTCATGCAGTGCGTAACCGCCGCGACGTTGTCCGCGCCGCCGAGGGCACTGACGATCGACTGTGACATTGCTGCAAAATTCTTTGACATGAGTGACAACTCTCTCGAATTCATAGGGTTATGAATGATGCTGTGAGCGTTAAATGCTGTTATTCGCGCTTTTTGAGTCGGTGGATGAAACAATAGGTAACCGGTTACATACGAGAATGTTCAGTTCTGATGCTGACTTCAATAAAAAGTAACAACGCTATTTCATTTTTGTGATGACGATCTCCATGCGGTGGCTTCGCGCGTCGAAATCCTCGAAAAACTGACGAAATGTGTAGAATAGCGAATCATTTTTATTTTTCAGGTGTGCCTGATGTCGACAATGCAGGAAGTAGCGTCAAGAGCAGGCGTCTCAAAAGCCACGGTTTCGCGGGTACTTTCCGGGAAAGGCTATGTGACCCAGGAAACAAAAGATCAGGTTTTTAAAGCCATCGAAGAAACCGGCTATCGCCCGAATTTACTGGCCCGTAATCTGGCGACCAGCAAATCGATGTGCATCGGCCTGGTGGTCACCAACACCTTGTATAACGGCAATTATTTCAGTGAACTGATCTCGCAGGCCGCCAAAAAACTGGACGCCAACGGGCGGCAGCTGATCCTGGTGGACGGCAAAAACAGCGCCGCCGAAGAGCGCGAGGCGATCGATTTCCTGCATGATTTACGCTGCGACGGCATCATTATTTATCCGCGCTTTTTAACGGTCGATGAAATGGACGTGATCATCGATAAATATAAAAAACCGGTGATGGTGGTGAACCGTAAGCTGAGAAAACATCAGAGCCACTGTATTTATTGTGATCATAAAGGGTCGAGTTTTCAGGCCACCCGTACATTGATTGAACGCGGTCATCGCGATATTGCGTTTATTACCGGTTCAATGGATTCCCCGACCGCCACTGAACGTCTGTCGGGTTATAAAGACGCCTTAATCTCCGCCGGGATCGGGGTGAAGGAAGACCTGATCGTGGCCGGGAAATGGTCACCGGCCAGCGGTGCAGCGGCGGTCGATACCCTTCTCGCCCGTGGCGTCACGTTCAGCGCGCTGATTGCCAGCAACGATGACATGGCGATCGGCGCAATGAAACAGCTCAGCCACGCCGCCGTCGCGGTACCTGCGCAGGTCTCGGTAATAGGTTTTGATAATATTCCTACTGCGCCGTTTTTAATTCCCGCGCTCTCCAGTGTGAAAGATCCGGTCAGCGATATGGTCAGCGAAGTGATTAACCAGATTATTTCGATGCTCGATGGCGGGTATTTATCGCAACAGAATCAGTTTACCTCCGACGTTATTTTGCGCGAGTCGGTCATTGACGGGCCATATTATTCCGCGGCGCTCTCCGACCGCGATCCTGCGCTAAAATAAGGCGGCGTTTGCCCTGCCTGAAATGCCCTTTTTATGTCAAGCCGCAACCTGTTGCGGCTTTCTTATTTCTGCCTGACCAACTCCCCTCAATTGCCTTACAAACCCTTAAGCTTTTTGTGCCCTTTCATTAAAGCCTGGCAGGTTACTGCCGATAACTTTTACGCCTCTTTCAGACCAAAAGTGAAATTTCACTTAAGGCCGATCTTTTTGCTAAAAAGGCTTAATTTTAAGCACGTTAGAGGCAAAATTTGACGAACTGAGAATTATCTTATGCTAACGTTTCACCGCACATCACAGCAGAAATGCGTCGGGAACAGGCGCACTATTTAGCCGGACTCTGATTTGGGAGGATCCCGCACAGAGGCGGCCAGCTAGCAGGCAAAATATAATGAACGAAGATTCTGACGTACTGTATCGGTTGCTGGTTCAACGCGTAGAAGATTACGCTATTTACATGCTGAAACCCGATGGCACCGTGGCGAACTGGAATGCCGGTGCGCAGCGCGCTAAGGGCTATTCGCCTGAGGAAGTGGTCGGGAAGCATTTTTCGTGTTTTTACACCGAGGAAGATAAAAAAAGTGGCTGGCCGCAGCACGGGCTGGAGACGGCACGGGAAACCGGCCGCTATGAATCCGAAGGCTGGCGACAGCGCAAAGACGGTTCACGCTTCTGGGCGCATGTCATCATCGAAGCCCTGCGTGAATCCGGTAACATCATCGGTTTTGCCAAAATCACCCGCGACGTCACCGAACGCCGTGAAAATGAACAGGCGCTGATGTATGCCAAAGACCTGGCAGAATCCAACAGCGAGCAACTCTCCGCCCTCACCCAGTTTCTCAACACGGTGATCGCCAATATCCCTTCGTCTGTGATTGTCGAAAACGCTGTCTCGCGGGAAATTTTGCTGGTGAATCGTCAGGCTGAACGTCTGCTGGGCATTTCGCGCGAAGAGATGCTGGGTAAACGTCCGCAGGACTGCATGGGCGTCGGCCTGAGCACCTTTATCAATAAGCAGTCAGACGAATGTCTGCGGGCGGAAGGCGTGCATAAAAGCGAGCAGCAACTGCTGACTGCCGTGGGTGACCGCACGCTGCAAACCACCAGTTCGGTGATCCGCGGGCACGATCCGCAGACCAGCTACGTCATGATGATCGCCGACGACGTGACCGACCAGCACGCTGCCCATGCGCGTATCCACCACATGGCGCATCACGATAATCTGACCAGCCTGCCCAACCGCATCCTGTTCAGTCAGCGCCTCAACGAAGCCCTGCAACACGACAGTTACAGCCACACGCATACGGCCACGCTGTGTCTGGATCTCGATAACTTCAAAAACGTCAATGACGCACTCGGTCATCAGGTCGGCGATGAACTGCTGCGCGCCATTGCCAAACGGCTGCGCATGACCCTGCGTGATGACGATACGCTGGCGCGAATTGGCGGCGATGAGTTTGCCGTGGTGCTGCCGGGGCTGAAAGATATCTCCGATGCGCATCAGATCTCAAAACGCCTGATTGAATCGGTGCGCCCGCCGGTGATCATCGACGGTCACTCGTTGTCGGTCGGCCTGAGCATCGGTATTGCGCTGGCAGATTCGACGGATAACTCCCCGGATCAGCTGCTGCGCTGCGCGGATATGGCGCTGTACGAAGCCAAACGCAATGGCCGCAACCGCTATGAAGATTTCCGCATTGAGATGGACGCCGCCGCGCGTAAACGCCGTGTGGTCGAAATGGATCTGCGCGACGCCATAACCTGCAATCAGCTGCGTCTTTATTACCAGCCGATCACCGATGCGCGGCACGATGCCGTGATGGGCTACGAAGCGCTGATGCGCTGGCACCATCCGCAAAACGGGCTGATCATGCCGGTCGATTTCATCCCGATTGCCGAAGAAACGGGCCTGATACACAGCCTGGGATCTTTTGCGCTGCATGAAGCCTGTCGCGAGGCCGCCACCTGGGCGGGAAATCAAACCGTGGCGGTGAACCTCTCGCCGATCCAGTTCAAAAACAGCGGGCTGGTGTCCGTCGTGGAATCGGCTCTGGCCGCCTCGGGGCTTGCGCCGGAACGGCTGGAAGTGGAAATCACCGAGTCCGTGCTGCTGGACAACACGCTGGGAAATGTCGGTACGCTGCGCCAGCTGAAAGCGCTGGGCATCCGCATCGCGCTGGACGATTTTGGCACCGGGTATTCGTCACTGAGCTATCTGCGGTCATTCCCGTTCGACAAAATCAAAATCGACCGGTCATTCATTAATGATATGCAGGACAGTCCGGAAGCGCTGGCGATTATCCGCGCCATCACCGGCATGAGCCGCAGTCTGGATATTCAGACCACCGCCGAAGGCGTGGAAACCGACGAGCAGTTCCGGCGTCTGAAAGAAGAAGGGTGTTCGCTGTTCCAGGGGTATTTTTTTGGACGGCCTCAGCCCTCAGAGTCCCGCCTGCTGGGCTTTACACCTGTCTGATGCTAGCCATTAGACACGACACCCGCCCTTTTTGATCGGGCAATAAAAGGGGCTTTTTTCGGTTAATTCAGCCGATTACATCACAGCGTTGATAAAACGATCGCCGCCCGCTTATCGGAGTACGTTAAGCGGGCGGCGGTTTTTCACCTCACGTCACAGCTCAGATCATCGGTAAATTCAGGTCATGTCGCGCTGCGCATTCGGCTGCCTGTTCATAGCCTGCATCCGCATGACGCATGACGCCGGTCGCCGGATCATTCCACAGTACACGCGCCAGCCGGGCATCTGCCTCGGGTGTGCCGTCCGCCACAATCACCATGCCCGCATGTTGCGAGAAGCCCATACCGACGCCGCCGCCGTGGTGCAGGCTGACCCAGGTCGCGCCGCCTGCGGTATTGAGCAAGGCATTCAGCAACGGCCAGTCAGACACCGCGTCCGAGCCATCTTTCATCGCTTCGGTTTCACGGTTTGGCGACGCCACCGAACCGGTGTCCAGATGGTCGCGGCCAATCACCACCGGCGCTTTCAGCTCGCCGTTGCGCACCATTTCGTTGAAGGCCAGACCGGCAATATGACGCTCGCCCAGCCCCAGCCAGCAGATGCGCGCCGGGAGTCCCTGAAAGGCAATGCGTTCACGCGCCATGTCCAGCCAGTTGATCAGATTGGCATTATCCGGGAACAGCTCTTTCAGTTTGGCATCCGTTTTGTAGATATCTTCCGGATCACCGGAGAGCGCCACCCAGCGGAACGGCCCTTTGCCCTCGCAGAACAGCGGGCGGATATAGGCAGGAACAAACCCTGGGAAATCAAACGCATTAGTCACACCTTCGTCTTTTGCCACCTGACGGATGTTGTTGCCGTAATCCACGGTCGGGATGCCCATCGCGTGGAAATCCAGCATCGCCAGAACGTGTTTCGCCATCGAGGCCTTCGCGGCCTTGATCACTGACTGCGGGTCGGACTGACGCGCCGCCTGCCATTGTTCCAGGCTCCAGCCTTCCGGCAGATAACCGTTCAGCGGGTCGTGTGCGGAAGTCTGGTCGGTGACCATATCCGGACGCAGGCCGCCTTCTCTGGCACGCGCCACCAGTTGCGGCATCAGCTGAGCCGCGTTACCCAGTAATCCCACGGAAATCGCTCTCTTCTCTGCACAGGCTTTTTCGATCATCGCCAGCGCCTCATCAATGCTGTGCGCCTTGTAATCGAGATAGCGGGTGCGCAGGCGGAAATCAATGCGCGATTCCTGACATTCAATCGCCAGCACGCAGGCGCCGGCCAGCACACCGGCCAACGGTTGTGCGCCGCCCATACCGCCCAGACCGGCCGTTAAAATCCACTTGCCGCGCAGGTCGCTGTTGTAATGCTGACGCCCTGCTTCGGCGAAGGTTTCGTAAGTGCCCTGGACGATGCCCTGCGCACCGATGTAGATCCACGAACCGGCGGTCATCTGGCCGTACATCATCAGCCCGGCTTTATCCAGCTGGTGGAAGTGCTCCCAGTTTGCCCAGTGCGGCACCAGATTGGAGTTGGCGATCAGCACGCGGGGCGCATCGGTGTGCGTACGAAACACGCCCACCGGTTTACCGGATTGCACCAGCAGCGTTTCGTCTTCACGCAGCTTGCGCAGGCTGTCGAGAATGGCTTCGAAAGCCGGCCAGTTACGCGCCGCTTTGCCAATGCCGCCATACACCACCAGATCGTCCGGGCGTTCGGCCACGTCGGGGTCGAGGTTATTCTGCAACATGCGGTAAGCCGCTTCGATCAGCCAGTTCTGGCAACTGAGTTCTGTGCCGTGCGCGGCACGAACTACGCGGGCAACGGCAGTTTTTTGTGGAGCGTTCATTTTCGTATCCTTTATCGGGTCAGGAGAATCAGGCAAAACTTGGCAACAGCGCTTCAATGATCGCCGGCCAGTGTTCACGGGTGGCCCACAGACGCATCATCTCGACATCCGGTGCCATCAGGCGGTCTTGTTCAAGGAAAGGCACGTCGGCGCGAATGGCTTTCAGTTCGTTTTCCAGCAGGGCCGAACTTTGCAACGGACGGTGGAAATCGATGCCCTGCGCCGCGGCCATCGCTTCGATGCCGACCACCACGCTGGTGTTAAAGCACATGTCGCCCAGACGCCGCGCGGCGTAGGTCGCCATGGACACATGATCTTCCTGATTAGCCGACGTCGGCAGGCTGTCCACGCTGCCGGGGTGCGCCAGTGATTTGTTTTCAGATACCAGCGCCGCGGCGGTGACCTGCGCAATCATAAAGCCGGAGTTGACCCCGCCGTCGTTGACCAGGAACGGCGGCAGGCCGGACAGCCCGGTATCAAGCAGCAGCGCCATGCGGCGTTCTGAAATCGCGCCGATCTCAGCAATCGCCAGCGCCAGAATGTCCGCCGCGAAGGCCACCGGCTCGGCGTGGAAATTCCCGCCGGAAATCACCTCTCCGTTCTCGGCAAACACCAGCGGATTATCAGACGCCGCGTTGGCCTCAATGCGTAAAATGCGTGCGGCGTGATGCAAATTATCGAGGCAGGCGCCCATCACCTGCGGCACACAGCGGATGGAATAGGGATCCTGCACGCGGCTGCACCCGGCATGGGAAGTGACAATGTCACTCCCCGCCAGCAACTCAGACACCGCCGCGGCCACGGCGATTTGCCCGATCTGCCCGCGCGCCTGATGAATACGCGGGTCCAGCGGTTTGACGGACCCTTTGATGGCCTCCAGTGACAACGCACCTGCCACCAGACCGGCGGAGAAGACCCGCTCGGCCTCAAACAGCCCGGAGAGCGCCAGCGAGGTGGACACCTGCGTGCCGTTAAGCAGCGCCAGCCCCTCTTTCGGCCCGAGTTCAAACGGCTCAAGCCCGACGACCGCCAACCCTTCACGGGCTGACACTTTCTGCCCTTTTACCGTCACCTGCCCTTCGCCTATCAGCATCAGGGAAAGATGGGCCAGCGGCGCTAAATCGCCGGATGCCCCCACCGAGCCTTTTTCCGGAATGCAGGGATACACCCCGGCATTAAACAACGCAATCAGTGCGTCGATCACCGCCATCCGGATCCCGGAATGCCCGCGCGACAGGCTCAGCACTTTGGTTGCCATCACCAGCCGCACCACGTTATCGGCCAGATCTTTGCCTATGCCGACGCTGTGTGACAGCACCAGATTACGTTGCAGTTCCGCCAGCCGGTCCGCCGGAATACGGGTCTGCGCCAGTTTGCCAAAACCGGTATTGATGCCGTACACCACCTTGCCGGATTCCACAATGCGGGTAACCGTTTCCTGTGAAGCCTGCACGTCGGCCCGTGCTTCCTCAGCCAGTTCGAGACGCACGTTGCCCTGATAAATGTTGCGCAGCATCGGTAAATCAACCAGACCCGGTTGCAGGTGGCAAAGGGTCAATTCTGTGGATGAAGAAGCCATAATCTATTCCTGTATAGACAAGTGAAGCTAAGAGTTCACCCGAACCAGACCGGAGCCTGTCGGGTGGCTGTACGCTACTGATTAGTGAAAGACGATCGCGGCCCAGAGCAGCAAGCTGTCCGGGTGTTCTGTGTGTATCCGGGCGGTGTCCGCGCGGGCAGCCGGTGTGGCCCGGTAAAACCCCTCGCCCTGCCTGATGCGCCGTCCGTCCGGCATCTGCCATTCACCGCTCACGACATAGATCACACCGCTCTGATCGGTGGAAACGGACAGCGTTTCCCGTGCGGCGATCACCCGCGCGTGGCACACCGCCCGGCGCGTCATGATGTTGAAATCGGTGGTGACGCCTGCGGTCAGGCGGGCGGTGATCGCCATTTCGCCGGGGAAAGCAAAGGGTTCACCGGTGCGTGTCAGGGAGTGACTGATGTCCGGTGGCGCGAGCAGCTGTGCGCCTGCGCCGGAAAGCAAAGTGATGGAGCGGTCAATGCCGGGAAAAGCTGAAAACGGGCCGTCCTGCGCGATAGTGGCGATGCTGGCGCGCCAGTCAAAATCGGTGTTTCCTTGCGCAGCGCTGAGGATTTCGCGGGTTTCCCCACCGCCGTTACGCCAGGGGGTGACCGGCAGCCCGGCCAAAGTAAAATGCTGCCAGCCGGTCATGCGACGTCCTCCGCCAGTTGCTTAAGCACCCGCAGGAAATCTGCGGCGGCGGTCTGTTGCTGCGCGTGTTGTCCGTCAATAATTCGGGCAATCCCCCCGACATAAACGTCGCGGATTTGCCCGGCGTGACCGGCAAACAACCAGCGGTTGAGCAGCTCACTGTTTTGCGCCGCCGCCAGATAGGGATCGTTGCCGTCCAGCACCAGCCAGTCGGCGCGAAAACCGCTGGCGAGTTTACCGACGGGAACGCCGCACGCCTGCGCCCCGCCCTGTAAAGCCTGTGAATACAGCACATCACCCACCGAGTGTTGATGCGCCAGCGTCAGACGGTTACGGCGCTGATCGCGCAGACGCTGGCCGTATTCAAACCAGCGCAGTTCTTCCACGACGTTGAGCGAGACGTGGCTGTCGGAGCCAATGCCCCAGCGGCCCTGGTGCCCGAGGTACTCCACACCGGGGAAAATACCGTCGCCTAAATTGGCTTCCGTCGTCGGGCATAATCCGGCGACAGCGCCGCTTTTCGCCATGCTGGCAAGCTCAAAACGGTCGGCATGGGTGGCGTGAATAAGACACCAGCGGCTGTCTATATCGAGATTATCGTAAAGCCAGGTGATCGGTCGCTGGCCGCTCCAGCCGAGGCAGTCATTCACTTCTTTCAGCTGTTCGGCAATATGAATATGCACCGGCGAGTGCGCATCGCCCGCTGCCAGCACCTCACGCATTTGCCCGAGGGTCACCGCGCGCAGGGAGTGAAAGCACAGCCCGCTATTTTGCAGAGGTTTGCCGCTGATCTGCTGGTGAACCACCGCCTGCTGTTGCAGATAGCTGTCCACATCCTGAATAAAGCGTTTCTGGCCGGGCTGCGCAGGCTGCCCGCCAAATCCCGCGTAGCGATACAGCACCGGCAGCAGCGTCAGGCCGATACCTGCCTGCTCCGCCGCGGCGCTTAACTGCGCGGTCATTTCACCGCGATCGGCATACGGCTGCCCGCTGACATCATTGTGCAGATAATGGAATTCGGCGACCTGGGTATAACCGCCCCTGAGCATTTCTATGTACAACTGGCGGGCGATGATACCGGTTTGCTCCGGCGTCAGGCGTTGCACCATGCGATACATCAGGTCGCGCCATGTCCAGAAACTGTCCTGCGGATCCCCGGCGACTTCCGCCAGACCGGCCATCACCCGCTGGAAAGCATGCGAATGCAGGTTAGGCATTCCCGGCACGACCGGCCCTGAAAGCCTGATGCAGTCTTGCGAACCGCTGCCTGCGGTGACCGCCGTCAGCATTCCGTCAGCATCCACGTCCAGACGTACATCGTGCGCCCAGCCTTCGGCGAGTAAAGCGCGTGAAGCAAAATAAGCAGCCATGACATCGTTCCTGATTAAACATGGGGAAACAAAACCCGATGTGAGAAAGTTTTGAGCAACTTGTCTATACATATACATATGCCTGATTGCGCTGTAAACTTGCAACAGGAATTTTTTTGATTTTTGTTTCCGTCGTCCTCTTTTCGTTTGCCTGCCCGTGGTGGACACTACGGGGCTGTATCAGGGATCCCATTCAGCCATTGCACATCTGACAATGCGTGTGAAATGAAGAGCGTTGAAAACTCAATGAACGAGGTAAAAGACATGTCGGAGCCGACGCCACTTTTGCAGTACGGTGCAGCGCAACAGGGAGTGTCCCAGCAGACATTGTCCGAACTGGCCGCCGCGATGAGCGACACCCCCGCCCCGATCTATCAGCGCGTCAAACAGGCGATCGTCAGCCAGATCCGCGCAGGCGTGTGGAAACCGCATCAGCGTGTGCCGTCGGAAAGCGAACTGGTGAACGAACTGGGCGTCAGCCGCATGACCATCAACCGGGCACTGCGCGAACTGACCAGCGAAGGTTTTTTGATCCGCATGCAGGGTGTCGGCACGTTTGTTGCTGAAGCCAAGGCTTACACCCCGATGCTGGAAGTGCACAACATTGCCGATGAAATCGCCCGGCGTGGCCATCGTCATGACAGCAAAATTCTGGTGTGCGAAGCGCGGCTGGCCGATGCCGCTCAGGCGCAACAGATGGAAATCGCCCCCGGCGCGATCCTGTTCTATTCGCAAATTGTCCATTACGAAGACCGGGTGCCGGTGCAGATTGAAGAACGTTTCGTCAACCCCGAGACTGCGCCGGACTATCTGCAGGAAGTGCTGAACAAACAGTCGCCGTACACGTATCTGATGACCATTGCGCCGCTGACCGCCGGTGAGCACCGCGTTGAAGCCATCAGTGCCAGCGACGAGCAGCGGGAGCTGTTGCAACTGGGCGAACATGAGCCTTGTCTGCTGATCCATCGCCGCACCTGGAGCGGCAACCGCGTGGTCACCTCGGCGCGTCTGATTTATCCCGGTTCCCGTTATCAGCTGTTCGGACGTTTCACCAGTCACGGTTAAGCGGCTTTTCACTTGCCGGTTATCGGCGAATGCGCTAGGTTGACTTTAGTTGTCTATACAAGATGATTATCCCGACAATTGATCGCCACCTGGAGCCTGCCATGCCGGTAACAACGTCCCCGCACTCTTCTGCCCCCTCCCGCGATTGTGACAGCGTATGGCGTGGTGCCACGCTGGTCACCATGCAGGACGGGCACTATAACCTGATCGAAAACGGCGTGATCGCCGTGCGCGACGGCCACATTCTCTGGGTCGGCAGTGAGGCCGACTGCCCGGATTTTCCCGGCGCCGTGGAACATGCGTTTTCAGGCGGGATCATCACGCCGGGGCTGGTTGACTGCCATACGCATCTGGTTTTCGGCGGTGACCGCAGCGCAGAGTTTGAGCAACGTCTGAACGGCGTGAGCTACGCCGACATTGCGGCGGCAGGCGGCGGGATTTTATCGACGGTGAACGCCACCCGCGCGGCCAGCGAAGAGGAGCTACTGGCGCAGGCATTGTTCCGCCTGCAACCGCTGCTGGCCGAGGGCGTGACCTGCGTGGAGATTAAATCGGGTTACGGCCTGAGCGTGGAAAGCGAAATTAAAATGCTGCGGGTGATCCGCAGGCTGGGCCACATGTTGCCGGTTGAGGTGAAATCCACCTGTCTTGCCGCCCACGCCCTGCCGCCGGAGTTCAAAGGCCGGGCTGATGATTACATTCAGCTGATTTGTGACACCCTGCTGCCGGTGGTTGCCAGAGAGCACTTGGCGGACGCCGTGGATGCTTTTTGCGAACACCTGGCGTTCTCGCCGGAACAGGTCGAACGGGTTTTCACTGCCGCTCAGGCTCTCGGCCTGCCGGTGAAAATTCATGCTGAACAACTCTCTTCCCTGCACGGCAGCGCGCTGGCCGCACGTCATCACGCGCTGTCTGCCGATCATCTCGAATACGCCACCGACGCCGACGCCATCGCCATGGCGGCCAGCGGTACCGTGGCGGTGTTGCTGCCGGGCGCGTATTACCTGCTGCGCGAAACGCAGTGCCCGCCCGTCGCCCTCTTTCGCCAGCACGGCGTGCCGATGGCGCTGGCCAGTGATGCCAATCCGGGCACGTCGCCCGCCCTTTCCCTGCGTTTAATGCTGAATATGGGCTGCACGCTGTTTCGCCTCACGCCGGAGGAAGCGCTGGCAGGCGTGACCTGTCACGGCGCACGCGCGCTGGGTTTGCAGGCCACACACGGCACGCTGGAGGCGGGAAAAGTCGCCGATTTTATTCACTGGCCGCTTTCGCGTCCGGCTGAGCTGGTTTACTGGCTGGGTGGTCAGCTGCCCTGCACCGTTGTTTATCGTGGTCACTCCCGTGGAGACGTTCGTTTATGAGCCTTTCAGCTAGTCACGTTATCGCCAATCCTTACCATTTTATCCGGGGAACTGCGCCGTTGCTGATCAGCATTCCTCACGCAGGCACGCACCTGACGCCGGAAGTCGCCAGTGGTCTGACGGATGCGGCGCTGCCGTTGTCTGATACCGACTGGCATATTCCCCGCCTGTACGATTTTGCGCGCGCGCTCGGTGCCAGCATTCTGGTGGGTGAATATTCCCGCTTTGTGATTGACCTCAACCGCCCGGCGGACGACACACCGCTTTATGCCACGGCCACCACCGGGCTGTTTCCCGATACCTTGTTCGACGGACGCCCGACCTTTAAACCCGGCATGGAACCGACCGCCGCACAGCGTCAGCAGTATCTGGCACAAATCTGGCAGCCGTATCATCAGACCCTTCAGGCGGAACTGGCGCGGATGAAACAGGAATTTGGCTATGCGTTGCTGTTTGATGCGCACTCCATCGCCTCGCGCATTCCGCGGCTTTTCGAGGGAAAACTGCCGGATCTCAATCTGGGCACCAACGACGGCGCGAGCTGCCTGCCGGGGCTGAGCGACGCGGTGGAAGGCTGTTGCCGGCAACAAACGCGGTTTAGCCACGTGCTCAACGGGCGTTTTAAAGGCGGATACATCACCCGCGAGTACGGGCAGCCGCAGGCCGGCCAGCACGCGGTTCAGCTGGAGCTGGCACAGGTGAATTACATGGAAGAAATCGAGCCCTTTGCCTGGTCGGAAGACAAAGCCACCGAACTTCAGGGCGTGCTGAAACCGCTGCTGGCGGGCATGCTGGCATGGGGAGAGGCGCACTACCGTTAACCCTTTGCGGTGCAGGTTTCCGGCCTGCACCCTCCGTTTTCCCGCGCAGCGCCTGCTGTCATTTCCCCGTCACATAATCTCTTTAGGCTCATCTCACCAATAAGTCCCAAAGAGGATAGTACCGTCATGAACATTCCAGCTTTTACCGGCGGGAATGCGCCACCGCGCATTGCTTCTCCCCCCGCTATCGCCATCCATCAGGTGTCCCATTTTTTCGGGAGCAACCGGGTACTCAATCACGTCAATCTTTCGGTGCCTGCAGGCACGATCCTCGCCCTGCTCGGCCCTTCGGGTTGCGGCAAAAGCACGCTGCTGAAAATGCTCGCCGGTTTATTGCAGCCCGCCTCCGGCCAGATCTGTTTTGACGGCAACGTCGTCGCCAGCGGAACGTTCAGTCTGCCGCCGGAACAACGCAATCTCGGCATGGCTTTTCAGGATTACGCGCTGTGGCCGCACATGAGCGTCGGGCAAAACGTCGCGTTTCCGCTGCAAATGCGCGGTATTCGCGGCGCAGCCCGCCACGAGAAAGTGATGGCCGCGCTGGATCGGGTCGGCCTGGCCGATTTCGTCTCCCGTCGTCCTGCCGAGCTTTCCGGCGGTCAGCAACAGCGTGTGGCACTGGCGCGGGCAATTGTCGCCGAGCCGCGCATTTTGCTGTTCGACGAACCGCTGTCCAATCTTGATCGCGACCTGCGCGAAAGCCTGTGCGAAGAGATGGCAACGCTGCTGCGCCAGCTTGGCACCACGGCGGTGTATGTCACCCACGATCATCACGAAGCCCGCGCCCTGGCTCACCGGATCGCACGCATGGATCAGGGCGCTATCGCCAGCATTGACCTGAATGACGCCTCCGTCGTTTCCCCTTTTGTTGCTTAACCTCTGATGGAATTACACACATGAATCGCACACGATTTTCCGGAACCAAAACAGGCGTAATCACCGCAATGACTCTTTCTCTCGCAATGGCAGCAGGCAGCGCGCAGGCGCTGACCCTCTATACCGCCGGGCCGGGTTCGCTGGCTAAAAAACTGGCGGCAGGCTATGAAAAACAGACCGGCGTGAAAGTCGATGTTTTTCAGGCAACTACCGGTAAAGTGATGGCACGACTGGAAGCCGAACAGGCCAATCCGCGCGCTGACGTCCTGATTTCCGCCTCGTGGGACACCGCGACCGATCTCGAACAGCGCGGCTGGCTGCTGGAATACCAGAGCCCGAACGCAGAACAGGTGCCGGCGCAGTTTAAAACGCCGTATTACGTCGCGCAGGGCATTTCCGCGCTGGGCATTGTGTGGAACACCAAAAGCGGCACCCCGGAACCGAAAGACTGGGGCGACCTGACTAAACCGGAGTTCAAAGACAAAGTCACCACGCCGGATCCCTCTCTTTCCGGCGCCTCGCTGGATTTGCTGATCGGGTTACAAAATGCCCACGCTCAGCAGGCATGGCAATTATTTGATGACCTGAAAGCCAACGGCATGATTATCGCCGGGCCGAACGCGCAGGCGCTGACGCCGGTGTTACAGGGCGCGAAAGCGGCAGTGTTCGGCGCGGTGGATTACGTTTCCTACGCCAGCATGCAGGACGGCGAATCGGTCAAAGTGATTTTCCCGGCCAGCGGCACCGTGATTGCTCCGCGCCCGATGATGATCCTTAAATCCAGCCAGCAACAAAAAGACGCCAAAGCTTTCATCGATTATGCCCTCTCGCCGGAAGGCCAGAAGCTGGTGGCAGATGCCTGGCTGATGCCGGCGCGCACGGACATCGACGCCAAACGTCCGTTGTTCAAATCCCTGAAGCTGTTGCCGGAAGACCCGCAGGCTTCTGCCTCACGTAAAGACGTTCTCGATCGTTTCGCAAAACTGTTCGCCCAGCCATAACGCCCGCCGGGCTGCGTTGCCGCAGGTTGCGCAGCCCGTTTCTGAGAAACAAATCATGAATAAGAACGCTTTTTTACCGGGCGTGACCGGCCTTGCGCTGCTGTTGCTGGTCGCCATACCGGTGAGTTTTGTGGTGTTACAGGCGGTTTTTCCGCATCTGGACACCAGCAGCTATGATGCACCTTTCAGCGCATTTCGCCACGTTTTCGCCGAACCTCAGCTCTCAGGGCTTATCGGTACGACCTTACAGGTCGGGCTCGGCGTGGCGTTATGCAGTGGGCTTATCGGTATTCCGCTCGGCGCCCTGCGCGGATTGTTCCGGCTGCCGTGCGCCGGGCTGTGGGATGTGCTGTTTCTGGTGCCTTTTTTACTGCCGCCTTACATCGCCGCGCTGTCGTGGATGCTGGCGTTGCAGACCAACGGATATGTGCAGCAACTGCTGCCGTGGCTGCATCTGAATGATTTCCTGTTTTCCCTGCCGGGGATGATCGTGGTGATGACGCTGAATATCTTTCCGGTGGTCTATTTCGCCGTCTCACGCAGCATGGCCGCCAGCGGCAGTCGCCTGGCCGATGTGGCGCGGATCCACGGCGCGGGCCCGTGGCGGGCATTCTGGCGGATCACGTTACCGATGGCCTTACCGGCGATGGCATCCAGCCTGTTGCTGGCATTCACGCTGTCAATTGAAGAGTACGGCGTGCCCGGCGCACTCGGTTCACGCAGCGGCATTCTGATGCTGACCACCGGCATCGAGCAGCGCCTGGCTGACTGGCCGATCGATTTGCCCGGTGCGGCAGTGCTTTCACTGGTGCTGGTGGCGATGGCGCTGTGTGCTTACAGCGTCCAGCGCGCGGTGCTGGCGGGTAAAAATGTGGAAAGTATGACCGGCAAACCGGCAGACCTGACGCAAAAATCCCTGGCTGGCCGGACGATCCCGGTGATGATTTTGTTTTCACTGGTGGCGCTGATTGCCGTCGCGCTGCCGCTGCTTTCGATGCTGGCGACCGCATTTTCCGGCACGCTGTCAGGCGGCCTTGCGCTTTCGAATCTGACCCTGCGGCATTTCAGCGCGCTGTTTGCTGCGCACGGTGACGCGATCGGGGCGCTCTCCACCAGCCTCAGTCTGGCGGCGGGTACGGCGCTGATCGCCGGGCTGACCGGGTTTCTGGCATCCTGGCTGGTGGTGGTACGGAAAATTCGTGGTGCGGCGTGGATCGACGGGCTCTCTTTGCTGCCCGCTGCGCTGCCGGGCATTGTGGTCGGCGTCGGGTTGATTCTGGCGTGGAACCGCAGTTTCTGGCCGGTGACGCCTTACAACACCTGGGGGATTTTGCTGCTGGCCTATTGCTGTTTGCTGCTGCCGTATCCGGTGCGTTACGTCAGCGCAGCGCTGAAACAGATTGGCGGAAATCTCGATGCGGCCGCGCGGGTGCATGGTGCCACGGCGGCACAGACCTTACGGCTGATCCTGCTGCCGCTGGTGTTTCCAAGCCTGCTGGCGGCGATGATGATGGTGTTTGCCGTCGCTTCACGTGAACTGGTGACCTCCCTGCTGCTCTCCCCGGCGGGCGTACAAACGGTGTCGGTGTTTGTCTGGCGGCAGTTTGAGCAAGGTTCGGTGGGCGACGGAATGGCGATGGCGTCCGTGGCGGTGTTACTGAGCCTGACGCTGATGTTAGCGGCGTTCAGGCTACAGCAACGGCAGGCGGCTTAACTTTCCCGCTGAGGTTGCGGGTGCGGGCGGTCGCCGGAAGGGATCAGTAAACCGGCGGCGACCGCCAGTACCGAAATCACCGCCGAGACCACAAACACCCAGTGCAAAGAGGCCGCAACACTTTCGGTTATAGCACTGAGCTGACCGGCTTCCATCGCGCCACGCGTGGCTTTCTCCATCAGTTGCTGTACCGGATCGTTCACCCCTGGCAAACGGAATTGCAGATTAAGATTGAGCGTCGCGCCCAGTAACGCCGTGCCGATGGCCGACCCGAGCATGCGGGTAAACAATGTGGATGCCGTGGCAATTCCCCGTATCTCTGGCCCGACGCTGTTTTGCACCGAAACGATAAACGTGGTGTTACACAATCCCATGCCCGCACCGATGGAGAACGCCGCCAGACGCGCAACCCACAAGCCGGACGTCGGTGAAAGTAACAACAGCGCCAGACTGCCGCCCACCAGCAAAATCCCGCCGATGACCGCCGTGGCGCGGTATGACGTCGCCTGCATCAGCCGGCTGCTTAACATACTCGCCAGCGGCCAGCCAATCGACATCAGCGCCAGCGTGGTGCCCGCCTGTAACGGCGTGCCGCCAAGCACGCCCTGCACGTAAGTCGGCAGAAACGCGCTGATCCCCATCATGGTCGCGCCGATAATCAGGCCGCCGACGTTACCGGCGATGATCACTTTGCTCTGCCACAATGCCAGCGGAAACAGCGGCTCCGGCGTTTTACGCTCCTGACGAATCAGCAACAGCGCGCTGCACACGGCCAGCGCAATCAGCCCCAGCGCCCAGTAACCCAGCACTTCGGCCTGCAGCAGCGCCAGCAGTAACGCCGCCACCGAGAGGGTCAGATAACCGGTACCGGCCAGATCCAGCTGATGCTGTTTACGCTGTCCGTCCGGCGGCAGGTATTTGATTAAAATCCCCATCGCCACCAGACCGATCGGTACGTTGACCCAAAACACCACCGCCCAGTGGAAATGCGACACAATAAACGCGCCCATCAGCGGCCCGACGATGGCCGAAACACCCCACACGCTGGAGAGATACCCCTGCGCTTTCGCCCTTTCCTGCGGGCCATAGACGTTGGCGATAAGCGTGGTCGCAATCGGCGTGATCGCCCCGGCGCCCAGCCCCTGCAACGCACGAAAACCGATCATCCAGCCAAGGGATGGCGCGAAGCCACAGAGAACGGAACCGATTAAAAACAGCGTGGTGCCGATGAAAAACATTTTCCGGCAGCCGTACAAATCGGCCAGCCTGCCGTACACCGGCACGGTGATCGCCTGGGTCAGCAGATAGACGGCAAACACCCAGCCAAGCAGGGAGAAACCGCCCAGATCGCCAATGATGGTCGGCATCGCGGTCGCGACAATCGTCACTTCCACCGCCGCCATAAACATCGACAACATACAGGCGATGAGGATCAGCGGTCGGTGGGCATTTTTAACGACAGGATCGTGCGCAGATTGTGTTTCTGAGGTGTGAGTGACGGCCATGTTCTCTTTTTTCTTCAGATTGATGCGTTAATGCTAATCCCGAATTATAGACAAAAAAACGGCTCCGGGTCAGAGAGACGGAGCCGTTTAATTGATGAGCAGATTTTACAACGCTGACGTCAGGCGCGGGTCAGGGTTTTCAGATCAAAGCTTGAGAGGTCGATAAACTTCGCCATATCGCGGCTTTCTGCGCGGGGTAAATAGGGAATTTCACCCAGCAGCGGTGCCGAAATATTGGCGGTCAGCGCATCGATAGTCTGCTGATAATGTGCAAGGCATGGGTTAATTCGATTCGCCACCCACCCTAACAAGGGTAAACCGTCGGCAATAATAGCCTGCGCGGTTAATAGCGCGTGGCTGACACAACCTTCCTGAATACCGACCACTAACACCACCGGCATATTTTGCTGGCGCACCCAGTCGGAATATAAAAGATGCGGAGTAATCAACGTTCTCCAGCCATCACATCCTTCCACAATCACCGAATCAGCCTCTTCCCGCATAAAATTGAGGCCACTGGTCATTATTTCAAACACATTCTCAGGTATTTCACTGGCATAAATATCTTCATCAGTTAATGCCAGAGGCGTTATTTTTTTGAAAGGATAAGCAATAGAAGATGACTGCTGGAGAGTTACCGCATCTTTATTTCGAACCCCGTCGGCCAACTCCTGGCTGCCTGTTGCAATAGGTTTATAGCCCAGAACGCAGCGATCCTGCGCGGCTAAGGCCTGAAGCAAGGCACGTGTGACAATGGTTTTACCTACACGGGCATCCGTACCCGTGACGAAAAAGTGCGTTAACATGGAATTCAGGCTCCGGGATCTCTCCGTCTTATTGAAAGATAATCTCCGGTAAAAAACACCGCCAGAGACAAAGTAACGACGGAAAGTCTAGGCGATGCGAGATGCGAGCGGTTTGCGTTAGCGCAATGTTTTGTTGACCAGCGAACGAAAGCTTATTCTGATTTATTTTAAATCAGACAGTAACGTTATAAAAAAAACTCAGCCTTGCAGAAGCTTAATCAGTAATGATCCGCTGTAGAGCGCGTCTTTAACTAATGCCGCGCCAGGCATTGTTCCCTGATTATAAAATTGCGTGGATTCAAGTTTGATATTTTCGCTATATGCAGGAAGTGATTGCTGCTGAATACAGGACATTATCGCCGGATGCAGAATATCCTGAGATAAATTAAGCGGTGAGCCGATGAGCACTTTTTCCGGATTGAACAGATTGACCATGATCGCCAGCATCCGGCCTACGCTCTGGCCGACGCCGATAATGACATCGCGCGCCAGCTGATCGCCCCGGTTGGCGGCATCACAGACGGCTTCAATGGTCAGCGACACGCCGTGCAGCAGGCTGGCAGGCGCGGATGCCGTCAGACGCTGGCGCACCAGTTCGAGAATGCTGTCGGTGCTGGCCACGGTTTCCAGACACCCGTGATTGCCGCAGTAACAACGTTTACCGTAAGGATCGACCTGCGTGTGACCGATTTCCACCACGCTGCTGCTGCCCGCATGCAGCACGCGCCCGCTGGTGATCACCCCCGCGCCGACGTTGTGATCGATAACAATCTGCACCACGTTTTTGCAGCCGCGCGATGCGCCGTATAACGCTTCCGCCAGCGTCCAGGCGCTGATGTCATGTTGTACGAAAACCGGCAAACCGGTGTGTGTGCTGAGCGTATCGCCAAGCGGCATATCGAACACGTCATGGTAAAACGGCATACGGTGCACAATGCCGCGCCGCGCATCAATCATGCCCGGTAAGGTAATGGCGATAGCGGTAAGGCGTTCGAGTTTGCGCTGGTGACGGATGAAGAACTGGTCGATTTCGGCGATGATGCGCTGCATCAGCGGCTGCGGAGCCTGCTCGGGCAGCGGCAGCACCTCTTCCACCACCAGTTTACTGCTCAGATCGCGCAGCCCCAGGGTGATCGACCCCAGGCTGATGCGTGCGGAGAGATAATGCCAGGCCTGAGTATCAAGAGCTAAACCGATGGCGGGACGCCCGCGGCTGCCGGGATCCTGAAATTCCGTTTCCAGCACAAGATGCGCCTGAATCAGTTCACGGACAATTTTGGTGATACTGGCGGGAGCCAGCTGGGCTTTTTTGGAAAGCTCAATGCGCGAAATAGGACCAAACTGATCGATCAGGCGATACACAGCACCG
The DNA here is from genome assembly GCF_049206505.1 of Rahnella sp. EDr1-12. Lineage (NCBI taxonomy): Bacteria > Pseudomonadati > Pseudomonadota > Gammaproteobacteria > Enterobacterales > Yersiniaceae > Rahnella > Rahnella sp. EDr1-12. The sequence continues at coordinate 221,363 of NZ_JBLZNY010000001.1, forward strand.
ACGTTGGTTTGTTTGATTTGATCAATATGGCCGGGCTGCCCATCGGGGATCACTCAAGGAACTCCTGTTATTTTCGCGCTTCAAAATAAAGATTAGAGGCTATGGTGGGGTTTTTGCTATATGTCGTCAACTATTTGATTCGTTATGTGATTCGGTGCACATATTGCGTGAAAACACGTTCGGAATTGACTGGAAATACAGCAGATTTTGTCATAGGTCAGAGCCCGTCCTCCGCCATCATCATTGCCATAAACGCTGTCGCCGACGCCGTCATGGGCCGTTCGGCGTGATTCACCAGCCAGAGTTGCGTGGTGCCTTCCATTTTTCCAAAGCGTAAATAGCGCACGCCCTCGACCTGAATACGCAAATACGAGGCCGGTAAAATCGAGACGCCCAGCCCCGCCGCCACCAGCCCGATAATGGTCAGCGGTTCGCCGACCTCCTGCGTGATATAAGGCGTGATCCCCTGCGTTTTCAGCTGCACCAGAATGTCGTCATACAGTGACGTCCCCACGTCTTTAGAGAAAAACACGAAGGGCTGATCGGCAAGATGCTGAAACGTCAGTTCGCCTGCGGGAAGATCGTTGAGCGGATGGTCTTTGTGCACCACGGCAATCAGCGGCTCCGACCACACCTGCTGATGCGCCAGCTGCGGCGGCAATTCGCCGTTGCGCATGATCCCCAGATCGAGTTTTCCCTCCAGAAGCGGTTCGATCTGCTGTTTGCTGTTGAGCTGCTCAATGCGGATATTCACCGCGGGATAAGTCAGGCGAAAACGGTGCAAGGTACGGGAAACACGCTGGAGAAAAGGCGCAGATGAGGTCAGCCCGAGGGTCAGATTGCCCGCCTCGCCACGGTGAATACGCGCCGCCTGTTCCGAGGCTTCTTCCACACGCTGTAAAATCTGCCGCGCTTCCGGCAGGAATGCGCCACCCGCCTGTGTCAGCCGCACCGTGCGGTTGCTGCGATAAAACAGCGCCGCGCCCACATGGGCCTCCAGTGCCTGAATTTGCTGGCTCAGCGGCGGCTGTGAAATGTGTAAACGCTCCGCCGCGCGGCCGAAATGCAACTCATCAGCGACGGCAATAAAGTAACGCAGGTGGCGCAGTTCAATGTGGCTCATGGCGCGGGTCTGACTCCGATTGATATTTTAAACATATCGTTTCAGCGAAATTAATATATTAGACAATATAAAGCCGACTGTTAAAATTTTCATACATTTTCAAATAGTTTTTATTATCACCCTGGTTAAGGACTCTCAGTGAAAACCACCCGGCGGAATGCCGCTGCACCCTCCCGCGATTCAGTGAATGACGACGAACTCAATCCGGACATGCCCGTCGTCCGCTCCGGCCTTAAAACACCTTTCATTAAACGTGGCACACCGCAATTCATCCGCGTCACCCTCGCCCTGTTTTCGGCGGGTCTGGCGACCTTTGCGCTGCTCTACTGCGTTCAGCCCATATTGCCGGTGCTGTCCCATGATTTCGGCGTGTCGCCGGCCACCAGCAGCCTGTCGCTGTCGTTGTCTACCGGTCTGATGGCCATCGGTCTGCTGTTCACCGGGCCGGTTTCTGACGCCGTCGGGCGCAAATCAGTGATGGTGGTGGCGCTGCTGCTCGCGGCAGGCTGCACGCTGGTCTGTTCGGTGATGCAAAGCTGGGACGGCATTCTGATGATGCGCGCCCTGATTGGCCTGTCTCTCAGCGGCGTGGCTGCGGTGGCGATGACCTATCTGAGCGAAGAAATTCACCCGAGCGTGGTGGCGTTCTCGATGGGGTTATACATCAGCGGGAACTCCATTGGTGGTATGAGTGGGCGTCTGGTCAGCGGCGTACTGACGGATTTCTTCTCCTGGCGCATCGCCATTGCGGTGGTCGGTGTCTTCGCGCTGGCCGCGGCAATCATGTTCTGGCGAATTCTCCCGCCGTCTAAGCACTTTCGAGCCAGTTCGCTGAAACCGCGCAAGCTGCTGATCAACTTTAAATTGCACTGGCGCGACAGCGGTTTGCCGTTGCTGTTTATCGAAGGTTTTCTGCTGATGGGCAGCTTCGTGACCATGTTTAACTATATCGGTTATCGCCTGCTCGGCACGCCTTACAACATGAGTCAGGCCATTGTCGGGATTTTATCGGTGGTGTACCTGATGGGCACCTACAGCTCCCCCAAAGCGGGCGTGCTGACCGGTGTTTATGGCCGAGGGCCGGTGCTTATCGGTGCCACCGGCATCATGCTGCTGGGCATTGTGATCACCGCGTTTTCACCGGTCTGGCTGATTTTCATCGGCATGATCCTGGTCACCGGCGGGTTCTTCGCCGCACACTCGGTCGCCAGCGGCTGGATCGGACGCCGTGCGCGCCGTGCCAAAGGCCAGGCTTCCTCACTGTACCTGTTCTGCTATTACGCCGGGTCAAGCGTCGCCGGTACGCTCGGGGGATTCTTCTGGCACGCCTACGGCTGGTACGGGATCACCGGGTTCATCAGTTTGATGCTGATAGCTGGCCTGGGGGTTGGGGTGAAACTGATGCGGTTATCTGAGAATTGACGCGCACTTGCGCAAATGATAATTGTTATCATGTAAATTCACTTTGCCAGGCAGGTTTTTATGACACCGAACACGGATTCCGCCGCCAGATGTTGCATTGTCGGCGGCGGCCCCGCGGGCTTAATGCTGGGGTATTTGCTGGCGCGCAAGGGCATCGATGTGACGGTGCTGGAAAAACACCGTGATTTTCTTCGCGATTTTCGCGGCGACACCATCCATCCTTCCACCCTCGACATTATCTGGCAGCTCGGCTTTCTCGACGAGTTTCTGAAACTTCCGCATCAGAGGGCTGAAAAACTTTACGGCGAGATCGACGGCAAGGAAACCACGCTGGCGGATTTCAGCCATCTGCCGACACAATGCAAATTCATCGCGTTTATGCCGCAGTGGGATTTCCTTAATTTTATCGCCGGTAAAGCCGCCCTGCTGCCGAATTTCCGGTTGATCCATCACGCACAGGTGTTGTCGTTGCAGGAAGAGAAAGGCCAGGTAACGGGCGTGATTGCCAACGTGGCGGGCGAAACACAGACCTTCAACGCCGATCTGGTTGTGGGCTGCGACGGGCGCAATTCAATTGTGCGTGAAAAGGCCGGTATGGAAATTCGCCGTTATGGCGCGCCGCGCGACGTGCTGTGGCTGAAAATCAACAAACGCCCGGACGATCCGCAGTGGTCAATGGGCCACCGCGGTCCGAAGAAAAACTTCATCATGATCGACCGGGGTGATTACTGGCAGTGTGGCTATTCCATCCCGAAAGACAGCCTCGACGCGCTCAAAGCGCAAGGGATCCCGCCGTTCCTCGATCTGCTGGCCGGGGTATCGCCGTTCGAACGCGCACGCCTGGCCGAGGATATTCTCAGCTGGGACGACGTGCGTCTGCTGGTGATCCGCATCGACCGTCTGAAGGCGTGGGCGAAACCGGGGCTGCTGTGCATCGGCGATGCGGCTCATGCCATGTCGCCTATCGGCGGCGTCGGCGTGAATCTGGCGATTCAGGATGCGGTAGCGACCGCAAATATCATCACTGAACCTTTGAAAGCCGGACGCCTGACGCTCAGGCATTTAAAGCGCATCCAGCGCCGCCGCGCGTTTCCGACATGGGCGACGCAGTCGTTACAAATTATGATCAGCCGTGCGGGGCAAAAAAAACGCACCAAACCTCCCTCCCGGATGGAGGCGTGGCTGCGCGGGCGCAAATTTATCCCGTTCTTGTTTGGGCGCCTGATTGGCGTGGGGTTTTATCGGGAAATCCCGAAGCTTTGATTTTGGGTTGGCCGCCCACACGGGCCTTAAGGTCAAAGTCGTGGGGGCGGGCTATACCAACCATAAATTCAAATTCAAATTCAAGACCTTGGGCTCGCCGCCCAAACGGGCCCAAAGGGTTTTAAACGAAACCCTTTGGAATCCTGCGTTTTTTTAACTGCGCGCTCCGCTCGCTGGCTATGTTTCAGATACAGCAGCGATAGCCGCAAAATCCCGCCGCTGCGCGGTGCCCTTCGTTCGGGCTACAACCCGCGCAAAAAGACGCGCGGTTTTGCGCCTCTCCTCCGGCGGAATTTTGGAACCGGCCTCAGGCTATTACTTCACAACCTCACGTACTTCATTCTTTAAAAAGCTGCGGGCGATTCAGAAATCTTGCTGAGTGAGAGGTTGCAGACCAGAGGCTGCAAACCCGAAACGAAGGCACCGCGCAGCGGCAAGATTTCCAGCCTGTCGCCGTGCTACCTGAAACATAGCCAGCGAGCGGTAGCGCGCAGTAAAAGAGCCGGAGATTCTTAAGAGGCGCGGCGATAGGCGCCTCTTAAGGCCCGTGTGGGTGGCAACCCACGGTTTTGACCTTAAGGCCCCTGTGGGTGGCAACCCACGACTTTGACGTTGAAGTTGAAGTTAAAACGAGTTTTAAACCCCCTCTTATTCCCCGCTAAACATCACATATTTTGATATTCCCCTCTTTTTCATCACCCATAATTGATAAGCGTCATGACGCCCGGTGCGCTATTTCGGCACAGTGCCCGCCTTTCATTTGGATCCATATTGACTCTCGGGGATACAACATTATGTGGGAATTACTGATCGGGCTGGTGGTTGCCGTGTTTGTCGGGCGGTACATCATTAAAGGCTATTCGCCCACCGGCGTGCTGATGGTCGGCGGGCTTTTGCTGCTGGTGATAAGCGTGTTAATGGGCCACAGCGTGCTGCCTGAAGGGGCGAAAAGCACCGGCTGGAACACCACGGATATCGTGGAATACGTCAAAATTCTGCTGATGAGCCGCGGTGGCGATCTCGGGATGATGATCATGATGTTGTGCGGTTTCGCCGCCTACATGACGCACATCGGCGCGAACGACGTGGTCGTGCGGCTGGCGTCGCGTCCGCTGAAAATGATCAACTCCCCTTATATTCTGATGGTGGCGGCCTACATTCTGGCGTGCCTGATGTCGCTGGCCGTCTCCTCAGCAACCGGGCTGGGCGTGCTGCTGATGGCCACCCTGTTCCCGATCATGGTCAACGTCGGCATCAGCCGTGGTGCAGCAGCGGCGATTTGTGCCTCCCCTGCGGCCATCATTCTTTCACCGACCTCCGGTGACGTGGTGCTGGCCGCGCAGGCGGCGAACATGCCGCTGGTGGATTTTGCGTTTAAAGCCACTCTGCCGATTTCTGTGGCCGCCATCGTGGCGATGGCCGTTGCCCATTTCTTCTGGCAGCGTTACCTCGATAAACGTGAAACCCCCGAAACGTTGGATGCCCTGGATTCCAATAAAGATGATGTGGTGGAAACCAATGCGCCCGCGTTCTACGCCATTCTGCCCTTCACGCCCATTATCGGGGTGCTGATTTTTGACGGCAAATGGGGGCCGGGGCTGCACATTATTACCATTCTGGTGATCTGCATGTTGCTGACTGCGTTGATTGAAACCGTACGTAACCGCAGCGGGAAAATCGTGTTCGCCGGTCTGGACGTTGCCTATCGCGGCATGGCCGATGCCTTCGCCAACGTGGTGATGCTGCTGGTCGCGGCAGGTGTCTTCGCGCAGGGGCTGAGTACCGTCGGTTTCATCAGCAGCCTGATCGGTCTGGCGCAAAACTTCGGTTCCGGCAGCCTGCTCATGATGCTGGTTCTGGTGGTGATCACCGTGCTGGCGGCCATGACCACCGGCTCCGGTAACGCCTCTTTCTATGCCTTTGTGGAACTTATTCCGAAACTGGCGGCGAAAATGGGCATTAACCCGGAATATCTGGTGATCCCGATGCTGCAGGCCTCAAACCTCGGCCGCACCATTTCGCCGGTGTCAGGCGTGATCGTCGCCATCGCCGGTATGGCAAAAATCTCCCCGTTCGAAGTGGTCAAACGCACCTCCGTGCCCGTGCTGGTCGGCCTGATTGTGGTGATCGTCGCCACTGAAATTCTGGTGCCGGTGCATTAAACCTTCCCCATTTCATTACCTGAAGCCTTCATGCTGAATCAAGGCGGCAACCGGGTCAGCCCCGTGAGCATACAAAAGTATGTGACCGGGGCGCGCCAAGGGGCCAACGCGGAGATGGCGTGAAGGATTAAGGTATTGATCACATAAATACGATATCGGCTACCGCTAACTCAGGTTAAGCTACTGCGCCTTGAAGGTCGGGGAAGACTCTCCGTGCTGACTGGGTGAAAAAACCCGCGTAATAAAGGTTTTTTATGTCGAATAATCCGGGCTATAAACGTATTGGTGGGTGGTTACTGGCCCCGATGGCGTATCTGATTGTGACGTTGTTAAGCGTGGCATTAATGCTGGCATTGTTTTCCATGGCATTATTTATGCCGGAATCGCGGGATTACTTACTCACCAATTCGCAGGCATTTACACTGCAATGGTATTTTTCCGTAGTGACCACATTAGCGATGGGGGTATTTACCGTCGCCGTGTTGTGGCAATTCTGCAAGCGTGCCAAAGCCTTGCCGAAAATGTATATTATCTGGTTACTGTGCACCGTGTTGCTGGCCGTAAAAGCCTTTGCATTCTCGCCGGTTACCGATGATCTGGCCGTGCGTAACTTATTGTTACCTTTATTGGCTGCCGCGGTGTTTGTGCCTTATTTCAAACGCTCTCTGCGGGTTAAAGAAACCTTCACGGAATAACCCTGAAGTTTTAATGTTTATTATGTCCGGGCAATTGTCATGACCTCTTATTTATTACTGTTTGTCGGCACCATGCTGGTAAATAACTTCGTTCTGGTGAAGTTTCTTGGGCTGTGCCCGTTTATGGGCGTCTCTAAGAAACTGGAATCGGCTATCGGCATGGGGCTGGCGACCACGTTCGTTATCACCCTGTCCAATATCTGCTCGTGGATGGTCAACACCTTCATCCTGATGCCGCTTGAGCTGGTTTATCTGCGCACGATGGCGTTCATTCTGGTCATCGCCGTGGTCGTGCAGTTCACCGAAATGGTGGTGCGTAAAACCAGCCCGTCGCTGTATCGCCTGCTCGGCATCTTCCTGCCGCTCATTACCACTAACTGCGCCGTGCTCGGCGTGGCGCTGCTGAACATTAACCAGCAGCTTAACTTCATGCAGTCCGCGCTGTACGGCTTCGCCGCATCGCTCGGCTTCTCGCTGGTCATGGTGCTGTTCGCCGCTATCCGTGAACGCCTGGTGGTGGCTGACGTGCCTGCGCCGTTCAAAGGTTCTTCCATTGCGCTGGTCACCGCCGGTCTGATGTCGCTGGCCTTTATGGGCTTCACGGGTCTGGTGAAATTCTAATGTTTGAATTATGGGTAGCGATTGGCGCGCTGACTGCTCTGGCGCTGGTTTTTGGCCTGCTGCTGGGTTACGCCTCGCGTCGTTTTGCCGTGGAAGGCAACCCGGTTGTCGATCAGATTGACGATATTCTGCCGCAAAGCCAGTGCGCACAATGCGGATATCCCGGCTGTAAACCTTACGCCGAAGCCGTTGCCAACGGCGACAACATCAATAAATGCGTGCCGGGTGGCGAAGCCGTGATGCTCAAGCTGGCTACGCTGCTTAACGTTGAACCGCAGCCGATGGGCGAAGACGCCGCCGCGGCGGTACCGGTGCGCAGAGTGGCCTACATCGATGAAAGCAACTGCATCGGCTGCACCAAGTGCATTCAGGCCTGCCCGGTGGATGCCATCGTGGGTGCCACCCGCGCCGTGCATACCGTGATCACTGATTTATGTACCGGCTGTGACCTGTGCGTCGCGCCTTGTCCGACGGATTGCATCGAAATGCTGCCGATCAAAACCACCACCGCAAACTGGAAGTGGGATATGCAATCCATTCCGGTTCAGGTCATCCATGCGGAGTAACATGTTTAATCTGTTTGCCGCGCTCAAAAAAGACAAAGTCTGGGACTTCGAGGGCGGTATTCATCCGCCGGAAATGAAGACGCAGTCGAGCCACGTTCCGCTGCGCAACGTGCCGTTGCCTGAGCGCTTTATCATCCCTCTTCAGCAACACCTTGGCCCTGAAGGCGAGCTGTGCGTCAGTGCCGGCGACCGCGTGTTAAAAGGTCAGCCGCTGACGACAGGCCGTGGCCGTACCGTGCCCGTGCATTCGCCGACGTCAGGCGTGATCACGGCCATCGAACCGCACATCACCGCGCACCCTTCCGGCCTGAAAGAACTGTGCGTGCTGATTGAAGCCGACGGGCAGGACACCTGGTGCGAGCGCGAACTGATTGCCGATTACCGCCAGCTTTCTGCCGATGAGCTGAATCAGCGCATCAGCCAGGCCGGTATCGCCGGGCTGGGCGGCGCAGGCTTCCCGACCGCCAGCAAGCTGGCAGGCGGCCTGACTTCCACCCGCACGCTGATCCTCAACGCGGCCGAATGTGAACCCTACATCACTGCCGATGACCGGCTGATGCAGGAACACGCGACGGAGATCCTGCAGGGCACGCGCATTCTGTGCCACATGCTGCATCCTGAGCGCGTGCTGATTGGCATCGAAGACAACAAACCTGAAGCCATTGCGGCGTTCAAAGCGGCGATCGGCGCGGATATTACCGACGGCGTGCGTTTCGAACTGCGCGTGGTGCCGACCAAATACCCTTCCGGCGGTGCCAAACAGCTGACTAAAATTCTGACCGGCCTCGAAGTGCCGAAAGGCCATCACTCGTCGTCCATCGGCGTGCTGATGCAAAACGTCGGCACGGTGTATGCCATCAAACGCGCCATCATCGACGGCGAACCGCTGATCGAACGCGTGGTGACGCTGACCGGTGAAGCGATGGCGAAACCGGGCAACGTCTGGGCGCGTCTGGGAACACCGGTGGCGCACCTGATGCAGGAAGGCGGATTGCAGCCTCAGGGCGACAAAAAGATGGTGATCATGGGCGGCCCGCTGATGGGCTTTACCCTGCCGTCGCTTGACGTGCCTGTGGTGAAAATTTCCAACTGCCTGCTGGCACCGTCTGAATCCGAACTGGGTCAGCAGGAACCGGAAGAAGCCTGTATCCGTTGCAGCCTGTGCGCGGAAGCCTGCCCTGCCGGTCTGCTGCCGCAACAGCTTTACTGGTTCAGCAAAGGTGAAGAGCACGAGAAAGCCCGCAATCACAATTTGTTTGATTGCATCGAGTGCGGCGCGTGCGCCTATGTCTGCCCGAGCAACATTCCGCTGGTGCAGTATTACCGTCAGGAAAAGGCCGAAATCCGCGCCATTGATGCCGAAACCGCCCGTGCCACCGAAGCCAAAGCGCGTTTCGAAGCCAAACAGGCGCGCATGGAACGCGAGAAGTTAGCGCGTGAAGAGAAACACCAGAAAGCCGCCGTGAAGCTCAGTGAAACGCCGGTGCAAGACGCGCCAGCCGAAGAGAAACCGGTGGCTGAAACGCCGGACGTCGATCCGCGCCAGGCCGCACTGGCGGCGGCGATTGCCCGCGCCAAAGCGAAAAAAGCCGCCGCGCAGCAAGACATCCCCGTGGCCTCAGAACCAGTGCCTGAAACGCCACCAGTTGCCGAAGACGACCGTAAAGCCGCCGTGGCCGCCGCCATCGCCCGCGTTAAAGCCAAAAAAGCCGGCACCGGCGTGGTGGTTGAAGCAAAGGACAGTGAGCTGAACGTTGCGCCTGCCGCCGATGCGGATGCAGATCGCAAAGCCGCTGTGGCCGCCGCCATTGCCCGCGTCAAAGCCAAAAAAGCTGCTGCCGCACAGCCTGCCGGTGAAACAACCGGTGTGGAAAACGTGGCAACGGCACCGGCTGAACTCACCGCTGACGACAAACGCAAAGCCGCTGTCGCCGCCGCGATTGCCCGTGCCAAAGCGAAAAAAGCCGCCGCGCAGAGTGATTTACAAGACGACGCACCATCAGAAAAAGACCCATCACAACAAGAAAGCGATCCACGTAAAGCCGCCGTGGCTGCTGCGATCGCCCGAGTTAAGGCCCGCAAAGCCGCTCAGACCATGTCGAACGAGGAATAGATGGCCTTCAGGATCGCAAGTTCACCTTTTACGCATAACCGCCAGAGCACCAGCACCATCATGATGATGGTGATCCTGGCCTGTGTTCCCGGCCTGATCGCTCAGGTCTGGTTTTTTGGTTATGGCACACTGGTTCAGCTGACGCTGGCCATCATGATTGCTCTGCTGGCAGAAGGCGCAGTGCTGCAACTGCGCAAGCAACCGGTGAAAAAACGTCTGGGCGATAACAGCGCCCTGCTGACAGCGGTGTTGCTGGGCATCAGCCTGCCGCCGCTCGGGCCGTGGTGGATGGTGGTGCTCGGCACCATTTTCGCCATCATTATCGCCAAACAGTTGTACGGCGGGCTGGGACAGAATCCGTTTAACCCGGCGATGGTCGGCTACGTGGTGCTGCTGATTTCGTTCCCGGTCCAGATGACCACCTGGTTACCGCCGGACGTGCTGCAACATCATCACGTCGGTTTTACCGACACGCTGCTGACCATTTTCACCGGTCACAACAGTCAGGATCTGACCGCCTATCAGCTGAACATGAATGTCGATGGCGTGACGCAAGCCACTCCGCTGGATGCGTTTAAAACCGGGCTGCGCTCAGGACATTCGGCTGAACAGATCCTTGCCACCCCGCTGTTTGGCGGTTCGCTGGCCGGTCTTGGCTGGCAGTGGATTAATCTCGGATTTCTGGCCGGTGGCCTGTATCTGATGTGGCGTAAAATTATCAGCTGGCACATTCCGGTGGCCATGCTCGGCATGCTGACATTCTGCGCGGCGATTGCCTGGGGTCTGGCTCCGGAGAGCTACTCGTCGCCGCTGGTGGGGCTGTTCTCCGGCGCGACCATGCTCGGTGCCTTCTTCATCGCCACCGACCCGGTCACCGCTTCCACCACGCCGAAAGGCCGTCTGGTGTTCGGTGCCCTCATCGGCTTACTGATTTGGCTTATCCGCACCTATGGCGGCTATCCCGACGGCGTGGCCTTTGCCGTTCTGCTGGCAAATATCACAGTGCCATTGATTGATCACTACACGCAACCGCGTGTCTACGGGCATCGCTGAGGAAGAATTATGTTAGCGACAATGCGACGCCACGGCCTGATTCTGGCATTTTTTGGCGCACTGATGACCGGTATGACCGCCATCGTTAACCTGCTGACCAAACCGACCATTGAGCATCAGGCGCTGTTGCAGCAGAAAACCCTGTTCGATCAGGTTATTCCTGCCAGTGTGTACGATAACAACCTGCAGGATGAATGTTACAACGTCACCGATGAGTCACTGGGCACCGCCACCCCGCACCGGATGTATCTGGCGCGCAAAGGTGGAGAACCGGTGGCTGCCGTGGTGGAAACCACCGCGCCTGACGGCTATTCCGGTGCGATTCAGTTACTGGTTGCGGCGGATTTCAACGGCAAAGTTTACGGCTCCCGCGTGCTTGAACAGCATGAAACGCCGGGGCTGGGCGATAAAATTGAAGTGCGTATTTCTGACTGGATCAAGCATTTCGCCAATCAGACCGTCAATGGCGCCAGCGATGAGCGCTGGGCGGTGAAGAAAGACGGCGGTATGTTTGATCAGTTCACCGGCGCGACCATCACACCGCGCGCCGTGGTGCGTTCCGTGAAACGGACTGCATTATTTATCGGGACGGTACCGTCTCAGCTCTCCCAACTTACCCCTTGCGGAGCCCGTGATGAGTGAAGCCAAAAAGATAATCGTTCAGGGTCTGTGGACCAATAACTCCTCGCTGGTTCAGCTGCTGGGCCTTTGCCCGCTGCTGGCCGTGACCTCCACTGCCACCAATGCGCTCGGTTTAGGCCTGGCGACCACGCTGGTGCTGACCTGCACCAACGGCATGATTTCCGCGTTCCGTAAGTGGATCCCGGATGAAATCCGTATTCCGATTTACGTACTGATTATCGCCTCGGTGGTGAGCACCGTAGAGATGCTGATCAACGCCTACGCGTTCGGGCTGTATCAGGCGCTGGGGATCTTCATTCCGCTAATCGTCACCAACTGTATTGTGGTGGGCCGTGCGGAAGCCTGCGCGGCGAACAGTCCGGTACATCTGGCGGCGCTGGATGGCGCAATGACCGGGCTGGGTGCCACCTGCGCGATGTTCGTGCTCGGCTCGATGCGTGAAATTCTCGGCAGCGGCGTGCTGTTTAACGGCGCGGATCTGCTGCTCGGCCCCTGGGCCAAAGTGCTGCGTATCGAAGTTATCCACCTTGATAACCCGTTCCTGCTGGCCATGCTGCCACCGGGCGCCTTTATCGGCCTTGGCCTGCTGCTTGCCGGGAAATACCTGATCGACCAGCGCATGAAAGCGCGTAAAGCGGTGCAACATGTTGCCGCTGAAGAAACTCTGCCAAAAGGAAGTGTGCATGAATAAGGAAAAGCGCGTCGCGATCCTCAGCCGTTTGCGGGACAACAACCCGCATCCGACCACCGAACTGGTGTATACCACCCCGTTCGAGCTGTTGATTTCGGTGTTACTTTCCGCGCAGGCCACGGACGTCAGCGTGAACAAAGCGACGGCCAAACTTTACCCGGTCGCCAACACGCCGGAATCGGTTCTGGCGCTTGGCGTGGACGGCGTGAAGGAATACATCAAAACCATCGGCCTGTTTAATGCCAAAGCGGAAAACGTGATCAAAACCTGCCGCATTTTGCTGGAAAAGCATCAGGGTGAAGTACCGGAAGATCGCGCTGCGCTGGAAGCCTTGCCGGGCGTTGGCCGCAAAACCGCCAACGTCGTGCTCAACACCGCCTTCGGCTGGCCGACCATTGCGGTCGACACGCATATTTACCGCGTCTGCAACCGGACGAAATTCGCGCCGGGTAAAACCGTTGATGATGTGGAAGAGAAACTGCTTAAAGTGGTGCCTGCCGAGTTCAAACTCGACTGCCACCACTGGCTGATCCTGCACGGTCGCTATACCTGCATTGCGCGTAAGCCGCGCTGCGGGTCATGTTTGATCGAGGATTTGTGCGAGAGCAAAGAGAAGGTTTATGCGGAGTGAAAGGGGTTCCCTTTTGATCCCTTTATAAATTTTCTCAGTTGCACTGAAGGCTTTGACCGTGACAATTTCGGTTTCTCAATAACGGTTATCACTCGGCCTTTCGTGCCGAAACCGACCAGAGGGGAAAAGCTTTTCCCCTCTGGACTCCCCTCGCTTTTCAAACACGTGATCCGCGCGCTGGCTATGTTTCAGCAACCACAGCGACAGGCTGGAAATCTTGCCGCTTCGCGGTGCCTTCATTTCGGGATTGCAGCCTCTGGTCTGCAACCTCTCATTCAGCAAGATTTCTGAATCGCCCGCACGATCTTAAAATCAACGGCAGACTATTTTTATCTTTTAGATAAGTTTATTGGCGCGCTCAAAAATGGCACCGAATGAAGGGTGAGGCCTTGGCCGGGTAAACCTGAAATGAGCGGCTGCGGGTCATGTTTCAGCAAGATTTCTGAATCGTCCGCAGTTTTTAGAAAAATAAAGAAAGTGAGGTTGTGAAGTATAAGCCTGAGGCCGCTTTCAAAAATCACGCCGTAAGGAGAGGTGGAAAACCGCGGGTCTTTTTACGCGGGTTGTAACCCGACTGAAGGGAACCGCGCAGCGGCGGGATTTTGCGGCTATCACCGCGGCTGATGAAACATAGCCAGCGAGCGAAGCGCGCAGTGAAAAAGCGCGGAGTCCAGAGGCCCGCGCGTTACCGGGTCTCTGGTCGGTGTGGGCCGACGCCCACGACCTTGAATTTGAAGTTAAAAGCCGCTATGGCGCCAGCCTATGTGATTAAATAAAGGATTTCGCCTGCTTCAGCACCACATCACATGCTTTGGTTTTCACTTTCTCTTTCACCTGCGTCAGCCCGCTGCCAAGGTTGTTCAGATCCACACTCTGATCTTTACCGGTTTTCAGTAAACCGCCCAGCCCTTGCTGATAATCCTGGCTTTCTGCGCCCGACGCACTCTGGATACCCAGTTTGCTCAGCAACTGATCTTTGACATTCTCGGTGCTGGCTTTGGAAAGCACGTTATTCTTCACGCAATATTGCAACACACCGGCGACGTTGTTCGCGCTGGTGGAGGTCAGCGCACTGTCGCCACCGCCGAGCAGTGAGGTCAGGGATGAGGTGGTGCCGGTGCTGTTGGTGTTTTTACCTGCGCCGTTCAGCCCTTCATTGGCCGCTTGCTGCAACTGCCCCAGCAAATTGTTCTCCGCCTGCGCGCCGCCGGCCAGTAAAATACCGCTTGCCGCCATCGCCAGGATCACCGTTTTTAATGCTTTCATGTTTTATTCCATCCATTTTACTTAAGTCATGCCGCAAAGCTTGAGCCCAAAGATTCATTTCATCAATAGGATTAAGAGAGAGAAAACGCTGATGGCGCTTTATTTAGGCCATGCCGGCGGTTTTTCCAGAGGTTGTTGCGCCAGCCACAGACCGGAAGCGGTGAAGAAATGCTGCGCCAGCGGTGTGGAGCGCCCCGCTTCGGCGACCACCAGCGCGGCGTGGCGGCTCATCGGCGTGATGTCCAGCGGGCAGCGCTTCAGCGCCGGATGCATGTCATCAATCAGATGCCCGCGCGGCACCAGCGCGCAGCCAATACCGACAAACACGCCCTGCATCAGCTGAAATATCGATGTGCTTTCCAGACGGGGATGAAGTTCCAGCCCGGACTGACGGAAGAAGTTGTCAAGATAACGACGAAAATAGCGGCTGGGCTCGGACAGACACAACGGCAGCGCGACCGCCTGTTCTGCGGTCATCAGGGTCAGGTTTTGCAGCTCAGGGAAATGGTCGGGATGGTAAACCACGTCCACGCCGCCGTCATCGAGCGGTACCAGCTGAAAACGCAGTTCGTTGAGGGTGGAGAATTCGAAGAAACCAATGCCGACATCCACTGAATGGCTGCTCAGCGCTTCAATCAGCTGGTCGGCACTGACTTCCGCGACCCGGTAATCCAGCCCCGGATGCACCAGGCTGACCGCTTTGATTAGCTTCGCCAGCGAAACGCTGCACTGCGGCATGACGCCGATGCGCAGGGTGCCGCTCATGCCCTGCTTTAACGACTCAACTTCCAGCTTCAGCCCTTCGTACACCGCAACAATTTCCCGCGCCCAGCTCAGTACGCGCAGGCCCTCGGCGGTGAAACCTTCAAAATTATTGCCGCGGTTGATCAGGCTAAGCCCGAGTTCTTTCTCAAGATTTTTCAGGCGCATCGACAGCGTCGGCTGGCTGACAAAACTCGCCTCCGCCGCCCGGCCAAAATGCCGCTCGCGCTCGAGATTACACAGGTAGATGAGCTGTTTGATGTCCAAAATATTTTCTGATTAAACCTGGGTTATGCCTTATAGATTGTTTTTTATTATAAGCCATAGTGATGTTTATTACGCAGAGGATTGAAACCGGCCAGCGCATCCTGCCGCTGTTCGCGGGCGCGTCGTGCCAGCGCATACGCCGGATCGCCGTTAAAACCGTGGAATCCGCCCGGATAGATGCTGAATTCCACCGGCACACCGGCGCGGATTAACCGGCGGGCGTAGTCGATATTTTCATCAAGGAATAAATCAATCGAACCGACACCCATCCAGACCGGCGGAAGCCCGCTGAGATCCTCTGCACGCGCTGCGGCGGCGTAGCAGGAAATCTCAGCCAGCCCTGCGTCGTGCCCCAGATACGCCTGCCAGCCAAAACGGTTGTCCTCACGTGTCCAGGCGAATTCGCCGGTCACCGGATTAGGGTGGCTCTCCGTGACGGTACGGTCGTCGAGCATCGGATACATCAGGTTCTGAAACGCCAGTGTCGGGCCGCCACGGTCGCGGGTCAGCAGCGCCAGAGAGGCCGCCAGCCCTGCACCGGCGCTGTCCCCCATCACACCCATATGCGCAGAATCGATACCCAGAGACTCCGCCTGCTCAGCCATCCAGACCAGTGCGGCATAACAATCTTCCAGCGGACCGGGAAACGGTGTTTCTGGCGCGAGACGGTAATCCACCGAGACAATCACACAATCATGCCGCGCCGCCGTCGGACGGGTCAGCGGCATCGACTGCTCCGGGCTGCCCAGCACATAACCGCCGCCGTGAATATGCAGAATACCCATCCGCCCTTTCCGGGCATGTTGCGGCGAAATCACCGCCACACGCACCGCCGGCGCGCCTTTACTGCCTTCAACGTGATGATGCGTGACACACACCGGTAAGCCGTCATCCTGCGACAAACTTTCCAGCGCTGCCACCTGACGCTGCTCACGCATGGCGGGCAAAACGGAGGCTTCCAGCACGCGGGCGGGCATCTGGTCGAGCAACGGACGCAGTTCAGGGTCAACAAGGTGGGCAGTTTTCATCGCGGGATCTTTTCTCCATTTTTCATCCCGTCATTTATAGCGCCTTGAGCCGGTTTTAAAAAGTCTGAATTGTTATGGCTTATGACTGATTAGGTTCGGATTTTTTACGACGTTAAGCCCATATAGCCGTCGATCCCCATATAAATCCCGACCAGCCCGATCAGCACACTGGAAAAATACGGTGCCCTGCGCGCCAGCGTATTTAACCCGCTCCAGCGTTTGGCTGCCTGCCGGACACTCACTGCGGCGGCCACCCCGACGGTCACCAGCGTCAGCGCCAGCCCGATACTGAAACACACCACCATCGTCGCACCCAGCGCCAGTTGTTTGAGCTGAATGCAGATCAGTAGCACCGTCACAGCGGCCGGACAGGGGATTAACCCGCCCGTCAGACCGAAAAACAGGATCTGCCCGTTGGTCACTTCCGCACTCGCAAAGCGGCGCTGAATATCGCTGGCATGTGCACGTTCATGTGCATCCTGATATTCCTGCGGCGACAGGCTGATCGGCGTCATGCTGCGCAGATGGCCCAGCCCCTGAAGTGGCAGGTGGCGCTGTACATTGTTGTGAGCATGGGCGGGAGCGTGGTGATGATCATGATGATGCCCGTGCGAGTGCTCCCTTTTCCACAACCGTTCACCCCGCCAGGTGCGCCAGAACATCCACAGCGCCGTGCCGAGGATGATCATCGCAGACACCATTTGCATCCAGGGTTCCACCGCGTCGGCAGTAAAACGGTTGCTCAGATACATGCCGCCAAAGGCAATGATCCAGACAATCGCCGTGTGCGACACCGTGGCCGCCAGCCCGAGTAAAACGGCCTGCCGGACGGTACCTTTAATCGCGATGATAAAGGCTGCCATCATGGTTTTCGAATGGCCTGGCTCAAGCCCGTGCAAAATCCCCAGTAATATGGCGCCGGGTATAAACATCCACGCATTTCCCTGCTGCAAAAGTGCTGAAAAGTCATTCATGGTGAGGCATCTCATTGAGGTAGGCGCAGGAATTCTACTCCCCCCCAGTATTGAATACTACCCCCCAGTATACTGGCAATGATAAGCTGGCCCGGCATTTCGCGTCATACAAGGAGTTAACATGTCCCACACTATTCGCGATAAACAGAAGCTGAAGGCCCGTACCAGCAAGATCCAGGGCCAGGTGGCGGCGTTAAATAAAATGCTGGATGAACCCCACGAATGCGCCGCTGTTTTACAACAAATCGCGGCGATCCGCGGCGCGGTGAACGGGCTGATGCGGGAAGTGATCAAAGGCCATCTGACGGAACATATTGTTCACGAGGCCGATGAGGTCAAACGCGAAGCCGATCTGGATGTGGTGCTGAGCGTGCTGAATTCCTATGTGAAGTAGTACGCTCAACACCCCGGCTACCAGATGATCCTGACCCCCAGATTCCCGCTGACGTCTTCGCGGTGATTACTGTCGTCGTCGCTGGTGTGGCTGGCGGATGAATACAGTTCGATTTGCCGGCTGATACTGGCCGCTAACCCCACACCGACTTCCAGCGCGGTACTTCCGGCGTCCTGCGTGAGGCGATCATTACCCAGCGTGACGCTGGTGGTATCGTCAAATTCATGCCACACGTTGACCGTCAGGAACGGCTGCAGACGCCGTTCAGCCTCCCCGTAACTTCCCTGCACCCGCGCACCGACCCGGCCTGTGTACACCGTATCCTTGCTGTAGTTAATCGATGAAATGCCGTCGTTGCTGTCATCGAGGCTCAGACGCTGGCCGATGATTTGTGCCTGCGGTTCCAGCGACCAGCGCTCTGTCAGGGGGATCGGATACCCGGTTTCCAGTGACGCAGACCAGAGTTTGCCTCCGACATCTGCATCGTTACCACGCCCGGACGTGGTCGAGCCGTTAAGCCAGGTGTGGATCACCACCAGATCGACATAAGACTGCCCCTTCCCGTGGTGCGTCCAGTACGCGCCCGCGCTGTTACCTTCCAGTGTCATATTGCCCGCCCAGGCATCCGGCTGAGCACGGATGAAACCGCGCACATCACCTTTAGCCCGCGTGAAACCGTAAAAGATGCCTGCGTTATCCTGTTCGCCGGCCAGCAAATCCTGACCGACCTGAAGCCCGGCGTAATGACCGTCGAATGACGGCGAGGTGGTACCGGACCAGGATTGTTCGCTGTGGACGCCGAAGGTTCTGGCCCAGCCTGCCGCCTGCCCCGTGGTGTTCACCTGCCCCTGGCGGTCATGATAGGTGGCGATCTGATGGATGCCGATCTGCTGCGCAACGGGTGCGACCGCCTGATACAGCGGCGCTTCCTGCCGGTAAAGCGGCACAGCGGTATCGACCGGGTGTGACGTCGGGACGACGGGCGGCGCAACCGGTGGAATGTCCGGCGGGGTCACGGGTGGCGTCACGGACGGAGACTCTGGCGCGGTGACCGGCGGCGTCACGGGAGGCGTCACCGGGGGGGTGACCGGTGGGGTGACCACAATCAGTGAGTTGCGCAGATACCAGCTCTGCGCATCGTCGCTGCTGCCACGAAACAGCAAATAATCATAGGCTCCTGCGGAAACCGAACCGCCTGCCAGCGTAAAGGCGCTGGCGGTCGTGGTCGCGCCGTTAGTGGCTTCCACCAGCATAATGCCGGAACCCGCCGTCGCTACGCCCGTTCCGCCAACATTGGTGACCTGAATCTGTGTGCTGCCGCTGGCCTCCCCGCCGGAAATCACCAGCCGGTCAGATGCCGAATCATCACCGTTTAGCACCGTCTGCAACTTCAGCACGCCGTTATCGCCCACGTAATTGCCGTGAATAGTCAGACGATCTTGGGTGCTGCCTGCGCTGTCGGTCAGATCGAGCGTCCCGGCATTGGTGACGGTAACGTCATTCGCGCCGCCAAAGCCCGCAATGTCCGCCGCACTTTGCCCTCCCGCCAGCAATACGCTGGTGGAATCGATGCTGAGGGTGCCGGTTTGCGTGGTGGCATCACCCAGCACCAGCGGGCGGGTCATCGAGAGTTGCGAGGCGGATTGCAGCAGCACACTTTCCCAGTCGATGAAGCGCGACGGGTCACTCAGTTGCGAATTTTCCAGCATCAGCTGATCCTGCCCCGTGCCGCCCTGAAGTACGGGCATGGCCGCCAGATTGACGTCGGTCAGACGACGCAGCGTCACGCTGTCGTCCCCTGCGCCCATGTCTGCGGAGCCGCTGAGCGTCCCGCTGTTTTGCCAGATAAAGACGTCATTGCCTGCGGAAAACTGCACCGCGACGCCGTTACCGGTGAGATCACCACTGTTAATCAGCGTGCTGTTGTCGTTGCTTTCAACATGCACGGCACGCTCATTACCGGAGGTGATCGAACCGGTATTTATGATGGTTACCGCGCCAGCAGGGCTGTCGATGCCGTCGCGTCCGGCGTTGATCATGCCGTTATTGGTCAGCGTTCCGCCGCCGGTGGCAAGCACGCCACGCGCACTGGTGCTGGTGATCGTGCCGGTCGCCGTGTTGGTGAAATCGGCGCTGCCGCCGAAATACACGCCGTTAGCAAAATCCCCGCGGGTGGAAAGCGAGCCCGAGTTGGTCACGCTGCCCAGAGTTGCGCCACCGTCGTTATTGATCGCATTAGCGCCCAGCCCCTGTGTCACCACGGTTCCGCTGTTGCTGATCGAATTGTCGCTGCCATTCGCCTGTAAACCGGACGCGTTGGTGCCGCTGGTGGTGATGCTGCCGGTATTAGTGAGCTGGTTGCCGCTGCCCTGTGCATAAATCCCGGAGGAAAGCGTACCGGAGGTCGAGATGCTGCCCGCATTAAGCAGGGTGTTGTTTCCGACGGTGGCCGGTGAACTGCCAAAACTGATTATTCCGCTGGAATTCTCCCCGCTGGTGATAATTTGCCCGCCGGACTCGTTGATGGCCTGACTGGTGGTCCCTGAAAGATAGATACCTTCCGACTGAAACCCCTGCGTGGTGATGGTGCCGGCATTGTGCAGGGAGTTACCGGCCAGACGGGCGGAAATACCGTCGAAACTGTCATTGGTGATGTTCAGCGTACCGCGCTGGAAAACCGCGCTGTCGCTGTAAACCAGGACACCGTTTTGATCGTTTAAATTCAGAATAGTGCCAGTGTCAATATTGACCGTGACATTGTCACTTCCCACCACTGCGGTGGCCCCCATCGCGGAGGGGTTAGGTGCAGCGACAGAGCATGTCACGGTCTGTCCTGATACCGGATTAAAGATGTCGCAGCCTGCCAGTGCCGCCTCAGAAAGGCTCAGGCTGACCAGACAGGCCACCATTTTCCTGTAAGAGCACGCAGCAGAAATCTTAAGCTTCTTCACTACACACCTCCCCGCTCCAGCGCAGGTTTTGTCTAATTTGGGTTAAGGGTAGTAAATAAATATGACTTAAGACGCGGCGAATAATTTTTTTGGGAGGAAATCCACAGGGGCGGGAGCGCTGATGTCTATGCAAAAAGGGGCCGCAGCCCCTTTGGTGATTACTGACAGAAAATCAAAACTCAGACGTTATTTTCTGACCTGTTTGGTCGCAAAACCTTTGTTCAGTTTACGCCAGTACACCAGCCAGGTGATCAGCGCACAGACCACGTAAAACACCAGGAAGACTTTCATCGCGCCAGCCGGTGAATTGGTCAGTGCCAGAGAAATACCGAAGGCTTTCGGGATAAAGAAACCGCCGATCGCGCCGATTGAAGAGATGAAACCGAGTGCCGCTGCGGTGTCGGTGACCGCTTCACGCAGGGCTTCGTCTTCGCTGGCACCGCGCGCTTTCGCCCGGTCGGTGGTCAGTTTACGGAAGATCACGGCAATCATCTGGTAAGTTGAACCACTGCCCAGACCGGCCGTCAGGAACAGCACCATGAACACCGCAAAGAACGCCGGGAAGTTGCCGCCCACGCCATTCACCGGCAGGGTCAGGAACAGCAGACCGGCGAAAATCGCCATCAGAATGTAGTTCACCAGCGTTACGCGGATACCGCCCAGACGGTCGGAAAGCA
The DNA here is from genome assembly GCF_049206505.1 of Rahnella sp. EDr1-12. Lineage (NCBI taxonomy): Bacteria > Pseudomonadati > Pseudomonadota > Gammaproteobacteria > Enterobacterales > Yersiniaceae > Rahnella > Rahnella sp. EDr1-12. The sequence continues at coordinate 242,664 of NZ_JBLZNY010000001.1, forward strand.
TTCCGCCGGCTGAACGCGCCAGTGCGCCAAAGAACGGGCCGAAGAAGGCGTATTGCAGAATGTTGACGTCAGGGAACTGGGTTTTGGTCAGCATCGCGAAACCTGCGGAGAAGCCGATAAACGAACCAAACGTCGCCAGATACAGCACGCTCATGATCCACAGATGGCCGCGTTTCAGCACCGGTAACTGCTGGCGGATTGAGGCTTTTGAGGACGCCAGATCGTTCATACCAAACCAGGCAGCGACGGTGCCAATCACCAGGAACGGCACCCAGATCCAGGCCGCATTTTGCAGCCAGATGTCCGCGCCGTTAGCCAGCGTTTGTTTATCGCTGAACGCAGCAAACACGCCGAGGGAAATGACCAGCGGAGCCACCAGCTGCATCACGCTGACGCCCAGATTGCCCAGACCGCCGTTGATGCCCAGCGCACCGCCCTGCTTCGCTTTCGGGAAGAAGAAGCTGATGTTAGACATGCTCGACGCGAAGTTTGCGCCACCGAAACCGCACAGCAGTGCGATCACCAGGAAGGTATTGTAGGAGGTGGTGGTGTCCTGCACCGCAAAGCCCAGCCACGCACAAGGCAGAACCAGGAAGATGGTGCTCAGTGCCGTCCAGCGGCGGCCGCCAAACAGCGGGATCATAAAGGAGTAAGGCACCCGCAGCAGCGCGCCGGAAACGGAAGGAATGGCGGTCAGCATGAACAGCTGATCGGTGGTGAAGTTAAAGCCGACTTTGTTCAGATTCACGGAAACCAGGCTGAACAGCATCCAGACGCAGAAGCCCAGTAACAGACAAGGGACGGAGATCCATAAATTTCGGCTGGCGACTTTATGACCGGTCTTTTCCCAAAATGCCGGATCCTCCGGGCGCCAGTCCTGCAACAGGCGGGACGGTTTTTCCGTCGGTGTAGCTGATGTGTGTGACATATGAACCTCGAGTTGAAGCGCGTTATTGTTGTAATGGTGGAGTTATGTCGCACACACTAGGTAGAGCACCGCTTAGGGATGTTGATACAAATCAACGCAAAGGCAGGTGGAAAATGACGATAAAATAACCATGGCCTCTTTGTGAGTATCAGCTTCCTGTCCAATTAACTGCTAATATTCATCAGGTTGATAACGCATTGTGCTTCTTGCTACCGCATCGATACCTCCGATGGAAATAAAGGAGTAATCACAAAGGGGTATAGGGAAAGTCATCCGGATCATAAAAAATGCCCCCTCTTGCCATGCGGTTAACCTAGCCATAATCGGTATATAAAGAATTACTTAACGCTTTTTACAGCCACCGGAAACCCTGTTGATGCTCAAACGCGCCCTGCCTTCTCTCTCGCTTGTCAGCCAGATCACCCTGCTGATGCTGCTTCTCGGCCTGCTGGGCATAGGCGGCATGGGCATGGCGGCGTGGATGGCGGGAAGTATTGAAGGCAACGCCCACGCCATCAATAAGGCCGGTTCGCTGCGTATGCAGAGTTACCGGCTGCTGTCCGAAGTGCCGCTCAGTGGCAAAAACGCCGCGTATATTCGCCAGATGGAGATTGACCAGAACAGCGCGGATTTGTTGCAGGCTGTTGAACGCGAAAACCTGCAACCGCAATTTCTGGCGCTGCGTAATTACTGGCAAACCACGCTGCGCCATCAGGTGATGGCGGCGAAACATCCGCAGGACGTCTCCGCCAATATGGCGGTGTTTGTCGGCCAGCTCGACGTGCTGGTGGCCGCGCTCGAACATAAAACCGAATACCATTTACAGCAGATTTCACTGATTCAGCGCGCACTGGTCGCCGTCACCCTGCTGCTGCTCGCGGTGACCATCTGGTTCCTGCGCCGCCATCTGCTGACGCCGTGGCGCAATTTGCTGTCGCAGGCCAGCGCCATCACCGCCGGGGATTTCAGCCACCGCTATCAGCGCAAACGCGTGGCGAACGGCGACGCGCATAATGAGATGGATATCCTCGGCGATTCGCTCAACAGCATGTCTCTGGCTCTGGGGGAAATGGTCGATAATCTGGCGCAGCGTGTGACGGAAAAAACCGCCGATCTGCAACAGAAAAATCAGGTGCTGGATTATCTGTACCGCGTGAGCCGTCAGCTGCACACCAGCGAGCCGCTGGATGCGCGGATGCAGCCGGTGCTGAAAGAATTGCAGTCCCTCACGCCGCTGCGGGGAGTGCAGCTGCGTCAGTACGAAAATAACAGCGCGGAGGTGTTCAATGAGTTCAATAATGCCTCGCCGCGCCAGCCGGTCAGCCCGAAAGTCGGTGAACAGACGGATGAGGACGGGGATTCACTGAGCTGGAGCCTGCGCGATGAGCGCGACAATTACGGCGTTCTGCTGGCGCAGTTGCCGCCGGGGGAACATCTGGATGACGATCAGCAACAGCTGATCAAAATGCTGATGGAGCAACTGACCAGCACCCTGATGCTGGCGCGTCAGGCGGAACATCAGCAGCAGCTGATGCTGATGGAAGAGCGTTCGGCCATTGCCCGCGAGCTGCACGATTCGCTGGCGCAGTCACTCTCCTGCCTGAAAATCCAGGTCGCCTGTTTGCAGATGCACGCCAGCACGTTTTCCGAAGAGGATAAAAACCTGTTACAGCAGATGCGCGATGAACTGAGCACCGCGTACCGCCAGCTGCGCGAGCTGCTGACCACGTTCCGCCTGACCCTCAATACCCCCGGCCTGCGCGCGGCGCTGCAACACACGGTGGATGAATTCTCCCGCCGCATGGGGCTGACCATCGGTTTCGATTATCAGATCCCCCCGCGTTCCGTTCCGGCGAATCAGGGAATTCATCTGCTGCACATCGCCCGTGAAGCGCTGAACAATGCTTATAAACACGCCCGCGCCACGCAGGTGTCGGTGTCCCTGCAATGCGATGACGGGGAAATTACCCTGCGCATTAGCGATAACGGCCAGGGCATTTCACCGGACGCCGAACGGCAAAATCATTATGGCCTGATCATCATGCAGGATCGCGCCAGCACCTTACATGGCACCTGTCGGTTCGACCGACGTCCGGACGGCGGCACTGAAGTGCTCGTGCGTTTCCGCCCGGAAGCCCTGCCAATTAATCCCCAGGAGCAAGTATGAACGACATCACCCCCTCCACTATTTTGCTGATTGACGATCATCCTATGCTGCGCAACGGCGTCAAACAGCTGATCGCGCTGGACGCCAGCCTGAAAGTGATCGGCGAAGCCAGTAACGGCGAGCAAGGCGTGGAACTGGCAAAACAGCTGGATCCGGACCTGATTTTGCTGGATCTGAATATGCCCGGCATGAACGGTCTGGACACGCTGGATAAAATGCGCCAGACCTCGCTGTCTGGCCGCGTGGTGGTTTTCAGCGTCTCCAATCATGAAGATGACGTGGTGACCGCGCTTAAACGCGGCGCCGATGGCTATCTGCTTAAAGACATGGAGCCGGAAGATTTACTGGCCGCGCTGCATAACGCCGCTGCCGGAAAAATGGTGCTCAGCGAAGCGCTGACGCCGGTATTAGCAGCCAGCCTGCGGGAAAGCCGCCCGAGCGGTGACCGAGATATTCAGTCCCTGACACCGCGCGAACGCGACATCATCAAACTGATCGCCGAAGGTCTGCCGAATAAGATGATCGCCCGCCGTCTTAACATCACCGAAAGCACGGTGAAAGTTCACGTCAAACATCTGCTGAAAAAGATGAAACTGAAATCACGCGTCGAAGCCGCCGTGTGGGTGTTGCAGAGTAACGTCTTGTAAGACGGTCTTTTATGCGGGGCACGGCGATGTCGCCCCGCCGCTGATTGGATTTGCCTGCCGCATCGCAATCTAAATCGAAATCATTTCTATTCCGCTTTAATTTTCGCTACTCTGTCCGCATGATTTATAGCGCCGAATCCTATTCGCCCCCGACAATGCAAAGATTTCTCGACAGTTTCCGTGATACGCCCGTCAGTTGGGTGGCGGACACCTTTAAACCGCTGACGCCGCTGGTCACCAACGCGGTGCCTGTGACGCATCTCACCACCCCCGAAGGCTGCGCCAGCATGCTTAAACGCTATCTGGATGCCAATGCTGCTGACGCCGCGCAGTGCGACACCCGCCGCGCGCGGATTTCGATGTGGTCACAGTGGTATTTCGCCACCCTGCTGCCAAGCTGGGTGATCGTCTCGCTGCGTCACGGCTGGCAGTTGCCGATCGCCGCCGAAAACGTCTACCTCTGTATGCAGGAAGAGGGGCTGCCCTCGCAGATTTATCTCGATGGCGAAGGCGAAGCGCTGAGCTCTTCTGAACCGATGGCGCGTTTCGATGTGATGATCGAGCAGCATTTACGCCCGGTGTGTGAAGCGCTGGCAGAATTCTCCGGCCTTAAGCCGGGTATCTACTGGAGCAACGCCGCCATCCGCGTTGGCTGGGGCGTAAAACAGGCCGAGCTGGTGAACGCAGATATCGCCGACGGCATGGCGCTGATGGAATCCCGCGAGCTGCGCTATGGCGGTAAAAACCCGCTGTTTCAGCCGATGCGTGCCGAAAATCCGGCCGATCCGGACAGCCCGCAATACCGCAAACAGTGCTGTCTGCGTTACGATCTGGCTGACCATGCGATGTGCCCTTCCTGCCCGTTATTGCTAGCAGAACGTAAATCTGGCAAAAGACGCAAAACGCTGGCGGAGTAATTTCGTGACCCGCCAGCCACTTACAAAAATTGACATAGTTAAGTCTAAAAAATCATTGGATCTTAGCCACAGATAATTATAAGAATTAGGTTATATAGACCAACGAGGTATTTATCATGACTATGAAAAAACCTGAGAGCTGGCCCTCCGCCCTCAACTCGCTGGCCTCAGACGTGCTTGCCACGCTGTCGCAACCCGTTAACCGCGTATGGAATATGTTAACTGGCACTCAGCAGCCGCTCAGAGCAAGGATTGTTCATCGTTATGCCGTGCCGTCCTCGCGCACCATCAGCGTGGCGGAAGGGTTCTTCGGGTTTATCCCGGTGGAATCTTATGAAAACGAGCGCTTCATTCTGGAAGTCGCTTACGCCGACAAACAGTATCAGGTTGAAGTACCGCGCGCGTATTACCAGAAAAGTAATATCGGCGACGGGATCGACATCCACACGCTCTGAACCTTTTCACCCTCTCCTTTTTCCGCTAACAGGCGATGCTCACGGGCATCGCCTGTTTTGTTTCGCCTCGTCATTCCTCTTTAAATTCTGTTCAACTCCACAGATTTCGCTTTTATTTTGCACAGTTCCTGAAAAATATTGACATAATGATCACCTGAATTTAGAAAATTATTTACATTCCATTCTGATAACGATCTGAGGTTTTTGATGACCAGCCAGACTTCCCCTGCTGTAACCAGCGCCAGCCAGTCCCGTCGTGCACTCGTCGCCGGTTCGGTCGGCAACTTTATCGAATGGTACGAATTCGGTGTTTACGGTTATCTGGCGACGCTGATCGCCGGTAACTTCTTCACCCTCGAAGGCCAGAGCGGGCTCACCGGCTTATTGCTCACCTACGCCTCTTTCGCCCTGGCATTTTTCTGCCGCCCGATAGGCGCGATCATTTTTGGCCGCATCGGCGACCGCATTGGCCGTAAGCCTACGCTTATCGCCGTCGTGCTGCTGATGACCGTCGCCACCGCCATCATTGGCCTGCTGCCCACTTACGCGCAGATCGGCGTGGCGGCACCGCTGTTGCTGACGCTGATGCGCATGTTCCAGGGGCTGTTTGCCGGGGGAGAATTTGGCGGCGCGGTTTCGCTGATGACCGAGTTCGCACCGAAGGGCAAGCGCGGGATTTACGGCGCATGGCAATCGTTCACCGTGTCACTGGGTTTACTGACCGGCGTCGGGCTGGTGGCGATTCTGGTGCAGACATTGCCGGAAGCGCAGATGAAAGACTGGGGCTGGCGTATTCCGTTCCTGCTGGCCCTGCCGATGGGGCTGGTGGCGCTGTGGCTGCGTCTGAAACTCGATGAAACACCGAGCTTTGTCGCCAGCAAAAAACCGGATGTCAAAACCCGGCAGACGGCGGCCGAAAAAGCTTCCGCCATTGCCACCGCGAAAGCCATCGCCCTGGGTATTGGCCGTATGATGGGCTGGTCAGCGGGCGGTTATACGTTCCTGGTGGTGATGCCTTCTTATCTGCAAACCTCGCTGCACGCCACGTTCTTACAGGCGCTGGTGGCCACCGTGCTGGCGAACGTCGGTTTCGCCATTGCCATTCTTCCTTCCGGCTGGCTGAGCGATAAAATTGGCCGTAAAAAAGTCATGATGGCCGCCGTGCTGGCGGTGATTATTCTCAGCTTCCCGCTGCTGCATTTGCTGCAAAATCCTGAGAGCAGTCTGCTGGCGAAAGGCATTGCGGTGCTGATCGCCGGTGCCACCATTGGCATGATCGCCGGCCCTGGTCCGGCCATGCTGGCGGAAATGTTCCCGACCCGCGTGCGCTACACCGGCCTTGGTCTGTCGTACTCACTGTCGAATGCGGTATTTTCGGGCTGTGCGGGGCTTATCATCACCGGTCTTATTAAAGAAACCGGCAATCTGGATATTCCGGCGTACTACGTGGTAGCCACCTGTATCGTCAGTCTGTTTGCGCTGATGACCTTGCGCAAAGATGACCACCTGCGCGAACTGGAAAAATAGCCGATGAAAGGAATGAATTTGCAGTCGCGGCTGGAGGCGTTGCAGGGCAGTTTTTCGCAGGCGGAACAGCGGGTGATTACCCTGATCATCAGCGATCCACCCGGCGTGGCGCAACTTGGCGTGGCCGAACTGGCAAAGCGCGCCGCCACCAGCACCGCAACCGTGGTGCGCGCCAGTCGTCGTTTAGGCTTCGAAGGCTATCCGGCGCTGCGGCTGGCGTTAGCCGCTGAACTGCCGCGCAATGCCCCGGCGGGAGAACCGCTGGTGGCCGACATCGGCGAGGGCGACACGCCGAAACAGATCCTGCATAAACTGCTGGCGTTTGAAGTGGAAGGCGCGAGCGCTACCGCGCAACTGCTCAGCGGCGACACCCTCGAACAGGCCGTCAGCGTGCTGTCGCAGGCGCGGCGTATCGACGTTTACGGTGCCGGTGCCTCCGCGCTGGTGGCACAGGATTTTTGCCAGAAACTGCGCCGTATTGGCGTCATCGCTCAGACCTACGGAAGCACCGATGAAAGTCTGGTCAGCGCCTGCCAGTTAACCGCCGCCGATGTCGCGCTGGCGATTTCCCACTCCGGTGAAACCACCGGCGTGCTGGACGCGCTGATGCAGGCCAAAAGCAGCGGCGCGATGACGTTATCTATCACCGCTGGCGGGCGTTCCCCCCTCGCCCGCAAAGCCGACGTCGTGCTGCTGACCAGCGGTCGCGAACTGGGTTTTCGCGCCGCCGCGATGGCCAGCCGCACCAGCCAGTTGCTGATCATCGACTGTCTTTATATCGGTATCGCCCAGCGTCTGCCGGGTGCGCGCGATGCGCTGCGTAAAACCCACGACGCCGTCCGCCAGCGCCGCCGCTGAATTTACTGCGATCCGGAACGCGCCTTCTATACTTCTTAAAACACGACGTTTTATGAGGGCAACTATGTTCACCCATCGTTTGGTATTTCCTGCCAGCGTGCTGCGCGGGCGCGGGGCGATTAAACATCTTGGCGCGATGTGCGGGCGTTTAGGCCAGCGCGCCATGCTGGTGGGCGGTAAACGCGCCATTGCCAGCGTCGAGGCAAAAGTCGCCGATCAGCTCGAACAGCAGATGGTGAGCTATCTTGGCAGCGAAGTGTTCAGCGGCGAATGTTGCCAGCAGGAAATCAACCGCCTGGCCGACATCTTCCGCACCCAGGGCGTCGAGGTGATTATCGCCACCGGCGGCGGCAAAGCCATCGACACCGCCAAAGCCGCAGGCGTCGCCTGCAACATTCCCGTGGTGACACTGCCGAGCATTGCAGGCACCTGTTCTGCCGTCACTTCACTGACCTTTCGCTACCATGAAGACGGTCAGTTCCGCGATATGTTCCCCCTCTCCTGCGGCCCGGCGGCGGTGGTGATTGACGCCGATCTTCTCGCCACCTCGCCGCTGCACTGGCTTTCCGCAGGCATCGGCGACACGCTGGCAAAGTGGTATGAGTACCGCGCCATCAGCGATCTCAGTCAGCTCACCGGCCTGGCTGGCGTTGCGCGAACCAACAGTGAACTCTGTTATACCCTGATCGAACATTTCGCCGCCGATGCCTGTTTCGCGGTGCAGGAAGGTAAAGCCAACAACGCCCTCGAGCAGGTCCTCGACGCAATCTTCCTCTACGCCGGGCTGACCTCGGTGATGAGTAACGGCGCCCATACCGGCGCAGCACATGCCTTATACGAAGGGTTCACCGCCTGCGCCAAAACCCGCCACGTCGCCCACGGCCTGCTGGTCGGTTACGGTAATCTGTGCCTGCTGGCGCTCGAAGGCCGCAGCGATGAAGAATTACTGACCGCCATCGCCCTCGCGCGTGCCAGTGCGGTGCCGACACAACTTTCTCAGCTCGCCGAGGGCATCTCAGAGGAAGATCTGGCGGTGATTATTGACAGAAGCCTGAGTACACCGGATATGGGGAACATGCCGGGGGAGATCACGTTTGGGGGGGTTCGCGGGGCGATAGAGAAAATAGAGTTAATAGGGGGAAATAAGGATATTTAGGGGGTTCTGCGAATGCGTTTTAACGTCAAGACCGTGGGTTGCCACCCACACCGGCCTTAAGGTCAAGACCTGGGCTCGCCGCCCAAACGGGCCTTAAGGTCAAGACCTTGGGCTCGCCGCCCAAACGGGCCTTAAGGGGGCTTATCGCCGCCCCCCTTAAGAATCCCAGGCTCTTTCACTGCGCGCTGCCGCTCGCGGGCTATGTTTCAGGTACTCCGGCTATTGCCGCAAAATCCCGCCGCTGTGCGGTGCCCTCCGGTCGAGTTACAACCCGCGCCAACAGACGCGCGGTTTTCCACCTCTCCCTTCGGCGTGATTTTTGAGCGCGGCCACTGGCATTTTTAAAGTCGAACGATGTGTTTGGTTTTGCCTTTCTCTTCCCACTTCGCGGGGGAGGAGAAAAACATTTGTTTTACATAGCCTCTGGCCGCGCTCAAAACGACGTCGAATGAACGGTGAGAAACCGCGAGGGTGTTTTTCCGAGCGGGTCCGAACCTGAAATGAGAGGACCGCGCAGCGGCGGCGTTTGCGGCAATAGCGGTGGCCGCTGGAATATAGCCTGCCAGCGGCAGCGCGCAGTGAAAAGACGGGGGAGATCCAAGAGGGGCCCGTCCTGGCCCCTTTTGGGCGGTTTCGGCGACAGCCGCTGAGCGATCACCGCACGTGAGAAACCGAAATTTTCACCAGGCCCCTAAAATGGTGGGGTTACAACGCGTGGAATAGTCCCCGCACGCCAAACTGTTATACACATCCATCACCAAACTGTATCTGTTATACACCCCCTCCCCGTGTTTCAATCCCTTCCCTCATGAAACCATGAAACGCCACAATTTGAATAAATTTTAACCAATGTGGTTCTACCACCTATCCTTGGTTAAAGGGATCACCTGCAAAAAAAGAGGTTCTATGTTTGGTCTGGATGCCCTGGAGCTGGCACGTATACAGTTCGCTTTCACCGTTTCCTTCCACATTATTTTTCCGGCTATCACCATCGGGCTTGCCAGTTTTCTGGCGGTGCTTGAGGGCATGTGGCTGAAAACAAAGAAAGAGGAATACCGCGACCTTTACCATTTCTGGTCGAAAATTTTTGCCGTTAACTTCGGAATGGGCGTGGTGTCCGGGCTGGTGATGGCTTACCAGTTCGGCACAAACTGGAGCTTTTTCTCCTCGTTCGCCGGGAGCATTACCGGCCCGTTGCTCACTTATGAAGTCCTGACCGCCTTCTTCCTCGAAGCCGGTTTTCTTGGCGTCATGCTGTTCGGCTGGAACAGAGTCGGCCCCGGCCTGCACTTTTTCGCGACCTGTATGGTGGCGCTCGGCACGCTGATGTCCACGTTCTGGATCCTGGCTTCCAACAGCTGGATGCACACGCCGCAAGGGTATGAAATCGTGAATAACCAGGTGATCCCGGTCGACTGGTTTAAGGTGATTTTCAATCCGTCATTCCCTTACCGCCTGCTGCATATGACCACCGCCGCGTTCCTGTCTTCGGCGTTCTTTGTGGGCGCGTCTGCCGCCTGGCATCTGCTGAAAGGCCGCAACACGCCCGCGATGCGCACCATGCTGTCGATGGCGATGTGGATGGCGCTGATCGTCTCGCCCATTCAGGCCTTTCTCGGTGATGCGCACGGCCTGAATACCCTGAAATATCAGCCCGCTAAAATCGCCGCCATTGAAGGCCACTGGGAGAATAAAAACAGCGAGCCGACGCCGCTTATCCTGTTTGGTTACCCCGACATGCAACGCGAGGAAACCCGTTACGCCCTCGAAATCCCCTATCTGGGCAGCCTGATCCTCACGCACAGTCTGTCCGAGCAAATTCCGGCACTGAAATCTTTCCCGAAAGAGGATCGCCCGAATTCGACCATCATTTTCTACACCTTCCGCATCATGGCCGGTCTGGGGATGCTGATGATTGTGCTCGGCCTGTGGAGTCTGGTGCTGCGCTGGCGCGGCAATCTGTATGAGAACAAAGCGTTCCTGCGCTTTGCCTTATGGATGGGCCCTTCCGGGCTGATTGCCCTGCTGGCGGGGTGGTTTACCACGGAAATCGGGCGGCAGCCGTGGGTGGTGTATGGTCTGCTGCGCACTAAAGATGCCGTCTCCAGCCACGGGGCGATGCAGATGAGCATCAGCCTGCTGCTGTTTGTGGTGATTTACTCGTCGGTGTTTGGCGTGGGCTATCTCTACATGATGAAGCTCATCCGCAAAGGGCCTCAGCCGCACGAAGGACAAAGCAGCGAACACGGCGGTCCGGGGCAACATCGCACACCGGCGCGTCCGCTGTCGGCCATCAAAGAACCACTCGAAGACGAAGGCAAAGGAGTCTGACATGGGTATCGATCTTCCGCTGATTTGGTTTTTGATCATCGTCTTTGGCGTGATGATGTACGTGGTAATGGACGGTTTTGATCTGGGGATCGGCCTGCTGTTTCCGCTGGTGAAAGAAGAGCATGAACGCGATGTGATGATGAACACCGTCGCCCCGGTCTGGGACGGCAACGAAACCTGGCTGGTGCTCGGCGGCGCAGGCCTGTTCGGAGCGTTTCCGCTGGCGTATTCGGTGATCCTCGATGCGCTGGCGATCCCGCTGACGTTAATGCTGTTTGGCCTGATTTTTCGCGGCGTGGCCTTTGAGTTTCGCTTCAAAGCCAGCACGCAGAAACGCCATGTGTGGGATAAATCCTTTATCGGCGGTTCGGTGCTGGCGACGTTCTGTCAGGGCGTAGTGCTGGGCGCGGTGATAAGTGGCATTCCGGTGGTGAACCGGGGGTATGCCGGTGGCGCGCTGGACTGGCTGACGCCGTTCAACCTGTTTTGCGGCGCGGGTCTGGTGGTGGCTTACGCCCTGCTCGGCTGCACCTGGCTTATCATGAAAACCGAAGGACACTTGCAGGACAACATGCACAGCCGCGTCAGGCCGCTGCTGTTCACCCTGCTGGCCGTGCTGGCGGTGATCAGTATCTGGACGCCGCTCACCCACGGTGATATCGCCGACCGCTGGTTCACGCGGCCAAATCTGTTCTGGTTCCTGCCCGTTCCGGTGCTGGTGGTGCTGGTGTCGGTATGGATGCTGCGGGCGGTGCAACGTCGGGCGCACCATGCGCCGTTCCTGCTGACGCTGGCGCTGGTGTTCCTCGGCTATACCGGTCTGGGCATCAGTATCTGGCCGAATATTATTCCGCCGTCTGTGTCGATCTGGGAGGCGTCGTCCCCGCCGCAAAGTCAGGGCTTTATGCTGGTGGGCGCGCTGTTTATCATCCCTGTGATTCTGGTTTACACCTTCTGGAGCTACTACGTTTTCCGCGGGAAAGTGACGCCGGAACAGGGCTACCATTGAGGCTGGAGAGGTAAATGATGAAAAAACTGATCAGAGAAATGGACGATGACACCGTCATCAGGCAGCCGTTCTGGAAACGCATCGGCTGGATGGCGATGATCTGGCTGGGCAGCGTGCTGGCACTGTTTGCCGTTGCGTCAGTGTTTAAGCTGCTGATGGCCGCAGCGGGAATGCGTACACACTAGGATAAGCAGGCAGAACAGCACATGTCTGCCAGTGAGAAAGAAAAAAACCTCCGTCATGGCTGGCGGAGGTTTTTCATTAGCGATCAGAGCAGCAGGTTATCGAGCCGGTCATCATCAATGCCGTCAGGTTCAAGGTGCGCGGTCACGTCAGCGGATTTAAACAGCAGACTCACCGCCATTTCCGCCGCATCACCGATTTCATGACCGACATCGACGGTCAGATTGCCGTCCACTTCGAGATGAAACTCCACGAACACGCGGTCCCCGCCATTACGGGTGCGGATATCGTGCACACCGCGCACGCCTTCGACGCTCAGCACGGCGGCTTTCACCCGCTTGCGGTCGATCATATCCAGTTCACGATCCAGCAGTTGCTTGAGGGCATCCGCCGCCATGCCGCGTGCGTTCCAGATCATATAGAAGGAAATCAACAGCGCGCCGATAGAGTCGGAACGGGTCCAGCCGAGATGACGTTCGAGGATCAAGGCCACCAGCACCGCGATATTCACCGCCACGTCGGTGACGTAATGCGCGCGGTCTGCGGCAATGGCCGTTGAACCGGTACGTTTCACCACATAGGTCTGCATCAGCACCAGGCCGGTGGCGGCGAGCGAGCTGCCAATAATGACCCAGATACCCAGGCCGAGCTGCGCCAGCGGTTGCGGATTGATAATGCGCCCGATGGATTCACCGCCGAGCACCAGCCCAGCCGCCCCCAGCAGCAGTGCCTGTACAAACGCCGCCACCGCTTCGGCCTTGCCGTGACCATAGCGGTGGCCTTTGTCTGCCGGGCGCAGCGCGTAGCGCACCCCTATCAGCGTCACCATTGAAGCCAGCACGTCTACCAGACCGTCAGCCGCCGAGGTCAGCAGCGCAATCGAACCGGTGGCCGCCCATGCCCAGACTTTCACACAGACCAGCACCAGCGCCACGCAAAGCGACACCAGCGACGCAATGCGCGTCAGGCCTTTATAAGAAGGTGCAGGACGGCTCATGGCTGACCCCACGAAGACAGATCATTTTGGGCGTTTATCACAGGGATATCCTGAAGCAGATAATCAACTTTATTTGAAAAATACAAATACCAGCCCAGCATTATACATCTTTTTGCCGTTTTCGGAGCTTCCCTATGGTGTGGATCTTCGTGCCCTCACTAAGGTTTATTGACTTATATTTACTTGCTTTTACATCAATACAATCTAGGTTAAAACAAGATTTCTTTGTTCCGGCCACAAACGCCGATAATCAGAAGAGCATTATGACAAACGACAACAAGCCACAGCCTTCCGCGTCGGATGACGCACACACAGAACTTGATTCCAGCCAGATTAAATCGGGAGAAGGACACAGTCCGGACCCGGAAGATAAGAAAGAAGACAAGGATGACGCCGACGAAAAAGGCAAAGGCCCCGGCAAGAAGCCTCTGATTATTCTGGGTATTGTGGTGGTTGTGATGGTGGTGGTCGCCCTGATCTGGTGGCTGATGACCAAAGATCAGGTCAACACAGATGACGCCTTTATCGAAGGCGATGCGGTGACCATTGCGCCGAAAATTGCCGGTTACGTCACCAGCCTGTCAGTGAAAGATAACCAGTTCGTTAAGAAAGGCGATTTGCTGGTCGAAATCGATCCGCGTGACGCCACCGCGCAACGCGATCAGGCACAGGCGCAGCTCGGGCTGGCCGTGGCTCAGTTGCATCAGGCGCAGGTGCAGTTTGATCTGGCGAAAGTGCAGTATCCGGCGCAGCTCGCCCAGGCCAAAGCGCAGCAAACCCGTGCCGAAGCCAGCCTGATGAATGCCACCGCCGATTTCCGCCGTCAGCGTGGCGTGGATCCCCGCGCCACAACGCAACAAAACATCGACTCTTCCAGCGCGCAGGTTCGCTCCGCCGCGGCTGATTTAGAAAATGCCAAAGCGCAGGTTCAGGTGGCGGCACAGGTTCAGCTGCAAATTCGTCAGGCCGAAACCAACGTAGAAGCCCGTCAGCAGCAGGTTGAACAGGCGAAAGCCCAGCTGGAAAGCGCCACGCTGAATCTGTCTTATGCGCAGGTTCGCGCGCCATTTGACGGCTATGTCACCAAGCGTAACGTGCAGATCGGCACGCTGGTGCAGGCCGGTTCTTCGCTGTTCTCCGTGGTGTCGAAAGACATCTGGATCGCCGCTAACTTTAAAGAATCTCAGCTTGAGCGGATGCGTCCGGGTAACAAAGTTGAGATCACCGTGGATGCTTATCCTGATATCAAATTGCAGGGCCATGTGGACAGCGTTCAGCAAGGCACCGGTTCACGCTTCTCCGCTTTCCCGGCAGAAAACGCCACCGGTAACTACGTGAAAATTGTGCAACGCGTTCCGGTCAAGATCGTGATCGACAGCGGTCTGGATCCGAAACAACCTCTGCCGCTCGGCCTGTCGGTTGAGCCGACGGTGACCGTAGAATGAACGAAGACCGCAGTTACTGGAAACCCAAGGCCAATCCCTGGGCGGTTGCTGCCGTTGTCACCATCGCGGTGTTCATGGAAATTCTGGACACCACGATCGTCAACGTGGCGCTGCCGCACGTCGCCGGCTCGCTCTCTTCCAGCTACGACGAATCCACCTGGGTGCTGACCTCGTATCTGGTCGCCAACGGCATTGTGCTGCCGATTTCCGCCTTCCTCAGCCGCGTGATGGGACGTAAAACTTACTTCCTGATCTGTATCGGCATGTTCACCGTCTGTTCTTTCCTGTGCGGTATCGCCACCGAACTGTGGCAGATGATTCTGTTCCGCATCCTGCAGGGCTTCTTCGGCGGGGGTTTACAGCCGATTCAGCAGTCGGTGCTGCTCGATTACTTCAAACCCGCCGATCGCGGCAAAGCCTTTGGCCTGTCGTCCATTGCCATCATCGTGGCACCGGTCATCGGCCCGACGCTTGGCGGTTACATCACGGACCATTTCAGCTGGCGCTGGGTGTTTTTGATCAACATCCCTGTCGGGATCATTGCCCTGCTGGCGATTTATCAGCTGCTGGAAGATCCGCCGTGGGAGCGTAAAGCCAAAGGCAAACTGAGTATTGATTACATCGGTATCGGGCTTATCGCGCTGGGGCTGGGCTGTTTGCAGGTGATGATGGACCGCGGTGAAGACGATGACTGGTTCAAATCCGGCTTTATCGTCACCTTCGCGGTGCTGGCAGCAACCGGTATTGTCGGGGCGATTTACTGGCTGCTGTACGCGAAAAAACCGGTGGTGGATTTACGCTGCCTGAAGGACAAAAACTTCGCGGTGGCGGGCCTGCTGATGGCCGGTATGGCGATGATTCTGTACGGCAGCTCGGTGGTTATCCCGCAGCTGGCGCAGCAGCAACTGGGTTACACCGCCACGCTCTCCGGGCTGGTGATGTCGCCCGGTGCGATACTGATCGTGCTGTCGATCCCGCTGGTGCTCAAGCTGATGCCGATTATTCAGACCCGTTACATTATCGCTTTCGGCTTCTTCCTGCTGGCCGCGTCCTTCCTCTATTCGGCAAGGCTGACGCCAAACGTTGATTTCGAAACACTGGTGATGTTCCGCAGTGCGCAGTCGATCGGCCTCGGCTTCCTGTTTGTGCCGCTCACCACTATCGCGTTTATTACCATTCCGCAACGCATGAACGCCGATGCCGCCGCGCTGTTTACCATGTTCCGTAACGTGGCCGGATCGATCGGGATCTCTCTGGCGACCGCCGGGGTGACCGAGCGAACGCAGGCGCACAGCGCGCATATGGTGCACAACATGTCGCCGCTCAACGAACAGTTTAATCAGGCCGTGACCAAAAGCGCCGCCGCCATCCGTGATTTCGCCCACGTTTTGGGCGACCCGATGCAGCTTGCCACCGCGCGGATGTATCAGGAGATGGTGTCGCAATCGCGCATTCTGGCTTACATCGATGTGTTCGGCTATTGCGCCATCGTCGCCGTTATTTTGATTCCATTTTGTTTCCTGCTTTCGCCTGTGAAGAGCGAAGGTAATGCCGGAGCACATTAAGTTGAAAAAGATAAGCTCTACGCCGGGTCATCCGCATTCCGGTGTCCGTTTTCTGACACTCTCGACCTTAACGCTGGTATTAGCCGCCTGCTCCGTCGGCCCTGATTATCAGAAACCTCAGACGGCCACGCCGGGGGCATTCAACGATATGACCCCGCCGAAAGACAAAGACGGGGCGTCGATTGCCCTGCCTTCGGAGCCGAATCCGTTATGGTGGAAAGCCTTTAACGATCCCCAGCTCGACAGCCTGGTCACCCGTGCCATCGCCGGCAATATCTCGTTGCAGCAGGCAGTGCTGCGCATTGCCGGTGCGCGCGAACAGGTGAAACAGGCCCAGGGCGCCTGGCTGCCTTCGGTGCAGGGCAACGCGAAAGTGACCCGCCAGCAGCTCGGCCTGAAAGGGATACTTGAATCGAGCGGCGCGTCTGATCAGTTAAACGATCTCAGCCCGCAGGCCTCCGGGGCCATCGACACCGCCACGCGCCCGGTGGATTTGTATCAGGGCAGCTTCGATGCCAGCTGGGAGCTGGATTTGTTTGGCGGCACGCGCCGTCAGGTGGAAGCCGCTAACGCCCAGACCCAGTCTTCCGTCGAACAGCGCAACGATGCGTTAGTGTCGCTGGAAGCCGAAGTCGCGCGTGCTTATCTGCAACTGCGCGGTGCCCAAAGCATCACGGCATCGATTCAGACGCAAATCGACGTCGCTCTGCAGACGCTGAGCCTGACGCAGAACCGGCAGCAAAACGGGCTGTCGCCGCAGCTGGATGTGGAAAATGCCCGTGCGCAGTTAGGTTCCCTGCGCGCCCAGTTGCCGCAGTATCAGGCACAGGAACGTCAGGCGATGAACGGCCTGGCGGTGTTACTCGGTCAGACGCCGGGCTCGCTGGATAACGAACTGGCCGCCGTCAAACCGATGCCTGCCCTGCCCGCCGCCGTGCCGGTGGGCGTGCCGTCGCAGCTTGCCCGTCGACGTCCTGACGTGCGCAAAGCCGAAGCCGATCTCCATGCCGCCACCGCTAATATCGGCGTGTCCGTCGCGCAACTGTTCCCGAGCATCTCGCTCACCGGCCAGTTCGGGATGCGCAACACCGATGCCAGCTATCTCGACAACTGGAGCAGCCACTTTTACTCCATCGGCCCGTCGGTCACCGTGCCCATTTTCCAGGGCGGTCGGCTGGTGTCGAGCGTGCACCTTTCCCGCGCGCAACAGGCCAATGCGGCGCTCAATTATCGCCAGACGGTGCTGACAGCGCTTCAGGATGTGGATAACGCGCTGGTGAACTACCGCACCGATCAGGATCAGGTCAGCGGGCTGGATCAGACGACCGAAGCCTTGCAGACCGCGTTTGATCTGGCGAGCGACAGCTATCGTCAGGGGCTGTCCACCTTTATCAACGTGCTGGATGCCCAGCGCCAGCTGGCACAGGCACACCAGCAATCTGCCGAAGCCAGAGTGAAAACCAGCACCGATCTGGTTTCATTGTATAAAGCGCTGGGCGGCGGCTGGGAACCGTATCAGAATGTGGAATTACCGACCTACACGGTATTTGGCCCGGCTGCTACGCCGGACGTAAAAGTAAAAACGACCGCCGGGGAATAACCGCAGCATGAACGACATTGCAACAGAAGATAAAAAACCCAGCTGCGATTCAGTGATCAACAGCGTGGCTTACCGCGACGGTCAGCGTTTGCAGGACGTCACGGTCGAAGACATCAGCGAAGTGCTCAAAGAACCGGATACCTTTGTCTGGCTCGGGCTGTGGCAGCCGGAAGACAGCTACATGCGCAGCATTCAGGAAGAATTCGGCCTGCATGATCTGGCCATTGAAGATGCGCTGACCGCCCATCAGCGGCCAAAAATAGAACAGTACGGCGAGTCGCTGTTTATTGTGGTGCACACCGCGCAGAAGGTGAAAGAGAGCATTGAGTACGGCGAAACGCACCTGTTTCTGGGCAAGAACTTCCTGATCACCGTCCGTCATGGCGCGTCATCGAGTTATAAAGAAATCCGTAAACACGCGGAAGAACGCCCGGATATGCTCAGTAAAGGCCCGGCGTATGCGCTGTACTGCGTGCTTGATTCCGTGGTCGATAACTATCTGGAAATCCTGCATCAGTACACCGAACAGTTCGATGCCATCGAAAAGCTGATGTTCCAGAACACTTTCAATCAGCAGGCGGTGCAGCAGGTGTATAAACTGCGCCGCGATTTGCTGTCGCTGCGCAACGCCGCCGTGCCGATGGAAGATATCTGTAATCAGCTCAGCCACCACTACGAAGAGCTGGTGCCGAAGGGCCTGCGCGCGTATATCCGCGACGTGCAGGATCACGCCAATCAGGTGATCAAAACCACCGATGACATGCGCGAAATGCTTTCCAACGCCATGCATGTGAATCTGGCGCTGGTGTCAGTGCATCAGAATGAAGTGGTGCAACGGCTGGCGGGCTGGGGGGCGATTCTGGCGATCCCGACGGTGGTGTTCAGTCTGTACGGCATGAACTTCAAAAACATGCCGGAACTGGATGACTGGTGGGGTTATCCGGTGACGCTCGGCGTGACGTTTGTCGGTTGTGTATGGTTATACTGGAAGTTGAAAAAGTCCGGCTGGTTATAATCTATTACCTGATTAATGCATAACAGTTACATGCGAATAACACTTTCCGGTGTTATTCGCCTTATTATCCCTTTCTCATGCGTTAACTTCCGCTTTTATCTATTTTCGCTTCCCTGCCTGCGAAGAATACTTATATACTCATTCGCATCTTTCCCGCCGGAAATAGTATTTCTATGTCAGTTCGCTTCGCGATTTCACAGTTTATGCATTCACTACGCTTGCCAGGCAAGCGGGTCAGTGCGTTGCTGTTCGCGTTATGCTGGCTGATACTGAACGCTCAGCTGGCGCTCGCCAGCCACCCGTGTGACCTGCGTCCGCCGGTGGAAAATACCCAAATGCAACACAACCAGTTCATGCAAATGCCTGATACACAAGCGCATATGCAGAGTCAGTCGGTGTTGTGCGAGAAGCATTGCGTCCCGGAAAGAACCTCGTCTGATAACGGCACCGTGCCGCTGCTGGCCGTGCCGGTCGCTCAGACGTTAGCCCTGATCACCGTCGATGCCAGCGCCGCCGTCACCACGGCGGACTGGACTGCCCCGCCGGTTATCGCTCCTCCCGCCGAAGTCCGGTTTTGCCGATACAGAGAATAGCGCCCTGCTGTCACGGATGTTTTTCCGCATCCGAAATTAAATGAAATTACCCGGCCAGATTA
This sequence comes from Rahnella sp. EDr1-12, assembly GCF_049206505.1. Taxonomy (NCBI): domain Bacteria; kingdom Pseudomonadati; phylum Pseudomonadota; class Gammaproteobacteria; order Enterobacterales; family Yersiniaceae; genus Rahnella; species Rahnella sp. EDr1-12. The sequence continues at coordinate 262,119 of NZ_JBLZNY010000001.1, forward strand.
ATGGCAACTTTCCTTTATGACAGTATTGGAGTATTTCCCATGCGCGCTTTATTTAATTTATTCTCTGTTAGTCTTTTCTTTATTTCCGTTTATTCCTTCGCGGATGTCATGCCCGCCGGTCACGATCATAAGGCGATGCAACAAGACGCCACGGTCTATCAATCCGAAGGCATCATCACTCAGTGGCAGGCCGACCGCGTGGGGATTTCCCATCACGCCATTCCTGCACTGAAATGGCCCGCCATGACCATGAACTTCCGTCTGCCGCCGCAGATCACCGCCAACGCCCTGCCCGCCGGAACACCGGTTGTCTTCAGCTTCGTCAAAACTGAGTCTGCGTATCAGTTGCAGACACTGACGCCGCTGACACGCTGACAGGGGAATTGCACATGCTGACTTTACCGCGTCGCCTTCGGGTGACGTGGCACTGGCTGCTGGCTTTTATGCCGGTCTGCGCCTTTGCCACACCCGTTTCCCTGCCGCAGGCGCTGGTTGCCGCGCAGGAATATTCCGCTGAGCTTTCAGCCAGCCGCCACCAGATCAACGCGCTGGATAACCGCGCAGACGCCGCCATGCAGTTGCCGGATCCGAAGCTGAAATTCGGCATTGAGAACCTGCCGGTCGGTGGCAATAACACTCGCCGCTTTACCCGTGAAGGCATGACCATGCAGCGCATCGGCATCATGCAGGATTACGTCAGCAGCACGAAACGCGAGCGTAAGGCCGACACCCTGCGCGCCGAATCGCGGCAGGTGGCGGCGGGCACCCAAAGTATCCGCGCCCGGCTGCAACGTGACACCGCGCTGGCCTGGATGGCGCTGGCGATAGGCGAGCAGAACGTCGGCCAGGCCGGCTCGCTGGTGGCAGAAAGTGAGCGGCAGATTGGTGTACAGCACGGCGGCGTCAGCAGCGGCAGCGCCCTGCCTGCCTCAGTGCTCGACGCCCGTCTGACCCTGATTGCCATGCAGGACACACTCACCCAGGCGAAACGTGACGTTGAGCTGGCGCGCACCCGTCTGAGTCAGCTGACCGGCATCGATCACCCTGACATCCGTGGTGAGGTGCCTGCGGTCAGTGCGTTGCCCGCCAGCGCGCAGCAGGCAGACAGCGTCAGCCTGCACCCGGAAATTCTGCAGGCGCGGCGCGAGGCGGAAGTCGCGCAGTCCAAATCCTCCGAATCGGCGATTGCCGCGCTGCCCGACGTGGGTGTCGAAGTGTATTACGCCCACCGTGCCGACGATTATGACGACATGGCAGGCATCATGTTTACCGTCGATTTACCGCTGTTTACCGCCTCGCGACAGGACAAAGATCATGCCGCCGACCAATCAATAGCCCTGGAAAGCAACGACCGGCTGGCACAGCTGACGCGGGATCATCAGGCGCAGCTGAACACGCTGGTGACGCAATATCAGGCCGCCGTCACGCTGTGGCAACGGCAGGTGAAAGATGTCATTCCGCTGCAACAGCAGCGTATTGGCGTGATCCAGGCGCAGTATCGCGCCGGGAAAAGCAGCCTGAATGATGTACTCGGCGCGCGCCTCAGCCTGCTCGACAGCCAGCTGGCCGGGCGTAACGCCGAACTGGAAGCCGCCCGTTTCTGGATCGCCCTGCGCTATCTCGCGCCACAGGAGGATCTTCAATGACATCCGCGAAAACTTACAGCCTGCTGGCCGTCGCCATTCTGGCCGCTCTGGCCGCCGGTTACCTTGCCGGACGCCACAGCGTCCCCGCGCAAACGCAGGTTTCTGACGCGCCCGCCGCACGCAAGGTGCTGTACTGGTACGATCCGATGACGCCGGATCAGCGTTTTGACAAACCCGGAAAATCCCCCTTTATGGATATGGATCTGTTGCCGCGTTACGCCGGTGACGTGGAAGACGACGGTGGCGTGACGGTCAGCGCCCGCCAGCAGCAAAATCTGGGGATGCGCAGCGAGACAGTGCAGCGGCGGACCCTCTCGGCCCCGCTTAACCTTTACGGCACGGTCGCCGCCGATGAGCGCAGCCTGCGCACCGTCTCTGCCCGCGCCGCCGGTCTGGTGGAAAAACTCTACGTTGCCGCCAGCCAGCAGCAGGTGAAAAAAGGCCAGAAACTGGCGACGCTGTGGATCCCTGACTGGACCGCCGCGCAGCAGGAATATCTGGCCGTACGCCAGCTGGGTGACCGCAGCCTGAGCGCCGCCGCCCGTCAGCGTCTGGCCTTACAGTTTATGCCCGAGGACGTACTGCGCCGCGTCGAGAAAACCGGTCAGCCGCAAACCCGTATCGACGTGATTTCGCCGGTGGACGGCTATCTCAGCCAGCTTGCGGTACGCGAAGGCGCGCAGGTCAGCGCCACGCAGCCGCTGTTCGAACTGACCAGCCTGCAACAGGTATGGATTGTGATCGATTATCCTCCCTCCGCCGCCAGTCAGATCCAGACAGGGAGCAAGGTCACCGCCAGCGCCGACAGCCAGCCCGGCGAGCTGTTCCACGGCACCATCAGCGAACTGTTGCCGGACGTAGACGCCGTCAGCCGCACGCTGAAAGCCCGCGTGGTGATGGACAATTCGCAACATAAACTGCGCCCTGGTATGTACCTGACGATGGCGCTGGACGCCGTGTCACAGGCTCCGGTTCTGGCGATCCCGCAGGAAGCGCTGATCCAGACCGGCAGCCGCAATACGGTTTTGCTCGACGACGGCAATGGGCATTTCACGGCGCAGGCAGTGACGACCGGCGCGACGCGTGATGGCTGGACGCAGGTGCTTTCCGGCCTGGAAGAAGGTCAGTCTGTGGTGACCTCCGGGCAATTCCTCATTGATTCCGAAGCCAGCCTGCGCAGCGCACTGCCCGCGGCAGCCGCGCCGGCAAAAGCGCATCAGCACGGAGGTGATTTATGATTGCCACCGTGATCCGCTGGTCGCTAAAAAACCGGCTGCTGGTGTTGCTGGCCGCGCTGATCATGGCCGCCTGGGGTATCTGGTCATTGCAGAAAGCACCGCTCGACGCCCTGCCGGATCTCTCGGACGTGCAGGTGATTGTGCGCGTCAGTTACCCCGGCAAAGCGCCGCAAATTATTGAAGATCAGGTGACCTATCCGCTTACCACGACGCTGCTCTCCGTTCCGGGCGCGAAAACCGTGCGCGGCTTTTCGATGTTCGGCGATGCTTACGTGTACGTGCTGTTTGACGACGGCACCGATCCCTACTGGGCGCGTTCACGGGTGCTGGAATACCTCAGTCAGGTGCAGTCCACGCTGCCGCCGGGGGCCAAAGCCTCGCTGGGGCCGGATGCCACCGGCGTCGGCTGGATTTACGAATACGCGCTGGTGGATAAAACCGGCAAACACAGCCTCGAACAGCTGCGCGCCCTGCAGGACTGGACGCTGCGTTATGATCTGAAAACCGTGCCGGATGTGGCCGAGGTCGCCAGTATTGGCGGCATGGTGCGCCAGTATCAGGTGGTGGCCGATCCGCAGCGGATGCGCGCCCGTGGGGTGACGCATCAGCAACTGGTGACAGCATTACAAAGTGCCAATCAGGAAAGCAGCGGCTCACTGCTGGAAATGGGCGAAGCCGAATACATGGTGCGCACCTCCGGTTATCTGAAAAGCCTGGAGGATTTCAACAACGTGGTGGTGACGGCCAGCAACGGCATTCCGGTGTTAATTTCTGACGTCGCCACCGTGCGCACCGGCCCCGAACTGCGGCGCGGCGTGGCGGAGCTGAACGGTGAAGGCGAAGTGGCCGGCGGCGTGATTGTGATGCGCTCGGGCAAGAATGCGCTGGAAACGCTGAAAGCGGTGAAAGTGCGCCTGAATGCGCTGGCCCGTACCCTTCCGGCGGGCGTGGAGATCGTGCCGGTGTATGACCGCCAGCCGCTGATTGAGCGGGCCATCGTGACGTTGTCACATAAATTGCTCGAAGAATTCGCGGTAGTGGCGGTGGTCTGCGCCCTGTTTCTGTTTCACTTCCGCTCGGCGCTGGTGGCGATCATCACCCTGCCGCTCGGCATTCTCGGCGCGTTTATCGTCATGCACTATCAGGGGGTCAGCGCCAATATTATGTCACTCGGCGGGATCGCCATTGCCATCGGGGCGATGGTCGATGCGGCGATTGTGATGATCGAGAATATGCACAAAGTGCTGGAACAATGGCGGCACGATCATCCGGGGCAGCAACCGACCTCCGCAGATTACTGGACGGTGTCTGAACGTGCGGCAACGGAAGTCGGCCCGGCGCTGTTTTGCAGTTTGCTGATCATCACCCTGTCGTTTATTCCGGTGTTTTCACTGGAGGCGCAGGAGGGCCGGATGTTCTCGCCGCTGGCATTCACCAAAACCTATGCGATGGCGGTTTCCGCGGGGCTGGGCATCACGCTGGTGCCGGTGCTGATGGGGTATTTTATTCGCGGGAAAATCCCGGATGAAAATGCCAGCCCGGTAAACCGCTGGCTTATCGCCGCCTATCAGCCGGTGCTTTCCGCGGTGCTGAAACGTCCGAAAACCACGCTGTTATTCAGCGGCCTGTTTCTGCTGGTGTCGCTGTATCCGCTGGCAAAGCTGGGCAGCGAATTTATGCCCGCGCTGGATGAAGGGGATTTGCTGTACATGCCCTCCACGCTGCCGGGGATTTCCGCCCGCGAAGCGGCGCGGCTGTTGCAGCAAACCGATCGCCTGATCAAAACCGTGCCGGAAGTCGCCAGCGTATTTGGCAAAGCCGGACGGGCAGACAGCGCCACCGACCCTGCACCGCTGACCATGATTGAAACCACCATCCGCTTTAAACCCCGTGACCAGTGGCGGCCTGGCATGACGCCGGACAAAATCATCACCGAGCTGGATAACGCGGTGAAACTGCCCGGCATCGCCAACGTCTGGGTGCCGCCGATCCGTAACCGGCTGGATATGCTGGGTACCGGCATCAAAAGCCCGGTGGGCATCAAAGTGAATGGCAATAATATTGCGCAAATCGAAGCGGTTGCGCAGCAGATTGAGCACATTGTCAAAACCGTGCCGGGCGTCACCTCGGCGTTGGCTGAGCGCCTGGAAGGTGGCCGCTATGTCGATATTGCCATCAACCGCCGGGAGGCAGCACGTTACGGTGTCACGGTGACGGAGTTGCAGTCGCTAATTTCCACACTGGTGGGCGGTGAAAACATCGGTGAAACCCTGGAAGGCCGCGAGCGGTATCCCGTCAGCCTGCGCTATCCGCGCGAGTTACGCGATAACGTGCAGGCGCTGCGCGATTTGCCGGTGCTGACCGCCTCCGGCGCGCAGGTGCCGCTGTCGGCGCTGGCATCAGTCACGGTCACCGACGGCCCGCCGATGCTGAAAAGCGAGAACGCGCGTCTGTCGGACTGGATTTATGTGGATTTGCGCGGCCGCGATTTGAAATCTGCCGTCGAAGAGATGCAGCGGGCGGTGAATCAGCAGGTGACATTACCGGAAGGCGTCACGGTGAGCTGGTCGGGGCAATTTGAATATCTGGAACGCGCCACGGCAAAACTGAAAATCGTGCTGCCGGTGACGCTGCTGATCATCTTCGTGCTGTTGTACGTCACGTTTAGCAGCGTGCGGGATGCGCTATTGATCATGGCGACGCTGCCCTTCGCCCTGACCGGCGGTATCTGGCTGTTGTACCTGCTCAGCTACAATCTGTCGGTCGCCGCTGCCGTCGGTTTTATCGCGCTGGCCGGCGTGGCGGCGGAGTTTGGGGTGATCATGGTGCTGTATCTGAATCAGGCGGTGCAGCGCCAGCAGAACACCGGTGAGGAGATGACTGAAGCCCAGCTGTGCGACGCGATTCACCACGGCGCGGTGCTGCGCGTACGGCCAAAAGCCATGACCGTCGCCACCATTATGGCGGGTTTACTGCCGATCATGTGGGGCGGCGGCACCGGCTCGGAAGTGATGCAACGCATCGCCGCCCCGATGATCGGCGGCATGGTCAGCGCGCCACTGCTTTCGATGCTGGTGATCCCGGCGGTGTATTTGTTACTTCACAGGAAGGGGGCGATTAAGTCGCTGAATTGCGAGTAATCATTTAGTTTGATCGAGAAAGTTTCGGTTTCTTACGTGCGGTGATCACTTAACGCGCTGCGCCGAAACCGCCCAAAAGGGGCCAGGACGGGCCCCTCTTGGATCTCCCGCGTCTTTTTACTGCGCGCTGCCGCTCGCGGGCTATGTTTTGTTGCTACGGCTATTTCACGAGTTGTAACCCGACCTTTTGGGGCCTGGTGAAAGTTTCGGTTTCTCACGTGCTGTGATCGCTCAGCGGCTGTCGCCGAAACCGCCCAAAAGGGGCCAGGACGGGCCCCTCTTGGATCTCCCGCGTCTTTTTACTGCGCGCTGCCGCTCGCGGGCTATGTTTCAGAAACTCCTCCAATTGCCGCAAAATCCCGCCGCTTCGCGGTGCCCTCCGGTCGGGTTACAACCCGCGCAAAAACATGCGCGGTTTTCCACCACTCCCTTCGGCGTGATTTTTGAGCGCGGCCAATGGCTATGTAATTCAAATGATTTTTGAGTGCGGCCAATGGCTATGTAATTCAGATGATTTTTGAGTGCGGCCAATGGCTATGTAATTCAGATGATTATTGAGACTTAATTTTTTGATTTATTTTTGATTTATAAAGTCGAAAACGGTGAGGTTGTGCTTTAAGAAGCCTATGGCCGCGCTCAAAACGACGTCGAATGAACGGTGAGAAACCGCGAGGGTGTTTTTCCGAGCGGGTCCGAACCTGAAATGAGAGAACCGCGCAGCGGCGGCGTTTGCGGCAATAGCAGGAGTACCTGAAACATAGCCAGCGAGCGACAGCGCGCAGTTAAAAAAACGCCGGATTGTTAAGAGGCGCGTTTACGCCCCTTAACCCGGTGTGGGCCGGCGCCCACGACCTTGAAGTTGACCTTGAAGTTGACCTTAATAAGCCCCCTCTCCCTATGAGGATTCTTCTGCCGCCGCAATCCGCGCCAGCGGCTGTTCCAACACCATGGTCTGGGTCTGGCTGAGGCTGATTTCGGCAGCGCGCAGCATCTTGAGGATTTCGTACAGCAGGTCGCTGCGCGTTCCGCCTACCATGCGCGGGCTGTTGACGTAACCGGTGACGCTCAGCACGATGCCGGTCGGCCCCAGTTCTTTAAAGCTGACGGACGGCGGCGGGTTTTCCAGAATCGCTTCGTGCAGGTTGTAGGCGTCAAGTAACAGCGTGCGTACCTGCTCGGGGTCAATGTCCAGCGGGAAAGTCAGGACAATGGTCGCTACGCCCTGCGCGTTACCCATGGTGGCGTTACGCACGTTCTGCGAAATCAGCTGGGAATTCGGCACAATCACCGTGGATTTATCACTGAGCTGAATTTCGGTGGCGCGAACGTTGATGCGGCGAATATCCCCTTCCACACCGCTGATGCTGATCAAATCCCCCACTTTGACCGGACGTTCCGTCAGCAGGATCAGACCGGAGATAAAGTTCTTCACGATCTCCTGTAAACCGAAACCAATACCGACCGACAAGGCGCTGACGATCCACGCCAGTTTGTTCCACTCAATGCCCAGCGATGACAGCGTCAGCATGATGATCAGCACATAGCCCACGTTGGTGAACAGCGTCACCAGCGAGGCGCGCATGCCGCGATCCATCATGGTTTTTGGCAGGAAATCGTTGTCCAGCCAGCGCTTGGCGGAGCGCAGCACGTACCAGCCCACCACCAGACACAGCACCGCATTGACCGCGTGCGCCGGAATAATGTTCAGGCTTTCGAGGCCTTTACCGCCCCACATGTCGACAATTTTACTCAGCAATTCCAGCGGCGTGGTGGTGCCGAACGTCCCGTTAAGCAACGCGACGGCAGCCATCAGCAACAGCGCTGTTTTACCGAGCGCCGAGCACAGTGTCGCTGCCAGCGACAGGTGACGATCGTTGACGCTCAGCGTGCCTTTCAGGATTTTGCCGCTGTGTGTGGTCGCCGAAAACACGCTTTCACACAGATCGACCCAGAAGTGAATCAGCAGATACAGGCTGCAAACCACCAGACCGATCCACAACAGTTCGAAGGTGACAAAACGCGCCAGCGGAATATAGCCAATCAGCAAGGCGATCAGAATGACGAAGGCCGTCAGGCTGATCACCAGATGGATAAGCCCCGCCAGCGTAGAGCGCGCTTCGGTCTGTTCACCGTCGGCGCGCATTTTACGGCGCATACGGTTAACGCGAAGCGGCGCAATCAGGCAGTTGAGCGCCACCAGCAACGCCGCCAGACCATTGCCAAACAGCGTGGCGGCGATGCTCGCGCCGACCAGATTGTTCAGCTGTTCGATAATGCCGAACAGGAAAATAAAGCCCGCCAGCAGCACCGGGAATGACGCCAGCGTTTTCGCCAGCGGATCAGCGATCCCCGGTAAACGCCACGACGGATGGCCGTTAGACAGTAACGCGATACCCAGACCGGCGATCACCGCCGAGAAATAGGTCAGTTCAACCAGTTGTTCAGCAAATTCATTCACCCACTGCGAGGTGTCCGGCAGGCGGGTGAAGATAAAACCGAGCAACTGAACGCTGATGCCCAGCGTAAAGGTGGTGCTCAGGGTGGTGAAACAGGCCAGGAAACTGCGGCGAAAACGCCCCTGCGGCAACCAGCGCGGCAGTATCCAGTTCATCGGGCGATCCAGCGTTTTCCGGCCAAACACGCCAATCAACAGCGCCAGCAGCAGATAAATGCCCGTGCCGACGCGCCAGTCCGGGCTCCACGCCTGCGTCCAGGCATCGCTGACCTGCGAGCCAAAATCGTCAAAGCGCGCGGCATCGTCTTCATTTGGTGTGATCAGCGGTGACCAGAAATTGCTGCCGAGAATACTGCCGGTATTGAGCGCGATTTGAGTTTTCAGCGCGTCACGGCGCATCCCGGAAATCTGCGAGGACAGATTTCGCGCACCGGTCGCAATACCTTTGGTTTGTTCAATCTGGGTAGTCAGCAACGTTTTGCTGTTGTTGAGTTTATTACGCTGGCTGACCACCTGAGGCGTTTCAGTCAGCGTCCCCGCCGCCGGCGCGGGGCCGAGAACGTCGAGTTGCGCCTGCACTTCTTCCAGCTGCGGTGCCAGCGCCACGGCCAGTTTGTCAGCGTCTTCGGCCAGCTTTTGCGCGCCGTCGTTGAGGCCGGTAAATTTCTTATCGGTTTTCGCTGCCGACACCTGCTGCTTGAGCTGATCCAGACGTTTTTGCAGCGCAGGTAACGCCGTGGTGGCGTTGACTTTCACCGGCTGCTGGGCGTCCGGCTGGCCGGTGGCTTCATCGGCCTGACTCAGCGCGGGGGTCATCAGCAGACATGACAACAATGCCAGCAACAGCGGCATTCTTAACAATTTTTGCATAGAAAAAGGATTCCGGAAGTTCGGTAAATTATTGTTTTATGAATTTCCGGCTAAGAATACCTGTTCTTAGTCGGAAAAGTAGTAGGGATTGTCTGTTTGTCTGAATCAGTATCTTCACGGACAGCACGCGGGCGCGTACCGTCCGTGGGGATCAGTTGGGTTTACCCAGCATCTGGCGCAGGATCGCCGCCGAATCGGCGGGCTGAAGCGCCAGAATGCCGGAATAGAGGCTGATGGAAATCTCACACACTTTTTCGCGATCGACATCCGGCTTGGTCAGGTCGCTGAACATTTGCAACTGATCGCCGTACATATTTCCCAGCGCTTCGCGCACCGGCGCCATCATCAGGATGACTTTTTCGGTGCTCACCGCCACCGGCAGATCGGTCTGCCCAGGCCCGGTCGCCAGCAGTAAATCGTTCATGGTACTCAGATCTTTGCGGAACAGCTCCGGCGGCAGCACCTGCGCGGTGTTCACCCCGCCGCTCACCTGCGGATAGAGAAACTTAAAGCAGGAGCCGTCTTTGCGCGCCAGCAGGGTCTGCATCTCTTCGAGATTGACCTGCATCGCCGCATTCACCGCCGCATCCGGCGCATGAACAATGCGCGCAGAGAGCAGCTCAGACACCCTCGGTTTCACGGTGTCAATGGCTTCCTGCTGCGGTTTCCCTTCCTTCTTCATCTGCAAAATATCGCGGCGGATCTGCGCATACAGCGCCGGTTCCTGTGTTCTGATGGTGCCATACAGCGGCAGTTCTGCGAGCGCGCTGTCGATTTTCTGCTCTTCGCTTTCGCCCATGACGCGCGGCTTAATCACCCCGCCCCACACTATTGCGCCCCCCACAATCAGCACGACAAACAGGATGATGCCGGGCACGCGGCCCAGTTTGCCCTTTTTATGTAACAGGCTGAGCACCGACGCCAGCACCACACCGGTGATGCCCCACACCATCACTTCGTTCCAGTTCATGACTGTTCCTTTATCTCGAAAAACGTCGCTTAAAGACCGATTTGTGCGACCGCATCGCGGCTGGCGTCAGCGCGCTCCTGCCCGTGCAGCTCTTTAAGTTTACCCTGTCGCATTTCCAGCAGACGATCGGCGTGTTCAAAATAGTGATCATCGTGGCTGATTGCCAGTACGGTTTTGCCCATGTCACGCAGTTGCGGCAGAAGTTCGCGATAAAACGTCCGCCGAAATTGCGGATCCTGATCGGCAGCCCATTCATCCAGTAACAGAAAATCGCGCCCCTCAGCCGCCGCCAGCAGCAGCGCCACGCGCTTACGCTGCCCTGCGGAGAGTTGCAGATTGGTCACTTCGTTGCCGCTGAACTGAAGTTTTTCTTTCATTTTCAGGCGTTGCAGCCAGTCTTCCACCACCTGCGGATCGGGTGCCTCCCCCTGCGGCCCCATCAGCTGACCAAACAGATGGAAATCGGTGAATACTGCCGAGAAGATCTGCCGGTATTGCTCCGCGTTCTGCGCGGTAACCGCAACGCCGTCGAGCAATATTTGCCCGCCGCGCGGGTGATAAAGCCCGGTCAGAAGCATCGCCAGGGTAGACTTTCCGCTGCCGTTGCCGCCAATCAGGAACACCAGTTCGCCACGGGTGATGGTCAGGTTCAGCGGCCCGATGCCAAAACCGGCATGATCTTCTTTGCCTTCATAGCTGAACACCAGATCGCACAGTTCGAGCGTCTGCCAGCGAGTCGTCACCACCGGCGGCGTAAAGTCCTCCTGGTATTGCGCCAGTTTCAGGGCTTTCAGTTTGCCAAAGGCCACCTGTGCGCTGAGCAGCGTCGGCAACGCGCCCACCGCCTGCAGCATCGGCGTGCGCAGGAACAGCAGCGTCAGGGAATAAGTCGCGGCGACATCGGTATTTGACCAGCCCAGCGTGTTTGCCATAAAGAAGACCAGCCCGATCGCCCCCAGCATCATGATATTCGACCAGTTCACGGCGCTCAGGTGAAAGGTATCGGCACGGATAATGTGGTAGCGGTACTCCTCGGCATCTTTGCGGTAAACATCGTCAAACAGATGGCGCGCCCGTTCGCGGTTAAGCGCCAGCTCTTTGCGCCCTTCGATGACTTTCTGATAGTCAGTTTGCAGTTTGTCTTCCGCTTCACGCACTTTCGCCAGATGGCTGTAAACGTGCGACACCAGTTTGAAACCACCGACAATGGTGATCACCAGCCAGATGACGGTTACCAGCAGCATTTCCGGTGACAGCCAGGCCAGATACGCGGCGCAGCCGAGGGTCAGGATAATCCCCTGCACCAGCTCCGGCAGGCGGACAAATGCCAGGGTGATATTACGGATATCGCTGCCCAGACTGGCCAGCAGCTGCGCGTTGCCGATTTGTTCAATGCGCTCGATGTCGGTATCTAAAATACGTTTGATGAACTGGCCGCGCAGACGGTAAATAAAATGGTGACCGAGAATCGTCAGCGCCAGTTGTGAACCGAGGGTCACCACCATCAGCAGAAGCAATAAGCCGAGAAATTGCGGTAAGACCATCAGGGAAGCATGGGTTGTTTCTATCAGTTTAAGATTGATAAACGCGATCAGGCCAATGCCCAGAATGGCGCTGAGCAGGCTCAGCAACATGACGCCTAAAAACGGCCAGCGATACTGCTTAAAAACGACGCGTAACAACTCCATGAAATGCTCTCATTGTGAATGCCAGAAACCTGATTGCAGGCAGTTTAATGAGACATTGTCTCATATCAAGAATAATTCTCATTTTATCAACTCTCTTCGCCACGGAGAAAAAAGCTGACAGCCTGCTTTTGGCTTCCTAAACTGGGGCCATGGATAAAGAACAAGAACTTCGCCGAAGTAAACGTAACGCGCTGGGGCTGCTGCTGATTGCTGCGGCCCTGTTTGTGATCACCCTTTTTCTGCCACCCAATTTCTGGGTTTCCGGGCTGAAAGCCATTTCCGAAGCCGCTATGGTCGGCGCAATGGCCGACTGGTTCGCCGTGGTGGCGCTGTTCCGCAGAGTACCAGTGCCGTTTGTTTCCACACATACGGCGATCATCCCGCGAAATAAAGACAAGATCGCCGACAATCTGGCGGTGTTCGTGCAGGAAAAATTCCTCGCACCCGCCACGCTGATAAACCTTATCCGCCAGCACGATCCGGCGCGGATGCTGACCGACTGGCTGAACGCACCGGACAACGCCCAACGTTTTGCCCGCTACGCCATTAAAATGATCCGCGGTTTTCTGGATGTCACTGACGATCAGCGCATCGCGCAGCTGATTCGCCGCGCGTTGTACCGGGTGATCGACAAAATCGATCTCTCGTCGTCCATCGCCACGCTGCTGGAAAGCCTGACCCGAAATGGCCGCCATCAGGAGTTGCTCGATCAGGCCATGGATCAGCTGGAAGTGTTGCTGGCAAAGGACAGCACACGGCAGTTTATTTCGGCGCAAATCGTCGGCTGGATGAAGCGTGAACATCCGCTGACGGCCAAACTGCTGCCCACCGGCTGGCTGGGACGCAACGGCGCGGATATGGTGTCCAATGCGGTGAATTCGGTGCTCGACGATATGGGCAACGATAAAACCCACGCCTTCCGCAAAGGCTTTGACCGCTCGGTGCAGAGTTTTATCTGGAAGCTGCAAAACGATCCGGCGACGGCGCAGAAAGCCGAAGAAATTAAGCAGTACCTGAAAGATGACGAGAAGCTGAACGCCTACGTGCTGCAACTGTGGGGCGACATGCGTAACTGGCTGAAGGAGGATTTAGAAAGCGAGGATTCGCGGGTGTTTGTCAAAGTCACCGAATCCGGCCAGTGGCTGGGAAATGCGTTGGCACAAGATGAAAAACTGCGGGCGTCGCTGAATCTGCAAATGGAAACCATCGCCGGTAAACTCGCGCCGGATTTCGCCACCTTCCTCACCCGCCACATCAGCGATACGGTCAAAGGCTGGGATCCGCGTGATATGTCGCGGCAAATCGAGCTGAACATCGGTAAGGATTTACAGTTTATCCGCATCAACGGCACGCTGGTTGGCGCGTTTATCGGGCTGGTGCTGTATCTGCTGTCGCAACTGCCTGTGGTACTGCCGTGGGCGATGGCGCGGTTCTGAAATGTCCTGCCCGCGCAGGGGAGGACTTACTATTTACTTCACAGACTTGCTGAACGCATCGACCGCCAGAATGGCGCTGGCAACGTCTTCTGCCGACAGATGCGGATTCAGGTTGCCCAGCGTATCGCCCTCGCCGTTCGCCAGTGCCCCCACTTTTACCAGGCTGGCAAAGGTTTCATTTTCCAGGTGCATCTCTTTGAGCGTGGTAGGCATTTTGATGGAACGGTAGAAGCGCACGTATTTGGCGATCTCTTCGTCAGGGCGCTGCTCAAGCACCATTTGCGTCAGCGTACCGTAGGCGACTTTCTCACCGTGCGTCAGGTGATGAATGTCGCCGGAAATCGCGGTGAATCCGTTGTGGATCGCATGAGCACCCGCCAGACCGGCGTTTTCAAAGCCCAGACCGGACAACAGCGTATTGGCTTCCACCACCGCTTCGACGGCTGGCGTCACCAGTTTTTGCTCAACGGCGGTATAGGCGCTGTAACCGTAGGTCAGCAGCGTTTTTTCACAGGCTTCAGCAATCGCCATCCCGGCGATAGTCGGGTCACCGCCTACCATCGAGTGAGAGTGCGAGCGCAGCACCGCCTGCGCTTCCACAAACGTCGCCAGACCGTCTGCAATCCCGGAGGCAAACAACCGCACCGGCGCCTGGGCGCACACCTGGGTATCGACCAGCACCAGATCCGGGTTTTTGTTGTAGAAACGGTAGGATTCGAACACGCCTTCGTCGGTGTAAATCACTGACAGCGCACTGCACGGCGCATCGGTTGAGGCCACCGTCGGCACAATCACCACGTTTTGTTTCAGTTCATCCGCGATGGCTTTTACCGTATCGAGGGTTTTGCCGCCCCCAAGACCGACCACCACCTGCGTGCCCGCTTCGCGGGCAATGGCCGCCAGACGGTTGATTTCACTGGCAGAAGCTTCGCCGTTGAAACGTTCATAATGAAATTCGACCTGTGCGGCGCTCAGCGATGCTTTCACGCGCTCGCCGATAATGCCCCAGACCACGTCATCAGCAATCAGGAAAGATTTCCCGCCGAGCGCCGGCAGGTAATCCCCTAACTCATCCAGCACACCGCTTCCCTGAACGTACTTTCTTGGCGAAGAGAAGATAAATTTACTCATGTTAAAAACCTCTTTTCGTAGACCATTGAGATGTGAATGACTCCCTTCAGCCTACCCCAGCAGGCGGCCCGCGCCCACCCTTTTAATTCACATTAACAGCATGACTGGCAAAGAAATTTTCTCTCTGAGCAGGATGAAGGCTTTCCTCCGCAGAGATAATGGCCTGATGAATTAATCACCAGAAAAGACTATTGGGATGTGCAAGCAAAAAACCGTGATGAGTTAGGTTTCAGCTATCAAATGCATAAACAGCACCAGCTTTTACTTATCAATCTTTTCCGTAGAATGCATTGCATTGGCAGCACGTCGTAAGCAGTGGCAGGACGTTTGAGTACACCAGCTTGCTGTTAGCCATCCCATTAATAATCTCTGAGATGAATAAGGAACAGCATGTATAACTTTCAGCGTTACAACGCCAAAGAACTGGCCCTGGCTTATATGAGCAGCAAACCGCACGACTTCTCGCCGCAAGAATTCTTACAACAGTTGAAAGAGGTTGAAAAATCTTTCGACGCGGCGCTGAGAAATCCTCAGCAACAACCGCAGACCGGAATGCTGGTTAAGGCGTTTTGATTGCCGTCTTCGCCTTCGTCAGCTGAGTACCCTTGTTTTACCCAAGGCAGATCCTGTGTCCGGTGCATCTGCAAAACAAGTCAGTAAAAAGCAAAAGCCCCGAGCGAATCGGGGCTTTTTGTTTTTTAACGCCGCTGCGGGTTAGCGCATTTGCCGGTCGTCGATGTACTTGCGGTTTTCAGGCGCTGGCGGGAAATACTGGTACAGCCAGGTTTCTGACAACGCGGTCTGACCGGAACGCAGGAACATGCGCAGTTCGACCGGCGCGACGGAATCGCTGTCCGGAGTCCAGTCAAACAGGATGCGGTATCCGTCGAACGGCTGGACATACAGAATTTCGATATTCTTGATCTGGCCATGAGAGACGTTGATCACCGGCTCGATGCCTTTGTCGGCATAAGCTTTCAGTTCACCGCCGACGAAGTCGATGGCGAAACGACGCGCCCACACTGCCGGATAGTTTTCACCCGGCGCCCAGCCTTCCGGGAACCCGCCCATACCCGTACGCGTGGCCAGCACATTGGCCAGCGGGCTGCGGTGCGGCGGCGTACCGCTCCAGTACAGCTTGTAGCTGAAACTGAACTCAGCGCCGGATTTCACCGGCGTTTCCGGCTGCCAGAAGCACACCACGTTATCCAGCGTTTCTCCGGTGGTCGGAATTTCCATCAGGTTAACCGCGCCCTTCCCCCAGTCACCGACCGGTTCCACCCACAGGCTCGGACGTTTGTTGTACCAGCCAATCACATCCTGATAATTGTTGAACTCGTGGTCGAGTTGCAGCAAGCCAAAACCTTTCGGGCTGTTATCGGCAAACGCATTGAATTGCAGACGTTTCGGATTATTCAGCGGACGACAAATCCATTCGCCGTTGCCGGTCCACATTTGCAGGCGATCGGAGTCATGAATTTGCGGATGGATGGTGTCGCAACGGCCACGCTCGCTGGTGCCACAGCTGAACATGCTGGTCATCGGAGAAATGCCCAGCTGTTTTATGTCTTCACGGGCATGAAGATGGTTTTCGATTTCCATCACCACGCGCGTCGGTTCGCAGTGGATCACGAATTTATAGGCACCGGTGATACTTGGGCCATCGAGCAGCGCATACACCGTGAAGGTGGTATCACCCGGTTTCGGCGTATCGAACCAAAATGCGGTGAAATCCGGGAACTCTTCCGGTTGATCGGTGAAGGTATCCACCGCCACGCCACGGGCAGAAAGGCCGTACTGATAGGTGTCATCCACCGCGCGGAAATAGCTGGCGCCGAGGAAAGAAACGACGTCGCGGCGCGTCAGTTCAGGCGCTTTGTTGACCTTAAAACCGGCGAATCCGAGATTGGAGAAACCTTCGAGCTGTTTGGTATCCACGCCTGCATCATGGTAGTTGAACAATTCAGGGCGGAAATGGATTTCGCGCGACATGTGCCTGGCCGGATCCACCGAATACATGCGCACGCGACGTTTGAAGCCCATGCCCACGTGGAACAGTTCGACGTCGAGCTGCCGGTCCTGCAATCCGTTCCACAAGGAATGGGCGTGATCGTACTGTATGGCGTTGTAGGCCTGCGGTGTCAGCTCAGCCAGCGTTTTAGGTAAAGGCTGCGGCGCACCGCCATAGGGTTTATCCGCTAAGTCCTTCGCCATCTTTTGCAGGGCGTTGAAATCAAACGGCAGTTCGCCGCCGTCTGCCACGTTCGCCTCTGCCGCCTCAGCGGAACGGGTGAACAGTGTGGACATAGCCGGCACACCGCACCAGGCGGCGAATGCCATTGAAGCTTGAATAAATGCTCTTCGTTCCATGCCAGATTCGTTTCCTGTACTGGGCAAAAATCTGGGGGCATCGCCTCAGGGCGCCGCCCCCGCGGTGTTCGAAAAAATTCGACCTCAAGGCTAACGTAAAATTCACCCGCCGAGTATAAGAAATTGAATGCATTCAGCTAATATTTTGCTTGTAAAAGTAAGCACATCTGAAAGTGCGCAGCCCCCGCCTGTCAGGGGCTGCGGGCAGGTTCGCCAACTGCCGTTTGCGGGGCATAGTCTGGTGCTAATTCGCGCGAGCGTTTTAGGAGCATTCTGTTACAGAACCCTGAATTTCATGCGCTTCAGGGCACTTCTCTCCCTCATTTGGCACGCTGCGGCCAAAATGTTCTAAATTTGTAACTCCGTTATCCGCCTTCTGGAGTCGCAGTATGTCTGATGAAAACATCCCGGAACGAACCCGCGCGCTGTATGCACAACTCACCGGCAGGGACCGCCTGCCTGCGGCGCTGCATGTGACCGGTGAAGGGGATTTACCGGCTTATTATCCGGTGACAACGCTCATCACAGCGTCCGTGGCGGTGGCGGCGCAGGCGCTGTCGCATCTGTTGTCTCTGAAAGACGGCATTACCCCTGCTGTCACCGTTGACCGCCGGCTGGCGTCGTTGTGGTGTCAGAGCAGCATCAAACCTGACGGCTGGGAAATCCCCCCGGTCTGGGACAGTCTGGCCGGTGATTACGCCACCGCCGACGGCTGGATCCGTCTTCACACCAATGCGCCCGCCCATCGCAACGTCGTCGAAACGGTGCTGGGCAAGGCAAACCACCGGGAGGCGCTGGCGCCACGGGTGGCTTTGTGGAAGAAAGCGGAGCTGGAACAGGCGGTGGTGCTGGCCGGAGGTTGTGCCGCGCAAATGTTCAGCGCCAGCGAGTGGCAGCAGCATGTGCAGGGAAAATCGCTGGTCAGTGAGCCGTTGTTTCAGCGCGCACTTTGCCCGCCTGCCACGCCGCCTGCATGGGCCTTGGGCCGCGAGCGTCCGCTGGCAGGCGTGCGCGTCCTCGATCTCACGCGCATCATTGCCGGGCCGGTGGCTACGCGTTTTCTGGCCGGACTGGGCGCGGATGTGCTGCGCATCGACCCGTTTGGCTGGGATGAACCGGGCCAGGAAGCCGACGTGACGTTAGGTAAACGTTGCGCACGGCTCAACCTGCACAACCCGCAGGACAGGCACCGTTTTGAAACCTTGCTGCGAGAGGCAGACGTGATCGTTCACGGCTATCGCGCCGGTGCGTTGCACAAACTCTGTTATGGCAGTGAACAGCGGCGCGCCCTGTCGCCGGGGCTGGTGGATGTCTGTCTCAATGCCTACGGCTGGAGCGGGCCGTGGCGCGAGCGGCGCGGGTTTGACAGCCTGGTGCAAATGAGTTGCGGGATCGCGCAACAGGGTATGCAGCAATCGGGCGAGAATAAGCCTGTGCCGCTGCCGGTTCAGGCGCTGGATCACGTCACCGGTTATCTGATGGCGGCAGCGGTGATTCAGGGGTTAGCACAGCGCGTCGAAACGCATCAGGGCAGTGAAACAAGGCTGTCGCTGGCGCGTACTGCCCGTGAACTGATGACCTCCGGGGCACAAGAGACAGCGTCTGCGTCGCGGATTTTTGCGGCGCAGGCAGAAGACTATTCGTCGCAGCCGGAATATACCGTCTGGGGGCCGGGCTGGCGGTTACGTGCGCCCGTTGAGCTTGAGGGCACCGCGTGGCAATGGGATTTGCCTGCTTCTGCGCTCGGCACGTCCCCAGCCAGCTGGCGGAAAGCATAGTCAGTTCACTGCAATAATGAAAACGCCGCCTTGCGATATTGCAGCGGCGTTTTTCCAATCATTTTTTTGAAGCGGGTGATGAAGTATGGCGAGTCCGCGAACCCGCATTGCAGACCGATACTTTCCACAGACTGATCCGTTAAACGTAAAAGCTCACAGGCGCGCTTCACCCGGCGCGTAGCCAGATAATCCTGAACAGAACCGCCGGTTTCCTGCCCGAAAACCCGTGAGATATAACTTTCTGACAGCCCTACCGCCGCCGAGAGGCTGGCCATCGAAAATTTCTGCACATAATTTTCTTCAATCCACTGCATCACCTTTGACGCCGTCGTGCGGCTGACCGTTTTCGGCGTATCGCCCTGCGCGGGCATAAAAGCCATCAGCTGCAACACCAGCATCGCGATTTCCTCCCACTGATGGGTTTGCTGCTCGGTCAGCTGGTTGAACTGTTCGAGGATCACTTCAATGTGCGCGGCGTGGTCGCTCAGGTCAAAAATATGGGCGGCGCGGTCGGGATCCCACAACCTGGCAAACCGGGCGCGACGCTGCGGGAAAGATTGCAGGCAGCCGTCCAGCAGCTGGTGATCCAGATGAACCGTGGTGCGTTCATAGGCATTATTTTCGCCTGCTTCGACAAACACTTTGTGCAATTTGAACGGCGGAAACACGAACAGGCGCCCCGGTTTTAAGGTGTATTGCTGATTATCAACAATCACAATGCCGTAACCCCGGCTGACAAACAGTAATTCCAGACACTGATGCCAGTGGAAATAATTAGCGCTGCCGCGACTCATCCGGTTAAAAGAAACCTGACGTTCATTAAGGGCAATACGTTCAAGATAATCTGATACCGGCATTGGGGATGTCCTTTACGCATAATACGGATAACAGCAGATCACAATTTTCAGTCCATTTTTTATAATTTAAGCCGCTTTCAGGCGAAATTCTTTATCACAATTTCAAAATTCAGCTGAATCTGTGAACCCCGTAACAATCAGCGTTTTCCATTTCTCTATATTTCAATCGCGACACAAGGAATTGAAATAGTATTTCAAATAATAAAAACCTTATTTACCGGTCCTTTAACACCACCGGGAGAGCTTTTATGACGCAAAATAAAGTGAATACTCAAAATCCGCTGCGTAATCGCGAAGACGTACAACATCTGTTGAATGACCTGCTCTCGGCCGTCTCGCCTTATACCGAAAAAGGCAAAAGTGGTATCGACCTCGGAGAGTCCACCACCCATTACGGTAAAGAGATTGCCAAAATGGAAGCGCTGTCCCGCATGTTGTGGGGGATTTTTCCGCTGGTGGCCGGGGGTGGCGAATGCGCCGATCTGCCCTTCTATCTGGATGCGATCCGTTTCGGCACCGACCCGCAACATCCGCAGTGTTGGGGCACCCTGCGCGATTTCGATCAGCGCTGCGTGGAAATGGCTGCGTTTGGCGTCGGGCTGGCGCTGCTGGATAAACGTCTGTTGCAGCATTTTACGGCGCAGGAACAGCAACATCTGGCCGACTGGCTGAATCAGGGACGTGACGCAGTCATTCCCAACAACAACTGGAATTTCTTTCCGATCATGGTGCAGATGGGCTTTAAACAGGCCGGTCTGCCGTGGAGCCAGGACGCGGTGGCTGCCCGTTTTGACCTGATGGAAGCCTATTATCTGGGCGATGGCTGGTACTCCGACGGCCCCGGACGTCCGCGCGATTACTACATCTCAATGGCGTTCCACTATTACGGCCTGCTGTACGCTCAAAATATGGCGGATGTGGATCCTTCGCGCGCGGCCTTACTTCGCCAGCGCGCCGGGGTATTTGCGCAGGATTTCATCACTCTTTTCTCCGCCGACGGTGCCGCTGTGCCGTTTGGCCGCAGCCTGACCTATCGCTTTGCCGAAGCCGCTTTCTGGAGCGCTGCGGCGTACAGCAAGCTGGATGTGTTTACGCCGGGCATCGTTAAAGGCGTGATCCTGCGCCATCTGCGTCACTGGCTGAAACAACCCATTTTCGACCGCGACGGCCTGCTCAGCATCGGGTATCACACGCCCAATCTGGTGATGGCCGAAGACTACAACGCGCCGGGCTCGCCTTACTGGGCGTGCAAAATTTTTCTGATTCTGGCGTTGCCGCAGGATGATGCGTTCTGGCTGGCGGACGAAGCGCCGCTGCCGGAACTGCCCCGCACGCACTGTATTCCTCACGCCAGTCAGATCCTGATGCGCGACGCGCAAGGTCAGCACGTTGTGATGCTCACGTCCGGCCAGCTGGAGCTGAATAACTTCGTCAATACCGAAGCCAAATACACCAAATTCGCTTATTCCAGCCAGTTCGGCTTCACGCTGGATCGCGGACGCTACGGGCTGAATCACGCCGGTTGTGACTCCATGCTGATGCTGGCCGAAGGCGACGGATATTTTCGCGGACGCCGTGACTGCGCTGAAACCCGCATCACCGAGGATGCGATTTATTCGCGCTGGCTGCCCTGGCACGACGTGGAAGTGCGCACCTGGCTTATCCCGTGTGGCGACTGGCATTTGCGCATTCATCATCTGAAAAACCAGCGTCCGCTGGACAGTGCCGAGGGCGGATTTGCAGTGATCCAGGATCCGGCGACCCGGTCACAAATCACCCCCAATCAGCACGCAATGGCGGTGACGGCATGCAACGGCATCAGCCGGATAGTCAGCCTGAGCGGCGGGAGCGAGCGCGAGGCCACGACGGTCGTGACTCCGCCGAACAGCAGCATTATGTTCGCCGAAACGGCAGTGATCCCCGTGCTTAAAGCCAGTTACCCCGCCGGTTCGCACTGGCTCATCAGCGCGGTCTGCGCCGGCACCGGCAGCGAGACCGGCGACCTTGCCACACCGGAAATCATCCGCGAGGGCAACCAGTTGCACTGGCAGTATCAGGGACGCAGCGGGCAGATTTCTCTGGCCTGAATTTCACAGTAAAGCCCGGCAGTTCACGCTTGAGGAGTCACCATGAAAGCCATAAAAACAGCCAGTAAATCGGCTTACTATAAAATGAGTAGCTTTATATTCCTGTATTTCTTCACCTGGTCTTCCAGCTTCGGGCTTTACGCCCTGTGGCTGGGGCAAAAGGCCGGGCTGGACAGTATGAGTATCGGTACCGTTTTCGCCATTAACGGCGTTTTTGCGGTGGTGATGAAGCCGGTTTATGGCTACATCATGGACAAGATCGGCATGAGCAAATCGCTGCTCTACTTTGTCGTGCTGGTGTCGGCGCTGATGGCTCCCTTCTTCATCTTCGTGTACCAGCCGCTGCTGGAAAGCCACATGATGATCGGCATTATTGTCGGCGCGCTGTATCTCAGCCTCGGCTGGTATGCCGGTGTCGCCGCGTCAGAATCTTATGCCGATCGCTTCAGCCGCCTGTATCACATGGAGTTCGGGCAGGTCCGTATGTGGGGCTCGCTCGGCTGGGCGCTGGCCGCCTCGTTCTCAGGCCTGTTGTTTAATCTTTCTCCTGCCTGGAATTTCGGCCTGAGCAGTGCCACGTCGCTGGTGATGTTGTGCGTGCTGCTTTCACTGAAAATTGGCAATGAAGAGCTGAAAAACAACGACGTGATCGCGCAGCAAAAAATCGTGTTCAGCGATGTGATCCTGTTGCTGAAAAACCGCAAATTCTGGATGTTTTCGCTCTATGTCGCCGGTGTCGCCTGGATGATGTTTGTTGCCGAGCAGCAGTTCTCGCGCTATTTCGTCACCTTTTTTACCACCAAAGAGCAAGGCAACGCCTGGTATGGCTACCTGAGCACCGTGCAGTCCGGCTTCGAATTCCTGATGATGATGGTGATCCCGTTCCTGGTGAATTATTTCGGTGCCAAGAAAAGCCTGCTGTTGGTCGGCGTGGTGGTGGGGATCCGCCTGATAGCCTCGGGGCTGACTCACGATCCGCTGCTGATCTCCATCATCAAGCCGTTCTACGGGCTGGAAATCTCATTGCTGCTGATTTCGGTCTTCAAATATATCGCCGAGCATTTCAGCAAACGTGTTAACGCCACCATGTATCTGCTGGGTTATCAGGCCATGATTTACGTCGGTTCGATCGTTATCGCCCCGCCGGCTGGCTATCTCTATGAACGCATCGGCTTCGAACACACCTATCTGATCATGGGCAGTATTGCGCTGTTCTTTACGCTGGTTTCAGCCTTTACGTTATCCGCCTGTCAGAGCATCCGGTCAGGTACCCCCTCCACCGATAAACCGCTGGAAACCCCGGCAGAACTGACCCCGGCGAAACGCTGAGTGAATGAATTAATTGAAAAAGGGAGAAGATATGACGATGAATATCGCGAAAGAGAATTTATTGCCGGTTGAACTGAATCAGTTAGACAGGATTGCGTTTGCAGAAAAAATGCAGCGGGCGCGCCAGACGGTGCTGAGCAAAATTTCCCGCAACGTGGAAAAGTTTGGCGATAAGTTTCCGGCAGAAACCTGTCAGAACGGACATTACCCGCTGACTGAAAATGTGGAATGGACCACCAGCTTCTGGACCGGCCAGCTGTGGCTGGCGTGGGAAATGACCAGTGACGATCGCTACCGTCATGCGGCAGAAAAACAGGTCACCTCATTTGGCAACCGCATCGTTAACCGCATTGATACCGCCACGCACGATCTTGGTTTTCTTTACAGCCTGTCCTGCGTCAGTGCCTGGAAACTGACCGGCAACCGCCAGGCCCGCGGCATCGCGCTGCTGGCCGCCGAAGCCCTCATGGAGCGTTTTAATTCGAAAGCGAAAATCATTCAGGCCTGGGGCGATTTGCAGGATCCGGAACAGGCCGGACGCATGATCATCGACTGCAATATGAATCTGCCGCTGCTTTACTGGGCCAGTGAGCAAACCGGTGAGCCGCGCTTTGCACAGGCTGCGCGCGCCCATGCAGAGCAGGCCGCGAAGTACATTGTTCGCCCTGATGCCTCGACCTATCACACATTTTATATGGACACGCAGACCGGTGAGCCGCGCTTTGGGAACACCCATCAGGGCTATGCCGACGATTCATGCTGGTCGCGCGGCCAGGCATGGGGGATTTACGGCTTCATGCTGAGTTACCGCTACACCGGAGACGAGGATCAGGTCGAGCTGTCACGGCGTCTGGCACATTATTTTCTCAACCGTCTGCCACAGGACGATGTCTGCCACTGGGATCTGGCGCTGCTGGGGACCACGGAACCCCGCGACAGTTCGGCGGCAGCGATTGCCGTGTGCGGTCTGCTGAGCCTGGTCAACACCCTGCCCGCCACCGATGACAAACGTGCCTGTTATGAGGAAATGGCGCTGCGCATAATGGATTCTCTCACCGACCATTATCTTGTCCGTGAAGAGGAAGACTGCGACGGCTTGCTTAAGCATTCGGTTTACCACATGGCGAGTGGTAAAGGGGTGGATGAGTGTTGCAGCTGGGGCGACTATTTTTACGTTGAGGCCCTGGTACGCCTGACTCAGTGCTGGCAATCCTACTGGTAACTTTTATGGACGCGGTACTCTGTATCGCGTCCCGTTAACTTGCCGTTTACAATGCGTGAATTGTTTTGAAGCATTTTGCGGCTCTTGATGTGAATGCTAAGTATTTCCTGTCGTTATAATTACGCCATCATCAATAAGTTTTACTGCTATGTCCTTACATCCGCTCAGAATAGTCCTAATTTCACGATCCCTTTGTTCAGTCACAAAGTAAACGCTGACATAAACCAAATTAATATAATCTCGTAACTCTCTTTAAACGCTAAAAAAAACTTTGAATATGCGGTTTTTTCATGCGAGAAATAGGGTCAGCACGTTCTTCGTGCTTTTAAGATTCATCTGTTTTAATCCAATCATTATGCCGAACAAGGACGTCCTGTGAGGACTCACTATGCAAACGATAATCTTGGATCCCTGCCGTTTTACCCGCATTGGATTGCAGCAATTTCTCGCCGAGGAACAGGACATCAGTTATGTCAGCCACTTTGATCAGTTACACCAGAGTTGCCGCAAACTGAAGCCGTCCGTGGTGTTTATTAATGAAGATTGCATGCAATCCAATGCGGACAGTAAATCCCGCCTGCGAGCGCTGATTACTGAATATGCCGACACGTTATTTTTTATTTTTATGTCCAGCACACGTATTCATTTTGAAGAGTACGTTTTCGTTCGCAAGAACGTGATTATCACCTCGAAATCCATTAAGGCTGAAACCCTGAAACAACTGCTGAATCACCCGCGACTGCCGCAGGCGAAAAACCCGGCCAGCTGCGGCCTGCTGGATATCCGCCCCGTGATGCTCAGCCGGTCTGAATCAGCCATGCTGAGAATGTGGATGTCAGGCGACGGCACAAATGAAATGTCGGATAAGCTGAAAATTAAGACCAAAACAGTGTCGTCATATAAAGGAAATATTAAGCGGAAAATAAAATCACCGAACAAACACATTATTTATCATGTTGTGCGTTTATGTGATCAGCTTACAGACGGTATTTATGTCAGCTAATTTTCTTTAATGACGGGCTATTTCTACAGGCTATGCCATTGCATAGCCTGTAGAAGGCTACACAAACTTCTGAAATGAGATCCGCGTCGCAAATATAAACTCAACCTCCTCTCTGGATTGCCGATGTCCTTATATGGCGTGTTTTCGCCACGGCAGGACTTGCCCGCAGGCAGACCCTACATCGCTGTCACTCACCGACCCTCAATTGCCGGTGAACAGGATTAACAGAGCGGAATAAAATGGATACTCCTTTAAACATCAATACCCGAACCTCTTTTATCAGCAATATTCGACTCATCACCTTGATCAGCCAGATTCTGGTGGGGATCCTGTTCCTGTTTGCCATTTCGATTGGCACATCCAGCTTTTTCCTCAAACAAAGTAATGCGGCACTTTCGAATGCCACGCAGGAATTGCAAATACGCCTGGCGCTGTCGAACAGCTCCAACCACCTGCGCACTGCCCGCCTGTTATTGATTCAGGCCGCAGCGGCAGCCCGCGTTGGCGATCAGGACGTCTTTAATAAGAATCTCAGCGATGCCGCCACCCGCCTGAAACAGTCGCAGACGGCTTTTGATACCTACATCAACCGGCCCGGTAAAAATGCCACCGATCTGGCGCTCGATGAACCGCTGAAAAAATCCTACAACGCCTACATGACGCAGGGCATGCTGCCGATGATGGATTCTGCGAAGCAGGCGCATTTTGAGGAAGTGATTTCTCAGGAAGCCGAAACAGTGCGTGAACTGGATCAGGCTAACAACACACCGTTGCTGGCAGCAATTGCCTATCGCACCGAAACCGCCAATAAAATCAATGATAAAGCGCAGCGAAATGCCACGCTCGGTTATGGCCTGATGGGCGGCGCATTCCTGCTGGCGCTGGTGCTGACGTTCATCACTTATCTGGTGATGCGTAAAGTGATCATCAATCCGCTGAACCGTCTGGTGGTGCGCATTCAGAAAATCGCCGAAGGCGATCTGACTCAGCCGGCACAAAATAATGGCCGCAACGAAATCGGCGTGCTGAGCAGCAATGTCGACCACATGCAGCATTCACTGGCCAGCACCGTGCTGACCGTGCGCGAAGGCGCCGTGTCCATTTATCAGGGCTCAACGGAAATTGCTTCCGGCAATACCGACCTCTCCTCACGCACCGAGCAACAGGCTGCCGCGCTGGAAGAAACCGCCGCCAGTATGGAACAGCTCACCGCGACGGTGAAACAGAACTCTGAAAACGCCCATCACGCCAGCAAACTGGCAGCCGCTGCCTCGAATAAAGCGCAGAAAGGCGGAGAAATCGTCGCCAACGTCGTCAGCACAATGGAAAATATTTCGCGCAGTTCGACCAAAATTGCTGAAATCACCAATGTGATCAACAGCATCGCCTTCCAGACCAACATTCTGGCGCTGAATGCCGCCGTAGAAGCCGCCCGCGCGGGTGAACAAGGCCGTGGATTTGCCGTGGTCGCCAGCGAAGTGCGTAATCTTGCCCAGCGCAGCGCACAGGCGGCAAAAGAGATCGAATCACTGATTGAAGAATCGGTGGATTACGTGGGTGAAGGCAGCATTCTGGTGGGCGATGCGGGGACGACAATGTCTGAAATTGTCACCGCCGTCAGCCATGTGACTGACATCATGGGGGAAATCGCCTCCGCCTCCGATGAACAGAGTCGCGGCATCAGTCAGGTCAGCCAGGCTGTCTCTGAGATGGACGGCGTAACTCAGCAGAACGCCTCGCTGGTGCAGGAAGCCTCAGCCGCTGCCGCCTCTCTGGAAGAACAGGCCGCGCGCCTCACCCAGGCGGTTGCCGTCTTCAAAATTGACGGAACACATCGCCCCGCCGGGCGTACTCAGCCCGCCGCACGCGCCCTGCCGGGATCATCGCCGCGTTCAGGCAAAACCACCAGCACAGAACCGAACTGGGAAACGTTCTAAATTCTGACCGTACCCGCGTATAAAACAAAAACACCGGCAGCGATGGCTCCGGTGTTTTTTTATTGATTCATGTTACCTGCGATATTTTACTCTTCGCTGTCCCGTGGCACGACGAAGGTTCCGTCTTTGGTATCGCCTTCATTGAAGAACCAGATCCCCGCCGGATAATCTTCCAGCGCAACCAGATACATAACGCCTTCGTAAAACTCTTCTACAGCAAGCACTTTCCCTTCACGACGCGGCCCGCCATCGGTTTTTACTGTGACAAGATCATTAACTTTCATCAGGTTACCCCATAGTGTTCAATTGTATTCATTGTAGTACAGACTGGCAGAGAAAGGCACGGGACAAGGTGAATGCAGGGCAAAAACCCTAAGATAACGCGGGGGGATTAATTTTCAATTTCTTAACATTTCAGCGCCAGAATCCTGACAGATATTTCTTTTATACTGCCTGCGTGCTCACCCCCGAGGGAGTACGTAATGAATGTCATAAGAAATATTTTTGCCCGCCACTATGCGGGCTTTTTTTTGTCTTTTTGCCAGATACCGCCGTTAAACAACAGGCGCTCGCAAAATGACAAAGGGGTATTTCACAAACGACAGACGTAAAAAAACCCGCGCATGCGGGTTTTTGTCATCTGTACGTTTATCGCTGTAACAGCGGTAAAGTAAGATTAGATAGCGGTAACGTTAGCCGCAGACGGACCTTTAGCACCGTTCTCGATAGTGAACTGTACGTTCTGGCCTTCAGCCAGGGTCTTGAAACCTTGATCCTGGATAGCGGAGAAGTGTACGAACACATCTTTGCTGCCGTCAGCAGGAGTGATGAAGCCAAAGCCTTTAGACTCGTTAAACCACTTAACCTGACCTTTCATCATTGACATAAGAATTACCTTTTAAAAATAAATTTCGCCACCATGGGCATGTTATAGCCGGATTTCAGTCGTTACTTATGGAGGCACTAAGAAGGAAATTCGTCAGAGCAGGGTTATCATGGATAACGCTTTAAATTGGAACAACTTTACTCAGGATGTCGTGCATAAATAGGTCTGTACCACAGGCCGAGACGTATTTACTCATGACTGCCATTTAATAGCAACTCTTTTTAACGCAATGTCAGGGGAAACCCCAAAAATAGTCTTTTTATGAACCAGTCAGTACAATCATTGAACAATTATAGGTCTATTTATCAACAGCTTGTGATCTCTGCGCTTCCAGAACCGCACCGCAATGTGCACAAAATTTTGCATCAGATTCATGTCCAGAATGCAGACAATTCTGACAAGAACGTGCCGCCCGCCCCTTTTCCAGCTCTTGTGACATATAAGCCGTCAGAATTCCGGTTGGCACCGCAATGATTGAATAGCCTAAAAGAATCAGCACCGATGCCAGCATTCTGCCGAGGGCTGTATGCGGGGTGATATCGCCGTACCCGACGGTTGTCAGCGTCACCACGGCCCAATACACCGATGCGCCAAGCGACGTAAATCCATCCTTGCCCTCTTCCACCGCAAACATCAGGCCGCCGAAAAGACACAGGATGATGGCTACGAAGCCAAAGAAGATGCTGAGCTTGCGGCGCGCGCGCATCAGGCTGCGCCACAACATCCCGGCATCATTCATATAGCGCAGGAGTTTCAGCACGCGCAGAACGCGCAATACGCGAAGCAAACGCACCACCACCACCAGATCGGCAGATCCGGCCAGCGACGGCATCATCCAGACGATATACATCGGCAATACGGTGCACAGATCGATAATGCCGAAGAAACTGACCGGATAATGCATTTTGCGCGGCGAGCAAACGATGCGCAGCACGTACTCCACGCTGAACAGCGCCGTGAATCCGAGTTCGATTAAACCGAAGCGCCAGAGAACATTCGGCGTATTGGGAAACAGATCGGTCGCGCTGGATTCGAAAAACAGCACCACCACGCTCAGTAAGGACGCGGTGATCCAAAAGATTTCCATCCGGTGACCGCTGCGGGTGCGGTGCTCAAACAAAAGCGCAAAACATCTGCGTCGCGTTGCCGCGAAAAAGCGATAATCCTGAGTCATAACAAGCGCCAGCCATCAAACATACGCGAAGAATATCGCCTTATCGCCTGTACGCCTACCGTCTGGCTCACCCTTGCGACCAAAAAAAACGCCGCTCACTGAGGTGACCGGCGTTTATTAGCAGACAGTTTTCGTGTATTGCCAGGAAGCAGCGTACTGCTATTCCATCAGTTCAGAAACGGCATTACGGACGTAAGCGGTGATTTGCGCGACGTCTTCAGCGTTCGCACTGCCACCGCCGATAGAGCGCACCGTGTTTTCCAGATGGCCAATATCCTGCTCAACTTTCTTCGCAATCTGCACTTTTACAATCGTATCGACGGAAGAGATAAAGGCACGCATCACGGCTTTAAGCGCAAAGATCTCGCCGAAAGAATCGTATGCCGGTTTCTCAGCCGCCGCTGAACTTGGCTCTGCAGCCCGTGGAGGCAGGCTTTTCAGTCTGTCCACATGTTCAATCATCAGGTCCATATCTCTGATGAGTTCATCAAAACTCTTAGCCACTGTTTTTCCTTCGCCCGGCGAAAGGCAGCAGGATACCACTGCCGTTACAAGCGGAGAAGCCACCGTAAGAAGGAAAGCGTAAATTTCGTCACAATGCGCCTGCCGGTGCGAATTTCTTCACTCTCCGGCAGACGCATCAGGTCGCTATTTAACCGAAATCAGCGGGTTACGCGTTTTTCAGTGAAGCCATATCGACAACAAAGCGGTATTTCACGTCGCTTTTCAGCATACGGTCGT
This sequence comes from Rahnella sp. EDr1-12, assembly GCF_049206505.1. Classification (NCBI taxonomy): domain Bacteria; kingdom Pseudomonadati; phylum Pseudomonadota; class Gammaproteobacteria; order Enterobacterales; family Yersiniaceae; genus Rahnella; species Rahnella sp. EDr1-12. The sequence continues at coordinate 292,077 of NZ_JBLZNY010000001.1, forward strand.
AAGCGCCGTTGATGTCCTGCATGTCGATCATCTCGACGTCACAGGTAATGTCGTGTTCAGCACAGAAATCCAGCATTTCCTGAGTTTCTGCGATCCCGCCGATCAGGGAACCTGCAACGGTTTTACGCCCCATCACCAGTTTGCCGCTGTGCAGCGCAGGGTCGATAGGTTCAATCAGGCCGACCAGAATGTGGGTACCATCGCGTTTCAGGGTATCCAGGTACGGGTTCAGATCGTGCTGGTTTGGCACAGTATCGAGAATGAAGTCGAAGTGGCTTTTCACCGCCGCCATTTGCTCTTCATCCGTCGACAGCACCACGTGATCGGCGCCTAAACGGTAAGCTTCCTGCTCTTTGCCTTTAGAACGGGTGAACAGCGTGACGTCTGCGCCCAATGCTTTGGCAAATTTCAGGCCCATGTGGCCCAAACCGCCCAGGCCGACAACCGCGACTTTATGGCCTTTCCCGACTTTCCAGTGTTTCAGCGGAGAGAAGGTGGTGATACCGGCACACAGCAGTGGCGCAGCGGATTTGATGTCCAGTTTTTCAGAAACGCGCAGCACGAATTTCTCTGCAACCACGATTTGTTCGGAATAACCGCCGTAGGTCATCATGTTGTCATGACGATCGTAGCTGTTATAGGTCATGGTCGCGCCTTCTTCACAGTACTGTTCCAGGCTCTCCGCGCAGGATTCACAGTGCTGACAAGAATCGACCATACAACCTACACCGACAGTATCACCGACTTTGAAGCCGCTGACTTTCGCGCCGACTTGTTTCACACGGCCAATAATTTCGTGTCCCGGAACCATCGGATAGATGCTCTGGTGCCATTCATTGCGCGCCTGGTGGATATCGGAGTGGCACACGCCGCAATACAGAATGTCGATCACAACGTCGGTATCACGCGGGTCACGGCGAACAAAATTATGAGGCGCAAGAGGCGCATCCGCTGAAAGGGCAGCGAAACCACGAACGTTAAGAGTCATTTATTTCTCCTGAAGGGCTAACGGAATACATGCGCACGGCAAAAGGCAGTGCACCAGGAAAGTATGACGCGTTAAGGAGACAAACAAATATAACGATCCTCGCCATTACTTGCCTGAATCTGTTTTTTTCAGGAGTTTTAAATCAGGGTAATCCGATAGCCAGACAGTGACGCCGCACAACGCAGCGTCACATTTGAGAAGGAATGCAGAAAGGTTTAGATAAGACCGGCGTCTTTGAGTTCGCTTTTCAGGTAGGCGTAATAGATAGGTGCGGCGACCACGCCCGGTATACCAAATGCGGCTTCAAACACCACCATCGCCAGCAAAACTTCCCAGGATTTGGCCTTGATGCGGTTACCCACAATGCGCGCATTCAGGAAGTATTCCACCTTGTGAATGATGATCAGATACCCCAGCACCAGCGCCCCCACCCACAAGGACAGCGACAAACCCACGATGAAAATCAGGGTGTTTGAAATCAGATTCCCCACCACCGGCAGCAGGCCGCACACGAAAGTCAGCGCAACCAGCGTTTTTGCCAGCGGCAGATGAATGCCAAACAGCGGCAAAATACCAAACAGGAAAATGCCCGAGAGCACCGTGTTGATCAGTGAAATCTGGAACTGCGCAAACACCACATTACGAAAAGCAGCACTGAGCAGGCTCACGCGATCCAGCAATTCCTGTTTCAGCGGAGCATGGTGCTCGCCACGGGTATGCCGCTGGAGAGAAATAATCGCCCCGAGGATCATACCAATCAGCATGGTGACAAAAACGTGCGCGGCGTTTTTACCGAACGTCTGGATCATGACAATGTGCTCACGCAGCCATTGCAGGAAAGTACGCTGTAACTCTTCGATATTGGCTGGAAGATAGTGCAACAGCACCGGCGACAAACGGCTTTGCGCGTCAGTCAGCAATCGCGACACCATGGCGTTAAACGCCACCGGATTTTTCATGTCTTCCATCAGGAAGTCTGCGATAGCCGCGACAAACAGAATCAGGCAACTCACCACCACGGTGCTGATAAAAGCCACCACCACCCAGCGCGCACGTTCGCCGCTGAGGATTTTCTGAAAATGCGGCGTCAGCGCATTGACCAGTTCGTACACCACAAAACCGGCGATAAAGCACGCCAGTAAATGAAGAGGAAGAATCAACAACAACCCGCCCATCACAATCAACAAACTGAGCCAGCGAATGTGATTCGATCTCATAATTTGCATTGCCTGCATCCTTAAAAAACGTGTCCCGGGCCTGGCCCTCAATGTTGCCTCTATCATAGCATCTAACCCTGTAACGCCATGATGTGTGTTCAGAAACAGTTAAGAAAATTTTGACACGACAGCGAGGTCTTCTATCATCCCCCTCAGAACAATCGTTAAAGTTATTCTGAAATAAAGGTGAACAGGATGTCTGAATTAATTCGTGAGAAACTTTCCCTGCCTGAAGGGCATGACCGTCTTTTATTGCACTCCTGCTGTGCGCCCTGTTCGGGAGAAGTGATGGAGGCTATTCAGGCGTCCGGCATCGACTACACGATATTCTTCTACAATCCGAATATTCATCCGCAGAAAGAATATTTGCTGCGCAAAGAAGAAAATATACGTTTTGCCGAACAACACGGCATCCCGTTAATTGACGCCGATTACGACACCGATAATTGGTTTGAACGCGCCAGAGGAATGGAAAATGAACCTGAGCGTGGGATCCGCTGCACCATGTGTTTCGATATGCGTTTTGAACGCACGGCACTCTATGCCTGGGAACATGGTTTCAGTGCTATTTCCAGTTCACTGGGCATTTCGCGCTGGAAAGATATGCAGCAAATTAATGGCTGCGGCGATCGCGCTGCCGCGCCTTATCCAGGAATGGTCTACTGGGACTACAACTGGCGCAAGAAAGGCGGCGCAGCGCGCATGGTGGAGATCAGCAAACGCGAACGCTTTTATCAGCAGGAATATTGCGGTTGCGTCTATTCGCTGCGCGACAGTAATTTGCACCGTAAATCCCAGGGCCGTGATCTGATCAAACTTGGGGTGAAATATTACGGGGATGAGGACGACGAATAATCTGCCACACCGCGTATTGATACGCCTTTATCATTAATCCCGGCCCTGTGTCGGGTTAATTATGCTGATAATTCCCGCTGATAACCTTCTGATCCCCTGCGTATAAAGCATCTGCCAGTTCACTATTTTGTTCGATAACAAAGTTTCAAACAGCCAGACTCATTTCCTATGATGGCCGCCGGTTTGCATCTTGCGTTCCGTTAAATCGCTTGTTACTTTCCGCCTCTCAGTTTTATTTATGCGTAATCGCTATAAGAAATAACCCACGGTTATTTCGCGTGTATTGCGCAGGCAGACTGGCACGTAAAACAAAAAACACAACATCGTATTTATCGTTACAGGGGAAGTTATATGTGGGTGCTAATAGGTATTCCGATCGTCGTGCTGGGTTTTGCACTGCGGTTTAATCCGTTACTGGTCGTGACCATCGCCGGGATCTCTACCGGACTGGCCGGCGGCATGCAAACCGTGGAAATCATCAGCGCTTTCGGAAAGGCGTTTACCGATAACCGCTATATGGGCCTTATCTGGCTGACCTTGCCGGTGATTGCGCTGCTTGAGCGTAACGGGCTGAAAGAGCAGGCGAAACACCTGATTTCCAAAATTCATGTGGCGACCACTGGCCGCATCCTGATGCTCTATTTCTTCCTGCGCCAGATGACGGCAGCGTTGGGGCTGAACTCGCTGGGCGGACACGCGCAGATGGTTCGTCCGCTGATCGCACCGATGGCCGAAGCCGCCGCCACCACCAAATACGGTGATTTACCTAACGACGTGCGTCAGAAAATCCGTGCCCATTCTGCTGCGGCAGATAACGTGGCGGTCTTTTTCGGCGAGGACATTTTTATCGCCGTGCAATCGATTCTGCTGATCAAAGGTTTTCTCGATCAGTACGGAATCGACGTCGAACCCCTGCACCTGTCTGTCTGGGCGATCCCGACCGCGATTGCCGCACTGATTATTCACTTTATCCGTTTGTGGCTGCTTGACCGCTCGCTGGCTAAACGTTTTGACGGCCACCACGGGAGCACCGCAAAATGATCAACCTACAGTCAGTTTATATTCTCGCGGGCCTGATGTTCTGCGCCTTCGCGCTCTTCAATCTGCGCGACAAAAGTAATGCACGTCGCTATGTGAATGCGCTGTTCTGGGGCGTTTACGGTATCACTTTTCTGTTTGGCGGCGAGTTGCCGCACTTTGTCACCGGCTGTCTGGCGATTCTGCTGGCGGTGATTGCCGGCAGCGGCAAACTGGGTAAAGGCAAAACGGATAACGACCAGCCTGAACGCGTGGAACAGCGTGAAGCCGGTGCCCGACGTTTTGGCAGCAAACTGTTTATTCCTGCCCTGCTGATCCCGATTGTGACGCTGATCGGCACCCTGACGCTGAAATACACCCCGCTGGTGGAAGCCAAAAACGTCACACTGATTTCTCTGGTGATCGGCACGCTGGTGGCTTTTGTCGCCGCGCTGGTGATGTTGCGCGATTCGCCACTCAAAGCCATAAAAGCCGGCGGGCAGACGATGGACACCGTGGGCTGGGCGGCTATTTTGCCGCAGATGCTGGCGGCGCTGGGCGCGTTGTTTGCGATGGCAGGCGTCGGCGGCGTGGTGGCCGACCTGGTGAAAAATATTATCCCTCTGGGTTCACCGCTGGCGATTGTGGTGGCCTACACCTTCGGGATGGCACTGTTTACCATGATCATGGGCAACGGTTTTGCCGCTTTCCCGGTGATGACGGCGGGCATCGGTCTGCCGCTTATCGTCAATCAGCTCGGCGGCAATCCGGCCATCATGGGCGCCATCGGTATGCTGTGCGGTTTCTGCGGAACACTGATGACGCCGATGGCGGCAAACTTCAACATCGTTCCCGCCGCCTTGCTTGAATTGCAGGATAAAAATGGCGTGATCAAGGCACAGTGGAAAACCGGCGTGCTGCTGTTGCTGGTCAACACCGCCTTTATGTATTTCTTTGTGTTCCGCTTCTGATAAGGAAAGACGATGACCACAACGCAGATGACGCCAGCGATGGCGTCCCGTTTTGCCTCACTTGCGCTCAATCATTTAACGCGTGAGTTTCCCAATAAACTGATGCATGCGATGAGCAGCGCGCAGGACGCCCGCACCCCGCGCCAGCTTCACCCGATTTTTTATGGCAGCTACGACTGGCACTCCTGCGTTCACGGCTACTGGCTGTTGCTGCGCTTGCTGAACACTTACCCTGAACTGCCGGAAGCAGAGAAAATCATATCCGTGGTCGGGCAGCATTTCACTGCACAAAACGTCGCGGGCGAAATGGCTTATCTGCAACAGCCACAACATGCCGGGTTTGAACGTCCTTATGGCTGGGCATGGTTTCTGGCGCTGACGCAGCAGCTGCAGGAAATGGCGTTGCCGCAGGCCGCTGAATGGGCAAAAAATCTGGCGCCGATGGCCCGCTTTTTCGAAGAGAGTTTTACGGCGTTTCTGCCGAAAGCGACCTATCCGCTGCGCGTCGGCAGCCATTTCAATACGGCCTTCGCGCTGGCTCTGACGCTGGACTATGCCCGAAGCGTGAAGCATGGCCCGCTGTGCGCGTTAATTGAAGAAACGGCGCGGCGCTGGCATCAGGATGATGTGCATTGTCAGGCATGGGAACCGGGTGGTGATGAATTTTTGTCGCCATCGCTGATGGAAGCGGAGCTGATGCGCCGCGTACTGCCGGGGGAGGAATTTATTCTCTGGTTCGACCGTTTTCTGCCGGAACTGGCGCAACGTCAACCCGCCACGCTGTTCACGCCCGCCACGGTCACGGATCGCAGTGACGGCAAGATCGGGCATCTGGACGGTCTGAACCTCAGCCGCGCCTGGTGCCAGCGATCTCTCGCGTCGGCGTTACCGGCAGGCGACGCGCGCACAGCCCTTTTACGCCACACGGCGGAAGAGCATTTGCACAGCGCACTGGATAATCTCGACAGCGATTACATGGGCGAACACTGGCTGGCTACCTTTGCCCTGCTGGCGCTGGAAGCCTGACCGGCCTTTATATCCCGCCGGTTAGCGGATAATTCCGCGCGTCGAGCGGGTAAAGAAATCATTGAACTGGCACAGTATCGGGTGCTCCGCGCTGAGCCGTTCAATCTCAAGCTTCACCACGTCTGCCGCCACCTGCTGATGATATAAAAGATCGTACAGATGGCGGATCACCTTCCGCTCAACGGCATTCGCGCGGGTAAACGCCAGCGCGCGTTCGTTGATGCCGCGCGGAACTGCGCGGTTACCACTCGCCACAACAAACGGCGGAACGTCCTGCACCACGCAGGTGTTGTCCAGCAGCAGCGAACCGGTGCCGACGATGCAAAACTGATGCACCGCACACAGTGCGCCGAGTTGCGAATAATCCCCCAGCGTGACGTGACCGGCCAGCCCGCTGTGATCGCCCATTGACGTGTGATTGCCCACCTGACAGTCGTGCCCGATGTGCACACCCGCCTGAAAAATATTCTGATCGCCAATGCGCGTGACACCGCCGCCCTGCTCTGTGCCCCGATGCAGCGTCGAGTGACGGCCAATCTCGTTGCCGTCGCCGATGTCGAGGCTCGCCGCTTCGCCGTTGTATTTCAAATCCTGGCTGACTTCGCCGATGGACGATCCCATCCCGATTCGGTTCTCACGACCGATAGACGTATCGCCGTTAATGACGACATGTGAGGCAATGACTGACCCTTCGCCTATCCGCACACCCGTGGAGATAAAACAGAAAGGGCCGACAACAACGTGCGGGCCGATAACAACACCCGGTTCGATGATACTGCTGGCCGCAATTGTGGCCGAAGATGAAATCAACGCATAAATCCTTCTGACAATCGCTCCGCATGCAGGGCCGGACGCAAAATCGTCAGTGTTAAATTAAACCTGGGAGGATTAATCAGCGGGAAGATCAAAATGAGTCGGAAGTCGCACTCAGAAAGGTATAAACAGGCTGATGGCTTTTTGCGCAATTTCCCTGCTATGCCGCCCAGCATAAGGGTTACGGGGGCTAAACCCTGCCAACTATATTTTATTTATTTTCTGAACCTTTCTGAAAAATGTGAGCTGTGAACCCTTTGTGACACTTCTATTAAGGCTTTCTTAAGCTAGCAATATTATGATTCACGACAATTCATTTATGTGCGTTATGGTTTCAGTCCGTTAACGCCTGCATCCTTCAGTTTTTTGGGAGTTTTCATTGCGCCATTTATTTCCGAAGATCAGCTACTTCTGGCTGACTTTGCTGCTCAGCTTATATTTTACGTTTATCGTTAACCTGCCAATCTTGTTACACTTTTACCGCATTCTTCATGCGCTGCCTGCCTACAGCCTGGCGTTCGCACTGACCATCCCCGTGGCACTTTTCTTTGCGCTGAACTTTGTGTTCACGCCGTTCAGCTTCCGCCCGTTACTTAAACCTTTCTTCATCATCATACTGCCGGTGAGCGCCCTCGCCAGTTTTGCCATGATGACCTATCAGGTGGTGTTTGACCGGGGGATGATCGAAAACATTCTGGAGACGCAGTCTGCCGAAGCGTCTTCGTATCTGAATCTGCAAGTGGTGCTGTGGTTTGTCTTTACCGGCGTAATACCGGCGATTGTGCTGTTCTTCACGCCCGTCAGCTATGATCAGACGCGTTTACGTCGTCTGGGCGTGCGTCTGGTGTCGATGTTGGTGTCACTGGCGATCGTTGCCTCCATCGCCGGGGTGTTCTACAAAGATTACGCCTCCGTTGGCCGTAACAACCGCACCCTGAATCTGGAAATCGTGCCGACCAATTACCTCTACAGCGCCTTCCAGTACATGAATCACCGTTACTTCACGCCAAAAATGCCGTTTCAAACCCTCGGAAACGACGCCAGACTGGTGCAGACACCTGGCGAGAAACCCAACCTGGTGTTTCTGGTGATCGGCGAAACCGCCCGTGCGCAGAATCAGTCTTTTAACGGGTATGCGAAACCGACCAATGAATACACTCAGGCCATGCCCGATGTGATCTTCTTTGCGCACATGACCTCCTGCGGTACGGCCACGGCAATTTCGGTGCCCTGCATGTTCTCGGACATGAAACGTACCCGCTATGACGCCAACCGGGCGCGCAACAGCGAAGGGCTGCTGGATATTCTGCATAAAGCGGGCGTCTCCGTGTTCTGGAAAGACAATGACGAAGGCTGTAAAGGCGTTTGTGACCGCGTGCCTAACGTCACCCTCAATACTCAAAAAGACGGTAAATATTGCGATGGCGACACCTGTTACGACATGGCGCTGCTGCAAAATATCGATGAGGACATCAAACCGGATGGCAGGAATACGCTGATCGGCCTGCATTTGATCGGCAGCCACGGCCCCACCTACTCCAGACGCTATCCGCCGGAATTCCGTAAATTTATGCCAGACTGCCCGCGCAGTGACATTGAAAACTGCACGCAGGAGCAGCTGGTCAATACCTACGACAATACCCTGCACTACACCGACTATGTGGTGTCACAGGTCATTGAAAAGGCGAAGCAATATCAGGATAAGTACAACGTGGCGGTGATTTATCTGTCCGATCACGGCGAATCCCTGGGGGAAAATGGTTTGTACCTGCACGGCACGCCGTACAGCGTCGCGCCCGCCGAGCAGACGCATGTGCCTATGCTGTTCTGGTTATCTGACGGCTATTCCAGAGCGCAGGGTATTGATGTGTCATGCCTGCAAGCCCATGCCACGAAGGACGATGTGTCGCAGGATAATCTGTTCCATACCGTGCTCAGTGCCATGAACGTTCAGACCAGCGCACGGGATCCGCAGCTTGATCTCCTCGCGGCCTGCAAAAAACCCTAATCTGAGCACCTGCTGCCCGGCGTTTCAGGGCAGCAGGCCACACGCCGCCAGAATGCTTTGCGACAGGGCATGCACCGTCTGGTCAAAGTTTTGTGATTCTTTATCCATCACCATATACAACGCCGTTTGCCGCACCGTGCGGGCCGACAGCGTCAGCCTGCTCAGCACACCGCTTTCCAGCGCCGGGCCAACACTTCCCAGCGGCAGCCAGCCGTAACCCACGCCCACTGATATCGCCTCCATCGCCGCTTCCACCGTGGTGAACGTCCAGTTCGCCGCCTGACCGGCTGGGCGGCTGTCGCTTCGCGGCGAGCGACGGTCAGCCACCGTAATTAACGGAAAGCGCGCCAGATCTTCAGCGGAAAGCGGCACCGGCAGTTGTAACAGCGGATGATCGCTTTTCGCCACCGGCACGAAATCCACATCGAGAAGGAACCGGCCGTGTATCGCATTTTCCGGCGCCAGCGTGGTGAGGTACAAATCCGCTGATCGTTCATTTAATTGGCCGGGACTTTCACCCCGCAGGATTTCCGTCAGATGCACCTGGGTATCGGGAAACTGTTGCTGAAAGCGTTTCAACGCTCGGAACAAAAGGTTTTTAGGAAACACGCTGTCCACCACCAGACTCAGCTCCGTGCGCACCCCGCCGCGCAAGCCTGCCGCGCGATGCTCCAGTTGCAGGAAAGAAGAGATCAGCGGCGCCGCCTGCGCCAGTAAGGCTCGCCCTTGTTCGGTGAGCGCGGCTTTGCGCCCGGTAATTTCCAGCAGCGGCAGCCCGAGCCGCTCCTGTAATCCGCTCAACGCATAACTGACCGATGACTGACTGCGGTTCAGCACCGTGGCCGCCTGCGCAAAACTTCCCTGCTCAATCACCGTTTGCAACACAACCCATTGTTCAAGTGTGGTTCTAGGCAGCGCCATATCTGTCTCCTGTGCAGTGAAGTTTGTCACCGCATAATACATCTAATAAACCGATTGTTTTTATCGAAAATCAGCGTTTTTTTATCACATTTATGAGGGGTATGATTCTTTCATCGAAACGAAACACACGTTTCATCCAGAAAACCTAAGGAGATTCACCATGAGTAACTTTGATAAAAATGACCTGAGCGGCTTCGTTGGTAAACATGTGGTTTATACCTACGATAACGGCTGGAACTATGAAATCTATGTGAAAAACGCACAGACGCTGGATTACCGTATTCACAGTGGCCTGGTGGGTAACCGTTGGGTGAAAGACCAGAAAGCTTACATCGTGCGTGTGGCGTCAGAGGTTTACAAAATTTCCTGGACCGAGCCTACCGGTACCGACGTCAGCCTGATTGTGAATCTTGGCGATAACGTGTTCCACGGCACCATCTTCTTCCCGCGCTGGGTCATGAACAATCCGGAAAAAACCGTCTGCTTCCAGAACGATCATATTCCGTTGATGAATGCTTACCGCGATGCCGGTCCGGCCTATCCGACCGAAGTGATTGATGAATTCGCGACCATCACTTTCGTCCGTGACTGCGGCGCGAACAACGACACCGTGATCGACTGCGCAGCCAGCGAGTTACCGGCCAACTTCCCGGACAATCTGCGTTAATCGCCGAAGCAGAATGTCGAAACGCAAAACCATAAAAAACCGCAGCCCTGACGCAGACTGCGGTTTTTTTTATGATGCTTGCGGCCTCAGTTCGCCAGGGTCTTCAGCAGAGCGGTATTAAATTTTTCCGGCTCTTCCATTTGCGGCGCGTGCCCCAATCCTTTGAATTCGATAAGCCGGGCATGGGGGATGAGCTTCACGGCCTGTTTACCGAGCACTTTATAGTTGCCAATTTTGGCTTTCACTGCCGCCGGGGCGATGTCGCTGCCAATGGCCGTGGTATCAGACGTGCCGATCATCAGCGTGGTCGGGACACGTAAATTCTTAAATTCGTAGAACACCGGCTGCGTGAAAATCATGTCGTAAATCAGGGCCGAATTCCATGCCACCAGCTTATGCCCCGGCCCGTTGTTCAGACCGGCAAGCATATCGACCCAGCGGTCATATTCCGGTTTCCATTTGTTTACGTAATACGTTTTCAGCTCGTATTGTTTGATGCTCTCGGCCGACGTTTTCAGCTCGCGGTCATACCATTGATCCACGGTGCGGTATGGCACCCCTTTCGCTTTCCAGTCCTCAAGCCCGATGGGATTGACCAGCACCAGTTTCGACACTTCCGGCGCGAACATCAGGCTGTAACGCGTGGCTAACATTCCGCCGGTAGAGTGCCCGACGATCACCGCTTTGCTGATCTTCAGGCTTTTGAGTAACTCATGCGTGTTGATCGCCAGTTGCTGAAAACTGTACTGATAATGTCCGGGTTTGGTGGAGGAGCAGAACCCCACCTGATCAGGCGCAATCACGCGATAGCCTTTGGCCGCCAGTGCCGAAATCGTCCCGCCCCAGGTGGCGGCGCAGAAATTTTTTCCATGCATCAGCACCACGGTCTGTCCGTTTTTGTGGCCTGCCGGCGACACGTCCAGATAGCCCATCTGCAGCGGCGCACCCTGCGAATTCAGTGAGAACTGTTTGAGCGGAAACGGGTAATCGAACCCCTGTAATTGTGGCCCGTAGCTTGGTGCATCGGCGGCCAGCGCAGCACCGCTGACGGAAAGAGAGATAACAGCAGCGCAGAGAAGTATGGAAAAGCGGGAAGGCATGTGTTCGTCCTGATGTCGTTTTCTGACAGGCGGCGTAAACGCTTATGCTACAAATTTTAGGCCCTCAATAAAACTGAAACCGCACGAACTGACTTTTAAGCATAAACATCGGGTAGGTGGGAGATTGATTTCCCTCATTATTACCCGAGGTTTGCAGCAGATTTCGCTGATTATGCGTTATATTAAGAACAGTAAGCCTTCACAAATTCCTAAGGTGGACACTCCTTTGGCCTTATCCGTACATTGGCTATACCGGCCGCGATTCCGACTCTGTCTGTCGGTACTGGCATTCCTGCTGGTCGCCGCGCTGGGCACGCTGGCGATTTCATGGCAGACCTCACAGGGATTGCGTAAAGATCACGCCGCCAGTCTGGCGCAATCGGTCTACATGGTGGATATGACCCTCGACAATGCCGCCGTCGCCGCCGATACCGTCAACTATCTGATAGGCGCCCCTTGTACCGAGGAGACGATTCAGGCTCTGCGCTGGCAGGTGGCGAAAGTGCCCAATGTGCGCACCGTCAATCTCTATACCGGCGACACCATTTATTGCACCTCTCTGTTTGGTGAGAAGATCGATTTCGTTTCCCAAGGCCACTATGCTGGCGGACAACTGATGCTGATGAGCGGCAATGCCGTAACGCCAAATCATCCGCTGATCGCCTATCGTCACGACGTAAACGGCCAGGGCGTTCTGGTCGGCGTTGACGGCTATTTCCTGCACAACATTCTTCGTTTACTCAGCCAGCAAAAATTTCTCGTTCTGAAGGTCGGCGACCAGTGGATGGATAATCAGGGCAAAATTCATCGTGATCTGGGCTGGCCGAAAGGCGAAAGAATGGCGCTGGCGTCTCAGCGTTACCCTTATGAGATGCGCCTGGTGATCAGCGGCAGCGATCACTGGCGTTACATCTTTGATTACGCCACCGCCAGTCTGGTGCTCTTTCCGCTGGTCGGCTTATTTGTGGCGTTCATGACCTACGGGCTGCTTGGCCGTTTTGGCACGCCGGTCACCGCACTGAAAACGGCGCTGGAGAAAAAACAGTTTATTCCCTGGCTGCAACCGGTGGTGGATGGCACGGATCATAAAATCACCGGCTGCGAAGTGCTTATGCGCTGGCAGCATCCGCATTCCGGGCTGATCCCGCCCTACCAGTTCATTCCGCTTGCCGAAGAAAGCGGATTAATTGTGCCGATGACCCGTTCAATGATGGCGCAGGTGCGCGATCAGTTTGGTCCGATGGCCGCGCAGTTGCCGAAAGGCTTCCATTTCGGGTTTAACATCTGCGCCAGTCACTTTAAAGATCTGACGCTGGTGGAAGACTGCAAAGCGTTCATCGACGCCTTTAAAGAAAACCCTGTGCATCTGGTACTTGAACTTACCGAGCGCGAACTGATCGAACAAACGGACATCACCCACAGTTTGTTCAGCTCGCTGCGCCGGATGGGCGTCCTGATTGCCATGGATGACTTTGGCACCGGTCACTCCAGCCTGGCGTATCTGCAAAATTTCCACATCGATATCCTAAAAATCGACCAGAGCTTCATTGGCCGAATCGGCACCGACGCACTGGCCGGGCACATCGTCGATAACGTCATCGATCTGGCAAAACGTCTGCGCCTGATTATCGTGGCCGAAGGTGTCGAAACACAGGCACAGGTCGATTATCTGACGCCGTATCAGCTCGAATTCCTGCAAGGCTATTTTTTCAGCAAGCCCCTTGCGCCAAATACTTTCATCGAAAAATGGCTTAAAGAATAACGTGAGCTATGTCTTATAAGAGGATCCCGCATTTTGCTTAAAATGAGCGGATGTGTAACATCCTCTCAGAATCTGTGCAGTCCGACGCTAACTTGTTGAAGTTACTTGTTTTGGAGTCACTTCGGCTTAGCTGGCACTGATAAATCAAGTGATCACTTTGCGAGCAAAATGATGATTAAGTGGCCGTGGAAAGCAAATGAGCTGAAAATTGAAAGATCGGACGCGTGGAACGACGCCCTGAACATTCCGCTGTTGTCCTCTCTCAATGACGAAGAGCAACAACGTCTGATACGCATCGCCAGCCAGTTGCTGCAACAAAAACGGCTGGTGCCCTTGCAGGGCATTGTGCTCACCGAACAAATGCAGGCGCGCATCGCTCTGCTGTTTGCACTGCCGGTCATGGAGCTGGGCGCATCCTGGCTCGACGGATTTCATGAGATTCTGCTCTATCCCTCTCCTTTTGTGGTCGATACCCCGTGGCAGGACGAGAACGGCTTGATCCACGCCGGAACGCAAATCCACGCCGGACAAAGCTGGGATCAGGGGCCGATCGTCCTTAACTGGCAGGACATTGAAGACTCCTTCGACAATTCTGGCTTTAATCTGATCATCCACGAAGCCGCGCACAAACTGGATATGCGTAACGGCGGCGAAGTCAGCGGCATTCCGCCCATTCCGCTGCGCGACGTGGTTGCCTGGGAGCATGATTTGCAGGCCGCCATGCAAAATCTGCAGGATGAAATCGACACCGTAGGCGAAGAGGCTGCCAGCATGGACGCCTACGCAGCAACCGACGCCGCCGAGTGTTTCGCCGTACTTTCTGAATATTTCTTTAGTGCGCCAGAATTGCTGTCTGACCGGTTTCCGCTGGTTTACGGCCATTTCACCCGTTTTTATCAGCAAGACCCGCTGGCACGGCAACGTCGCGGACAACGCTGTGATTGTTAATCTGACGGCTGACCCCATATTTTGATGGCGCTGATGATGATTTTCAGCCGTATTGATTAGATGCTGAGCAGTCAGCGGCTATTATTGAATTTTGCGTTGACACCCCGGCGCCCTCTGGATATTATCCGCCCCGTTCAAACGATTCCTCTGTAGTTCAGTCGGTAGAACGGCGGACTGTTAATCCGTATGTCACTGGTTCGAGTCCAGTCAGAGGAGCCATATTAGAAAAGCCCGCTTAAGGAAACTTAAGCGGGCTTTTTGCTTTTCCGCTTTTCTTTCGTTCGGCGAAAATCGGGATGCCGGAGAAACCAAATTCCAGACAATAAAAAACCCCGCTGGTGAGACGGGGTTCTATATTTTTCGCCCTTAACGACAGGTAATCGTGAAGCAGCGACGTGCGACCATACAATCTAACGACGAGATTATAGCTTTCTTCAATACCCGTTGCAAACCCACGGATGCTCATTAATAATACAGGCCGTTAGGTTTGTCGTGCTTCAGGCTTTACCTATTTTAAAGCCCTGACTGCCAGACGGGTGGTGCCGCAAGCAGTGCCCCAGTCTGGAGTGCGACTATACAATCTAACACTTGTACACCCGTACTGACAGGCAATGTAAGGGTAAGGTACTGGTGTTGCGCTCCGCATTATGTGGAGAACGCGGATGAACATGTTGTCAGTGATCATCGTCGTACTGGAGCTGTTTTTAGCCCTTTTACGACTGATTAACCTGGTGAGTTAACTCTCCGGTTAAAACGCATCTAAAGGGGAAGGCCACTTCCCCTTTTAAGTCACTTTAAGATTCATTTCGACGCGCTCACGCTTTCTGGTTAAATCCGCTCCTGATGCCCGTGATAGCCTGTCTGGAACAAAAAACACGCTACTCATCCCTTGTGCCAACCATTTGTTCTCCTGCACAACGCACCTTTTCTAATTAAAGGGATTTATATCGCGCTGCGGGTTCATCTTGTTTGATGTCTGAAATCAGCGTCTGACGCGCACCGTCGAGAGCGTCCCAGTGTGCGGCATTTTGAAGTGGCGGTATGGTCACCTTTTCGCGACGGTCAAAACCGACCAGTGCGGCATCCACTAAATCATCTACCTGCATCATCTTAGGTGACGTTGTCACGTCAATGCCTGCGCGTTCCCAAATTTCCGTATAGGTTCCGGCTGGCAGCACCGCCTGGACGTACACACCACGGGATGACAGTTCCAGATCTAATCCCTGCGATAAGAAAAGCACGTAGGCTTTAGTGGCGCCATACACCGACATCATAAATTCCGGAGCCAGACCGACGACGGAACTGATATTGACAATTGCGCCCTCTCCCGCCTGCACAAAACGCGGCGTCGCGGCGTTGGCCAACCGCGTCAGAGCTGTGATGTTCAGCGCAATCAGCCGTTCAATAGACTCTGACGTCTGCTCCGCAAAACCGCCGGACTGCGCAATGCCCGCGTTATTGATCAGAATGCCAATTTGCGCGTCGTCGCGCAGACGGGTTTCGACAGCCGCCAGTGCATCCGGTTGGGTCAGATCAGCGGGCAGAATATCGACAGCCACGCCGTGTTCCTGCCGCAGACGTGCGGCCAGGGTGTCGAGTTTTGCCTTGTCGCGGGCGACCAGAACAAGGTTGTGCCCCCGGCGGGCGAAACGCTCTGCGTAAACAGCGCCGATGCCTGTCGAAGCGCCAGTAATGAGGACTGATGATTTGGTCATGAGTTGATCTTCTTTATTGGTGAGTAAACAAAATCCGCCAGTGCGCGGCCAAAGTACAGACTTAATGATGGTGATCGTAATCTAAAAAGTCAATCGGTTTGATTACGGTTATCATCAATGTATACTTGAGGCATGAATTTTCGTGAGGTGTGCAAAAATGAAAGTGTCAAAAGAGCAGGTTCGTGAAAACCGGAAACACATTGTTGAAACGGCTTCGGTGTTGTTTCGCGAACGGGGCTATGACGGTGTAGGCGTCGCGGAACTGATGTCAGCGGCAGGTTTCACTCATGGCGGCTTCTATAAACACTTTGCCTCCAAGGCGGATTTGATGTCGGAGGCGATGAGCTGCGGTTTTATGCGATCGGCAGAAAGTACCCAGGGGGTCAGCCGTGAGCAATTTGTGGAGAATTACCTCTCCCGGGAGCACCGTGATTCCATGGGCAAGGGTTGCGTCATGTCGGCGCTGGGGGCAGATACCGCCCGTCAGCCCGCGCCAATCAAAGCCGCATTTGCGCAAGGCATTGAAACGCAGTTGGCACTGTTAGCCAGTGAACGTGGCCCGCACAGCGCATCGCGCGCTGACCTTATCGACAGCATGGCCCACCTTGTTGGCGCTCTGGTGCTCTCCCGCGCCTGCCCCGATGATTCGGCACTGTCTGATGAGATCCTCGAGGTGTGCCGCGCGCGCCTTCTCAATAAGGCCGTCAGCGAGGAGTGAGTTTTCCGCCCCTGCTTTGCGCACGTGGCTGGGCCGAAATGAGTGCTGGAAAGCCCGCAAGGAGAAATCTGGGCGGGCTTTCTTATGTCCGGGAGGCGTGAAGAACTGTCATGAGAAGCTGAACATCTGTCCCCTGATCATGAAAATCGTTCATGTTCAGTGAAATTAAATCACTTTTCCTTAGTCAGCGAGTCAGGCATAAATTATACACGGTTATTAACTATAGAAAATTTTGAGGCTGCTGAAGGTAAATCTGAAAATAAATTGAGAAGCCCTGAAAAGCAAACAATCAAAACAGGTTTCATATCAGATGTCGGGATATCAGATAACAATGAATAAAAATATTACCTTTGCTATTAAGAGCATTCGTTTCGACGAAGATTATAACCCCTCGGAAAATACGCGTATTACCACCAACTTTGCTAATCTGGCAAGGGGTGAGAAACGCCAGGATAACCTGCGTAACACCTTAGTGATGATCGATAACCGCTTCAACTCTCTGGCCCACTGGGATAACCCGAAGAGCGATCGCTATTCTGTTGAACTTGATATCATTACTGTTCAGTTGACTATTTCCGGCGAAGACAGCTCAGACTCCTTCCCGGTGATTGAAATACTGAAAACAAATATCGTGGATAAACACACCAACCAGCGTATTGAAGGTATTTTAGGGAATAATTTCTCCTCCTATGTGAGGGATTATGATTTTAGCGTTTTATTGCCGGCGCACAATAAAACCCAATCCGCATTCAGTCTTCCTGAGAAATTTGGAGAACTGCATGGGGATATATTTAAATGCTTCGTCAACTCAGACACCTATAAAGATAACTTCAATAAGAAACCGGTGATATGCCTGAGTGTCTCCAGTAAAAACACTTATTATCGCACCGGCGTGAAACATCCGGTATTGGGTATCGAATATCAGCAGGATGAACTTTCTCTGACGGATGAATATTTCGCAAAAATGGGATTACGTGCGCGATATTTCATGCCTGAAAACAGCGTGGCACCTTTAGCCTTCTATTTTACCGGCGACTTACTCAGTGATTACACAAATCTTGAGCTGATCAGCACCATCAGCACGATGGAGACTTTCCAAAAGATTTACCGCCCTGAGATTTACAATGCTAATTCTGCGGCCGGAATACAGTATCAGCCAAGCCTGAATTACCAGGATTATTCTTTAACCCGCATTGTTTACGATCGGGAAGAACGTAGCCAGCTGGCTGTCGAGCAAGGGAAGTTTACTGAAGAGAACTTCATTAAACCCTATCAATCCGTTCTTGAACAATGGTCTGCGCAAACCGTTCTTTGATTATAAAAAAATATAAGGTCACCTGTTATGAAAAAATTATTACCGACATCGACTGCCGGCAGTTTACCTAAGCCTTCCTGGCTGGCACAACCTGAGGTGCTTTGGTCCCCGTGGAAATTGCAGGATCAGGAATTAATTGACGGCAAACAGGATGCCCTGCGTTTGTGTCTGGAAGATCAGCAACAGGCGGGTATTGATATTGTCAGCGACGGCGAGCAAACCCGTCAGCATTTTGTCACGACGTTTATTGAGAACCTCAGCGGCGTTGATTTCGAAAAACGCGAAACGGTTAAAATTCGTAATCGCTATGAAGCAAGCGTGCCGACGGTTGTTGGGCCGGTAAGCCGCCAGAGATCGGTTTTTGTCGAAGATGCTAAGTTTTTACGTCAGCAAACCACACGACCAATTAAATGGGCTCTGCCAGGGCCGATGACCATGATCGATACGCTGTATGATAATCACTATAAAAGTCGCGAAAAACTTGCCTGGGAATTCGCTAAAATTCTCAATGAAGAAGCCAAAGAATTAGAAGCTGTGGGCGTCGATATTATTCAGTTCGATGAGCCCGCGTTTAATGTCTTCTTTGATGAAGTGAATGACTGGGGTATTGCCACTTTAGAAAGAGCTATCGAAGGGCTTAAATGTGAAACGGCTGTCCACATTTGCTACGGTTATGGCATTAAAGCCAATACAGACTGGAAAAAAACGCTGGGCACCGAATGGCGACAATATGAAGAGATTTTTCCAAAGCTGCAAAAATCTAATATCGATATTATTTCACTGGAATGTCAGAACTCCCATGTACCCATTGAGCTGCTGGAACTTATTCGCGGTAAAAAGGTAATGGTGGGAGCCATTGATGTGGCAACCAATAATATCGAAACACCGGAAGAAGTCGCCGCCACCCTTCGCAAAGCGTTGCAGTTTGTAGACGCTGACAAGCTCTATCCTTGCACTAACTGCGGCATGATCCCCCTGCCTCGCAGCGTGGCAAGAGGCAAGCTGGATGCCTTAAGTGCAGGCGCTGAAATCGTCCGCAAAGAGCTTCTGGCGAAATAATTTCGCCCCCCGTCTGATGTTTGAAGTGAGCCTGTAGGATGGTGCGATCCCTATTCAGGCTCACTTCACCACCGCAACGCCATTTCCGGAAAAATCCAATACTGCTTCTGTCGGCGCTGGAGGCAACGGAGGAAACGGCGGCTCCCCTCTCTGACAGCATAATCTCCCTGTTAAAAAGCCCGCTCAGTTATCCCTGAGCGGGCTTTAAGGGTGATAACTACCCTTTACGATCCTGCCTTTACGTTTAAAGTTCGAACCGGTCCAGGTTCATCACTTTTGTCCAGGCAGCGACAAAGTCTTTCACAAACTTCTCTTTAGCATCAGCGCTGGCATAAACCTCGGCATTTGCACGTAATACGGCATTCGAACCAAACACCAGATCGGCACGGGAGGCAGTGAATTTACCCTCTCCGCTGACGCGATCGCGGCCTTCGAAACGTTCACCCGTTCCGTCGGTGGCTTTCCATTCGGTGCGCATGTCGAGCAAATTGACGAAGAAATCCGTGTTAAGTTCGCCGGTTTTTTGCGAGAAAACCCCCAGCTGACTGCCGTCATAGTTTGCCCCCAGCGCGCGTAATCCGCCGACGAGCACCGTTAATTCAGGCACGGTCAGCGTCAGTTGCTGGGCCTTGTCGATCAACAGATTTTCGGTCGAGGCATTGGCCGAACTGCCACGGTAGTTACGAAAACCATCGGCTTTAGGTTTCAGCAATTCGAAGGACTCAATGTCCGTTTGATCCTGACGGGCATCCACACGACCGGCGGTGAATGGCACCTCGATATCAACGCCAGCCGCTTTCGCTGCCTGCTCAACACCGACCACACCCGCCAGTACAATCACATCCGCCAGTGACGCCGTGCGGGAGGACTGCTGGATGGATTCCAGAGTGGGCAGTACGCGCGCCGCCGTGGCATTCACCTCCCACCCTCTTTGTGGCTGAAGCGCCAGGCGGGCACCGTTCGCGCCCCCGCGTTTGTCGCCGCCACGGAAAGTCGAAGCCGAAGCCCAGGCGACCGACGTGAGTTCACTGACGGTAAGACCGGAAGCCGCAATTTTTTCCTTCAGCTGCGCAATCTCAGCAACGGTCGGGTGATACACAGGGACCGGCAACGGATCCTGCCAAATGAGGTCTTCTTTTGGCACTTCCGGCCCGATATAGCGCGCTTTTGGCCCCATATCACGGTGAGTCAGTTTGTACCACGCCCTGGCAAAAGCTTCGTTAAAGGCCTGCGGGTCGCCGTGGAAACGACGTGAAATTTTTTCAAACTCAGGATCAAAGCGCAGCGTCAGATCGGTGACCAGCATGGTCGGTTTGCGTTTTTTTGACGTGTCGAACGGATCAGGAATGATGTCCGGTGCATCGGCGGCTTCAAACTGAATAGCCCCCGCCGGGCTGCGGGTTTGCACCCACTCATATTTGAAGAGGTTTTCGAAGAAGTAGTTGCTCCACTGCGTCGGGGTTTGCGACCAGATCACTTCCAGACCGGAGGTGATGGCATCTGCGCCCGCGCCGGTTCCGTGGCTGCTTGCCCAGCCGAGGCCCTGAGATTCAATCGGTGCGGTTTCGGGATCAACACCCACGTGGGTGGCAGAAGCGGCGCCATGCGTTTTACCGAGCGTATGACCACCGGCGATGAGCGCGACGATTTCCTCGTCGTTCATCCCCATATTGCCGAAGGTGGCACGGATGGCCGGAGCGGCAGAAGCCGGATCACCACTGTGATTCGGACCTTCCGGGTTCACGTAAATCAGCCCCATTTCCGTTGCGCCCAGCGGAGATTTTGCCAGTTCTTCAGGATGGCGGTGTTCAAGCCAGGTGGTTTCGTCACCCCAGTTCACGTCCAGATCCGGTTCCCAGACGTCTTCGCGACCGGCACCAAAACCAAAGGTGCGGAAACCGGAGTTTTCCAGCGCAACGTTACCCGCCAGAATATAGAGATCTGCCCAGGAAATTTTCTGACCGTATTTTTGCTTCACCGGCCACAACAGGCGGCGCGCTTTATCGAGGCTGACGTTATCCGGCCAGGAGTTGAGAGGAGAAAAGCGTTGCTGACCGCGTCCTGATCCGCCGCGTCCATCGACGGAGCGATACGTCCCGGCGCTGTGCCACGCCATACGGATGAACAGGCCAATGTAGCTGCCCCAGTCGGCGGGCCACCAGGCCTGTGATTCGGTGAGCAGCCCTTTGATATCGGACTTGAGTGCAGAGTAATCTAACTTAGCGAATTCTTTACGATAATCAAACGTCTCGCCCAGCGGGTTGGAACGAGTCGAGTGCTGATTTAGCAGGTCGACCCTGAGCTGATTGGGCCACCAGTCACGGTTGGATGTGCCACCGCCGGACGATTTATTGGTATTACCTTCATGGAAGGGGCATTTACCGGCGGATGCTTCTCTTTCTGCTTCAACAATGGGCTTTGCGTCTTTTGCTTCTTCATCAATGGAATTGCTCATGCTCACACTCCTGTTTTTGTAGTCTCATTGCTACTCTATACGCGGATTGAAACCAGTCACATCTGAATCACCCTATGTATTTGATAGATCTTGCCTTCAGAATTTTGTACAGTGCCTGCGGGTTTTTTCATCAAAATAATGCCATCACTGATTATAGAATAACCCCTTAATGACAGCGGCTTATCTGCCCGCGTCGCAAAAAGAAAAAAGCCCGTCAGGGTTTCCCCCGACGGGCTTTCGTTTCGTCATGTTGCTTAGCGACTACTCACGCCATCCCATTTCGGGAGCAACATGTTTAAGGATCGACTCAATCACATGCACGTTATACTCAACGCCCAGCTGATTCGGCACGGTCAGTAACAAGGTGTCGGCTTCGGCGATGGCTTCATCCTGTTTCAGCTGTTTGATCAACATTTCCGGGCTGGCTGCATAGCTGCGACCGAAAATCGCACGGGTTTTCTCATCGAGGAAACCCACTTTATCGCCATCGTTACTGCTGCCGCCAAAGTACATGCGATCGCGGTCATCCATCAGGGCAAAAATGCTGCGGCTGACCGAGACACGCGGTGCCCGCTCATGCCCGGCTTCCTTCCAGGCCGCACGATAGGCGCGGATTTGCTGCGCCTGCTGAATATGGAACGGCTCGCCGGTTTCATCATCTTTCAGCGTTGAGCTTTGCAGATTCATGCCCAGCTTCGCGGCCCAGACGGCGGTCGCATTCGAGCCAGCGCCCCACCAGATGCGCTCGCGCAGCCCTTCAGAATAAGGCTCAGTGCGCAGCAAACCTGGCGGATTTGGAAACATCGGTTGCGGATTGGGTTTCGCAAAACCTTCACCGCGCAGCGCATCCAGCAGCTTTTCAGTATGACGGCGCGCCATATCGGCTTCCGTTTCGCCCTCTTCCGGCTGATAACCAAAATAGCGCCAGCCGTCGATCACTTGCTCCGGCGAACCCCGGCTGATACCGAGCTGCAAACGCCCCCCGGAAATCAAATCAGCGGCGCTGGCGCTTTCGGCCATATACAGCGGATTCTCGTAACGCATATCGATAACACCGGTACCAATCTCGATCTTGCGGGTTTTGGCGCCAATGGCCGCCAGCAACGGGAATGGCGAGGCCAGCTGACGGGCAAAGTGATGCACGCGGAAATAAGCGCCGTCGGCTCCCAGTTCTTCAGCCGCCACCGCCAGATCGATAGATTCTAATAATGCATCTGCTGCCGAACGGGTGCCCGACTGCGGAGATGGCGTCCAGTGACCAAATGATAAAAATCCAATCTTTTTCATCGCGTATTCATCCTCATAGTGCGTAAAACGCTGCGCCGGACCCGACTTGCGGATAACAGCACACTGATGGGATTACTTTACGCGACTCAGGATGAGAATAAATGTCATTTATTTAACATAAGGATTCAGTTTATTTGATGAACTGCGGGAAAGATTTACTGTTTTTTGACCCATCTGCACAAATTGTCTCCCATCAGAACGTCGCAGCAAAAAAACCTTTGATCCCGCCCCTGTCACTCGTTATCATGCGCCCCGTTCACACGATTCCTCTGTAGTTCAGTCGGTAGAACGGCGGACTGTTAATCCGTATGTCACTGGTTCGAGTCCAGTCAGAGGAGCCAAATTCTTGTTTTCATGCCGTTTTGCGAATCCTTATGTGATTCCGATTCAATGAGTTAGCGTGAAAAGTCTTCCCGATGCATTTTCAGTTTTCCCTCCGCATCGGGAGAATTTGGTGGTCAGATTTGGGGTCAAGTTGGTTCGATGACGGAGTGACCCCCAAATGTCTCTTAACGACTCAAAAATCCGCAACTTAAAATCATCCGCTAAACCCTTCAAAGTTTCCGATTCTCATGGTCTATATCTGCTGGTTAATCCAGGCGGTTCACGTCTCTGGTATCTCAAATATCGTATCAATAGAAAAGAATCTCGCCTTGGCTTAGGCGCCTACCCTGACGTGTCATTGGCTGATGCTCGTCAACAGCGTGACGGCATCCGTAAATTGCTGGCGCAGAATATAAATCCAGCACAACAGCGCTCTGCTGAAAGAGCCACTACCTCGCCAGGAAAAACTTTCAAGTATGTGGCACTGGACTGGCATAAAAGCAACCGAACATGGTCAGAGAACCACGCCTCCCGTCTGCTTGCCAGCATGAACAATCATATATTCCCTGTGATTGGACACTTGCCGGTAGCTGAACTGAAACCTCGTCACTTTATCGACCTGCTGAAAGGCATTGAGCAAAAAGGTCTGCTGGAAGTCGCAGCACGTACCCGGCAGCATATGTGCAACATCATGCGTCATGCCATACATCAGGATTTGATAAAGAACAATCCGGCAGCAAATCTGGAGGGTATTATTGCCCCGCCCGTTAAACGTCACTACCCCGCCCTTCCGCTGGAACGACTACCGGAACTGTTGGCTCGCATTGAGGACTACCAGCAAGGACGAGAGTTAACCCGCCTGGCCGTATTACTCACCCTTCACCTATTCATCCGTTCCAGCGAGCTGCGTTTCGCCTGTTGGTCTGAGATCGATTTCAAAAATAGAATCTGGACCATTCCTGCCACTCGCGAGGCCATCCCCGGTGTCCGCTACTCTGAGCGTGGTGCAAAAATGCGCACTCCACATATCGTTCCACTCTCCCGTCAGTCCATCGCTATTCTGAAACAGATACGGGAAATATCCGGGCATCGCGTGCTGATATTCCCCGGTGACCATAATCCGTATAAGCCAATGTGTGAAAACACCGTCAACAAGGCGTTGCGCCTGATGAGATATGACACAAAAAATGAAATCTGCGGCCACGGATTTCGGACAATGGCCTGTAGTGCCCTCATGGAGTCTGGGCTGTGGCCGCAAGCGTCAGATGAGTCATCAGGAGCGTAATAGCGTACGGGCAGCATACATCCACAAGGCGTAACATCTGGAAGCCCGCAAGACGATGATGCAGTGGTGGTCAGATTATCTGAACAGATGCAGAGAGGAATTCGTGCCATCCTATATTTTGGGCCATCAGCAGTCCAAAGTCTGAACTTCGGTACATACCGATTGATAACCTTGAAAAAGCGCTCAGCTAATGGGTCCCGTTTAAGACTAAATACATCGCATATATAGTAAAACAACGTCAGCTTGATACAGATCTTGGTTTTTAGTCACAAAATAGAGCTGAATATTGAATTTGGTCCCTCACAAGGCTTTATTGAATAAATCGAGTTTAGATAAAACTGCCCCATATCAATCATTATCTTAGGCAATCCGCACACTTTTTGGCATCCCTGCACGCGCCATTTTTGTTTAAGGCACGGATCATGGCCATAGCCTCACCAACCTGCGCATCGAAGTCATGCATCGTTAGATACCCACCGAACGTCGGTTATAAGCCGTGTTCCATTTCCAGTAAGCATTACTCCCCGTGAGCCTCTGCCTCGCCACCTCCTGATTTCTGTCCCCATACTCCACCGGCCAGTAACCCGCCTGATCTAGCGGAGGGATAAGCGCCTTGATTTTCTTACGCCGCATCTCGTCATGGCAAAGTTTTGTGCCATAAGTGCCATCGGCAGAAACGACCTTAACTTTCCGGTGGGTCTGACGAATAACTCCCGGGAATGCCTCTGCGTCAACATTATTCAGGGACAGGTCAGCGCAGATAACCTCATGAGTACCGGCGTCCACCGCCAGGTGAAGTTTCCGCAAGACGCGGTGCTTTTCCTGACCGTGTTTTTTCACCTTCCACTCCCTTTCACCGAAGACTTCTAATCCGGTGGAGTCGATAACCAGATGGGCAATTTCGCCGCTCGCGGGGTTTTAAACGGGATGTTGACGGACTTAGCCCGCCTGCTGACGCAGGAGTAATCCTGGCGCCGGAGCGGGAGTTCATCAGGGTAAAAATGAAGTCAATAAATCCCTGCGCGACGCGCAGCGTGAGGCGAAAAACTTGTTTGATCATCAGTACGGTAGAAATAGCGAGCACAGAATAACGTTGAGGAAGACCACGTGAAGACGTATTGGGATCGTTATGCCAGGCCTGAATGGCCGACTCATCAAGCCAGAATGTCAGTGAGCCCCGATGGATGAGCGCCTTGTTGTAGGTAGCCCACTTGGTGATTTTGAACTTTTGTTTTGCCACGTGATATCGCTGCAGGATCAGGAGTGTGGTGATCTGATCCTGACAACGGCTAAAAGTTCGATTTATTCAACAAAGACCATTTAATCCTGTGTATCTTGATTATTTGCTGATTTAATACGACTGTTAACAGGTTGAATTCCACGGCCTACAACAAAATTAGAGGGTTTCTGTAATAAGAGTTACACACCCCGATTAAATATCCAGTAGCCATCAGCAACCCAGGTATCACGATTGGTGGCAAACAGACGCTCTTTCAACACATCCTGCTTTAGTGCAACGCAATATACAGGCCGGTAACGCTCAAAGCGCCAACTGCCACTTAACTCACCTGCATCCACAACGT
Source organism: Rahnella sp. EDr1-12 (assembly GCF_049206505.1). Lineage (NCBI taxonomy): Bacteria > Pseudomonadati > Pseudomonadota > Gammaproteobacteria > Enterobacterales > Yersiniaceae > Rahnella > Rahnella sp. EDr1-12. The sequence continues at coordinate 318,111 of NZ_JBLZNY010000001.1, forward strand.
CGAAACCGATACTTTCAATGAAATTCGCTACCGTAGACTTCGCTTTGATATTATCACTGGCGATCGGAATAGCCCGGCGATTAATCGCCCCTTTTGGCCGCGCATCACGTCGTAAATCCTCAACCGTAATAGAGTTAAAGGCCTTAACAATAATGGCACCTGGTACGTTTTCTGCCAAGAACTCGCTGGTAGTTATCTCACCATTTTTTAACGACTGGATAACACCATCACGATGAGGGAAGTAATTTAACGGATCAACGACGATTTTATTTATAAGCAATGCTTTAGGTAATTCTGGAATAGCATAAAGGGGAACTGCGGCTATCACTATATCACCAAAATTGATTGCCTGTTCGGGTGTGCCCGCCTTACATTCTAATGTTCTGACTAATAACTCGAGAGATTCAGGACCACGAGTATTACTGACCATAACCTCAAATCCATTCTTTACCGCTTGTAACGTAATTGCCTGTGCCATTGCACCTGCACCAATAACCCCTACTTTTAAATTCATAATATCCATTTCTACATCAATTAAATAGCAATAACGCCAATTATATTTGGCAAAAAATCTATCGTAAATAGATGCCAAACCTGAAAAATATTTACATCCAATAAATATTTATAAGCCGTAAGTTTTTCATCATCCAGTGGAACCCTAATTTCCTTCGCATCACCAGCAAAGCCACAACCTATACATTTCAGCACAGCTTCTTTTCTTGTCCATGCGCGTAAAAAACACTCTGGCCAATCAGCCTTACTCAAGATTTCTTCAGCTTCTTCATTTGTAAATATATAGTCTACAACTTGTTGATGTATTGCGCGATTTTTTAGCTCAATATCAATACCAAGAGGCTTATTTCTTGAGAACGCGATTGCAATAACATCACCCGTATGGGACACGTTAAAGTTTATCTTTTTATCAAAATCCACTATGTATGGTTTACCATACTCATCTTTCAATACAGCCCCTTGAAAGGGATCTCTGTTAAACATAAACCCTAGCGCTCTGCGTAAAAAAGCCTTACCTGCAATATATCGATTTCGCGCAGAAACACTCGAAAATGCTTGAGACTTTATTTTCTCGTCTTCAGAAAGGAAGATGGCATCATCCTGTGTAAAATCAGAATAATTTCCAACAAAAACGGTAATTTCTTCATCATCGTTATCTTTTAAGTAAGCCACTTCACGCCAAAGCATATTATTATTTAGCCCCAATCCATACTAATAGATAGCATTGAGATTTATCCGTCAGAATGCCGACCCTTCTACAGGGTCGGATAAAAACTAACTTGCTATATTTTTTAACGAGATTTGAATTTTATCATTAATAAACCTCAACATTTTACCATATGTGTTAAACGGCGAGTTTTGAAATGAAAGATCTTGCTCTGTTGCGAGTTTAATCTTATATCCAAGCACCTTAAATAACTGTTTTTCTACATCTGAAATGATAGTCAACAGACTCAATGAATCTAGCTGTCCCGTTGAAGAATAGAGTTCCGTATCATCTCCCTCTGAAAAATCAAAAGGTTGATCCATAAATGGCTCTTGTCGATATATAGCAGATGTTAAAATATCGTTAAGCTCGACTTCCATAATAATCCCTAAATTTAAACTGTAATTACTTCATTGATAAAACATACCGAGTTTTATAGGATATTTCTTAACTCTATAAACTCACCGCTTGTGATTCCTATGCATTCATGCTCAATGACCCTTTGATAAATTTCTGTTGCACGTTTCTCAGGGCTAACTGCGTATCCGGGCATATTAAACCTTTCTCTTAATTTTAAATGCTCGGGAAATTTGCATAAACTATCTTTTGAAATTATCCCTAAAGATAAATCAGTCAGAATATTACACATCCCCAACACAGCAAAAAATACGTCTGGGTTTTCTTGAGCATAAACCCCACACAATGCATTTAAGGCAGCCTTAGATAGACTATATGACAACATACCAGCGCGGTATCGTATACCAGCAATGGAAGCTGATGCCACAACAAGTGCCGGTTTAAAACCTGATTGAAAAAGCGCGTCAAGAATTAACTTATTAGCCAGAACATTAATCATCATGGCCTTTTGTAATTGTGAAAGATCATATTCATCAGTATGCAATGGTGCATTAGAAGAAACACCGGCATTAAGATGTATAACCGACACACCCAGTGTAATAACAGGGCTGAATTCTTGTTCAAATAGTGCTGCGACCTGCTCAGGATCTTGCAAATCACAGGATTTGAAAATAAACCGGTCATGTCCTGCAAGCTGAGTCGGTTTATGTCGTGCTGTACCGTATACTGTCCAACCTTTATCGAGATAAAGACAAGCCAGCGCCAGACCTAAGCCTCTGCTCACTCCAGTAATGAATACCCTCTTGAAAGCTTCCTGCTGTTTCTGGTTCTCGAGTGAACTCAAAGTACGCATGGCTTTCCTTAAAATTTCCCAGCACTAAATCCGCCATCAACTGAAAGCAATGTCCCCGTTACATAGGATGACTGTTCACCTAAAAGCCATAATATAGCGGCAGTGATCTCTTCTGGCTCGGCAAAACGTTTCAATGCGGTTGACTGAATTTTCTCTTCTGTTGATGCAGGGTTAGCACGAAGTCTCTCCTTGGTGTTCATACCACCTAAGGTCGGGCCTGGGCAAACTGCATTGATCCTCACCACACTCAGCCCTTCTGGTGGATTGGCACTTTCAACTGCAGCAACCTGTGTCAACATATTTAAAGCTGCTTTACTGGTAGAATATGCACTCTGCCGTGGTTGCCCTAAAACCCCGCCACAAGACGAGACATTCACAATCGAGCCTTTCTCACTTAGACCCATCAGGCGAATCTGGTGTGACATCAATAACAATGGTCCAACAAGATTAACCTGTAATACACGGTTCCACTCGTTTAAATCCAGTTCTTGAACTGAGGCTCTTTTAGTGGTGATACCTGCATTATTAACAGCAAAATCTAAACGCCCGTGCTCCTTACGAATTAAATCGAAAAGCTCAATTACGGCACGTTCATTGGTGACATCAAGTTGAACATAACGTGAATTACTACCCAATTCTTCCTGCGCATTCAATCCGTCTTCTTTATTTCTTCCCGTGATGTAACAAAAAACACCTTTTTCAATCAAGCTTTTACTTACATTAAATCCAATCCCACGAGTCCCGCCAGAAACCAATGCGACTTTACCAGTATAAGACATTTTATTTCTCCTGATGTTTTAATTGAATATGAACAGGGCGCAAATAGCGCGGATTTACACAACAAAATACCCTGTCTGCTGATGGTTCTTTCTTATCCCACAAGCAATACGAATCCCACCGGCAACGGAAAACGTCATCATAATCCCCAGCCAGCTCTTTGTTAACAAACTGATGATCTGCAACAATCGCTCGCCCAAAACCAATAAAATCGGCATCTCCACTGTCAAGAATCTCATCGGCTAATTTCAGACTATCGATATTAGCAGCAAAACCAATAGGCAAAGCTGTTCTCTGTTTAAAGAAACGCCCAGCTGAGCGAGAAATATCAATTGTGAAATTTTTATCGCTCAAGAACTTATTATAAGTCTCAGCAATTCCTGTAGCACCTATGATTGCATCAGCCCCAGCTTCTTCAATAGCAATAATGACATCACTTAATATATCGACATGAATTCCTTCCTTACCCAAACCATCATCGATTTGTAGACGCACAAATATTGCCATGTTATCACCAACAGAAATTTTAATTCTGCGAATGATTTCAACCAAAATTAGCGATCTTCTTAGCGGTGAACCACCCCACTTATCTTTTCGCCGATTAGTTCTTGGTGAGAGAAAAGAACTCAATAGGTAGCCATTAGCTGCATGTATTTGAATTGCAGGCGCACCTATTCTTAATGCCAGACACGCAGCATTATGAAACTGATAGATATAATCTTCAATGCGGTCTTCATTCAACCTTGTCACATCACCAGGAATATCGGGTAGATTATAACTTAAAGAGTTTCCCTCAGGCTTTACACCATAATGTTGCAATTGAACGCCTAAAATAAACTTTTTATTATTCGCACTTTCAATAATTGGCTTTAAATCATTTGCATGGTCTTCAGAAACAATTTTCATGCTGCGATCAGTATATTGTGACAAAGGGTCAACTGATGCATTTCCTAAAAAACCAAAACCACATCCCCCTTCCATGAGAGAATCATAAATTGAAAAAAATTCAGGTAGAGGCCTACCCATTGGGTCACAAAGATCAAAACCAACAGAGGAAAAATACATTCTGTTTGCTGCTAAATGATTTTTCCCGAAGGATAAGGGCCGCGTCAAATTTGAATAATTAGGCATAATTTCACTCGCCGAACACGTTAGTTTCAACAGAATTTTCTATAAATCCTCGTTTGATCATCTCTTTAAGACTTTCTAACTCTTCAAAGGAGACTCGTTCAAATAACCAATGACTCTCCCCATTACCTTCACCAACCCTATAAATAGATGTGCTGAAAGATATTGAATTATCATAAACAAAAGTTACAATCGCTTTCTCTATATTTTTATTCTTTACTCTGCTGGTAACACACCCCTTGCCTGATACACTTTTCAATACAACAATATTCTGACTAAGATCATGTGACGTAATAAATACGGTTAGTGGCGAGTGACTTAAAGGTTTAAATAAATCATCAGTATTTAGCAGCACATTTCTAGCCAACTTAAATTTCCCAATCGAAATCACGGGTGCCACAGTTTTGATTCTTGCAATCAGTTTCGCCTCTTGATAGAACGAGATTAAATACGTAATTTCCCTTGGAGTTGATGATTTTGATGAAGTAAAATCATCAACAACGATTTCCACCGGATACATAAGCTCACAATAAGAGTAAAAATCAGCTTGCATTTGGCTTAAACTGATAGTGACCTTACCTAACTGATGTTGAGAGTACGTATACAATTGATAATAAATTGCCTGTCTGGCTACTTCCATAAGCATAATGCCGGGAACATGCTCATGCTGCTTTCTGTAGAAGAAATAGTGGTCTGCATTATTGACTAACTGGAAACTGGTCGAATAACGCTCAATATTGCATTCATTCAGGAAAGAAGTGACATTCTCGGCATTTATAAAATCATGATCGAGATTATTTTTTTTACTGAGCGAATCAAGCCTTTGAAATGGAATTCCTTGGGAGATCAGTTCAGCATCACCCTCAAATTCCACTTCTGGTAATGCCTCGTTATGATCATCAATAAAAGTATAATCACCATTTCCATTACAGTGATAAAATGCATTTAAAATAACACTAACATTCTGAGAAATAGGGGTTTTAGGAATAACAATATAAGGCATGATTTTTCTTGGACTGCACAGTAATACGTCATCAGAGCTGCCTTTGTGCAATAATTTTGGCGCAATGGTATTATTATACTGAATTGTCATCACATCCCCTTTTTTACCTTAACGTTGACTTGATACTCGTTCAACCAGCGATGCATCCAGAGCACCATTTCAATACTTCCTCGATTGTAAGGCTGGCTTATTTCTGATGACTCTCTTTTTAGTAGGCTAATGATTTTTTCACGGTCAATCAGTTCGTAAACTGGTGAACGGTTATTTTCAATAATTGTACCTAACTCAACTCGAAGTCCATTTTCATATGCACCATCTTGGGTGGCCGGATATGGTGTTTTGATTCGGTTAACAATCCCATCCGGTAGCAGGTGCCGTGTTGCGGCACGCAGTAAACTTTTTTCTCTGCCGTCAAAACTTTTCATTTCCCACGGTGTATTAAATACATATTCGACTAACCGATGGTCACAGAATGGCACGCGAACCTCCACTCCAACCGCCATACTCATACGGTCATTGCGGTCAAGCAATGTGGGTAAAAATCGAGTAATGGCGAGATAAGACGTTTTCCGCATACGCCAATCTGTATCGTTTTCTCCTGGCAAAGTGGGGACTTCTTTCACCGCTTTGCTATAGCATTCAGCTCGATAATCTTCACGTTCTAATGAAGTGACAAAGTCACGTGAAAGCAACTGGAGACCACCAAAATAGCGTGCCGATCCCGCAGTTAACCAAGGGAATGTATCTGCATCTCTGGCTGCTGGGTTTCTAAACCATTGATATCCACAGAAAATTTCATCTGCTCCCTCGCCTGAAAGGGCAACGCTAGAGTGTGTTTTTAGCTCGCGAAATAACAGATACAAAGATGGCCACATATCTCCCCAATAAGCAGGTGGCGCATCCACCGCACGTAAGACCTTTTGCCTGACAGATTCATTGAGCATATCTTCACTGCGTAGCAGTAACTCAGTGTGTCTGGTGCCCGCGTGCTGGGCAAGCATTCGAGCAAAAGGCGCATCGGCGGCTCCTCTCACCCCATCAGCCTGAAAAGTCTCGATGTTATGACTGAAGTCAATAGAGAAGGACGGTAAATACCCTGAAGGTAAGGATTTAGCCGCCATCGCGGTGACTGCAGATGAATCAAGCCCTCCCGAAAGAAGCGAACATACCGGCACATCTGACACAATTTGTCTGCTCACTGTGTCAGTAAGCAAGGTTCTGACTGTGTCAATGGTCGTTTCCAGAGAGTCAACATGTTCCCTAGCTTCCAGTGCCCAGTAGGTCTCTTTTTGTAACCCATTTTTATCAAATATAAGCATCGTACCCGGACGCACTTCAAACACTCCATCATATACAGTACATTCAGGTGTTTTTAGCATATCGAGTATTTCACAAAATCCATTTCTGGAAATACTTGGTTGAACGACACCACTAACAAAAAGAGCTTTCGGCTCCGAAGCAAAAATGACGCCGCTCTCAGTCAATGCATAATAAAGAGGCTTTATCCCCATGCGATCGCGAAACATAAAAAGCTGGTTACGTTGACAATCCCAGATGGCTACCGCGTACATGCCATTAAGATGATGGACAATATTTTCTTGCCAGTGTAAGTAGCCTTTGAGAAGCACCTCCGTATCACTGGTCGTATCAAAATGATAACCTAGTCCTTGTAAATCTCTTCGCAGTTCCTGAAAGTTAAACACTTGCCCATTGAATGCAATCACCGCATGGTTACCATTAAAACCTTTGGCTTCCATTGGTTGAGCACCATGCTCAATATCAATAATCGCTAATCGCTGATGTCCTAAGGATGCATATTTATCATTCCAGACACCTTGACCATCTGGCCCACGATGTGCCAACGACTCCGTCATGGCTTGTACAAAATACGTTCTGTCAAAATACCTATTATTAAAATCTACCCAACCAGTAATCCCACACATATGACACCTCTAATTGTAGAAAAAATTTAAGTTACTCAGTGTGAGAATTATCTAACACTATTGTAGGTTTAATAATTTTTGTTTTTTCCAGATTTATTAACATTGCGTTCCAGGAAAGGCCAACACCAAAACCACATATTATTATATTTTTCCGTGAATGCCCCCAGTCCTTTCGACTTAACAATAAAGGAATAGATGTAGAATTAGTATTACCAATACCGTCAACATCTGCAGGCAGTTGTTCATCATTCAGACTCATGATGTCTCTCAGGTATCCAAGAATAAATTCATTTGGCTGATGTAAGGCGTAAAGCGCAATTTCATTTTTATCAACATTCGATTCTGATAACAGCGTATCGATAGCTTCAGGAACACGTTTTAGAGCAAAGCTCATTACAGCAGCACCATCCATTTTTAAATAGCCAACCGTTCCAGAAATTGCGTCTTCTTTTTGATAATGCATTCCCACACCAAGGGATTTTCTACCTTGCCCATCAGCGCCATAAATAAATGTACAGGTGTCCTCACCATTAGTGATCAATGATACCGATGCAGCATCGCCAAAAAGCATTCTGGATTGATATTCTTTATCATCAATGACGCGAGAATTAACATCACCAGTACATACCAACACATTTTTACACACACCCGCCTTGACCAACGACGCAGCCTGAATCAGTCCATTGGCGTAACCAGAACAACCCGAATTAAGATCAAGTAAAAAGCAGTTTTCGCTGAGACCCAATACCTGGTGAAGAGAAAATGAGGTTCCGGGGCTCCATACATCGGGTGTTTGAGTGATAACGATCAAACCATCTATCTGATTATTCTCTAAATCAATATTGCTCAGTAAATTATTCACCGCGGCAGTCATCAGATCTGTCGTTGATATATGCTTAGCAACCCTGATTGATTTTATTCCTGTTCCTCTAATAACACGTGAAACATTTTTCTCTCCGTACAAAAGAGTGAAATCAGACGATTGCATCAACGTAGACGGTATTGCTGCTGCAATTGCTTTAATATTAATGCCAATGATTGAATGGGTACGCATTTTATAAAACCTTATTATTCCACCAGTAGTAGAACCAGATCATTCACGACTTTGATATTTCTCATATCTTCTACGGCCACCTGCTTCCCTGTTTCTTTAGTGACTAATGCGACTGCCGCGAGAATTGCAAAAGAGTCCCATTTTTCATTCTCATTTAGATTTGTATATGGGTAAATATCATGAGGTTCCATATCCAAAACCAATGCGAGTTGTGGCCGAACAGTTTCAATATCTTTTTTCATCTTAGCACCCTTGTTTTTATGAAAATAAGGTATTATCTGGAACACCCTGTTCCATAATAGTGAAGAATATAATTTTATTTATTTTTTCATCGAAAAATGAATTTTAATAAATAGAATATCAACTCGTTGCGATCTGTTTTGATGATTTTTGTTGTGAAATAAGACGTGCCAGTAATCCAAGAATTGCCGGAGCCAACGTGCCGTACAACGTGACCCAGCTGATACCATTTACAAAGGCATCATGTGCTGCGGCAACATTCACGCCACCCAGAAGTTCTGCATTGAAGTTGCCTGCGGCAATCGTATTAGCAACACTTGCAAGCGAATCTACCTTTACGCTATGAACCAGCTCGGCAGAGACGCCAGATAGCAACACAAAACCCATCACGGCGATATTCACTGCGAGTGAAATCATGCGGGCGCTGAATTCCATTCCCGATGCCATGCCTGCACGTTCTGGAGGCAGTGAGCCGGTTGAGGTATTGGTCACTGGCGTATTGGTCAACCCTAATCCTACTCCAGCAATAAGACAGCCCGGCAGTAATGTCAACCAGCTAGCATGTCCGCTGGAAATGGTTATGTGCAGTACCGCAAAGCCAATCGCGATGGTGAATAATCCCACCGGGATAATAAAACCTGGGCCGCGCTTCTGTAACAGGCGCTCAGCATAAGGCGGAACCACAATCGTTGGCAGGGTATAAGCCAGCACAATTAGCCCGGCTACCACACTGCTATAGCCCAACACTGACTGTAAATAGAGCGGGAAATAGATAACGAACGGCCAGAATGAAAAATTCATGCCGCTGGCTCCCAACAATGCAACTGAGAAGTTACGAATTCGGAAAGCTTTAAAATCAAAAATAGGACGTTGGCTTTTCAGCTCAATGATGATGAAAAGCAGCAGGCTCGCAATACTGATCGCAATAATTTCTTGGCCCGTACCCGATGCCAGACTTAATTCATGCCCCTGTGTAATTAGATAGACAAAACCAAATACGGCGATCGGTAAGGTGATCATACCACCAAGATCAATTTTCACCACATGCGGGTCACCCGACTCCACCACACCCATCCGGGCAGCAATAACGGTTACTACGGCAATCACAACATGAATAAGGAACACCCAGTGCCAGCTCAACAGAGCAAGGATAACCCCACCAACAATAGGGCCGAACCCCAACCCCAGACCGAACATAATTCCCCACCATCCAAAGGCAATTCCTCGCTCTGGCCCGTCCCTGAACTGATGTGAAAGCACAGCGACCTGACAGGAAAGCATCGCTGCCGCACTTCCACCTTGCAGGAATCTGGCACCAATCAGCAACGGTGCACTGCTTGCCATTCCACAAATGAGAGAGGCAATACCAAAAACAGTAATCCCCGCAAGAAAGATACGCTTACGGCCAAATCGATCTGCCAGAGCACCCATAGCAACTAGACATGAGCACATTGCCAGGGTGTAGGCATTCATAATCCATTGAAGTTGACGGAACTCTGCAGGCAACACTTTTTCGAGCGTTGGTAAAATTGATGGAATACTGGTTATTTCCAGACCCAACATAATGGCGGATAAGCACACAGCACCCAGTGCTATCTTATTTATTGATGATATGGTCGCGGCCATTTCTTTTTTGCTCCGTAGATCTAATCAGATGGCATTTTTCTTATGAAAGTATTTATGAAAAATGAAGTTTTCTATTTAGCTAAATGTTCTAACACGGCAAGAAAGTATCACTTCTCGAACTCATCAGATATGGTAAAGTCTGGTATATCTGTGACAACAAAATGGAATAGTTGAGATGACCACGCTGGATATTGATGCCGTGCGCGCATTTGTCGTGATTGCAGAGTCAAAAAGTTTCACTCGTGCGGCGACTGAACTGGGCACAACGCAAGGAGCTTTAAGCGTTAAACTGAAGCGACTCGAGGATAAGCTTGGGCAAAAATTGATAGAACGTACACCTCGTCAGGTGCGCCTTTCTATTTTTGGAGAAAAATTTATTTCATCCGCGCGTGATTTTCTCAGCTCTCATGAACGGGCCATATCCAGTTTAATAGCGAGTGATAGCAAATTCAAATTGGGCATTTCATGCTATGTGATGGGACCCGAAGTGCCGGAAATTCTTTCACAAATGAAGTCATTAGATCCTACGTTATTGATAGTGGTGACTGTTGATAGCTCTCACGTGTTGATGAATTCATTTAACAACGGTCAGTTGGATGCAGTGATTGTGCGTAATGATGATGACCGCCGCGAAGGGCTGGAACTGTGCCAAGAACAGTTTGGCTGGTTTGCTACCGAAAAATATACCTGTATTCCCGATCACCCCGTGCATATCGCTAACCTTTCTCCTGACTGCGGTATACGCGATTTGACTTCTCAACGTTTACGCCAGTCGGGAATTCGTTGGGAAGAGGTGTTCGTCGGGGTGGGTATAACCGCCGTTATCGCTGCACTCAGCGCAGGCATTGCGGTAGGCGTATTGCCTTATCGTATGGCGCCTGTAAACCTGGTCGAAGTGAGCACTAAACTCTCTCTGCCAGCGCTTCCCTCGATGGCGATCGTGTTACATTCTGCGTTGTCAGACCAAAAAACGCGATCCATTATTCGTACTATTCAGCGTGTGTACAAAAACCATCACCAGGAAATTGCTGCTCCAGATATTAATACGAATGAAAATAACAATACTCGAATAGTTGATTATTCAACGTTCATCGCGCATTCCGAAATTTAATTAATAACTGAACAACAATACGATAACCTGACTCATTTATGTAACTTTCCAGATGATTATTTAACGCATTGATATCAGAATCATTCGTGTTAATTATGGTTGGATATATCAAATTTTATAACACTTACGCTTGGAATAGCGGCTGCCTCCCTTGCCGAATAGCCTTGACAGCAAGGGGGACATTCCGCCTTTCCTCCGCTCGCAAAATACGCATCTTCGTTCTATAGTTAATCGCGATCTACTCGATCTACTTACAATAAGTTATCTAGTATGAGCAACGACTATCTCCCGATTAGAGCGAATTAGCTTGCAAACGGCACCGAACCGGCGCTGTAACCTGACCTGGCGATTATTGACGCCTATTACCACATTTATGACCGCCCCGGCAGACAATACCTGCTACTGGAGTACCTTGTAGATGCGGCTTACGGCCACAACAATATTACAGCTTCGGTGTATACGCAGGCGCTGACCAGCTACCGCAGTTCGGGGTCAAAAGCCTTGCGCCCGGTGGGCTTAATTGAGTACGTAACCTAAGCTACTCCCCGCCAGCAGCAGCTGTTACCCAAAGCGGCGCAGTGGTAGTCGGTTATGTCGATTTATGTCATGGCGTGGCGGTGCACAAGGTACTGGAGGCGGAGTTATCTGCTGCGCATGGTCACCTACGCGGCGTACGTCATCGAGTCTCCAGGGACGCAGATCCGAGCCTTGTTAATCCGCTTTCAGCTGCATCCGCTGGACTATTGCTCGATAAGCACTATCAGGCGGGTGTTGATTTGAACAGTTGGCCGATATAGGTTGAACTATGATGCCTGCTGTTTTTCACCACGTTATCGGAGCTGTACGAGGTTGTACGTCAGGTACCTGACACCCGCATTATCATCAACCATTGTGGCCGCGTGGTGCGTATTGCCCTCTATGTACAAAACCCAGAACCAGTTTTATACCGCCAAATTCAATTAGTGATCATTCTGGTGCTCTTGACAGCATCGCAATTCAGGATTAGCTTAATTATTAGCCAGTTACTGGCAGGGCGATCTCAGTCAGAGGATCCAAAAACTAGAAGCCCGCTTAAGCAAACTTAAGCGGGCTTCTAGTTTTTGTGCTTTATATCCAGAGTCAGCTCTGATTAAGTTGACGCTTATTGCAATATGGGCGCGATGCCGTCATGCCCCATAGTAAAGCCTTGAAAACCTGTGACAAGGAATTATACGTCACGCTACTGACACAAAATTAAGGTTTCAGAAAATCGTTCAATTCATACAGATGGTTCATGAATAGATGACGGTCATGACTGTGATGAGCTTTTTTATGACAGCGAGGGCATAGAGCAACAGTATTATCGATGGTATCTGGCCCTGAATTTCGTAGAAACTTCACATGATGGACCTCCAGAAATACTGACTGACTGTCTGTCAATAAAGGCGTTGTTTGATTAGAACATCCCTGACACTGGCCATTAGCGCGCAAAAGAGTATATTTTTTAACCTGCTCACATCGTTCCACAATATCCCTGGTTTCAGAGATTTTTTGAGGATACCTGTTACCAGCAGGAATACTCATCGGCGTTTCATCGGAAATCAGGGTGGCTGGACTCACCGTTTTCCGTTGTAAAATTCTTATCCCATTTGATTGACCATTATTGGTGAACGTTTTCCATTTCTGAGTTGTTTCACCGATCAACGCCATATTTCTGACCTGAAGTTGGACGTTATCCCCTTTTCTCTTCAGCTTGCTTACCCTCGTCGAACCAACGACTTCACCCAACCATAACTGCGTCGGGAGTTTATTTTGAACGTAAAATATTAAGAGGTGATCAATGTCATTTGGCGCCACAAATCCCCAATTTCCTGTTGATACAGGCACGCCATTTTCCCATACGAGATGTAAGCCTTTCGTTTTCACTGCGGCAATGCCGGCATTATCATCTATGTTCTGTGAATTCAAAAACTCGTAGCAATTACTGAAATATTTAACCTCGGACATCATGATCTCCCTGTGTTTAAACACATTATCGGCAAATGACGTCTAAGCATGAGTATTTTAATTTGGTTAAAAGGCGACTATTTATCTCACTGTGAACCGTTTTTACATACCCGTTCTCATCTGAAAGTTTGCCAGAGGAGAAAACTTTCATGGAAAGTAGGTAATCTTCTGACAAAACCAAGTGAGTTATCTTTGCGTCGGTAGTGCAGTGTTTATATTCGCCTTCACCCTGACGTCATTGTTGAAGAATGTGAATGAACCTTCCGCAGGGAGCGATGATGCGCAGCCTGACGTCGTAACTCGGTTTAAAATTCGTTATCATCCGCTCCCACTTTCCGTCCGGGTTGCCTGATGTCTACGATTATCGATACGTTTATTGCCCCGCCGTGCCATGACCAGATTGAGACGCTGTATCAGGATGACCATCTGGTGCTCATCAATAAGCCGTCCGGTCTGCTCAGCCTTTCGGGCAAAAATCCGCAAAATCTTGATTCAGTGCATCACCGGCTGGTACAGATATTTCCCGGCTGCACGCTGGTCCACCGCCTAGATTTTGGGACATCTGGTCTGATGGTGATTGCCCGCAACAAAGCGGTTAATGCCGCCCTCTGCCAGCAGTTCAGCCTGCGCACCGTCACCAAAGTGTACAGCGCGCTGCTTTGCGGACATCTGGACCAAGATGAAGGGGTGATAGACGCGCCGATTGCCAAAGATCCGGCGCTTTTCCCGCTGATGTCAATTTGCGCACTCAGCGGTAAACCCGCGCGTTCTGGCTATCAGGTCATTGAGCGGTTTTATCAGGAACAGGATGACGGGGCGCTACTGCCGTTAACGCGGGTACAGCTCACCCCGGAAACCGGCCGCACGCATCAGTTGCGGATCCACTGTCAGCACACAGGCCACCCTATTCTGGGTTGTGACCTGTATGGCGGACTTTTGCTGCCGGGAACCGAACGGACACCGCGCCTGATGCTGCATGCCAGTGAACTGCATTTTGTTCACCCCGTCAGCCAGGAGCCGATCGTTGCCCGTCACGAAAGTCCGTTCTGAACCGGTTTATTACCACATCAAATCATCAGGCACTTTGAAATCAGCATACGGATCTTCTTCGTCTTGCTCTTCCTGACTCAGCGTGCTGTTTAGCACGATACTGCCCGCATCGCGCTGCGCAATTTTATCCGCGACGCTTGCCGGGATGATTGCGTATTCGCTCTCGCCGTTGCTATCAACCAGCAGACGGGCGATCGCCAGACGCCCGCTGATCAGCTGGCTTTGCGTCGTTTTATCCACGTAGATCTTTTTAATTAAGTTACCGTCGGTGAAGTTAAAACCAATGTCGCCTTTGGCGTCAGTGATTCGGTTCATCTCAATCAGCTGCTTAACCTGGGCCTTATACTCTTTAGACAGGGCCGCCTGTTTTTGTTGTTCGCTGAGCTGTTTGTCACGCTCAAGCTGGGCTTTTTTGTTCTCTTCCACAGCTGCTCTTGCCTCACGGCTCTGAACACGTGATTTTTTAGCCGTTCTTTGGACTTTTTCCATTTTCTTGCTGGAGACTAATCCGGCTTTCAGCAACTGCTCTTGTAAGGTGAGTTTTGTCATCTTCGTTTCTAAACCAGTTTAAAAAATTTGTGGGATTATACCTGTAAATGCCGTGGCTGTGTCAGGTTGCAGGATCGGATTACGCTAAGATTTGCGGTCAACCAGCCCCTTGCCCGCTCCGCTTTCCGGCTTTCGGTATGAGGGAAAAAAACAGGCGTTAACGTAAATGATAGTCAGGGCTCCCCCCTCACGTTCCCCTCGTCGGCATCCTGCAGGGTTTCCCAGGCGATGACCCGGTTCTTTCCCTGGGTCTTGGCCTGATACAGCGCGCTGTCGGCGTTGGCGACCGTGCCGTTTACCGGTGAACCCGGTGCATGTTCGGCGACGCCGACGGAAACGGTAATGCGGACATTGTCCGGCCCCTGACTGGCACTGACATGCTCCTGGATTTTCAGGCGCATTTTTTCTGCCACCGGCAGCGCGTTGACGAGGCCGGAATTGAGTACGATCAGAAATTCTTCGCCGCCATACCTGCCGACGAAATCATTGCCGCGAATATTCTTTTTAATAATTTTGGCCACCGTGCTGATAATTTCATCGCCAAACGGGTGACCGAAATTATCATTAATTGATTTGAAGTTATCGATATCCAGCATAAATACGCAGAAATTGCTGCTGCTGTTTTCTTCCGCTTCTTTTAAATAGAGATCAATACTCCGCCGATTACTGACGCCGGTCAGCGGATCAGTTTCTGAGGCTTTTTTAAAATAATTTTTACTGGTAGAAAGGTCGGTCAGTTTTCCAAAAGAAAAATACAACACCATCAGGAATACCAGACTCATCAGCGTTTTGACGATCGCCAGTTCCCAGTACCCGTTGTCGTTGAGTGCGGAAATATGTGACAGCAAATTAATCGACTGAGCAATGCTGTAGGATAAAATGACAAACATCATGCCTTTACGATGTGTCAGGCTGAACCCGGTCAGACAGATGAAATAGATAATGGAAAACACATCGTAATAACTGGTTTTTCCGAAAATAAATAGCATGCTTGTTATAAAGCCTAAAATCAGCACCGGGTAGCCGTAGAAGATAAAACCAAAGGTAACCGGAGCGATAATCACGCTGTAAAGACTGGCATGATTGACAGACCCTTCCTGAAAAATATAAGCGCTTGCCAACCCGAACAGCACACCCAGGCCGCACTTCACCAGCAGGCTGTTTTTCTGCGTAAACTTCACATATAAAAAAGGAATTGAAATACAGGTATAGGTAATACACATTCCGACAAGCGTATTTATTAACGTTTCTTCCAGGAAAAACATCATCAATCTTTCCAATATTGTGCGGACTTAATGTGCGCAATACTAACATTTCCCGAAAAGCAAAACAAAGCACCCGGAAATAACATTAATTACAATTATCCGCCGCGTGCCAGCAACTTAACACCATTAACACCATGAAGTTAAATGTGCATTATTTTATTGACATGAAACGGCAGTAATAAATAACGCACAGGGCGGTATCGGGAATATTTCCTTTACCGCCCTGCAATATATCGAAAATTGAGCCAATCCTGACCGGAAACACGCCGGGCAGGCCGCTGCCCTTTTCAGCCGTTACGCCACCGCCGCCGCTTTGGCGTCCAGCGCTTTGTGAATGGCCGCTTCCAGTTCGTTGATTTCGAATTTGGCGACGTAACCGTCAGCCCCGACTCTGCGCACGTGATCTTCGTTGGCGCTGCCGGATAAAGAAGAATGGATGATCACCGGAATATTTTTCAGGAACTCATCGCGCTTGATATTGAGCGTCAGCGTAAAGCCATCCATTTCCGGCATTTCCAGATCGGTTAATACGAAGGAAATTTTATCGGAAATCGGGCGGCCTTCGGCTTTGCACTCTTCGGCCATTTTGCGGATTTTATTCCAGGCTTCCAGACCGGTGATATGCATCTGCGCCGGAATTTCCATCATGTTCAGGCCCTTCTCAAGCATCGAACGCGCCACTTTGGAATCTTCCGCTACGATCGCCACCGCGCCCGGTTTGAGAGAAAACGCCTTGGTTTTTTGCTTATCAATGGACACGTTGCCACTGGATGGCACGATGTCATAGAGGATCTGTTCGACGTCGAGCACCAGCGCCAGACGGTTGCTGGAGGTATCGTTATCCAGACGCGCAATGCTGGTGATGTTGCGGCTCTTCACACCGGATTCCGCAGCCAGCACCTGGCTCCATTCAAGGCGGACAATATCGTCAACCGATTCCACCGCAAACGCCTGTGTACTGCGCGCATATTCGGTGACCAGCAGAATGTTCAGGCCGGTTTTAGGTACACAGCCCACCACGGCAGGCAGGTCGATCACCGGAATAATTTCACCGCGAATATTAGCCATCCCCATCATCGGCGACGCCATACCCGCCGCTTTCGTCAGCGCAGGCATCGGTACGATTTCACGGAGTTTAAACACGTTGATACCAAAGAGTTCAGACTTTTCTTCATCTGGCGCAGAGCCCAGACGGAACAGCAATAATTCAAAGCGGTTAGATGAAGTGAGGTTCGTTCTCTCATCGATGTCTTTCTGAAAATTGTCCATACTTTCCCCAGGCCTGTCGTGATTTGTTTTTGTCTGTGATTACGCTGTGCGTCATTCGGAAAATAAGGAATTTCATTCTCTTTTTTCTCAGAGGGACATTCTTTTTATCGGCTGGTCAGGGGCAATTCTTTAGAGCGAAGAGAAAATTGAGCGGAAAGGTACCCGGTATCGCAGAGGATACCGGGTCAGGCAGCTTAGCCGCCAATCTTCACCAGGGTTCTGCCCTGAATGTTATTGTTCAGGAAATCTGCCGCCACCGCCGGCGTCATTTCCAGCGTGATCTCCGTGGCAGCCTGCTGGTAGAAGCTTTCCGGCAGGGTATTCATCAGGCGTTCCCAGACCGCCGCACGGCGTTCGGCAGGTACCGACACCGAATCGACGCCCTGCAGACGCACATTGCGCAGGATAAACGGCATCACGGTAGTCGGCAGATTAAACCCTCCGGCCAGGCCGCAGGCCGCCACGCAGCCGCCGTAATTGGTCTGCGCCAGCAGTTTCGCCAGCACTTTGTCACCGACCGTATCCACCGCACCGGCCCAGATCTGTTTTTCCAGCGGACGGGTTTCGGCGAAATCATCGCGGGAGAGGATCTCGCTGGCGCCCAGTTTACGCAGGTAGTCGTGGGTCGATTCCCGGCCCGTGACCGCCGCCACGGTGTAACCGAGGGTATGCAGTAACGCCACCGCCGTGCTGCCGACACCCCCGCTGGCACCGGTCACCACCACGGTGCCACTTTCCGGCGTCACACCGGCGTCTTCCAGCGCCATCACGCACAGCATGGCGGTGAATCCTGCGGTACCGATGATCATGGCGTTACGCGCCGCCATGCCTTCCGGCAAGTGCACCAGCCAGTCGCCTTTCACGCAGGCCTGTTCCGCCAGCCCGCCCCAATGGGTTTCACCGACGCCCCAGCCGGTGAGGATCACTGACTGCCCGACGGAAAAACGCGGGTCTTTGCTGCGGCTGACGTGGCCGGAAAAATCGATGCCCGGCACCATCGGAAACTGACGGATAATTTTGCCCTGGCCGGTGATGGCAAGCGCGTCTTTGTAATTAAGCCCTGACCAGCTGACATCAACCAGCACATCGCCTTCCGTCATTTCCGGCAGCGCAATCTCTTTCACCTGCGCAAGCGTTGCCTTGTCTTGTTGTTCGAGAACCAATGCTTTCATATGTTTTCCTTAAGCGTTCCGGGATTTCGAAGGGTTTTGCGAAACCTACGCCCAATCTTTTGAAGAGGCAAGCCCGGAAGGCTTTTTGTCAGGATACCCACGGCACCCTGTACCGCCCTGCAAAGCAAAAAGCCCGCTCGGGGCTACCGAAGCGGGCGGGGAGTCTATGGCTAGTATGTTGTAACTATTTCTCGTTCACCGTTTCGCGGCGGGTTTCCTGCACGCTGTAGCGGTTGGATTTGAACGGAATATCCAGCCGTTCGCGCAGCGTGGTCGCCTGCGAAGGATGCCAGTAACCGCGCGCTTCCAGCACCGGCAACACCAGCCGCGTGATGTCGGCGAGCGCTTCCACCAGTACCGGACCGCTGATGATAAATCCGCTCGCACCGCCCTCTTCCACCCAGCGGATCAGCGTATCGGCGACCTGCTCCGGCGTGCCGAAAAACTCACCGCGCGGCAGCGTGGTCTGATAGGCCACTTCACGCAGAGTCAGATGCTGCTCTTTTGCCTGTTTCTTGATGCTGTCTGTGGTCGAACGGAAGGTGTTTTGCCCCAGATCGCCCAGCTCCGGGAACGGGCCGTCTGGCGGATACTGGCTGAAATCGTGGTGATCGAAGAAGCGCCCGAGGTACGCCAGCGCATCGTCGAGGGATAACAGCGACAACAAATACTGATATTTGGCTTCGGCCTCTTCTTCGGTATGGCCGACAATCGGGCTGATGCCGGGGAAAATACCCACCGGATGACGGCCATTTTTCGCCACCTGCGCCTGTAATTTGGCCGAATATTCCTGCGCTTCTTCCAGCGTGCGGGCGTTAGTGAAAACGGCATCGGCAGATTTACCCGCCAGGGCGATCCCGGCATCTGACGCACCGGCCTGGAAAATCACCGGCTGCCCCTGCGGCGAACGCTGAATGTTCAGCGGCCCTTCCACCGAGAAGAATTGCCCCTGATGGTTCAGTTTGTGCAGTTTGGCGGCATCGAAAAATACGCCACTTTCGCGGTCACGGACAAAGGCATCGTCTTCCCACGAATCCCACAACCCCTGCACCACGCTGATGTACTCCTCGGCAATCTGGTAACGCAGCGCGTGTTCCGGGTGATCCTTGCCAAAGTTTTTAGCTGAACCGGCCAGCGGCGACGTCACCACGTTCCAGCCCGCGCGCCCCTGGCTGATGTTGTCTACCGTCGCCAGCTGACGTGCGACGGTAAAGGGATCGCTGTAAGAGGTTGAAATGGTGCCCGCCAGCCCGATGCTGTGCGTGGCCGAGGCCAGCGCAGACAGCAGCGCGATCGGCTCAAAACGGTTAAGGAAATGCGGCAGCGATTTTTCATTGATGTGCAGGCCGTCGGCGACAAACAGGAAATCAAACCCGGCTGCTTCGGCGCGCAGGGCCAGATCACGAAAATAGGGGAAATTAACGCTCGCATCGGCAGGCGCCTGTTGATGACGCCACGAGTTCATATGGCCGCCTGCACCGTGCAACATCAGACCGAGCTTGATACTTTTTGAATGGCTCATGAAATCTCCTTACAGCTGGCCAGCCAGCAATTCAATGGACTTCAGACGCACGGCGGCATCTGTCAGTGGGGTGTGCAGGACGAATTCGTTGACGCACAGACGGCGCTGAATATCACGCAACTGCTCATGGATATCGCCGGGTGTGCCGTGCAGCACGCTTATCTGCTGCTTTTCGATGGTGAAATGTTTCTCACCGGCCTGACGAACAAAGGCTTCCGCCTGCTCGCGCGTGCCGACGGTGACATGCCGGTCGCCAATCGTGACGCGAAAATTATGTTGTTCCGCCACCAGAGCGGCGGCCTCTTCACGCGTCTGCGCCGCCAGCACCGCCAGGCTCACCAGTGCCTGGCCCTGACCCGCAGAATATTCATGGAATGCCAGCACCGATTCGGTCATCACTTCTGCTGACGTATTGATGAAACCGGCGAAAACAAAGTTCCAGCCAAGGGATGCCGCCAGCCGCGCGCTCTCTTTACTGGCACCCAGCAGAAAGCGCTGCGGAGCCACCGGCGGACGCGGCAAGGCGCGCGCTTCGGTCCCGGCCAGATGGTCATCAAGATGAGTCAGATAATGCGTGAGTTGCTGCAACTGCGCGGGAAAACCCGGCGCATTGTCCGCGTGATTGTGTGCACGCAAGGCTTTGGTCGAAAGCGGCAAACCGCCGGGTGCCTTGCCGATGCCGATATCAACGCGATCCGGCGCCAGCGAGGACAAAAGATGGAAATTCTCGGCCACTTTGTACGGGCTGTAATGTTGCAGCATCACACCGCCGGAGCCGATACGCAGCCGCGAGGTGCGCGCCAGCAGCCAGGCAATCAGCACTTCCGGCGAACTGCCGGCCAGTTTATCGGTGTCATGGTGCTCGGAAACCCATAAGCGGTGATACCCCAGTTTTTCCGCCGCCTGCGCAAAGCTCAGCGTCGCCTCCAGTGCCTGCGCAGCGCTCTGCCCGTCAGGTATCGGGCTTTGATCTAATAAGCTCAGTCGGTAATTCACGTCGGGCATTCCTTTTTATCTGCCGGTGTCCGGTAGCCACATCATTAATGATAAAAAGAGTTCCACGAAGTCAGCCTGAAACGAAATAATTAAATCGCGTTTCTATAGTGAATATTTTGCTATGCGGCACGTTTGCGATTTCGTTTATAAATTATAGCCACAGGGTATTTAGTCCCTTCGTCCTGAGTGGCTAGGATGAAATGACTGCAATCTCTACCCATATAAGGCTATTTATAATGACCCTTTCACTTGCCGATGACATCCGTACCGATGCGGGTACAAAAAATACTGAATTAGAAAAGCAGCTCATCGCTCACCGTCGCGAATTACATCAACATCCTGAATTATCCAATCAGGAATTTGTCACCACCCGGAAAATTACCGACTGGCTGAACGCGGCGGGGATCCGTATTTTGTCCCTCGGCCTGAAAACCGGCGTTGTCGCTGAAATTGGCCCTGAGCACGGGCCGGTGGTGGCGCTGCGCGGGGATATCGACGCCCTGCCGATTGAAGAAACCTCCGGCGTGCCGTTCAGCTCGCAGCAACCGGGCGTCATGCACGCCTGCGGCCATGATTTCCACACGTCGGTGATCCTCGGCGCGGCCTATTTGCTCAAAGCGCGGGAAGACCAATTGCCTGGCCGCGTGCGGTTGTTTTTCCAGCCTGCGGAAGAGCGGTTTGGCGGTGCCACACAGCTGATCAAGGCCGGTGCGCTGGAAAACGTTGATGCGATTTTTGGCCTGCACAATGCGCCTGAATTGCCGGTGGGCACCTTCTCCACCAAGGGCGGCGCGTTCTACGCCAACGTCGATCGCTTCCAGATAACGGTCACCGGCAAAGGCGCGCACGCGGCGCATCCGGAAGAAGGTGTGGACAGCATTGTCACCGCCAGCCATATCGTCACCGCGCTGCAAACACTGGTCAGCCGCAATGTGGCGGCGCAGGAATCGGCGGTGGTCAGCGTGACCCGCATCGAGGGCGGCAACACCTGGAACGTTCTGCCCCAGCATGTCGAACTGGAAGGCACGGTGCGCACGCACAACGACGATATCAGGGAGCAAATTCCGGGGCGGATCCGCCAGCTGATTTCCGGCGTCGCCGCTGCTCTGGGCGCACAAGCCGAACTGCACTGGTTTGGCGGGCCACCGGCGGTCGTCAACACCCCGCGCTGGGCAGAGTTCAGCCTGCAGGCGGCGGCTGAATTTGGGTACAAGGCCGAAGTGGCCACCGCGCAAATGGGCGGCGAAGACTTTGCGTTTTATTTGCATCACGTCCCCGGTGCATTCGTCAGCATCGGCTCGGCCAGCGAATTTGGTTTACATCATCCGCAGTTTAATCCGGATGAAGCCGCTATTTTCCCGGCGGCGAATTATTTCCAGCAACTGGCCGAAAAAGCCCTGCAGGAATTAACCGCCGGATAACCGCTTTATTCCAGATTTTATTTCCTCACGCCCGGATATTCCGGGCATTTTTCGTGGGATTTATCCGCTGATCTGTATTTCCATTTTCTCTCTTTGATTATTTAATTTTGTTGTTTTACATCCCTGTAACACTCGGGAATAGTGAAAGTGTCACCTCACGGTCATCACCACAGACAATAAGCATGCAGGGTAAAAATAATAATGATGAAACATAGCGCCACTCTCACAGCCACCGCCATCGCAGCACTCGTCAGTTTTTCTTCAGCAGCTTACGCCGCGCCGGGTATTGATCTGATTGCCAATGAAACGCCAATACACACGCCGAAAAGCCCGGAAGCCGTGGCAAAAATTCCGGCCAACTTTAAGTTTGTCGAACCGGGGACGCTGACCGTGGCACTGGCCGTCCTCGGCAGTGCCCCGCCCTTTGGCCTGTTCGCCCGTGATAACAAAACGGTGATCGGCAGCGAGGCGGATATCGCCCGTCTGGTGGCCGACGGTCTGGGCCTGAAGCTGAAAGTGGTCCCGGCTGCCTGGGAGGACTGGCCGCTGGGCGTCACCTCCGGCAAATACGACGCGGCGATCTACAACATCACCGTGACCAAAGACCGCAAAACCAAATTTGATTTCGCCACTTACCGCCAAGACACGCTGGGCTTTTACGTGAAGACCGGCAGCAAAATCACCTCGATAAAATCCGCACCGGACATCGCCGGTAAACGCATTATCGTCGGCTCCGGCACCAATCAGGAAGCCGTGCTGCTGGCGTGGGATAAAGAGAATCAGGCCAAGGGGCTGCCGGCGTTTAAACCGCAATACGTGACCGACGATGCCGCCGCGACGCTGGCGATCCAGTCTGGCCGCGCCGATGCCACTTTCGGCCCGAACGTGACCGGCGCGTATAAATCGCTGCTGACCGGTAAAACCCAACTGGTCGGCACCGTGCCGGGCGGCTGGCCGAAAACGGCCAACATCGCTGTCACGCTGAAAAAGGGTAACGGATTAGTGGATGCCGTGCAGGCGTCGCTCAACAGCGCCATCGCCAGCGGTGCCTATTTACAGGTGCTGGATCGCTGGGGCGAGAGCGTCGAGAAAATTGACCATTCAGAAATCAACCCGCCGGGACTGGGCGACTGATCAGGAGACTGCACCATGAGCGACGATATCTTTATTCAGACCGTGCCGGACGATCCGCTGATTGCGCCGGTCATCGAGGGGTTATTTGGTGAATACCGCGAGCGCTACGGCGACTTTTTCTCCAGCCAGCCACCGGAAGATGACAGCGTATTTTCCGCGCCCGGCGGCGCATTTATCGTCCTGCTGAGAAACGGCGCGCCCATTGCGATGGGCGCCTACAAACGCTACGACGAAGACACTGCCGAACTGAAACGCATCTGGACGCACCGTTCGCTGCGCCGTCAGGGGCTGGCACAGAAGATTTTGCAGGAACTGGAGCGTCGGGTCGCGGCACAAGGTTACCGCCGGGTCTTTCTGACCACGGGTTTCCGTCAGCCGGAAGCCGTCGGGTTGTATTTATCCCACGGTTATCAGCCGCAGTTCGACACCCGGCTGGATCCGGAAGTGTATTCCCGACCGCCGTATGACGGGCGTCTGCCCTTCATCAAGGCGCTGACCGCTGATGTTCCGGTCACCTGACCGGCACGATAACACTGAATACAGGCAGAAAAAGTATGAGCGAAAACACATCCCCGTTCGTGAATCATCCCCCGCTGAAAGTGGTGCCGGCGCGCTATCCGTGGCGGCTGGCCGGTGCGGTTTTTTCGGTGTTCATTTTGCTGGCGATTGTGCAGTCGATAGCCACCAATCCCCGCTGGGAATGGGGTGTGTTTCGCCAGTGGTTTTTTGAACCGGTGATTTTGTCGGGGCTGGCTAAAACCCTGCTTCTCACCCTGCTCGGCACGGTATTTGGCGTCATCTTCGGCACCGCGCTGGCCCTCGCCCGCCTGTCGAAATCCTACCTGCTCAATTCGCTGGCCTGGGGTTACATCTGGTTGTTCCGTTCGCTGCCGTTGTTGCTGGTGCTGATCATCCTCTACAACTTTTCCTATCTGTACGACAACCTCTCGCTCGGCATTCCGTTTACCTCACTGTCGTTTTTCAGCACCCCGACCGTGGATCTGCTGGATCAGTTCTCCGTCGCCGTGCTTGGCCTGTCACTGGTGCAATCGGCGTATACCGCAGAGATCATTCGCGGCGGGATCATGGGCGTTGAACAGGGTCAGCACGAAGCGGCAGCGGCGCTGGGGTTACCGGCATACCGCCGCACCTTCCGCATCATTTTGCCGCAGGCGCTGCGCTCAATTTTGCCGACCGGTTTTAATGAAGTGATCAGCCTGGCGAAAGGCACGTCGATTGTGTACGTGCTGTCGATGCCGGAACTGTTTTACACCGTGCAGGTGATTTACAACCGCACGCAGCAGGTGATCCCGCTGCTGATGGTGGCGACCATCTGGTATCTGCTGATCACCACGGTGCTGTCGGTTTTACAGTATTACGTCGAGCGTTATTTCTCACGCGGCACCGTACGTCAGACTGCCCCGACGCTTTTTCAGCGCCTGCGCCAGTGGCGTCTGACCCGCGCATGAGCGGCTTAACTTTCCAGGAGAATCATCATGTCCGAAGCCTTTGATTTATTTGTAAACCGCCCGGCGGAAACTCCCGTTAAGCCGTTGTTCCCGCGCAGGCCGCAGGCGGCCACCGTCGGACACATCAGCATCAGTAACCTGAGCAAATATTACGGCGCGCATAAGGCGCTGGATAACGTCAGCCTGAACATCGAACCGGGGACGGTCACGGTGATCCTCGGCCCCTCCGGCTCCGGTAAATCTACCCTGCTGCGCACCATCAATCATCTGGAACGCGTGGACGAAGGTTTTATTCAGATCGACGGCGAGTACATCGGTTACCGCCGCAAGGGTGACACGCTGTACGAACTGAAAGAGCGCGCCATTCTCAAACAGCGCACCCACGTCGGTTATGTGTTCCAAAATTTCAATTTATTCCCGCACATGACGGTGCTGGATAACATTATCGAAGCGCCGGTGGTGCACGGTTTCCTGAGCCGTAAGCAGGCCATCCTGCGGGCCTATGATCTGCTCGACACCGTTGGCCTGCGCGAAAAAGCCCACGCCTGGCCGCGACATTTGTCCGGCGGCCAGCAGCAACGCATCGCCATTGCGCGTGCGCTGGCACTCAATCCCAAAGTCATGCTGTTCGACGAACCCACCTCCGCCCTTGACCCGGAGCTGGTCGGCGAAGTGCTGGACGTGATTAAAAAACTCGCGCAGTCGGGCGTCACGCTGGTGGTGGTCACCCATGAAATCGGCTTTGCGCGCCAGGTAGCGGATCAGGTGGTGTTTATGGTGGATGGCCGCGTGGTGGAAAGCGGCGCTGCCGCACAGGTACTGGAGCGCCCGGTTCATGCGAGGACCCGGGCTTTCTTAGAAAAGGTGCTTTAAGATTTCCGATTGCACCGGAAGCTGGCAGGAAAGTGCTTTTGCTGTTTTGGATTATGCCCTGCTTTTTCAGCAAGCGCGGTTTACGCACCTGGGCGGCGGCGACAGGCCGCCCCCCAGGCTGGTGTTACCTTGACGTTAAACGTCAGCTTACGGATATACCCCTTTAAACACCGTCTTCTTCCTCGGCTCCGACATAATCCCTTCCAGCGCCTCGACGCAACGGAGATAATGCGGGGTTTTCTTATGCGCCAGCACCGCGTCGTTATCCTGATAGGCTTCGTAGATAAAGAACCGCGTCGGTACCGTCTCGTCCTGCAATACATCAAAGCGCAGATTCCCCGGCTCCTGCACCGCGCCGAGATGGTTGGCGTGGAACACTTTCAGAAACTCTTCCACCTTCTCCGGCTGAACATTAATTTCGACCAGCGTCACTTCCATGATTCACCCCTTTTCGCTCAGGAACAGTTCATACGCATGCGCCACGCTGGCGTTTTCATGCACCACCGCCTTCACGGCTTTCAGCATGGCGACCGGTGATTCTGACTGGAAAATGTTGCGCCCCATATCGACACCCGATGCGCCCTGATCGATAGCCTTGAAGCACATTTCCAGCGCCTCGCGTTCCGGCAGTTTTTTACCGCCGGCTATCACGATAGGCACCGGGCAGCCCGCCGCGACGCGCTCAAAACCGTCATCAACGAAATAGGTTTTGATGATGTTGGCGCCCATTTCCGCTGCGATGCGGGTCGCCAGCGAGAAGTAACGCTGATCGCGCGCCATGTCGGTCCCGACGCCGGTCACCGCCATGGTCGGCATGCCGTAGCGCATCCCCTGATCGACCAGCTGAATAATATTTTTAATCGACTGATGCTCATATTCACTGCCGATATACACCTGCGCCGCCATCGCCGTGACGTTCAGGCGCAGCGCATCTTCAATCGCCACCGCCACCGTTTCGTTGGAAAGCTCGGTCAGGATCGAGTTACCGCCGGAGGCGCGCATCACCACCGGTTTGTTGACGGCGGCAGGTACCACGCTGCGCAGCACGCCACGGGTACACATCAGCACGTCAGTGTGGGCGAACAGCGGCGCAATGTTGATGTCAATGCGTTCAAGGCCGGTCGTCGGCCCCTGAAAATAGCCGTGGTCAAAGGCCAGCATGACCGTACGACCGGATTCAGGATTGAAAATCCGCGCCAGCCGCGACTGCATGCCCCAGTCCAGCTGACCGCAGCCTTTAAGAAAGAAGGCGTGATTGTGCTGCGGCGTGCCGATGCCGAAGTTTTTGCCGTCTCTGATGTCATCCAGATCTGCCATTTCCTGTCTCCTTATCGTCAGAAATCGTATTTACCGATGTTGTCTTTGGTGAAGACCACACGCTCCGGCAGTAACACAATGCCGTTGCCTTTGGCCTCATACTGGTAGCCCTGCACGCTGTTCGGCATCACTTCCACCGTTCCGAGGTCCGGTACGTCCAGTTTGTCACCCACGTTAAATTCGCCTTTTTTCAATAAATGATCGGCCACGTAAACCGAGATCTTGCCCTGACTGACCACGTCCCACAGACCGAACTGTTTCACCGTGCCGCGCTCAACGTACGGGCGCATCACGTTTGGCGTACTGAAGCCGACGATGGTGACGTTAGTGCGTTTGAGGTTTTCTGCCGCCTGTGCGGCAGCCGGTAACGCGTTGGCGTCAGGGGCAATAATCGCGTCGAGATCGCCATAAGATTTGAGGATCCCTTCGGCGGTTTGCAGCGATTTGGTGGCGTCGTTATAGCCGTACTGCGTGGTCACGATTTCCCAGCCCGGATGCTCTTTGGCAATTTTGGCTTTCGCCTCTTTCACCCACTGGTTCTGGTCGGTCACCGTCGGGCTGGAATAGAAGAACGCCACTTTGGCTTTTTCTTTCTTCACCTGACTCGCCGTCATCTCCACCAGCATAGATCCGAGCTGCTGCGGTGTGCCCTGGTTGATGTAAATCGAACGGCATTCCGGTTTGGTATCGGAATCCCAGGTCAGCACTTTTACGCCGCGCTGCATGGCGCGTTTCAGCGCCGGACACAATCCGTCGGGCGACACCGCCGCGACCACAATCGCGTTGTAGCCCTGATTGACGAAGTTGTTGATCATCTGCACCTGACCGGAAACGCTCGGTTCGGTCGGGCCATCGTAGGTTACATCCACGCCCAACGCCTTGCCCGCCGCCGTGGCGCCGTTACCGCCGCTGGTGAAATAGCCGACGCCGACCAGTTTAGGAATAAACGCGATACGTTCTGCCGCCTGCGCGCTCAGGCAGGCGAGGCTGACGGCGCTGGCAATTAATACGGTTTTCATTGTGTTGGCTTTCATCATTAACCCCGGCTTATTGAGAAGACGTGACAGAAGAAGAAGGAGCAGACCAACGCTGGCGATAACGCTGGAAAACACTGCGGATAAGACCCCGGTTGAGGCTGGCGGAACGGCCAATCACCACCAGGATAAGCAGCGCACCCGACAGCGCGCTGGAAACCTGACTGGAGACGCCGACCATCTGTAAACCCTGCTGGAGATACCCGATCAGCAGCGTCGCCAGCGCCGTGCCGAGAATGGAACCTGAACCGCCGTAGATATTGGCGCCGCCGAGCACCACGGCGGTGATGGCGGGCATCAGCAAGGCGTTACCGAGATCTGAACGCGCCGAGCCGAAATAAGAGGTCATCAGAATGGCGGCCACTGCCGAGGCCAGCCCGGTCATGCCGTAAAGGGCAAACACCGTGCGGCTGACCGGCAGCGCGCCGTAACGCGCCACACGGGCATTCTGACCGATGAGAAACACGTTGCGACCGGTGCGACTGCGGTGCATCAGCAGCCAGAAAAACAGCGTCGCCAGCAGGAAGATCAGCAGCGGCATGGGTAATCCCAGCACCACCTGATTGGCGAAATTGGTAAAGGCATCCGGGAAATTACCGATGCCTTCGAAACCCGTCGCGCCCGCCAGCCCCGAAAGCAGCAAGGCGCTGCCGCCGAACAGATAGAGCGTTCCGAGCGTGATCACCAGCGGATTGACGCCGGTATAGAGGATCAGCGCCGCGTTGAGTAAACCGCAGGCGGCACCGAGCGCCAGCGTGAGGACTATCGCCAGCGCCAGCGGCACACCGGCCTGACACAACACGCCGAGCGCGATGGCGCACAGGCCGATGGTGGAACCGAAAGAAATGTCGATGCCACCGCTGACAATCACCAGCGTCAGCGGCAGCGCCACAATGCCGATGGTGATGAAATCACTGGTACTGAACAGCAGTGTACTGGCGTCCAGCATGCGCGGGTTGGCGAAACCGAACAGCAAGATTTCGGCGATTAGCAGCACCAGCAGCGCCGCTTCCCAGCCATATTGTTGAAGTTTGTTCATCACACCACCCCGCTCTTTTTGCCGGTGCTTAGCCGTCGGCTGGTATTTTTCGGATGCTGAGATTTACGTTCAGCAGGTTTCTTTGAAACCGGCGGGCTGGCGGAAAGAAAACGGGCGTATTTCTGGCGGCGCAGGTTTTTCTGCAACGCCTGCCGCAATCTGCCGTCAAACACCAGCACCGCCAGCAACACCACGCCGGCGATGAAATCGTTCCACCAGGCAGGAAGACGTAACAGCACCAGCACGCTGTCAATTTGGGTCAGGAAATAGGCGCCGAGCACCGCGCCGACGATTGAACCGGTGCCGCCGAGCAGGCTGATGCCGCCCAGCACGCAGGCAGCGATGGCTTTCATCTCCAGCCCGCTGCCGGTCTGGTTTGGCACAAAGCCGATTTGCGAGGCGAACACGATCCCGGCGATCGCCGCCATCATGCCGTTGATGCCGAACGCCAGAATGCGCACGCGGTTGACCGCCACGCCGAGCTGCCGTGCGCCCTGTAAGTTGTCGCCGACAGCGTAGAAACTGCGGCCAAAGGCGGTGCGGCTGAGCATCCAGAACATCGCCACAAGTAAAACAATCACCAGCCAGCCCAGTGATGAAACGCTGAGGAACACCGGTTCAGAGAGCGATTTAAGCCCGGCCGGTAAGCCTTCAATCCATTTGCCGCCGGTCATCAGCAGCATCAGCCCGCGGTATAAACCGAGCGTACCGAGCGTGGCGACAATCGCCGGAATACGCAGCCACGCGACCAGCACACCGTTGAACACCCCGGCCAGCAGGCCGGTGCCGAGCGTCAGCAGGCAAGCCAGCGGCAGGTTCATGCCGCCGTTGAGCAGCACGCCCAGCGTCACGGCGCACAGGCCGGTAATGGAACCCACCGACACGTCAATGTTGCGGGTCAGCATCACCACGGTGGCCCCCATCGCCAGCAACATCAGGATCTGCGCGCTGCCGAAAATCATGCTCAGGGTCTGGAAGCTGAACGACTGGCTGTCCATTGCGCCGAGCAGGGCAAACAGCGCGATAATCGCCATCAGCGCGGTCAGTTCACGATTGTTCTGTATGCGCTTTAGCATGAGGATCCTCCGGTGGCGGCGGTCTGGGGATGATTACCAAACGCGATGTGCATGATGTTATTGACGTTGATGTCCGCCCCGCGCAATTCGCCGCTCAGTTCACCCTGATGCATGACGAACACCCGCCCTGCCAGCGCTTCGATCTCATCCAGATCGGAAGAAATCAGGATCACCGCCACGTTCTGCTCCACCACGTTGCGCAGCAGCTGGTAAATGTCGGCGCGCGCGGACACATCCACGCCCCGCGTTGGTTCATCCACAATCAGCACCGCTGGCTGCGCCTCGAGGCATTTGGCGATCAGCAGTTTTTGCTGATTACCGCCGGAAAGCGTGCGGGCGGTTTGCGCCCCGTCGCGGTATTTAATGCCGAGTGCGCGGTGATAGCGTTCCAGCACCGCGGCTTCGCGTTTGATATTCAGCCACCAGCCCTGACGGTTGAAGGTGAGTGAGGTGGTGTTCCAGCTCAGCGGCGCATCCAGATAAAGGCCGGAGGCCTGCCGGTCTTCCGGCAGATACACCAGCCCTTTTTTCAGCCGCTGTAAGGTGGTCAGGCCGCTGATGTCTTGTTGCATCAGCATCACCTGACCGCTTTGCGCGGGGCGCAGGCCATACAGGGTTTCCGCCAGTTCGGTCCGCCCTGCTCCCACCACGCCTGCCAGCCCGACGATTTCCCCGGCGCGGGCGCTGAAGGAAATATTGATAAAGCCTTCACCGGTCAGATTCTGCACGTCTAAGACCGGTTCGCTGCCTGCCTGATTACGCCGTGTGCCGGGCAGATCCAGCCACAGTTTTTGTTCTGCGGGCAGCGCGTTGTCCAGGTTTTGCGGGGTGATAGCGCGGATCAGCGCATCGTTATCGAGGTCAGACAATGTGCCGCTCAGCGCGATATTGCCGTCGCGCATGACGCTGACACGGTCGGCAATCGCGCGGATTTCCGGCAGTTTATGCGAGATAAACACCACGCCGACGCCTTTGTCAGTCAGATGCCTGACCTGGGTAAACAGGCGGGCGGATTCAGCCGGTGTCAGCGAGGCGGTCGGTTCATCGAGGATCAGCAATCGCGCGTCGCGCATCAGACCGCGCAGAATTTCCACCAGTTGCTGATCGGCCACCTCAAGGGTGCCTGCCAGCGCACCGAGCGGCAGGTTGCAGCCCAGCCCGTCCAGCGTGTGTTGCAGTTTTTTCTCGCTGGCCTGCCGGGCGGGTAAGCGAAACAGAATATTTTCCCGCACCGTCAGGCTCGGGAACAGCATCGGCTCCTGCGGCACCAGATAGATGCCCGCCTCATGCGCTTTCGCGGGGGTCATCGCCACCAGCGGTTGCCCCGCGAGCTGCATCTCACCGCTGTCCGCGGTTTCGACGCCGGCAATGATTTTCATCAGCGTTGATTTCCCGGCCCCGTTCCCGCCGAGCAGCGCATGCACTTCCCCGGAGTGCAGGCTGAAACTGATGTCTTTCAGCACGGCGATACCGGAAAAATTTTTGCTGACGCCGCTGACCTGTAAAAGTACAGGCGGGCAACCGGGTGTTGCGGATGAATGTTCGCTGTGCTGCATGCGTCGCCCTCGGACTGGATACATTAAGTGAACAAATGTATTTATCATTTAACATTGTTCATAAACCTAGTCTGCGGCGGGGAAGAAAACTTTTGGGTCGATCACAATTTGTTCAACTCATATACTCTGCGATATGATTCAGGCGTCAATCATTTGGAATTTGCCATACACATCACAGTTAACAACATTTCGTTAACGAACAATTGATCTACATTTTGATAAGTGTTCACTATGACTTCTGAAAACGGCACAAAAACGGTCCTGTCCGATTTAACTAATCATCTGGAATTCAGCATGGGTGAAGAGGAACTGCTGGCGCGCACCGCGTGGTTCTATTACCACGACGGCCTGACCCAAAATGAGATTGGTGAACGGCTTGGGCTGACGCGGCTGAAAGTCTCGCGCCTGCTGGAAAAAGGCCGGCAGTCCGGGGTGATCCGGGTGCAAATTAACTCGCGTTTCGAAGGGTGTCTGTCGCTGGAAAACACCCTGCTGGAACGTTTTGACTTGCAGCAAATCCGCGTGCTGCCGCAGCTGGCCGACGGCTCGCTGAGCGCACGGTTGGGCGTCGGCGCGGCGCATATGCTGATGACCCTGCTCAAACCAGAACAGCTGCTGGCGGTAGGGTTTGGCGAAACGGCGATGAGTACGCTGCAACACCTGAGCGGATTTATCTCCTCTCAGCAAATCCGCATGGTAACGCTTTCCGGCGGTGTCGGGCCGTACATGACCGGCATCGGCCAGCTGGATGCCGCCTGCGGTGTCAGCATTATTCCCGCGCCGCTGCGGGCGTCATCCGCCAGCGTGGCCGCGATTTTCCGTCAGGAACGAAACGTTCACGACGTGATGCTGGCAGCCTGCGCCGCCGATATCGCGGTGGTCGGCATTGGTTCGCTGAATCAGAAACAGGAAGCGACCATCCTGCGCTCCGGGTATATCAGCGAAGGCGAACAGTTGTTATTTGGCCGCAAAGGCGCGGTCGGCGACATTCTCGGTTTCTTTATGCAGCGCAGCGGCGAGCTGGCAGAAAATATGGCGATCCACGATGAGCTGATCGCCGTGAAGCCGGACGAACTGGCCAGCATCCCCACCGTGTTAGGCGTGGCGGGCGGTGTCGAGAAAGCCGAGGCCATTGTCGCGGCGCTGAAAGGTAAACGCATTAACGCACTGGTTACTGAAGAGAGCACAGCAAGAGCCATGCTGGCGCTGCTCGGCTGACCCGCAGGGTGTAAGGGGTGTGGCGGTCAGGTAACAGGTGCCCGATAAACCGGCACGGGAGAACCTGGCGATGACCTCAACCCTGAACTCTGACCACGAACGCAGCTATTTAATGGCGCTGGACGCCGGGACCGGCAGTGTCCGCGCGGTGATTTTCAATCTCGAAGGCGAACAGATAGCCGCCGGACAGGCCGAGTGGATCCATCTGGCGGTGCCGGATGTGCCCGGCTCGATGGAATTTGATCTGCAAAAAAACTGGCAGCTGGCCTGCCAGTGTATCCGTCAGGCATTGCAGGAAGCACATCTCCCCGCCTCCGCCATCCGCGCCGTTGCTGCCTGTTCGATGCGCGAAGGCATTGTGCTGTATGACAAATCCGGCGCCCCGATCTGGGCCTGCGCCAACGTGGATGCGCGCGCCAGCCGCGAAGTCTCCGAACTGAAAGAAATCCACGATTTTGAATTTGAACGCGAAGTCTATGAATGTTCCGGCCAGACGCTGGCACTCAGCGCCATGCCGCGTTTGCTGTGGCTGGCTCATCATCGCCCGGATATCTACCGTCAGGCCGCTACCATCACGATGATCAGCGACTGGCTGGCGTATATGCTCAGCGGCGAACTGGCGGTTGACCCGTCAAATGCCGGCACCACCGGGATGTTAGATCTCACCACCCGTAACTGGCGGCCTGAGTTGCTGGACATGGCCGGTCTGCGTGCCGATATGCTGTCGCCGGTGGCTGAAACCGGCACCCGCCTCGGCTACGTCACCGCCAGCGCCGCCGATGCCTGCGGGCTGAAAGCGGGAACGCCGGTCGGCATGGGCGGCGGCGATGCGCAGCTCGGCACGCTCGGCCTCGGGCTGGTGCGCCCCGGCCAGACCGCCGTACTCGGCGGCACGTTCTGGCAGCAAATCGTCAATTTACCCCAGCCGGTGACCGACCCAGAGATGAATATCCGCGTGAATCCGCACGTCATCCCCGGCATGGCGCAGGCGGAATCCATCAGCTTTTTCACCGGCCTGACCATGCGCTGGTTCCGTGATGCGTTCTGCACCGAAGAGAAAACCCTGGCGCAGCGGCTGGGTGTGGACACTTACAGCCTGCTGGAAGACATGGCCGCCCGCGTGCCGGTCGGTTCGTGGGGCGTGACGCCGGTGTTCTCTGATGCGATGCATTTCAAAAACTGGTATCACGCCGCGCCGTCGTTCATCAATCTCTCCATCGACCCTGAAAAATGCAACAAACCGACGTTGTTCCGCGCACTGGAGGAAAACGCCGCTATCGTCTCGGCCTGTAATCTTGACATGATCGCCGCTTTTTCAGGCGTGCGCGCCAAATCACTGGTGTTTTCCGGTGGCGGTTCGAAGGGGAAATTGTGGTGTCAGATTTTAAGTGACGTCACCGGCGTGCCGGTGAATGTGCCGGTGGTAAAAGAAGCCACGGCGCTGGGCTGCGCGATTGCGGCCGGTGTGGCTGCCGGGGTGTATGCCTCTCTCGCGGATACCGGCGAAGCCCTGGTGCGCTGGGAGCGGGAATATCAGCCGGATGTGGCCAATCATGCAAAATATCTGGTGCAGAAAGCCAACTGGCAGGAAGTGTATGCCGATCAACTGGGGCTGGTTGACCGGCATTTGACGACGTCGATGTGGAAAGCGCCGGGGTTATAAACCGGGGTGATAAAGGGGGAACTGAACGCCCCCTTCGTTTCTGCTTATTTAATTCGCGCCACCGTCTCCAGCTTAACGCTCTGTTTTGCGGCTCTTCCTTTCATTTTTTTCGACCACATGGCCGTCAGGATAGGGACCAGAATCGAGGTCACAATCACCGAGGTGGCGACCAGCGCCGTGGCGGCCGGGGCGACGGCTTTGAATTCCGGCACCATTTCAGCAATCAGCACGGGCGTTGCTACTGCCGCACCGGCGGAGCTGGAGGCGGCGATACCGGCGGTCCCGTCACCTCCTCCGATAAATTTATCTGCCAGCATCAGCGGGATACCGGTCACGACAATCACCGAAAGACCCAGCAGAATACCCAGCAGACCTGTCTGTGCGATCACGGTCAGATTGATGGTGCAACCGAGTGCAAAACCAAAGAACGGGATCAGCGTTTTAATCGCTTTGCCGAAGAATTCACGCAGTTCAGGATCCAGATTACCCAGGCCAAAACCAATCAGGAAGGGCAGAACGGCACCGATAAAGACGTGCGGTTCAAAAGAGGCGATACCCGCCGTGCCGAGAATGATCATGGTCATCAGCGGGCCAGATTCCAGCGACATCAGAACAAAGGCGCTCGCCTCTTCTTTCGTGCCGTATTGCTCCATCACCGAGGCGTATAAACCGCCGTTAGTCATGTCCATCGCCGCCACCAGCGCCAGCACCGACAGCCCGGCGAAGAAGCCAAACTCGACGCCGTTTTCCGGCATAAAGCGCGAGGCTATTGCCGCCACAATCCAGGCAACGGCAATTTTGGTGATAACCAGTGTGCCGGATTTACGCAGTACGGTACCGGTCGCGCTGATTTTGATGGAGGCACCCATGCAGAAGAACCAGACCGCCAGAATAGGCACCGTGCCGGTCATCAGCCCGTTGGTGAAGGAACCGAAATATTTTCCCGAGTCAGGGGCAAAGGTGTGACACAGCGCGCCGATGAACAGAGGCACCAACATCATGCCGCCGGGGATTCTTTCTATCGCTCTTTTAATGTGCATATTTTCCACCTGATATAAAAGTATTGGATGACGTTATGCCGTTACGTTATCCATTCATCAGGCTTATAAAATTGACCGCAATCATAAAATGAAACGATGTTTCTATTTTTTAGATCAGCAGTTTCATTAATGGCGTTCGTCAATAATTAATTTCGGCGCGAAATCACATTTCCAGCTTTTTTGTACGAAAATTCTTAACCTATGGAAACAAAAAAACCCGCAACAGTGACCTGTGCGGGCGGGGGTGAAACGAAGGGGAAATCAGCCGAGGGACGTGGTGCCGAAGGCCTGCCGCCAGTCTGCGTCAAACTTTTCTATGGCCGCTTCGACCGCAGGCGTGTTGAGCAGCTGTTCAGCCACGTCCACCGGCAGAGTGATCGACTGGCAGCCTGCCAGCAAACAATCCATCGCCTGACGCGGCGTTCTGAAACTCGCCGCCAGAACTTTGGACTGCGGTGCATGGAGGGTGAGAAGCGTCTGTAACTCTTTGACCATCGCGATGCCGTCACCGCCCTGCGCGTCGACCCGGTTCACATAAGGCGCAACATATTCCGCACCGGCCAGCGCCGATAACAATCCCTGACCCGCGCCGTAAACCGCTGTGCCGAGCGTCGGAATGTTCATCCCTTTCAGCTTTTTAATCGCCGCCAGGCCTTCCCGCGTGACCGGTATTTTCACCACTAAACCCGATACCCGTTGTGAGAGTAACAGGGCTTCAGCGACCATTTGCTCGGCGTCTGATGCCATCACCTGCGCAAATAATTTCCCGGTGCCGCCCAGCGCATCACGCAGTGCGGGCAGTACGTCCCACAGCGATTTCCCCTCTTTCGCCACAATACTCGGATTGGTGGTCACTCCCTGTAACGGCAGAATGCGTGAAAGACGTTTTACCGCAATGACATCGGCAGTATCGAGATACAGCTCCATAACCCTCTCCTTGAAACCTGTGAGCGAATGCAAAGTTCTGAGAGTGTACGCCTGCAAGCGCAAGGTTTGTTGATCATCATCAAACTGACTTACGAATGAAAGCCTGTAAATTATGAGTGAAGGTTTTTAACCGCGAGAGTGTCCTTATGATTTTCAATGTGCAGCGTTATTCCACTCATGATGGCCCGGGGATCCGCACGGTCGTCTTTCTCAAAGGCTGTTCACTGAGTTGCACCTGGTGTCAGAACCCGGAAAGCCGTGCGGCTGCGCCTGACATTCTGTTCGACGCCCGTCTGTGCAGCGCCGGATGCCAGCACTGTGCGCAGGCATTTCCCCACGCCGTGGCCGTCACGGAGAACGGTATTGAGATCCGTCGGGACGATTTCCTCGCCAGCGATATGTGCCAGCTAGAACAGGTTTGCCCGGCCGGTGCGCTGAGCGTGTGCGGGAATGAGGCGGATATTGACGCGCTGATGACGCAGATCCTGCGCGATAAACCTTTTTATCAGCGCACCGGCGGCGGCGTGACGCTTTCCGGCGGTGAACCTTTCATGCAGCCGCACACCACGTTGACGCTGCTGCAACGTTGCCGTCAGGAAGGGCTGCACACCGCCGTTGAAAGCTGTCTGCATGTGCCGTGGAAATACATCGACCCTTCACTTGGCGCGCTGGATTTGCTGCTGGCCGATCTCAAACATGTCGCCGACGCCCCCTTCCGGCGGCTGACCGGTGGCTCGGCCAGACGGGTGCTGGATAATTTCCGGCGTCTGGCCGCAGCGGGTCAGAGGCTGATTGTGCGCGTTCCGCTGATCCCTGATTTCAACGCCGACCGGGCGTCTGTCCGTCAGATTATCGATTTTGCTGCTGAAGAAACGGGCTGCGAAGCCATCCATTTTTTGCCGTATCACACCCTGGGTATCAATAAATACGTGCTGCTCGGACAACCTTATCTGGCCGCGCGCCAGCCGTTAAATGCCCCTGACCTGCTGACATTCGCCGAAGAATACGCCGCAGAAAAAGGGCTTTGTGCACAGTTAAGAGGATAAAAAGAATGACTCAACTGAATCTGAACACCCTTTCCGCCCGTATTCGTGCGCATAAAGAAGCGCTGATCCATATCGTTAAACCGCCGGTCTGTACCGAGCGCGCGCAGCATTACACGCAGGTTTATCAGCAACACGCCGACAAACCGCTGCCGGTTCGCCGCGCGCTGGCGCTGGCCAGACACCTGAGTCAGCGCACCCTCTGGATCAAACATGACGAGCTGATCGTCGGCAATCAGGCCAGCGAAGTGCGCGCCGCGCCGATTTTTCCGGAATACACCGTCGGCTGGATTGAAAATGAAATAGACGCGCTGGCTGACCGACCGGGGGCAGGTTTTGCCGTCAGCGCAGCCAATAAGAAAATCCTGCATGAAATTTGCCCGTGGTGGCGCGGCCAGACGGTGCAGGATCGCTGCTACGGCATGTTCACTGACGAACAAAAAGCGCTGCTCGACAGCGGCATTATCAAAGCCGAAGGCAATATGACGTCCGGTGATGCCCATCTGGCGGTGAATTTCCCGCTGCTGCTGGAGCTGGGGCTGGACGGGCTGCGTCAGAAAGTCGATGAGCGACGCAGCCGCATTAATCTGACTGACTGGGAGGATTTGCATAAAGAACAGCTGCTTAAAGCCATTGATATCACGCTGGCGGCGTTCAGCGATCACATCGTCCGCTACGCCAGCCTGGCGCGCGAAATGGCCGCTTCGGAGCCGCGCGAAAGCCGCCGTGCCGAATTGCTGACCATCGCTGCCCACTGCGAGCTGATCGCCCATCAGCCGCCTGAAAACTTCTGGCAGGCCTTGCAGCTGTGCTATTTCATTCAGCTGATTTTGCAGATTGAATCCAACGGTCACTCGGTGTCGTTTGGCCGCATGGATCAGTATTTGTATCCGTTCTACCGCCGCGATGTTGAGCTGGAGCAGACGCTGGAACGCCATCAGGCGATCGAGTTGCTGCAAAGCTGCTGGCTGAAACTGCTGGAGGTCAATAAGATCCGCTCCGGTACCCACTCGAAAGCGTCGGCGGGCAGCCCGTTGTATCAGAACGTCACCATTGGCGGTCAGAATTTGCATCACGGCGTGCCGTCTGATGCCGTAAATCCCCTTTCCTACGCGGTGCTGGAATCGTGCGGGCAGCTGCGTTCGACCCAGCCAAACCTGAGCGTGCGCTATCACGCCGGTATGAGTGCCGATTTCCTCGATGCCTGTGTGCAGGTGATCCGCTGCGGATTCGGTATGCCCGCCTTCAATAACGATGAGATCGTGATCCCTGAATTCATCAAACTGGGCGTCGAAAAAGAAGATGCTTACGATTATGCCGCCATCGGCTGCATCGAAACCGCGGTCGGTGGAAAATGGGGTTACCGCTGCACCGGCATGAGTTTTATCAACTTTGCCCGCGTCATGCTCGCCGCGCTGGAACAAGGGCAGGACGCGAAAAGCCAAACCTGCTTCCTGCCGCAGGCGCGCGGTTTGTCGCAGGGGAATTTCGAGAATTTCGAACAGGTGTTTGCGCAGTGGGATGCGCAGATCCGTTATTACACGCGCAAATCCATCGAAATCGAATGCGTGGTTGATACCGTTCTGGAAGAAAATGCGCAGGATATTCTCTGCTCGGCACTGGTCGATGACTGCATCGAGCGCGGCAAAACCATCAAACAGGGCGGCGCGAAGTACGACTGGGTATCAGGGTTGCAGGTCGGTATCGCCAATCTGGGGAACAGCCTGGCGGCGGTGAAAAAACTGGTGTTCGATCAGGGTGTGATTGGCCAGCAGGAACTGGCTAAAGCGCTGGCATCAGACTATGAGGGGCTGGACGGTGAGCGTCTGCGTCAGCGTCTGATTAACGGCGCGGAAAAATACGGCAACGATCATGATGACGTTGACCAACTGCTGGTGCGCGCCTATCAGTGTTACATCGATGAACTGGCAAATTATCACAACACCCGTTTTGGCCGTGGCCCGACTGGCGGCACCTACTACGCGGGGACCTCGTCGATTTCTGCCAACGTGCCCTTTGGTGCGGCCACCCCCGCAACACCAGACGGAAGAAAGGCGTACACTCCACTGGCAGAAGGCGCGAGTCCGGCATCCGGCACCGACCATCTCGGGCCGACGGCAGTGTTTAATTCGCTGGGTAAATTGCCGACCGCAGCGATCCTCGGCGGGGTGTTGCTGAACCAGAAACTGAATCCGGCCTCGCTGGACAATGAAGGCGACCGCCAGACATTAATGCTGATGCTGCGCACCTTCTTTGAGGAACATCGTGGCTGGCACGTGCAGTACAACATTGTCTCCCGCGAGACGCTGCTTAAGGCACGCGAAGAGCCGCAAAACTACCGCGATCTGGTGGTGCGCGTTGCCGGTTATTCCGCGTTCTTTACGGCTTTATCGCCTGAGGCGCAGGATGATATTATTGCGCGCACTGAACATACGCTTTGATGTTCACCT
Source organism: Rahnella sp. EDr1-12 (assembly GCF_049206505.1). Classification (NCBI taxonomy): domain Bacteria; kingdom Pseudomonadati; phylum Pseudomonadota; class Gammaproteobacteria; order Enterobacterales; family Yersiniaceae; genus Rahnella; species Rahnella sp. EDr1-12. Next base: position 358,491 of record NZ_JBLZNY010000001.1, read on the forward strand.
CTGAATTTACCTTTATCGGGGCGGCTGTGGCCGCCCGTATTTCGGGCGATTATGAACGACAGACAACAAGTTATTCTGCAATGGGTAAACGATAAACAGCGGATCAGCGTCAGTGAGTTGTCGGAGATTTGTCAGGTGTCGGAAGTGACCATCCGCCATGATCTGACCCAGCTGGAGCAGCGTGATTATCTGCGTCGTGCGCACGGCTTTGCCGTCGCCATTCAGACCGACGACGTGGATACCCGCATGATGTCGAATTTCGCCCAGAAACAAAAACTGGCCAGGTTCGCGGCATCGTTAATCCGCGACGGTGAAACGGTTTTTTTTGAAAGCGGCAGCAGCATTGCCTTGCTGGCACAGTACCTTTCCGACAAGAAGAATCTGACGGTGATCACCGTCAGCAGCTATGTGGCGTCACTGCTGAAAAGTATGCCGTGCGAGGTGGTGTTGCTCGGCGGTATGTATCAGAAAACCAGCCAGACGGTGGTCGGCCCGCTGACCAAAATGTGTCTGCAACAAACCAATTTCAGTAAGGCATTTGTCGGCATTGACGGGTTTACTGAGGCCACCGGATTTACCGGCAGAGATATGTTGCGGGCGGATATTGTCAATGCGGTGATAGCGAAAGGCGCTGAGAACATTGTGCTGACGGACTCGTCGAAGTTCGGCCAGATTAACCTCAATCCGCTCGGGCCGGTCAATGCCTTCAGCCGGGTGATCACAGACGACAAACTGCCGGAAGACTTTCAGCAACAGCTTGCGCTTTCAGGGGTAAAAGTCAGCCTGGTCGGCTGACTTCATCCTGTCTCACTGACCGTAATAGGCGTTCTTGCCGTGTTTGCGTAAATAATGTTTATCCAGTAACTGCGGCTGCATGTCTGGCAAGTGCGGCGTCAGCTGGCGGGAAAAGATGCCCATGTAGGCGATTTCTTCCAGCACGACCGCATTGTGCACCGCGTTATCTGCATCTTTCCCCCAGGTGAACGGCCCGTGAGAATGCACCAGCACGGCCGGGATATCAGCCGGTGACAGGTTGCGTTCGGCGAACGTTTTCACAATCACCTCTCCGGTTTCCCATTCGTAACGCCCGGCAATTTCTGCTTCGGTCATCAGGCGTGTGCAGGGAATATTGCCGTAAAAATAATCCGCGTGTGTGGTGCCCCATGCCGGAATATCAATGCCTGCCTGCGCCCAGATGGTGGCATGGCGCGAATGGGTATGCACGATGCCGCCCGCCTGCGGGAAGTTCAGGTATAACACCCGGTGGGTATCGGTATCGGATGAGGGCTTTTTATTGCCTTCAACCACTTTGCCGGATTCCAGCTCCACCACCACCATGTCATCCACACCCATGTTTTCGTATTCCACGCCGGACGGCTTGATGACCATCAGCCCCTGCTGGCGATCTACCGCGCTGACATTTCCCCAGGTGAAGGTCACCAGATGATGGCGAGGCAGTGCCAGGTTGGCTTCCAGTACCTGCTCTTTCAGTTGTTTCAGCATGTTGGTTCCCTCGTCTGTCGATGACCTATTGTCTGGGCGGCAGGAGGTGGCAGGTATGGGGGAAATCGCTAAAGAGTGCGTACAGTTCTGCTGCAAACACAAAAGTGCCCGCAGGGACAGATTTGGATGAAATCTCGCCGCCCTTTAGTCTTTTGTGCTCCGCTCACGCAGCACACTGGTGAATTAAGATTATTCACCTAGTGAATGAATGGTAATTTCACTATTTTAATTCAACGGATGCAAAAGTGCGTCCGGATGATACGAATTATGAATAAAGGTTCGGAACAGCCAGAGAATTTGTAAGTAGCGTGAAGGAATACAAGGTGAATTTCGGTGAGAACGCTGCAACTTACCTATACTTATAAATGATGCTGAACGTTAATCCTTTGAGGAAGATAACTATGATGCTCGTAAATAAACGCGTTGCCAGTATTGCACTGGTTGTGACTCTTGCGATGTCTGTTACCGCCTGCGGTAACTGGTCTAAACGTGACCGTAACACGGCGATTGGTGCCGGTGCCGGTGCACTGGGTGGTGCGGTTCTGACTGATGGCAGTACGTTAGGTACATTAGGTGGCGCAGCAGTCGGTGGTATTGTGGGTCATCAGGTTAGCAAATAAAAACAGAGTCAAAAAACAGAAAGAGGCTGCGCTGTTGACCGGCGCAGCATCTCATCACCTTCAGGGTTAATCAGCCGCCCGCCAGTTTGACTTTCATTCCCTTCGCTTCGAGCAATTGTTTGAGCAGGTCGCGTTTATCGCCCTGGATCTCAATCACACCGTCTTTCACTGAACCGCCACAGCCGCACTTCTTCTTCAATTCCGCCGCCAGTTTTTCCAGCGCTGCGTCATCGAGATCAACGCCGGTGATCAGGCACACGCCCTTCCCTTTACGGCCACTGGTCTGACGCTGAATGCGCACAATGCCATCGCCTTTCGGGCGAACGACTGCCGCTTTCGGTTCATCAATCCTGCCGCTGTCTGTTGAATAGACCAGGCGACTGTTGTTGTCGTTGTTCATATCAGCCTCTGCTTAACGCAATGAATCACGGATTTCACGCAGGGTCTGCGCCGGATCGGCGGATTGGGTGATCGGACGACCAATCACCATATAATCCACTCCGGCCGCCATCGCTTCCTGCGGCGTCATCACCCGGCGCTGATCGTCAGCTTTGCTGCCGGCAGGACGGATCCCCGGCGTGACCAGCTGGAATGCACTGCCCAGCGCGCTTTTAAAGCGCGTGGCTTCCTGCGCGGAACAGACCACGCCGTCCAGGCCGCAGTCACGGGTCAGGCGAGCCAGACGCTCTGCGTAATCCGCCGGAGAAAGGGTAATGCCTAAATCGGCCAGATCGCTGCCTTCCATGCTGGTCAGAACCGTCACGGCAATCAGCAGTGGCGCATCTTTACCAAAGGGGGCCAGCGCTTCTTTTGCCGCCGTCATCATGCGCGCGCCACCGCTGGCGTGCACATTGACCATCCATACGCCGAGATCGGCAGCCGCGGCCACCGCGTGGGCGGTGGTGTTAGGAATATCGTGGAATTTCAGATCCAGAAATACGTCGAATCCGCGCGACTGCAAATCTTTGACCATCTGCGGCCCGAAGTGAGTGAACATCTCTTTGCCGATTTTCAGACGGCAATCACGGGGATCGATTTTATCTGCAAAGGCGAGCGCCGCAGATTTATCGGCATAATCGAGGGCGACAACAATAGGTGAGGAATTTAAGTCGTTGTTGTTAATCTTATTTTCTGACTTCATGTCTTCAGCCTCTTGTGAGTTATCAAATCTGGAAGGGAAAGCTTAATTTCTGCCGCCCGCATTTTACATGGCAAGACGCTGAATTTACAGCTATGCCTAATGTGACACTTTTATTAAATTTTTGTTAATCACTAGACGATGTCACAAGGCTGGCTTAGCTTGTTACTTTTACACGAAGGAAAGGCAGAAAAATGAGTGAGATAACGACCCTGACCGTAAAAATTCCGGTGGAATTAAAAGAGCTGATCAAGAACGCAGCTGCAGACGCAGAACATTCACTCAGTGCAGAAGTCGCCGCACGTCTGGAGGCAAGTTTTAATCCGGAAGCGCATAAAGGGAAGAAAGCCGCGAAAGCGACCGAACATGACATTGATAATCAGCATCTGGCGGAAGAGTCTGAGCCGGCGCTGACGGCCAAAGAAATCAAGAAATTACGTACGCTGATCAGCGCCCGTAAAGCGAGCAGCAAGAAGAAGTAAATTCAGGTCTGACCGACATAAAAACGGGCAATAAGGTTATTGCCCGTTTAAAACCATTATGTTGCGTTTATATCGCTACTGCCCGTCCAGCCCGCGAATAGGTTTTATGGTTGCCCAGCCACGACACGACGGGCAATGCCAGTACAACGAATGCGCGGTAAAGCCGCATTTATGGCAACGGTAACGCGGCTTGGTGCGGATCTGTTCGCCGACCATATCCCGCAGTAATCCCAGACTTTCTTTCGCTCGCCCTTCTTCCGCATCCGCCAGATGGTAATCCATCAGATGGTGGAACACGCGCATGGTCGGGTGGCGCTGAAGCTGACGGTTGATGTAGTTCTGCGCCACTTCCCGCCCTTCTTCCTGATGAATGATTCCCGCCAACATCAGTTCAGCCGTGGCACCGGTATTTTCGTCCACACAGCGTTTGAGAAACTCCGCCCAGGCCAGCGTATCCTGTAAATTCTGATAGCACTCCTGCAGCATCGGCAGCGCTTCGCTGACCACTTCTTTGTCCTGCTCAAGCACCCGCTGTAACGCATCGGCGGCTTTGCGATAATCGCCCTGCGCCATCAGAATCCGGCCCTGCATGATCGACACGCGGGCGCAAAGTTTGTCGGCCTGGGCAGCTTTTTTCAGCAGGCCGGTGGCTTTATCAAAATCGTCCGACACCATTGCCTGCAAGGCCAGTTCGCACCAGAAATGCGCGATCTCTTTGCGACGGTTTTCTTTACCCAGTTTCACCAGACGTTCGGCCACATCGATGGCGTTCTGCCAGTCGCTGGTGGCCTGATGAATGATCAGGAGCTGCTCGAGCGCGAAAAGCTGGAAATCCTGCTCTTTCACCAGCTGGTTGAACATGTCCTCGGCGCGATCGTAAAAACCGGCGGTCATGTAGTCACGACCCAGTTGTTGCACAGCCAACAGACGTTGTTCGAACGTCAGCGAGGCGCTTTCCATCAGGGACTGGTGGATACGGATCGCGCGATCGACTTCGCCACGGGAGCGGAACAGGTTACCCAGAGTCAGGTGCGCTTCGACCGTACTGCTGTCCTCTTTCAACATTTCGAGGAACAGATCGACCGCTTTATCCTGCTGATTGGAAAGCAGGAAGTTAACCCCGGCAACGTATTCACGCGACAGGCGGTTAGCATTTTCCTGTTTGTCCTGCTGAGAACTTCTGCGCCCCATGTACCAGCCATAGGCGGCCGCAACGGGCAACAACAGAAACAGCAGCTCTAACATAAAGGATTATTCCTTGCTGACATCATAAGATGCTGCAGGCGGCGTCACGACAGCCACGGGTTCGATTTGCAGTTCCAGACGTTTGATTTTGCGCTGAGCACGGCCAAGTGAAAGGCGTACACGAAGGTAAAACAATCCGCAGATGACCCATCCCAGAATGAAACCGGTCGCAAACAGCACGGCGAGCAGCGTCGATACGCGATAGTCACCCTGCGCCAGCAAATAGTTGAAGGTCACAGTTTGATCGTTATGCGCGCCTAACGTGATGGAAATCACCACGATGACCAGTAAAAATAAAAAAATCAGCAGATATTTCACATTCATTCCTGTAATGCCGGGTGTACCGGATGAATTATGCCAAAAACTCTCGTCCCGACCTAATAAGTTAGCATTTCTGCACAAAGCTGGGAAACATTGCAGAGGGTTAAAAGAGTAACTGTCTGAAGATCGCACGACTTTTGCGATCGGCGACGTGAACCGGTGAAAACAACATATCAGTGATATGGGGACGATCTGCGTGAAATCAAAGGGGAACGGTAAAAGCCCCCCTCTTTTCAGAAACGCTGTGCGCGTGAGAACCGCCTCAGTCGCGCTCTGCGATGTCCTGATCTTCTGCCGGTGGCGGCGTCAGCGGACCGATGTAACGGTCCGTCAGCCAGCAGGCCAGCGTCACCAGCAGCCAGCTTATCCCCACCGAGGCAATCAAATCGCGCGGCCAGTGCATGCCCAGCATCAGCCGGCTGCCCATCACCACCACCGACCACACCATCAGCGCGGTCACCGTCTTGTAGTGTTTACGGCGCCACAATAGCCCGATACCCAGTAACGCCCAGGTAGCAGCAAACATGGTATGGCCGGACGGGAATGCGTAACCGGTATCTTTCTGCCAGCTTCTGTTCAGCCAGTGCGGGATCTGGACGTTATCGCCGAGCAGTTCTTTCACCTGCTGGCTGCGCGCCTTGCGTTTCAGACCGTAAAATTCTTCAACGTTCATCTGATGATCAGTGCCCAGCCAGGCAACGTAAGGGCGCGGCTCGCGCACTTCCTTTTTGATGTACGTCTTGGTGGACTGGCCGATCAGCAGCGCCACAGAAATCATCAGCACCAGCCCGATTGCCGCTTTGAGACGAAAACGCAGGCACCATAAAAACCAGCCGCACAGAATAACCGTGGTCAACACGCCCCAGGGCTGGCTGACGGTTTCGGTCACCCAGTAGAGCGGGAGTAGAATCGCCGGATTGCCGCCGGGTGTCCATAGCCAGCCACTGACCCACACCGCCGCTGGCATGATAAGCAGAAGAAGTGCCCCGAGGGCGGTGCGTTTGGCGATATCAAACATAGTCGTCCTTTCTGTTTTCGTAAAATGCGTAAAAGAGTAGAAGTGTAGCAATGTTGTAATTCTTGCACATTCCTTAAATCCGGGTTGTTGAGGTTACTGTTATAGTTCATAAGTTATGAACTATTTGTTCAAATATTCCCGTCAATGCGCAGGTCAAACTGTGGCAAAATGGTGCCCTGTTGTGAAGGAAAGGCACCGATTCCCTATCCTGACACCGCATCCGCACGTAGGATGCGCATCAATAAGTAAAATACTCACTGTAAATGAAGACAATTTGTGTTTTTTTTGGAGCGTAAAATGCAGCTGAAACGGGTGGCAGAAGCCAATCTGCCGACACCTTGGGGTGATTTCCTGATGGTGGGTTTTGAAGAATTGGCCACCGGGCATGACCACCTGGCGTTAGTTTTTGGTGACATCAGTGGTGAAACGCCCGTTCTGGCACGCGTTCACTCTGAATGCCTGACGGGCGATGCCCTCTTCAGCCTGCGCTGTGACTGCGGTTTTCAGCTCGAAGCAGCGTTAAACGACATCGCCGAAGAAGGTCGCGGCATTCTGATGTATCACCGTCAGGAAGGCCGTAACATCGGTTTGCTGAACAAAATCCGCGCTTACGCCCTGCAGGACAAAGGCTACGACACCGTCGAAGCCAACCACCAGCTCGGTTTTGCCGCCGATGAACGTGACTTCACGCTGTGCGCCGACATGTTCAAATTGCTGGGTGTTGATTCGGTCCGCCTGCTGACCAACAATCCGAAAAAAGTCGAAATTCTGACAGAAGCCGGGATCAACATCGTCGAACGCGTTCCGCTGGTTGTCGGGCGTAACCCGGAAAACGAGCGTTATTTATCGACCAAAGCAGCCAAAATGGGCCATCTGCTCGATAACGATCTGCGCCACAAGTAATTCTGACCGGCAAATATTAAGGGCACCTTATGAAGGTGCCCTTTTTTATGCAGAAAACGCAGTATTAACGCATTTTACCCATCACAACATTTTGCGGATCACGTAATGCAGAATGCCGCCGTTCTGGAAATAGGTCAGTTCGTTGCCGGTATCGATACGGCAGCGTGCGTTGATAGTTTGCGTCTGGCCGTCAGCGAACGCGATCTGCACCGGCACCTCCTGCCCCGGTTTCAGCGTTTGCAGCCCGCTGATGCTGATCTGCTCGTCGCCGGTCAGTTTCAGCGTTTTGCGCGTCACGCCCTGCGGGAACTCGAGCGGTAAAATGCCCATGCCGATAAGGTTCGAACGGTGGATCCGCTCAAAGGATTCGGCAATCACCACGCGCACGCCCAGCAGGCGCGGCCCCTTCGCTGCCCAGTCACGGCTGGAGCCGGAACCATACTCTTTGCCGGCAATCACCGCCGTCGGCACGCTTTCATGCTGATAGCGCATCGCTGCGTCGTAGATGGCCAGCTGTTCCTGCGACGGGATGTGGCGCGTATAACCGCCCTCCACGCCCGGCACCATTTCGTTGCGGATACGGATGTTGGCAAACGTTCCGCGCATCATCACTTCATGGTTACCGCGTCGGGAGCCGTACGAGTTAAAGGCTTTCGGTTCGACACCGTGGTTTTTCAGATACAGTCCCGCCGGGCTGTCGATTTTGATGTTCCCGGCCGGTGAGATGTGATCGGTGGTAACGGAGTCCGCCAGAATCGCCAGAATGCGCGCGTCTTTAATATCTTCCACTGCATCCGGTTCAGCCTTCATGTCACTGAAGAACGGCGGATGGCGGATATAGGTGGAGTCCTCCTGCCAGGTGTACGTTGGCGTCCCTTCGACCTGAATCGCCTGCCAGCTGGCGTCGCCGTTGAACACTTCGGCATACTCTTTGTGGAACATTTCCGTCGTGACCTGCCCGACGGCAAGTGCGATTTCCGCCGCCGTTGGCCAGATGTCTTTCAGATAAATCGGCTGACCCTGCTGATCTTCACCGAGCGGATCGGTCGTCAGATTGACGTTCATATTCCCGGCCAGCGCGTAAGCCACCACCAGCGGCGGCGATGCCAGCCAGTTAGTTTTGATCAGCGGATGGATACGCCCCTCAAAATTACGGTTACCCGACAGCACAGCCCCCACCGTTAAATCACCGCTTTTGATGGCGGATTCAACAGGTTCAGGCAGCGGGCCGGAGTTACCGATACAGGTGGTACAGCCATAACCCACCAGATTGAAGCGCAGTTTTTCCAGATACGGCATCAGCCCGGCGGCATTCAGATAATCGGTCACCACTTTAGAGCCCGGTGCCAGAGAAGTTTTCACCCAGGGTTTACTGGTCAGCCCTTTTTCAGCGGCATTTTTGGCCAGCAGCCCGGCCGCCATCAGTACGCTCGGGTTGGAGGTGTTGGTACAGGAGGTGATTGCCGCAATGACCACCGCGCCGGTGTCCAGCGAGTAATGCTGGCCATCAAGAGTGAAACTTTCTTTGTCAGTATGCCCCGGCTTGTTATTGCCCAGTTCCAGTTCAGTGGCGGCTTTGAAGGCTTTTGGCACATCCGGCAGCGCAACGCGGTCTTGCGGACGTTTCGGACCGGCCAGACTCGGCACGACATCGCCCATGTCCAGCGCCAGTGTGCTGGTGAACACAGGCTCATCACCGGCATTGCGCCATAAGCCCTGCGCTTGTGAATAGGCTTTCACCAGTTCGATTTGTTCATCGCTGCGGCCACTGAGTTTCATGTAACCGAGGGTGACGTCATCCACCGGGAAGAACCCGCAGGTTGCACCAAACTCAGGCGACATATTGGCAATGGTCGCGCGATCCGCCAGCGGCAGATCGGCCAGACCGTCGCCAAAGAATTCAACGAATTTACCCACCACGCCATGTTTACGTAGCATCTGCGTGACGGTTAACACCAGATCGGTGGCGGTAATCCCTTCGCGCAGTTTTCCCGTCAGCCTGAAGCCCACGACGTCCGGGATCAGCATGGAAACCGGCTGTCCGAGCATCGCCGCTTCAGCTTCAATACCGCCGCAACCCCAGCCCAGAATGCCCAGGCCGTTGATCATGGTGGTGTGGGAGTCTGTACCGACCAGCGTATCGGGATAAGCCACCGTTTTGCCATTCTGTTCTTCATGCCAGACGGTCTGACCGAGATACTCCAGATTGACCTGGTGACAAATACCGGTGCCCGGCGGCACCACACGGAAACGGTTAAAAGCTTTTTGCCCCCAGCGCAGGAACTGATAACGCTCGTTATTGCGCTCCATTTCCAGCCGGACGTTTTCATCAAACGCCTCTTCATCGCCAAACTCATCCACGGTGACCGAGTGGTCGATAACCAGATCGACCGGCGATAACGGATTCACCTGATCGACATTGCCACCGAGGCGTTTAACAGCCTGACGCATTGCGGCAAGATCCACCACGGCGGGTACCCCGGTGAAATCCTGCATCAGAACGCGTGCCGGACGGTAAGCAATTTCGCGATCGGCGTGGCCGGTTTTTTGCCATTCCACCAGCTGCAGCAAATCATTTTCCGTGACAGTGTCACCGTCAACGTGGCGCAGCAGATTTTCGAGCAGGACTTTAAGAGATTTAGGCAGGCGCTGAATATCACCCAGCGTTTTGGCGGCAAGTGGCAGACTGTAGTAGTGGAACTCCTTACCCTGGACTGCCAGCTTATCCAGACTTCTGTTACGAATATCGGACGACATAGCTTCTCCTTATGCTTCACAGCACCAGCTGGGCGAAAGAGGAATAACCCGCTGGCTTATAAGTGCATATATAAAGATAACACATATTATTGTTAACATTTTGATAACAGCTCAAACGGATCATCCGAAAAAAAAATCCCGCGTCATCAGAAGATGGCGCGGGACGTTTTACATCAGAAACAGTGGCGGAATTATTTCGTCGGTAATTTGATGTCTTTGAACATCTCTTCGATATCTTCATTCGAGCGCAGGGCAATCGCGGTATCCACCACGTCACGCGTCAGATGCGGTGCAAAGCGCTGGATGAAATCGTACATGTAGCTGCGCAGGAACGTGCTGCGGCGGAAACCGATTTTGGTGGTGCTGTAGGTGAAAATATCCCGCGCATCCACGGTCACCAGATCCGGATCCTGAACCGGATCGACCGCCATACTGGCGATCACGCCCACGCCCAACCCCAGCCGCACGTAGGTTTTGATCACGTCCGCATCAGTGGCGGTGAACACAATTTTTGGCGTCAGACCGGCGCGGTTAAACGCGGTATCGAGTTCCGAGCGACCGGTAAAACCGAAGGTATAAGTGACGATGGGATAGGCCGCCAGCTCTTCGATGGTGACCTTCTCTTTACCCGCCAGCGGATGATCGGGCTGAACCACCACCGCGCGGTTCCAGTGATAGCAAGGCAACATGATCAGATCGTCGTACAGGTGCAGCGCTTCGGTAGCAATGGCGAAATCCGCGTTGCCCTTTGAAACGGCCTCCGCGATTTGCGTCGGAGAGCCCTGATGCATATGCAGTGAAACGCGCGGGTAACGCTCGATAAAGCCTTTAATCACGTTCGGCAAGGCGTAGCGTGCCTGCGTGTGCGTGGTGGCGACATACAAGGATCCCTTGTCAGGATAGGTATGCTCACCGGCCACGGCCTTGATCGCATCAACTTTGGACAACACTTCGCGGGCGATACGGATGATTTCCTGCCCTGCCGGTGTGACCTGCGTCAGGTGTTTTCCGCTGCGGGAGAAGATCTGAATACCGAGCTCATCTTCCAGCATTCTGACTTGTTTGCTGATCCCTGGCTGCGACGTGTACAGGCCTTCTGCCGTCGAACTGACGTTCAGATTGTGATTAACAACCTCTACGATGTAGCGCAGTTGCTGCAATTTCATATCTCATACCACCCTGGTTTCAAACCCTGTCACCATCCCTGTTCGCCTGCCGGCTGAACAGACTGGAAATGATTTTTATTGAATGCCCGAAGTCTGTAAACGCGCCTTTTTATGAGGCAGACGCATTAGCTTATTACTATTGTGAATAAAAATAAATTTTATATAACAATTATATCAAGAATTAACACGTTGTATAGCCAGATAACATAAGGATTAACGCAGACAGCATAAGCCTGAGAAGAAAGTGGTCAGAAACCTGTCGATGATAGATCTGAATGCAATAAAAAAACCAGCCCGGAGGACTGGTTTTTCACAAAAGAGTAACAATGAGTTATCGCCTGACAGGCGGGCTAACGGCAATCATTACTTTTTGCCTTCCACCCATTTGCCGTCAACGAAGAACGCTGTCCAGCCAGTGGCTTTGCCGTCTTTTTCCGAAGACACGTACTGCTGCTTAGTTTTGCGGCTGAAACGTACCATCGATTTGTTGCCTTCCGGGTCAGCGACGGGCGCGTCCGCAAGATAACTCAGTTTCTCTGGCAAGCGATCTTTAAAGCGCTTCAGCTCTTCCACCAGCGGCGCACGGGTTTCGCGCGATTTCGGGAAAGTATTGGCCGCGAGGAACACACCGGCAGCGCCGTCACGCAGAACGAAGTAGGCGTCTGATTTCTCACACGGCAACTCAGGCAGCGGAACCGGATCTTCTTTCGGCGGTGCAACGTCACCGTTACGCAGGATCTTACGGGTGTTTTTGCACTCGTCATTGGTACAACCCATGTACTTGCCGAAACGTCCCATTTTCAGGTGCATTTCAGAACCACATTTCTCGCACTCAACGATCGGGCCGTCATAGCCCTTGATGCGGAATTCGCCCTGCTCGATTTCGTAACCGTCACATTCCGGGTTGTTACCGCAGACGTGCAGCTTACGCTGGTTGTCGATCAGGTAGCTGTCCATCGCAGTGCCACATTTGCCACAACGACGTTTCGCACGCAGCGCATTGGCCTCTGCCTCATCCCCTTCCAGCACGTTGAGCACTTCGGCATCCGCGATGAGGTTGATGGTGGTTTTGCAGCGTTCTTTCGGCGGCAATGCATAACCGGAACAGCCGAGGAACACCCCGGTGCTGGCGGTACGGATACCCATCGGGCGGCCACAGGTCGGGCACTCAATGCTGGTCAGGATCATCTGGTTCGGGCGCATACCGCCTTCTTCCGGATCCTTTTCTGCGGTTTCCAGTTGCTTGCTGAATTCGGTGAAGAATTCGTCGAGCACGGCTTTCCACTCAGCTTTGTTGTTGGCAACCTGATCCAGACCGTCTTCCATGCGCGCGGTGAAATCATAGTTCATCAGTTCGCGGAAGTTTTGCTCCAGACGATCTGTGACGATTTCACCCATTTTCTCAGCGTAGAAACGGCGGTTTTCAACGTGAACATAGCCGCGATCCTGGATGGTCGAAATGATCGACGCATAGGTAGACGGACGGCCAATGCCACGTTTTTCCAGCTCTTTAACCAGTGACGCTTCGCTGAAACGCGCAGGCGGCTTGGTGAAGTGCTGAGTGGGCAGCAGTTGTTGCAGATCGAGGTCGGTACCGACTTCAATAGCAGGCAGAATGCGGTCTTCGTCCCCTTTACGCAGCGCTGGCATGACTTTCGTCCAACCGTCGAAACGCAAAGTACGGCCTTTGGCGCGCAGGGAGTAATCGCCCGCTTTCACCGTCAGCGTGGAAGAATCGTATTGCGCCGGTGTCATCTGGCAGGCAACAAACTGACGCCAGATCAGCTGGTACAAACGCTGGGCATCGGCTTCCATGTCTTTCAGTTGTTCAGACACCACGGCCACGTCAGAAGGACGAATCGCTTCGTGCGCTTCCTGTGAATTCTCTTTGTTGCTGTACTGCAACGGCGCTTTCGGCAGGTATTTATCACCGAAATTCTCACCGATGTAGCCGCGAACCATTTCTACCGCATCCTGACTCAGGTTGGTGGAGTCGGTACGCATGTAGGTAATGTGACCGGCTTCATACAGACGCTGGGCCATCATCATGGTTTTCTTCACGCCAAAGCTCAGACGTGTGCTGGCAGCCTGTTGCAACGTGGAGGTAATAAAAGGTGCGCCCGGCTTACTGCTGGTCGGTTTGTCTTCACGATCGACGACCGTGTAGCGCGCTTTTTCAAGCAGCGAAACCGCAGCGTGAGTTTGTTCTTTATTAACCGGTTTAAACGGTTTGTCGAGATGATGCGTGACTTCCATTTGCAGCGCGGTATCTTTCTTCGCCAGCAAATCTGCATGCAATTCCCAATACTCTTCCGGCACGAACGCTTTAATTTCTTTTTCACGCTCGACCACCAGACGCACCGCCACGGACTGAACACGACCGGCGGATAAACCGCGGGCAATCTTCTTCCACAGCAGTGGCGACACCATGTAACCCACCACGCGGTCCATGAAACGACGCGCCTGCTGGGCATTAACACGATCAATATTCAGTTCGCCCGGTTCTTTAAAAGCGTTCTGAATCGCGTTCTTGGTAATTTCGTTAAAGACCACGCGGCTGAAACGTTTATCGTCACCGCCAATCACCTCCCGCAAATGCCAGGCAATCGCCTCTCCTTCGCGGTCAAGGTCGGTTGCGAGATAGATGTGGTCAGCTTTTTCGGCTAACGCTTTTAACTCGGCAACCACTTTTTCTTTGCCAGGAAGTATTTCGTATTGCGCTTCCCAGCCGTGATAAGGATCGACGCCCATGCGATTAACCAGCGCAGTTTTCTCATCCTTTTTTACTTTTTTCTTTGGCTTTTCTTCGGTTGAGACGGCGGTTTTTTTAGCAGCGGATCCACTGGTCGGTAAATCACGAATATGACCGACGCTGGACTTAACCACGTAGTCATTTCCTAAATATTTATTAATCGTTTTGGCTTTTGCCGGGGACTCAACTATTACGAGAGCTTTGCCCATAATTACCTTTACCTGAATGATTCTTCATCAGCTGAAGAAGTTTTTGTCTAGTTATGCCGCGGCACAATATCATGTCTTTTTTTATATTGCGGCAGTGAGTCAGAACGTCAACTCATTTCTTTCAAAGAACGAGCGATCTGACTTCCAGAGGTTCAAAACACTGATTCTGCGAGGGATTAACCAGACAGGGTTCAGCGGACTGTGCCTGTTTTCACGTCAAATAATGACCAAGCGTAAACAAAACATTCCACCTGAAGCCACAAAATCCCACACTCTACCTGATAAAAATCGCTGCGCAACCTAATTAACACCGAATCCCCCATTTCGATAAAGTGGTGAAACTTTTCCCCTGACTGCGCAAAACATGACCACTTACTTAAAGGATTAACCCCAGCAGATTTGCGGTTTTATCGTCAGCAGGATTACAATATCGTCAGAAATTATAGTGGGGAGTAAATAACATGCACGAAAATACATCGGCAATTAGTCGTGAAGCTTTACTGATCGAAGCGAATAAGGTTATCCGTGAACATGAAGATTACATGCAGGGAATGATCGCCACAGAGGTTGAGCAGAAAGGCAATGTGCTGGTTTTCCGCGGGGAATTCTTCATGGATGACGACGGTTTACCCACCCGAAAAACAACGGCCGTATTTAATATGTTTAAACATCTGGCACATCTGTTTTCAGAAAAATACCATCTCGAAAATTAAGTGAATGCCAACCGGGATTGGCTGAAGATTTACTGATAAAAAACAGTGATAAAAAAAGGGACTTTCGTCCCTTTTTCATTATTGAATGTTCGGTTACAGCAGCGGTTTCTGACTGCGCTGCAACCAGCGCAGGAACAGGCGGTCGGCGCTTTCTGCCGCGCTGCCGGTGAACCGGTCCATCATGCGTTTGCGGCGTGCGTAACGCACTGCAATCACCTCATGGTTTTTCATTTCAGCAATCAGCAAATCATCACTGGTTCCGATGGCATCAATCAGCCCCTTTTCACGCGCCTGTGTGCCAAACCAGTGCTCACCGGTCGCCACGGCATCAATGTCCAGTGAAGGGCGATTCTGGTGCACAAAATCTTTGAACAGCACATGCGTTTCGTTGAGGTCTTCACGGAATTTCTCGCGTCCTTCCTCGGTGTTTTCACCCAGCAGGGTCAGCGTCCGTTTGAATTCGCCAGCAGTATGCAATTCGATGTCGATATCATTCTTTTTCAGCAAGCGGTTGAAGTTAGGAATTTGCGCAACCACGCCGATGGAACCGATGATCGCAAAAGGTGCCGCGACAATACGATCGGCAACGCAGGCCATCATATAACCGCCGCTGGCCGCCACTTTGTCTACCGCCACCGTCAGGCGGATGCCGCTCTGGCGTAAACGCACTAACTGCGAGGCCGCCAGGCCGTACCCGTGGACCACACCGCCGGGACTTTCCAGACGTAACAACACTTCATCTTCCGGCGTGGCGACGGCCATCACCGCAGAAATTTCCTCACGCAGCGAGGTCACTTCATGGGCGTCCATACTGCCTTTGAAATCCAGCACATACAGGCAAGGTTTGCGTTTGCTCTCGCCGGTTTTCGCCTGCAATTTCTTCTGTCTGGCTTCTGCTTTATCCTTTTTCTTCAGCTCTTTTCCGCGCAGTTTTTGCTCTGCGGGATTAAGCCTTGCAGTGCGCATTTCACGCTGCATCTCGCGATATTGTTCACCCAGGTCTGTCAGCTGTAACTCACCTTTACCCTGAGATTTACGCTGACGAAGCCCGACCACCAGGACCACCAGTGCGCCGATGGCGATGACTACGGTGACGACTTTGGCTAAAAACAACCCATAAAGAGAAAGTAAATCCACTCAAACCGCCTTTTCAATGTGCAAATAAAACCGTGGTAATAAAGATGCTGAACATTCTAGACAATAGCTTAACCGGCGTCTTGCGGGAATGTGACATTGTCAGCCAGAGGTAAATACGGATGCGCGTCTGTTCCAATTTTGTTACAAAAGAGCTGTCTGTTTTTCGGTTAATCATTGAAACTCATGTTCATTTCAGGCATATAACCGGTGATCACACCTGAAACACACCCTAATTCCGCCGAAATGCCGGACCCTGGTTGAGCGCAATATCTCCCACTTCCGGCGTTTTGATTTTACAAATGACGCATGTGACGACGGCCATTTGCCTCCACATTCCGACCCGTTATGAGGACAGAACGTGCACTATCATCCGAAATCTGACTTACTCAATCACCGCATTATTCTGGTGACCGGCGCAGGCGACGGCATTGGCCGCGAAGCCGCCCTCACCTATGCCCGCTTCGGCGCTCAGGTGATTTTGCTTGGCCGTACCGAAAGTAAACTGGCCAGCGTTCAGCAGGAGATTGCGGCGAGAAATCTGCGCCCTGCTTTCATTTATGCTCTTGATTTGCTCACTGCCAGCCAGCAGGATTGCCAGCGCGTTGCGGATCAGATTGCACAGTGGGTACCGCATCTCGACGGTGTTCTGCATAACGCCGGGCTGCTCACCGAGATCACGCCGATGGCAGACATCGACCTGCAGGACTGGATGAACGTGATGCAGGTGAACGTGAACGCCACCTTCATGCTGACGCAGGCGCTGTTGCCGCTGTTGCTGAAATCGGCCAGCTCTTCACTGGTCTTCACCACCTCAAGCGTGGGGCGCGAAGGCCGCAGCGGCTGGGGCGCCTATGCCGTCTCGAAGTTTGCCACCGAAGGGATGATGCAGGTGCTGGCGGAAGAACATAAACACACCGGGCTGCGGGTCAACTGCATCAACCCCGGCGGCACGCGCACCAGTATGCGTGCCTCGGCGTTTCCGGATGAAAACAAGGATAAGCTCAAGACACCTGCCGATATTATGCCGCTGTATCTGTACCTGATGGGCGACGACAGCCGCCGTAAAACCGGCATGAGTTTTGATGCCCAGCCAGGCCGCAAAGCGGGCCCTGCCGAATAGCCGTGCCAGAATGCCCTGAAAATACAACGGAGCCTTTCATGACCGAAGATCGCCACAAGCAGCGCCAGCAAAAGTTAAAAGAACAGGTCGATGCACGCATTGACGCCGCGAAAGAACAGCGCGGAATTTTGATTGTTTTCACCGGCAACGGCAAAGGCAAAACCACGGCGGCTTTCGGCACCGTCACCCGCGCCGTCGGTCACGGGATGCGCGCTGCGGTCATACAGTTCATCAAAGGGGAATGGCCGAACGGTGAAAAAAACCTGCTCGAACCGCACGGGGTTGAGTTTCAGGTGATGTCGACCGGCTTTACCTGGGAAACTCAGAACAAAGAGACGGATACGCAGGCCTGTCAGGCCGTATGGCAGCATGGAAAGCGGATGCTTGCCGATGCCTCTTTAGATCTGGTAGTGCTTGATGAGCTGACGTACATGGTCAGTTTCGGCTATCTCGAATTGCAGGACGTGGTGGATGCCCTAAATGCGCGTCCGGCGCATCAGACAGTCATCATCACCGGCCGGGGCTGCCATCGCGATTTGCTGGAAATGGCCGACACCGTCAGCGAACTGCGCCCGGTGAAACATGCTTTTGATGCCGGAATTATGGCGCAACAGGGAATCGACTGGTAACAGGCGTATTCGTCAGTTCCCTGAATGGAGATCAAAAAAAACCGCAGTCGGTGACTGCGGTTCTTCAGCGGATTCGAAACAATATCGCTAAGTTGCGATTAGCCTCTTTTCGCCGGGGCACTGCGACGTGCAGGAGCCACCTGAGTGTGGCGCTTAACGGCGCGACGGATCTGGTTAGCTTTCACACGGCGGCGGTCACGTTCTACCGGCATTTTGCTGACGGTTTCTTCGTTCATTTCTACCAGCGTGCGCAGGTAGTTGATGTCCGGAAGATCCAGCTCTTTATAGCCGCCGCGAGGCAGGCCTTTTGGCAGATTCAGATCACCGTAACGAACGCGGATCAGACGGCTGACCTGAACGCCAACAGCTTCCCACAGGCGACGCACTTCACGGTTACGGCCTTCGGTCAGGGTCACGTTGTACCACTGGTTAAGACCTTCGCCACCCTGGAATTTGATGGAGCGGAAAGCGGCAGGGCCGTCTTCCAGCTGCACGCCACGGCTCAGCTGTTTGATTTTTTCATCATCAATCTGACCGAATACGCGCACCGCATACTCACGTTCAACTTCACGGCTGGGGTGCATCAGGCGGTTTGCCAGTTCACCGTCGGTCGTGAACAGCAGCAAGCCCGAGGTGTTGACATCAAGACGGCCTACGGCAATCCAGCGCGAACCGCGCATTTTTGGCAGACGGTCGAAGACGGTCGGGCGGCCTTCAGGATCACTGCGGGTACACAACTCGCCTTCCGGCTTGTAGTACGCCAGTACGCGGCACACGGTGTCCTGGGACTCCATCACTGACAGCACGTGGCCGTCGAGACGGATTTTTGTGCCGCCGGTGACTTCAACGCGGTCGCCGAGCGTAGAGATTTTACCGTCGACGCTGACGCGCCCGGCCTGGATCATCGCTTCCACTTCACGACGCGAACCGTGGCCCGCACGTGCCAGCACTTTTTGCAGCTTTTCGCTTTGCCCTTCGGTGCTGTCCAGCGCATTTTTCGGCTTCTGGTACTTCACTTCGTCTTCGTCACCGGTTTCATCAAACAGCGTTTCAGCTTTTGGCTTGCCGGCGCGTGGTTTCACCGCACGAGGTTTTTCGCCGCGTGGATTTTCAGGACGTGTCTTGCCGCGACCTGGTTTTTCGATGCGGGAATCAGAACGTGAATCGCTGCGACCGGCATCAGAACGTGGTTTGTCTGAACGCGGTTTGTCGCTGCGGGGTTTATCACTGTTAGGTTTATCGCTACGTGGCTTGTCTGAACGTGGCTTTTCGCCGCGTTTTTCAGCACGTGACAGTTCAGGACGGGCTTTCGCTGCACCGGAGTTTCTGCCGCTTTTCGGCTTATCACCTGGTGAACGTGCCGGTTTGGATCTGTCACTGGAGTGTTTCTGGGAATTATACTTCTCGCTCATTGAGCAGCCTCATTTGTCGCCTTCACAGGCGTCGGGGGGAGCGGCCAGCACGATGTGAACATCGCCTGCCCGTCAAAATTCAGTTTGGGAGATAAGCGGACTGTCGCGGAAACTTCATTTCTGCACGGGATCACTCGACACATGCACAGATAAAACACATCGCCAGACAGCATTACTTATCAATACAATGACTTACAAAAAGTCAGCCCGCCATTATACACAATTATCTGCAATTTGTATGCTTCGGGGGCTGTCAGGGTGATTATTTTTTAGCCAGTAGCGCGTAAATGCTTAGCGGAAAGGCGTCGGATCGCCTGCCCCTTCGCGAACCACTTCCGGAACCGACTCGGTCAGATCAATCACCGTGGTCGGTTGCTGGCCGATGGAACCGCCATCAATGACCAGATCCACCAGTTTGCCCAGCTGATCTTTGATGTCTTCCGGATCAGATTCCGCAAAATCATTGCCCGGCATCATCAGCGTGGTGGACATCAGCGGTTCGCCCAGCGCATCGAGCAAGGCGATGGCGATAGGATTGGAGGGCACGCGCAGACCGATGGTTTTGCGCTTTTCACTCATCAGACGGCGCGGCACTTCTTTGGTCGCTTTCAGAATGAAGGTGTAGTTGCCCGGCGTGTTGTTTTTCATCAGGCGGAAAGCGCCGTTATCGACATAGGCATACGTCGAAAGCTCGGACAAATCGCGGCATACCAGTGTGAAATTGTGGTTGCTGTCTAACTGACGGATCCGGCAAATCCGCTCCATCGCATTTTTTTCTTCCAGACGACAACCCAGGGCGTAACCGGAATCGGTCGGATAAACAATGACCTGACCTTTACGCAGCAGCTCTACCGCCTGACTGATCAGGCGCGGCTGCGGATTTTCGGGGTGAATATAGAAATATTGACTCATTGGATCCTCTCACTCTTTATTCTTTTCCGGTCAGGCATCAGACCGGTTCAATTTCAGGCTGTGTCATCGCAAGCGGCCAGTGTTGCCATACCGGTTCAACGCCTGCGGGAAGCCAAAGTTTGCGGCCAAGCTCAATCCACGAACAGGGCTGATGGAAATCTGAACCCTGCGAGGCCAGTAACTGATAATCACGGGCGTAGGCTGCCAGCTGCGCACGCTCATTCGGTGCCTGCTGACACTGGGCGACTTCCATCGCATCACCGCCCTGCTCAGCAAAATACGCCAGTAAGCGTTTCAGCCACTTGGTCGAAAGATCATATCGCCCCGGATGGGCGACGACGGCCTGTCCGCCTGACTGATGAATCGCATCAATCGCTTGTTCTATTGTACACCACTGTGGCGGAACGTAGCCGGTCTTGCCTTTGGCGAGGAATTTTTTGAACACCTGCGCGATGTTATCCGCCGCGCCGAATTCCACCAGATAGCGGGCGAAATGCGCACGGGTGACGGCTCCGCCGTTGGCCAGACGCAGCGCGCCTTCCCAGGCACCGTCAATGCGTGCTTTCGCCAGCCGGTTGCCCATTTCCTGCGCGCGTTGCTGACGCAAACCGGCCTGCGCACTGAGTAAGCTCATCATCGCCGGATGCTGCGGATCAATGCCCAGCCCGACAATGTGTATCTCATGGTTTTCCCACAAAGTGGAAATCTCAACGCCATTAATCAGCACCAGCGGCAATTGCTGCTGCGCAATCGCCTGCGCCGCACGTGCCAGCCCTTCGGTACTGTCGTGATCGGTGATCGCCAGTACGCCGACGCGCATTTCAACCGCCCGCGCGACCAGTGCTTCAGGCGTTAAATAGCCGTCCGACGCCGTGGTATGGCTGTGGAGATCGTAAAGCGTGAAGGCCGTGCTGAGGTTCTGGTCGTCTTTCGGGGGTGAAACTGTTGTGGGTAAAGTCATCGTCACGTCGGGGATTTAACCTTTTCTGAATGCAGTTCATATCATAACGCGTTAGGCCGCCTCACGTTAGGGCTATCTTGCCGATGTTTTCACCTCGCCGTTACGCACTGTTACGGTGCGATAACATCTGAGCGCACTAAAGTTGTGAAATCCGCTGAAAAGAGGGTTGACTTTATATCCGTGAACTAGTTTACTAGTACGCAAGTTCACGAGGCAGTTCGCTGAAGAACGTCGTGACAAACCGATTCAGAAAGCTTAGTTTTTAAAACCATAGCTTTCATAAACTAACAAGAGTGTCTGATGATGAAAATTCACATGATGGCGGTTCTCAGCTGGTGGCGTACTTCCCCTTGTCGGGCGGAGTAATCACGCATAGCTGTCATCAGACGCTGCAAGATTTCCGAAGCCCGCTTAATGCGGGCTTTTTTATGGCCGTTTATTAGAAAACGTTGATAAAAATTCAGGAAGCAAAATGACAACTCCAACACCTCGTTTAGAATTGCTGACCGCGCAGGGATGTTATCGCGGCGACCCGACGGCCATTTTTCATCAGCTGTGCGGCGCGCGTCCTGCGACCCTGCTGCTTGAGTCCTCCGAAGTGACCAGTAAAGAAAACCTGAAGAGCCTGCTGATTGTTGACAGCGCCCTGCGCATCACCGCGCTGGGTTTGCAGGTGTCCATTCAGGCCCTGACGCCGAACGGTGCCTCTTTACTGCCGCTGATTGATGCCGCGCTGCCTGCTGAAATTCGCAATGACGTCCGCCCGAATGGCCGTGAACTGACGTTCCCTGGTATCGATCAGATGCAGGATGAAGATGCGCGTTTGCGTTCCCGTTCAGTGTTCGACGCGTTACGCAGCATTCTGACCTGCGTTGAATCTCCGGCAGAGGAGCGTGAGGCGATGTTCCTCGGCGGGTTGTTTGCCTATGATCTGGTCGCCGGTTTCGAAGATTTACCTGCATTAACCTCCGACCAGCGTTGCCCGGATTTCTGCTTCTATCTTTCTGAAACGCTGCTGGTGCTCGATCACCAGAACCGCACCTGTCGTTTGCAGGCCAGCCTGTTTACGCCGTCGGCTGATGAGAAACAGCGTCTGTATGCCCGCCTCGAACAACTGCAACATCAGTTGCAACAGCCACCGCACGCCATCCCGCAGCAGAACGTGCCGGAAATGCAACTGAGCGTGAACCAGAGTGATGAAGAGTTCGGTGCTGTGGTTGAGAAAATGAAAGTGGCCATCCGCGCCGGTGAGATTTTCCAGGTGGTGCCTTCGCGCCGTTTCTCCCTGCCTTGCCCTGCTCCGCTGGCCGCGTATGAAACGCTGAAAAATAACAACCCTAGTCCGTACATGTTCTTTATGCAGGACAACGATTTCACGCTGTTTGGCGCCTCCCCGGAAAGCGCGCTGAAATATGACGCCACTAACCGCCAGATTGAAATTTATCCGATTGCCGGGACCCGTCCGCGCGGCCGCCGTGCCGATGGTTCGCTGGATCTGGATCTCGACAGCCGCATCGAACTGGAAATGCGTACCGACCACAAAGAGCTGGCCGAACATCTGATGCTGGTGGATTTGGCGCGTAACGATCTGGCACGTATCTGCGAGCCGGGCAGCCGTTATGTCGCCGACCTGACCAAAGTGGACCGGTACTCTTTCGTGATGCATCTGGTGTCCCGTGTGGTCGGCACGCTGCGTCATGATCTCGACGTACTGCACGCCTATCAGGCGGTAATGAATATGGGCACGCTGACCGGTGCGCCGAAAGTGCGCGCTATGCAGCTGATTTCGGCTTCCGAACAAACCCGCCGCGGCAGCTATGGCGGCGCGGTGGGTTACTTCACCGCCCACGGCGATCTGGATACCTGCATCGTCATCCGCTCTGCTTACGTTGAAGACGGCATCGCCACCGTGCAGGCTGGCGGCGGTGTGGTACTGGATTCCGTACCGCAGGCCGAAGCCGACGAAACCCGTAATAAAGCCCGTGCTGTACTGCGCGCCATCGCCACTGCCCACAATGCCAAAGAGGTATTTTAAGATGGCCGATATCTTACTCATCGATAACGTCGATTCCTTTACTTACAACCTGGTCGATCAGTTGCGTTCAAGCGGTCACAACGTGGTGATTTACCGCAATCAGATCCCGGCTGACGTGATTATCGAAAAACTCAGCCAGCTGGAAAAACCGGTGCTGGTACTCTCTCCGGGACCGGGCACCCCGTCAGAAGCCGGTTGCATGCCTGAATTGCTCAAACGTCTGCGCGGTCAGTTGCCGATTATCGGCATCTGCCTCGGTCATCAGGCGATTGTGGAAACCTACGGGGGTTTTGTCGGTCAGGCAGGTGAAATTCTGCACGGCAAAGCGTCTTCGATTACGCATGATAATGAAGGCATGTTTGCCGGGATGAACAACCCTCTGCCGGTGGCGCGTTACCACTCGCTGGTCGGCAGCCAGATCCCCGACGGGCTGACCGTCAACGCACGCTACGGCGACATGGTGATGGCAGTGCGTCATGAAAAAGATCGCGTATGCGGTTTCCAGTTCCATCCGGAATCCATTTTAACTTCACAGGGCGCCCGTCTGCTTGAGCAGACACTGGCCTGGGCTTTGGCGTAAGGAGAGCGATCATGCAAACGCAAACTATTCCCGGCATTCTGGAGAATCTGTATCGCGCACAGCCGATGACGCAGGAAGAAAGCCAGCAGTTATTTACCGCCATCGTCAATGGCGAACTGGAACCGGCTCAGTTAGCGGCAGCCTTAATCAGTATGAAAGTGCGTGGCGAGCAACCGGCTGAGATCGCCGGTGCGGCAAAGGCGCTGCTGGCGCATGCCGAACCGTTCCCGCGCCCGGATTATCCGTTCGCGGATATCGTCGGCACCGGCGGCGATGGCACGAACAGCATCAACATTTCTACCGCCAGCGCCTTTGTGGCGGCTGCCTGTGGTGCGCGTGTGGCGAAACACGGTAACCGCAGCGTATCCAGTCGTTCCGGTTCATCGGATTTACTGGCCGCGTTTGGTATCCGTCTGGATATGCCGGCGGAAGGATCCCGCGCGGCGCTTGATGACCTGAACGTGTGTTTTCTGTTTGCGCCGCAGTATCACACCGGTTTTCGCCATGCGATGCCGGTACGCAAATCACTGAAAACCCGCACCCTGTTTAACGTGCTCGGCCCGCTGATTAACCCGGCACGTCCGCCGCTGGCGCTGATAGGCGTTTACAGCCCGGAACTGGTGTTGCCGATTGCAGAAACGCTGCGGGCACTGGGTTACGAGCGTGCGGCGGTGGTTCACGGCGCAGGTATGGATGAAGTCGCGATCCACGCAGCCACGCAGGTGGCCGAGCTGAAAGACGGCAAAATTACCACCTACGAGGTCACGCCGCAGGACTTCGGTCTGGACAATTACCCTATTGAATCCCTTCTCGGCGGCGAACCGGAAGAAAACCGTGACATTCTGGCACGCTTATTACAAGGTAAAGGTGATCCGGCCCATGAAGCCGCGGTAGCCGTCAATGTGGCGATGCTGCTGCGCCTTTTCGGTCAGGAAGATTTAAAACAAAACGCACAACAGGCATTGGCCGTCATGCGCAGTGGTGAACCCTACCAGCGCGTGTTGGCATTGGCAGCAAGAGGATAAGTGATGCAGCAGGAAACCGTGCTCCACAAGATTGTTCGCGACAAAGAAATTTGGGTCGCGGCGCGTAAAGAACAACAACCGCTGGCCAGCTTTCAGAATGAAATAACTCAGAGCCAGCGCAGTTTCTACCATGCCCTGCAAGGCGCAAGAACGGCCTTTATTCTGGAGTGCAAACAAGCCTCTCCGTCGAAAGGGAAGATCCGCGAAAACTTTGATCCGGTAGAAATCGCCAGCGTGTATAAAGACTACGCCTCCGCTATTTCCGTATTAACCGACGAAAAATACTTCCAGGGCAGTTTCGATTTCCTGCCTCTGGTCAGCAAAACCGCCACGCAGCCGGTGCTGTGCAAAGATTTCATTATCGACCCGTATCAGATCCATCTGGCCCGTTTCTATCAGGCCGATGCGATTCTGCTGATGCTGTCAATTCTGGATGATGATCAGTACGTTCAGCTTGCCGCCGTCGCCCACAGCCTGAATATGGGCGTGCTGACGGAAGCCAGTAATGAAGAAGAACTGGATCGCGCGGTGCAACTGAAAGCCAAAGTGGTCGGCATCAATAACCGTGATCTGCGCGATTTGTCTATCGATCTCAACCGCACCCGCGAGCTGGCCCCGCGTGTACCGCACGGCGTCACCGTCATCAGCGAATCAGGGATCAACACCTACGGGCAAATTCGTGAGCTGAGCCGCTTCGCCAATGGTTTCCTGATTGGCAGCGCGCTGATGTCTGAACAGAACCTGAACAGCGCGGTACGCCGTGTGCTGCTGGGTGATAATAAAGTCTGCGGGCTGACCCGCGCTCAGGACGCCCGGGCCGCGCATGAAGCCGGTGCCATTTACGGCGGGTTGATTTTCGTCGAGGGGTCACCGCGTTTTGTGACACACACGCTGGCGAAAGAAGTACAGAACGGCGCACCGCTGAAATATGTCGGCGTATTCCGTGACGAACCGGTCAGCAACGTGGCTGAAACGGCTCAGACACTGAACCTGGCCGCCGTGCAGCTTCACGGCGAGGAAAGCCAGACGTACATCGATGAACTGCGTGCGGTGCTGCCAGACAATATTCAGATCTGGAAAGCGCTGAGCGTTAAAGACAGCATCCCGTCACGCGACCTGCATAATGTTGACCGCTACGTGCTGGACAACGGCAAAGGCGGCACCGGTTATCGTTTCGACTGGAGCAAGCTGGCCGGTCAGGATCTGAGCAACGTGCTGCTTGCCGGTGGTCTGAGCGCAGATAACTGCGTCGAAGCCGCGCAGCTCGGTTGCGCGGGGCTGGATTTCAATTCCGGTGTTGAAAGCGAGCCGGGCATCAAAGATGCCGAAAAAATCACCGCCGTATTCCAGACATTGCGGGCGTATTAAGCCGCACGCAATGACGCAAAAATTGACAGACAGGACGGAATATCATGACTTTACTTAATCCCTACTTTGGCGAATTTGGCGGCCAGTATGTGCCGCAAATTCTGATGCCTGCGCTGGCGCAGCTGGAAGAAGCTTTTGTCAGCGCACAGCGCGACCCTGAGTTTCAGGCTGAATTCATTGATTTACTGAAAAACTATGCGGGCCGTCCGACGGCGCTGACGCTGTGTAAAAACCTGACGGCTGGCACCAAAACCAAGCTGTACCTTAAGCGCGAAGATTTACTGCACGGTGGTGCGCACAAAACGAACCAGGTGTTGGGTCAGGCATTGCTGGCGAAACGCATGGGCAAAACGGAGATCATCGCCGAAACCGGCGCCGGTCAGCATGGCGTGGCGTCAGCACTGGCCTGTGCCCTGCTCGGCCTGAAATGCCGCATTTATATGGGCGCCAAAGACATCGAGCGTCAGTCCCCGAACGTGTTCCGTATGCGTCTGATGGGTGCAGAAGTGATCCCGGTACACAGCGGCTCCTCCACGCTGAAAGATGCCTGTAACGAGGCGCTGCGCGACTGGTCTGGCAGCTATGAAACCGCCCACTACATGCTCGGCACCGCGGCAGGTCCGCATCCGTATCCGACCATCGTGCGTGAATTCCAGCGCATGATCGGCGAAGAAACCAAAGCGCAAATGCAGGAACGCGAAGGCTGCCTGCCGGATGCGGTGATCGCCTGTGTCGGCGGCGGTTCCAATGCCATCGGGATGTTTGCTGATTTCATCGACGACACCAGCGTGAAGCTGATTGGTGTTGAACCGGGCGGCCTGGGCATTGAAACCGGGCAGCACGGCGCACCGCTCAAACACGGCCACGTGGGTATTTATTTTGGTATGAAAGCGCCGATGATGCAGACGTCAGAAGGCCAGATCGAAGAGTCCTATTCTATCTCCGCCGGTCTGGATTTCCCGTCCGTCGGACCGCAGCATGCGCATCTCAACAGCATTGGCCGTGCGGAATATGTCTCGATCACCGATGACGAAGCGCTGGAAGCCTTTAAAGCTTTGTCCCGCTACGAAGGGATTATTCCGGCTCTTGAATCCTCACATGCGCTGGCACATGCACTGAAAATGATCAAAGAAACACCGGAGAAAGAACAAATTCTGGTGGTGAACCTGTCGGGTCGCGGTGACAAAGATATTTTCACCGTACATGACATCCTGACTGCCCGGGGAGAAATTTAATGGAACGTTATCAGCAATTATTCGCGCGTCTGGAAAGCAAAAAAGAAGGCGCGTTTGTTCCTTTCGTTACGCTTGGTGACCCGGGCGTTGAGCTGTCACTGTCAATCATTGATACGCTGATTGAAGCCGGTGCCGATGCGCTGGAACTCGGCATCCCTTTCTCCGATCCGCTGGCCGACGGTCCTGTTATCCAGAATGCTAACCTGCGTGCCTTTGCTGCCGGTGTGTCGCCGACGCAGTGCTTCAATATGCTGGCGCGCATTCGCGAAAAACACCCGGACATCCCCATTGGCCTGCTGATGTACGCTAATCTGGTTTTCCATAACGGCATTGAAACCTTCTATCAGCGCTGCGCTGAAGTGGGCGTCGATTCTGTGCTGGTGGCTGATGTGCCGTTTGAAGAGTCTGCGCCATTCCGTGCAGCCGCGCTGCGTCACGGTATCGCCCCCATCTTTATCTGTCCGCCTAATGCGTCAGACGATTTGCTGCGCGAGATCTCCTCGCACGGCCGCGGCTACACGTATTTGCTGTCACGTGCTGGCGTGACCGGCACTGAAAAGCGTGCGCTGACGCCTCTGAATCATCTGGTCGATAAGTTGCGTGAATATAACGCCGCGCCACCTCTGCAGGGCTTCGGTATTTCCGAACCTGCGCAGGTCAAAGAAACCCTGGCCGCAGGCGCAGCAGGGGCTATTTCCGGTTCTGCGACCGTGCGTATTATCGAAAACAATCTGCACCAGCCTTCCGAAATGCTGGCTCAGCTTTCCCGTTTCGTCAGTGAAATGAAAGCCGCCACCCGCGCATAACCGATATAAACAGAACGTGAGAGGTTAAAACACTCGCGTTCTGTCTCTTTTCACCTCTTTGCGATTTTTCTGCACTTAAATAGTTGCCTATTTATTTGTATAAACCCCATGAATAAACCAAACTAAAATCACTCACCAAGCCTATGATTATACGGGCTCTGACCGCATCGCTTGCGTGAGTTCAGGCCTTATGTGTACTGATCGTTTCTTTTGGTTTTATAACAAAGCATGGAGAGTTATTTATGAAGCTATTCAAGACCTTGTCTGCGTTCTGCATGGCAGCCGTTGTGGTAATGGCCGTTGCCGCCTGTGCGCCAACAAAAAAATCAGAAGGAACCGGCGGTTATATCGATGACACCGTGGTGACGACGAAAGTGAAATCAGCCTTACTGGCAGATAAAACCATCGCATCGCGTGAAATCAGCGTCGAAACCTTTAAAGGTCGCGTACAGCTGAGTGGCTTTGTGACGTCAACCGCTGATGCTAACCGTGCGGTAGAAGTGACGCGCGGCGTGGCCGGTGTTCGTTCAATTGAGAACGACATGCGTCTGAAGTAATCAGGCTTGCCGGAAATAAACGTGAAAGAGGCGCCTGAGCGCCTCTTTTTTATGCCTGTATCGTCGATCAGAAACGGTAGCCGACGCCAAACATAAAGACCCACGGGTCAATCCGGGTGTTGATGTTTTGCTGCTCGCCACCGGCTTTGAATTTCACTTCCGTATCAATATCCATCCACCAGACAGACATGTTGATCAGCCAGTTCTCATCGAGGTTGTAGTCAAGACCGGCCTGCGTAGCCACGCCCCAGGAGTCTTTTACGCTCAGGTCTGACAATCCCGCATCGCGGCCAGTCTGGTTAAAATTTGTGTCGTAAAAGGTGGTGTAGTTGATACCCACACCGAGGTACGGACGCAGTTTATCCAGCTTATCTCCGAAGTAGTACTGCGCCATCAGCGACGGCGGCAACTGTTTTACTTCCGCGATGGTGCCGGTGCTTTTCAGCCCGACTTTATGCTGAAACGGCGTGGCGGCCAGTAACTCGACGCCGATGTTATCGGTAAACATATAGCCGAGTGTCATGCCCATCTGCGTATTGTTATTGATATCAAAAGAACCCAGTCCAAGTACATTGTCTGATCCTTCGGTCGGACGAACCGTGGCTGTTCCTACGCGAAAAATCACATCCCCTGCCTGATGTGCGTTCGCCACTGCCGGAAATGCCGCTGCCGCGACGAGTGCCCAATATGCTGCTTTCATTATCCCTTCCCTTTGTATGGATTAGTATTCACCGCGCGAATGATACCCACTCTGTGGCATGGTTTGATCTACGCGGGATCACATCTTTAAAACAAATTTTCACAAATTGCATCTTTAGCAAACCGATCTAAATCTATAAAAACAAAGGAATTGATCTACATCAAAAACGAGGGAATTTGTTGAGTTCACAAATGCAGCGAATATCTGTTGCTTAAAAAAAAGGCACTGCGTAGTTTGGACAGTTCTGTGGATTTTGGTTTGGTGCCGTAAAGGAGTCGGCCGCTTTCCAAAATGAGCGAAATGAACAATCCGTGTATGACCTGTGGCGCATGCTGTGCGTATTTCCGGGTATCCTTTTATTGGGCTGAATCTGAAGAGGCTGGCGGACAGGTTCCGCAGGCGTTGACGGAGCAAGTCACTCCCTTTTTGAGTTGTATGCAGGGCACTGGCAGTAAGTCACCGCGCTGTATCGCTCTGGAAGGTGAAGTGGGTCAGTCTGTTTCCTGTTCCATTTACCTTAATCGCCCCTCACCCTGCCGCGAATTCGATCAGTCGGGTTTGAATGACGTGAGTAACTCCGCCTGTGACCGCGCCCGTGCGCATTACGGCCTGCCCCCGCTGGAAGTGAATTTACCGTTACCTGATTTTGTTAGCTGATGGCTTCAGGCAGCAAATCATCATGCAAAATGACAGGAAGTCAGCGCAAAACTATCGGCGGAGTGTATTTAAAGGGTACAATCCCCGCCTTATTGATTTTTGCTTTTTGCCAAGGAGCGTTCATGCCTATCACGGCCAGTACGTTGTACCGTGACAGTTTTAATTTTATGCGTAATCAGTTGGGTAGCATTTTGCTGCTCTGCGTGCTGACCGCATTAATTACCGTCATCTTGAACCAGATTTTCATGCCTGGCAGCGACCAGCTTAGCGTGCTCAGTGCAGGCAGCGACGATTTGCTGAGTAACACCGGCATGAGTATTCAGGAGCTGGTTCAAAGCATGTCGCCTGACCAGCAGAAAGTGTTGCTTCAGGTTTCTGCAGCGGCCACTTTTTCTGCGCTGATCGGCAATGTGTTACTGGTTGGCGGAATGTTAGTTCTGCTTCAGCAGGTTTCCGGCGGAATGCGGACCAGCGCGCTGCGGGCACTTGGCGCTGCGGCACCGATTATGCCTCGCCTGTTCGGTCTGATGCTGATTTGTACGCTGCTGGTGCAACTGGGCCTGACATTGTTCGTCGTTCCGGGCATTGTGCTGGCGGTGGCGACGTCCCTGTCTCCGGTGCTGTGCGTTAATGAAAAACTCGGCGTGTTCAAATCCGTAAAAGTAAGCAGCAAACTGGCGTTCGCGAATCTGCGCTTAGTGGTTCCGGCGATCATGTTCTGGCTGGCAGCAAAAATGGTGCTGTTGCTGGTGGTGAGCCGCCTGGCGATGCTGTCTCCTGACGTTGCCGCGGTGATCCTGAGCGCGCTGAGCAATCTGGTTTCTGCCTTATTGCTGATTTATCTGTTCCGTCTTTACACAAAATTACGCGTGTAATATTTACAACTCTTTTTAAAGGGCGCTCAGGCGCCCTTTTCTTTTGTCCGCGAAATGATTCCGGTATAGTCATCCCATACATAAAACATGGAATGAAGTATGAAGCAGCTCCTCGATTTTCTTCCCCTGATTGTCTTTTTTGTGGTTTATAAGCTTTACGACATTTTCGTCGCATCAGGCGCGTTAATCGCTGCCACGGCGCTGGCGCTGGTCATCACCTGGGTGGTGTACCGTAAAATTGAAAAAATGACATTAATCACCTTTGCCATGGTTGCCGTGTTCGGCACCCTGACGCTGGTTTTCCATAATGATGAATTCATTAAATGGAAAGTGACCGTGATTTACGTGCTGTTCTCCGGCGCACTGCTGATAAGCCAGCTGGTGCTGAAAAAACCGCTGATTCAGCGAATGCTGGGCAAAGAACTGACATTACCCGATCACGTGTGGAATAAACTGAATGTCAGCTGGGCGATATTTTTCCTGCTCTGCGGTCTGGCGAATATTTACGTCGCATTCTGGTTACCGCAAAATATCTGGGTTAACTTTAAAGTGTTCGGCCTGACGGTCCTGACGCTGGTATTTACCCTGCTGAGCGGGGTGTATATTTACCGGCATATGCCGGATGAAGAAAAAAAATAAGTGTTCTCCTGTCTGGGCCTTTCTCTGAAAGGCCTTAATTTTTGAAATCATTGAACTGTGTGAAGCCACTCTCTATGAACGAAAAACATAGCTTACCTAATGGTGAAATGGTGCTGCGTACGCTGGCAATGCCCGCGGATACCAATGCGAATGGCGATATATTTGGCGGCTGGTTAATGTCGCAGATGGATATGGGTGGTGCGATTCAGGCCAAGGAGATCGCTAAAGGTCGCGTGGTGACAGTGCGGGTGGACGGCATGACGTTCCTCAAACCTGTCGCCGTGGGAGATGTTGTATGTTGCTACGCACGCTGCATCCGCACCGGCAACAGCTCCATCACCATCAATGTGGAAGTCTGGGTTAAGAAAGTCTCCTCCGAGCCCATCGGGCAGCGTTACAGAGCCACTGAAGCGGTCTTCACGTATGTTGCCGTGGATGAAGAAGGCAAATCGCGCCAGCTTCCAGACGGCCGAAGTAATTTCAGCGTTGATTCTGACGGTGTGTCGCAGGATTAATAAAACGCCGTCATGCTTAAGAAACAAAAAAGGTCGCCTGTTAAAGAGCGACCTTTTTTATCCGCTACAGAAAGCGTGGCTTACTCGACGGACGAACCACCTTCCACTTTGAATACCAGATTAACCACCAGGTTACTGGCAGCCTTCGGTTCATAGCGCCACTTACGCATCGCCTGCTTCACTTCTCGTTCAAACATATTGCGAGGTTCCGCTGAGAGAATACGCACATTCTCCACGCGACCGTCACTGTCTACATCAAACTGCACGCGGACACGGCCATCGATGCGTAACGCTAAAGCACGCGCCGGATAGAACGGTTTGCCACGTTCAAGGGGACGCGGACCGCTGGAACTTTGCGTGTTACTTGACGCTGGCGGCTGGTTGGCCGGTTTGGTCACGGGCTGATTGCTGGTCACCGGTGCCGTCTGAACTGTTTGTGTCGGCTTTTCTACCGGACGCTCAACGGGTTTTACCTTCGGCTTCACCACCGGTTTTTTAACCGGTTTCGGCTTAGGTTTTGGGGGTTCCGGGATCACCACGGCTTCCGGCGGAGGCGGTGGCTCTGGAACCACTTCCGGCTCTGGTTCAGGTTCCGGCGGTGTCGGTTCTGCCTGAGGCGGCGGCGGTGGTGGCGCAAAGTCAGCAGGATTGACCATCGTCACACTCATGACTTTCTGTTCCTGCACTGGCAGCTTGAGCGCGTCACTCACCGTGACATAAAGCACAGCGGCAATAACTGCAGCATGTAAGCCGACGGAAAGTGCCACCGGCAAAGAAACCTTGCGAATAAACCTAAACTTTTTTAGCGGCATAATGATTCTTTTTCCCCGTGAAGCCGCAAGTTTAAATGTAAATAGCAATCATATTCAACACCGAGATGACAACTATTCTCAAATAACCTCTGCCTTGATCCCGCGCAAAGCACTTTCATCCGGCTTCAGGTTTAGCTATGTTAATTCTGCACATCACTCTGCCCGCACTGAACCCGGACAGAATGCTTATTAAAATCAAATTAAAGGTGGCTCATGCTTTACGTTATCTATTCTGAAGATGTTTCCGATTCACTGGAAAAACGCGCAGCGGCCCGCCCTGCACACATTGAACGCCTGAAAGCATTACATGACCAGGGACGCGTAGTGATTGCCGGCCCGACACCGGCCATTGACAGCGAAGATCCGGGTACCGCTGGCATGACCGGCTCGCTGGTAGTGATTGAGTTTGAAACGCTGGAAGAGGCAAAGGTCTGGGCTGATGCCGATCCGTATGTCGCGGCTGGCGTGTATAAATCCGTCACAGTAAAACCGTTCAAACGCGTTTTCTAAGGTCGGTAAGCGTCACGAACGCAACCTTCGTGACGCAATAACCCCGAAACCCGTCACAATGCTTTCATGGCTTCTGTGTTAGGATGTTCACCCCTGCCCATGAGGTAAGCATTATGTCATTCTTCGACGGACTGAAGTTTCTAACCAGTAAAACCACGAAGGTTACCTGCCCGGAATGCGGTTATGTTGCTGAACAAATCAGCACCAAAGTTCGCAAAAACTCCACGCTGGTCTGTAAAAAATGTGGCGCGCTTTTTCAGCCTAAATCCCGCTAATCATGAACCCCATTCGTAGTTCACGGCATACAATGACAGGCGCTGATGTTGTTGATGGTGTATTTGACGAATACGGTAGATGTGACGATAGCGTCTCGACTGACCTTCCAGCCAGCGGCTTCTCCGGCGCTGAGTCTGGCGTAACATGCGCCAGCGACCGACTTCATTTTTACTGCGTTTCATACACCTGTGTCCCGTGGTGGCCGTCACTGTTCAATCATGAAAGAATAAGAACGGAAGAATTTAGCCGGGACATTATAGGCCGATGATCGTGTTATCCAAGTCTTGTTTCTCACCTTGTTGACCGTAATCAGCTAACCTTGAAGTCAGCACCCTGATGATTTTCTTATCGCCGGGTTGCTTTAAGAGGTAGTTGATTGATTGGTGGGAAAAAGTTGGTTAAAAGAACTCCCCAAACACGTACACTTATGCCCATGGCTTTCGAACAGGATTTTTCGTCTTTATGACAACTTTTTATACGGTAATCAGCGGATTTCTGGTTTTTGGTTACTGGTTACTGATAGCCGGCGTGACGTTACGCATTTTAATGAAACGCCGCGCGGTGCCTTCTGCCATGGCGTGGCTGTTGATCATTTACATCATTCCTCTGGTCGGAATTATTGCCTATCTGTCGTTTGGTGAATTGCATCTGGGCAAACGCCGCGCCGAGCGGGCGAAAGCGATGTGGCCTTCCACGGCTCGCTGGCTGAACGATTTGAAAGAGTGCCAGCGAATTTTCGCGACCGAAAACAGCGAAATCGCCGCGTCATTATTCCAGCTGTGCGAGCGTCGTCAGGGCATTGCGGGTGTCAAAGGGAATCAGCTGCAACTGCTGACCACCAGCGATGACGTCCTCAAAGCGATGATGCGCGACATCGAACTGGCACGCAGCAATATTGAGATGGTTTTCTATATCTGGCAGCCCGGCGGGCTGGTGGATCAGGTCGCAGAATCGCTGATGGCGGCTTCGCGTCGCGGTATTCATTGCCGTCTGATGCTGGACTCTGCAGGCAGCGTGGCTTTCTTCCGGAGCCCGTATCCGGCAATGATGCGTAATGCCGGTATCGAAGTGGTCGAAGCGTTGCAGGTTAATCTTTTCCGTGTATTCCTGCGCCGTATGGATTTGCGTCAGCACCGCAAAGTAGTGCTGATCGATAACTATGTGGCTTACACCGGCAGTATGAACATGGTCGATCCCCGCTTCTTCAAACAGGATGCCGGTGTCGGCCAGTGGGTTGATCTGATGGCGCGCATGGAAGGCCCGGTCGCCACCACCATGGGCATCGTCTACTCCTGTGACTGGGAGATTGAAACCGGTAAACGCATTTTGCCGCCCGAACCGGATCTCAACCAGATGCCGTTCGAGCAGGAAAGTGGCCATACTATTCAGGTTATCGCCTCCGGGCCGGGTTTCCCGGAAGATATGATCCACCAGGCGTTGCTGACCGCGACCTATTCCGCCCGCGAACAACTGGTGATGACCACACCGTATCTGGTGCCAAGCGATGATCTGCTGCATGCGATTTGTACCGCCGCCCAGCGCGGGGTGGACGTCAGTATCATTCTGCCGATGAAAAACGATTCAATGATGGTGGATTGGGCGAGCAAAGCGTTCTTCGGAGAATTACTGGAAGCCGGTGTCAAAATTTACCAGTTCGAAGACGGTCTGCTGCATACCAAAAGTATTCTTGTCGATGGGCAGCTGAGTCTGGTGGGTACGGTAAATCTGGATATGCGCAGCCTGTGGCTGAATTTCGAGATAACGCTGGTGATCGATGACGCCGGATTTGGTGATGATCTTGGCCGTGTTCAGGACGATTATATTGCCCGTTCGCACCTGCTGGATGTCGAAGCCTGGCTCAAACGGCCTTTCTGGCACCGTATCGTCGAGCGTTTGTTCTACTTTTTCAGTCCGCTGCTGTAAATGCCGGATTGGGCGTGGTGTAATAGACGCAGTACCGGCTTTTTTGATGCCTGAATACACTTTTTGTAAATGAGAACGCTATGGACCTGAATAATCGCCTGACCGAAGACGAAACGCTTGAGCAAGCCTATGATATCTTTCTGGAACTGGCTGGAGATAACCTCGACCCCGCAGATATCCTGATCTTCAATCTGCAATTTGAAGAACGCGGCGGCGCTGAGTTATACGATCCGGCAGAAGACTGGGTGGATCACGTCGATTTCGATCTAAATCCTGACTTCTTCGCCGAAGTGGTGATTGGTCTGGCTGATGCAGAAGACCAGCCGATCAATGATATTTTTGCCCGCGTACTGCTGTGCCGCGAGAAAGATCACAAGCTCTGCCATATTCTCTGGAAAGAGTAATCTTAAAAGCTGCATGAAAAAAAACCTGCCACCGGCAGGTTTTTTTATGCTTTGCGTCTGAGAGATTTATCAGAGCGGGTCGACTTTCAGGCAGGAAACCGCATGGCGGAAACTGCCTTCAAGCAACGGACGGGTGATCGCACATTCCGGACCGGCAATCGGACAGCGGGTGCGGAAAACGCAGCCTGACGGCGGGTTGATCGGCGAAGGCAATTCCCCTTCCAGCAACTGAATGACTTTGTTGCGCTCTTTATCCGGATCGGGTACCGGCACCGCTGACATCAGCGCACGGGTGTACGGATGCTGAGGATTGTTGTACACCTCATCATAGGTCCCCAGCTCAACAGCGTGGCCCAGATACATGACCAGAACACGGTCGGAGATATGTTTCACCACGGCCAGATCGTGCGCGATGAAGATCAGGGATAACCCCATTTCGCGCTGCAACTGTTGCAGCAGGTTAACCACCTGCGCCTGAATGGAAACGTCGAGAGCGGAAACCGGTTCGTCACAGATAATCAGTTTCGGCTCAAGGATCAGTGCGCGTGCAATACCGATACGCTGACACTGACCGCCGGAGAATTCATGCGGATAGCGGTTGATCAGGTTAGGCAACAGCCCGACCTTCAGCATCATCGCCTTCACTTTCTCTTTCACCTCTAACCGAGGCATATTCGGGTTATAGGTTTTCAGCGGCTCGGCGATAATTTCCCCGATGGTCATACGTGGATTCAACGACGCCAGCGGATCCTGGAAAATCATCTGAATGTCACTGCGGGTTTTACGCCACTCGTTATCAGACATATTCAGCAGGTCTTTGCCAAGCCACGCCACACGGCCATCGGTCGCTTTCACCAGGCCGATCAGCGCACGGGCAAAGGTGGATTTGCCACAACCGGACTCCCCAACGACGCCCAGCGTTTCCCCTTCATACAGACGCAGCGTCACGCCATCGACCGCTTTCAGGGTTTTGGAAGGCTGCCAGAACCACTGTTTACCATCTTTGATGTCGAAATGGACTTTGAGATCGGCCACTTCGAGCAGGACTTTTTTCTCCGGCGCATGGGTGTTCATTGCCGCGCTGTCCATGATTGTATTGTCTGTCATACCAGTTCCTCCAGCGGCTTGTAGCACGCACGCAAACGACCATCACCGAAACGCTCAAGCGGAGGTGCAGTGGCACAAATATCCATCGAGTGCGGACAACGTGGCTGGAACGGACAGCCTTTAGGCAGGCGCAGCAGGTTCGGCGGGTTACCCGGAATGGTCATCATCGCGCCACCTTCCGCATCAAGACGCGGAACGGCATTCAGCAAACCAATGGAATACGGGTGGCAAGGCTCGTAGAAAACGTCGCGGGCGCGACCATATTCCATGGTACGTCCTGCGTACATGACCAGCACTTTGTCACAGATACCGGCAACAACGCCCAGATCGTGGGTGATCATGATAATCGCCGTATTGAACTCGGCTTTCAGCTCATTCAGCAGCGTCATGATCTGAGCCTGAACGGTCACGTCGAGGGCCGTGGTCGGTTCGTCAGCAATCAGCAGCTTCGGACGGCACAACAGCGCCATCGCAATCATAACACGCTGACGCATGCCGCCGGAAAACTCGTGCGGGAACATCTTCATACGCTTGCGGGCTTCCGGCATTTTCACCGCGTCAAGCATGCGCACAGATTCTTCGAAGGCCTCACGTTTACTGAGATTTTTGTGCAGTATCAGCACTTCCATCAACTGCTCCCCCACACGCATGTACGGGTTCAGTGAAGTCATCGGATCCTGAAAAATCATCGAAATCTGTTCGGCGCGCAGCTTGTTCAGCTCTTTTTGCGGCAGATTGAGAATTTCGCGGCCGTTGAATTTAGCCGAGCCTTCAATGCGACCGTTGCTCGCCAGCAACCCCATCAGCGCAAACGCAGTCTGAGATTTACCGGAGCCGGATTCGCCAACGATCCCCAGGGTTTCGCCAGCGCGCAGATCGAAGTTAAGATCGTTAACCGCAGTCACATCACCGTCCGGAGTTTCGAACGTGACGCGCAGGTCTTTAACATCAAGCAGCGTCTGCCCGTTCGCAGCGTGCGATGACGCGGCATTCGCCTGAATTTGTTCAATGGTGCTCATGATTGCACTCCTTAACGATCTTTCGGGTCGAGGGCATCACGCAGGCCATCGCCGATAAAATTGAAACAAAACAGAGTTACAACCAGGAAGCCTGCCGGGAACAGCAGTAACCAAGGTGAAACTTCCATCGAGTTGGCACCGTCACTCAGTAACGCGCCCCAACTGCTCAGCGGCTCCTGCGTACCCAGACCCAAGAAGCTCAGGAAGGATTCGAACAGGATCATGCTTGGCACCAGCAGCGACGCATAGACCACGACGACACCGAGTACGTTAGGAACAATGTGACGCAATACGATATTTCGCGTACTCACACCACTGACCAGCGCCGCTTCGATGAATTCTTTACGTTTCAGGCTGAGGGTCTGACCACGCACGATACGCGCCATGTCCAGCCACGACACCATGCCGATCGCAACGAATATCAGCAGGATATTTTGCCCGAAGAAGGTCACCAGCAGGATAACGAAGAACATGAACGGGAAGGAGTTGAGGATTTCCAGCAAACGCATCATAGCGGAGTCAATTTTGCCGCCCAGGTAGCCGGACAAAGACCCGTAGAGAGTCCCGAGGATCACCGCCACCAGCGCAGCAGCAACCCCGACCATCAGGGAGATTCGCCCGCCGATTGCCACACGCACCAGTAAGTCACGGCCTGATGAGTCAGTACCGAAAAAGTGGTGAGAAGCCATATCAGGCGCGGCTGACATCATGTTCCAGTCAGTATCATCGTAGGCAAACTGCGACAGCAACGGGGCAAATGCCACGAACAGCGCAATAAAGGCCAGAACGATCAGACTGGTTACCGCTGCGCGGTTATGCATAAAGCGACGACGTGCGTCCTGCCACAAGCTGCGGCCTTCAACTTCCAGTTTTTCGCTGAAGTTCTCGACAACGTCGCTGTTTTTCTTACTTAACATCATTGACGTACTCCGGCATTAATAACGGATTTTCGGGTCGATGACGGCGTACAGCACGTCAACGATCGCATTGAATAAAATGGTCAATGCGCCCACTAAAATAGTCAGGCTCAATACCAGTGAGTAGTCACGGTTTAAAGCGCCGTTAACAAACAACTGGCCGATGCCCGGCAATCCGAAAATGCTCTCGATAACCATCGAACCGGTGATGATCCCAACAAATGCTGGCCCCATGTAGGACAGCACCGGCAGCAGCGCAGGTTTCAGTGCATGGCGCAAAATAATGCGATGCAACGGCAAGCCTTTGGCGCGGGCTGTACGGATAAAGTTGGAGTGCAGAATTTCGATCATCGAACCACGGGTGATACGCGCGATGCTGGCGATATAGGCCAGTGACAAGGCGACCATCGGCAGGATCATGTATTTCACCCCACCGCCGTTCCAGCCGCCGCCCGGCAGCCATTTCAGCGTGATGGCAAATATCAGCACCAGTAATGGCGCGACCACGAAACTGGGGATAACCACCCCGGTCATGGCGACCCCCATCACCGTATAGTCCCACTTGGTGTTTTGATTCAGCGCAGCAATAACGCCCGCCGTCACACCAAACACAATCGCCATAATGAATGCCGCCAGGCCTAATTTCGCCGAAACCGGGAAAGAAGCCGCGACCAGATCATTGACGGTGTAATCCTTGTATTTGAACGACGGGCCAAAGTCACCTTTCGCCAGTTGTTCTAAATAATTGAAATACTGCTTATAGATTGGATCATTGAGGTGATATTTCGCCTCAATGTTGGCCATAACTTCTGGCGGAAGATTACGCTCACCCGTAAAAGGGCTACCGGGGGCGAGACGCATCATAAAAAACGAAATGGTGATCAAAATGAATAGCGTCGGAATCGCTTCCAGACAGCGGCGTAAAATAAACTTTAACATTGCCCGTACCTGTTTCTAAGCCTGTCACTACAGCTTGATAGTTTTGGCTTGGTCACGATGCCCCGCGTGTGTGGGTCATCGTGGTGGCTCTTTGCTTTGGCACTGAACGTCAGCGCTAAGAACATTACTTACATCAAATAAAAAACAGGGCAGCTCGGGGATGCCCTGTTCTTTTCACTGATTAGTGTTTGATGATGTACAGATCTTTCACGTAGACGTTGTCCTGTGGATCTTTACCGGTGTAACCGCCAACATAAGGTTTCACCAGACGCGCGTTCACGTAGTAATAAACAGGCACGATAACGGAATCTTTATCCAGCTGGGTTTCAGCTTTCTGATACAGATCAGCACGCTCGTCATCCGTCTTCGCGGTCAGAGTGTCAGCAATCGCTTTATCAAACGCTGCGCTCTTATAGTGAGAGGTGTTGTTGCTGCTGTCAGACAGCATAGTGTTCAGGAAAGAAGAAGGTTCGTTGTAGTCAGAGCACCAGCCGGCACGCGCCACATCGAAGTTGCCCTGATGACGGCTGTCCAGGAAGGTTTTCCACTCCTGGTTAACCAGTTTCACGTCAACGCCCAGGTTTTTCTTCCAGATAGCCGCTGCGGCGATCGCCAGTTTTTTATGCAGGTCAGAGGTGTTGTACAGCAGTTCGAAGGTCAGAGGTTTAGCCGGTGTGTAACCCGCTTCAGCCAGCAGTTTTTTCGCTTCGGTGTTGCGCTGATCCTGAGTCTCTTTGAACCAGGCCGGAGGCGTCAGTTTTGCGCCGTCGGTGTAAGGAGGGGTGTAGCTGTAGGCTGGCAGGTCGCCCTGCGCTTTCACCTTGTTCACGATGATGTCGCGATCCAGGCCCAGTTTCAGTGCTTCACGAACGCGTGAATCAGTGAATGGTGCTTTCTGGTTGTTGATTTCGTAGTAGTAAGTACACAGGTACGGGTCAACATGAACTTCGGTAGGGATTTCTTTTTTCAGCTTCTGGAACAGTTCAATCGGCATGTTGTTGTAAGTCATGTCGATTTCGCCACTGCGGTAGCGGTTAACGTCTGTCACTTCTGAAGAAATTGGCAGATAGGTAACCTGGTTAATCACAGTTTTGGCGTTGTCCCAGTAAGTCGGGCTACGTTCGAGCACGATACGTTCGTTGACGGTCCATGCTTTCAGTTTGTATGCGCCATTGCTGACGTAGTTTTCTGGTTGAGTCCATTTATCGCCAAATTTCTCAACAACACTTTTGTTCACCGGCTTCATCGCGGTGTGAGACAGCATTTTGACAAAATACGGTACTGGCTCAGTCAGGGTCACTTGCAGAGTATGGTCATCAATCGCTTTCACACCCAGCGTATCAGGGCTTTTTTTACCACTGATGATGTCATCGATGTTTTCGATGTGGCCGTATTGCAGGTAGCTTTCATAAGGAGAGGCGGTTTTTGGGTCAGCCAGGCGCTGCCAGCTGTATACGAAATCCTGAGCAGTCACAGGATCGCCGTTAGACCATTTTGCTTCCGGACGCAGGTGGAAGGTCCAGACTTTGAAATCTTTATTATCCCAGCTGGTGGCAACACCAGGGATCACACTGCCGTCTTTGCTGTCGGTATTGACCAGCCCTTCCATCAGATCACGGATCACGTTGGATTCAGGTACGCCTTCCACTTTATGCGGATCAAGGGACTGTACTTCTGAACCGTTGTTACGCACCAGCTCTTGCTTGTCTGACAGGGTCACGCCAGCAGGCACGGTGGCTGCAAAGGCGGTATTAATGGAAATGGCGCCAACCGCAGCCATGATGCAGGCAGCCAGCAGATTTTTTTTTGTGATGTTGGTCATTGTCATTCAACTCCAATTTTTATTATGAACTTGCACACTCTGGCGCAAGATAAACCCTTACTGCGTCTACGGGTTTCACAAGCAGGAACGAATTGCTCAAGAAAGGCCCCCATTCAGTAACCATCCGCGGATGGCTTCCCCTATTACTGCGTGAAGCAAGTGAAACGTCAGGCTGTTAAGCGCCATGCGGTTTCAGAGATCGTTAAGGAAGATCTCCTCCATTTGACTTACCCCGTTTATCACCGGCATTCATTCCGGAGGTACACCAGGCAGTCGCATACTGATATTCCTAATGACTTTAAATAAAATTTTTTGGCTGTCACCGGTATAGGTGAAAGCATTTCCGCCGTCATCAAACGTCAGAAATCAATTAAGAAGAAGAACTGAAGATTTGTTTTGCTGAGCGGGAAGATTCAACTCAGAGCTGTGTAATGGCGGTAACGCAAAGATCGTGTTCCTGCGAAAAGAAAACGACTGAGGATAATTTTGCGGTACGTATTGCGACACTTTGCTCTCCAAAAACAAATGAAATTGCTTCAATCTTTCTGTGCCTTGCAAGATTCGTTCTCACTTAGAGCATGACTCTACACAATTTTCCATTTGTTAAGACGATTTGAAAATTATCAGAACCCCGATATCGGCGCCAATTAATTTTGCAAATTTGTTACGCAATTCTCTTTTATACGTTACTAAGCTTTTGAGCGCCCAAGATACCTACGCCGTGAAACAGCAGGTAACTTGCTGTTTAAACTCATCTTAAATGCAATTTACAGGTCCGAAATCTCCTGCGAGGTTGCTCAAGAACTCGACTGACACAATCAGTTAACATTCTGACGATTTCAAGGATAAAGCCCTGTTAACTGCTGTGTTAACACTAATAACATCTCGATACGGCCTGCACAAGCCTTACAGAATGATGTGGATAAATTAACGGCAATACGGGCAGTAAAGGAGGGGTTTTAGCAAAAAAATAGCTAAGTTTATTATAAGAAATGAAGGCTTGGATTCAAAAGAAGTCTGAGAAGGGAGTTTACGCCACATTAGGGTGCAAATGCTCTTATTTACACCATTAGCTGCACTATATTAATGCATTCGATTATAAGCAGACGTAATAATTATCACGAAATCACGTTTATGATCTCGTGATAATTTGGCTGCGTATTGATTAGAGAAGGCCGGGGAAAATAGCTTTAATTCCTGTCACAATAAATTCGATGCCCAAAGACATCAGTAACAACCCCATGATTCGGGTAATCACGTTGATGCCCGTCTGCCCCAGTAAACGAACCAACAGCGGTGCCGCACGGAACAGAAGCCAGCAACAAAAGGCAAAGAAGATGATCGCCAGCGTAAGACCCAGCAGATTCTGCCAGCCGTTATAGCGGGAACTCCAGACAATCGTAGAACTGATTGCCCCGGGCCCTGCCATCAAGGGTAATGCCAAAGGCACTACACCGACATTTTCACGGATCGCAGTTTCCGACTTCTCTTGTTTGTTCTGCTTATCTTCGCCAAGTTTGCCGCTGATCATCGACATCGCAATGGTCACAACCAGAATGCCGCCTGCGATGCGGAATGAATCAATGGAAATCCCAAACAGATGCAGAATGGCATCGCCGAGGAACAACGCTGTCGACAATATAATGGCAACGGATAAGTTAGCCGTCATGTTGGTCTTATTACGACCGGCGGCAGCCTGATAGCTGGTCATACTAATGAAGACAGGCAGGATCCCTACCGGGTTAACCAGCGCGAACAACCCGACGAAAAATTTGATATAGCCTGAAAAATCTAATAAAGATTGGCTCACGCAGAACTCCGCACAAATTGCCAGTAGATGAAGGTCTTGATGGGGCGCTAATGTACTGGAATTGCAAAGATGGCGCCACGTCGTTTCATGGTATTTATCACCAGAATTTCATTAAAAAGCAGTGAATGACACTTTTGTTAAAAAAGTGTAATATTACTGCCTCAAAAAGCCGTTAAGTTGTAGATAGTTTCCACTTTTTTGATAATCATTCTTATTAAACCCCAGCTGAAAGGAGTCAGCATTGGTGTTTAGTGATCCAGATCAAATTCCCTCTGCCTACAAATAGGTAAGCTTTGCGCATAGTCACTCACCGGTACTTGCGAACACTCTCTGAGATAAACGTTCACAAAATGGCGCGGAATGACAATTTATCTACTCTGGGTGCTACACGACTGAAAGCTCTTTGAGCAAATAAAGAGACAGAGATAACACATTGAGAACAGTAGTAATAATTACTTTCTCGCAGTGGAGGATAGCAAGGCTATACTCATCTCTGGCAGGTTATTTACTAAAAGAGTTTAACTTTATCAGGAGAGCATTATGGCTGTAACAAATGTCGCTGAACTGAACGCACTCGTTGCCCGAGTGAAAAAGGCACAACGTGAATACGCCAACTTCAGTCAAGAACAAGTAGATAAGATCTTCGCCGCCGCCGCCCTGGCTGCTGCTGATGCTCGAATTCTGCTGGCAAAACTTGCTGTTGAAGAATCCGGTATGGGTATCGTCGAAGACAAAGTGATCAAAAACCACTTCGCCTCTGAATATATCTACAACGCTTATAAAGATGAAAAAACCTGTGGCATCCTCGGTCAGGATGACACCTTCGGTACTATCACTATCGCTGAGCCAATCGGCCTCATCTGCGGTATCGTACCGACAACTAACCCAACTTCTACCGCGATTTTCAAAGCGCTGATCAGCCTGAAAACACGTAACGGTATCATCTTCTCTCCACACCCACGTGCTAAAAACGCAACCAACAAAGCCGCAGATATCGTTCTGCAAGCCGCTATCGCTGCGGGCGCGCCAAAAGACATCATTGGCTGGATTGATGAACCAAGCGTAGAGCTGTCCAATCAGTTAATGCATCACCCGGATCTGAACCTGATCCTGGCAACCGGTGGCCCGGGCATGGTGAAAGCCGCTTACAGCTCCGGTAAACCCGCGATTGGCGTTGGTGCAGGTAATACCCCGGTTGTCGTTGATGAAACCGCTGATATCAAACGTGTTGTCGCTTCCGTTCTGATGTCTAAAACCTTCGATAACGGTGTTATCTGTGCGTCTGAACAGTCCATCA
Organism: Rahnella sp. EDr1-12; assembly: GCF_049206505.1. Taxonomy (NCBI): domain Bacteria; kingdom Pseudomonadati; phylum Pseudomonadota; class Gammaproteobacteria; order Enterobacterales; family Yersiniaceae; genus Rahnella; species Rahnella sp. EDr1-12. The sequence continues at coordinate 403,317 of NZ_JBLZNY010000001.1, forward strand.
TCGTGGTTGATTCTGTTTATAACGCAGTGCGTGAACGTTTCTCTTCTCACGGCGGCTACCTGCTGCAGGGTAAAGAGCTGAAAGCCGTTTCCGACATCATTCTTAAAAACGGTGGCCTGAACGCGGCAATCGTAGGTCAGCCAGCCGCGAAAATCGCTGAAATGGCCGGCATCAAAGTGCCAGCTCATACTAAAGTGTTAATCGGTGAAGTCAGCGTTGTTGACGAATCAGAACCGTTTGCACACGAAAAACTGTCCCCTACCCTTGCGATGTACCGTGCGAAAGATTTCGAAGATGCGGTAGCAAAAGCAGAAAAACTGGTAGAAATGGGCGGTATCGGCCACACCTCTTGTCTGTATACAGACCAGGACAACCAACCAGAACGTGTTAATTATTTTGGCAACAAAATGAAAACCGCACGTATTCTGATCAACACCCCTGCTTCACAGGGTGGTATCGGTGACCTGTATAACTTCAAACTTGCCCCTTCTCTGACGCTGGGCTGCGGTTCATGGGGTGGTAACTCCATCTCTGAAAACGTCGGTCCAAAACACTTGATCAACAAGAAAACTGTAGCGAAGCGAGCAGAAAACATGTTGTGGCATAAACTTCCAAAATCTATTTACTTCCGTCGTGGCTCACTGCCAATCGCACTGGAAGAAGTGGCGACGGACGGAGCGAAACGCGCCTTCATCGTTACTGACCGCTACTTATTCAATAACGGCTATGCAGACCAAATCACCAGCGTTCTGAAAGGTCACGGTATTGAAACTGAAGTCTTCTTCGAAGTAGAAGCGGATCCAACGCTGAGTATCGTTCGTAAAGGTGCTGAGCAGATGAACTCCTTCAAACCAGACGTGATTATCGCGCTGGGTGGTGGTTCACCGATGGATGCCGCTAAAATCATGTGGGTACTGTACGAACATCCAGATACTCAGTTTGAAGATTTGGCGCTGCGCTTTATGGATATCCGTAAACGTATCTACAAATTCCCGAAAATGGGTGTGAAAGCGAAAATGATCGCCGTCACTACCACTTCCGGTACCGGTTCTGAAGTCACTCCGTTTGCAGTAGTGACAGATGACGCAACAGGTCAGAAATATCCTCTGGCTGACTACGCGCTCACCCCAGATATGGCTATCGTTGATGCCAACCTGGTGATGAACATGCCGAAATCACTCTGTGCGTTCGGTGGTCTGGATGCGGTGACTCACGCACTGGAAGCTTACGTTTCCGTACTGGCGAATGAATATTCTGATGGTCAGGCTCTGCAGGCGCTGAAATTACTGAAAGAAAACCTGCCAGCCAGCTATCACGAAGGTTCTAAAAACCCGGTTGCTCGTGAACGTGTGCACAATGCGGCCACTATCGCTGGTATCGCGTTTGCGAACGCCTTCCTGGGTGTGTGTCACTCAATGGCCCATAAACTGGGTTCAGAGTTCCACATTCCACACGGTCTGGCCAACGCCATGCTGATTTCAAACGTTATCCGTTACAACGCGAACGATAACCCAACTAAACAGACTGCTTTCAGTCAGTATGACCGCCCACAAGCGCGTCGTCGTTACGCAGAAATCGCTGACCATTTAGGTCTGGGCGCTCCTGGTGACCGTACTGCACAGAAAATCCAGAAACTGTTGAACTGGTTGGACGAAATCAAAGCGGATCTGGGTATTCCAACTTCAATCCGTGAAGCCGGTGTGCAGGAAGCTGACTTCCTGGCGAAAGTAGACAAACTGTCTGAAGATGCGTTTGATGACCAGTGTACCGGTGCTAACCCACGTTACCCGCTGATCGCCGAACTGAAACAGATTCTGATGGATACTTACTACGGTCGTGAGTACAACGAAGATGTTGCTGATGAAGTTGCCATTGCAGCTCCGGCACTGAAAGCTGAAAAGAAAACCAGCAAAAAATAATCTGCTGAGATTCCCGTAAGCAAAAAACCCGCCAAATGGCGGGTTTTTTTATTGTGCCATCAGGAGCGTCACTCGACGTTTTAATGGCACTCTTCAATCTGGTACAGGTTTGCTACCGCTCACAGGCCCGGCTGACTTAGCGTGTCTTTGTATCGTCAAGGGGAGCTATCGCGGCCATGGCTTCTTTGTAATGCTTGCGGCAAACGGACACATAGCTCTCATCCCCGCCAATGACCACCTGTGCACCATCGTGAAGCGCGTTACCCTTCTCATCCATGCGGAGGTTACGGTTGGCCTTACGGCCGCAGTGACAGATGGTTTTAAGCTCAACCAGCTTATCCGCCCATGCCAGCAGGTACTCGCTGCCTTCAAAAAGCTCGCCACGGAAATCTGTCCGCAATCCGTAACACAGAACCGGCACATCAAGGTCGTCCACGACGTCTGTAAGCTGCGACACCTGCGCCTTGGTAAGAAACTGGCACTCATCTATCAAAACGCAATTCAGGCGCTGTGAGCCGCTGTCCTGTGCGATCAAATTAAAGAGATCGGTTTCTTTATTGTAAAGTTCCGCAGGCGATGACAACCCGATACGAGAACTGACCATACCGACGCCAAACCGGTGATCTAACTCCGCCGTTAAGACCAGCGTACGCATGCCACGTTCTTGATAATTATATGAAGACTGCAACAAAGATGTCGATTTACCGGCGTTCATCGCCGAGTAATAAAAATAAAGTTGAGCCATTAAGCGGCGACCCCGTTAAGTATTGGATGGCGGAATTTTTCGGCAAGGATTGTACCATAGCCCCTGCCGGCTGATAACATCGCGTCACCGATCCCAATAAGATCCATGAATAACGCTTTATGACTTTTCAAAAAACACAGAAATTTACAAACAGAAATTATAAAACCCGCCAATCATAATGCGTTATCTGAACACCTTATTACCTTACCTGACCGGTATTTATATGTAATACCTTATGTGTACGCTGGTTTGTCTATACATAGCGGTTCCGATCAGCGGAGTCTTAAAAATTCGGTAAAAATCCTAAAGGCTGTAGCATTAATGCCCTGATTTGCCATATCCTTACAATAGATGCTGACGTAAATGTTTTATTTGTGCGAAGTCTCGCAAAGTTATACAACGCATCTTGCGGCACGCGAATACACCTGAAGAATGTATTGAAAATTAGCTTATATGCCCCAGATAAATAGTGTGTCCCGGCTCAACTATATTTTTACACTGTTATCAATATTTGCTTTAAATGCGTAAATTAGAGTCAGGTGTTCAAATTGGCTATTGCAGAATAGAGAAGAGCAATCTATTATTAACCAAACGCCCCCCACCATATAATTTGAGACTAGTATAATGAGCGAAGCATTAAAGATTCTGAACAACATCCGTACTCTGCGCGCACAAGCAAGAGAATGCACTCTCGAAACTCTGGAAGAGATGCTGGAGAAATTAGAAGTTGTTGTTAACGAACGTCGCGAAGAAGATTCTCAGGCAGCTGCTGAAATTGAAGAGCGTACACGTAAACTGCAACAATACCGTGAAATGCTGATTGCTGATGGCATTGATCCTAACGAATTGCTGCAAACAATGGCTGCTACCAAATCTGCTGGTAAAGCTAAGCGTGCTGCACGCCCTGCGAAATACAAATATATCGACGAGAACGGCGAAAACAAAACCTGGACTGGCCAGGGTCGTACTCCAGCTGTGATCAAGAAAGCAATCGAAGAGCAAGGCAAATCACTGGACGATTTCCTGCTGTAATTGCCCTTATTGACTTCAGTGTTATTAATGCTAAAACCCATCCTTGTGATGGGTTTTTTGTTATGTATTTAGGGTGATGCATTTCGGGTAGCAACAAAAATCAAAAACAAACCAGGTTAAACAACCATAAGATTTAACTGAATTATTTCTGATAAATGAAAAAGGCTGCCTGGGCAGCCTTTTGTTATTAGTTTATGTCAGACCTGGTAAAAATCGCGGTACCAGTCAACAAAGTTCTGCACGCCCTGCTCAACCGTCGTTTCCGGCTTAAAGTGGATAGCCTCATACAGCGGCTGTGTATCCGCACTGGTTTCATGCACGTCACCAGGCTGCATAGGCAGCATATTCTTTTCAGCCTCAATCCCAAGGGCCTTCTCAAGCGCGCTGATATAGGCCGTCAGCTTCACCGGATGGTTATTACCGATGTTATAGACACTATAAGGCGCTGAACTGCTGGCAGGAGAACCTTCTTCTACCGTCCAGTCCTGCTGCGCTTGTGGAATGACATCCTGCAGGCGAACAATGGATTCGGCAATATCATCGATATATGTGAAGTCCCGGCGCATTTCGCCGTGGTTATAAACATCAATACTCTGACCGGCGATCATTGCTTTGGTAAACTTAAACAGCGCCATATCAGGACGCCCCCACGGACCGTAAACAGTAAAGAAACGTAATCCGGTGGTTGGCAGGCGATAAAGATGCGAATAAGTATGAGCCATTAATTCATTGGCTTTTTTCGTCGCAGCATACAATGACACGGGATGATCAACCGAATCATCCGTTGAGAAGGGTTGCTTCTTGTTCAGACCATAAACTGAGCTGGAAGACGCATAAAGCAAATGACCGACTTTATTATGACGGCACCCTTCCAGCACATTAACAAATCCTATGAGGTTAGAATCTGCATAAGCTAAAGGATTCTCAATGGAATACCGGACACCGGCCTGCGCAGCCAAATGAATAACACGATCAAAACGCTGTGCCGCAAACAATGCCGCCATACCCTCACGATCGGCTAAATCCAGCTTGAAAAACTCAAAGCCGTCTTTATTTTCCAGTTGTGACAGACGTGCGAGTTTCAGATTGACGTCATAATAGTCATTGAGATTATCCATCCCGACAACGGTATGGCCTGCCGAAAGCAAACGTTGTGACACATAAAAACCAATAAACCCTGCAGCGCCGGTAACCAGATATTTCATGAATTCTCCTTACAGAACCGGATTAACTGATGCACCACGGCCAATCCCGTAGTAAGTGAACCCGCGTTTTTCTAAACGTTCAGGATCGAATAAATTACGACCATCAAAGATGACCGGTTCTTTTAATGCATTTTTGATGACATCGAAATCAGGCGCGCGGAAATTCTGCCATTCCGTACAAATAATCAGCGCATCGGCGTTTTGCAATGCGGATTCTTTGGTTCCCATCAGTTCGAGATCTTCACGATGGCCGTAAATTCGCTGAGTTTCATTCATGGCTTCCGGATCGTAGGCTTTGATTTTCGCGCCCGCGGCCCAAAGTTGTTCCATTAAAACGCGGCTGGAAGCTTCACGCATATCATCGGTATTCGGCTTAAAGGACAGCCCCCAAAGTGCGAAGGTTTTACCCTGCAGATCCTGGCCGAAGTGGCGCTGAATGAAAGTCGGTAATTTATATTTCTGCTGATAATTCACCTGTTCCACAGCCTGTAATAATTTTGGCTGATAACCAATATGTTCCGCCGTGCGGATCAATGCCTGCACGTCTTTTGGGAAACAGGAACCGCCGTAACCGCAGCCAGGATAGATAAAGTGATAACCGATACGGGAATCAGAACCGATCCCCTGACGGACTTTCTCGATATCCGCACCCAGCATTTCAGCCAGATTGGACATTTCATTCATAAAACTGATTTTGGTGGCCAGCATGCAGTTAGCAGCGTATTTGGTCAGCTCAGCACTGCGAATGTCCATCAGGATCATACGATCATGATTGCGGTTGAAGGGCTCGTACAGTTCACGGATAGGGTCGATGGCGTCAGGATTGTCGGTACCGATGACGATACGCTCCGGGCGCATGCAGTCGGCAACAGCGGCCCCCTCTTTCAGGAACTCCGGATTTGACACCACGTTGAAATCGATGTCTACGCCGCGCTGTTTCAGCACTTCGGTCATCACGGCACGAACTTTATCTGCCGTGCCGACCGGAACGGTAGACTTATCAATCACCACTTTTGTGTCGGTCATGTGTTCAGCAATAGTCCGCGCTACAGCGGTAACATATTTCAGGTCGGCGGAGCCATCTTCATCCGGCGGCGTGCCCACAGCAATAAACTGAACGGTGGCATGCGCCACGCCTTCGGCCGCATCGGTGCTAAACATCAGACGCCCGGCTTCATAATTTTGTTTTACCAGCGGCGTTAAACCCGGTTCGAAAATGGGGATCTGACCATTTTTCAGGTTCTCAACTTTGTTCGCATCAACATCGATGCACAAAACTTCATGCCCGACTTCAGCAAGAACCGCCGCCTGAACAAGTCCGACGTAACCGATACCAAAAACTGTTACTTTCATCAGCGAATTCCTATTATTTATTTTTTAACAAACATTTTTAGACAACGTTAATTAGACGGCTAAATTTCTGGGCGCATTATACCAGTTTCACACGTAAGTGCCTCTGCAATGGCATATTTTGCATAAGATAGGTCTTAGAATAATGTGATGAATCATGAATATGAAAAGTCGTGCGGAAGAAATGCTCAATACTATTAAGGCATTATTCTACTTGCTGAGAAATATGCTCACTCAGTAGACAACATTAATCTCAGACGTCCACCCGATCCCCACACCTGGCACTGCCACGCGTCGCAGCGCTGGCTTATCTGGTTAGAATAGGTGGCGCCTGTCGTGCCCAGCGGCACGCCGTTGCTGAGCTGGATGGTATTGGTCCCGGTATTGACGTTGGCGTGTAATCCCGCAGACACCAGAATCAGGTTTTTTTGCTCGGCATGATAATAACCGAGCAGAAGAGGAAACTGCCCTTTCAGATTGGCTTGTTTAAATAAGTGATTCACCTGCTTGAGCAGCGTCGACATCTGCGGCAACCGCTGATGCTGATCGCTCAGATGCTCACGCAGCAGGCTGTTGAAAATAGCACGCAGCAACAGTGCCGCCAGCACCCCATTTTCGTTCGCACGGGTGACGTCAAGGCAATAGAAACCAAGATCTTTAGACGACAGCGCCGCGATGTCCAGCACCAGCCCCGGATGGTCGGTGGTGGTCAGTTGCCGGTAATTAATGCGGCAGTGAGCAAGGGTTTGTTGAACCGGTGGCTGCAACTCTTTCAGCAAGCGCTGCGCTTCATTCGGATTCCGGCACAAGGCTTCCCAGTCCTGAACCAGTGAACTCTCTTCCATCGCCTGTGAAGAAAACAGTTTCGGATACAGGCAGGTGAGCAAGGCTTCGCGCAAGCGCTGGAGATCGCCGATGGGCTTGAGCAATACGTCTTCCACACCGAGGCGCAGCATCGTTGCCACGTCAGTCATTTTATCGGTGGCTGAAATCACCAGAACAGGAATTTTATTTCCCTGCAATCGCAGGTTCTCAACGAATTCAATGCCGCCCATTTCGGGCATCGCCAAATCGCAAAGGATTAAATCAGGAGGGAAATCTTCGATCAGAGAGAGTGCCTGTAGGCCGTTTTCTGCTTCCGTGAAGGTAGCGCCGAGAGAACTCACATAACCCGCGAGCACAGATCGGAAAACGGCTTCGTCTTCTACGATAAGTATGTGCTTGCTTGTAAGTGGTTTATCCATCACGACCCCCGGATTTTCTTATTCTAATAGTGGCTCATAAAGCCTGATTTTGCTTGTCAGAATTATCAGATTCCGTCAATGCGCACGTTAAGCCACTCAGAACGGTTTGTTTTTTATCAAGGGTAACAATTGCTCACGTTGTTTTTCTACAGCGAGACGCCCCGCCTCGATTGCCTCCGCAGCGCGATGGAAATCCAGTGTGGAAATTTGCGGACAATAGGGCTGAATCACCACATCCGGCGGATCTCCCGCCATGCGGTTACGCTTGAGGCGGTTCTCCAGTACCTGAATGGACGTCGACATGATTTCCATGGCTGAAGGACTGACGTTCGGCTTACGGGCATTCGGGCGGGTCAGTCGCTGGCGAAGTCTGTCCCGCCAGCTCAGCTCTTTCTCCAGACTGTGTTCATCTCCGGTCGGCTGTACCGTGAGCAGATCCTGCTGCATCAGATGGGCGTCGTGCTGCAAATCTACTGCGATAACGATATCTGCCCCCAGCGCACGGGTCAGCGATACCGGCACCGGATTGACCACCGCCCCATCCACCAGCCAGTAACCGTTGTGCCAGACCGGAGCCAGCAGGCCGGGCATACTACAGGAAGCACGCACCGCTTCGTGCAAATCCCCTTTCGTCAGCCACAGTTCACGCCCGGTACTCAGGTTGGTCGCTACAGCCCCGAATTTTTTCGAACATTCTTCGAACTCGCTGACGCGGATAATCTGGCCGACCGCATTAAACACCCGCTCGCCGCGCAGCAGTCCACCACGCTTCCATGAAAAATCCATCAGCCGCAGCACGTCCCAGTAACTAAAAGATCGCACCCAACTTTCCATTGCCGGCAATCTGTTGCTGACATACGCCGCACCCACCAGCGCGCCAACCGAACATCCGGCGACCACATCCACCTCAATATCCATGTCTTTCAGGGCATTAATCACGCCAATATGCGCCCAGCCTTTTGCTGCTCCCGAGCCAAGGGCCAGACCGATCGTGACTTTTCTACTCATTTGAAAACCTTAATGCCAACTGTGGATAAAAAGTGAACCGGGAAGCGCGTTGCCACACGGCGAGGATGTTAGGTAACATAACACTTTGACGCATTCAATAGCGCAACCTGCTTGTAACATATGTAATACAGGCTGAATCAGGAGTTTACGTGTCCCTACTTTGCCCTTGCGGCAGCACCATTTTGTTCGACGAATGCTGCCAGCCTTACATCGACGAGACAAAACCTGCGCCCACACCCGCCGCGCTGATGCGTTCGCGCTACACCGCGTACACACTGAAAAATGCGAGTTATCTGATCGCCACCTGGCACCCGGATTGTCACGCAGAGCACTGGCGCGAAAGTTTGCAAGACGGGTTTGCGACCACGCAATGGCTTGGATTGCAGGTGTTAAACCAGCACGAAGGCCGTGATCAGGACGAAGGTTTTGTGGAGTTCGCCGCACGCTTTACCGAAACCGGTCAGGAACAAATCCATCTTATTCATGAACGTTCGCGATTTCTTCGTTTGAAAGATCGCTGGTACTATATAGATGGAATCAAACCGCAGACAGGCCGCAATGATGTCTGCCCTTGCGGTTCGGGTAAAAAATATAAGAAGTGCTGCGGTAAATAATTGACCGCATTATGACTACCAGTCTTGGACAGGATCCACACCCTCATGCCGCAACAGAACGTACAAACCAAGGTATTACGCACCATTTGCCCTGATGCAAAAGGTCTGATCGCCAAAATCACTAACATTTGCTACAAGCACGAACTCAATATCGTGCAGAACAATGAATTCGTGGATCACCGCACCGGACGCTTCTTCATGCGCACCGAGCTGGAAGGGATCTTCAACGACACCACACTGCTTGCCGATCTCGACAGCGCGCTGCCGGCGGGTTCGGTACGTGAGTTAAACAGCACAGGCCGTCGCCGTATCGTCATTCTGGTGACCAAAGAGGCCCATTGCCTGGGTGATCTGTTGATGAAAGCCGTTTACGGTGGACTGGATGTTGAGATCGCTGCCGTTATCGGTAACCACGACACGCTGCAATCGCTGGTTGAACGCTTTGACATTCCGTTCCATCTGGTCAGCCACGAAGGCCTGACCCGCGAACAGCATGACAGCGCGATGATTGCCCAGATCGATCAGTACCAGCCTGATTACGTCGTACTGGCGAAATACATGCGCGTGCTGACACCGGGTTTTGTGCAGCATTATCCGCATCAGGTTATCAATATTCACCACTCGTTCCTGCCTGCCTTTATCGGCGCACGCCCTTACCATCAGGCGTACGAGCGCGGCGTTAAACTGATTGGTGCCACTGCGCATTACGTCAACGACAGTTTAGACGAAGGCCCGATCATCATGCAGGACGTGATTAACGTCGATCACACCTACACGGCTGAAGATATGATGCGCGCCGGTCGTGACGTTGAAAAAAATGTGCTCAGCCGTGCGCTTTATCGCGTTCTGGCGCAGCGCGTGTTTGTTTACGGAAACCGCACGGTTATTCTGTAAAAGCTGTTCTGACGATGCTTTTCGCACAGAGAAGCATCGTTAAGAACAAAAAAACCGCAATCGAACTTTTTTATCGCTTTCAGCACTTTACACATCCGTTTCATTTGGTATTATGCGCCCCGTTCGCAGCGTTAACCGCTGTAACGTGAAATCATCCATGTAGCACATGATGATTTATGGCTAAGAAGTACGTAGTAAAAATCCACAAAAAATTGTGGTGGGGTTCCCGAGCGGCCAAAGGGAGCAGACTGTAAATCTGCCGTCATCGACTTCGAAGGTTCGAATCCTTCCCCCACCACCATCTTCCAGTAGTTCTCGTTACCTCCCACAAAAAACAAAAATCAAATAAAGCTCAGATCGGGAAGGATAGAGAATCTTCGACCCGAAGGTTCGAGCCGAGCGAAGCGAGACAGCGTTGCGCAGCAACGACCCGCAGGGCGAGGCCAGAGGCCGGGTAATCCTTCCCCCACCACCATCTTCCTGACTCATCCCTTAGTAACTTCTCTGAAATAACCTCTTATCTACTGCGAATCAAACCTGAACAAAATGCCCTGCCGAGACTTCCTGATACTGCCTTTGCGGTGGAATATAGCCGTTATCGCGCACCGGACTTTTCAGCTCGTCCACCTGCATTTGTCGTTTGAGCATTCTGCGCGACGGATCCGGCACCGGCACTGACGCCATCAGTTTTCGCGTATACGGATGCTGCGGATTATCGAATATCGCCGCACGCGGGCCGATCTCGACAATTTCCCCCAGATACATCACCGCCACGCGATGACTCACCCGCTCAACCACGGCCATGTCATGCGAAATGAACAGATAAGACAGATTCATACTTTCCTGCAAATCGAGCAGTAAATTCACTACCTGCGCTTTCACCGAGACATCCAGGGCGGAAACAGATTCATCGGCCACAATCACTTTTGGATCCAGCGTCAGCGCGCGCGCAATACAAATCCGCTGACGCTGACCGCCGGAAAACTCATGGGGAAAACGCCGCAGCATGTCCGGCGACAACCCGACTTTTTGCAGCAACGACGCGGCTTTCTCTTTTGCATCGCTGCGGTTATGCAGTTTGTGTTGCAGCATCGGTTCAATCAGCGCGTCGCCAATCCGCATACGGGGATTGAGGCTGGCAAACGGATCCTGAAAAATCATCTGGATGCGCTGACGCATCTGTAAAATGTCGCGCTTGCCCAGATTCATGACATCGAAACCGTCGAAATCAATCGCCCCGCTGTGTGGTTTCAGCAGGCGCGTTACTGCGCGGCCGGTGGTGGATTTGCCGCAGCCGGATTCACCGACCAGCGACAGCGTTTCGCCCTGAAATAAATCAAAGCTGATGTTCTCCACCGCATGAACCGCCCCCACCTGACGACTGAAAATACCGCCATACACCGGGAACCTTGCGCTGAGATTTTTCACCGAAAGCAACGGCGTCGCCCCGGCATCAACCGTGCCAGCCACTTCCTTTGGCACGCTCGCCTCACCGGTTTGCAGATTAATTTGCGGGAAGCGCAACGGCCAGCCACGCCCCTGCATCGATCCGAGTTTCGGCACCGCCGCCAGCAACGCGCGGGTATAAGGATGCTGCGGGCGATGGAAAATATCCTCCGTCGCCCCGCTTTCTACCGCCTCACCGCGGTACATCACCAGCGTGCGGTCCGCGATTTCCGCCACCACGCCCATATCGTGCGTGATGAACAACACCGCCATCCCTTCCTCTTCCTGCAATGTTTTAATCAGATCCAGAATCTGCCCCTGAATGGTCACATCCAGCGCCGTGGTCGGTTCATCAGCGATCAGCAACTTCGGTTTCAGCGCCAGCGCCATGGCAATCATCACGCGCTGACGCATACCGCCGGAAAACTGATGCGGATACTCGTCAAAACGCGCTTTAGCATTCGGAATACGGACTTTCTCCAGCAGCTTCAGGGTTTCGGCCCGCGCCTGCGCGGAGGACATCCCGCGGTGCCGCTTCAGGCTTTCCGCAATCTGCCTGCCGATGCTGAATGTCGGATTGAGCGACGTCATCGGTTCCTGAAAAATCATCGCCATTTCATTGCCACGAATATCGCGCATCTGCTTATCCGAAAGCGCCAGCAAACTGCGCTGATTCAGCCAGACTTCGCCCTCAATCTTACTGCCCTGCGCCTTAAGTAAACGCATCACCGACAGCGACGTGACACTTTTCCCCGAACCGGATTCCCCGACAATAGCCAGCGTTTCACCGGGATACACATCAAAAGACAAATCCCGCACCACAGGCAGCCAGTCATCATCACCGCGAAAAGAGGTGGTGAGATGTTTTACGCTCAGCACAGGCTGACGATTTTCCGGTTCGCTCATCTTATTTGCTCCTCGCCGACAGCTGCACCTGCGGGACAAAGCTGAAGTCCCGGTCGAACGGGAAAGTTTTGCGCGCTTTGCGGTTACGCGGCAGGCGCTCAACAAACTGATCGACCACGCCGTTAGACAGCGCCATTAAATTCGGGCTGGCAATCGGCGCCAGTTCAGGCGAGAGATAGCCGGATTTCACGACCACAATATCGGCAGTATGCGGATCCAGTTGCAGCACGGTGAAATCGCTGATGTTGTGATACGGCCTGCGGCGTGCAGACACCACCACATCAATACCACCCGTGCGCAGAACCGCCTGACGGTCTGCCGGTGTCAGCGCATCGAGCAGGAAAACCACTTCAAACTCACCTTTTACCTGCGGGCTGGAATGATCCAGCGACGCGCCGAGCGTCAGGGTCAGAATTGATCCGACCCCGGCATTGAATGCCGCTTCCGTCGCCGGTGCATCGGCGATCCCGGCGACAATCGTATTTTGGGCGTATTGCCTGATCAGCTCCTGTAACACGTCGGCGCGGTCACCGACGCCGCCGCCGGTCGGGTTATCGCCCGAATCGGCCAGCACCACCGGGCGCGTTTCACAGGCAATGGCTTTTTTCACGCAGGCTTCAACCGTGTCCGTTTCACAGCCAAATACGAAGTCTTCGCGCGCGTCCCAGTAAGCCTGCGCCAGTTGCGTGGCCTGCTGTTCCAGTACCGCGCGGTCGGTGCCGGTCATGATCACCGCAGCCGTCGCGCGCGGTTCATCCGCCCACACATAACCCACCATCAGCGAGCTGTCCCACACGCCGTCAACGTCATCCATTTCCGGCAGGCGGGCGTACAAACTTTTCGCCGGTTCATCTTCGGTACTGGTGCGCTCGCCCGGTAATACCACCGGCACCGGCACCCACAGCAGCGTCGGTTTCACGCCGGTTTGCAGATGTTTCACCAGCATGGCGACCGAACGACGCATGGTTTCTTCCACATCAATATGCGGCGCCGTGCGGTAGGTGGAAAACATATCGATGGCGTCAATAATGCGCTGCGAGACATTACCGTGCAGATCGTAACTGACGCTGATCGGGCAGTCCGGCCCCACCGCCTTTCGCGCCGCGGCGATCCAGTCGCCTTCGGCATCTTCTAAACCTTCAACGTACATCGCGCCGTGCATCGCCAGATACACACCATCGAAGGGTTTTTGCGCGTCCAGCCCCGCCAGCATTTCTGCTTTAAATTTATCGTAAGTTGCCCGCGCTACCGGACCACCGGCAATGGCGCGGGCGTGGATAGTCGGCAAAAACGTCGCCGGATAATCCTGCAAAAAACGAAAGCGCGGTGAGGCCAGAAGCTGCGCATCGCGCACAACGGTAAAATCTTTCTCTTCGTTCAAAACCGGATTGTAAGTACTGCATTCAATATGGATACCGCTGACAGCTATACGCATGTTGATGATTCCTCAGACTGGCTTCAGACCGACAAGAAAGCGATGTGCAGCAATACTTGCCGCCGCGCGCGCCCAGGTGTCGTCGTTTAGGGTAAAAGTGCGGACCGGCGTTTTACCGGCGTTGCCCGGCAGCACGTTGGCTTCAACAGACTGATGCACAACCGTGCCGAACAGCCCGGAAAAATCGGCATCCTGATGTGCAATCAGAATCAGATCCGGGTCATTAATTTGAATCAGATGGGATATCGCTAAACCGAGCGCAGACCCGGCACGATGCAAAATGCGGATGGCGGCAGTCTGACCCTGCATCGCCAGCAGCTCCAGGCCGCCGATGGTGGTGACCTCCAGCCCTTCCGCTTTCGCCATTTCCGCAATCGCATTGAGCGATGCCAGCGTGTCCAGACAACCGCGCTTGCCGCAGCGGCAGGGCGAACCGTTCAGCTCCAGCGTGCAGTGCGCAATTTCCCCCGCTCCGCCGTGCAAACCCCGGTGCAGCTTTCCGGCAATAAAATGCGCACTGCCGATGCCCGCGCCGTGGCTGACCAGCGTAAAGCTACTCAGATCCCGCGCCTGGCCGAAACTTTTCTCGCTCACCGCCAGCGCTTTGGCGTCATTTTCAATGGCCACTTCCATGCCGGTCGCCTGCGAAATCAGCTTTGCCAGCGGCACATCGCGCCAGCCCAGCAACGCCGACTGCACGCAGGTCGACTGATGTTCATCGATGAGCCCGGAAAGCGTCACGCCCAGCCCGACCAGCTTTTTCGCCGCCTCGTGATGAGGTTCGAGTAACGCAGGTAAGGCACCGGCGATGTTCGCCGCCAGCTGCTGCGGATCCGCGTCCGCCGCAAAAGACACCCGCGACAGTATTTCGCCATGCAAATTGATCAGCGCCATTTGCGCCGGATTTTGCAGCAAAGAAACCCCGGCAAACCAGGCGCCGTCAGGATGCACCACCAGCCGTACCGAGGGTCTGCCCTGCCCGCTGCCCGGCACCGTTTCCGCTTCATGCAGAAAACCGGCCTCGAGCATTTCACGCACCACGCCGCCGATGGCCGCTTTACTCATGCCTGAGAATTGCGCCAGTTCGGTACGGCTTAAACCGCCTGCGGCATTCACTGCACCTAAAATCTGACGTTGCAAAGTTGTTAGCATATTCGTTTTGGCGCTCTCAGTTTTCGCTCATCTGCATTGACATTAAACGGTAGAAATGGATATATCAATGCTAATTAGTTCACAAATTAAACTAAATGTTCATACATAAGTATTTCATATGAACTATTTGTTAAATCTCTTTGTTAAAACAAGCTGTCGTTAATACCGGCGTTTTGACGAACCGGCAGACTGAGCCAGAGCCACTTAATCCGATTTTTCACGCAGAGGGCAGAACATGAAGATTACCCGTTACATCCGGCGTCCCGTGCAGTTAACGCTGCTGAGCAGCGCACTGCTCGCCGCCTTTTCGCTGCCGGTTTTTGCCGCCACGCTGAACGTGATGCAAAACGAAGCGCCGCGCAGTATGGATCCGGGCAACCAGACCGCCACTTTTACCGGCACGGTACTGGACCCGATGTACGAAGGCCTGCTGCGCATGTCGCCGCAACTCAAACCGGAAGCGGCGCTGGCAACCTCGTGGAGCAGTGACGAAAGTGGTCTGGTGTGGACCTTCAAACTGCGCAGCGGTGTGACCTTCCACGACGGCACACCGTTTAACGCCGACGCCGTCGTCGCCAACTTCGCCCGTCATCTCGACACCAAACGCGGTCTGGCAGCCAGCGGACGTCTGCGTACCTTCCTCGACAGCGTGACCAAAACCGACGAATCCACCGTCGTGTTCAAACTGAAAAAACCGTACCCGGCCTTCCTGAATCTACTGACCACCGGCGCCTGTCTGATGGTCAGCCCGGCGGCGGATAAAACCGGCACGCTCGACAGCAAGGCCGTCGGCACCGGTCCTTACAAAATGGTGCAGTACAAGACCGGCGAATTCGTGCTGGAAGAAAAATATCCGGGTTACTGGGGCGATAAAGCCGCCGGGCCGGATGACATCAAATGGACCTGGAGCGCCGAACCTTCGGTGATGAACATGGCGTTGCAGGCCGGTGAAGCCGACGTCATCAACCCTGTCCCGCCGCAGTTTGCCCGCGTGCTGAAGAACAATCCGAAGTTTGACCTGCATGAAAGCCCTGGCGCTTCCGTATTCTGGGTGGCGCTGAACACCGATCTCAAACCGCTGAGCGACGTCCGCGTGCGTCAGGCACTGAACTTCGCCACCGACCGCGACGGGCTGGTGCGCGCCATCATGTCCGGTTTCGCACAACCGGCGAACTCACCGCTGGCACCGGTCACCGCCGGTTATGACAAAACACTCAACCCGTATCCGCTGGATCTGGCAAAAGCCAAAGCCCTGCTCAAAGAAGCCGGTGTCGCTGACGGTTTCACCATGTCGATTGCGGTGCAGGGTCAGGACGCCCGCATCGGTCAGGTGCTGCAAAGCATGTGGGCGAAAATCGGCGTGAAACTGGACGTGAAAATCATGGAAAGCGGCGTGTGGACTAAGGCAGCGTTTGCCGATCAGGCCGGTAAAAAAGCCGACAACACCGGCGCGGTTCTGGCCTCCTGGTCTTCCGGCGCGAACGGCGCAGATCTGCAACTTCGTCCGCTTTACTACAGCAAAAGTTTCGCACCGGGCGGCGCCAATCTGGGCTTCTTCAGCGATCCGAAACTGGATGAGATGTTAGACAAAGCGGCTTCGACGCTGGATGAAAATACCCGTAACGCGATTTACGTCGATGCGCAGAAAGAGATTAACCAGCAGGCGCCGCAGGTACTGTTGTATTACCAGAATGATTTGTACGCCACCGGCAAAAACATTTCAGGCGTCACGATGATCCCGGGCGGGCAAATTGTGGTTAAAGATGCACAGAAAAAATAACTGCGGCATGAACAGTGGAAAAGCACCATGAAAGCTTACCTTGCCAAAAAACTCATCGCCTTCCCGATCATCCTGATCGGCGTGTCGATGCTGATTTTTGTCTCCATCCGTGCGCTGCCGGGGGATCCGGCGCGTCTGATGGCCGGTCCCGAAGCCACGCAGGAAGCGGTCGATGCCATGCGTGTGCGCCTCGGGCTTGATCAACCGCTGGTGACGCAATACCTGCATTTTGCCGGTGACGTTTTACACGGCAATCTCGGCGTCTCATTGCAGTCGCAGCAGCCGGTCACGCAGGAAATTGGTGAACGTATGCCGTATACCCTGATGCTGGCCGTGCTGGCGTATTTTCTGGCGGTGGCGGTGGGCGTTCCGGCGGGCATGATAGGCGCGGTGTACCGTAACCGCTGGCCGGATTTTGGCGTGATGTTGCTGGCGATTGCCGGTGCGTCCATCGCCAACTTCTGGCTGGGGCTGATGGCAATGAACACCTTCTCGGTCAGTCTTGGCTGGTTGCCGTTACTCGGCGCGACGTCATGGAAAAGCTACATTTTGCCTTCGGTCACGCTGGCCGTTTTACCGATGGCAGTGATGGCGCGCATGACACGCTCCAGCATGCTGGATGTGTTATCGGAAGATTATATCCGCACAGCGCGCGCCAAAGGGTTATCCGCCACCACCGTCTATTGCAGCCATGCGTTTCGTAATGCGTTGATCCCGATTGTCACTATCGTGGCGCTCAATTTCGGCAGCCTGATTGGCGGCGCGGTGGTCACAGAATCCGTCTTCAACTGGCCGGGCATTGGCCGCCTGCTGGTGGATTCCGTGCGCTATCGCGATTACCCGGTGATTCAGGGCGTGGCGCTGGTCGCCGTCTGCGGCGTGGTGGTGATGAACCTGCTCGGTGAATTACTGATCGCTTTCCTGAATCCAAAAATAAGGTTCGATTAATGTCTGCCATTATCACGCCATTAGCCCGTCGCAAACCGCGCACGCTGCGCTTTTTCCGCTGGTTATGGCGTCATCCTGCCGTGACCCTCGGCGGTTTTATCGTCAGCCTGATCGTGCTGGCTGGCCTTTTCGCGCCGCTTATCACCCGTCACGATCCTTACGCTCAGGATCTGATTGATACCCTGCTGCCGCCCGATGCCGGTCACTGGTTTGGCACAGACGATTATGGCCGCGATATTTTTGCCCGCGTGATTTATGGCGCACGCATTTCGATTATCGAAGTAGTGCTGAGCGTCGGGCTGGCGATGATTATCGGCATTCCGCTGGGAATTATCGCCGGTATGGCGGGGCGTTATACCGACATGATCATCATGTGGTTTATGGACATGTTGTTCGCGTTTCCGGGCATCGTGCTGGCGATTCTGGTGGTCAGTATTCTCGGCGGCGGGCTGGTAAACTTGCTGATCGCGATTTCATTGTTTGCCATCCCGGTGTACGCGCGCCTGAGCCGTAACCTGACGCTCGGATTAAAGCAGATGGAATACGTCGAGGCCGCACAGGCGCTGGGTTTATCGAACTACCGCATCATCGTGCATTACATTCTACGCAATGCCATCGGGCCGATTATCGTGCAATCGACGCTGACCGCCGGTACGGTGATCCTCGCCGCTGCCAGCCTCTCATTTCTCGGGCTTGGCGTGCAGCCGCCGATGCCGGAATGGGGTACCATGATGAGCGATGGCCGCAACTTCCTCGGCATTAATATTTACCTTTCGCTGTTCCCCGGTCTGGCCATTATGCTGACCGTGCTTGGTTTTAACGTACTGGGCGACGGACTGCGAGATTTACTGGACACACGCTCATGACCTCAGCCGTTTTTTGCGCCGATATCGGCGGTTCGTTTATTAAATTTGGCATTTCACGTCGTTCTGGCGAAATTGAAGAGTGCGGCAAAGTCCCGACACCCGTCGCCTCCTGGGACGATTTCGTCGATGCCATGCAAACACTCATCACCCGTTACGGGGCGGATTTACCGTCATCCACCCCGCTCGCCATTTCCACTGCCGGTCTGGTTTCACCGCAAACGGGCGAAATGCTGGCAACCAACATTCCAGCCTTTACCGGCCATTCACTGGCGAAAGATCTCAGCGTTGCGCTTGAGCGCCCGGTCACTGCCGCTAACGATGCCGACTGTTTCGCCCTTGCCGAAGCTCATGCGGGCAACGCACAACATCATGCTGTGGTCGCCGCCATCATTTTAGGTACCGGCGTTGGCGGGGGTCTGGTGATCAATGGCCAGCTGGTGCGCGGCCACGGGGGTGTCACCGGTGAATGGGGGCATGGCGCTATTACCCGCACGGCGCTGACACTCAATGGCGAAAGCTACTGCGTTCCGCGCCTGACATGCGGCTGCGGGCAGACCGGTTGTCTCGACATGCTCGGTGGCGCACGCGGCATGGAGCGTTTGCATCAGCATTTCCACCGCCAGCAAAACACCAGTCTGGAAATTGTGACCGGCTGGCTGAATGGCGATACCGATGCCTCTCTCACCGTGAACGCCTGGCTGGAACTGGTCGCCGAACCGCTGGCGCTGCTGGTGAATATTCTCGGTCCTTCACGGATCGTCGCAGGCGGCGGCCTGGCTTCGGCGACAGAACTGATCGCCGCGCTGGATCAAAAAGTACGCGCCGGCGTGCTGCATACCTACACCGAGCCGCTGCTGATACCCGGGAAATTCCTGACCGGCGGCGGGTTAGTCGGGGCTTCAGTCATGGGGCGACTCGGCAGCTAGCCTTCAGGTTCAGCCTCCCCACCTTCCCCAGCATTCAGACGGCAAACTCCATATGTTTGCCGTCTGGCATTTCGACGTTCAGCCGCAGCTTCCCGCCCATTGCTTCGATATACCGTTTCATGGTGGAGAGTTTGATGTCGTTTCCGCGTTGTTCAATGGCGACCACAGAAGGTTGACTGATCCCCATGGCTTTCGCGACTTCGGCCTGTGATAACACCAGTTGCTCACGCAGCGCCTGCAGCCGGACTTCCAGCAGCATTTCCTCTGCCATATGGGTGATACGTTCCTGACTTGCCTGAGAACGTTCTGACATTAACTGCTTAAGATTTTTAGCCATGACTTGCTCCTTGCGGCTGCTGCAGATGTTCCAGATAGGCCCGGTCGGCCATTCTTAACATCCGCTGATAAAAGAGTTTTTCGTTTCCTTCTTTCTTCGCCGCGCAAAGAATAATTGCCTGGCGAAAGGGATCGAAGGCAAAGAAAGCCCTGAACGGGTTTCCTCTGTGCTGCACACGCAGTTCTTTCATGTGCGTATAAGCGGATTCATAGACCGTATCCACCAGCGGCCTTCCTGTTTCCGGCCCGCCGATAGCCAGCGCCAGCATTCCGGCCAGTAACTTCTCCTGAGTTTTACCATCCTGTCGTTCAAACCATGCATCGAACATATCCGTTGTGAGTACCGGCCACATAATGCGTCATCCTTGTATAGACTATAATCTATAAATCGTACTCCACAAAGTGATAAAAAAAGAAGCATTAAACGGATTTGCACAGACTTGCAGCGGGAATCTCGGGATATCTTCCAGAAAACCTGACAAGGGGTTAAGTGAAAAGGCGCAGGGATTTGCCGCCCCGCAAACGGCCACAATCATGACGTTGGTTACATCTGGCAAACAAATAACTTAAGGTATAGTTGCTAATGTGACTATTTAAAATGTAGCATAAGTTCCCTGTTTATTTCGGAGCCTTACCATGACCCCTGCACTGCAAGACCAGCAAGATATAGCCGACCTGATGAACGGCTGGATCCACCGCGATTTATCCCAGTGGGATCAGCTGCTTGAACTTTTCCACGATGACGGCACCATTGAAGTCACCTGGTTTGAAGGCATCTTCAGCCAGTTTGTGGAAGGCTCAAAAAAGATGGGCGGTTCTGATCTTGTGACGAAGCACCTGATAGCCTCCCCCGCCATCACCTTTAACGGTAACCGCGCCATTGCAGAAACCAACGCGATGATTGTCGGCGAAAATGTCAAACTCGGCATTGGTTGCAGCAACCACAACCGCTTTTATGATCTGATCGAAAAACGAGACGGCGTGTGGCGCATCGTAAAACGCCAGTCTGTTTATGACATGGGGACTTTTACCTTCCCGCAAGGTCTGGTGGACATTGATCAATCCATCGTCGCGAAATACCCGCGTGAATATGCGCCGCTGGCTTATCTGCTGGAACAGAGCGGCTTTCCGGTGAAGCGTATTTTCGCCACAAAATTCAGCCAGCTCGAAAAAGAGATGAAGGCTGAAGGTCTGGCGTGGTTGCATGCCTGAAATTAGCTGACAAATGGGCAGTTTCCGATTAAATCTATTCATATCAATGATGAATACTTCCGGAGCTGCCACAATGATTTTTCACCGCTATCACGGACTGGGTAACGATTATCTGGTCTGCCATCACAGCGTCGCCGCCCAGCTCAGCCATGAGCAAATCCGGCGCATCTGCGACCGTCATTACGGCATCGGTTCCGACGGTTTGCTGATCGACCATGACGACGCCGACATCCCCTCGCTGCGCATTATCAATCCCGACGGTTCTGAGGCCGAGAAAAGCGGCAACGGACTGCGCATTTACGCCCGCTACCTGTTTGATACAGGCCGCGTATCCCATGAACCCTTTCTGGTGAATACCTCGGGTGGCCAGGTGCGTTGCGAAGTGACTGAAGGCGCGCATCAGGTGATTGTCGATATGGGCCAGGCAAAATTCTCCCCGGCGGCCTTACCGGCCAATGTTGAAGGTGATGAAGCCCTCGCGCTGCCACTGGTTGCGGGCGGACATCATCTTTGCGCGACACTGGTTTCCATGGGTAATCCGCACTGCGTGATCCGCGTTGAAAAACTGGATCTGGATGTCGTGAAACAACTCGGCGGGGAAATCGAAACACTGGCGATTTTCCCGAAACGGACCAACGTGCAGTTCGTGCAAGTGCTGGACAGAAGCAACATCAGTATCGGCATCTGGGAACGCGGCGCCGGGTATACGCTGGCGTCCGGCAGCAGCAGTTGTGCAGCGGCCAGCGCGATGCACAAATTGGGGCTGGTGGACGAAAATGTCACGGTGCATATGCCGGGAGGAAAACTTGCCATCCGTTTCAGCGGTGATTTTCAGGTCAACATGCGCGGGCCGGTGCAAAAAATCGCGTCCGTCACGCTCGACAGCGACTGTTTCTGGGATATGCCTGCGTAGCCCGGTGGTGTGCAGTGTCCACTTTCCTCCTCTCTGCTGATTAACGCTTTGCATCACGGCAGCCTGTCTGCCGTTTTTTTATGCCTTCATATAAATAAAACTCATACCTGCATAATGATTTTATGGCAGACAGCGCGCTTTCCAGCCCCTAAGTTGGTTATCAGGAAGCACCACAATGAATAACCAACTCATTGTTTAACAAATAAAATAATCTTAATAAAAACCCTTCTCGACCGTTGTGCGTGCTAAGCCGGTCAGTGAAATTTTTTTCAAAGTTTTAATCCGATCACATATTAATAAAAAAAACAGAGAGCGTACCCTATGAGCAACAACTCCATCGTGGACGTGAAAGCCTGGATAGACGACCGCCCGATATCCAAATATCAATGGGTGGTCCTGTCCCTGTGTTTCATCATCATTATGTTCGACGGTTACGACGCCGCGGTGATGGGCTTTATCGCCCCGGCGCTGATCGAAGACTGGGGCATCAGCCGTGCGGAAATGGGCCCGATTTTAGGCGCCGCCATGTTTGGTGTGGCGATCGGTGCGCTGATTGCCGGGCCAAATGCGGACCGGTTCGGTCGCAAACGGGTGCTGATGTGGTCGATTCTCTGTTTCGCGCTGTTCAGCCTGCTGAGCACCTTTGCCCGCACGCCGGTGGAAATGGCGATCCTGCGTTTTCTCACCGGCCTGGGATTAGGGGCGGTGATGCCTAATACCGTGACGCTGGTGTCGGAATATATGCCCGAACGCCGCCGCAGCCTGATGATCACCGTGATGTACAGCGGCTTTAACGTCGGTTCCGGCGCAGGCGGGTTTGTTGCCGCCGGTTTGCTGCCGCATTTTGGCTGGAAAGCGGTGATTTTTGCGGGCGGGATCCTGCCTCTGCTAATGCTGCCTCTGCTGATGTGGATCCTGCCGGAATCCGCCATGTACATGGTGGTGCGCAACGTAGCGAAAGAGAAAATCGCCAAAGTGCTGACCCGCGCCGGTGGCGTGTTCAGCGAAGGCACCAAATTTGTGCTTAAAGCCCCGGTGATTCAGAAAAAAGCCAAAGTCTTCCAGCTGTTCGCCAACGGCTATGCCAAGGGCACGATTGTCTTGTGGGTCACCTATTTCATGGGGCTGTTCGTGATTTATCTGCTCAACGGCTGGCTGCCAACCATTATGCGTAACGGCGGATTCTCACTGGAGCGCGCGGCCATCGTCGCCGGTTTGTTCCAGCTGGGCGGCACCTTCGGCGGCCTGATGGTCGGCGGGTTGATGGACAGATTCATTGCAAAACGCGTCATCGCAGGCTTCTACATGATGGGCGTGGTCAGCCTGCTCTCGCAGGGCATCGGCAACTTCGGCCCGGACATTCTCGCCCTGCTGGTGTTCATCAGCGGCGTGTGCATTAACGGCGCTCAGACTGGCTTGCAGGCCTTTTCCCCGGCCTTCTACCCGACCGAAATGCGCGCCACCGGCGTCTGCTGGATGCACGGCATCGGGCGCAGCGGCGCGATCATCAGCTCATCACTGGGCGGCGTCCTGCTCGGCGTTTTCTCCGGCCAGAACATGATCTTTATTATTCTGGCGCTGCCTGCCTTGCTGGCGGGTCTGAGCATTCTTTTGCACCGCGCGGCGCACCCGGCCGAGATGATCAAAGGCGTTGATATTACTGACATCCCGGAGTTGTCGCGCACCCTGAATATCCGCTAGTCTCTGGATTAGCCACCTTATAATTAGAAACACAAGAATCAGAAACCTAAGTCAGACACATCGCTCACGCGGCGCGACATTGGCGTCGCGGTTACCCTACAAAAAGTATTGAGGATTTAAGATGGCGAAAATCATAGGCGGTTTAGCAGTTTCACATACCCCGACCATCGGTTTTGCGGTTGACCACAATAAGCAGGATGAAAGTGCCTGGGCGCCGATTTTCGAAAGCTTTGCGCCGATGCAAAAATGGCTCGAAGAAAAGAAACCTGACGCGCTGGTCTACATTTTCAACGACCACGTCACGTCGTTTTTCTTCGATCACTATTCGGCATTTACGCTGGGTATTGACGATCATTATGAAGTGGCCGATGAAGGCGGTGGCGCGCGCGATTTGCCTGCGGTCAAAGGCCATGCGGCGCTGTCGCAGCATATCGGTGCCAGCCTGATGGCGGACGAGTTTGATATGTCCTTCTTTCAGGATAAGCCTTTGGATCACGGCCTGTTCTCGCCGCTTTCTGCCCTGATGCCGCACGAAGGCGGCTGGCCAACGCAAATCGTCCCGCTGCAAATCGGCGTATTGCAGTTCCCTATTCCGACCTCCCGCCGCTGTTACAAACTCGGTCAGGCGCTGCGCCGCGCCATTGAAAGCTTTCCGGAAGATCTGAACGTAGCGATTGTCGCCACCGGCGGCGTTTCCCATCAGGTCCACGGCGAACGCTGCGGTTTTAACAACCCGGCATGGGATGAACAGTTTGTCGATATGATCGTTAACGACCCGGAGCGTTTGACCGAAATGACGCTGGCGGAATTCGCCACGCTGGGCGGCATGGAAGGCGCGGAAGTGATCATGTGGCTGGTGATGCGCGGGGCGTTATCTGCCAACGTGAAGAAACTGCATCAGGCCTATTACCTGCCGTCAATGACCGGTATCGCCACGCTGATCCTTGAGAATCAGTCCCGCGAAGCCCCGTATGATGTGCAGCAGCGCCAGCGTGACAAAATCGCACAGCAAATGGCGGGGGTCGAAAAGCTGCCGGGCACCTACCCGTTCACTCAGGCGCGCAGTCTGAAAGCCCTGCGCATCAACCGGTTCCTGCACCGTCTGATCCAGCCTGCGTGGCGCGAGCGTTTTCTCACCGATCAGCATGCGCTGTTCGCGGAAACGAAGCTGACCGAAGAGGAACAAACACTTCTGCGCGAACTCGACTGGCGCGGCATGATCCATTACGGCGTCAGCTTCTTCCTGCTGGAAAAACTCGGCGCGGTGGTCGGCGTCTCCAACTTACATATTTATTCCGCGATGCGCGGCGAAACGCTGGAGGAATTCCAGAAAACCCGCAATCAACAAGTTCTCTATTCAGTAGCAGGTAAAGCGAAAGCATGACGATTTTTGAGCAACCTAAGATCGACACTCATCACCACGTGTTTGATCCGGCGCGCTTCCCGTACCTTCCGGACACGCCTTATCGTCCACAAGGGCACGAGATCGGCACCACCGATTATTACCGCGCCGTGATGCAGGCGTACAACATCCGCCACTCG
Source organism: Rahnella sp. EDr1-12 (assembly GCF_049206505.1). Taxonomy (NCBI): domain Bacteria; kingdom Pseudomonadati; phylum Pseudomonadota; class Gammaproteobacteria; order Enterobacterales; family Yersiniaceae; genus Rahnella; species Rahnella sp. EDr1-12. The sequence continues at coordinate 428,491 of NZ_JBLZNY010000001.1, forward strand.
CTGATTGTCGGCCCGACGTCAGGTTACAACACCGACAGCACCTGTCTGCTGGATGCGCTGGAAAAAGGCAATGGCCGCTTCAAAGGCATCGCCGTGGTGCCGTTTGATATCAGCATTGAGCAACTCGCCAGCCTGAAACAGGCCGGTGTGGTCGGCATCGCCATGAATGTGGCGATGCTCGGCACGGAGCCGTTTCTGCATCTCGACGGACTGATGGGGCGTCTTGCCGAACTGGAACTGTTCGCGGCCATTCAGGTGCAAAACGATCAGCTGCTGGCGCTGCTGCCGCTGATCAACCGCAGCAAAACGCGGCTGCTGATTGATCACTCCGGCCGCCCTGACGTCACGCAGGGCCTGCAACAACCGGCGTTTCAGGCACTTCTCGGCCTGGCTGACCAGCAACGCACCTGGGTGAAACTCTCGGGCCTGGCGAAGTTCAGCCGCCAGCCTTTCCCTTATCAGGACGGACACGCCTATCAGCACGCCCTGCTCAATGCCTTTGGCGCTGAGCATTGCATGTGGGGTTCTGACTGGCCGTTCCTGCGGGCGGAACACCGGATGGATCTCGGCACGTTGCTGATGCTGGTGGAGCAATTATTCCCCGACGAAAAAACCCGTCAGCAGATTTTGTGGCAGACGCCGAAAGCGTTGTTTGGATTTACGGATGACTGAAGAAAGGAAAGACCATGAATTATAAAATCGCCGTCTTTAACGGCCCGAATCTCAATCTGCTCGGCACGCGTGAGCCGGAAACCTACGGTCACGACACGCTGGCGACTGTCGAAAAGCTGTGTCATCAGACCGGCGAAAGCTGCGGCGCCACCATCGACTTCTTCCAGACCAATCACGAAGGCGAGCTGATTGACCGCATTCAGGCCTGTCGCGGCAACGCGGATGCCATCGTCCTGAATGCTGCCGCCTGGACGCACACCTCCGTCGCCCTGCGCGACGCGGTGACCGCCGTCAGCCTGCCGCTGTACGAAGTGCACATCACCAACGTGCACAAACGCGATGCCTTCCGCCATCACTCCTTTCTCTCCGACGTCTCCGTCGGCGTGATCTGCGGGTTTGGCATTCAGGGGTATGAATATGCCATCAGGCAGGCAGTGGTGAATCTGAAGAAGTAATTTAGCCGCACACCTTTCTGATCTCCTCGACCAGCGCGCCGGCCGCCGGTGACAACAGGCTGCCGGCGCGAAACGTCAGGCCGATGGCGCGGTGCGTATCGGCCAGTTCCAGCGGCAGTTTGACCAGTTCGCCGGATTCAAGCTCGTGTTCCAGCTGGCGGGCAGACACCGCTGCCAGCATGTCGGAACCGAGCAATAGCCCGCGCACAATACCCAGATCGCCACTTTCCACTACCGGGTCAGGCGGCGGCATGTCCATGGCGGCAAAGCTGTTGTCCAGCAGGCGTCGGGCGGGGGTTTCGGCGCGCGGCAACACCCAGCGCGCTTTGCGCAAATGCTCCTGCGTCACGGTCTCTGCCAGCAACGGATGCCCCTTTCTCGCCAGAATCACCATGCTTTCGGTAAACAGGGTTTCAGTCGCCATATCCGCCGCGTAATCGCTGGAACGCAGTGCGCCAAAAATGAAATCCACTTCGCCGGAACGCAGCTCAGAGGCCAGCGCACTGAACGCGCTTTCATTGGTGACCACTTTTACCCCGGCGTAACGCTGCGTCAGCCCGATGATCGCCTGCGGCAGTAACCGCGTGCGGCCAAGCGGCAACGCCCCAACCTGCACCGTCCCTTCCAGCACGCCGCGGCGAGCCGCAAGATCGGCGGGAATGTGCCGCAGCTCGCTGAGCGCACGGCGCAGATTCGGCAGGATATCCTGCCCCGCCAGCGACGGCATCATGCCGTGCGGCGTACGTTCGAGCAGCGCCAGACCGGCACCGTTTTCCAGCACCTTCAGCGCGGCACTGACCGCAGGCTGACTCAGACCAAGCAGGGTCGCCACCGTCTGCATATGCCGCGTGTTGCACAAAGAGATAAAGATTTGCAGACGCCGGACGTTAAACAGATACAGCGGTTCAGTATCGCCCCGCCGCTGGCCGCTTTTGCCCTGCAATTTCGCCAGCTGCGACGGGATCTGGCGCAGCTCGGCAATGGCCCGCCGTGCGCGGGGCAAGACGCATTTGCCGAAATCCGTCAGCAACATGCCGTTGGCGTGGCGCTCAAACAGCGGCACATCGAGAAACTGTTCCAGGTCACGGATAGCCCGCGTAACCGCCGACTGGGTGCGGTACAGTTCATCCGCCGCACGGGATACGCTCCCCTGATCGACCACCTGACAAAACGCCCGTATTTGCATCAGGTTACTCAGCATCTCAGCTTCCGCCATCCCCTTCTCCCTTCTGGTTTTTTTGCGTGACACCTCGCTGCAATATAAATAAAACGCATACCCCCTGCAATCAAATGAATTACCCGTCACGCACGTTGGCTGACAGCATGGAACTCAGACATTTTGAGAACAATAAAACCAAGGACACCCTCATGACTCAGCCCAAAAAAGATGATGCTAAAAGCGCATTAGTTGTCAGCGCCCATTCCGCCGATTTCGTGTGGCGTGCGGGCGGTGCCATCGCCAAACATACTCAGGCCGGTTACGCGGTGCACATCGTTTGCCTGTCGTTCGGCGAACGGGGTGAATCCGCCAAACTGTGGCGCAAAGGCAATATGACCGAGGACGTGGTGAAAGCCTCGCGTCGCGAAGAAGCGATGGCCGCCGCTGAAATTCTCGGTGCCACCGTTGAATTTTTCGATATGGGCGATTATCCGCTGCGTGCCGATAAAGAATCGCTGTTCCGCCTGGCCGACGTTTACCGCCGTGTGCAGCCGCATTTCGTGCTGACCCATTCCCTGAAAGACCCGTACAACTACGATCACCCGATGGCGACGCATCTGGCGCAGGAAGCGCGGATTATCGCGCAGGCCGAGGGGTATAAGCCCGGCGAAACCATCGTCGGCGCGCCACCGGTGTACTGTTTTGAGCCACATCAGCCGGAGCAGTGCGACTGGAAACCCGACGTGCTGCTCGATATCACCGACGTCTGGGACAAAAAATATCAGGCCATTCAGTGCATGGCCGGTCAGGAACATTTGTGGGAATACTACACCCGCGTCGCCCAGCAGCGCGGCGTGCAGGCGAAACGTAACGTCGGTATCACCAGCGCCAAAAACATCGTTTACGGCGAAGGTTATCAAAGCATCTTCCCGCGCGTGACGGAGGATTTAGCATGAGTCTGGTCGGTAAAAAAGGCGTCGTGGTTCGCCATATTCCACGGGCAGATAAAGCGGACGTTACCGCTCTCGCGGCCTTCGGCGTCGCGACGGTACATGAAGCACAGGGTCGTAAAGGCTTGCTGGAGGCGGGTATCCGTCCGATCCAGCAAGATTGTGCGATTTCCGGCAGCGCGGTCACCGTGCTGACCGCGCCGGGCGATAACTGGATGTTCCACGTGGCTGTCGAACAGTGTCAGCCGGGAGATATTCTGGTGGTGGCACCAACTTCGCCATGTTCTGACGGTTTCTTCGGTGATTTGCTGGCAACATCGCTCAAAGCGCGCGGCGTGGTCGGGCTGGTGGCCGATCTCGGTGTGCGTGATACCAAAACCCTGCGCGACATGGGATTTCGCGTCTGGTCGCGGGCGGTTCATGCGCAGGGCACCATCAAGGAAACGCTCGGTTCCGTGAACGTGCCGGTGGTGTGTGCGGGGCAACTGGTTTACCCCGGCGATGCCATCGTGGCTGATGATGACGGCGTGGTGGTGGTGCGTCGTGAAGACGTCGCCCGGGTGGCGCAGGCCAGCCGCGAACGGGAAACGCTGGAAGAAAGCAAACGCGCCAGAATGGCTGACGGCGAACTCGGGCTGGATATCTACAACATGCGTCCGCGTCTGGCAGAAAAAGGGCTGAAATATTTCGATTCCACCGAAGAAGCAGAACAGGCCGAAAAGCGCTGAGGAGCGGATATGCCACAAACCCGGATCCCCTGCCTGCTGATGCGCGGCGGCACCTCGAAAGGGGCGTTTTTCCTGGCCGCTGATTTGCCACAAAATGAAGCGTTGCGCGACCGCGTCCTGCTGGCAGTGATGGGTTCCCCTGACCCGCGCCAGATTGACGGCCTCGGCGGTGCGGATCCGCTGACCAGCAAAGTGGCGATTATCCGCCCTTCCGCGCGGCCTGATGCCGACGTCGATTATCTGTTTGCACAGGTGAATGTCGATAAAGCGGGGGTGGATTACGGACAAAATTGCGGCAATATTCTGGCCGCCGTGGGTCCGTTCGCCCTCGAAAAGCAGCTGGTCAGCCCGCTGGACGGCATCACGCCGGTGCGCATTTTTATGGAAAACACCGGGCAGATTGCCACCGCGCATGTGCCGGTCAGAGACGGTGAAGTCAGTTATCAGGGGGAATTGCGCATCGACGGGGTACCCGGCACGGCGGCTAAAATCAGCGTCGAATTTGCCGATATCGCGGGTTCCAGTTGCGGGGCGTTACTGCCCACCGGCAACGCCCGCGATACCTTCGACGGCATTGACGTCACCTGCATCGACAACGGTATGCCGGTGATCCTGCTGCGCGCCGCCGATGTCGGTCGCAGCGGCTATGAAACCCGCGAACAACTGGATGCCGATACGGCGCTGAAACAGCGTCTCGAGTCGATCCGCTTGCAGGCGGGCCCGAAAATGAATCTCGGCGATGTCTCGCAGCGCACCGTACCGAAAATGACGCTGATCGCTGAGCCGCGAAACGGCGGCGCCATCTCCAGCCGGACATTTATTCCGCACCGCTGCCACGCCTCGATTGGCGTGCTCGGCGCGGTCAGCGTCGCCAGCGCCTGCCTGATCCCCGGCAGCATCACCGAAGGACTGGCGCAAACACCCTGCGGCGACACACCGCGGGTCAGCGTCGAACACCCGACCGGCGAGTTCAGTGTGGAACTAAAACTTGATCCGACTCAAACCGGCGCACAGCGCCTCAGAGGCTGCGCGCTGTTACGCACCGCGCGCCTGATTTTTGAAGGCCGCGTCGCCATCCCCGCCAGTGTGTGGGACGGCCATCAGGACGAACATCAGGAACCGCATCATGAATAACGTCACCCGCATTTCCTTAATTGGCCTCGGCGAGGTCGGCACGATTCTGGCTACGGATTTAAAAAACCAAAATCCGGCGCTGGATATCGTGGCCTTTGATAAGCAAAGCGACTCAGCGGTGATACGCCAGCGCGCCCGTGACGCCGGAGTGAACTTTGCGCTGTTTGTGGAAGACGCCGTAAAAAACAGCCAGGTCATGTTCTCTGCCGTGACCGCCGCCGAAGCGCTAAAGGTGGCCGAAGCCGTCGCCCCGCATCTCGCGCCCGGACAGTTTTTTCTCGATCTGAATTCTGTTTCGCCGAACACCAAACGCGAGGCGATGGCGCTGATTGAACAGGCGGGCGGCCATTACATCGACGTCGCCGTCATGGCACCCTACCCGCCTGCGCGGCTAAAAACCCCGTTGCTGCTGGGCGGCACGCATGTTTACGCCATCAGCGAGTGGCTGAACGAAAACGGATTTAACAGCAAAGTCCACAGCACCGCCGTCGGAGAAGCTTCCGCCATTAAGATGTGCCGCAGCGTGATGATCAAAGGCCTCGAAGCCCTGACCGCCGAATGCCTGAGCGCCGCACGCCAGTACGGCGTGGAGAATGAAGTGCTGGCCTCGCTGCACGCCAGCTTTCCGTCACTCGGCTGGGACGCACAGTTGCCGCACTATCTCATCAGCCGCATCGCCGAGCACGGCAAACGCCGCGCCGAGGAGATGCGCGAAGTGGTGAAAACACTCGCGGATGTCGGCATCTCGCCGAACATGAGTTCCGGCACCGTGCTTGCCCAGCAAGGGCTGGTGGATGCGCTGGCCGCGAAGGGGATCCGGTATTCGGATCTGGAGCCGTTTGAGTGGGAGAAAACCGTGGATATTTTGCATCGTGGTGATGGGAACCGATCATAAGGTCGGGGGGCGTGGGGGTGCCGGCGCGCGGGCTTTAAGGTCAAAACCGTGGGTTGCCACCCACACGGGCCTCAAGAGGCGCCTATCGCCGCGCCTCTTAAGAATCTCCGGCTCTTTTACTGCGCGCTATCGCTCGCTGGCTATGTTTCAGGTAGCACGGCGACAGGCTGGAAATCTTGCCGCTGCGCGGTTCCTTCTCTCGGTCCTGGAGCCTTGGGTCTCCAGGCCGCTCCGTTCAGCAAGATTTCTGAATCGCCCGCACGATCTTAAATTTAAAAGCAGACTGATTCCCATCTTTTCAACACTCTGGTCTGCGACCTCTCACTCAGCGAGATTTCTGAATCGCCCGCACGATCTTAAATTCAAAAGCAGACTGACTCTCATCTTTTGAAACTCTGGTCTGCAACCTCTCACTCAGCAAGATTTCTGAATCGCCCGCACGATCTTAAATTTAAAAGCAGACTGATTCCCATCTTTTCAAAACTCGGGTCTGCAACCTCTCACTCAGCAAGATTTCTGAATCGTCCGCACGATCTTAAATTTAAAAGCAGACTGATTCCCATCTTTTCAAAACTCGGGTCTGCAACCTCTCACTCAGCGAGATTTCTGAATCGCCCGCACGATCTTAAATTCAAAAGCAGACTGATTCTCATCTTTTCAAAAAGTTAACTGGCGTGCTCAAAATCCAGCTGAACGGAGCGGCTTCGAGACCTATGGCTCGAAGACCGAGAGAAGGCAGTGCGAAGCACCTGGATTTGCGCCACTCACGATAGCTTCGGAACATGTCCGTCGTTCCTGCGATAGCGCGCAGTAAAAGAGCCCGGGGGGTCTTGGGGGGCGGCGGCGATATGCCGCCCCCCAAGTCGGTGTGGGCCGACGCCCACGGTTTTGACCTTAAGGCCGGTGTGGGTGGCAACCCACGGTTTTGACCTTAAGGCCCGTGTGGATGGCAACCCACAGTTTTGACCTTAAGGCCCGTGTGGGTGGCAACCCACGACGTTGACCTTGAAATTAAAAAGCGTCTTTAGACCCGCTCCGGCATAACCCGATGACACCTCGCCACCACCCCGTCTGCCCCGCAGACAAGACCCTGCGGCATCTGGCAGCCGTCGCCGGCCAGCGGGCAGCGTTCGCGGAAATAACACCCCATCGGCAGATTTCGGTTACTGGGTAACTCCCCTTTCTTATCCACTATTCCGTCATCAAGCGCACGTCCCGCGCGGGGAACGGAATCGAGCAGCAACCGGGTATAGGGATGCTGCGGTTCGGTCAGCACTTTTTCTGCTGCACCCAGTTCAACGATTTGCCCCAGATACATCACCGCCACGCGGTCGCTCATGTGGCGCACGACGGATACGTTATGAGAAATCAGCACGTAGGTCAGATTGCGCTGGCGTTGCAGTTCTACCAGCAAATTGAGAATTTGCGCCTGCACCGAAATATCCAGCGCGGAGGTCGGTTCATCCAGCACAATGATGTCTGGCTCTGAAGATAACGCGCGGGCGATGGATATACGCTGACGCTGACCGCCGGAAAATTCATGCGGCAGACGGTCGAGGTATTCCTTACGGATGCCTACCTGTTCCGCCAGCGTGGCGGCCAGTTCACGGCGCTCGCGGCTGCTGTTGTGTTTTTGCACGAACACCGGCTCGGTGATGATCCGCCAGACAGGCAGACGCGGATCCAGCGACGATTGCGGATCCTGAAACACCATCTGCATCCCGGAACCGAACCACGAATTGTCGTGGCGCGCGCGGTGGATTTCCCCACTGCTCGGCTTTTGTAATCCCATCAGTAATTGTGCCAGCGTGCTCTTTCCGCAGCCTGATTCGCCGACAATCCCTAAGGTTTCGCCACGGATGATATTGAGATCCAGCCCGTTCAGCGCATGCACATAACCCGTCGGTTTACCGCGCCAGTTAAAGCTTGCGGGAAAACGTACGCGCACATCCTGGAGTTCGACTAACGCTTCATCAATCATCAGGAAAGCTCCTCAATCGGCTGGATGCGGATTTCACGCTGCGGATGCCAGCAGGCAACGGATTGCTGCGGATGCCGGGCCAGCGGGGTAAGTTCCGGCGTGGTTAAACAGCGGTCATCGGCATAATGACACCGCCCGCGAAACGCACAGCCCTGCGGCAGATTTGACAGATTCGGCACCGTGCCGGGAATGGCTTTCAGCAGGCTGCGGGGGGTGCCGTTTTCCGGTGCCGCCTGCAACAGGCCGATGGAATACGGGTGCGACGGCGTGTCGATCACATCCGTGGTATTGCCGCTTTCGATCACGTGCCCGGCATACATTACGTAAACCCGGTCGCACAGCTGCGACACCACCGCCATGTCATGGGTGATAAATAACACGGCGGTACCGCTGGCGCGGGCTTTGCGCTGGAGTAACCGCAGCACCTGACGCTGCACCGTGACATCCAGCGCCGTCGTCGGTTCGTCGGCGATAATCAGTTCCGGCTCGCAGGAAAAAGCCATGGCGATTAACACCCGCTGGCGCATACCGCCTGAAAGTTCAAACGGATAGCGGGACATCACCTGCTCCGCGTCGGCGATCTGCATGTCATCCAGTAACCCGATGGCTTTTTGCCACGCCTGCGCCTTGCTGAGTTTCTGATGCAGGCAGATGACTTCGCACATCTGACGGCCAATTTTGCGCGTCGGGTTCAGGGCGTTCATCGGCTCCTGAAAAATCATCGCTACGCGTGCGCCGCGCAAAGTACGCATCTGCTCTTCACTGGCGCGCACCACGTCGGTGCCGAGCATGCGTAATTCGCCGCCGGTGACGGTAAAACCGTCGGGCGGCAACAGGCGCATCGCCATCATCGCGGTGACCGATTTGCCCGAACCGGACTCACCGACCACGCCGACAATTTCACCGGCACTGACCGACAGTGACACCTGATTCAGTGCTTTTACTTCGCCGCCGTAGACCGGAAAGACCAGCTGCAACTTGTCGATTTCCAGTACCGGCCCGTGGGTTTGCTCAGTCATGTCAGCGCCCTCTGCTTTTCGGATCGAGCAGGTCGCGCAGACCGTCGCCGAACAGGTTAAAACCGGTGGCGGTGATCAGGATTGCCACGCCGGGGAATGCCGAATACCACCACTGATCGAGAATATAATTACGGCCGTTAGACACCATCGCGCCCCATTCTGCGGTCGGTTGCTGCGCACCGAGGCCGATAAAGCCGAGCGTCGCCGCCATCAGAATCGAGGTGCCGATATCCAGTGAAGCCTGCACCACCAGCGGCGGCATAACGTTGCGTAAAACGTGCCAGGTAATCAGATGCCAGCGCGACGCGCCGAATGTGCGCGTGGCCTGCATATATGCCTGATGACGCAGCATCAGCGTTTGCCCGCGCGCCAGCCGCACATAAAACGGGATGCGCACCACGGCAATCGCCAGCATGGCGTTAAACAGACTGGGCCCGAGCGCGGCGGCCAGCGCCATGGTTAATACCAGCGACGGCACCGAGAGCATGATGTCCATGCAGCGCATGATCAGCGCATCCACCAGACCGCCGACCACGCCGGAAAAACAGCCGAGCAACGAGCCAATGCTGCCCGCGATAATCACCACCGCCAGCCCTGCCGCCACCGACTGCTGGCTGCCAATCAACACGCGGCTGAACAGATCGCGCCCGACTTCATCCGTGCCAAACCAGTGCAGCGCGGAAGGTGCCTGTAGCCGGTCGGTCAGGCTGATGGCGTTCGGGTCGTGCGGTACCAGCCACGGCGAGAAAATCATGATGAAAAGCACGATCAGCATGATCGCCAGCCCGAGCAGGGTCAGCGGGCTGCGGCTCAGCAGATGGAATGTGCGCCGCCAGCTGGCGAAACGCGGTTTGACGTCCGGTGCCACAATATCGGCCCGGTGATTATTGACGCCCGGTTCAATCACAGACATGCCTCACCCCTCACGGCCAATGCGCGGATCGATCCACACATACAGTAAATCCACACACAAATTGACGATGACGTACGCAAACGACACCACCACCGCAAAGCCCATTACCGCCGGGAAATCCAGCGCCTGAATCGAATTCACCACGTACGCGCCCATGCCCGGCCAGGCAAAAACGGTTTCGGTCAGCACCGCGCCGTAGAGTAAATCGCCCATCGCCAGCCCGAGCACCGTTACCGACGGGATCAGCGCGTTCGGCAAGGCGTGGCTGAGGATCACCCGCCAGCGCGAAAGCCCGTTGGCACGCGCCGTGCGGATATAATCTTCATTCAGTTGCTCCAGCATCGCCGAACGAATTTGCCGCGCCACGATGCCCATATGGACGAACGCCAGCGTCAGCGCAGGCATCGCCAGGTGTTGCAGACTGTTCCAGAACGTCTCCCAGTTGCCGGTCAGCAGGGAGTCGAGCACATAAAAACCGGTGATATCAGCCGGAGGATCCAGCCAGTCGTCGAGCCTTCCGCCGCCCGGCAGCAGGTTCAGATGGCCGTAAAACAGGATGATGACGCCCAGCCCCAGCCAGAATGCAGGCGTGGAAATGCCCAGTACGGAAAGCAAACGCACCAGATGATCGGGAAATTTATTCTGGTATACCGCCGACAACACGCCCAGCGGAATGCCAAGCACAATCGCCAGAAACAGGGCGCTGACCGCCAGCTCCAGCGTCGCCGGGAAGAAGGCTTTCAGGTCTTCCAGCACCGGACGTCCGGTACGGATCGACGTGCCCAAATCACCGTGCAGCAAATCACTGACATAACGGAAAAACTGTACATACAGCGGCTGGTTCAGCCCGAGCTGTTCACGGATATGTTCGACCATTTCATTACTTGCGCGATCGCCCGCCAGTAACCGCGCCGGATCACCGGGGATCATGTGCGAAATGATAAAAGTGATCACGCAAACGCCCGCCATCACCAGTATCAGGCCCCAGCAGCGCTGGCGGATCAACGTCCAAAAAGTCATAGTGTTTTCCCCGTAAAACCCCCTTCAGATCCTGAAAGGGGCTTTCGTGAATGATGCCGCTGTTACTTGTGCATTTGCCCCACGTTGAACACCTGCTCCAGCATCGGGTTGAAAACAAAGCCTTTCACGTCTTTGTTCATCGCCACCTGATAGTTTTTCTGGAACAGGTAAACGTACGCCGCTTCGTCGATAACGATTTTCTGCGCCTGCTGGTAGTAACCGGTACGCTCTTTCTGATCGGTCACCGACACCGCTTTTTTCAGTAAGGCATCGACCTCAGGGTTAGCGTAGAAAGAACGGTTACCCGGCAGGCCTTTTTTATCGGACTCGAACCAGTAGTTCATGAACATGTACGGGTCAGCGAAATCCGGGCTCCAGTTACCGATGGAGATGTCGTAATCGCCCTGCCCGATGCGATCGCGCATGGTGGCATTTGCCAGTTTTTCCAGCTTCACGCTGATACCGGCCTGACCGAGGCTCGCCTGCACGGCAAGCGCGATAGATTCCCAGTTCGGATCGTTATCGGAATACAGGAAATCCAGCGTCTTCGGTTTCTCTTTGACTTTCTCCAGATCAGATTTGGCCTGCGTCAGATCTAAGGTGTATTGCTTCGCCGTCGGGTCGAAGCCCCACATGCCCTCAGAAATTGGCCCGCGCATCTGTTTGGCATTGCCACCGAGAATGCCTTTCACCATGCCCTGATAATCCACGGCTGAGGAAATCGCACGGCGTAAATCCACCTGATTGAGCGGCGTTTTGGCATTATTGAGATAGAGATAGGTTACGCGCAGCGACGGGAATTCCTCGACAGCAACGTTGCCCTCTTTCTTCAGTGCCGCCAGCTGATCCATCGGCAGGGAATCGGCGATATCCAGATCGCCACGCGACAGCTGCAGGCGGCGGGTGGCGCTTTCACCGATAATTTTCACGGTCACGCGTTTGAACGCCGGTTTCGCGCCGTTGTAGTGCGGGTTCGGTACCAGCACCAGTTGCTGACCTTTCTGCCAGCGATCCAGCTTGTAAGGGCCGGAACCGGCAGTATGACCGGCCAGCCACGCCTTACCTTCGTCGGCAGGATTGGCTTTGGCAATCGCCGGGTTGACGATGCCTGCGCCGTCATTAGCCAGCGTGTAGAGGAATGGCGCGAACGGCGTTTTCAGCGTAAAGGTGACCGTCATCGGATCCACCACCGTCACCGTCATATCTTTCGGGAAAGCTTCCGACGGACCCTGACCGATTTTCATCAGACGCTCAAAGGACCATTTCACCGCGTCGGCATTGACGTCGGTGCCATCGTCAAATTTGGCGCCGGGCTTGAGTTTAAAGGTCCAGACCAGTTGATCGGGTGAAGCCGTCCAGCTTGCCGCCAGATCGCCTTCCACCTGCGTTGAGCCTTTACCGTCTTCGGTTTTGTACTGCACCAGACGCTGATAGGCCGGATAGGTCACCGTCCAGTCGTTGTTGTCAATGGTCACCGCCGGATCCAGCGTTTGCGGATCCGCCGCTTTACCAATCACCAGCATGTCTTTCGGCACGGCGGCCTGGGCGGTAAAACTTAAGCCTGACAAGGCCAGAAAAATGGCACCGGCGATCTGTGTCTTTGTATTTTTGCGAAACGTGTTGATTGCTGTGTTGCTCATCGGAGAACTCCTGGCTCTGTCAAAAAGTGATAAGAGACGTGCAATGATTACGCGGCATTCACCGGCGGAAAGCAGCCGAACCGCTCTTCCAACAACGGATACGTTTTGGCATCCGGTAATTCAAAGTGCCACCACTCGCTGGTGATACCTTTAAAGCCGCCCGCCGCCATCACTGCGTTAAGCAACAGGCGGTTACGCTGAATGTGCGGCGGTAAATCCGGATAAAACGGGTGCGAGATTTCGGTCATTTCATCAAAGCCCGCGCCCATATCCACCACATTGCCCTGCTCATCCAGCAGAGTCAGATCCACCGCCACCCCGCGGCTGTGGTGCGAACCGAGTCTGATATCCACCACATAATCCGGGTTTGGAAAGGCCGCCCACAAACAGGCCTGCGCAGCCTGTGGCCGGTAAGCGTCGTAAATTTTCAGGGTAAAGCCGGCCAGTTTTGCCACCTGGTTACAGCGCACCAGTGCAGCAGCGGCATCAGGGTGTAACAGGCAGCGCGATTCGCGATAAATCGGCTGACCGGTCAGGTTATCTGCCGTGGCATATTTCAGGTCGATGACGGCATCGGGTAAAACCTCTGCCAGATCGATCAGGGCGATATCAGGTGTTTTCGTGTTCATCAATAAATCTGTCCGCTGGTGTGAAGGTTAGGATTCAAATTGTCCAAGCTGTTTTTGTAAAATCCGGTTATTCGCCAGACGCTGCTCCACGTCGTTACCGCGCAGTTCGAGCACCGCCGAACACAGCAGGTTGAACAGGCAACTGAGTGGCGCCATCGAATCCCAGAACTGGCCGGTGTCGGTTTTCACCTGCAACAAATCCACCGGATAATCGCGCGCCCACGGGCAGTAAATGTCGGTGATCAGCGCGACATTCAGCCCGCGTTCGCAGGCCGCTTCGCAATAGGTTTGCGCCATTTTTGAATACGCTCGGGTGTCGGTGACCACCAGATAAGGCTGCGCGAATTCCGAATTCAGCGATTCAACATAGGTGCCGGAAAGGCCGTCGGCGAAATAGACTTTCGGGCGTAAGTATTCGAGATAACTGGAGAAATTGTTGGCAATGCCGCGCACGGATTGGATCCCGAGAATGAATACGGCCTCCGCATCAGCCAGACGCCGGCTGATCTGCGCAAAGCTGTCGCTCTGTGCCAGCTGATACACATGATTGATGGCTTCAAGTTCGAGCGTCAGTGACTGCCGGAGCTTTTCCTGCTGCGGCTGTTTGCTGCGCTCGCGATACGCGCCAAGGCGGTCGGTCACCACCCACGGCTGATAGGCGGTGCCGCTTTGCAGGCGCAGCGTTTGCTTGAAGTGATCCAGATTGCGATAGCCCAGGCTGCGCAGATAACGCCCGACGGAAATGCCGCTGGTCGCTGCGCTGCGCGCGATGCTGTCCGCCGTCTCAAACGGGATCTGCGCCAGATTTGCCAGCAGATAACTGGCGATGCGCTTGCCGGTTGGCGTCTGCACGGCGAACGAGGCTTCGATTTGTTCAATCACATCCTGCGCTGGCTGCATTGGTTAACTCCGTGTTGCTTTATTGTCATAAAACTAGCTCTTGTTAGTTAAATAACAATGCACGGGGTGTGCCAACCCCGAGAAATGAGCGAAATTTGTGCAGCAGATCTTGAATCAGGGGGCGTTCAGGCCGGAAAGTCGCTAAAAACCCGGCCTGGTCCTTTTACAGAACCGCCGGATGAGCGAGAGGTGCACAACAAACAGGCAGCTTGTGTGTACTTTTAGTGCATCCTCCGCGCACGCAGAGGCAGATAAGGCGTTTTGAGGACGAGGAATCAATCACTTTGTCTTAATAGTCAACAGGTTGGATGTTAAGAAAGCAGTCGGTCATCTTTTTTCGTTAACCCTTTGACATGCCCACGGGCAGTCGTTATTATTCGCCCCGTTCAAACGATTCCTCTGTAGTTCAGTCGGTAGAACGGCGGACTGTTAATCCGTATGTCACTGGTTCGAGTCCAGTCAGAGGAGCCAAATTAGAAAAGCCCGCTTAAGGAAACTTAAGCGGGCTTTTTGCATTCTGATTATGTGCACGAATTCGTGCAGGTCAGGCCATGCGGTTACATCGCAAATTCAAAATGAGTGCCATCCGGCAAATCGATTTCCAGGCGCAACTTGCCACCTGCTGCTTCAACATAACGTTTCAACGTCGACAATTTCAGGTCACGGCCCGGCTTTTCCATACCGGCAACCGTAGGCTGTTTAATGCCCAACGCTTCAGCCATCTCACATTGTGTTTTATTCATTCTTTCACGCAGTTCGGCCAGCTCAAGGGTAATCAAAATATCAACGGCCATCGCCTGCGCTTGTGCAGCAACTTCAGGTTTTACGGATGCCAGTAGCTGTTCAAGAGTTCTGCTCATTAAGGCAATTCCTTTTCTTTTATCGTATTCAGGTGCCGTGTAAATTCATTGTCGGCGACCGGTATCATGACTTCATAAAATCGTTTTTCATTACCCACTTTGTTTCCCGCGCAAAGTAAAATACCTCTGCGCAAAGGATCAAAAGCATAAAACGCCCGAAGGGGATCGCCCTTACTTTGGATGCGCAATTCTTTCATATTGCGATGCCGGGAGTGATTCACAAGTGGGACGTTTCCAATACGGAATACAGCTTCCAGAATAGGCAGGGTAATGTTAAAGAATGGGTGCCTGAGGCCAACATACGTCGACAACAACCAAAAAGGTGGGGCGAACCCCACCTTACGGTTAGCTCTTAATTTCGTAGCTTAAGACTGCCGCAATTTCTGTTTTCCCCTGCTTAATATGCAATTCGCACAGCGAATCACGCACCATCCAGGTCCAGGCCAGCAATGTGAAACAAACCACGATGAGTCCGTGTAACACAAGCTTTCGCGACATCTTGCCCTCCGTTGCATTTCTGCTTTTAAGAGGCTATCCTCATGTTGTCTAGGCATGAAGTGATAGCCTCGGGTTGATTGAAAAATCTCCTCGGGGCTTTCTTCTTATTATGCCTTGAACAACTATTATGTCTTTTACAACGCTGCTCAAGCCAGATAAGCCTCAAGCACCCGCGCGCATTCTATCAAGTTAACCCTGCCTGATTTTCGTTCACTTTGTCCTAATTTTAACCGGCCCTTACTGCCCCCTATATCGTTATGTCTAATCCGCATTAGACATCTATACGTCTATCCATTAGGATCGAACCACCTGGGATAACGACCTCACATAACGATGAAAATTAAACATTTACCTCTTGATCAGAATATTAATGGCTGGGCTGCCGTGCGCGGTAACACGCCCCGCCATCCGGCGTTGCACGGTAAAGTAACCGCTGACTGGCTGGTGATTGGCGCAGGGTTTGCCGGGCTGGCGTTTGCCCGCCGTATTGCGGAGCTTCGCCCGCATGAACACGTTGTCGTGCTCGAAGCGCTGGATGTCGCGGATAACGCCTCTGCGCGTAACTCCGGTTTCGTGATTGACCTGCCGCACACGGTTGGCAGCACCTCCGCAGAGCTCGAGCAGGCGCAGACTTACCGCCGTCTTTTACAGTTTGGTCTTGCGCATTTGAAAGAAACCGTCGATCAGCACGGTATTGAATGCGACTGGCAGAACGCCGGGAAATATCACTGCGCGGTGAGCGAACAATTTGATGATGACATCGCGCACTATCAGGACGAACTCACCACGCTGGGCGAACGTTTTGAACGGCTGGATAACGCAGCGCTGAAACAGCGTCTGGGCACTGGTTTTTATCGCAGTGCGGTATATACGCCCAACTGCATTCTGGTGAATCCGGCTGCGCTTATCAGCGGACTGGTGGCGACCCTGCCCCCGAACGTTACCGTCTATGCCAATTCTCCGGCGTTGCAGATTGATACACAGGGCGCGATCCGGGCTGAAACCCCGCATGGAGAAGTCCGGGCACGCAAACTGATGCTGGCGATTAATGGCGCGGCACGCGGATTACCCTTGTTTAAAGGCAACGTGTTTGCCATGTCGACGTTTGCCACCCTCACTCAACCGCTGACGCCGGAACAACGCCAGCGGATCGGGGATATTTCACCCTGGGGCTCAACACCGGTGAATGCGCTGGCGGGCGCGACGCTGCGCTATACCGCCGATCATCGTTTCCTGATCCGCGAGCATGTTAATTTCACGCCGGGTCTGGTGACCGGTGCGGTAGAAACCGGCCGCCATGCGCGACGCCATCAGGAACTGTTCGCCCGCATTTATCCGCAGTTGCAGGACGTCAATATGGCCTATACGTGGTCGGGGTTGATCAGCATTACGCGCAACGGTGCGCCGGTGTGGGGGAATCTGTCGGAGAATGTCTATTCTTCGGCGGGATGCAACGGCTCCGGCAGCTCAAAGCAGAGCGCCTTTGGCCGGTTGCTGGCGGATCATGCGGCGGGAGAAGATCACCCGCTCCTGGCCGATATGCATACGGTCGGACGCGCCAGTTATCTGCCGCCGCGCCCGTTCCTGGATATCGGTGTGAAAGGGTTTATGGCGCGTGAACGCTGGCGCTCACGCAGCGAAATGTAATGACGGAACGGGCCGGTCGCCATTCACAGACGACCGGCTTTTTTAATGGCGTTTATCGACGCGTGCCACGATGCGATCGCCCAGCCACTGAATGCCGCAGACCATGACAATCAGCACCACAATCACTTCAATCATCACCACCGTTTCAAAACGCTGATAGCCGTAACGGATTGCCAGATCGCCCAACCCGCCTGCGCCGATAGCCCCCGCCATCGCCGAAGCCCCAATCAGCGCCACCAGCGTCACCACGAACCCGGATAAAATACCGGGCAAGGCTTCCGGGATCAGCACGTCCCAGACGATGCGCAGTTTACTGGCGCCCATCGCGCGAACGGCGTCAATCAGGCCACGATCGACATCGCGCAGAGAGACTTCGGCAACGCGGGCAAAATACGGTGTCGCCGTAATGGAGAGCGGCACAATGGCTGCCCAGGTGCCGAGCGACGTGCCGACCAGAAAGCGCGTTACGGGGATCAATGCCACCAGCAAAATGATGAAAGGCAGTGAGCGGAAACCGTTGATGACCAGCCCCAGCGAGCGGTTGACCCAGCGGTTTTCGGCAATGCCGCCAGGGCTGCTCATCACCAGAATCAGACCAAGTGGCAAACCGGCAATCAGTGAGAACAGCCCGGAGATGGCGGTCATCAGCAGTGTTTCTTCGACAGCGTTAATCAATAAATCAAGCATTACTGGAGACATAGCCTGTCAGCTCCACGGTTGCCTGGTGCTGGTGCAGCCAGTGTAAAACAGCCTGCTCTGACGCCGGATTATCAACCGGGACAGAGAAGAAAAAACGCACCACGGCGTAATGCTGAATATGGTCGACGCCGCCCTGAATCAGACGGAATTGCCCCGGCAGTTCCGCCGCCATCAGTGTGAGGATCTCGCCCTGACGGCCTTGCCCGGCATAGTGCACGCTGTAAATCGCCTCGCCCTGACGTACCGGCGAAAGCTGTTCGGCCAGCGCTTCCGGCAACTGGGGCAGTAATCCCTGTAAAAGCGTGCGCGTCAGCTGAGATTGCGGATGAGCAAACACCTGCCAGACCGGCCCTTCCTCAATGATTTCCCCGGCGTTAATCACCGCCACCCTGTGGGCGATTTTTTTGATCACTTCCATCTCATGGGTGATCAGCAAAATGGTGATGCCGAGTTTTTGATTAAGGGATTGCAGCAGCGCCAGAATGGATCGCGTGGTTTCCGGATCGAGTGCCGAGGTGGCTTCATCGCAGAGTAATAATGCCGGGTTGGCGGCCAGCGCACGGGCAATACCGACACGCTGTTTTTGCCCGCCGGACAACGCCGCCGGATAGTTTTTGGCTTTATCTTCCAGCCCGACCAGTGCCAGTAATTCGGCGACCCGCGCCTGGCGGCGTGCTTTGTCGTAACCGGCAATTTTCAGTGGCAGCGCGACGTTTTGCTCAACCGTTTTGGCCGACAGTAAATTAAAGTGCTGAAACACCATCCCGACGCGGCTGCGCACCGACTGCAACGCTTTTTCGCTAAGGCCGGTGATGGTGTGTCCTTCGATTTTGATCACGCCATCATCAGGTTGTTCCAGTCCGTTAAGGCAGCGGATCAGGGTCGATTTCCCTGCCCCGCTGCGACCGATAAGGCCGAGGATCTCTCCCCGTCTGACGGTTAACGACACATCCTTGAGGGCCTGCGTGTTTGCGAAACGGCGGTTGACGCGGTGCAGTTGCACCACGTCTTCAGCATGTTCAGCCGCGCCTGTCCGTTCAGCTCTTACGAACGCATTCACCTGCGCTTCCCCGGCGTAATGTTCATCGGCGGAAGAACCGGTAAAATGCGCGTCGATCTCAGAGATAATCGTCATGCTTTACATCCTTACCAGGCCGTGACGCCGGTGCCTTTATAGACCTTATCAAACACTTTTTTCACGTCGTCGTTCTGGTAGGCGGCAACTAATGTTTTCACCCACGGCGCATTGGCGTTCTCTGTTTTTACTGCAATGAAGTTGTTATAAGGATTGCCTTTTACCGGCTCCTGCGCGATACGGTCAGCCGCCGTCAGGCCGCTTTTCAGCGCCCAGTCAGTGTTGACGATTGCCGCGTCCAGATCCGGAACCGAGCGGCCGATAATGCCGGAATCCAGTTCTTTGATGGTGACGTGACGCGGGTTCTCAATGATGTCTGCGGTGGTCGCGAAAATACCCGCGCCCGGTTTCAGTTTAATCACGCCGGACTGTTGTAACAGGATCAGACCACGCGCTTCGTTAGCCGGATCGTTTGGAACGCCGATCACCGCGCCTTCTTTCAGCTCATCAGCCGTTTTCACTTTTTTAGAATACAGGCCAATCGGCCACACAGCGGTGTAACCCACGCGCACGATATCGTAATGATTTACTTTGATCTGATTATCGAGGAATGGCTGATGCTGGAAGGCATTGGCGTCCACTTCGCCGTTTTGCAGCGCTTCGTTAGGCTGGTTGTAATCATTGAAGACCACCGGTTTCACGGTCAGCCCTTTCGCGGCCGCCTGCTTCACCACTTCGCGCCAGACATCTTCGTCTTCGCCGCTGATGATGCCGACTTTAATGGTGGTTTTATCCGCCGCCTGCGCCAAAGAAAGCGGAGCAAGAATGCCGCTTGAAATCATGACAGCAGACGTCGCTGCCAGTAAAAATGCACGGTTAACGCGGGTCTTGGTTTTGTTGAATGTTGTCTGCATCGGTTATCCCCAAAAGTATTGATGAGAGGCCTGCACATGGCTGTGATTTTGTGCAGGAATTTGGCGAGTATACCGATCGGCTTATTTCTTTATAATATTGTTTAAGAGATACATATTCCTGAATTGAATATGTAAAATGGCATAGTAAAGCGATAAAAACGATAAGGATTTTGCGCCAAGATGACGGCCAATAAAAAACCCGCCGCAGCGGGTTTTTGTCCTGATGACTGAGGCGTTATGACTGCGGATCGACCGGCTGAACCTCCAGCGACACCATACCGATACCGAGTTTACGCGGCAGGAATCCGCCGCTGGTGCCCTCGGTCGGTTCTGTCGGTGACGGTGGTGTGATAACAATACTTTGCGCCGCACCGGGGTTGGTAAACTGCAATTTCACCGTTCCGTCTTTATCGCCAAAGGAAGCAAACTGCTCCTGATCGCCGACGCGCACAGACACCGGTTTATCAATGTTATTGCCATAGGCTCTGGCGCGGATCACCACGTCAAAGGTGGTCGGCAGAGGTTTGACGTAATCAATTTTCACCGACGGCGCCAGATTAGCGTCTGACCAGCGGCCCCAGTTTTCCAGCGCAGAAATACCGGTAATGGCTTTCACCTGCTCCGGCATCCCCGGCAGCATGAAGGCTATCGCCTCAGATTTATAGGTGGTATCGGCATCATCCACGTTCAGCATTTTTACCGTCTGCTGATAAATCGCGTTGCTGCCGGACGTATCCTTCACAAAATCCACCTTGCCTTTAAAGGTATCGCCCGTTGCCTGCACGATGCCCGGGCGTGCTCCGAGGTTGCCGGAAGCCACGCAAAGGCCAGTATTGAGCGCCAATTCAGGTGCCCAGACGCGGCCCATTTCGTAGCATTTATCGACCCAGACAAAGTTGTCGCTGGTGGACAGCGTGGACAGCTGTTTTTTCAGCGGCGTGGATAAATAGACGTCAAACATCGGTTCGATCTTGTCACTGGTGACTTTCAAAATGAACGGCGTTTTGATGGTCATACCGGAGAACGTGAAACTGTTTTCCTTGTTACTGACGGTGTAATTTTTGATGCTGTTCGGGAAGCCCCACTGTTTAATGACCGCCGGTTTCCAGGCGTTGACTTTGTCATCGATATTGAGGAACTGCTCGGTCATTGATGTCGCAGAAATCCCGCTGCGTCCGAGCCCGATGAAGTTGTCACCGCCCATCATATCCAGCACGGTGGCACCGTTATCCAGCGTACTGCGCTTCGCGGCATTCAGATCACCCACAGGTTTGCGGCCATCGAGCACGAAGAACAGATCTTTGCGGTTCTGTTTGGTCAGAATGTTGTAGGCGGTGTTGTTCATCGCCAGATGATCGGAAGACACCACAATCAGGGTGTTGTCGTAATAGCCCGACTTTTTAATTTTATCGATAAACGCCGCAATCAGTTCCTGACTACAGGACACCGCGCTCAGAGACTGATTCGGTTTGCCGGTGACCGGATAGGCTTTGCGCGTGCAGCCGCGGGAAATAAAACCGTCCGGGTGGTGCGTATCCACGGTCAATGTGAACAGGGAGAATGGCTTACCCGCTTTACTCAGTTCGATGAATTTCTTGTACACCTCGTCGAGCAGCGTGTCGTCGTACCAGCCCCAGTCATTTTTGTACGCCGGATCGGCAACGGTTGGACGCAGTTCATTGTAGCCGTACAGGTGGTCAAAACCGTGGGATTTCAGGAATGTGCCTTTCCCGGCAAACGCCAGTTCAGCCCCCTGATAGAAGTAGTTGGTGTAACCCGCGCCTTTAAGCACATCGCCCAGACAGACGTTTTCAGGGTAGAAGGTCGCCAGCGCGCTGGAGGCGTTGCCATCAAACGGCGCGAACAGCGGGATCCCGCATTGTGAAGCGACCATGCCGGCAATGGTGTAACCGGTGCCCGGCAACTGGCGGGTGTTGGTGAAATCCGTGCTTTCCGCCTTGTGACGGCTTAATTCGGTGGTCAGCCCCGGGAAGACCTTTTCATCGAAATAGGTGCGTTCCAGACTTTCGCCATAGATATAGACCAGATTAGGCTTTTTCTCGCCCTTCACGGCTTTCACCGGCACTTTGTAATACGTATCGAAATCCGCGCCACTGCCGGACATTTGCGTTTTCACCAGACGGGAAATGTTCTGGAAGGCCTGAGTCGAGCCGACGGAAAACACCGCCAGCATCACGGCCAGCACGCTGTAAACCCAGCTGCTGCTTTTTGCACGGCGCTGCCTGAGGCCCCAGGCCAGCAGCCAGAACACGATGACCAGCCCGGCCAGCAAGCCGAGGAACGGCAGGATATATTTGTTCAGTCCGGCGCCTTTAAGGCTGCTGGTCACGGTGTACAACACCGCATCGGTGATGCCTTCACCGGTGAAATAATTACTGCCAATCAGGATCACGTTCAGAATGACGTAAAGCCCTAAGAAGAACAGCACCAGCGAAAACCAGATACGACCGGCCGACGCCCGTGTGACGTAGAAATAGATAGAGGAAAGAAATAAAACAAATGAAAGCCACTCAGAAGCCATTTTTAGCGCCCTGTCTGATTAAAAAAAATAAACACTACGAACGAGTCTGCTGTTTGCCAGCAGCGCCGACGGTTCAATTCATCGAGTAAATGACCCGTTTGTCATTCACTTCATCCCTGAGACAGGAAAATTTTGTGCCAAAAACGGGTTGCGCTATATAGCCTGTTGAACATCCGGGGGTCAACGCCCTGATGCTGTTTTATGTCACTGATTTATCCGAATAAACCATTTTTTCACAAATTCGTGATGCTTATCTCTGCATGATACCGCAAAGATGTAACCTGCCGTTCACTAAATTGTAGGAATTGCATGATACGGGAATAGTATGAGTGAAATGTGGAGGGAGCGTTTGAAATGAGAAAAATTCAGGAAAAAAACGCTAAAAAAAAACCCGCGATGCGGGCATCACGGGCGTCACGACGGGCAACAAAATGACCCTTTACACGCCGCCTAAGTAAGCCTTTCGCACCTCGGGGTTGACCAGTAAAGCCTCGCCGCTGCCGCTCAGACGGATCTGCCCGTTGACCATCACGTAGGCGCGATCGGAGAGTTTCAGTGCGTGGTGCGCATTCTGCTCCACCAAAAAGATTGTCATGCCGTTTTTCGCCAGTTCGCGCAGGATCTGAAAAATCTGTTTCACGATAATCGGCGCGAGCCCGAGACTGGGTTCATCGAGCAGCAACAGTTTCGGGCGACTCATCAGCGCCCGCGCAATCGCCAGCATTTGTTGTTCGCCGCCGGACATGGTCATCGCCCGCTGTCTGCGTCGCTCTTTCAGGCGGGGAAACAAATCAAACATGGATTGCAAATCCTCAGCCGCGTGTTTATTGCCGACGGGAATGGTGCCCATCAGCAGGTTCTCCTCGACGGTCATATCCGGAAACACCCGCCGCCCTTCCGGCGACTGGGCAATGCCCGCTGCCGCCACGAAGTGCGTGGATTTGCGGCTGATATCTTCGCCGCGAAATAAAATCTGCCCGCTGCGAATGCGCGGCTGCCCGAAAATCGACATCAGCAGCGTCGATTTCCCTGCGCCGTTCGCGCCGATAAGCGCCACGGTTTCCCCCTGACTGACCTCCAGCGACACCTGTTTCAGCGCCTGAATGGCACCGTAAAAAACGTCCACGTCACGAAACTCCAGCATTGCATCGCTCATAAGCTGACCTCGTCGTCTTCATCAGCACCCAGATATGCGGCAATGACTTTCTCATTATTCTGAATCGCCTGCGGCGGTCCTCCGGCAATCACATCGCCATGGTCGAGCACAATAATGTGGTCTGAGATCTCCATCACCATGCCCATGTCGTGTTCAATCAGCAGCACGGTGATCCCGTGGTGGTCGCGCAGGAAGCGGATGATTTTGCTCAGCGTGCGCGTTTCCACCGGATTGAGCCCGGCGGCCGGTTCGTCTAGGCAGATCATTTCCGGTGCGGTACACATGGCGCGGGCAATCTCCAGCCGTCGCTGCTGCCCGTAAGACATCTCCCCCGCCAGGCGGTTGGCACAGTCCACCAGCTCGACCACTTCAAGCCAGTAAAATGCCCGATCCAGCGCCTGATTTTCTGCCCGGCGATACCCCGGCGTATTGAGAACACCGGCGATAAGATTGCGGTTGGTTTGCATGTGCTGCGCCACCAGCAGGTTTTCGACCACCGACATTTCCCGAAACAGCCGGATATTCTGGAAAGTACGCGCCAGCCCGGCGCGGTTAACCAGATGCGTGCCGCCAAACATTTTGTAGAAAATACGTTTGCCGAGCTGCGCCGGTTTTATCCAGTCGTCGGGCTGGAATTTCTGTCCGAGCACCTGAATCACATTGGTCGCGCCCCGGCGGGTGTGCAGCGAAATGGAACCGCCGGTGGCTTTGTAGAAACCGGTCAGGCAGTTAAATACCGTGGTTTTACCGGCACCGTTCGGGCCGATTAACGCGGTGATCGAACCGCGCTTAACGTCCAGGCTGACGTCATTGAGCGCCCTGATGCCGCCAAAATGCATCATCAGATGGTCAACGCTGAGGATGCTGTCGTTCATCACCGCTGAATTCATGGCGCAACTCCTTTACGCACGGCAAACCCGCTGCGGCTGATGCGGATTAACCCGCGTGGCCGCCAGATCATCATCACCACCATCAGCACACCGAACAACAGCACGCGGTATTCGGCAAAACTGCGCAGCAGCTCCGGCGCGACGGTCAGCACAAAGGCCGCCAGCACCACGCCGATGGTCGAGCCCATACCGCCCAGCACCACAATGGCGAGGATCAGCGCCGATTCAAAAAAGGTGAAAGAGGTCGGATTCACGAAACCCTGATAGGTGGCGAAAAACACACCCGCGATACCGGCCGTCGACGCGCCGAGCGTAAAGGCCGAAAGCTTGACCAGCACATGGTTCAGCCCCATCGCGCGGCAGGCAATTTCATCTTCACGCAGCGCTTCCCACGCACGGCCAATCGGCATACGGGTCAGGCGGTGCTTGATAAACAGCACCAGCAATACCACCAGAACTAGCACCGCGTAGATGAAAATAAACTTCATGTTGGGGTTGTAGGTCAGATGGAAAAACTCATGGAAAGGCACGCCGCCCTCTTTCGCCCGCCTTCCGAATTCCAACCCGAAAAACGTCGGCGCAGGCGCAGAAACGCCGTTCGGCCCGCCGGTGAAAGACAGCCAGTTGGTGAGCACCAGACGGATGATTTCGCCAAAGCCCATCGTGACGATCGCCAGATAATCGCCGTGCATGCGCAGCACAGGAAACCCCAGCAATGCGCCTGCCAGTGCAGCCATCACCGCCGCCAGCGGCAGCATTGACCAGAACCCAAGGCCGAGATACTGATACCCGAGTGCCAGCCCGTACGCGCCGATGGCGTAAAACGCCACATACCCTAAATCCAGCAGCCCGGCCAGACCGACCACGATGTTCAGCCCGAGGCCGAGCAGCACGTAAATCAGCCCTAAAATCGCCACGGTCAGAATGTATTTGGTGGCGACGAACGGGAAGCATATCGCCAGCGCGATTAACAGGGGCAACACCCAGCGCAGGCTGCTTTTGTGATCCGCAGGCCGGACGTAAACACCCGCGCTGTCACGTTCAAAACGCGCGCGCATGGTCTGCCCGGCAGCCGTTTCCAGAAAGGCACTGAGCAGAAAGCGACCGGCCATTACCGCAGCGATAATCCACACCAGCCGCTGGCTGTGAAAGTTGAAACTGTACCCGTCGAGCACCACGCCCACTACCGGCCCGAATATGATCAGGGCGACCAGCCCGGCAAAAATGGCATCCAGCAGGCAGCGTTTGAGCGAGAAGCCGTGATCCGCAACAGCAGTTTGTGACGTCATATTTTCCCTCACACTTTAGTCACTACCGGGCGACCCAGCAGGCCCTGCGGGCGGAAAATGAGGATCACCACCAGCAATCCAAAAGAGAAAACATCTTTGTAATCGGAATTGACCATGCCGGAGAATTGCGCTTCGGCAATGCCTAAAATCAGCCCGCCGAGCATCGCACCCGGCAAGGAACCGATCCCGCCCAGCACCGCAGCAGTAAAGGCTTTGATACCGATGATAAATCCGGCGTAGAAATCAAACGTGCCGTAATTCATGGTGACCAGCACGCCCGCCAGCCCGGCCATCGCCGCACCAATCATAAAGACCAGCGAGATAATCCGGTCCGTGTTGATGCCCAGAATCGAGGCCATTTTTCTGTCCTGCTGCACCGCGCGACACATACGCCCGAGCCGGGTGTGGCTAATAATCCATGACAACACCAGCATGCCGACAAATGCGGCCACCAGAATGAACAGTTTGGTGTAGGTCATCTGGACAAAACTGTCGCCGATATGAAAACGCAGCGCGCCATCAAACATCGTCGGAATACCCTGCTGGCGCGGCCCCTGACTGATTTGTGCGTAGTTTTGCAAAATCAGTGACATGCCGATGGCGGAAATCAGCGGTGCCAGACGCGTGGAATTACGCAACGGTTTATAGGCGATGCGCTCAATTGCCCAGCCGTAAACGCCGGTGACCACAATGGTAAAGACCAGCGTGCCGAGGATCAGCAGCGGAAAAGAGTGCACCCCGAAGAAGGAAAGCAGCGCCAGCGCGATGGCGCAGAGGTAGGCAGAAATCATATACACTTCGCCGTGAGCAAAGTTAATCATGCCGATGATGCCGTAAACCATGGTGTAGCCGATGGCGATCAACCCGTAGACGGCACCCAGCGTAATGCCATTGAACAGCTGTTGCAGGAAGAATGAATCCATAAATACGCAGTCTCTTTTTTTGACCGCACCCCAATAAGGGCGCGGTCTGACACAGATCAGAACGGGCAAATCGAGATGATTTATTCCTTCACTTCCTGATACTTTCCTTTGTCATCCCATTTATAAACCACGTAATCAGAGACTTTCAGGTCGCCTTTACTGTCCCAGGATTTTTTACCCATGACGGTATCGACGCTGTTGGCTTTCAGCCACGCGCTGGCTTTGGCGGAATCGCTGCCGCCGGTGGCTTTGAAGGCGGCGGCAATCGCCTGTACGGAGGCGTAGGAGTAAAGGGTGTAGCCTTCCGGCTCGAATTTGTTGGCGCGGAATTTATCGATAACTGCTTTCCCTTCGGCGATCAGACGCGGGTCTTTGCCGAAAGTCATCAGAATGCCGTTGGTGTATTGCGGACCGCCTGCGGCAGTGACCATCTCTTCGTTGACGATACAGTCGCCGGAGAAGAAGGTGGCCTGAACGCCCTGCTCACGCATCTGGCGCACCAGCGGACCGGCTTCAGGATGGCAGCCGCCGAAGAACACCACATCCGGTTTTTGCGCACTGATTTTAGTCACCAGCGCGTTGAAGTCTTTTTCGCCGCGCGATAAACCTTCATACATCACTTCTTTCACGCCGCGTTTGTTGAGCGCCGCTTTGGTGGCATCCGCCAGACCCTGACCGTAGGTGTCTTTGTCATGAATAATGACCACTTTTTTGGCTTTCAGTTTGTCGATGATGTAATCGCTGGCCACCAGCCCCTGCTGATCATCGCGCCCGCACATGCGGAACATATCGCTCATGCCGCGTTCGGTGATTTGCGGATTCGTGGATCCGGGTGTAATGGCGATGATCCCGGCGTCGTTGTACACCTCGGAGGCAGGCATGGTGGAAGAGGAACAGAAATGCCCGACCACGGCCTGCACTTTATCCTGATCGACTAAACGGTTGGCGACGGCGACCGCCTGTTTCGGTTCGCAGGCGTCATCGCCCTGCACCAGTTTGATTTTTTCGCCGTTGATCCCGCCTGCGGCATTAATGTCTTCTGCCGCCTGCGTTGCGCCGTGCCAGTATTGATCGCCATAGGTGGCATTCGGGCCAGTGAACGGGCCTGCGACACCAATCACAATATCTGCCTGCGCGGAAAACGCCGTCACCAGACAACCTGCCAGTAAAAGAGAGAGTGGATTTCTTATAAATTTCATCGACATCATCATGTTCCTTAGAAGCCTGTTTGAGCAAAATGGTTTAGTAAAAACGCCTGAGCGTAGTCGTAAATCCTGTAGCAAAAACACGAACAAAAGCACTGAAATGGAGTAGTTGAAATTTCCTGGGGACGACGGCGGGGTTTCCTTACGGTTTTGCCAAAGGTGAAAACCTTAAGCAAAATTGCTGCCAGTGTTGCAATGTGTGACTGAACAGCAGGTCATGTTGAGTATAGAGCGCGTGGCGGCCAGCTCTGAGGCAAGTTGCAGAAACAACGGTCTGATCACATCGCACCGTGCTGGTGCTGAAAACAGGCGAAAAAGGGCCACGCCGCCCTCGCGTGCACCACGATGAGACGCAGAGGATCTTGCCCGGCGGCTCCCGCTCTTACGCTTGCTGACATTTTTATTCTTTGCATGTTCATGGCGGTTGTTTTGTAATGCGGGCAGATAATTGCAAAGGGAAACAACTGAACAATGAAGAAATTATCCTGCCTGACGGCCGTGGTTTTGGCCCTGACACTCTCCGGATGCGCCGGTGATTACGTGATCAACACCAAGGCCGGTGACCAGTTTTTCGCCCACGGCGAACCGGATCGCGACCGTGATACCGGCATGACCAGCTACACCGACATGAACGGCGATTATCATCTGATGAACACCAATGATATTGCCGGGATTGTGAAGAAGTAGCGGCAGAAAATCTGCAGGCAACATAAGGATCACGATGTTCCGTAAAATTCAGCTAATGACATTCCCTTCCGTGGTCATTTCGGTATTTTTTCTGACAGGCTGTCCACCTGCTGCGGAGTACACCCAGTGGCAACGCCCCTCAACCACCGAAGAGGCTGTGAAATCGGCCATGACTGAATGTGGTGATCCGGTTGGCCTTTCAATGAATACCCTGCCCGAAAACGAACAGGCGTTGCAATTCCTGTGCATGCAACACAGGGGTTTTACCCGTAAAGACGGGTTTGATTTTTGTCAGGTCATGCCCGAACTTCCGGCTTGCGTCGAAAAAAAACAGGGGCATCCGCTCAGCCAGTCCCGGCTCGAAGCGCTGCCCTATCATGCCGATGAAGGGTTCTACCCGATAAATCCGGACTCCGGCAGGTACGAGGACATGCAGGTCACCTGGCGTAAAGTGGGCGCGCCAAGGGGGTTCTCAACGCAGGTTCCTAATAACCGGGAAGCGTTGCCGTTCATGTACGCCTGCGGCTATCCCAAACCCCTCGGGTCAAATCTGAATGTCGCCAGCATCGGAAGTACCGCCAAAGCGCAACGCTGCATGATTGATCACGGCTTTGAGCCAAAGGACAAATTGATGCTGGTATGCAGGGCTTACCCGCAGGTGACGGGCTGCAAAGCGTAAAGGTATTGCCGGCTCCTGGTGTTGAGTTGATATGCCACGTGCCTCTGTTTCAGGAAGGTTTCTCCCTCATGAGCATGGCTGCTTTTGGCACTCAGAAACGGCGGGAGTCTCTGCGGGGAACCCGGAAATACTGTTCAAAAAAACGCCCGCGACCGGTAAGGCTGCGGGCAGTTAAGATGTCAAAAAAGCTATCCGGTGGAACGACTTGCCGACCGGTGGCCTCGTTAAACCCTCATCGTTTAAGGACTATCGGTTGGCGTCAGGCACGATTTTACTTTCAGTAAACTCATGCTTTTCGGGCCGTATCTTGAACCAGATGGCATACATCGCGGGCAGGAACACCAGCGTGATAATGGTGCCGCCAAAGGTTCCGCCAATCAGGGTGTAAGCCAGCGTTCCCCAGAATACCGAGTGCGTCAGCGGGATAAACGCCAGAATGGCCGCCATCGCCGTCAGCAACACCGGTCGCGCGCGCTGCACCGTCGCCTCCACCACCGCATGGAAGGGTGCCAGCCCCTCCTGTTCGTTGTGATGGATCTGCCCTATCAGGATCAGGGTGTTACGCATCAGGATGCCCGACAGCGCAATCAGTCCTACCAGCGCATTGATGCCAAACGGCTGGTTAAAGAGCAACAGCGTGGGCACCACGCCAATCAGCCCCAGCGGTGCAGTGAGGAATACCATCACCATCGCCGACATTGACCGCACCTGCAGGATAATAATCAACAGCGTCATGGCAATCATGATTGGGAACAGCGGTGCCATCGCCTGAGTGGCTTTACCGGATTCCTCAATCGCACCCGCCTGTTCTATGCGGTATCCGGCCGGCAGCGTCCCGATGACCGGCTGCAAGGCTTTGATAATTGCCGCGGAGACATCCGGCGGTTGCAGATTTTCGGCGATATCACCCCGAACGGTAATGGTCGGGGTGCGGTCGCGACGGCGCAGAACAGGATCTTCCATTTGCACCTTAACCTCCCCTATCTGAGACAGCGGAATGCGCTGGCCGGAAGAACCCACCAGGGTAAAGCCCGCTATTTTTGCCGGATCGAGACGGATGTCCCCCGCCGCACGCCCCATGACCTGCACCGAACGGATATCTTCACGCACTGCGGTGACAGGAACACCTGAAAGCAGGAACTGAAGCTGCTGCGCGACCGCATTCGATGTCAGCCCCACCGCCTGAAGACGGTCCTGATTGAGCGTGAAGTGCAGCGCCGGTACCCGCGGCCCCCAGTCGGTATTGACGGTCCGTATCATCGGGCTGGCCTGCATCACTTTTTCGACCTTGTCTGCAATTTCGCGCAGCGTGGCGGGATCCGGCCCCATGACCCGGTAGGCCACCGGGTAAGGAGAATACGGACCAAACACCAGCTGGGTCACGCGCACGCGCGCCTCAGGTGCCAGACCGCTGGCAACCGCTTCACGCAGCCTGAACTTGAGCGCCTCGCGCGCTTCCTGGCTGTCCGTCAGCACGACAATTTTCGCAAACGACGGATCGGGCAGCTCAGGCGCCATGGCCAGATAAAAACGCGGCGACCCTTGCCCGATATAGGCGGTGACGATTTTTGCCTCTTTCTGCTTTCTCAGCCAGGCTTCGATTTTCGCCGTGGTGGCGCTGGTTTGCTCAATCGCGGTGCCATAAGGCATCTGCACTTCAACCAGCACCTCCGGGCGATCGGAGGTCGGGAAAAACTGTTTTTTCACCAGCCCCATGCCGAGTATCGCGACCGTAAAGAGCGCAATCACGGTACCCGCGACTATCCACTTGCGGGCGATAACGCGGGTCAGTAACCGGCGAAAGCGGTTGTAATGGCGGGTGTTGTAAATCGCCGCATGTCCGCCTTCCACTGTTTTGATTTTCGGCAGCATTTTCACGCCCAGATACGGCGTAAACACCACTGCCACAATCCAGGAAGCAATCAGGGCGATACCGACAATCCAGAACATGTTGCTGGTGTATTCGCCGGCGGTGGACTGCGCAAACCCGTTGGGCATGAAACCGACGGCGGTGACCAGCGTGCCCGCCAGCATCGGCGCCGCCGTGTGGCTCCAGGCATAGGCCGAGGCTTTGATGCGGTCGTAGCCCTCCTCCATTTTCACCACCATCATTTCGATGGCGATGATGGCATCATCCACCAGCAACCCGAGCGCCAGGATCAGTGAGCCCAGAGTAATGCGGTCAAAGTTTTTGCCGGAAGCTTCCATCACCACAAAGACGATCGCCAGCGTCAGTGGCACCGCCGCGGCCACCACCACGCCCACGCGCCAGCCCATACTGACGAAGCACACCACCATCACCACCAGCAGCGCGACAAAGAATTTGATCATGAACTCGTCAACGGCGGAGCTGATGTTGACTGACTGATCCGTGACTTTGGTCAGCGTCATGCCCAGCGGCATCCCCTCATTGATGCTGGCCGTTTCCGCATCCAGCGCTTTACCCAGATCCAGACCGTTCCAGCCGTCCCGCATCACGATGCCCAGCAGCAGCGCCGGTTCACCCTGATTGCGGATCATAAAGGTCGCCGGATCTTCATAGCCCCGCTCAACGGTTGCCACGTCAGAAAGCTGCAGGGTTCTGCCCTGAACGACAACGGGCGTTTTGCGGATTTTCTCCAGCTTATCGAAAGCGCCATCAAGGCGGATAAACACCTGCGGCCCCTGGGTATCAATCGAACCGGCGGGCGTCAGGACGTTCTGGCTGTTAAGGGCGGAGAAAATATCCTGAGGCGAAATGCCCAGCGTGGCCAGCCGGTCATGCGAGAACGAGACAAAGATGCGTTCAGCCTGTTCACCGATAATATTGACCTTTTTAACCCCCGGCACATGCAAAAGACGCTGACGCAAAGATTCCGCATCGCGCACCAGCAGTCGCTGAGGCTCCCCTTTCGCCTTCAGCGCAAAGAGCGCGAAGGTCACGTCGGAGAATTCATCATTGACCATCGGCCCGATGACGCCTGCCGGCAGATTTTTGGCCTCATCCCCCAGCTTCTTGCGCGCCTGATAAAATTCTTCCTGCACCTGTGAAGGCGGCGTGCGGTCCTGCAGCGAAAGCATGGTAAACGCCAGGCCGGGACGCGTATACGTCTCACTGCGGTCATACCACTTAAGCTCCTGCATCCGCTTTTCCAGCGGTTCAGCCACCTGATCCTGCATTTCCTGCGCGGTGGCGCCCGGCCAGGCAGTAATAATCGTCATCTGTTTGACGGTAAACGGCGGGTCTTCAGCCCGCCCCAGTTCGAAAAACGAAAGGATACCGGCCACGGTGATCAGGATAATCAGGAACAGGGTGATTGAGCGCTCACGCACGGCGAGCGCTGAAAGATTGAATCTTCCCCCGCTCATGGCTGGCTCCCGGCGACGCGGGCGTCGCGCTGTTCAGCCATGCGCACGGCCTCACCTTCATGCAGCAGATGCGCGCCCAGAGCGACCACCTGTTCACCCGGCGTTAAGCTCCCGGTGACCCTCGCCGCATCTTCCCCCAACCTCAGCACCTGCACGGGCCGCCATGACACCCTGGCCGGTTTACCCGAAATCTCCCAGACACCCGGCCCTTTGCCCGGATCATAAAGTGCAGCTAAAGGCACCTGCATCACCTGCGCCGGTGATTTCTCGTCTGCAATATGAAGTGTCACGGTGGATCCCAGCGGCGCATTGGCCAGCGCCCCCTCAAGCACATATCTCGCCTCAAAGGTGCGGGTTAGCGGATCCGCCGCATCTGAAAGGAGGCGCAGTTTTGCAGGAACTGACTGTTGAGCGGTGCCGTACAACGTTGCCTGCGCGTCGCTTCCGGCAACCGGACGTAACGTCTCAGGTAACTGCACGGTGGCCTCCCGCTGCCCCGCTCTCGCCAGCCGGACTACCGGCTGACCGGCACTGACAACCTGACCGGGTTCAGCCAGCGTATCCATCACCACACCGTCGGCGTCGGCCAGCAGCACGGCGTAGCCCGTCGCGTTTTGCGCCACGTTGGCCTGTGCCTGAGCCGCACTGAGGTCAGCTTTGGCCGTGTCGGCGGCAGCCTTTATCTGATCGTAGGCCGATGCCGACACGGCGCCTGACGCGATCAGCCCGCGGTAACGCGCCTCTTCAACTGTCGTTTGTTTTGCCCGCGCCCTTGCCGCAGCAACGGCCTGTTGTTGAGCCTGCGCCTGCAGGCCCAGGTCAACCGGATCCAGACGCATCAATGGCTGACCACGTTTAACCGTCTGGCCGGTATCGACCAGGCGCTCAAGGATTTTGCCCTGCACTCTGAAACCGAGATCGCTTTGGACCCGGGCGACGACAACGCCGGTAAATGCGCGGGAGGTATCTACAGCACTCACTACGGTCGCAGACCTGACCAGAGGTGGCTGTGTACGGGGATCGTCAGTACCGGAAGTGTCGCCGCAGGCCACAAGGGCAAGCGGCAACAGGCAGACAGCAAAGGTGGCAGGATTAAGCCTGAGCATGGGTTCCCTTAAATCAGTTAACAGGAGAGTAACCGCATTCTCAGACTAGTGACCAATAATGTCAATGGTCACAAAACTCAGGGTGACAGACTTCTCAGTATCAGGGAGGACAGGAGAGTCGCGGCAGCCGGTGCCGTCTCCAGATTGTGCTGCAACTGAACCGGGCTGATATAGGGGCGCATCACCAGATACAGGGCATGTGCGGCCTCGTCCAGCGGCGTTTTTCGTTCAAATTCTCCCGACTGCCGCCCTTCAACAATGATGTGCTCAACCAGAAGCCGCAACCGCTTTTCATACGCCTCCGCCGAAGGCCACTTATCCCGCGCAGCGACGGCAGCAATGTCATAAAGCTTGCGATCGTGAAAAAACAAATCACTGCCGGCTTCAGTCAGGGCGCGGAATAAACGCCGTAATTTCTCGGAGGCCGACGGGGCATCTGCAATCGCAGAATTGACAATTTCCATGATCATCGCCAGCCGGTTAGCGCAGATCACCTCGCCGATCGCCTGCTTGGAATCGAAAAATTTATAGATATAAGATTTTGAAAATCCTATTGATTTAGCCAGTTCAGACACCGTGGTTTTCTCATAACCAAAATGCCCGAAATGCTCTGTCGCAGCGTCCACGATCTGATCGCGGACGCTGTGATCCGATGGCCCTCTTGGAGGGTGTACATTGATATTTTTAGTCATTTTTCCAGCTTAACTTAATGAACCTTAATTGACAACGAGTGACCATTTGGTAATTAAGTCACAGCCCTGATGTGTCTGCTAAAAATCAGCCAGATGAAAAGAGCACAGAGCGCAATGACCGCCAAAATCATATAGGCGAAGCTCCATGACGAATGGCTTACGATGGCACCCGCCAGCGCCGGACTGAATGAGGCGCCCAGCCCCTGGAGTAACATCACGAGTCCAAGCGCTGCGTTGATATGCCCTGAGCCATTAAATAACGAGGCAATAAGTCCGGGTACGGCCACACCCAAAATACCTGCACCGACACCGTCTAACGCCTGAACGGGGAATATAACGAATTCATTGCTCCATAAAGACGCAATCGCGGCGCGAAAGGGTAATACGATCAGCGCAATGTCGATAAGTCTGGCGTAGCCATATTTTGAGGCATATCTGGCCGTCAGCAATGCAACGGGGATCATCACCGCCTGAGAAATCGCGACCGTAAGGGCAGCATAGGTACCCGGCGTGAACAGAGAACCCGAGGGAGAGGAAGCGACCTTCATGCTTAACATCGGCAGTTGCGCAGCATTGGCCAGGTGGAAGAGGAGCAGAGTCACTCCGGTTACCGCCAGTTCAGGTCGCTTTAGCAACGCCAGAATCGAGACAGAAACGGCCGGACCTTGGTGCTTTTCAACCCCTCTCGCCACATCATGGTCTATATCGTTTTTATTGATGGCTAATGTGCACACCACAGCGCATACAGCCATCGTGGTCATCAGTAAAAATACGGAACCGGTGCCCCAGATCCAGCAGGTGATGGCCGCCAGCACGGCAACCGCCATATTACCGCTATGGTTGAAGGCTTCATTTCGGCCCATCTGCACCAAAAAGCCTTTCTGACCGGTGATGCCTAAGGTTATGCCGGCAATGGCGGGGGCAACGATAGCTGCCGCGATACCGGTAATGATTTGCGATAAAATCACCACGGTGGACGTCGGGAAATACCAGAGGGCCAGCGCGCTAAACGTAATGAGCAGGGATGAAGTGATAATTAACAGACGTTTGTAACGTGTGGCATCGACGATCATCCCTGCGGGGAACGTGGCTAACAATCCGGCCAGCCCTCCCACCGTCATCACCAGACCAATTTCTTCTGCGCGCCAATGATGGGACACCAGAAAGATACCTAAAAACGGCCCGAGTCCATCGCGGACATCAGCGATAAAAAAGTTGAGCAAACAGAGTACTTGCAGCGAACGTAATCTCATCAACATTAGTCCCGGAAAGTTTGATCATCACAAAAATACCCAGGCACTGTGCCTGAGTTTTTTTGCCTGGCTTATGCATGTTCAGTACCTGAACCTTGCTGCTGGTACTCGTGAACCAGGCTCAAAAATAGTGCCCATCTGCCGCCCCGTCAACGTCATTGATACCCTGGGGCTGCGCGAGGAACGCCATCTGTATTTCGTGTTGAAAGAGGGATGATAGAAATGGCGCGAGGATAATGGTAAGGCTAGATTTAAACCCTGGTGGCCATACGCTTAGAGTTTTAGCTCACCGCAGGCAGCAAATAGTGAAGTGGTTTCCTTTCATAACATTCCCATGATGCCCAATGAGCATCACATCTGGCACGAAGGTCTTTCATCAGGCAGACCTTCGTGCCAAAGCCGTTATCTTTTCTATCAAGCATTACGCCGAATATTAAGCGCCTCCTTCAACCAGCACAAAAGTTCCGGTCGCAGCACCTGCACGTATTGCTTTGGCTGCCTGATATTGAGGACTCTCATAAAAACGTTTGGCCTCGGCAAAAGAAGCAAACTCAAAAACAACATGCCTTTCATGGGATTCCCCCTCAAGGTTTTCATACTGCCCGGACCAGGCAACAACCTTTGGACTGAACGCCTGCATTGCTTCTCCGGCAGCCTTAGCATATTCGGCGTAGGCAACAGCGTCCGATACAGTGACATGCGCGATTAAATATCCTTTGTTCATTTCTTTATCTCTTTTGTTAGGTGTGATTTATTCCGGCGCCATACAGGCGTGCTGTTTCTGGATCACCTGATGACATTTCTTCAGGGGCAGCATCGGCAGATTGAAAGGGGTTGAGTCATGATAATTGCCTTCAGCAAGTGTCTGCGCTGGATAACGCGGTGTGAAGACAGTCTATTAAGCATTACAGTAGGCATAAATAACCTGATAATTAACGCACTGTTATCTTAAAGAGGAACAATGAAAAATCTTGAGGCACTGATTATTTTCGCGCGAGTTGCGGAAATGAAGAGTTTTACCCAGGCAGCTGAAAGCCTTGGTATTCAGAAAGGACGTGCTTCAATCGTGGTGCGCGAGCTCGAACATGACGTAGGCGCTACACTTTTGCACCGCACCACCCGGACGGTGCAGTTGACCGAAGATGGCCGCATTTTTTATTCGCGTGCACGAGACTTGCTGGCGGAAGCAGACGAACTGCATTCAATGTTTTCACCTGGCGGAATGTCTCTGCGAGGACGTTTGCGTGTTGATATGCCTGCTATTCTGGCAGAAAGCGTGATTATCCCCGCACTCCCAAAACTACTGGACGCTCATCCGGAATTCGAACTTGAGCTTTCGAGTACTGATCGCCGTGTTGATTTGGTTCTGGAAGGATTTGATTGCGTCATTCGTCTGGGACCTGTTGTTGATGAAACCCTGATCGCCCGGCCGCTAGGACAATTAAGGATGATCAATGCAGCGAGCCCTGGCTATCTGAAACGCTTCGATGTGCCGCAGACGATT
Organism: Rahnella sp. EDr1-12; assembly: GCF_049206505.1. Lineage (NCBI taxonomy): Bacteria > Pseudomonadati > Pseudomonadota > Gammaproteobacteria > Enterobacterales > Yersiniaceae > Rahnella > Rahnella sp. EDr1-12. The sequence continues at coordinate 465,553 of NZ_JBLZNY010000001.1, forward strand.
GATGATCTTCTTAATCAGGGGCACAGGATGGTTCATTACATGCGCAATTTTGGCGCGAAACCTGACGGATGGGAATATCCGTCAGGTGATGGCTACAAGTCGCTGATGTTACCCGGCACGATGACGGTTAACAGCGTACCGGCCTACCACGAAGCAGGACTGGCGGGTTTAGGGTTAATTCAGGGAGGGTATTCCGCCCTCCTGCCCCATATTCAACGTGGAACATTGGTTGAAATCCTTCCCAATCTGCGGCCCATGCCGCTAAATGCATCTTTCGTTGTCGCGCACAGACGCAATCTTTCGCAAAGAGTGAGGGCTTTTATGAAGTGGACTGAAGAAGTGTTGAAACCTTATTTTGACTAATGTCTGAGTGAATGAGAAAAACGAAGGGGGTCAAAGCCTGCTTATTTATTTGGTGCCGGTTAATTGAAACATCGTGGCATTTGCCATGTCCGGTTCTGGCACGGAGCGGACTGACTCACTGAGCAGAAGGTCCGATCAGCGCTGCAGAGTCTTTTGACCTTGCCAGCTCGGCGTTAAATGTATTGAGGGAGTCGCGCGTATACATCTCATTAGACATGAATCGGCGACCAGGAGGGGTCATGGGCTGCAGCGTCAGTCTCGACGTCCGCAGAAGCCATTTGATCATAAACTCCCCCTGCACGCTGGCCGCAACGATATCTCCGTGCTGTGGCCTGGCGCTGCACATCAGCGATAAATCGCTGTGTCACATAAAAAACGGCAGGGTGACATCTCATCCCTGTCGTCGAATGTAATAGCTTGATTTTTAGGCGATTAAAGAGAGTTTACTTGTGATGTAAATCACATTTTTATCTAATGCAAAACTCTTCGATTACTATATTCATGTCTATTTTACGACTGACACTGACAGGCTGCGAAAGGGCGGAAATTACCTTAATGTCAGGAGGATATCTGAACAAGGTTAAGATACAGACCTTTCATTGCCGGCCAACTCAATTCTGTTTCGTCCGTTTTCCTTTGCCCGATAGAGCGCCATGTCGGTTTTTTTCATTAACGACTGCTGGCTTTCCCCAACTTTCCGGAAAGCAACCCCGATACTGACGGAGATACCCTGACCATCATCCAGTCTGATGTTCCGGGCATTCCTGCAGATGGATTCTGCATAGCGAATCACCTCATACCGGGAAAGCCCCTCGCCGATTACCGCAAATTCCTCTCCACCGATACGGAAAACTTTCAGTGCAGGCCCACTGATACCCGCAAGCTGTCCGCCGAATCTGGACAAAACACCATCACCGGCATCATGCCCCCACCGGTCATTGATGTGCTTGAAAAAATCAATATCGATGATCATCATTGACAGCTGTGTACTGGTCGCGCTGCTGAGGGTTTCCACAAAATAACGCCGATTCGGAAGCCGGGTGAGTTCATCATGCAGGGCGCTGGTCTGCGCCACGGAAAAACGTGAATTCATCCGCATGATGATGCAATAGACGCTAATAACGGTGAGAAGCATTCCGGACAGCTTTAACAAATCTTCGCAGAAGTAGCCCACCCATCGCGGTTGACTGACTATTTCATCCATCACATCGAATGCACCTGCAGCGATCCAGAGTATGAGGCCGTTAATTGCTCCGCTCAGGGGACGTCCGTCAACGAAAACACAGGCAACATTCCCCAAGGTAAAAATCAGGAGCAGCAGGAAGAAGAGATCAATATATAACCCCGGACTGGACATGATTTCACGGAAGGTGCCCAGTGGGGAACCTGCGCTGATGGCCACAATGGCAGCAGTAGTGAGTGCCATGCAAACCCGGAGGATAACCGCCACCCTGAAGCGAACGGATGAAGACTGCAGCATATTGAATTTCCGTAGTGGTGGATGATGTTTAAAACCAGGACCCATGGAGACGGTGTTTTCGTGTGTCAGTTTGACGCACCACACCGCACAGGCTCGCTGCGATCGGGGCAGTTGTCAGGTAAAACAGGTAACTCAAAAGTACCTCTGTCAGATAAAGGCGTAAACTCATGATTACCGAAATATTGTCACACCCGGACGACCTCTTAAGTTATCAGAATGGGTAACAAAGGAAGTCGGTTCCCTCCGCCCTCTCGCCGGGTTTTAACCCGCAGCACAAAGCCGACCATCACTCCCTCTAAATTAATGAGCTCACCTAATAAACCCTAGAGAATTACCCACTATAATCAAATTAATCACTCTGCGTTATGCTTTTCCGACACAACAGCTGAAGGATAACCTCATACAAACGGTACCATTTTACAATGGTATCGACATGCCCCTGCTGGACTTTGGTGTTTTTCAGATGACGGATGCCGCCGTATGCAGCGCGCCGTTATTGATGCCATCAATACGGGTTATCGCCTGATTGATACCGCCGCCTGCTGCCTGAACGAAACCCAGGTCGGCAACGCGCTGTGAGTTCAACGAGTCGATGCAACGCTAACTGAACTAACGGGCCGCAAAGAGCGAAAAGCGGACCTTGTTTATGGAATGTATGGTGTTGAGGGGGGGACCTCAAACAAACAACTTCTCAGCAATTAAGCCTTCATAACCAGAAAGCTTAATTGCCAGAGAATGCGCGAAGAGTTTCAGTTCAGAAAAGGAGGATTCTCTTCAGAGAACCAGCCGGGAACGTACTCGCTCCAGCTGAACTTCCACAAACCCTCTTCTTTGCGAAGCTCAATTCGATAATGAGCACCGTACATCCACTCACCATTCTTATTTTTTATCTGTCCTGGTATTAAGCGCCCCGTCCACATTTCAGCTGTTGTACCGTCTGTTCTGAGGGTGATTTTTAGTGGGACACCATAATGCTGCATCCAGGGCCAGTGACGACGAAACTCTTTAAGCGATCCTACAATACTGTGCAGACCTTTTAATGGTCCCAGTGGAGGGAATTGTCCGCAAGCATCTAAGGTGTAACAGGTCCGGAACTGGCTAAAATCATTCTGGTCGATCCCCCACGAATAACGTGAATAGGACTCCTCAATTTGCTCTTCTTCAGTCGCCTTTATCTGGTTCTGCGCAATGCAATGCCAAGGGGAATCCAGCTCACTGACCAGAACAGGTGGCGCATCTCCCGGACGCCACCCCTGTTGCCCAGGAGGCAGACGCCAGTTAACCAGATAATCAGTATCACCTTCCGCCCAGCCGATGTTTATAAGCACTTCGGTCAGCTTCCAGCCATCAGACTCTGCTTTCAGCGTCAGTCGCAACACTGCGCCAAACAGGGCAACGGGATTATATTTTGCGCCTGGTGCTACCTCACCATACAGATAGGCGCTTACCATGGCGGTCCCTTCTCCGTCCGCAGCCGCGTAAAAATTAGAGGTCACCAGATTTAGATGCTTTTCAGAGGATGTATCTTCACGTAACGCTGTGATTAATGCTGATTTACCATGAAGTATGCCTTTGTGGCTGCTTCTGAGTTTGACCGTTTCAGCCACAGAGCAATCCGTATCGGCCCAGTGGCCGGATTCCCAGCTTTTGCGAAGTGTTTCCATAAAACTGAGTGCATCTGAGCGGCTAAGGGGGGTAATCATTGAATATCTCCTGTCTGTACAGCGCCTGTTTTCGATATTTCTCTGTCTGATGTGGGCATTTTTAACGGTCCGGAATTAACCAACGCGATCGCAGGCTAAGAGTGATGTCTTAACGCTTTCTGATTTCGGTGATGTAGGTAATGGCGGCCCAATCGACAAAGTTCGGCACATCCCGGAAGGCTTCCTGACCAACCGGCGAGTCAAATGCAGCCACGGCATCTTCAATGGAGTCGAACCATAATTCAGAAAACCCATCTACCGGGGCATCAGGGTATTTTTCCCGATCGACGGGATTTAAAACGTAGCCCCGTAATCCCGGCAAACGCAGAGCAATTTCCGTGTGTACTTCATCCCAGTGCTTTACAAAGTCTTCAAAACTCTGTCCTTTTTTACGAATAAGAAAGCCCACATGCTTGAAGCCGTTTGAAGGTGTCATCGTGTTCTCCTGTGTGCAGTGTCCTGCAATTCATTGTTTGAAAAGGTGTTATTGATTAATCTGGTGCATCTGGACTCAATGCCATTTACATGACCATCAGCAGGTTAGTGCTGCCTGATGTGCCCGCGCATGGACATTTCACTGGCTGCGCCTCAGTTATGATCTTCAACATGGAAGGGATAGTCGGTATAGCCTTCTTCCCCCCCGCCGTAATAGGAACTTCGCCTGGCCATAGTCAGTGGCCAGCCCTTGCGGACCCGCTCAACAAAATCTGGATTGGCGATAAACGGACTGCCAAAAGCCGCAAGATCGGTCAGCCCATCGTCGATAAGTGCCGCGGCCTGAGCGGGAGTAAGGCCACCGGCGAGGATAAGCGTGCCACGCCATACCTTTCGGAAATCGCGCAACAGGCCGTTAAACATCACGGGCTCCTGGGCCATCAGGTGGACATAAGCTATCCCTCTGCGGCTAAGCTCCTTACCGATATAAAGATAGGTTTCTGAGGTATCGGCGTAAGGAGCCATGTCCTGAAGCTGATTACAGGGGGAAAGGCGCACGCCCGTCCGGCTTGTACCAATTTCATCTGAAATGGCGTCAACAATTTCCAGAAGAAGGCGCGTACGGCTTGCCAGGCTTCCGCCGCCATAGCCGTCATCGCGCGTATTCAGTACAGGATTAATGAATTGTTCAATGAGATAGCCATTGGCACCATGCACCTCCACGCCATCAAACCCCGCCGAAATGGCGTTGGCAGCGGCCTTGCGAAAATCAGCCACTATCAGCTTAATCTCTTCAGTCAGCAGGGCGCGGGGCAGGCTTGCAGTAACCGTTGCAGGTTCACCATTTTCATCCCAGGCAAAGGCGCTGCCACCCTGAACGGCGACGGCGCTGACAGGGGGCTGCCCTCCAGGCTGGAGGCTGGTATGAGATACCCGTCCAACATGCCAGAGCTGAGCAAATATTTTTCCTCCTTTCTTATGCACGGCCTGTGTGACGGGCAGCCAGGCTTCAACATGACTGTCGAGATAGATCCCCGGATTAAAGAGATAGCCAGTGCCTTCGCGAGAGACCGGTAAACCTTCAGAAATAATTAATCCGGCGCTGGCACGTTGTGCGTAATAAAGTGCCGTTAAGGCATCAGCATGCTCGTCCCGTGCGCGGGAGCGCGTCATGGGCGCCATGATAAAGCGGTTTTTCAGGGTGATATCGCCGAGCCTGTAGCCGGTAAATAGCTTTTTCATAGCCATCAGTTCCAGGCTTCAGCGATGAGCTGATGTGACCTGATCCTTGCATCGGCATCATGTATCCACGAATTCACCATAATTTCATCCGCACCGGTACGGCGGACCAGGTCATTCAGGCCGGTCCGGACGGTCTCTTTTGTGCCCCACACCGATTCACGCAGCTGAGTCAGTACGCGCTGAGCCTCTACCGGATGCCAGAGCGCATTCATATCGTCTACCGGCTTCGGTAATTTCACCTCAACGCCCCGCCCAAGATTTACAAACTTCTGCAGTTCGGTAGTCGCCAGATAGTCTGCTTCGCTCTGGTTTTCAGCGGCGACGACGTTGACGCAAATCATCACATACGGTTCGGCAAGCGATTCTGATGGGCGGAAGCCTGAACGATAGGTATCAATGGCAGCGAGCATGGCATCGGGCGCAAAGTGAGAGGCAAAAACAAGGGGCAAACCTTTCTGCGCCGCCAGCTGTGCACTGAAGGTACTCGAACCCAGCAGCCACAACGGAATATCGAGCCCCGCACCAGGCACGGCCGTAATACGCTGTCCGCGTTGTGCAGGCGCAAGAAAATGCTGTAGTTCATCCAGCATGTCGGGGAAGTCGAGTCCCTTGGCGCGGGTTTCACGGCGCAGCGCCTGCAATGTTTCCTGGTCAGTGCCCGGCGCACGGCCCAGTCCTAAATCAACGCGGCCCGGATACATAATCTCAAGGGTGCCAAACTGCTCAGCGACAACAAGCGGTGCATGGTTTGGCAGCATAATGCCACCCGAGCCAATACGAATTTTTTCAGTTTTTGCGCCGATATGGCTGAGTATCACCGCCGTCGCCGCGCTGGCGATATCGACCATATTGTGATGCTCTGCCATCCAGAAACGGTGATACCCGGCTTTTTCGGCCGCCTGCGCCAGCCGCACGCTGTTGGTAATGGCGTCAGAAAGGGTATTGCCTTCGGTAATGGGTGCCAGGTCAAGCAGTGACAGGGGGATTGTTTTCTCTTTCATCATTATCTCCACATCGCCGGAACAGTCGTCCGGAGGTAAATTAATCATTTCGGAAATTACTATGATTGTTTTTACACGGATGATAAATCGGGTTTCGGTCGCATCTATGCGGACTTAGATTCTACAATCCTGTTTCTTCTTTAGGGGTATCTTTGATGTCTTACTCTGCGTCAACAAACCAAAACCACCTGCGACACGACACGACAGACAGACAAGGAAAAACCATGACTGAAGAGCAGATTTGGAAAGCCCGGTATTACTCGGCATGTGATATTGCCCATCGCTGGTTTGCTTTTTTTGAGGGACAAACAGAGGAGGTCAGCCGGCATCTGGATATTTTTACTCCGTACGTCAGGCTGGTTCATGCCGGCACGCATCTTCTGGCCGAGGGAAAAGACGGAATGGATAGCTGGTTGAAAAGCCTGCCATACGAAAAGGGCTCGCACTTTATCCGGCGCTTTGAATTTATTCCCGGCCAGGAAAACGAGGCAACCGTTAATATGGATATTGGCTACCAGAGGGTCGAAAGTGATTTGACGGTGGGAGGGGCACTTTCGGAATACCGGACAACGCTCTTATTCGGTGAGGGAGAGGACGCTTTTTTTACTTTCATGCAGAAAACTCCCGTATATCAAAACCCTGATAAGGTATTCCGTGAGTCATTCAGTGAAAACCGGGTACATTCGTTTATAGCCCGTTTCTTTCAGCTTATGCTGACCGCAAGGTCTGGGGCTGTTTCAACGATCGTTTCCGGGAAAGCCGATGAGAATACACGGCAGAATTTACCCGCATTTTTACGCAGTGCCGATCCCGACGGGATAAGTATTGAAGAGACAGACATTCTGGCGATGAAGAGCACCCTGTTACTTCCTGTAGATGGTATTGAACGGAGACTCTGCCTGGAACTGGCTGAAGAGGGAGGCCGCTACCTCGTCATTCGTCACGCAGACTGGTCCTGAAGCACTTAACGGAATATTCAACATGCGAAATACCGATCACCTGGGCGGAATTACCGCCTTTGTCACTACTGCACAGCAGGGAAGTTTTACCGCGGCGGCTGAGAGACTCGGGCTGACAAAATCAGCCGTGGGTAAAAGTGTGGGTCGCCTTGAAGCCAGGCTGGGACTTAAATTGTTTCTGCGATCCACGCGGCGTCTGAGCCTGACGCCGGATGGTGAGCGTTTCCTGATAAGTTGTCAAAATGCCATGGATATTCTTGAGCAGGCAGAAGCCGAGTTGACCTCTCATATCTGCCAGCCTTCAGGGCGGCTTCGGGTGGACTTACCCGCAGCCTTTGGCAGACAGCGTATTTTGCCGATCCTGCTGCAGATTACACGCCGTTATCCCGAACTCGCATTGACCGTCACTTTCAGCGAACGATTTGTCGACCTCATTGAGGAGGGTATTGACCTTGTCATCCGCATTGGTGAACTTGCCGACAGCAGTGGGCTGGTTGCCAGAAGGCTGACCACGCAGAAACTGGTTATCTGCGCTTCTCCTGACTATTTACTGTACGGTGGAGAACCCGTTTCATCTGAAGAACTGAGCCAGCATCAGTGTGTGGTGGGGTTTCGCCGGAATCAGCCGATCTCCTGGCTACTCAAAGAAAATGATGGTCAGATTTCGCGGTATACGCCGCCAGCGACCCATGAGTTTGCGGACGGAGATGCGATGTTATCGGCCACGCTGGCGGGCTGTGGGCTTTCACAACTGCCGTTATGGCTGGTTGGAAAATATCTTGAATCAGGGGAGCTGAAAGAGGTTCTGGTCGGACATTCCGGTGGAGAAATGCCCATCAGTGCGCTCTGGCCTAAAAACCGCCAACTGTTACCTAAAATTCGTTATGTTGTGGACACGTTGATAAAGGCAGCAGAAGACGGCTTACTTGACTGATGGGACGGCTATGCCGTTGTATCTGGCCAGAACGGATAATCGGTATAGCCTTCCTCAGCCCCACCATACATTGTTGCCCGGTTAACTTCATTCAGCGGCCAGTTGTTTTTCATCCGCTCTGTGAGGTCAGGATTGGCAATATAGGGTCTGCCAAAAGCAATGAGATCCGCTTTTCCTTCCTGCAGGTAAATTTCGGCTCGTTGCTTATCGAATCCCCCTGCAATAATGAGAGTGCCACTGTAGGCCTTTCGGAATTTCTCAATGAATCCTTCAGGAATAGCCTGTTCACCTAAAGTCTGTTGATCGCTCAGGTGAACATAGGCCAGCTGGCGTGTCGTGAGCTCTTCTGCCAGCGTCAGCCAGGTTTGTTCTTCACCGCTGAATGCATGCATATCAAACAGACGACCAAATGGCGCAAGTCGTATGCCGGTTTTTCCTCCACCGATCGCCCGTGATACAGCGTCAGTCACTTCAAGCACGAATCGCAGTCGGTTCTCAATTCTCTCACCACCGTATTCATCGCTGCGCGTGTTCAGAGCGCCATTAATAAACTGTTCAAGCAGATAGCCGTTTGCCGCGTGGATTTCGACGCCGTCAAAACCCGCTTCAATAGCATTTTCAGCGGCCTGTACATAATCCTGAATGACCAAACCGATCTCTTTGGCTGAAAGAGCGCGCGGGAATGAAACCGGAACAGGTCCAGCAATGCCATTTTCATCACGGGCATAACACGTCGAGTTTTCAGCCCTGACGGCAACTGAGCTGACGGGGGCGGCGCCATTCTTTTGCAGACTGACATGCGAAATTCGCCCAACATGCCAGAGCTGGATGAATATTTTGCCGCCTGCCTGATGAACAGCCTGAGTCGTTTTCTTCCATCCCTCTACCTGTGCAGCAGAGTAGATACCAGGCGTAAAAAGATACCCCTGCCCCTGAACGGAAATTTGAGAGCCTTCGCTGACGATAAGGCCTGCTGATGCGCGCTGACGATAATATTTAGCGGTGAGGTTATCGGCAATATCCCCTTCTCTGGCCCGGGAACGGGTCATCGGTGCCATGACAATACGGGTTTGAATTGTCGTGTCGCCGACGGTGTATGAAGTAAACAACTTTTCCATTACAGGCTCCTTTTAATCACTGAACTCCATAATGCGGTGCTGAAAGAGGGAATAAAACCCCCGTTCTGTTCCGAACAGAGGTTCCATAGATTCTACTTAGAGCAGCGATCCGTCTTTATTTTTTTCAGGCCATCTCTTCCTGAACCGGTACTGATTTAGTATCAGAGCGGTGTTTAATCAGAATGCTGACAAATGCCAGCAGAGTGAAGATCACGCTGCTCAGTACCACCGAGTGCGTCCCCAGGCGGGCGATAAACCATCCACCCGTCAGTGAACCGAGGGTAATTCCCAGATTGGAGAACGACATATAAAGGCTGTTGGCAAACTCGGGCGCTTCGCTGGCTTCACGCATCAGCCAGGTCTGACTGACCACCAGGCCGGATGAGTGGAATGCGCCCCAGAACACGGTCAGCAGGCACATCACCAACGGTGAAAAGCCAAAGAACCATACCAAAAGCAAAAGCAAGGTGAACAGCAGCGGGTAAACCAGAGTGGTTTTAACTACGTTCTTTTGCAGGAAACTGCTGAACACGAAGTTGCCAGCAAAACCACAGACACCAAAGAGGATTAGCATGGCGCTGATGTAATTGTTATTCAGGTGAGTAACGCGTGAAAGATAATCTGCAACATAGCTAAAGCTGGAAAACATTGCGGCGAAAATTAACGTTACCGTTGAGATGGTCAGCCACAGCTTACCGTTCCGCAGAACGGAAAGCTGGCTGGCAAAGGAAACCTTATGCAGGGTCGGCATTGATGGCATCAGGAACAGGACGCCCAGGAAGGCCAGCACGCACGCTGCAGCACCAAAGTAAAACGCTGCGGATAAAGAGAAATGCTCGGCAATCAGAGAGCTGAGGGGGACACCCAGCACCAGCCCAATGGCCACTCCGGCAAACACTTTTGCTGCAGCGCCTGCGGCTTTTTCTTTCGGTACGGAATTAGCGGCCACAACCAGCGCAACGGCAAAGAAGACGGCATGAGCCAGCGCAGGCAGAATGCGAAACACCAACATCAGGTTGAACACGTCAGTGGTGGCATAAATCAGGTTCGACACAATAAAGACGACAAGAATGCTCAGCAGAACCGTTTTCTTGTTAAAGCCAGACAGCATCAGCGTGATAAAAGGCCCGGTAACGGCCACGATAATGGCATAGATGCTGACCAGAAAACCGACCTGGGTGGGCGTGACGTGGAGCTGAGAAACCAGTTTTGGCAGTAAGCCGATGATGGCAATTTCGGTGGTGATTACCCCGAAAACAGCCACAGACAGCGCCAGTAAAAGCAGAGTGCTTTTATTTTGCATGGAATACCCTTAGACACATTGCAGATGAAATTCACAAAGTTAAATAGCGAAACGTAACTTTTATGCGTTGTTGCCCGGATGATTTTCCGGAGAAAGGATCATCGCTGAGTTTGATAAGGGGGGAAATACGTATTCAGGCGTTTCTATGTAGACATAAATTCTTCAATGCAACAGACCTGATCTTCGTTGGTTGGTATAACTGACCATGAGCAATGTCCGCTTCTGGCACGAAGCAGACATACTGATATGAATGGTCCGCTGTGAGCGAAAAGCTGAAGGTTAGCTCTCGCAGAAGACATATGCGCTTTTATATCCAACTAATCATAGTGGTCATAACTTTGTGAAGATTCTTTGGTGTATATATTTTTGGGTGTGAGCCCAGCTTTTTCATTGAACCCTTCCTGATATATTTTATCAGGCTGTTAGATCATGGCTATCTTCAAGCAGCTCGTATATTTCTTTGGAAGATAGCGGACTGGAAAGAAGTATGCTTATCCAGTGCTCTTTGTTCATGTGGTAAGCAGGAAAGATACCCTCTTTTTTACGCAATGAGCCGATGTGCTCCGGTCTGACTTTCACTTCTAGCACATCGACCTGATCTTCCGTCTATAGACCCAGCTTAGTGCCAGATACATTCATCACGATACCGAACCATTTCTTTCCGTCGTGATGCCTGAGTACTGCGGAGCCCGGCAGGTTGCTCCAGAGATATTCCGGTTCAGATTTAAAGTGTTCTCGTGCGTAGCTGTATAATGCATCTCTCTTCATCATAGTTTCCTTAACATCACTTACTTTATATTTTACTCTGGAAGTTATAATACCGCGTTCATGCCTATTTTAGTCATCCGCATTCTATTTAAGGTGAGTCCGAAAGCACTGGTGCGGGGCAGCTTAGGGCGAAAGCGGTTGTTAACCGCATCCGGATATAATCAGTTTGTCAGAAGCTCTCTGAATGTGGACGATTGGAATTACACGAACGCCTAGATTTAAAGTGCAGCAACAATGACGGCTTCCATTTTCTCCGGCGTAGTGATCGGTGCAAAACGCCTGAGGGGTTTGCCGTCGCGCCCGATCAGGAACTTAGTGAAGTTCCACTTGATCCGCCCACCCAGCACACCGGGTAATTCGTCTTTCAGGTAACGAAACACCGGGTGCGTAGCCGGGCCGTTGACCTCCACTTTTTCGAATATCGGGAAGCTCACACCATAGTTGATGTGGCAGGTCTGCGCGATGTCGTCGGCACCGCCGGGTTCCTGATTACCAAACTGGTTACAGGGGAAACCAAGCACCACCAGCCCCTGGGCAGCGTACTTCTTGTAGAGCGATTCAAGGCCTGCGTACTGCGGCGTGAAGCCACAATGGCTGGCGGTATTCACCACCAGAACCAGCTTACCCGCATAGTCGGCCATAGAAATGAGCTGTCCACCCAGACTGGTGGCGGTGAGTTGATGAAAGGTGGTCATGTCGGGCTCCTCAGAGAATATGTGCAAAGTCGAACAGAGGGTGACGGAATAAGTTGCTGTAATAACAGGCGACATGCGGCAGAAGCTCAGCCCGCAAAACCGATGCCTGCCGGGCATTTAAGCACTCTGTAGATCTCAGAAATAACCTGCGCCGTTGCGTCTTCGATAATTCCTTCATTACGGCATAACACCCAACCCTGAGCCGCAACTTCTCGCTCGAACGCCCTGCTACAAGCGACATGCTCTTCCAGTTTATGAATGACAGTACTGCTTAGCCCACGCGTTCTGGCCGCGGCTCTGGCCCATGAAATGTCAGGCGCAGTAACCACCCCGATATGCAGGTCTGGCGTACGCACGTTTCGTTCAATATTAAGCTGTAAGATTTCTGCAAATGGAACCTTCCGGCGAAACGCGGCTTCCGACGGGTACCAGCGATCCATTAAAATAATGCTGTCCGGTGGCTGTTTAGGCAGCACATGCTCGGAAATCCAGGCACGGCTATCAGCAAAGCGCTCACACACTTCCCGTTCCAATTCCAGGGAGGGGTGTCTGGCGAGCCTGTTCACGAGGGCCATTGTTTCCCCCCTGTAAGGATCGCTTTTTTTCTCGCTAAGTCGGATCACCTTCTTGTTATCTGCCCTGAGCACTTTCGTCATGGCCTCCAGCAGTGTGGTTTTGCCGACGCCCTTGGGCCCGTCCAGAGAAATAAACAGCGGACGACTCATTGTTGAAATGACGTTTGACATAGGGTTTGCTTAACACTCAACTCTGGCAAAAACATCTTATAACCTTCTTAGTAACAGCCGATCACCCTGTCGTTCGCAGCCGCTGTCTGCCGCGTCAGCATGATCCACCTACCCAAAACGGGTAAATGAATCGATGACCAACTGATTTAGTAAGATAATGATTTAAATTGCTTTTTCACATCAATAGTGAACCAGCCCGCCGTCCACCGCATACTGGCTTCCGGTTACGTAGGACGCATCATCTGAGAGCAGAAAAAGTGCGACGGCCGCAGCTTCATCAGCGGTACCGGCTCGCCTGAGAGGCACCTGGCTTACCACAAAATCTTCAAACTTTTGCCGCGACTCTTCGGACATGAAGTGCCTGAAATTCGTCTCGACAGGTCCTGGCATCAGCGTGTTGGCGCGAATGTCGCGCGCGGCCAGTGAGGCGGCCCAGCTTTTTACCATGGCAACCACGGCGCCTTTGGTTGCAGCATATAAGCTCGTCATGGGCGCACCTTCATAGACCGAAGACGATGCGGTGACCAACACGGATGCACCTGGGTTCAACATGTTGGAAAGTGATGCAAGCTGCAACATCGGCCCGCGAACATTGGCATTCATCATGCGGTTAAAGGCGTCGGCCGTAACGGATTCCGGTGAATCAATTTCTGCGTAACCCGCATTCAGCCACAATCCGTCGAGCCGCCCCCAGCCGCTGACTGCGGTGGCGAGCGCATCAATATCCGCCTCACTTGCCGCATCACTTTTCAGGATCAGCGCGGTGTCCGGCAACAGCGTGCGGGTTTGGGCCAGACGTTCATCACTCAGCCCCGTGATGGCAACCTGTCCCCCTCTTTCACAATTCGCAGCGCGCCTGCCAGCCCAATACCGCTGGTGCCACCCGTGATAAGTACACGTTTACCGTGAAATCTTCCCATCATTACGCCCCTTTGAATCTTTGAATCGGCATTTACCTTACGAAAGATAAACGTAGTCGTCATCTGTTTAATCATGTGGAAGTGACGTTAATGGATGCCCTGCCCCGATCGATTCAGGCAGTACAATTTTTCCATCGGATGATAAGGTGAGATTTCCCTAAATCTTCCGGGCAGGAATGAAAGTGAGCATTTCAGAGAAACATGAATGGCAAAAGGATATGTACCTGGTAAGCACAGACACAGAAAAATTGGATGTAGCGGCTATACACCGGTATCTGACCAGGTCTAGCTGGGCTAAAGGTATTGATCTGGATATTGTCTCTGCATCAATAGAAAACAGCCTTAACTTTGGCGTTTATCATAATGAAATCCAGATAGGTTTCGCTCGTCTGATAACGGACTATGCGACATTCGCCTACCTTTGCGATGTCTATGTGCTTGAAGAGTATCAGGGAGAAGGGCTTGGAAGATGGGTGATGGAATGCATACACCTTCACCCTGTGTTTGAAAAGCTACGCAGAATAATGTTGTTCACAACAACAGCTCCCTGGCTTTATGAAAAGCTTGGGTATGAGCCCGTAAATCGCGAAAACTATGCATGGACCATTACCCGGCCTGATATTTATACCCATGGGAATAAACCGGGCTGACAAACACTCACCTTCCGCTCCCCGTTGACTTATTTACGCCTGTTTTTGCAAGGGCTGCATGGGCACGAAGCAGCCAGAGGCAAAGCCAAGGGCTGCTTTGAGCGAGGAGCGGATGTTCAGAACAGTCATCGCCATTGATAATGCTCTACTGGGGTCAGTTTGGAGATCGGAAATTTTTGTACGTTAAGCACATTATTTAAGCAAACCAGATACGTAATGGATTGATTTAGCGTCAGTGGCTATCGCTTTTATGTTATCGCTCTAGTTTTATCGCATTTAGGCTATCCGATTAAGGCCAAATCCCCTGAAAACGCTGTATAGCGCGGGAGTACACCCTACTGCGACAACGTAGCCTGTTCACATAACAGGCTTAGCGTACAATAATTTCCGATCTCCAAACTGCCCCCTTAAACAAAGCTTGCCGTTACCAGATACTAATCGCTGTGCTCCCATTACCTAAGCGTGGTTTTACATTACGGGGCGTCAAGCACCATTCACAGAATGGTGGTAATAATTGTAAAGAATTAACTGAATGTGCAAAATAAACTCTGGTATGATGCAGAGCATCAAAATAAATAGGAAAATTAATATGCTTCAGTGGCTTAACACACACGTAGGTACTGATTGGGCTACGTATCAGGGCTGGATTCTTGGTATTGCAGGGGTTGCTCTGACTATTTATGGTTATTATCGTGCAACACCAGCTCTCAATGATAAAACCAGGAATACAAAAATAAAACAAACAGCAAAACATGTTCAGGGGGCGTTAAGCCTGGCTGGACGCGATGTGAACAATATTACGAATAATAATTATGATAGTGTGGATGAAAACGCATTACTTTTAAAAATAAAGCATGACCATGATTTAAAAATCATAGAAGAAATACTGATATTACTTCCTTATGAAGAAACAATTGAGCAGGCTGATCTAAGTTATCTTGTCGGAATGTTGTTAAAGTTTTCCCAAAATTTGGAGGGTGCTGAAAAGTATAAGGATGAAAAATATCGCCTCTTTAATGCCTCTGTTAATGATTCGAAAAATGCGTTTATTGATTCGGTTGAATCATTTGTTAATAGTTATTTAGGCTTTCTTTCTGTTGATCATATTGAAAAAGAACCGCACAGGTTAGATTTACCTTATGACTGGAGGAACAAAGGTGAGGAGAGCGAAAAAAAATATCGTCAGCATCAGAGTAATATGCGAGAAACGTCCGGCTTGATGATAGAACGCTATAAAGATTTTGTAAAAACGTTTAAAGAACAAGATTTTATCACTAATAAACTATAAGGAATTTTGTATGAGTGCCAAAATACTGGACATTGGGTCAAGAATAAAACTGGCGAAAATTCTAAGTGATAATTTCAATGAAGGTGATTGGGTTGAGCTTTTTCTTCTATGTAATTGCAAGGATGTTCCAGAAGGGATTAATAATTTTTGGAGACATGTACACTGGAATAATCCTGAGATTAAAGGTGTTTGCATAGAGGCCATTAATAGTGTTTTAGACAAAGACTCAGGAAATATTTTAAATATATGGGAGATGGATCGTGTCCAGCGCAACATAAAAATAAAAGATGAGAATTTATATTATGAAATAGAGTCCATCATTAAAGATGACTCACATAAAAGAGTGTCTTCATCACCCAAAAAAAATACCAATGAAAACATATACAAAGCGCTTGAAGATGCAGAAATTTTAATTGAACAGCAAGGTCCACAGCATGCTTATGACCGAATGCACACCGCTTTGCACGGTACTCTTAAGCAAATATGTTCTAATAATAATATAGATGTTAAAGGCGATGAAACTATACAAGGGTTGTTAAGCTTAATAAATACTCATTTAAAAACAACACAAGATTCAGAAAGAAACATTGATGTTTTTCATATGCTGAGGTCAGCGATATCTATTCTGAAAACAATAAATGAACTGCGTAACCACAATAGTTTGGCGCATCCGGGAGCTATGTTACTCAATGAAGCTGATGCAAAGTTCGCCATTAATCTTGTACGATCAATAATGAGCTATGTTGATGATTTAATTTAATTCCATAGTGAAATTAAGGCTTAAACAGATTAATTAGCTCAACTGCCAGCCGGAAAAAACCCCTTGAACGTTGACGATACACAACATTTATTTATACTGTATATATTTACAGATCTATTGTGGGTGGTGGCTCTTATGGGCGGTAAAAATTTAACCTATCAGATTGTATATAGAGGATATTTTCTCGAAATAATGCATCCAAGCCAATATGTATCCTTTCAGCGTGCTAAAGAGTGTGGTGGGGGCTACTGGCTCGGACGAACCTATCAAGATTGCTTTTGGTTTGAATCTGGCATCCCACAACCCACCTAACTAAGAGAAGGCATCATGTATATCAACCAGGTGGAGAAAGTACTCACTAATATCACTGCTTTTGATGATGATTTCACGCTGTCTTAAACGGGGTTTTAAGTCAAATCGTTGTCGTTGTGATTGGAGTCATTAGGCAGTAGCAAGTTTGATGCCTTCAGCCATAAATATTATATTAATAAAAAACATTGAGGTTAACTATGAGTATTAGCAATGATATATGGCAATCAATCCAAAATGGCGATTTAGAGCCATTCTGTCAGTCCGGATTCCCCCAAGAGCAAGTATTCCTCTTTAATTTTTGGGATTTCTACGTTCTGAGCGGAAATGCTGAATGGGAAGACTATCGACCTGCATTAAATGTGCTGGTAGATCAGGCGCTTCTTATTGTAAGTGCTAACGGTTGGTACAACTTCGCTTAGCCCTTTGGCGTCTAAATTGTTTAGTAACAAACGGAATCCTATCTACTGGAGAACAGAAGCCATGCACATAAGCGTTACAAAACAGGAAGTACATCAGCATAAGAAAAATATCAGACGTGATGATCTGAAAGGGTTAACCTGCTTTATGCAAATGGAAAAGGGTGTACGCGTAACGGCATCTTTAGATCATCAGACAATTGTCAGCGATGTTTTAGGCGCACCTGACAGCCACGAACATCATCAACTACCCTCCTATTGGAGTTGGGATAATGTGGACGCGGTGAAGTTAGTCGATGTGCTTTACGCAGTCGCTACGGCTGAAGCATAGAGTCGGTAGAAATACTGGGGGTTCAAACTTAGAACCCTATTCATAGGAGTCCGCTTAGAAAAGGGAAAATATCCTACGTTAAGCCTGTTTTATAACCAAGCATGACAGGCTGCATTGAGCGACCAGCAGACGTTCGAAATTGACTCCTCATGGATATTGCTAACAATGCCGTGTGTCAATCAGTTGGGATCAAGTTATTGTTCTATATGAAATCTTCCAGACGCTATATAAAACCTGACTAGCAGTGAGTGATTAATTATGAATACTTGCGAAGAGCGATTTGAAATTTGGGCTGATACTATAGGCTTCGACTTACTCAAAATTGAAGAAAAGTATGACGACCCGGCCACTGGCAATTCATGGGAGTGCTGGAAAACAGCATGGGCTGAAAGTGAGATTTGGGGTGTAAAGCCTACCATTTAGTTAGCAAATCCGCTTATAACTCTCACGTGTAGCAGTAAAAGCCATAAAGGCAGCAATGAGCGAGGAACGGACTTTTGTCTATGTATGAAGAGAGAAGGAGATAGCAGATCGTCTGAAAGCAGAGGAAATAAGTCCAGAGCGTGGCGGCGAACTAAATCATAGAGTGGTCATGAATACGAAAAGTCGCCTGATGAAGTGGGGCTACTTGGACTAATTTTCGGATATGGTTAAGTGATATCCCGGCTATCAACCGGGAATTGATTTATGCTTTCGCACCTACATTATCAACGTTCGTAAATTGTCCCGTTCGGGCGCATGTACATACCATCACTCAGATAAACGTCTTCGCCATCCTCAACACATAGGTCAGAATAAATATCGACCATGCCACGTTCGACAATATTCGTCGAAATCCCATGAGCATCGAAGAGCTCAAAGAAGCGAGTGACCCATTCCTCGTTAACCTCATCTTGTATTGTTTTGCCGTGATCTATAGTAATGGAAAACATGGAGATGCAATTATTCTGAAAGCGGTCTACTTTATTCTCAGGTTGATGATGATTTTCTTGGGCTAAGGTCTCAGCGACCAAAAAAAGGAGCTTCTGGTTTACTGGCAGCTTGTATCCGATAGTCAAACCACCCCCTATCCGAATTCTCTCTTCGGGCCTCGTTGGTGTCTGCACTTCAAAAGAATTACCATCATCATTTTGAGCTAAAAAGCGGATGAAAACCGTGTCTCCCCGGACTAACATCCAATCCTTTCCATGTTTTGGTTTCATTGCTTTAACTATCTGCGGTTGTAATGCTGACATGCTCATGGTGTTAGATACCGAAAAGAAAAACATGAAAGAGATTATACCGACTAGAGTGTTTTTTTATAGCTCCGCTACTCTTGGCGAGCATCACAGAAAATGACGCTTCAAGCCAACGTCTGCATCTGGCAAGAAGCAGCCCTCCATCTTTCCCTATTCCAGGCTTCCAGGCTCTGGGGTTCCCTGATGAAAAACCAGCCTCCAATGCCTGCTATCAGAACACTCCCAACATGAAGTACGAAGGGAAGCCCTGGTACCCTCCGGATGAATTGTCCGGTAATACAATATGGCAAAATCATCCCTGATGCTGATGAGCCGGAAGTCGCTGCTGAGAATAGCCGGGGCACCTTGTTCGGCGGTAAGAGAATCTATCGTCTCCTGCCGATTCACCCTTACACCTGATCGTGTGATTTCCGTGAACTCAGGGTGAAGTATCTGTTCAAGCCATTTCCGATCGTTCCTTTTGGCACCCTGAAGGGTGCATTCGAGCGATGTAAGCTTTTCCAGCAACATGGCGTTCCTCCTCGTTAAATTCTGACAGTCGCGCTTATTACTTTAATCATTTTATGGCGCTTCGCTAAAATGATTTAAACGTAACCAGGGCTTCTGATACAAAGCCGCCAGTATGCAGACACAAAAGATCCACGGACGTCCAGTTTGTAAAGAACAGGACCTGAGAGTGTCTGGATTATCCGCGCTGAATACAAAGAGAGACGCATGAATATTCTTATCGCGAAAATCACTCCGGACAACAACGGTTTTTTGGCGTTAAAAGAGGAGAGCATGGCTGCTGGATTTAACATGCTACGCAGACTTGAAGAAAACTGGCTCAACGGGCAGAACCGCTTTGATAAACCCGGTGAGAATTTGTTAGGTTTTTACGCTGACGGATTACTGATTGCCGTATGCGGATTAAACCAAGATCCTTACATGCCTTCAGTCCGGGCCGGACGACTCCGTCATCTCTATGTAGGAATCGAGTGGAGAAGAATGCGGGCTGGTATCACTCTGCTCAAAACAATACTGGAAGGTTCTGAGCGCTGGTTTGATTTTATCAATACTAACGCGCCTCAGTCAGCATTCAGCTTCTATGAAGGTGCTGGCTTTATTCCACTGGCAGATGCCGGTAACGTTACCCACCGCCTCTACATGAACACATATCAATTTCATCCTCTGAACTGATGCAGGTTGATTGAGACACCATGTTGTTCATCACGTTCGTTTAGCGCGAACGAACGCTGCAAGCAGGAGGCAGACGCTTCTTCGTGAACATCATTCCGCTGCGCTGACATAAAAAAACCGGGCTTTTGCCCGGTTTTCGTTTGCAGCATGTGCAGAAATTACAACCCGTTTTCGGCAATATCCATGGCGAAATACGTCAGGATAATGTCTGCGCCTGCACGTTTGATCGCACCCAGGCTTTCACGCACCACGGCACGCTCGTCGATGGCACCGGCCTGCGCCGCGAATTTGATCATCGCGTATTCGCCGCTGACCTGATACGCCGCCAGTGGCAGACGGGAGGCTTCGCGGATGTCGCGGATAATATCGAGATAGGCACCGGCAGGTTTCACCATCAGCGCGTCGGCGCCTTCCTGTTCATCGAGCAGGGATTCGCGCACCGCTTCGCGGCGGTTCATCGGGTTCATCTGATATTGTTTGCGGTTGCCTTTCAGCACGCTGCCGCCCGCTTCTCGGAAAGGTCCGTAGAGCGAAGACGCGAATTTGGTGGAGTACGCCATGATCGAGGTGTCGATGAAGCCAGCTTCGTCCAGAGCGCTGCGGATAGCCTGCACCTGACCATCCTGTGCAGCGGAAGGCGCGATGAAATCTGCGCCAGCGGCGGCGGCCACCACGGCTTGTCTGCCGAGGTTTTTCAGCGTCGCATCGTTATCTACGCCGTGATCGTGCAGGACGCCACAGTGGCCGTGCGAAGTGTATTCGCAGAAGCAGGTGTCAGACATGACAATCATTTCAGGCACGGTGTCTTTGCAGATGCGCGCCATACGGGCAACCAGACCGTTTTCGTTCCAGGTATCGCTGCCGGTGGCATCCATATGATGCGAAATCCCGAAGGTCATGACGGAGCGGATACCGGCGCGGGCATAACGTTCAATTTCAAACGCCAGACGGGATTCGGGGATACGTTGCACACCGGGCATGGCTTCGATAGGTACGTATTCAGAAGACTCTTCCTCTACGAAAATCGGCAGCACCAAATCGTTGACGCTAAATTCAGTTTCCTGAAAAAGTGTACGCAGGGATTCGGACTGTCTCAGGCGGCGAAGGCGTGAGCTCGGGAACTGATTCGACATGAAAACTCCTAAAAATTAATCTGTTGCGCTGAAATTTTTAAAAACAGGAGCGCAGACAGTTCAGACGGCAGGAGGCATGGCAGCGCCGTCAGACGATGAAGCCCGCATTTTATAATAACTTTTAAACAAATGATGAACTTTCCGTGAGGAGATGTAACAGAGGCCGCATTTTTGGCAAGGCGATCCCGGATAAGGGATCGCCTGACGCACACTAACCCAGCCTGATTTCGCGATCGGCAGAGGCAATGGTCGAAGGCCGGTGCGCGATAAATATTCGCGTGATATCCAGTTCGCTGATGGCCTGATTAATGTGCATTTCGTTGTCCAGATCCAGATGGCTGGTGGCCTCATCAAGGAACAGAATAGCCGGACGGCGGTAAAGCGCACGTGCGATCAGCACGCGCTGTTTCTGACCGCCGGACAGGCTGCCGCCCAGTTCGCTTATCAGCGTTTCATAGCCCATCGGCATGCGTTCAATATCATCATGGATATTGCAACGGCGGGCGCAATCGATGATGCGCGCGTCGTCTTTCTGCTCGTCAAAACTGGCGATGTTCTCGGCGATGGATCCGGCGAACAGCGTATCATCCTGTAACACACAGGCGATGCAGCTGCGGTAATTGTTCAGACCGGCGGTGGTGATGTCCATGCCGTTGATCAGAATGCGGCCTTCGGTTGGCGTCAGTAAACCGGTCATGATTTTCATCAGCGTGGTTTTGCCCTGCCCGGACGGCCCGGTGATCGCCACACTCTCCCCCGCTGCCACCGACAGATTCAGCCCGTTAATCAGCGGCGCGGTCAGGCCATCGTACTGAAACACCAGATCGCGCACATCCAGCGACGCCGCCTCGCCCGCCCGCAACAACTCACGTTCCGGCAGCGATTTTTCGGTGTCGGTCAGCGCGATATCCGCGATGCGGTCACGGTGCAGCGACAGCATTTTCAGCTGTAACATCAGATTCAGCAGATTGGCCGCTCGTTCTGAAAACTGCCCGCGATAGGTGTTGAACGCCACAAACATGCCGAGCGTCATGTGGCCGTCGATCACTTGCGTGGCGCCCAGCCACAGCAGCGCCACCTGATCCAGCGTGGCGATCAGCGTATTACCGCCGGTAAACATCATTTCAAACTTGGTTTTACGCACCGTCGCATTGGCGTTATCAATGTTCAGATTCAGCCAGAAATTGGCGCGCGCTTTCGATAAACCGAGCGCTTTCAGCGTGCTGATGCCGTAGAGCGTTTCCATAAAGTGCGAACCGGCGCGCGCGCCTTTGACGATTTGTTCCTCCGAAACCTGACGATACGCGTTGTACGTTGCCAGACGGAAAACGACGTACACCGCCGTGAAGCCGAGGATCACCCAAATCAGCCAGCCGCCGTACAACACCATCATCACTATCAGCCCCACCGACATAATGCCGTCGATAATACTGTTCACCACGTTGGTGGTCAGCGTGGTACGCAGCGTGTCGAGCGAGGTAAAGCGAGACTGAATGTCGCCGAGTTTGCGCTTCTCAAAATAGTCGAGCGGCAGTTTCATCAGATGATCGAACAGCCGCGCTTTCCACTGCACGTCAATCAGCGTACTCATCACCAGCGAGGTCCAGGCGCGCAGCATGCTGACGCCGGTGCGGAAAATGATAAAGAACAGCAGGCCGAGGCAAATCAGCGTCAGTAAATCCGGGTCTTTCGCCGGGATCACGTGGTCCATCACCAGCTGCATCCCCACCGGCAGCAACAGATTGACGGATTCAATCATCAGCGACAGGCAGAAGATTTTGGTCAGCGCCGGAATAAGCCCGCTGACGTTACCCATCATTTTGCGCAGATTGAGACGCACACGCGGTTTTTCAGAGGTAAAACCATTGTCCGGCCACAGCTCGAGCGCCACGCCGGTGAAATGCTCGGAAACTTCGCGCAGCCCCAGTGAACGGCGGCCAAACGCGGGATCGTGAATAATCACCTTGCCCTGTTTAACGCCGACCAGCACCACAAAATGGTTGAGATCCCAGTGTAAAATACAGGGCGTTTTCAGCGCGTTAAGTTCGTCGATGTCCAGCTTCAGTGCGCGGGATTTCATCTCATTCGCCGCCGCGATATCCATCAGCGTGCGCAGCGTCGCACCGCGTGACGAAATGCCGTGGCGCTGGCGCAGACTCTGTAGATCAACGTGTTTACCGTGATAACCAAACACCATCGCCAGACTCGCCAGCCCGCACTCGGCGGCTTCAGTCTGGATAATCTGCGGCACACGCTGGCGCCAGCTAAAGTGCAGGCGGTCAGCCAGCTCCCGTACATTATCGAGATTCATTGATCGGCCCCACCACGCTTTTCTTCATGCTGTAATACGGAGACAACATCCACTGATATAGCGGCCTTTTCTCCAGGAATAATGTCGATTCGGCTTTCATGCCGCTGGATAAATTCAGCGTCTCGCCGTGCCAGTCCATCGCTTTTTTATCCAGTGACACAATCACTTTGTAATACGGCCCGCTGACCGTGCCGCTGGCGTTTCGCGGCGCGCTGGCGTAGGAATTCAGTTCCTGCTCCGAAACCGGCGCAGAGGAAATCGATTCCACCTTGCCGGGGAACTGGCCATATTTTTCAAACGGATAGGCTTCATAACGAATATTGATGTGCTCGCCCGCTTTCACGTAAGGCACGCTTTCATTGGGCAACCAGGCAACGAGAAAGAACGGGGAATTGCTGGCAGGTACCAGCTGCGCGAGGCTGTCCCCGGCATTGACCATCTGGCCAGGCGTGACGCTCAGCGAGGAGATTTTGCCGGAGGTTGGCGCCGTGATCAGCAACGAACCTCTGGCATCGGCCTGCGCCAGCTGACGTTCAAGATCATTACGCTGATAGCCGTACTGCGAAATCTGGTTATCGAACTCGGCGGCGCGCGTCACCAGTTCGCTGCGCAGATTGGTGATTTGCAACGCTTCCTGAATCGCCTGGGTGTTCAGGCTCTGGAATGACGTTTGTTGCTGATAAAACAGATAGCGCTGATTATTCAGCTGATCGGTATTGATAAGCCCCTTCTTCTGATACGCACCGTAGTTCTGCATGCTTTTCTTCATCGCATCCAGTCCTTCCTGCGCGGAATCCACCATGCTTTGTGAAACCTGATGGGCTTTCTCATATTGCGCTAACTGCTGTTGCAGGTTTTGCAGCGTTTCCTGCTTATTGCGTTGAAGTTGCGCGACGATGGCATCAATTTGCTCGCGCTGTTTTTTAATCGCGGCGAGCGTGGTGGTGCTGACGTTGCCCGCCTGCGTCACCCGGCTGACGTCAATTTCATACAGCGGCTGACCTTTTTTAACCGGTTTACCGGTATCGACATACAGTTCAGTGATCACGCCCTGCTCGGGGCTGAATAAGTTAATGCTGTGCGGCTGGGTGATAATTTCACCACTGACATTTATCCGTCGGGTGTAATTTGTGAAGATTAGGAATATGAGTAAGGAAATAAGAAAAACAGCGGTCAGTGATGTCACAATCCATAGGGGCCAGCCGGCGAGTAATAACGCTTTACCCGTCCAGTGATTTTGCTGATGTTCATTGACCTCTTTGCGAAAGAGCATATTTTTTGTTCCGGAAAAACAGGCTGTAAAAACAGAATCTTTGAAAGATAGCAGCCAGAAAACCTCCTGCCACCGCGATTACTCTGAAACATCGCTGGCCGGTATTTCCGTATGGAGACAGTCACGCGGTAATATTAATTTACTTTCTGTAGTAAAAATAATATCTCTCAGTCACCCGGTTATTTTTTATACGCCAAATGAATAAATCAGATAAACTTAAGTATTAATTTACATTAAAAACAATAAGTTAAACTTAAACACCCACTTAGGAGATTATTCCTAGTCAAATTCTTCTCCGGGTGCTCTAGGCTTATTCCCTGTGAAGACATTGCGTAGAAATTATCTCCATAGCATTACTCAATGTTTTCATCGCCCCCGGAATATCGGGGACTGGCTTTAACAGATAAGAGGATGACCTAAGATGAAACAATTAACAGAACGTGATATTGAAATGGTTAATGGTGCGGGTTGGTCGGAAGATGTGAATAAAGTGGCCGACCGCTTGTCAAACTTTGGTCAGGACGCGGTAAGTGATACCGGTAATGCGGTGAACAAAGCGTATTCACAAATTTCCGACGGTCTTGCTAAAGCACAGAACTATCTGACAACCTAGTTTACAGTCTTTAAAGGTTAATCAGAGTTATACCAGCCCCCATTAATTTGGGGGCTTTTTTTTGTCGCAGATTTACTGATTTACTTATGACAAATAAACGTCAGACACCCGCCCTGGTTTTATCGCTCTTCACCATGCTGTTTTTCAGCTTGCCGATGAGCTCACGGCGGAAATCGCCGAGTTTTGGTTTATCCCCTTCCAGCCACGGCAGCGGGCGGCAGAGTTCCATGGTTTTTATGCCCAGACGCGCGGTCAGCAATCCGGCACCGATACCTTGCGCCGCACGGGCAGACAGGCGCGCCGCCAGGTCCTGCGACATCCAGTCCATCCCCACTTCGCGCACCAGTTCGGACGCCCCGGCGAAGGCCATATTCAGCAGCACCAGACGGAATAAACGGATGCGGCTGTAATAACCCAGTTCGATGCCGTACAGCACAGCGATGCGGTTGACCAGACGCAGGTTGCGCCAGGCGATAAACGCCATATCCACCAGCGCCAGCGGGCTGACGGCAATCATCAGCGCCGATTCCGCCGCTGAATGGCTGATTTCGCGTCGCGCCTGCGCATCGAGCACCGGCTGAACTAACCGCGCGTAAAGCTCGACCACTTCACGGTCATTCTGGGTTTCATGCAGCGACGCCTGCCAGCGTTGTAATGCCGGATGACTGTTATCGAGCCCCGCCTGCGCCGCCAGTTTTTCGCAGAAAGCCCGCCCCTGCCCCAGTCCGTGACTGTGCATTAACTCACGTGCCTTATCGCGCTCGTCGGCACGCTGCCGCAGGCGGTATAAGCGCCGCCATTCGGTGGCGATTGAGCCGACACCCGCGAGGATAATCAGCCCGCCTGCCGTGCAGGCACCGAGTGCCACCCAGTCCTGTTGGATCCAGGCCTGATGTACCCATTGAACGCCCTGCGCCACCACGCTGATCCCCAGCACCGCCACGCCCAGACGCACCAGTTTACTCCACACGCTGCGGCGCGGTTTGAGTGCGCGGCTGAGTACCGCTTCGGCCTCGCCCTCTTCCTGTTGTTCATCCGTTTCGGTGGTGACCGGAATGAAGCGCTCTGAAGCGAATTCGTCAAATGCCAGCGCCGGTTTGATCACCGGTTCGGCCGGGGCTTTTAATTCCGTTTCAAAATCGATACGCGGTTTTAAAGGTTCGCTCATCGCATTTTATCTCCCAGTAAAAACTCCATCACCGCATCCAGACGAATGTGCGGCAACGGCTGATCCACGCTCATTTCGCGCGGACGAAACTCGTCAAAATGGAAACCTTGTTTTTGCCAGAACGCGTGCCCCGGCAGGCGCGCCGGCACTTCGCCGGGGAAAACGGTCAGCGGCGCGCCGTCCTGCAAACGGTGACCTTTCAGCGCAGGCAAACTTTGCCCCTGATATTCCACCAGGCCGGTTTCCGTCGCCTGAACAGAAGCCAGTCCGGCGCAATCCATGCTGATGCCTTCGAACGCCGCGTTCTGCCACGCTTCCTGCACCAGTTGCTGTAACAACGACACCAGATTGGCGTGCTGATCGCCGGTGATGTGATCGGCTTTGGTGGCGGCGAACATCAGTTTGTCGATGCAGGGATTAAACAGGCGGCGGAACAGCGTGCGTTTACCGTAGTGGAAACTTTGCATCAGCTGAGTCAGCGCGAGGCGCATGTCATTGAACGCCTGCGGCCCGCTGTTGAGCGGTTGCAGGCAATCGACCAGCACAATCTGGCGGTCAAATTTCACAAAGTGATCTTTATAGAAGCCTTTCACGATGTGCTGACAGTAGTAGTCGAACCGCGCGCGCAGCATGCCGAGATTGCTGTTTTTATCTGCCTGCGCCAGTTGCGCGTCGGTATAGCGGTTCAGTTCAGGCCACGGGAAAAATTGCAGTGCGGGCGCACCGGCCATATCGCCCGGCAGAACAAAACGCCCCGGCTGGATAAAGTGCAAACCTTCGGTTTTGCAGCGCACCAGATAGTCGGTATACGCCTGTGCAATCGCGCCCAGCAGATTTTCATCCGCCGGCGCCAGCGGATCGCATTGTTCGCACAGCGTCAGCCACGGCTTCGCCCATTCTGCGCGATCGCCCTGTAACAGCCCCGCCATCTGGCGTGACCAGTCGAGATACTGTTGCTCGATCATCGGTAAATCCAGCAGCCATTCGCCGGGATAATCGACAATTTCCAGATATAACGTGGAGGTATCTTTGAAGTGACGCAGCAGGGAGTCGTTGGAGCGGTAACGCAGTGCGAGGCGGATTTCGCTGACGCCACGGGTTGGCGTTGGCCATGCAGGCGGCGTGCCGAAAAGCGACGCCAGCCCTTCATCATAGGCGAAGCGCGAGACGCCCAGATCACGCTGGGGTACGCGTTTCACGCCCAGCAGTCGCTCCTCGCGGGCAGCCGAAAACAGCGGTAAACGTGCGCCACTGTGCATGTGTAAAAGCTGGTTAACGAAGGCGGTAATAAATGCGGTTTTTCCGCTGCGGCTTAAACCGGTGACGGCCAGCCGCAGATGCCTGTCCATGCCGCGATTGATCAGTGAATTAAACTCGTTTTGTAGTCTTTTCATTGCTCTCCCTGGCGTAGCGCCCAAACAGCGCGGTCAAAATACGTTTGAATAACGGTTCTAATAATAGTGCTAAAACGTAACGAACGGGTCCTTTTGCTACCACGCCCAGCACGCGCGCCGCCAGCCCGGCAGGGCCAAAAGTCAGCGCCAGCGTCACGATCACGCCGAAAATTTTCTTTAACAGGCTGCTTTTACCCGGCAGCGAGGAATGCAGATAACGGGTCATAAAGATTCCTTAAGCGGGGACGTGAAAAGGAGGTGGCAACCGGCGCGACGTCCGGCGGCCAGAAGCGTTATTTACAGCTGACGGAAACGGCTGCGTACGCCGAAGGTTTCCGAGGTGACGTAGCGTTCAACCTGACGCAAGCGCTGTTCGCTGGCTTTCAGCTCACGATCGGCCTCCTGCAGCAACGTCCGTGGCGAGGGTGCCGCTTCACCGTCGAACTCACTGGCGGGTACCGGATCCAGCACGTAACTGAGAATGATGTAAGCCACCACGGTGAACATAAACAGGCCGAAGAAAATCGACAGCACCGCCATGATCCGCAGCAGTTTTACCGGTACGCCCAGGTAGTGCGCCAGACCGGCAAGGACGCCTTTTATCACGCCCTCTTCCGGTACGCGGTAGAGTTTTCGTTCTGACATTCGGCTCGTCATTATGATTGCCTCCAGCCCGGATGTTCGGAATCCAGAATTTCTTCCAGCGCCTGAATACGTTCACGCATGCGCTGCGCATCTTGCGTCAGGCTGGAGAGATTTTGCATCTCATGCTGACTGAGCTGAGTGCCATTTTGCTGGCGATTGCTGTAGTGAAGCCACAACCACACGGGCGCCACGAATAAAACGAAAATGGTCAGCGGAATAGCTAAAAACAGGAAGCTCATTGTCTCTCCTTATGAGTCTTTTTTGTGCCGGTTAAGGCGTTTGTCCTGCAATGTGAACCCGCCCGCAGGCAGGTTCATCAACGGTGCAATGCGCAATTATGCGTCCTGGCTACCGTTCATTTTAGCTTTCAGGGCAGCGATCTGTGCGCTGATTTCATCGTCGGCTTTCAGTTCGGCGAATTCCTGATCCAGTGATTTCTTTTTGCCAATACCGACCGTTTCAGCCTCGGCTTCCATGTGATCGATGCGGCGTTCAAACTGCTCAAAACGCGCCATCGCTTCATCAATTTTACCGCTGTCCAGCTGACGGCGAACGTCCCGGGAAGATGACGCGGCCTGATGGCGCAGAGTCAGCACCTGCTGACGGGCACGGGTTTCGGTCAGTTTGCTTTCCAGCTCGCCAATTTCTGACTTCATGCGATCCAGCGTTTCTTCCACGACGGTCACTTCGTTTTTCAGCACAATGACCAGATCGGAGAGTTTCTGTTTTTCAATCAGCGCAGCACGCGCCAGATCGTCTTTTCCTTTACGCAGCGCCAGCTCGGCTTTGTCCTGCCATTCGGCCTGCTGAGACTCGCCCTGATCGATGCGGCGGATCAGCTGTTTCTTTTCTGCCAGCGCACGGGCAGAGGTCGAACGTAACTCAACCAGTGTGTCTTCCATTTCCTGAATCATCAGACGAACCAGTTTTTGCGGATCTTCAGCTTTATCCAGCAGCGTGTTGATGTTGGCGTTAATGATGTCAGCGAAGCGAGAAAAAATACCCATAATCGAAATTCCTCTTTGATTCTGTTTGGTTTCCGGCCAAATGATTACCGGTCAAATCCGCAGGAAATTTTTCAGCTGCGGCGATAAACCTATATCAGGATCCGTGCCAACTTTTTAAAATCTTTATCTTCATGAATAAATTGAATTTTTTAATGACGACTCTGCTATGCTTATTTTTCAAGATGATGATTTTCACTAAGTGTTAGTGTGTTTCACCACGCAAGGAAGACCAAATGACGGATAACACAGACAATTTACTTGGCGAAGCCAACGCCTTCATCGAAGTGCTGGAACAGGTGTCACAACTGGCAAAGCTGAACAAACCGGTTCTGGTCACCGGCGAACGCGGCAGCGGTAAAGAACTGATCGCGCATCGTCTGCATTATCTGTCCCCGCGCTGGCAGGGGCCGTTCATTTCTCTTAACTGTGCGGCACTGAATGAAAACCTGCTGGATTCCGAGTTGTTCGGCCACGAGGCTGGCGCATTTACCGGTGCGCAGAAACGCCATCTGGGCCGCTTTGAGCGCGCCGACGGCGGAACGCTGTTCCTCGATGAGCTGGCGACCGCGCCGATGCTGGTGCAGGAAAAACTGCTGCGCGTGATTGAATACGGTCATCTGGAGCGCGTCGGCGGCAGCCAGCCGTTGCAGGTGGATGTGCGGCTGGTGTGCGCAACGAATGATGATTTACCCGCGCTGGCTGAAGCAGGAAAATTCCGCGCCGACCTGCTCGACCGTCTGGCTTTCGACGTGGTTCAGTTGCCGCCCCTGCGTGAGCGCCAGCAGGACATCATGTTACTGGCCGAACATTTCGCCATTCAGATGTGCCGCGAACTCTCACTGCCGTTGTTTCCCGGTTTCACTGAACATGCGCATGACACGCTGATGCGTTATCGCTGGCCGGGAAATATCCGGGAGCTCAAAAACGTCGTCGAACGCTCGATGTACCGCCACGGCACCAGCGAGTTTCCGCTCGACAACATTATTCTCAATCCTTTCGCACAACGCACCGCTTCGGAAAAGCCGGAGACGCCCGCTGATAACACGGCGCTGCCGGCCTTACCGCTGGATTTAAAACAATGGGTGACCGGTCAGGAAAAAAATCTGATCGAGCAGGCACTGCGGCAGGCACGTTTCAACCAGCGCAAGGCGGCTGAATTACTGAACGTCACTTATCATCAGTTACGCGGCATGTTGAAGAAGCATGGAATACAGGTAAATGCGCAGGAAAGTGACTGAATTTCAGACAAAAAAAAGCCAGCACCCGAGCTGGCTAAGTCATTCTGGAAGCAATGTGAGCAATGTCGTACCTCGCGATTAATGCCCCTGGCGGGACACCTCTCGTCCGGTGAAAAGAATGATAATGGTTCTCAGTATCGTCTGTAAAGCACTTTGTTGAGAATTTTTCTCATTACCACAGCGTCATTATGGCTACTTATTGAACAACCTTAGCCTCCTTAAGGATTACCATTCGGGGAACGGATCGGCCATTGCCATCCAGTTATCGATGCCCTCTGCCATCTGTTCTTCACTTAACAGGCACGCATCCAGCTGGCGGATAATCTCCACCTTATCGAGATGCTGACCAATAAACACCAGCTCCTGGCGCATGTCGCCGAACGGTTCCACCCATTTCTCCATGATCTGCTCGCGCGTTTCCTCATCCTGCGGCCAGTCGCTCTCCGGCAGGGCGCGCCAGAAAATACCCGCCATGCCGTAGTGGGCAATTCCCCCCGCCTGACTCCACTGCCCGGCGAATCGTGGCCGCGTCGCCAGCCAGAAAAAGCCTTTTGAACGCAGCAGATTGCCACCGCCCCAGTCGCCGTGCACCACGCGGTAAAACTTATCCGGATCAAACGGCCTGCGGGCGCTGTAAACAAAGCTGCTGATGCCATATTCCTCAGTCTCCGGCGTGTGCTCGCCACGCAGCTCTTTCAGCCAGCCGGGTGCCCGCTGCGCTTTGGCAAAATCGAAACGCCCCGTATTCAGCACGCTTTCCAGCGGCAAACTGCCCGGCGAAATCGGAAGTATATGCGCGTCCGGATTGAGGCTTTTCAGCAACGCGATAACTTCCCGCTGCTGCTGACTGTCGAGCATGTCGGTTTTACTCACCAGCAGAACGTCGCAAAACTCTATCTGGTCGATCAGCAAATCGGTCACGCTGCGGTTATCCTCCTCACCCAGACTTTCGCCTGCCTCCTGCACGCTGCGCGCTTCCTGATATTGCTGCATAAAATTGACGCCATCGACCACGGTGACCAGGGTATCCAGCCGGGCAAACTGCGACAAACTTTCGCCGTTTTCATCTTCAAAAGTGAAGGTTTCCGCTACCGGCAGCGGCTCCGAGATACCGCTCGACTCAATCAGCAGATAGTCAAACCGCCCCGCCTGCGCCAGTTCGCGCACCGAAATCAGCAGATCTTCGCGCAGCGTGCAGCAGATGCAGCCATTGCTCATTTCCACCAGTTTTTCCTGCTGGCGGTCGAGGGTAATTTCGTTGGCGACCAGCGCGGCATCGATATTCACTTCGCTCATGTCGTTGACGATCACCGCCACGCGCATGCCCTGCCGGTTATTAAGAATGTGATTAAGTACGGTGGTTTTGCCCGCGCCAAGAAAACCGGACAGCACGGTAACGGGAAGTAAGGACATCGTTAACCTCTTATCGAAGGAGAGCGCAGGAATACTTCGCCTGCGATTATTGTTATATTATAACATAACAATATCAATCCAACTTCAAGGGTTTTATTTTTATCCGCATAAAATTTGCGCGATGTGCCGCAGGAATACGCGGTGTTTCGCGCAATGGATTGGGGTAGCTCGCAGAGTACGGTACACTTAAGGCATTGCACCTTAACTTTGAAGCCTTTATGCATCGTCTAACCTTGTGGATGCTTTTACTGAGCGGTTTGTCCACAGCAGTGTTTGCTGAGACTGCCCCAACACCCGCCAGCGCGCCGGTCATCACTGCGCCGGTGAAAGATATTCGCCAGAGTGGCTTTGTCTATTGTGTCAACGGCATGATCAATACGTTTAACCCGCAGAAAGCCAGCAGCGGGCTGATCATTGATACGCTCGCAGCACAATTGTATGACCGCCTGCTGGATGTTGACCCCTACACCTATCGTCTCATCCCTGAGCTGGCGCAGAGCTGGGAAGTTCTTGACGGCGGCGCGACGTACCGCTTCCATCTGCGTAAAGACGTGCCTTTCCAGCAGACAGGCTGGTTCGCGCCTTCCCGCAAAATGAATGCCGATGACGTGGTCTTCAGC
This sequence comes from Rahnella sp. EDr1-12, assembly GCF_049206505.1. Taxonomy (NCBI): domain Bacteria; kingdom Pseudomonadati; phylum Pseudomonadota; class Gammaproteobacteria; order Enterobacterales; family Yersiniaceae; genus Rahnella; species Rahnella sp. EDr1-12. Next base: position 498,209 of record NZ_JBLZNY010000001.1, read on the forward strand.
TTCCAGCGCATCATTGATCCGAACAATCACTATCACGGCGTCAACGGTGAAGATTATCCCTACTTCGACAGCCTGCAATTCGCCAAAACCATCAAAAGCATCAAAAAAATTGACGACGCAACGGTTGAGTTTCGCCTGAACAATCCGGACGCCTCTTTCCTCTGGCACCTGGCGACGCACTACGCACCGGTGCTGTCTGCGGAATATGCCGCCAGTCTGCAAAAAGCCGGCAATGAAGAAGAGATCGACCGCCAGCCGGTTGGCACCGGTCCGTTCCAGCTCGGTGAATACCGTACCGGACAGTACGTGCGTCTGATGCGTAACGGGCAATACTGGAAAGGCAAACCGCGCATGGCGCAGGTGGTGATCGATATGGGCGTTGGCGGCACCGGGCGTTTATCCAAACTCCTGACCGGTGAATGCGACGTGCTGGCCTATCCTGCCGCCAGCCAGCTGTCGATTCTGCGTGAAGATCCGCGTTTGCGCCTGTCGCTGCGCCCCGGTATGAACGTGGCGTATCTGGCCTTCAATACGAATAAAGCACCGCTTAACGATCCGCGGATCCGCCAGGCGGTTGCGTTATCCATTAACAATCAACGCCTGATGCAGTCGATCTATTACGGCACAGCCGAAACCGCTGCCTCTATTTTGCCGCGCGCGTCGTGGGCGTATGACAGCAACGCGCAGGTGACGGAATACAATCCGAAGAAAGCGCAGAAAATCCTCAAAGATTTAGGGCAGGAAAAGCTGACCCTGCATTTATGGGTGCCGACCGCCTCGCAGTCGTTTAACCCGAGCCCGCTTAAAACCGCCGAACTGTTACAGGCAGACCTTGCACAGGTGGGGATTAAAGTGATCATCGTGCCGGTCGAGGGACGTTTTCAGGAAGCTAAGCTGATGGAGATGAATCACGATCTGACCCTGACCGGCTGGTCTACCGACAGTAATGACCCCGACAGTTTCTTCAGGCCGATGCTCAGTTGTGCGGCGATCCCTTCACAGACCAACTATGCTCACTGGTGTGACCCGGCGTTTGATGAACTGCTGCGTCAGGGCCTGCTTTCCCAGCAGCTTTCGCAACGCATTGAGTTTTATCAGCAGGCGCAAAAAATTCTTGAGCAGCAACTCCCGGTGCTGCCACTGGCCTCTTCCCTGCGCCTTCAGGCTTACCGTTATGACATCAAAGGGCTGGTTTTGAGCCCGTTCGGCAACTCTTCGTTTGCAGGTGTCTTTCGCGATGACGAAGGAAGGAAAGCACCATGATCATCTTCACGTTACGTCGCGTTCTTTTGCTGCTGGTTACGCTGTTTTTTCTCAGCCTGGTGGCCTTCAGCCTGAGCTATTTCACCCCAAACGCACCGCTGCGCGGGGCGTCATTATGGGATGCCTACCATTTTTACTTCACCAGCTTATGCCAGCTGGACTTTGGCGTTTCCAGCATTAACGGTGAAAGCATCCGCTACCAGCTCAGAGCGGTGTTCCCGGCGACCATGGAACTATGTGTGCTGGCCTTTGCCCTGGCATTGCTGGTCGGCATTCCGTTCGGCATTCTCGCAGGCGTAATGCGCGGAAAATGGCCGGACATCGCGATCAGCAGTCTCGCCCTGCTCGGCTTCTCGATCCCCGTATTCTGGCTGGCCGTGTTGCTGATGCTGTTCTTCTCGCTACAGCTTGGCTGGCTGCCAGTGTCCGGACGGCTGGATCTGTTGTATGAGTTGAAAACCGTCACCGGCCTGACGCTTATCGACGCCTGGTTGTCTGATTCTCCGTATCGTCATGAAATGATTGTCAGTGCCATTCGTCATATGGTTTTACCGATCGCCGCGCTGGCGGTGGCGCCCACCACAGAAGTGGTCCGTCTGATGCGGATTTCAACCGACGAGATCCTGACAAAAAACTATGTGAAAGCCGCCGCGACGCGGGGATTATCACGCTTCACGATTATCCGCCGCCATGTGCTGCACAATGCATTGCCGCCGATCATTCCCAAACTCGGTTTACAATTCTCCACCATGCTGACGCTGGCGATGATCACTGAAGTGGTCTTTAACTGGCCGGGCATCGGGCGCTGGCTGATTAATGCCATCCGTCAGCAGGATTACGCGGCGATCTCCGCCGGCGTGATGGTGGTCGGATCGCTGGTCATTGTGGTTAACGTGTTCTCAGACATTCTGGGTGCGCTGATGAATCCATTGAAACATAAGGAATGGTATGCCCTTCGATAACGTATACCGCGAAAAACAGGTACCCAGCCCGCTGCGTCATACGTGGGGAATTTTCTATCGCGACACATTGTCGATGATTGGTTTCTACGGCGTTATCGGGTTGCTGTTCCTGTGTGTTTTCGGGCACTTTCTGGCTCCTTACGCGCTGGATCAGCAATTTTTAGGGTATCAGCTACTGCCGCCATCCTGGTCACGCTACGGCAATGTCTCTTTCTTCCTCGGCACTGATGATCTGGGGCGTGATTTACTGAGCCGCATCCTCACCGGGGCGGCACCGACCATCGGCGGTGCGCTGGTGATTACGCTGGCGGCCTCTCTGTGCGGCGTGATTATCGGTGTTCTGGCGGGGATCTCCCGCGGGCTGAAATCCGCCATTCTTAACCATATTCTCGACACGCTTTTATCCATTCCTTCTTTATTGCTGGCGATTGTTGTGGTGGCTTTTATCGGCCCTAAACTCGAGCACGCAATGCTGGCCGTCTGGCTGGCGCTGTTGCCGCGTATTTCCCGCACCATTTACAGCGCGGTGCATGATGAGCTGGAGAAAGAGTACGTTGTCGCCGTGCGCCTCGACGGTGCCTCGACCTGGCAAATTCTGCGTTACGCGGTGCTGCCCAACATTGTGGCCGTACTGGCGACCGAGTTTACCCGCGCGCTGTCGATGGCAATTCTGGATATCGCCGCGCTCGGTTTTCTCGATTTGGGCGCGCAGCTGCCTTCGCCGGAATGGGGTGCCATGCTCGGTGATTCGCTCGAACTGGTGTACGTCGCGCCGTGGACAGTGATGCTGCCGGGGGCCGCTATTCTTATCAGCGTATTGCTGATTAACCTGCTGGGTGACGGTGTGCGTCGGGCGATCAATGCGGGAGTGGAATAATGCCATTACTTGATATCCGCAATCTGACCATCGAATTTATGACCTCAGAAGGGCCGGTTAAAGCCGTCGACCGCGTCAGCATGACGCTCAGCGCCGGGGAAATCCGCGGCCTGGTGGGAGAATCGGGTTCCGGTAAAAGCCTGATCGCCAAAGCCATCTGTGGCGTGACCAAAGATAACTGGCGCGTAACGGCTGACCGGATGCGCTTTGACGATATCGATCTGTTGCAACTGACACCGCGCGAACGCCGCAAGCTGGTGGGGCAGAACGTCTCGATGATTTTTCAGGAGCCGCAATCCTGTCTGGACCCTTCCGAGAATATCGGACGCCAGCTGATTCAGGCTATCCCCGGCTGGACCTATAAAGGCCGCTGGTATCAGCGTTTTCGCTGGCGTAAATACCGGGCCATCGAGCTGCTGCATCGCGTCGGCATCAAAGATCATAAAGACATCATGGCCAGTTATCCTTATGAACTGACTGAAGGTGAATGCCAGAAAGTGATGATTGCCATTGCACTGGCGAATCAGCCACGTTTGCTGATTGCCGATGAGCCGACCAATGCCATGGAGCCGACCACGCAGGCACAGATTTTCCGCCTGCTGGCGCGGCTGAATCAGAACAATAACACCACCATTTTGCTGATAAGCCATGACCTGCAAATGATGAGCAAATGGGCAAACCGCATTAACGTGCTTTACTGCGGGCAGACCGTCGAAAGCGCCACCTGCGAAGATCTGCTGGCCACGCCTCACCACCCTTATACGCAGGCGCTGATCCGCGCGATGCCTGACTTTGGCCGCTCGCTGCCCCACAAAAGTCGTCTGAATACCCTGCCCGGCGCGATCCCTTCGCTTGAGCATCTGCCCATCGGATGCCGTCTGGGGCCGCGCTGCCCTTATGCACAGAAAAAATGCATTGAAACTCCCCGTCTGCGCCTGGCGAAAACCCATGCTTATGCGTGCCACTTTCCGCTGAACATGGAGGAGCAATAATGGCCGAAACTTTCCTCGAAGTGCGTAACCTGAGCAAAACGTTCCGCTATCGCACCGGGCTGTTCAGAAAAATGAATCTTGAGGCGGTAAAACCTGTCAGCTTTACGCTGCGGGAAAAACAGACGCTGGCGATTATCGGCGAAAACGGCTCGGGTAAATCGACGCTGGCGAAAATGCTTTCCGGCATGGTGGAACCGAGCGGCGGTGAGATTCTGATTGACGATCATCCTCTGGCATTTCGTGACTACCGTTTTCGCAGCCAGCAAATCCGCATGATTTTTCAGGATCCGAGCACATCACTCAATCCGCGTCAGCGTATCGGCCAGTTACTTGAAGCCCCGCTGCGCCTGAACAGCGAAATGGATGCCCAGCAACGGGAGCAGCGCATTAACCAGACGTTACGTCTGGTGGGGATGCTGCCAGACCATGCTAACTATTATCCGCATATGCTGGCCTCCGGGCAAAAGCAGAGCGTCGCCCTCGCCCGCGCGTTGATCCTGCAACCTAAAGTCATTGTGGCCGATGAAGCCCTGGCATCGCTGGATATGTCGATGCGATCGCAAGTTATCAACATGATGCTCGAATTACAGGAAAAACAGGGGATCTCGTATATCTACGTGACACAGCATCTCGGCATGATGAAACACATCAGCGATCAGGTGTTGGTGATGCATGAAGGGGAAGTGGTTGAGCGTGGTAATACCGCGGAAGTGCTGGCAGCACCGCTGCACGATCTCACAAAGCGACTGATTTCCAGCCACTTTGGTGAAGCGCTGACCGCCGACGCCTGGCGTCGTGACGGAAACGGACGCTGATAAATCTCATCATGCGTGTTTCTAAAAAACGGTGTCAGGTATCTGATGCCGTTTTTTTTAGCCATTGCGGTACAAATATTCGTCATAAATAGATTTAGCTGGCATTTCTGCGTTTATCTATTCCTTTTCGCTATGATTTATCGCTTAACATTATTTTATCTCGACACCAGGATAGGCAACGATAGGGTCTGTTAATTTGCCTGATGCAAAGGACCCGATCATGGAACAACAACGCAAGGCCGCGCACAGCGGCTGGTATCACGAGACACAATGCAGCCAGCAGGGTTATCTGCCGCTCGATCCGCATGCTGCGTTGGCTCAGGATCGCTTCTTGCTTGGGCTGGATGCACAACTGGACCCTACGCTGCGCGCCTTGATCAACGAGCGTCAGGGGCTGCTGAACGCCTCACGAGCGTGTTACGATGTGCTTTTTCCGCACAGCCTGCGCGTGTCGCGCACTGAAACGCTCTCTTTATACGACCGCCTGAGCAGTGCGCTCACCGTGGCCCAGGTCAGCGGCGTACAGCCACTTTGTAGCCATTACGCCGCCCGCCTCGCCCCGCTCTCCAGCCCGGACGCCTCTCGTGAAAGTAACATCCGCCAGACTCACATCACCCAGTTCGCACGATTACTTGCCACCCAACCAACGTTAATCACCGCGCCAATGCTGAAACAGCTCAATGATATTGGCCTGAGCACGCAGGATATTGTCACCTTTACGCAACTGATCGGTTTTGTGAGTTATCAGGCGAGAGTGCTGGCTATTTTAAACGGATTACGCGGCCGCGCAGCCGCCGTTTTGCCAGGTTTCCCTTCCCCTGAAGGTTGTGAGCAAAAGGGCTTTTCACTGGCGATGTTGCAATGGACATCACGGCTGCCGGAAGTCGCGCCTGAAAGTGCCAGCCAGCATCAGCAGGATGTGCTGGATCTGATTGCACCCGATGCGCGCTCCTCTTCGTTTTACACGCTGCTGGTTCACAATGCCGATGCACTGAGTGAATTCTCGGCGGTGTTCAATAACATCATGCAGGCGGGCGAGCGTCCGAAAGCAGCCTGGCGCGAACTGGCCGCTGTGGCTACGTCAGAGCTGAACGGTTGCCTGTACTGCGCGGGCATACACGGGCGTTTGTATCTGGAAGCCGAAGGCAAGCCGGAATTAATCGAACAGTTGTTTGAGGCGACTCACCGTGATGACATTGTGGATGCGGTGTCACAACAACAGGCCGGCAGTGCAGAAGCGGCATTGCTGGAAAGTGTCATTGCGCTAACCCGTACACCGGAACGTTTCGATGCGCGTCTGCTGCACGGTTTGTCTGACGCCGGTTATACCGCAACACAATCTCTGGATATATTGCTGACCACGGCGCTGTTCAGCTGGTCGAATCGACTGATTCAGACGCTTGGCGATACGCTGAGCAAATGATCGGCTAAATTCCCCGCTTTCCCACTGATGCTTTATTCGTCAACTCCGGCAGGATTTCCCCCTGCCTGAGACATCAAATGTAAACACCCTCGCCGTTTAACCTCCCTAAGTCGTACTAATCTTATTTTCAATCGGAAATTTAGTGTTAAAACGAGAAGTAGATCACATTACCCCTGTTGTCGTTTTAAACGCTGATTTTTGAACGCACCAAGAATGAATAAAATGCCACAAACTGCAAATTAACCGGGTTTATTCACTGTTTATTCACGATGAATGAGTGATTTAAACCATCATTGATATCGATGGAAAAATTAAACTTATATGCCTTTGAAGATGAATATTCATACAACATATTCGCGTTGCCTATTTCAAAAACATAAACGTTAATTCTGCATAACATTTCGAACACAGTTTAATCAGGTCGGATAAGTTATATGTAACGGAATATGTCAAACTCCTTGCCTCATTTACGTAGATAGTGAACATTACCTGCCGTCATCCCCATCTTATAACAATGCAAAGGGTGCTTATTTCGCGCCACTTATGCGTTTCCGCCATACGGCCGGAAGGAATAAACAGAGGTACGAGTGTCAACTGCAAACAAAACACCAAACAATGAAAGCGTGAGTCTGAACGCCTTCAAACAACCTAAAGCGTTTTATCTGATCTTCTCCATCGAACTGTGGGAACGTTTCGGTTACTACGGCCTGCAAGGCATCATGGCGGTTTACCTGGTCAAAATGCTTGGCCTGAGTGAAGCCGACTCCATTACCCTGTTCTCCTCATTCAGTGCGCTGGTCTACGGCTTCGTGGCTATCGGCGGCTGGTTGGGCGATAAAGTGCTCGGTTCAAAACGCGTGATCGTGCTGGGCGCGATTGTTCTGGCGTTAGGTTATTCATTCGTTGCCTATTCCGGCCACGAAGTTTTCTGGGTTTATCTGGGTATGGCGACCATCGCCGTCGGCAGCGGCTTGTTTAAAGCAAATCCATCCTCATTGCTTTCTACCTGCTATGCAAAAGATGACCCGCGTCTTGATGGCGCATTCACCATGTATTACATGTCCGTCAACATTGGTTCATTCTTCTCAATGCTGGCAACGCCTTGGCTGGCAGCCAAATACGGCTGGAGCGTGGCGTTCTCTCTGAGCGTGGTCGGGATGCTTATCACTATCGTGAACTTCCTGTTCTGCCGCAAATGGGTAAAACGTCAGGGTTCAAAACCGGATTTCGAACCTTTACAGTTCCAGAAACTGCTGATGGTGCTGGTGGGTGTTGTCGCGCTGGTGTTCATTTCAAGCTGGTTGCTGCATAACCAAACCATCGCACGTATGGTTCTGGGTGTGGTTTCTGTCGGTATCATCATTGTTTTTGCCAAAGAAACGTTCGCGATGAAAGGCATTGCACGCCGTAAAATGATCGTGGCTTTCCTGCTGATGATGGAAGCTGTGGTGTTCTTCGTGCTGTACAGCCAGATGCCAACGTCTCTGAACTTCTTTGCAATTCATAACGTCGGTCATGACCTGCTGGGTATCAGCTTCCAGCCTGAGCAGTTCCAGGCGCTGAACCCGTTCTGGATCATGGTTGCCAGCCCGCTGCTTGCTGCGGTTTACACCAAAGTCGGTGACCGTATGCCAATGCCGCACAAGTTTGCTATCGGTATGGTGCTGTGTTCCGGTGCGTTCCTGGTGCTGCCGTGGGGTGCGAGCCTGGCGAATGAAAACGGTATTGTGTCTGTTAACTGGCTGGTACTGAGCTACGCATTGCAGAGTATCGGTGAGCTGATGATTTCTGGCCTCGGTCTGGCTATGGTGGCACAGCTGGTTCCACAACGTCTGATGGGCTTCATCATGGGCGCATGGTTCCTGACGACCGCAGCCGCTGCGATTATTGCAGGCTACGTGGCTAATCTGACGGCCGTTCCTGCCGACATTCAGGATGCGCACGCTTCGCTGGCCATTTACAGCCATGTGTTCCTGCAGATTGGTATGGCGACCGCCGTCATTGCCGTGCTGATGCTGATCACCGCGTCTAAGCTGCACCGCATGACACTGGATCGTGACACTGACGAAAAACAACCTGATCTGGCTTCTGCGCAATAATCACAGAAAGCGTTTGATGATGGTTACAGAGCGCCTCCTTTCGGGAGGCGTTTTTTTTGGTGCTAATTTAGCAAAGGTCTTCATTGTGTTAGGATTGTGTAAGTTTACTCCTGCGGACATGGCCCTTTCTGATGAGCAACCGTTACACCAAATATGAACAACTCACGCGCTGTTTAGCTGCTGATATCCTCAAAAATAAAAAGTCATTCTCATGGCGACGCATCATCCTGCGATGCATTAAACAGCCTAAGCACAGATACATTTTTTGGTGGAGGATCGCGAGTTACTTGTACTCAACCGACAGCCATTTTTGTAAAAGCCGTGCGCGGAAGATCAACTTCTCCCTCATCAAAAAATACAACATTGAAATTATGCTGGGTACGCAAATTGGTGAAGGGATCAGGCTGCCCCATTTCACAGGTATCGTGATTAATCCCTATTGCAACATAGGGAAAAATGTCCGCATCCGGCAAAATACGACGATTGGAATCAAAGATGATGTGGAGGGTGTGCTCCTGACCATTGGCGATAATGTCGATATTGGCGCGAACTGCTGCATTATTGGGAACGACATCACGATTGGTAATAATGTTGTGATTGGTGCGATGTCTTTTATCAATAAAAGCATTCCGGATGATGTCGTTTGCTATACCGAAAAAACCAATAAGATCATTGTCAGAACAGAGTAAATCGCGCTTTCAGTCAGCCCAGATAATAACGCCCTTTCCCGCCCTGCTTGGCGCGATACATGGCGGCATCTGCGCGTGCCATCAGCGTGTCGGGCATCATAGGCTGACGCGCACGCCCGATGGAGACACCGATGCTGGCAGACAATGCGATCGGCACACCGGCGATTTTTTCGATGGTTGTGAGGGCGCTTATCAGCCCGAGACAGATGCGGCTGACATCATTTTCGCTGTTGCCCAGGTGGCTGAGTAAAACGGTGAATTCATCGCCCGCCAGTCGCGCGACGATATCTTGCGAACGCAAATTAGTTCGCAGGGTGTCTGCGAAAAACTTAAGCACCAGATCGCCAAATTCGTGCCCGTAGGTGTCGTTGTAAGCTTTAAAATTATCAATATCCAAAAAGAGCAATGCGATGTCTTTATCTGCTTTTTCTTGTTGTTTTGCGGCATACATCAGGGACTGCTGAAACGCCCGGCGGTTTGGCAGCCCGGTCAGTGAATCATGATTCGCTTCGAACTCCAGCTGCGCCTGAAGTTTTTTGATCTCGGTAATGTCGGTGGAAAGACCGTAGTAACCGTTTCGGACATCGTCGCAGGGAATAAGCGTGGTATGCAGTACGCCCCCCATGCCGAACCCCGAATTATCCGGCAATTCGATCTCATAACTGACTGTCATGCCCTGCAAAACCTGCCTGATGTAGGGCTGAATGATCTGATAACTCGCGTAGCCCACTACATCACGCACCTGCCGACCTCTGACCTTCTCCTCCTCCACGCCATACCAGTTGGCATGAAAATGATTCACAAAGGTGTATTGCTCGCTGGCGTCTACGTGACAGATAAGCGCGGGGATATTATCGGTGATGGCCCGCAGACGATTTTTACTTTCGGTCAGTTCTCTTTCGCGCGTCAGGCGCCGGGCAATCTCCTGATGCAGCTGATCCATTGCGACCTGCAGTTCGACGGTGCGCGCAGCAACGCGGCGCTCAAGATCGCCCTGCAGGGAGTACAGTGCCTGTTCGATGTGTTTGCGTTCGGTAATGTCGCTGATGACCACGATATAGTGATGCGCTTCCCCCGCCGCATTGCGCACCAGCGACGCCATCAGGGTGACCCAAAGAGTGCTGCCATTGGCACGTTGCAGGAGTTTTTCGACGCTGAAACTGTTGATTTCACCCGACAGTAATCGCGGGATAAGGATGTTTTCGGCATAGACGTCGTCGGCGTGCGTCACGTCATGCAACAGACAGGCGCGCAGCTGAAACTCTGCATAGCCGAGCATGTTACAGACCTGCGGATTAATGCGCAGCCAGCGCCAGTCGAGCGCGACGAGTGAGAATCCCACGGCAGCATGGGCAAATGTTTGCTCAAACAGGGCTTCGCTTTTTGCCAGATTATCTTCCACGGTCGCGGTGTACTGGCGGTTTTCGAGATGCAGAATGTAGCTTTGGACCAGCGCGGTCATATCCAGCAAAGTTTGCTGATCTTCATCACTCCACTCGCGGGGCTGGTCATCCAGAAGACAGAATGCGCCGAGTGCAACACCTTCTTTGGAATGCAGCGCGCATCCTGCATAAAACACAATGTGCGGGTCGCCGCAAACCAGAGGATTGTCGTGAAACCGCAGATCAAGCCGGGCATCTCTGACAATTAACGGCCCTGCTTCAAGAATGGTGTGACCGCAAAAAGAGGTGTCGCGGGGAGACTGATTGATATTGAGACCAGTTTGGGAGAGAAACCACTGCCGGTCGGAATCAATCAGCGAGACTAAGACCGCCTTAGCCTGAAACTGCCGGGCCGCCATACGGGTAATGCGATCTATCTCCTCGATCCTGGGCGTATCCAGTATGCCCAGTGACGCCAGTATCGTCAGACGCGCCTGTTCATCTACTGCCTGTTGAGGGACTAACATAATGGACTCTCAGTCATTACCGTTGGACATCTCAACAAGTCTACTGCGTTTGCCTCAAAATTCGGCGCTGATTCCGCCACGTACAGGCAAAATCAGAATAGTGACAGAACATAAAAAATATCATTTATTAACAACCTTTAAACATTAGTTGTTAAATCAATTCTTTAAAGGGAACTCACCCAATTGACGTGCGTCGCCCCCGGATGACCAGACTGCTCCGCATCGCGGCGGAATCGTTCGCGCATCTCAGACGGCGTTGCGCCGTAGAACTCATTGAAGTAGCGGCGAAGCACGCTGAGCTCCAGTCCGCACTGGCGGGCAATGGCCGCCAGACTCTGATCGGACATCGACGAGGTGCGTAACAAACGCTTTGCCAGCAACACCCGCCGGCTGCGAATAAACTGAGCGATGCCGCCGAGGGGTTCGAACAACCGGTATAGCCCGGAACGGGAAATAGCAAAGTGTTTGCACAAGGCATCAATGCCGATCGGCTTGCTCAGGTGTTTTTCAATATGCAGACAAATACGCTCGAGGCGTGCGCTTTGCTCGAAGGGATGTTCCACCTTTTTCCCGGCAATAAGATGCAAGGTTTGCAGAAACACCGAGGCAGCACCTTCACCCGTACTCAGCACTTCCTGCTCGGTCATCTGGTCAAATACCTGCACCATGGTGGCAAAATGGTTGCGCAAAATAATGTTCACCGGAGATGAGGCCGGCACCCTCTTACCGTGCAGCGAGGCAATATCGACATTAAAATGCAGGCTGTGTTTGGGCATAATGATGTACTGATAAGTGCCCAGACGCGGTTTGACGTCTCCCGGATAGACGTGGATTTGTATCGGCTGCGACATATCCTGAATCAGGATATCGCCCTGTGCCAGTTGAAAACGTTCACCGAAGCACAGGCAATCCATACCGCCGATAATCACAATAAAAATCACGATATGATCGGGCATGGAGAACAGGTTTCCGTACTGGCGGTTAATATCGTGCTCACTCACCGTCAGAACGCCGCCAATCACGCGGCCAAAGTTATAACCGGTAACGCCCCAGTCAAACTCTTCCCGGTTCTTATCGGGCAGTTCCAGTTTGAAACCCGCACTCGACATTCCGTCTTCCCATTCATAGAAACGGGTTTCGAAATCCTGATAAATGTTGGCACCATCAACAATCTTTCGTGAAGACGAATCGCTCATTTTCGCACCGGAAATTAAGATAATTCCTAAAAGATACTCTACGCGATACCGGGAGATCAATCTCTGTACAAAAATAACGGGGAGGAAAAGAGATCGCCAATTTGTTATTCTTAACAGACGCTTTGTCACTCCCCGCCTCCCTTAACTCAAACGACTCACCAGGAACAGCCGATGGAAAAACGTAAAGTCCTGGATGAAGGACGTCAGTTAAAACGCATGAATGCCGAAACCCGGCGTCAGTCTCATATGCATAAATGGTTTGCGATTGTGGCAGCGCTCGACTGCGTGCTGGTCATTTTTTACGATCAGGATATGCGTAATATTGTCTTCTCGGCGGGGGTATGCATCGTTTGTACCGTACTGTGGTTAAAAGGCCGTAAACAGTCTCGCGGATACCGGCGTGAGTGGGACAAAAAATTCGGTACGAAGAAACATCTGTAGTTAAGACCTGAAGTTTATCGTCAGTCGCCTGCTTTCTTTACCGTCATCATTCCTGCCTTACGGGTGAATATGCCTTCTCCTGATAAAGAAAATCCTAATTTGTATTTTATTCAGCGCTCAGCACGATTGTGTGCAGGGGAAATCCCGTTTTCGTCCTGAAAAAAACGCGCTGACGGCAGTTGAACGTTATTCACCCGAATAAAATGTCGAATACTTTACTTAGCACATGATAACCAATTGAATTTTAAAATTTAAAAACAACCATAATATTCTCATCCAATTGTGAGTAATAATTGCAAAAACCTGATGAGCTTATTGCCTGACCTACGGGGCCACATCACTTACATTTTCTGCTCGGGGTAGTTAACTCATGCTTACTGATATTGCGATATGCCAGGCGGTTCTTGATGCCCTTCCCGAAGCCACGGTATTAAAAGATGATTCGCGCAAGCTGGTCTTTCTTAATCAAAAAGCGAGCGAATTTTATGGTCGCCCCAGGGAAGAGTTGATCGGTGAAGACGTGTCCTTTTTTACCGACCCTGAGCAGGCTGCACGTCAGCGCGAACGTGATATTGACGTGCTGGCAACCGGTGAGAAAACTGTTCATGAAGAAACGCTTATAGACCCGGCGGGCAAACGACGAAATGTTCTGGTGCGTAAATCCCGGGTCACGCTTGAAGAGCGGCAATATATTCTGACGTCGATCATGGATATTTCTTTGTTGCGAAACTCCGAAGCGCAGATCCGCTATCTGGCCCGCCACGATGTATTAACCGGACTGCCCAACCGCACGGCGTTAAATGAAGAACTCAGCCAGATCGCCGCGCAGAGAATGTATCGTCCGGAAACTTACGCCCTTTTCCTGCTTAACCTGAATGATTTTAATTACATCAACGATACCTACGGTTATCAGGCAGGCGACGCTATTTTATGTGAATTCGGTCAGCGTTTGCGCAATGAAGTCGGAACAACCGGCATTGTTTCGCGTATCGGTGGGGATGAATTTTCTATTATTCTGCGCGACAGCCCGACAAATGAAATGACGCAAAATCTGGCGCTGGAAATATTGGTCATGATGCGCCAGCCATTTGCTCTGACGCGGGCCAATCCTTTGATCACCCTGTCGTTTGGAATAGTCATGTTTGGCGCCGAGAATATTACCGCCGGTGAGATCATGCGCCGTGGAAATACCGCGCTGCTGGAGGCCAAACAACGGGGTAAAAATGTCTTTTCTTATTATTCCGAATTACTTGATGCCAGCACGGTCAGCAAACGCATTATGGTGAAAGCGCTGGCAGAATCCCTCTCACGGGAAGGGGATCTTTCCTGCGTTTATCAGCCGATTTTGCGCAGCCTCGATGAGAAAGTGGTGTGCGTGGAAGCACTGGCCAGATGGAATCACGCCGTGCTGGGGGCCGTCTCCCCGGTGCAATTTATCGCACTGGCCGAAGAGACAGGCCTGGTGATTCAGCTCGGTGACATCGTTCTTCGCCAGGCATGTCGCGACATCAAGCCACTGGATAAGCTCAATCTGGCCATTAACGTCTCTGCTGTACAGCTCGGTGAACCCGACTTCGGCGCGCGACTTTTGGCCTTGCTGAAGGAAGAGGATTTTCCGCCCTCGCGGCTTGAACTCGAACTGACCGAAACGTCGGTGATGAATGCGAACGCCACCAGCCTCAGCCATCTGATGGAACTGCGTAAGCTTGGGGTCAAAATTTCTCTGGATGATTTTGGTACGGGTTATTCAAGTCTGAGTTTGCTGAAAGATATATCGGTAGACAGCGTGAAAATTGACCGTTCGTTTGTGCAGTACGTCACAGAAGTGAACGATACTGCCGCCATCGTGACCGCCGTCTCCCAGCTGGGTAATAAAATGCATCTCAACGTCATCGCCGAGGGCGTTGAAAATCAGTTGCAGAAATCCTTTTTAGTTTCAGCAGGTTGCTCACATCTCCAGGGATATTTATTCTCCCGTCCTGTTTCGGTTGAGGTGTTACGAAACCTCCTGGGCGCCGAAATGGATATTTTAGCCAGCTCCTGAGGCGGCTCTCATAAGCGCCATAGATAACTCAAAACACCTTATTAATTCATTCAATTGGCACTGGCCCCTGTTTTACTGACATGATCCGTGGCTGATAAATAACGCCGTTTAAGGAATACATCATGTCATCGTTTTCAGGTATCTGGGTCCCACTGGTCACACCTTTCCATCAGGGTGAGGTCGACTTTACCGCACTGAAATCATTGTGCACCCGGCTGCTCAAACGGGGCGTGGATGGCGTTGTCGTCTGTGGAACAACCGGTGAAGCGCCGATGCTCACCAAAGAAGAACAGCTGCAGGTGTTAGATGCCGTGCTGGAAATCGTCCCCGGACATCAGGTGATCATGGGATTGTCCGGCACGCATATGCCGGTTATCCGCGATATGCAGAATGCGATTTCACAGCGTCCGGTCGCCGGGCTGTTAGTGCCTGCGCCTTATTACATCCGCCCGTCTCAGCCCGCGCTGGTGGCGTGGTTTACTGAAATCGCCGATCAGGCCACGGTGCCGGTGATGATCTATAACATTCCTTATCGCACCGGTGTGCAGATGGAGATCGACACGCTGCGTCAATTGGCGAAACATCCGCGGATCACGGCCATCAAAGATTGCGGCGGCAGCATTGATCTGACGCTGTCGCTGATTGCTGACGGTGAGCTGGATGTGATGTGTGGTGAAGATGTGCAGATTTTCTCGACGCTCAGTCTCGGCGGTGCCGGGGCTATTGCAGCCTCTTCGCATATTTTCCCGGAAGAGTTTGTCCGGCTTATCCGGGAGTTTAAAACTCAGGATATCGTCGCCGCGCGCAAAACTTTCTTTGGCCTGTTGCCCATGATTCGCCTGATGTTCTCCGCACCCAATCCGGCTGCGATAAAGTTTGCTCTGTCGCTGGACGGGCTGATGGCGAACGAATTACGTTCCCCCATGCTGCCTGCGCCCGAATCTGTTGAACAGGCCGTCCGCGATTATCTGAATCAGCACGCGCGTTAATTGCTGACTCCTGGCGAACCGCTTCAATGTTCGCCATAAAGGCGACATAAGCACGGCAGGCGCAATTTAAACACTGACTTTTACTCCCGCCGGTTCTAGGATAGAAGCAGCGTGTCTATGCCCTGTCGCTGCCCGTGCATCACAGCATTGCCAGGGTTGGCCTGAGTCCTCATCAGATGGAGTAACTATGAAACTGTATTATAAGTCCGGCGCCTGTTCCCTTTCCCCGCACATTATTCTTCGCGAAGCCGATCTGGACTTCAGTATCGAAAAGGTCGATCTGGCAACCAAGAAAACGGAAACCGGCGATGATTTTCTGGCGGTGAACCCGAAAGGACAGATCCCAACGCTGTTGCTTAATGATGGCACCATCCTGACTGAAGGCGTGGCGATCGTGCAGTATCTTGCTGACCAGAAACCAGACCGCCAGCTGATGCCGGAACAGGGTACGCTGGCCCGTTATCATGCACTGGAATGGCTGAACTACATTGCGACCGAGTTGCACAAAGGTTTCTCTCCGCTGTTCAATCCGAAAACGCCGGAAGACTTCAAAACGGTCACCCGTGAAGCGCTGAGTAAGAAATTTGCTTACGTGAATGAGTCGCTGAAAAACAATCATTTCCTGCTGGGTGCACGTTTTAGCGTGGCCGATGCCTACCTGTTTACCGTCATGGGCTGGGCAAAAGCACTGAAATTCGACCTGAGCGCACTGACCGAGCTGAACGCCTATCTCGACAGAGTGGCGGCGCGACCGGCCGTTGATGCTGCGCTGACCGCCGAAGGTCTGAAATAAGTTTTTTGTGATGTGAATTTTGTCGCGGTTACAGACGGCAAAAATAAAATGCCCCGGCTGAATCAGCACGGGGCGTTTTTACTGGCACATACTAAAGAGATAATTACAGCTTAACGGCCGGGAAATGATGTTCAGGTTTGACCATGTTGTCCTGCGCCGCCACGATTTGCAGTTCGTACTCGCCCATCGCGTGGGTCGCCAGCATCACTTCGTAAACCGCTGCGGTAACGTGCTCCAGCGCTTTATCCAGCGCTTCACCTTTCAGCAGATTTACCAGCAATAATCCGCTGGTCAGGTCACCGACGCCGACCGGCTGACGTACGCCGAAATCGACCAGCGGGCGGTCGATATGCCAGGCTTCGTTTGCGGTAACCAGCAACATTTCAAAGCGGTCGCTGTGATACCCCGCGCGGCTCAGGTGCTTCACCAGCACAATTTTAGGGCCTTTGGCGATAAGCTCACGCGCTGTCGCAACGGCTTCTTCAACACTCGCCACCGCATGGCCGCCGAGTAATTCCAGCTCCAGCAGGTTTGGCGCGATGATATCGCAGTTCACCAGCGCCTGATTACAATGGAACTCCGCCACACCGGGTGCCACGATACAGCCTTTTTCAGGATGCCCCATGACCGGGTCGCAGAAATACCAGGCATCAGGATTCGCTGCTTTCACCAGGCGGACAATCTCCAGAATGCTCTGGCCCTGCTCAGGCGAACCGATGTACCCGCTCAGTACCGCATCACAATCTTTCAGACGATCGATTTCCGCAATGCCCTGAGCGATGTCTGTCAGGTGCGTTGCAGGCATCACACAACCGGTCCAGTGCCCGTATTGCGTATGGTTAGAAAACTGAACGGTATTAAGAGGCCAGACATTCGCCCCCATGCGGCGCATAGGAAATTCTGCCGCGCTGTTACCGGCGTGACCAAAAACGGTGTGTGACTGGATAGAAAGAATGCTTTTCATGAGGAATTTCCGATAGCAACGTCATCGGGAGATGGCGGTATTACTGAGTTCACAGGACAAAAACGAGGGGCTGTAACGCCCCTCGTGATGCCGGTCGTAACGCTTACGCCCAGAGCAGCAGGGTGTAGTTCTTTTTACCGCGACGCAGCAAGGTATAACGACCAAACAGGCGATCACTGTCAGTAAAGTTGTATTCAGTGTCAGTCTGTTTTTCGCCGTTAATGGAAACTGCGTTTGAGGAAATCATGGTACGCGCCTGGCCTTTTGACGGAGCCATACCGGCAATCACCAGCGCCTGTTGCAGATCGGTATCACGTGGCACTTCAAACAGCTCGAGGCCATCCTGCGCCAGCTGGCCGAAATCGACTTCGGTCATTTCGCTCAGGGAACCTGAGAACAGGCTCTGGGTGATACGTTTGGCTGCAGCCAGACCTTCGGCGCCATGCACCATGCCGGTGACTTCTTCCGCCAGCACGTATTGCGCGCGCGGTGCTTTGCCGCTGTTTTTATCTTCTTCTTCCAGCGCATTAATCTCTTCAATGCTCATGAAAGTGAAGAACTTCAGGAAGCGATAAACGTCTGCATCGGCGGTGTTGATCCAGAACTGGTAGAATTTGTACGGGCTGGTTTTCTTCGGATCCAGCCAGACTGCGCCGCCCTCGGTTTTACCGAATTTGGTGCCGTCAGATTTGGTGATTAACGGAACGGTCAGGCCGAACACTTGTTTCTGATGCAGACGACGCGTCAGATCGATACCTGACGTAATGTTGCCCCACTGATCGGAGCCGCCAATTTGCAGTTCCACCTTGTGCAGGTCGTACAGTGAAGAGAAATCGTAACCCTGCAACAGGTTGTAAGAGAATTCGGTGAAGGAGATGCCGCTGTCATCGCGGTTCAGACGCTGTTTCACCGCTTCTTTGTTGATCATCTGGTTAACAGAGAAATGCTTACCGATGTCACGCAGGAAAGTCAGCACGTTCATGCCGCCAAACCAGTCGTAGTTGTTTGCCGTAATGGCGCTGTTTTCACCGCAGTTGAAATCCAGGAACGGGGAAACCTGATGACGGATTTTCTCAACCCATTCGTTTACCGTTTCGTTGGTATTCAGCTTACGTTCGGTGGCTTTGAAGCTTGGGTCGCCGATAAGGCCGGTCGCGCCGCCCACCAGTGCAACAGGCTTATGCCCGTTAAGCTGGAAACGCTTCAGGCAAAGCAATGGCACCAGATGCCCCAAATGCAAGCTGTCTGCGGTAGGATCGAAACCGCAATACAGTGCAATTGGCCCTTGCGCCAGTCGCTCTGCTAACGCTTCTTCATCCGTCACCTGGGCAACGAGGCCCCGCTCTTGCAATTGTTTAATCAGGTTGCTGCTCGCCATCAAAGACTCCATTTATTAAGTACTGAACCTGTGCAGATTCATGTCCGGCATCATGCCGCGCATGTGCCTTTTCTCTCACCATTAAGGGGAACGCCATAGAATAAAGCGCTCGTCGCCCGAGCGCTAGGGAATCGCGTGTTTTTTCGTGGTTAAGGGGCGAGGCGGTCTATTTTCCAGCCAGTTTGGCTTTCGGCGGTGTCACGCTGATAAATGAACCGATCGTGCAGACGGTGTTCGCCGCCCTGCCAGAACTCCATCGAATCCACTTTCACGCGAAAACCACCCCAGAAACTCGGCAACGGGACTTCGCCTTTGCTGAACTTCTGTTTCAGTTCGAGGAATTTACTTTCCAGCACGCCGCGCGCCGAAATCCGGCTGGACTGCTGTGAAACCCACGCGCCGATCTGGCTGTCTTTCGGGCGGCTGGTGAAATACTTCATCACCTCGAGCGTGGATAGACGCTCAGCCTGACCGAGCACAATCACCTGACGGTCAAGCATATGCCACGGGAACAGCAGACTGATGCGGGAGTTGTTCGCCAGCTGTTGTGCTTTGCGGCTGCCCAGATTGGTGTAGAACACCAGCCCTTTTTCATCGTAATGCTTGAGTAACACGATCCGCTGGTAAGGCTGACCCTGTTCATCGACCGTCGCCACGACCATTGCTGTCGGATCCGCCAGTTTCGCGTCACACGCTTGTTTCAGCCAGTGCTCAAACAAAGGCAGCGGCTCAGCAGTCAGATCGGCGCGACGCAGCCCGCCGCGCGTGTATTCCCGGCGCGAGTCAGCAACATCAAATTCATTATTATCAGCCATATGGGTTCAATTGCATCTCAACAAAAGGTAATGGCATTGTGCACCCGCCGCGTCAGGATCTCAATGTTCCTGACGCGGCGGGTTGGGAAAGGCTAAGGGGGTTATTTCTGCACGCAGTCATCGATGATGACGTTATCACCACGCTGTACGAAGGCCTGACTGCCTTTCGACCAGAAGGTGTAACGGCTGTCGCTGTATTTAGTGCCGGAGGCGGATTCCACCTGTTTCAGTTTCAGTTGCTCACCGTCGAGCACCATGCTCACCTGCTGCGCCGGTTTATCGAGCGTGACGGTCAGCGGCAAAGTGCCGCACTGATAATGTAACTCCTGCGTCGGGCTCTCAGCCTGATGTTGAAACTGGCTACATCCGGCCAGCGTTAATCCTGCTAAAGCAGCGAAAATCGCCTTTTTCATTTTGTGCTCCCTGATTGTTTTTAGTCTCTCTCAGTTATGTACCACGCCCGCTGGCGCGGCACATTGAGATAAAACCGAGAACGCATCAGGATCGGGGGGAAACCACCGGATATATGGCACCGAGCACGGTTTCGCGGCTGGCGCCGGTCACGGAGGGCAGATTACCCGACTGGCCGGATAACGTGCGGAACGCCAGCCAGGCAAACGCCAGCGCTTCCATGTCATCACCGCTGATGCCAAAGGCATCCGTGGTACACACTTCGGTGCCTGGCAACATGGCGGAGAGCCGTGCCATCAGCAACGGATTTCGGGCACCACCGCCACACACCATCAGACGATCGCAGCCGCCGGTCAGTTGAACCTGTTCGGCAATACTGACGGCCGTCAGTTCGGTCAGCGTGGCCTGCACATCGACCGGAGAGATTTCGTGGCCGCGCGCCAGCTGTTTCTCCAGCCACGCCATGTTGAAGTATTCGCGTCCGGTGCTTTTCGGCGCTGGCTCGGCAAAATAGGCGTCAGAAAGCATCTGCTGCAGCAACCGTAAATTCACCCGCCCCTGAGTCGCCCATTCCGCGTTTTTGTCGTAAGGCTGATGCTTGTGACGCAAGATCCAGGCATCCATCAGCATGTTGCCGGGGCCGGTATCATAGCCACGGACCGGTTGTCCGGGCAGAAGCATTGAAAGGTTGGCGATGCCGCCGATGTTGAGGATCATTCTCCGTTCGGCCGTATCGGCCAGCAATGCCTGATGGAACGCAGGCACCAGCGGCGCGCCCTGCCCGCCCCACGCCATATCTCGGCGGCGGAAATCCCCTACGGTCGTGATACCGGTCATGGCCGCAATGCGGTTGTTATCACCCAGTTGCATGGAAAATGTGGTGTCACCTTTTGGCTGATGCCAGACAGTCTGGCCGTGGCAACCAATCGCCGTGACTTCCTCGGGTGAAATTCCTGCGCTTTTCAGTAAGCCCAACACCGCTTCCCCGAAGAGAATACCCAGTTGCGTGTCCAGCTCACCGACCTGTTGCAGTGTCACCTGCTGTCCCTGACACATTCCCAGCACGGCATTTTTCAGCGCGATGGGGATGGGATGCGAATAACTTGCCTGCTGCGCCACCATGCGTTCATCAATGGCCGCCAGCACCACATCCACGCCATCCAGACTGGTGCCGGACATCACGCCAATATAGCGACCCGACTTTATAGATAACATCCTTCACTCCTCACTAAAAAGTGCCGACAGGGTTTGACACAGAGTAGGCAGAATTACGATGACAACACCATGAATTACTGAATTTTTATTACGCCTTGTGATGACTCCGTGTTTTTCATCCCACGTTTTCCTCTTTCAGAAATATCCACAATGTAAAAATCAACATTTAACTATGTTAACTGCCGGTGTTTTTGATTTAACACAAAGCTGTCTTAAACTTAAACCTGCGTTTATTATTAGTTGAGGCGAACTTCGGTATACTCGAAGACAGTTAAGTGAATATGGTATATGACAGCCTCGACAGTGATGTTGAACTGTGTATCGGTTTTTCTCTGTTGTTGTCTCTACCCTGAAAGATGTGCAGCAGCATATAAAGGAGCTATTTATGATTAAGCGTTTACTGGTCGTCGCACTTGCCGGCGTTTCCCTTGCTGGCTGCGTCAGCGATAATTCTCTGTCTGGCGACGTTTACTCCTCTTCGCAGGCCAAACAAATCCAGCAGGTTACCTACGGCACCATCGTTTCTACCCGTGCAGTACAGATTCAGGGTGGCGATGATTCCAACATTATCGGCGCGCTGGGCGGTGCCGTGTTAGGGGGCTTCCTGGGTAATACCGTCGGTGGTGGTACCGGTCGTAGTCTGGCAACCGCTGCGGGCGCAGTGGCCGGTGGCGTGGCGGGTCAGGGCGTTCAAAGCACCCTCAACCGTTCTAACGGTGTAGAGCTGCAAATCCGTCGTGATGACGGGTCAACGATTCAGGTTGTTCAGAAAGCCGGTGCGACTAAATTCAGCGTCGGACAACGTGTCAGCATGGCCAGCAGTGGCAGCACTATCACGGTTTCTCCGGGTGCCTGATAGTTTCTCAGTCTGTAAGACAGCCTGAAACCAAAAAACCGAAGCCAAAGGCTTCGGTTTTTTTATGGGCAACCCTTAAAGAAAGAGTCAAAGCAACGCTGTGTGACGTGAACAGAACAAAAGTGATTTATGATTTGCTTTGCAATGCAGCAATATTTTTTTCCAGGCGAGACAACATCCCCCCCAGTTGTTCAATTTCAGCAGCAGACATACCGGACAAAATTTCTTTGCGCGTTGAGTCAATCACCGTCTCCATTTCATGGATGATCGGCGCAGATTCTTCGGTGAGTTTGATGCGTTTGGCGCGGCGATCGCTGGCGCAGGTCTGCCGGGTGATCAACTTCTTTTCTTCGAGCTGATCCAGCGTGCGGACCAGAGAAGGCTGCTCGATACCGATGGCTTTCGCCAGCTGAATTTGTGACTGTTCCGGAGGTAACATATTGATATTGTGCAATGTTACCCAATGCGTTTGCGTGAGTTCTAACGGCTTTAGCCGATCGTCAATCAACGCACGCCAGGCACGAACTAATCGTGCTAGATCTGACCCCAGATTCGATTCCAATTATCCCCTCCTTATAATTAGCATGCTAAGATAACTCCCCAGAGTTTAGCTTAGTTTTAGGAACTTTAATCGAGAAATTACAATTCTATATATAATGGTAGGTACTGTTGCATCCGGAAGCGGCCACAATGCTTCCAAAGGTAAACTCGTTTATAACACAATCACCGGCAGAGATTAATATTGTGAATGCGCAAATGTTTCACGCAGGCTTCCCGCTCCCCGATTTGGTCGTCGGTGCCTCACTTTATTTCCCCCCGATGTTTAAAGCATTTTTACTGGGACTGGTTTTTTGGCTTTTGATTCATCGGGTGGTACGTGACTGGATTTATTCCGGCGAAGTCTGGCATCCGACGCTGATGGATTTATCCCTGTTTGTGATCTGTATTTGCGCCGCACTGTTGCTTATGGTGAACCTCTGAAAATGAAATTCAAAACCCTTAAATATTTCTCAACTGTGCTGGTTTTCGCGGTCGCAATATGTGCCGGATGGTGGATGTGGAATTACTACATGCAATCCCCGTGGACGCGGGATGGTAAGGTGCGGGCTGAAATTGTTGATATCACTCCGGAAGTCTCAGGCCGGATCATTGACATTAATGTGCATGATAATCAGTTTGTTAAAAGTGGCGATCCGCTGTTCAGCCTGGATCCGGTCCCCTTTAAAATTGCCGTCGATAATGCCGAAGCGGCGCTGGCGAAAGCGGCAGCGGATTTAGCCAAAGCCAATCATGAAGCCGCGCGCCGTCGTGGTCTGGGCACCAACGTTATTTCTGCCGAGTCACTGGATGAGTCCAATATTAGCGCCAAAGCCATGCAGGCGGCTTATCAGGGGGCGCAGTCCTCATTAGAACAAGCCAAATGGAATTTGAGTAAAACCAATATTGTCGCCCCCACTGACGGTTATATAACCAATCTGCAAACCCGCAAAGGCAATTATGCCACCACCGGCACACCTCTGGTCGGCCTGGTGGATATTCATTCTTTCTATGTGCTGGGTTATTTCGAAGAAACCAAACTGAAAAATATCCGTGAAGGGGATCTGGCGGACATCACTTTATTTAACGGTAATATTCCTCTTAAAGGCCATGTGGAAAGTATTGGGCGGGCGATTTATGACCAGAGCCTGGACGCCTCTGACGACCTGCTGATGAACGTCAAACCGAATGTACCCTGGGTGCGTCTGGCGCAGCGTGTGCCCGTGCGCATCAAGCTCGACACGGTCCCCGCAAACACCATTCTGGTTGCAGGCACCACCTGCACCATTTCAATCCTTAATTAAGGCCATGCCGTGAATTTCTCCTGGCTGGAATGGAAGAATACCCCGTGGGGAAAAGCCACCGGCGGCCAATGGCGGTACGCCCTGCGCAACTCCATCGCCATGATACTGGCGCTGTATATCGCCTTTGAATTTCAGATGGATGAACCCTACTGGGCGTTAACTTCCGCAGCGGTAGTCAGCTTTCCCACCGTGGGCGGCGTGATCAGTAAAAGTATCGGCCGTATTATTGGCAGCCTGCTCGGTGCGATGGGGGCCGTCTTTATCGCCGGGCATTGTCTCAATGAACCCTGGCTTTTCACGCTGGCCATCGCCACCTGGCTTGGCCTGTGTACTTACGTCTCCAACCATTATCAAAACAACGTCTCATACGCTTTCGCGCTGGCCGGTTACACGGCGGCAATCATTGCGTTTTCAACCGTCGACGTCACGGATCCTACCCAAATTTTTGACATCGCTCAGGCGCGAGTAGGTGAAGTGATCACCGGTATTTTATGCGGTGGTTTCATGATGATGGTGCTGCCCAGCACGTCGGACGGCGATGCCCTGCTCACCTCTTTGCGCAAAATGCACACCCAGTTACTGGAACATGCGCAACTGTTATGGAATGCAGAAATCAATGACCAAATCCGAAGTTCTCACGAGGGGCTGATCGGTCAGATACTGACGCTGAATCTGTTACGTATTCAGGCGGTCTGGAGCCATTACCGGCTACGTCGTCAAAACAATGTGCTTAATTATTTGCTGCACCAGCAACTGCGCATGACCAGTTTTATTTCCAGCCTGCGCCGCATGTTACTGAACTGGCCGCAGCCGCCTGAAAATCTTGCTCAAGTCCTGAGTATTTTGCTCGATGAACTGCGTAAACCCGACACCGACAAATACCGGCTTTCGCAGATCCTTCTGCTGATAAAACCTCAGGACACCGCCGATTTTCGCCATCAGGCGTTTTGGACGCGTTTGCGCGATTTCTGCTGGCTGTACGTGCGCAGCGAACGTTGGTTACGCCGCGTGGAGAACGCTAATGTGGCCGAAGCCGAAACCCTTCAGCCGCCAAAAATCACCCATCTGGCGCAGCATACAGATACCGTTGAAGCCGCTTATAACGGCCTGCGAACGTTCCTGTGCATTGTGATCGGTTGCGCGTTCTGGATGACAACGCAATGGGATTCCGGCGCCGGTGCCGTGGCGCTGACGGCGGTCAGCTGTGTGCTCTACTCCTCCACCGCGTCTCCCATCAGCAGCGTGACATTGCTGATCAAATCCCTGGGGTTACTGTTTATCGGCTGCTTTGTGCTTAAGTTCGGGCTGATGATTCAGATCGATAACTTCTGGGTGTTCTGTGCCTTTTTCCTGCCAATGCTGGTCACCATGCAAATGATGAAACTGCAATATAAACGCTTTGCCGGATTGTGGGGGCAGATGATCGTGTTTATGGGCTCGTTTCTTGCGGTCACTAACCCGCCGGATTATGACTATGGTGCGTTCATGAACGACGGCGTGGCAAAAATCGCGGGCGTAATGTTAGCCGGCATTGCGTTTCAGGTTTTGCGGCCAAGCTCTGATAAGCGCAAAAGCCGTCGCATAATCCGGGCACTGCGCCGGGATTTCATGGATCAACTTAGCCGCAAACCCTCCCTGAGCCATTTCCAGTTTGAATCACTGATTTATCACCGGATGAACCAGCTGAGTCAGAGTAAAGATCAGATTTCCCGCACATGGCTGTTGCGCTGGGGCGTGGTGCTGCTCAACTGCCGTCACATCGTCTGGCAGTTACGCGAATGGGAAACCCGCTCCGATCCGCTGTCAGCGGTGCGCGACGTCTGTATTCATTGTCTGAAGGGTGTGATGACCGAGCGCGGTGTCAGTCATGAAAATCTGGATGCGACACTTACGGAATTATTGCGCATGAGCAACTCGCTGGCGCATCATCCTGAACCTGCGGCGCGTGAACTGGCGGGGGTAATCTGGCGGTTGTACTGCTCACTGTCACAACTTCAACAGGCGATTTCGACGGAAGATGGCCCGGCGGATCCTGCGTTAACCACCACAAAACCCGCCTGACCATTCACCCGCAAAGGGTTACGGAACGTCGTAACCCAGCGCCGCTTTGCGAATACGGAACCACTGCTGGCGGGTCATCTCCAGAGACAACGCTTTGTACGCAGACTGCACGCGTTCAATTTTACCGGAACCGATAATCGGCAACGGCTGCGACGGCAGACGCATGATCCAGGCATACACCACCTGTTCGATAGTGTCGGCGCCGGTTTCATTCGCCACGTTTTGCAGCTCATCGCGCAGCGGCTGGAACCCGGCTTCACTGAACAAACGGCCGCCTCCCAGGCATGACCAGGCCATCGGTTTAATGCGTAATTGCTGGCATTGATCCAGCGTCCCGTCGAGGATCGCAGGCTGATGGATAGGAGAGATTTCAACCTGATTGGTGACCAGCGAAAACGGCAGGCGTGACTGCAACAGGCTGAACTGTGCTGGCGTGAAGTTAGAGACGCCGAAGTGTTTTACTTTGCCGCTTTTGTGCAGTTGTGTGAACGCTTCTGCCACTTCGTCGGCATCCATCAGCGGGTCCGGGCGGTGGATCAACAGCAGATCCAGATAATCAGTGTGCAGATTGGTCAGGGATTTTTCCGCGCGTGCAATGATGTACTGCGCATCAGTAATGTAATGCCCGATTTTATTGTCAGGATCGGCAGTGGTGGCAATACCGCATTTACTGACCAGCTCCATTTGCTCACGCAGCGCCGGTTTTAAGCGCAGAGCCTCACCAAATGCCGCTTCACACTGATAACCTCCGTAAATGTCAGCATGATCGACGGTGGTAATGCCCAGTTCGATATGCTGTTGCATAAACGTCTGAATCTGCTGCGCTGTCATCTCCCATTCCATCAGACGCCAGTAACCGCAAATCAGCGTTGAGAAAACCGGGCCTTGTGGCGATAAAGGGGTACGTGGATCCATGATCATCTCCTTATTTTTGATATTTTCGACCAACAGAATACACAACGGCCATCGCGCTGTATTGATGCTGACAGGCAGAAACAAAAGGATGTGAAGCTGAGACGCCCGCTTTGATGATTAAAACAGCTCCGGCTGCTCCGGCTGAGGTTCATCGGGTGTTTTTCCGGCGCGCTGCTGACGCAACAACCGCTGCTGACATAAACGCAGCACATGGCGTTTTTCGGTGTCGGTCATTTTTATCCAGCCAAAGCGTTCATCGCGGCTGCGCAGGCAACCGCGGCAATAGCCCCGTTCGTCGGCCTGGCAGATGCCACGGCACGGGCTGGGGATGTCAAAAAACTCGAGCTGCTGAGCCACAGGCCCTCCGCAAATAGTGCTGAACTTTTATTCAAGACGTTTTCCCGCCATCCCGCAAGGTGAATCATGTCATGCATTTCATTCTTCAAATTACTGCAACACTGATCTGCTACCGTCCGTTCAGCCATTTCACCTGTCGGAAATGGTCAGACTGTTTCGCCTGCCCTCATCAAGAAAACAGAAATTTGCCCTCACCTCAGCCGGCACCCGCCGGCTCTTTTTTATTCTTTTTCTGTTCCTGAACCCGCCATGCACACCCGGCTATGAGAGATATTTCGCGAAAAAGCACCGTGCGCGTAGTCACCGGCAATGAAGATGGGATAAAAAAGACACCATTATTTAAGATCGTTTGACGTGAGTGAGATCCCTTAACGTCTTACCGATCAGTCCATTAACGTTGGAGTTTTTGACATGACCAAGCTTTTCTCCCCGATTGTTGTCGGTAAAAATACCTTACCGAATCGAGTATTTATGGCTCCACTGACCCGTCTGCGCAGCATTGAACCGGGTGATATCCCGACGCCGCTGATGGGCGAATACTATGCCCAGCGCCACACCTCTGGCCTGATCATCACTGAAGCGACGCAGGTTTCTTTCCAGGCGAAAGGTTATGCGGGCGCACCCGGTTTGCACACGCCTGAGCAGGTCGCTGCGTGGAAGAAAATCGTTGCAGGCGTTCATGATAAAAAAGGACATATCGCCGTTCAGCTGTGGCACACCGGGCGTATCTCACACAACAGTGTGCAGCCGGACAATCAGACACCGGTTGCGCCTTCTGCCGTCAACCCCAATACCCGCACCAGTCTGCGTGATGAGCAAGGCAACGCGATCCGCGTCGACTGCCCTACTCCGCGTGCGTTAGAACTGAGTGAAATTCCGGGCATCATCAATGATTTCCGTCACGCTGCGGCCTGCTCTGCAGAAGCCGGTTTCGATTACATCGAACTGCATGCTGCGCATGGTTATCTGTTGCACCAGTTTATGTCTCCGGCGTCTAACCTGCGTGAAGACCAGTACGGTGGCAACATTGAAAACCGCACACGCCTGACGCTGGAAGTGGTGGATGCTGCGATTGAAGAGCTCGGCGCAGAACGTGTGGGTATCCGTATTTCACCACTGGGACCGTTTAACGGCCTGGATAACGGTGAAGATCAGGTGCAGGCAGCCATCTATCTGCTGGATGAACTGAACAAACGTAAACTGGCTTATCTGCATATTTCTGAGCCTGACTGGGCTGGTGGTAAGCCTTACACCACTGAGTTCCGTGAGGTGATCCGCGCGCATTATCAGGGCGTGATTGTCGGTGCCGGCGCTTACACGGCTGAGAAAGGCGAAGAACTGATCGAAAAAGGTTACATCGATGCCGTAGCCTTTGGCCGCAGCTACATCGCTAACCCGGATCTGGTTGAGCGTCTGAAATCTCATGCACCGCTTAACGAGCCAAAACCCGAAACCTTCTACGGCGGCGACGCTCAGGGTTATACCGATTACCCGACCCTGTAATGATATAAAAGTTATCTCCACTTTTCGGCGACCGATGCCCTCCGGCCGCCGTTTTTTTGGTCAGAGATCCAGCAGCTGTTCGGGGTTTTACAGACAAAACCGCCGCTATCGGTTAGGCTGAAACTGATTATTCTCATCCTGCAAATAAAGAGGAACCTATGCGTTTACTCCATACCATGCTTCGCGTTGGCGATTTACAACGCGCAATCAGCTTCTACACCGACGTTTTAGGCATGCGCCTGCTGCGTACCAGTGAAAATACGGAATACAAATATTCGCTGGCTTTTGTTGGCTACACGGATGAAAGCGAAGGCGCAGTCATTGAGTTAACCTACAACTGGGGCGTTGACAGCTATGACATGGGCACTGCCTATGGGCACATCGCGTTAGGCGTGGATAACGTGGCGCAAACCTGCGACGACATCCGTAACGCAGGTGGCAAAGTCACCCGTGAAGCGGGCCCGGTCAAAGGCGGCTCCACCATTATCGCTTTTGTTGAAGATCCGGACGGCTACAAAATCGAGCTGATCGAATCCAAACACGCAGGCCAGGGTCTGGGCAACTGATCCGTTGCGTGCAGTCTCAGGGCGCGAAAGCGCCCTTTTTTTTGCCCACTGAAATGTCGAATATTCGCCACACGCCTGCAACTCGCGGCAAAATTTGTCATAATGTGCGCTGAATTCGATAAAGATAAGAAACTAATGGCCGAGAATAGTGACATTAACGCCCTGAGAGGCCGTTTTCGTGGTTTTTATCCGGTAGTGATCGATGTTGAAACTGCCGGATTCAATGCCAAAACTGATGCGCTGCTGGAAATTGCCGCCATCACGCTAAAAATGGACGAAGACGGCTGGCTGGAAAGCGACGAGACGGTCCATTTCCACGTCGAGCCTTTCGAGGGTTCCATTCTGGTGCCAGAGGCGCTGGCGTTTAACGGTATCGACCCGACAAATCCGTTGCGTGGTGCGGTCAGCGAATATGACGCCCTGCATGAGATTTTCAAAGTCATTCGTAAAGGGATGAAAGAGCAGAACTGCAACCGCGCGATCATCGTGGCGCACAACGCCAATTTTGATCACAGCTTCCTGATGGCCGCCGCCGAACGCGCCGGGCTGAAACGTAACCCGTTCCATCCGTTCGCGACCTTTGATACCGCAGCGCTGAGCGGGCTTGTTCTCGGGCAGACGGTGCTGGCAAAAGCCTGTATCAGCGCGGGGATGGTCTTTGACAGCAGCCAGGCGCACTCCGCCTTGTATGACACAGAGCGCACGGCTGAACTGTTCTGCGAGCTGGTAAACCGCTGGAAGCGCCTGGGCGGCTGGCCGCTGGCCATCAGCGCCGAAGAGCAGGAAGACGAAACCGCATCAGAAGAACATCAGCAGTAAGCGGTTGACGTGAAGGAACACGCTGACGGACAAACAGGCCGGACGCATAAAAACAAAAAGAGCGACGCAATGTCGCTCTTTTTATTGTCATCAGCAGCCCTGAAGGCGGCCAATTTCCGCTGCTGATTACTCTTCAGATTCAGAAGATTTGTATTTCTCAGCGGTTTCTTTGATCAGCTGTTGCAGTTCGCCACGCTGATACATTTCAATCACGATGTCACAACCGCCGACCAGTTCACCATCAACCCACAGCTGCGGGAAGGTAGGCCAGTTAGCAAATTTTGGCATCTCTGCGCGGATATCCGGGTTCTGCAGGATATCGACGTAAGCGAAACGTTCACCACAGGCAGACAATGCCTGAACTGCTTGTGCAGAAAAACCGCAGCTTGGCAGTTTTGGCGAGCCTTTCATGTACAGCAGAATCGGGTTTTCAGAAACTTGCTTCTGAATTTTTTCAATTGTTGGAGTGGTCATTTCTTGCTTCCTCAAGCCGGTACAGGCTGTCACGGTCATTACTCTTCACGCGCAGCACAAAAAAGTGCTGAATCACATTGCCCTCTATTGTAACGATGGCAGCTATCAGATAAAAACGCCATTTTTTGCAGGGTCTTTCGCAATACTGACATTTTATTTCACTATTTTAAGTGCCTGCGTGCGGGCTCACTAAAATAAAGATTCATCGAGAATAACATTTTTGGCGATGACATTAACCAGGGATTTGCATTTCGCCATGGTTTAACACAAATATTAACCTACTGAAAAATGGTCATTTTATTCACTAAAAATGGCGTTTATTTCGACGTTTTAAAAGCTATTAACTTTTTCTCACAATATGATCTAGAATCGATGCAATTCGTGCTGTTTTGTCTGGTTCTTTTAGGCAATACTCTGACATCTCTGATGTTTAACCTAACCACCTATGGTAACGAAGCTATGCGCTTACTGTTCACGCTTTTTGTGCTGCTCTTTACCCAGCTGTTTCTGAATATTGCTCATGCGTCACCGCAGAGTCGTGTTTCTGCCGATCAGCGAAAGAGTCATGTTAATCAGGTTGCCCCTGAGGAACGTCGAAAGCGAAAAACGGTTGCAGCGAAAACCACTAAAAAAACCAAAGTGGCACCGGTGAAAGAACAACAGAGTCAGGAAAAAAATGCCAGGAAGAGAGTCAAAAGCACCGAACTGGTGACGCGAAAGGCCTCTTCTGTCAAAACAGTGAAAACGACGCGAGCTGAAAGTAAGGCCGAGAGTAAGAAAGAAAAATCACTCAAAACCACCAGAGCTGAAACCAAAGCAGATAAGAAAAGTAAAACCCGGGCTTTGGCGAAAAACGCCACTGTAAAGACCAGCAAGAAAGAAGCGTATGGCCGACACCGAAAAGGCAAGAAATTAGCCGAAGAAGACAGCAAGCCCATTACGTTAAGCGCAACCCACAAGAAACGTTATCAGCATGCTCAGCAAACGGCGATGACCAAGCTGATGCACCAGGTCGGCAAACCTTATCGCTGGGGTGGAACCTCCCCCAATACCGGTTTCGATTGCAGTGGTTTAGTGTATTACGCGTATAAAGATCTGATTCGTATCAAAATGCCACGCACTGCCAACGAGATGTACCACCTGCGCGATGCCGCACCGGTGAAACGCGGTGAACTGGAGTCCGGCGATCTGGTCTTCTTTAGAATTAATAACCGTGGTGCCGCGGACCATGTCGGGGTATACGTAGGTAACGGCAAGTTTATTCAGTCTCCGCGTACCGGTGAAGACATCAAAATTACCTCACTGGGCGACGATTACTGGCAAGATCATTATGTAGGTGCACGTCGGGTAATGACCCCGAAAACGATCCGATAATAAGCAGTTCGTTAAATTTGAAGTTCCGCTAATCATCACTGAATAGCATTTAACGAAGCGTTTGTGCAGGGAAGAATGTCGGCGAAAAGGTCAGTGTGCAAAATTGAAAAGGGCGATCCCTGTATCAGGGTTCGCCCTTTTTGTTGCCCGATGACAGAGCTTTTAGTTCATCACTGCGGTGAAGCTGAAAGCGATAATCATAAGCAACGCGCAAACGGTGGTAATCAACGACAATTTCAGATTACTGTCCATAAAACCCCCTTACGGATCAATTGTGGCGTTTCATTAAGCCACATAAAATGTGTGCCAACGCATTTTCTCATACTTCATCGCTAAAATCCCGCGTTGATTCATGCGCGATATTCCACAATAACACTTCCACTTTGCTGCATTATAAGAGAAAATTGTCGGTTACCACGCCTGTGTGCCGGTCGATTTCACCCGAGAGCGTTTTGCGCCTCACTCTGACGAATCCACCCAACGATTTCACTGCCTTTTTAAAAGTCCGCAGTGAAATCCACGCAAGCAAACGATTAACATAATGCTAACGTGCTGAAACACGTGAGTTCAGGAGTCATTGTTTACATGGCAACGATTAAAGATGTCGCTAAGCGCGCTGGCGTTTCCACCACAACCGTGTCGCACGTCATCAATAAAACACGTTTCGTCGCCGAAGACACCAAAACCGCGGTTCTGCTGGCTATTAAAGAGCTTCACTACTCGCCAAGCGCCGTTGCGCGCAGCCTTAAGGTCAATAACACCAAAACCATTGGCCTGCTGGCGACCTCAAGTGAAGCGCCCTACTTTGCCGAAGTCATTGAAGCCGTTGAAAACAGCTGTTTCTCCAAAGGCTACACGCTGATTTTGTGTAACTCGCATAATAATCTGGAGAAACAACAGGCCTATCTGCAAATGCTGGCGCAAAAACGCGTCGACGGCTTGCTGGTAATGTGCGCGGAATATCCGGATGAACTGCTGAATATGCTGGAAGAATACCGCTCCATTCCGATGGTCGTCATGGACTGGGGCGAGGCGCGCAAAAACTTCACTGACAGCATTATCGATAACGCCTTTGAAGGCGGTTATATGGCCGGTCGTTATCTGATTGAACGCGGGCATCGTGATATTGGCGTGATCCCAGGGCAACTGGCGCGTAATACCGGTGGCGGTCGTTTCCAGGGTTTCGTCAAGGCGCTGAACGAAGCCAACATTCCTCTGCGCGAAGAGTGGGTGGTTCAGGGTGATTTCGAACCGGAATCGGGTTATCAGGCGATGCACAAAATCCTGATGCAGAAACAGCGCCCTACCGCTGTTTTCTGTGGCGGTGATGTGATGGCGATGGGGGCTATCTGTGCGGCAGATGAGCTCGGTTTACGCGTACCGCAGGATATTTCGGTGATCGGATATGACAATGTGCGAAATGCGCGTTACTTCTCTCCGGCATTAACCACTGTGCATCAGCCGAAAGAGCGTCTGGGCGAAATGGCGTTTACCATGCTGCTGGACAGAATTATCAGCAAACGCGAAGAATCACAGACCATTGAGGTCCATCCCAAACTGGTCGAGCGCCGGTCAGTAGCCGACGGCCCTTTCCGCGATTATCGCCGTTAACAAAAATCTGACGCCTGCCTGTGCAGGCGTTTTTTCTCGTCCCGATCAATACTGGCTTCCGGTATCAGCAGCGTTTAAGCAGCGACGATGAGGGTATTAACTCCTGGCAGGCCAATGCGGGGGTAAGAGTTACGTTCTGACCAAACATTTATCACACCAGCCAACATCCGCCTCACATAGAGGTGGATGTTTTTTTTCTAATCCCGTAACCATTCCTGATTCATCGTTTCTGTATCGCCCATGTATTCCAGCAGCCAGGCCAGCGAAGGAGAGGAATTACTCTGATCCCACGTCAGGCAACACGGGCTGTCAGGGAACGTATTCTCCAGCGCCAGAACCTGTAATTTTTGCTGTTCAATCTGATGACTCACGCGATGAACCGGCATCATCCCTACGCATAAACCTTCGCTCAGACATTCCAGCGCACAAGTCCAGTCAGGCACGACCAGGCGCCGCTGATTATCCAGCGTCCAGGTATCACGCTTGGGTAAGGTGCGCGAAGTATCCTCCAGACACAGCGCCGGATAAGGCCGCAGTTGGTCATCGTTCAGTGCGCCGGAAAGTTGCGCAAGCGGATGCTGAGGGCTGACGACACAGTGCCAGTCCATAAAACCCATATCGCGAAAACTGAAACGCCCGCCCACCGGCACCGCCCGCGTCGCGCCAATTGCCACGTCTGCGCGGCCATCGACCAGCGCATCCCAGACGCCGTTAAATACTTCGGAATGAATGATAAGTTCCGTATCGGGGAAATGACGGTAGAAATCGAGCACCAGCCGCCGCGTTCTGGCGGGTTTCACAATTCGGTCTACCGCCACCCGCAACTCGCCACGCCAGCCGTTTGCAACCTGCTGGCACTGCCGACGCGTAGCTATCATTTTTTTTGTCAGAATCCGTGCTTCATCAACGAAAACTTTTCCGGCAGGCGTCAGCACCACGTCACGGTGACGCCGTTCAAACAAAGGAACAGCCAGCCAGTTCTCCAGCTGACGAACGGTATAGCTGATGGCAGAAGGCACACGGTGAAGATCCTGCGCTGCTGCGCTGAAACTACCGGTACGTGCTACCGCATCAACTACTTCAAGGGCGTATTCTGACCACATCACTTAGCCTTCAATATTTTTCACAGCAGATTGCAAATATTAGCGTTTCACAAGACTGTTATCAAAGCGTTAAACTCTGCATCCCAACTGTTTTCTGCATCACATCATCTGCAATACATAAATTAACGAGACAAAAATGAAACCCTCCTTTGGATTTATGCTCTATCTCGCCGGATTGAGCATGCTCGGCTTTTTAGCCACAGATATGTATCTTCCCGCCTTCAGCGCGATGCAAATCAGCCTGATGACCAGTCCGGGCATGATCAGCGCCAGCCTGAGTATTTTCCTCGGCGGTTTCGCGATCGGGCAACTGCTCTGGGGCCCTCTCTCCGACCGCATTGGCCGTAAACCGGTGCTGATTATCGGCCTGACGCTGTTTGCCATTGGCTGTCTGGGTATTTTGTGGGTGGAAAATGTGCGTGCGCTGCTGGCGCTGCGTTTCTTACAGGCCGTTGGTGTGTGTGCCGCCGCAGTCACATGGCAGGCGATCGTCGTTGACCGTTTCTCCCCGGATGTGGCGAAAAAAACCTTCGCCAGCATCATGCCGCTGGTCGCACTCTCGCCGGCTCTGGCACCGCTGCTCGGCGCATGGGTACTGAATCACTTTGACTGGGAAGCGATTTTCGCTCTGCTGACGGGGGTTACGGTGATCCTCCTTATCACCACGTTGACCTTGCGTGATAAAAAGCACGCAGAACATCCGCCCGAAAATAAAGCCGGTTTTGGTACTTTGCTCACTTCCCGTATTTACACAGGTAATGTGATGATTTACGCCGCCTGCTCTGCGGGTTTTTTCGCATGGCTGACCGGTTCACCGTTCATTTTGAGTGATATGGGTTACACACCGGCGGTTATTGGCCTGAGCTACGTACCGCAGACAATCGCGTTCCTGCTGGGGGGTTTTGGTTGCCGGTTAATGATCAGCAAAATGGATGGCAACAAAATTCTGCCATTTTTATTAGCAGGTTATTGCCTGAGCGTTGTCTGGCTGTTTGTTATTGCGATGTTCACCGATGCCGGTTTGGTGAGTCTGCTGATTCCGTTCTGTTTGATGGCTTTGGTGAATGGTGCAATCTATCCAATTGTCGTCGCAAATGCATTAATGCCATTTCCTGCTAATACAGGCAAAGCCGCCGCGTTGCAGAATACCCTTCAGTTAGGGCTATGTTTTATTGCCAGTCTGATGGTTTCCGCATTTATTGCGCAACCTCTTATGGCGACAGTTACCACCATGCTGTCTACACTCATCTTGGTAGTTTTAGGTCGCTGGTTGTCACAGCGACAAACAAAACGCCAGGCTGACAGCGAAGAGTCCTGTCAGCAGACTGAAGCACGCTCTACTCACTGATCGCAATAATGACCTTGAGTTACAATCACTTAAAGGTCATTAGTGCTCAAGTCGATTAACTATTGAGAATGCATGCAGGCGAGCCTATACTCAATAAAACCTCTAAAAATAACACTTTTACAAAATCTTTATTACAAGCTTTTGTGTGCTACGCGGATCGCGTCACACTATTATTTCAAGGATGATTGACCTGTAAACCTGTTGGTTTGCAGGGGTTCCTCTAAATTTCCTCTGTTGGTGTCGAATATCGGACGGGGCGCTGAGTCGTCTGTTCTCATAAAGACCTGCACAAATAGCCTTTGCTTTTCCCGGCAGGTTAATAAGTCAGAAGAGAAAGTGATGGAGAAGCTATGAGTTCATCGTGTATTGAAGACCAAAGCATTCAGGATAATCAGTGGTATCGGATCGTCAGCGAAATGTTATCTTCCGCTGACATCCAGATTAATGGTAATCGCCCTTTTGACCTTAAAGTAAAAAACACTGACTTCTTCAAGCGTGTTTTGCAGGAAGGTTCTCTGGGTTTGGGTGAAAGTTATATGGATGGCTGGTGGGAGTGTGAACGTCTGGATATCTTTTTCCAGCGCGTTTTGCGAGCCGGTTTAGAAGATAAACTTCCCCACCATTTTAAAGACACATTACGCATCGCAGCAGCACGTCTCACCAATTTGCAATCCCGTAAACGCGCGTGGATTGTCGGTAAAGAGCATTACGATCTGGGCAATGATTTATTCACTCTCATGCTCGATCCCTATATGCAATATTCCTGCGGCTACTGGAAAGAAGCCACCACCCTGGAGCAGGCGCAGGAAGCGAAACTCAAAATGATCTGCGACAAACTGCAATTAAAACCGGGGCTGCGTTTGCTCGATATTGGTTGCGGCTGGGGCGGATTATCTGAATATGCAGCGCGCCATTATGGGGTCAGCGTGGTGGGTGTGACCATTTCCGCTGAGCAGCAAAAGCTCGCACAGGCACGTTGTGAGGGGCTGGATGTCACGATTCTGTTGAAGGATTACCGCGACCTGAACGATCAGTTTGACCGCATTGTGTCGGTTGGGATGTTTGAGCATGTTGGGCCGAAGAATTATCAGACCTATTTCAATGTCGTGAAGCGCAACATCAAGCCTGACGGCATATTCCTGCTGCATACCATCGGCTCAAATAAAACCGACCTGAGCGTGGATCCGTGGATCGACAAATATATCTTCCCGAACGGTTGTCTGCCATCGATTCAACAGATTGCGCACACCAGTGAATCCCTGTTCGTGATGGAAGACTGGCACAATATCGGTGCAGATTACGACAGAACGTTAATGGCGTGGCATGAACGTTTCCAGATTCACTGGCCGGAATTGGCAGAGCGCTACGGCGATCGCTTTCACAGGATGTTCACGTATTACCTCAACGCCTGCGCAGGGGCTTTCCGCGCGCGCGATCTTCAGCTTTGGCAAGTGGTCTTCAGCCCTGAAGGGGTTGACGGTGGACTGCGCGTTCCGCGTTAATTAATGGCAGCGCAACACATAAAAAATCCGGGCATAAGCGCCCGGATTTTTTTATTCACTTCTGAAAGTGCGATGCAATTATTCCGCTTTCTCAATCATCGCCTGTGCCGTCGCAATAGCCGCTTCGCGGCTGGCTAATACACGTTCAACCGTATCGACGATCGCCTGAGTTTGCGGATCGATTTCAATATTAATTTTGTCGCCAAGGCGTCTGGCGCCTAATGTTGTGCGCTGCAA
The DNA here is from genome assembly GCF_049206505.1 of Rahnella sp. EDr1-12. Classification (NCBI taxonomy): domain Bacteria; kingdom Pseudomonadati; phylum Pseudomonadota; class Gammaproteobacteria; order Enterobacterales; family Yersiniaceae; genus Rahnella; species Rahnella sp. EDr1-12. The sequence goes on from NZ_JBLZNY010000001.1 coordinate 536,051, forward strand.
CGTTTCAGGAATTAAATGCACGCAAAAACGAGTGCGGGTGACTTCGCCAATGGTCAGACTAATACCATCAATGCCGATATAACCTTTATGTAATACATATTTCATCAAATCTTCATGCGGCATGCGGAACCAGATTTGACGGTTATTTTCTGAGGTGAGAATTTTTGCGACTTCGGCAGTACAAATAATATGCCCTGACATTAAATGGCCACCGATTTCATCATTAAATCGTGCAGCACGCTCCAGATTGACCAGATCGCCAACCTGTAAATCACCAAGATTGGTCAGCCGCAGAGTCTCTTTCATCAAATCAAAACTGACCAGATCACCCTGTACCTCCGTGACCGTCAGGCAACAGCCGTTGTGCGATACCGAAGCGCCGAGCTGAAGATTATCCAGCATATCCTCTGGCATGCGTACAACATGGGTACGGAAATTCGGTTTTTCATCAATCGATACAACCGTTCCGGTACCCTGAACAATTCCGGTAAACATAGCCCTTTCCTCAATTCTGAAATCTGTTGTATTAAGACAACGCTGCCGCCAGTTTGCCGCAGATTTAATTGAAAGCCAAATCTCTGCGGCACAAATAGCACCGGTTCCGGGGATCTCATTATTTAACCAACCATTAACCGCATCGTTTGCTTAAAAATACTGAAAAGGTACAATCTTCTGGCTATTCTCTACACGTCAATGTCGCCTTAAATGGCGTTTTTTTATTCAAAATAATCAACAATAAAGGTGTATCTGTGCAGAAGTACCTCGCAGAAGCGCGGGTGTTATTAGCACTTGCCATCCCGGTCATCCTTGCGCAAATAGCCCAGACATCCATGGGTGTGGTGGATACAATAATGGCCGGTTCAGTCAGCGCGACGGATATGGCTGCCGTCGCCGTCGGGACCTCCATCTGGTTACCGGCCATCCTATTCGGTCACGGTTTATTGCTTTCGCTCACACCGACCATTGCGCATCTCAACGGCGCGGGACGACGGGATAAAATCGGACATCAGGTGCAGCAAGGTTTCTGGCTGGCCTCCGGTGTTTCAGTGCTGATCATCGCCGTACTTTATCACTGCGATCAGATCATTGGTCTGATGCATAACATTGACCCTGAGCTTCAACGAAAAGCCATCGGCTATCTGCACGCCATTATGTGGGGCGCGCCAGGCTATTTGTTTTTCCAGGTGCTGCGCGACCAGTGTGAAGGATTGTCTAAAACCAAGCCGGGCATGGTGTTTGGCTTTATTGGCCTACTGGTGAATATTCCGGTTAACTATATTTTCATCTACGGGAAATTCGGTGCTCCGGCCCTTGGCGGGGTCGGCTGCGGCGTGGCAACGGGTGCCGTATATTGGGTGATGTTTTTCATGATGCGCTTTTACGTGCGACATAATCGCGCACTGAAAGATATTGCCCCGCCCTCACGCTTTGCTAAACCTGACTGGCCGACGCTACGCCGGTTGATCCAGCTGGGTTTGCCGATCGCGCTGGCATTATTTTTCGAAGTGACGCTGTTTGCCATCGTTGCCCTGCTGGTTTCTCCGCTGGGAATTGTGGCCGTTGCCAGCCACCAGATTGCGCTTAACGTCGGTTCACTGATGTTTGTCGTCCCGCTGTCCTTGGGTGTGGCTGCGACGATCCGCGTCGGTTCACGGCTTGGCGAATCTTCCGTTGAAGGGGCAAAAGTCGCCGCTTACACCAGTATTGTTACCGGTATCGTCATGGCCTGTTGTACCGGGATGACGGCGATTCTGTTCCGTGAGCACATCGCGGCGCTGTATAACGACAGCCCGGAAGTGGTTACCCTCGCGTCACATCTTCTGATCTTTGCTGCGCTGTTTCAGATTTCAGATGCGATCCAGGTGATCGGCAGCGGCATTTTGCGCGGCTATAAAGATACGCGTTCCATCTTCTATATTACGTTTGTTGCGTATTGGGTTCTGGGTCTTCCGGTAGGATATACCCTCGGACTGACCGATTTGCTGGTGCCGCGAATGGGACCGAGTGGATTCTGGTGCGGATTTATTCTCGGACTGACGTTCGCCGCCGTGATGATGACGGTACGCATGCGCTGGTTGCAAAAACAAACGTCGTTCACGATTTTGCAAAAAGCAGGCCGTTAACCTTCTTTCACTTACGCAATCACTGGCCACGCGCTAAAAATGATTCATCTGCGCGTGGCTTTTGCCCCTGAGCGAAGGCCGTTATGCCTAAAAAAACAACGCAATGCGCATAAGCTCGTCAGTCGTGCACATTATGAAAGAAAAATGTCTTTTTTCCCTTGCCAGTATTCAGAGACGTCGTTAATATTCGTCCCCGTCGCCAGCACTGGCTGACAAGAAAGAAAACGATGCGTCCGTAGCTCAGTTGGTTAGAGCACCACCTTGACATGGTGGGGGTCGGTGGTTCGAGTCCACTCGGACGCACCAATTTCGAAGCAGTACCGTTGCATGATGTGCGTCCGTAGCTCAGTTGGTTAGAGCACCACCTTGACATGGTGGGGGTCGGTGGTTCGAGTCCACTCGGACGCACCAAAGCAATGCCAGTTACTCCTTGTATGACTTTCCCCGATTTCACTCCCTGCTTTGAATCCAGCCGCTTCCTCTATACACACCAGCACCTCCTCTGATGATTATCTGTTTTCAGAATTTCCCGACCCCACCCATATGTTCGTCTTGACTTTAACCGGTTTATTTCGAAGTTGTGGCATTTTCGCCGGTCCCGTAACGAATCTGTTATACCCTGTGGTTTCCGCTCTGCCCACTTTGGGTATTTGCGCAACAACACTCTGTCATCTGCCCTAAGCTTGCGCTTTATCACGTTTTTTATTTGGTTTCCCGCCTCGTTCCCCTCTATAATACGCATCGTCTCTTCGATTGAATGGTTTCAGCCCCTTGATCTGTCGATATCGCACTTATAAAAGCGTGACCACTCCCGTAGCGATCTTAAATCGCACTAATCGCTATGCTTTGGCTGAACTAACTACACCATTCCTTTCACAGTCTTCTACGCTTAGTAATGATTTGATTCAACCAGGCAAGACTTCAATTCCGCGCGGGCAGCCCTGCTGTCAGGCAAACACTTTTCCAATCCATCACAACTTGTAGATAAAATCGTCATGAAAAAGACCAAAATTGTTTGTACCATCGGACCGAAAACTGAATCCGAAGAAATGCTGACCAAACTGCTTGATGCAGGCATGAACGTAATGCGTCTGAACTTCTCTCACGGTGATTACGAAGAGCACGGTCAACGCATTAAAAACATCCGCAACGTGATGGCCTCTACCGGCCACAAAGCAGCTATCCTGCTGGACACCAAAGGTCCTGAAATCCGCACCATGAAACTGGAAGGCGGCAAAGATGCTGCACTGGTTGCGGGTCAGACTTACACCTTCACTACCGACCAGAGCGTAATCGGTAACACCGAACGCGTTGCTGTGACCTACGCAGGTTTCGCCGCCGACCTGAAAATTGGCAACACCATTCTGGTGGACGATGGCCTGATCGGCATGGAAGTGACTAACGTCACCGAAACCGAAGTTACCTGTAAAGTTCTGAACAACGGTGACCTGGGCGAAAACAAAGGCGTTAACCTGCCAGGCGTTTCTATCGCTCTGCCTGCGCTGGCTGAAAAAGACAAGCGCGACCTGATCTTCGGTTGTGAACAAGGCGTTGACTTTGTTGCTGCTTCTTTCATCCGTAAACGTTCTGACGTTCTGGAAATTCGCGAGCACCTGAAAAATCACGGTGGTGGGCATATCCAGATCATCTCCAAAATTGAAAACCAGGAAGGCCTGAACAACTTCGACGAAATCCTCGAAGCATCAGACGGCATCATGGTTGCACGTGGTGACCTGGGTGTTGAGATCCCGGTTGAAGAAGTTATCTTCGCGCAGAAGATGATGATCGAAAAATGTAACCGCGCGCGCAAAGTGGTTATCACCGCTACGCAAATGCTCGATTCCATGATCAAAAACCCACGCCCTACTCGCGCTGAAGCAGGCGACGTGGCTAACGCCATCATCGACGGTACTGACGCTGTGATGCTGTCCGGTGAAAGTGCTAAAGGTAAATATCCGCTGGAAGCCGTGACAATCATGGCGACCATTTGTGCCCGTACTGACCGCGTTATGCAAAGCCGCATTGATGGTCAGAACGACAATCGCAAACTGCGTATTACTGAAGCCGTTTGCCGTGGCGCAGTAGAAACTGCTGAAAAACTGGATGCTCCATTGATCGTTGTTGCAACCAGCGGTGGTAAATCTGCTAAAGCTGTGCGTAAATACTTCCCGCACGCGACTATCCTGGCGCTGACCACGAATGAAATCACTGCCCGTCAGTTAATCCTGACCAAAGGCGTAGTGACTCAGCTGGTGAAAGAAATTGCCTCTACTGATGATTTCTACCGCATTGGTAAAGAAGCGGCGATTGAAAGCGGTTTAGCTCAGAAAGGTGATATCGTAGTGATGGTTTCTGGCGCGCTGGTTCAAAGCGGCACAACCAATACTTCTTCGGTGCACGTTGTTTAAATAAAAACGTGACCCAGAGCATGAATAAACGCCGCATCCCGTGGCGTTTATTTCTTCGGGAAGCATTTTTTCTTAAAAATGGCTGAAGGCAGACGTACTGAAATTGGGATAAGTCCCATGGAAAACAGCTGTTTTCGAAGCAATTTTTAACTTTTTCGTAAAAAAAGATGCTTCTTTGAGCGAACGATCAAAATATAGCGTTTACCTACAAAAAATTATTCTCATTAGAAAATAGTTTGTGTAATACTTGTAACGCTACATGGAGATTAACTTAATCTAGAGGGTTTTATAATGAATCGCACTAAACTGGTACTGGGCGCTGTAATCCTTGCTTCAACTATGCTGGCTGGTTGTTCAAGCAACGCTAAAATCGATCAACTGTCTTCAGACGTTTCTACTCTGAACTCTAAAGTTGACCAACTGAGCAACGACGTGAACGCAATGCGTTCTGACGTTCAGGCAGCTAAAGACGACGCAGCACGTGCTAACCAACGTCTTGACAACCAAGCTCACGCTTACAAGAAGTAATATTTACTTCTCTAGTTCAATGGCGCACTCAGTGCGCCATTTTTTTATCTGTTTTTCCTCACCTTCTTTCCCCTCTTCGTACTCCTCCCATCTCGCGACATTCCATTTTGTTTCCAGCTAACGCATCTGACTTAACAATACGTTTCTAAATACCTCTCTCGCTGCGCCCCTGAGCGCCAGGAACAAAAAAGGAGCCGTAGTGGCTCCTCAGGAAAAAATCGCTTCAGCAGTGGTTTTGCGGCGCTTACTGCGTCCTTGCGGTACTGACATCTGGTTGTGACGTTGCAGCCGTCTGTGGTTCGCTGGCAGCGGGCGCCGTACCGGTGGCTTTATCCCCCACATTCACTACCACAGGCATACCGGAACGACGTGTAATCGCTTCTTTCACCATCGCAGCATTGGTGTCGTCATGCTTAATGAATTTTTTCATCGCTGCCGTCAAGGCTATCGGCTTAGTTTGCGGATCATCTTTTTCAGTATGAGACAGTGGCTGATGTACCTCGATATAGCGTTTACCGTCTGGCTCAATATCATATTTGATTGGCTGATTGATAATCTGCACACGCGTGCCCTTCGGCACTGTATTAAACAACGCTTCGATATCATCAGGACGCAAACGGATACATCCTGAGCTCACTCGCATTCCAATACCAAAGTTGGCGTTGGTGCCGTGGATTAAATACTGTCCGGTCCCGGCTGACAGACGCATCGCAAATAGCCCCATTGGATTCTCCGGCCCTGCGGGCACCATTCCAGGCAGTTTAATGCCATCTTTCAGGTAAGCTTTACGAATATTGGCGGTCGGAGTCCATGTCGGGTTGGGGATTTTTTGGCTGACTGACGTCACCATCTCCGGGGTATTTCGCCCTAACTGGCCGATACCAATCGGATAGACGATCACTTTGTCTTCACCTTTTGGATAATAATAGAGGCGAAGTTCCGCGAGGTTGACAACGATACCCTCACGTTTGGTATCTGGTAAAAGCATTTGCGAAGGGATGGTCAGCACGCTACCGGCTTTTGGCAAATAAGGGTCCGTACCCGGGTTCGCTTCAAGCATAGCAATCAGACCAATTTGATATTTAGCCGCTACGGCTTCCAGCGGCTGACCGTCATTAGGTACCACATAAGTCGTGTTTTCGCCTACCAGGCGGCTATTATCCGGCGGCAGAGGGTATTCCGCTGCACTTGCGGTCAGGGAGTGCGTTGCCATCATTGTGCCAACTAACATCGCCAAAAGGGGTAATGCGCGTCTCATACTCAGTCCTTTTTCGGCCTGCACTCAGAGGATCTGAGGCCAGACAATTATCTTGTCAGTTAATACTAGCAGCGCAGAACTTCAAGGCAATCAAACTGCAGAAAATCAGAAAGTTACCTAATGGCATGACCGGTTGAAAACACAGTGAAACGGTTTTTTAAACGAATGAAAAGTCAGGAGTAAAACAGAATAAAACGCGGGGATATTCAGAAATGGCTTTGCTCATTAGCAGACGATTCCTAATGAGCAAAGTGAGCAATCAGCGCTTAAGCCAGCGTTGCTGCGTTAGCACGAATAGAACGGATCATCGCTTCCAGCCCCTGCGAGCGTGAAGGCGTGAGATGCTGGCTAAGTTCCAGCTCTGCGAAGAACGGACGGACATCCAGTTCAACAACATCGCGCGGCGTCAGCCCCTGGTACAGACTGAACACAATCGCCACTAATCCTTTCACGATAGCCGCATCGCTGTCGCCTTCAAAGGTGAGCGCGCCGGTTTCATCCGTGCGCATCACGATCCACACCTGGCTCTGACAGCCTGATATCAGATTTTTGTCCTGACGATGTTCCTCCGGCAAAGCAGGTAACTGCCCGCCGAGTTCAATCACGTACAGATATTTCTCTTCCCAGTTCGGGCACCGGGAAAAATTTCTCACTAACTTACTTTTATCTGGCAAAGCCATAACAACATCCTGATCGAGGTTGTCAGGCTTAGCCCAACAACCGGTGAATACGTTGCAGTCCTGCGACCAGACGGTCGACTTCATCACGGGTATTGTACATCGCAAGCGACGCACGGCACATAGCCGGAACACCGTAGAAAGACATTAATGGCATCGCGCAGTGATGCCCCGTGCGGATGGCAATACCGTATTGATCAAGGAAACTGCCCACATCGTAAGCATGATGTTTACCGAGGTTAAACGCTATCACGCCTGAACGGTGTGCCGGACCGTAAATCTGAATATCAGGCACTGTCGCCATCTGCTCAAGTGCGTAGGTCATCAGTTCCTGCTCGTAAGCATGGATATTCTCCAGCCCCAGTTCAGTCACATAGTCCATCGCCGCGCCCAGCCCCATAATACCACCGGTATTTGGCGTGCCGGCTTCAAAGCGCCACGGTGCGGCCGCGAAGGTCGTACCTTCACTCAGGCTGACATGCTTGATCATCGAACCGCCACCTTCCCAGGGTGGCATCTGATCCAGCAGTGCTTTACGCCCATACAGAATACCGATGCCGGTCGGCCCGTAGAGCTTATGACCAGACCAGACATAAAAATCACAGCCCAGCGCCTGAACGTCGACCGCGTAGTGCATGACAGCCTGTGCACCATCAACCAGCACAGTCAGCCCGGCCGCTTTCGCCTGCGGGATGATGGTTTCGAGCGGGTTAACAGTGCCAAGCACATTGGAAACATGCGCCAACGTCAGCAGTTTAGTGCGCGGTGTGATAAGCCCTTCAAGCTGAGATAAATCCAGCTCACCTTCCGGCGTCAGATGCCAGACGTCGATGTGCAAATCACGTTCTTTAGCCAGCATCTGCCAGGGAACGATATTGGCGTGATGCTCCATCTCGGTCAGGATAATGCGGTCACCAGGGTGTAAAAATTCACGCCCCCAGGTATTGGCCACCAGGTTAATAGCTTCCGTGGAACCTTTGACGAAGACAATTTCTTCCGCCGATGCAGCATTCATGAAATGTGCGGCCTGAGTGCGGACGTTTTCCATCTGCTCAGTCGCTTCTGCGCTCATGGTATGAATGCCGCGGTGAACCGCAGCATAACCTTGCTCGAAAAAAGACATTTCGCGTTGAATAACCTGATGCGGTTTCTGTGCGCTGGCAGCACTGTCAAGATAGGCCAGCGGCTGGCCGTTAACTTCGCGGCTCAATACAGGGAAATCGCTTCGAACTCTTTCCAGTGGAAAAGTCATTACTTACCTCGATTGAGTCGACCCGCAATACGGGCAATCACGACGTCACGCAGGGTCTCATTCTCGATGGCTTCCGTCAGTTCAGCAGCAAAAGCAAAAATGATCATTTGCTGAGCATCATCACCGCTGATACCACGGGTGCGCAGATAGAAAAGCTGTTCGTCATCAATACGACCGACGGTCGCACCGTGGCTGCACTTGACATCATCGGCATAGATTTCGAGCTGTGGCTTGGTGTCAACTTCGGTATGTTTACCCAGCAACAAGTTGTTGTTGGTCATTTTCCCGTCAGTTTTCAGTGCGTGCTTCGCCACTTTAATCATGCCGTTGAAAATCGCTTTTGCGCGATCGTTCACGATCACTTTGTGCAACTGGTTGCTGTTGCAATAACCTTTGTTGTGCTCAAGATAGGTACGGGTATCCGCAATCTCACTGTCAACCGGCAGAACCAGGCTGTTAATGTTGAGATGGGTATTTTCACCGTTCAGCTGCGCACTGGTGTTATTACGGGTCAGACCCGCGCCCAGCAGGAAACTGTGGCTGGAAACTCGTGCATCACGCCCGACCACCAAATCATTGTGCGAGAAGTGGAAGCTGGCCTGGCTTTCGAACGCCAATTTGTAATGCGCAAAGTCCGCATTATCGCCCACATTTACCGTCATACGTGCGCCGGTAAAGTGCCCGTGATCGTTGAGACTCAGGTAATGTTCAATCACTTCTGCATTTGCACCGCTTTCAATGTCTAAATGATAGCGATGATGCACCGTATTCATTTCACGCGACTGGTCGCGACCACTGCTGATATGTAAAAGATACAGCGGTTTGTCTGCCTGTTTACCGGCAGGAAGGCGTACAGCGATAGGATCCTGCGCCAGACTTTCAGTCAGGTGCAAAAAGACTTCAGACTGAACCGGGTCAGGCAGCGTTTGCTGCGCCGCCGCATTCAGTTTCTGAATCTCAAATGCACCGGTTTCAGCATCACTCAGGTTTGCATCGAAACGACCATCGACGAAAACCAGACGATATGAATCGAGCGGCAATGCTAAAGACTTCACTGTCTCAGCCGTTACGGCCTGCTGCTGAGGGGCAAAGAACTGATTGCCCAGCAGAGAGGAAACCGGCGTATATTTCCAGTCTTCCAGTTTGGCGTGTGGGAAACCGAGGCGCAGCACCTGTTGCCAGTGCGTGTGGGCGTGAACAGATTGCTCGCCACCGCGGCTTTCAAAAAGACGGTAAAGCTGCTGCATGGCATGTGAACTGCCCGCTGCAGGTGCATTACTCTTCGTCGGTAAGCCAGCCATAACCCTGCTCCTCTAACTGTTTAACCAGGCTGAAATCGCCAGATTTTACAATACGACCCTGATACAAAACGTGCACGTAATCAGGCTTGATGTAGTCGAGGATGCGTTGGTAGTGAGTGACTATAACGAACGAACGTTTACCGTCACGCAGAGAATTAACACCGTCAGAAACGATTTTCAGCGCATCGATGTCCAGACCGGAGTCGGTTTCATCGAGAATGCAAAGATTTGGCTCAAGCGCCGCCATTTGCAGAATGTCATTACGCTTTTTCTCACCGCCGGAGAAACCGACGTTCACTGAACGGGTCAGCAGATCGGCAGGCATCTTCAGCATCGCGATTTTTTCTTCGATGAAATCCGCGAAGTCAAAACGGTCCATGGCTTCCTGACCGCGGTATTTACGCACCGCATTCACTGCGGTTTGCAGGAAGAAATGGTTGGTCACGCCCGGGATTTCTACCGGGTACTGGAAGGCCATGAAAACGCCTTCACCAGCACGGTCTTCCGGAGCAAGATCCAGTAAATCTTTACCGTTGAACATTACGGAACCGTCGGTAACTTCGTAATCTTCCCGGCCAGCCAGTGTCGCGGAGAGCGTACTTTTACCTGAGCCGTTCGGGCCCATGATGGCGTGTACTTCTCCCGGTTTGATCTCCAGATCGAGTCCCTTGAGAATTTCCTTTTCTTCGACACGGACCTTCAAATTCTTGATGCTTAACATACGTATCCTTGAGTTTGCGCCTGCGCGCTCATAATTCTGATTATGCTTTGACTGTGCTGAACTCAAACCTGTCCGCCGCGACGTCACACCACGCTGCGACGGCAGAAAAGACGTCGGGTTTTTAACCGACGCTGTGTTCAAGGCTTATCGCCAGCAGTTTCTGTGCTTCGACAGCAAACTCCAGCGGCAGCTCGGAAAAGACATCTTTACAGAAACCGTTAACAATCATGGAAATAGCATCGTCTTCGCTGATACCACGTTGCAGACAGTAAAACAGCTGGTCATCGCCAATTTTCGACGTTGTTGCTTCATGTTCCAGCTGAGCAGTGTTATTACGCACTTCAACATACGGGAAGGTATGCGCTGCGCTGTCCGGACCAATCAACATGGAATCGCACTGCGTAAAGTTACGGGCATTTTCCGCGCCCGGCAGGATCTTCACCAGACCGCGATAGCTATTCTGGCTATGGCCTGCGGAGATACCTTTCGAGATGATCGTGGATTTGGTGTTTTTACCAATGTGGATCATCTTGGTGCCGGTGTCAGCTTGCTGTTTGCCACTGGTCAACGCCACGGAGAAGAACTCACCGATCGAGTTATCCCCTTTAAGGATAACGCTTGGGTATTTCCAGGTGATCGCCGAGCCGGTTTCAGACTGCGTCCAGGACATCTTCGACCCTGCGCCTTCGCACAATGCGCGCTTGGTCACAAAGTTGAGGATCCCGCCGCTGCTGTCTTTACTGCCGGAGAACCAGTTCTGCACGGTGGAATATTTCACTTCTGCATCTTTATGCAGAATGACTTCTACAACAGCCGCATGCAGCTGGTAAGTGTCACGCACCGGCGCGGAGCAGCCTTCGATGTAACTGACATAGCTGCCTTCATCGGCAATCAGAATAGTTCGTTCAAACTGACCCGTTTTCGCGGCATTGATACGGAAATAGGTCGACAGCTCCATCGGGCAGCGCACGCCCTTCGGCACGTAAACGAACGTGCCGTCAGAGGCGACAGCGGCATTGAGTGCGGCGAAGAAGTTGTCCTGCGCAGGCACCACGGTGCCGAGATATTTGCGAACCAGATCTGGATATTCGTGAATGGCTTCACCGAAAGAACAGAAAATGACGCCAGATTCCGCCAGTTTTTCACGGTACGTTGTGGAGACAGAAACGGAGTCAAAAATTGCATCGACCGCCACTTCTCTCCCTTCACGTACCGGGACGCCCAACTGTTCAAAGGCTTTTTCAACTTCGCTGGTCAGGTAGTTTTTACCTTCAAGCGCAGGAATACTGTGCGAGTCTGCCGGAGGCTGCTGTGTGGCACCAGGCTGAGAACCACAGGTATCATCGCAGCTGCCACAGGATGGCGCAGAATAATAGCTGTAATCCTGATAATCGAGAGGCGTGTAATACGCTTTCAACCAGTGCGGCTCTTCCATTTTCAGCCAAGCATGATAAGCCTGCAGACGGAACTCCAGCATCCACTCAGGTTCGTTGCGCTTCGCGGAAATCGCGCGAACCACATCTTCGTTGATGCCTGATGCTAATTCATCGGTTGCCAGCTGGGTGAAAAACCCTTCCTTGTAATTCACTCCCTCGCCGACCCAAGACTGCACATCGTCTGGAATTTCTACGTTGCTTCGTGACATGTTGGTTACATCGCTTTGTTTACAATAATCTTAAAAATCAAAAGATTCGGTCTTACAGGCCGAAACTTTCGCCACAACCACAGGCGTGTTGCGCTTTAGGATTATTGAATTTAAATATCTGATTCAGCCCTTCACGGACGAAATCCACCTCGGTTCCGTCGATGAAAGGCATCGCCTTCAGCGGAACAAACAGCAAAGCGCCGTCATGCTCAAACACCAGGTCATCGCTGGCCGGTTGTTTGGTTAAATCCAGAACGTAGCCAAAGCCGGCACAGCCCGATTGTTTTACCGAGAGCTGGAGGCCTTTCACTTCAGGATCCTGGGTCATCAGGGTCTTAACCTGTTTCGCCGCAGAATCGGTCAGGATCACGCCTTGCCATACGTTGTCGTCTAAAGAGAACGAGCCGACAGTTTCAGTTTGCATCTGTCTTACCTCATAGTTTTATGGTCATAGACAAGACCTATTGTCTCTATTCTAGTGATTACAATTATCACTTCAACCTCTTGTTTTAAGAGGGTATAGCGATGACCCACGAGGAACGTCGCTCAATGTGCATCGGCTTTGGGTCCGGTTGCCAGCGGGTCTTGAACACCGCAACCATCAACTGATTGAATAAGTTGTCAATTTTTTGTTAAAAAACTCAAAATTAACCTTACAAATCGCATGGTTTAATAGCTTTCATTATGTCTATTATAAAACATTCATCGGAAATGCCTATTTATGAATTCACCCTAAACGCAATAATAAGGCTCTTTTTGTCTATGCTTTGGCAGATGACAAAACGAAAAAATCCGATGAAAACGTTGATCCGCTGATTTTTTGCCAATATGATGTTTATTCTTTGATAATGATTATCATTCAGATAACCCGGAATACTGAGAATGGCTCAATCGGTAAATGCGTGGTTGCAAGGCAAGATTGACGAATACAAATCGACTGTCCGCGATGCCACCGTGGATTTCTATATGGCTGATGCAGCCTTACGACGCCCTGAGGCACATCTGTGCCAGCTGAAACGCTTTAATAGCATTTGCCTGGACATGGCCAATTTATGCCTGCAAAACGGGGATGATCACAGTTACCTGCACGCGTTATGCAAACTGCATAACCGCCTGATACTGGAAATAAACAGCGTCGTTCGATGTGAACTCTTCCGTGTTCAGAGCTACCATTTTGCGCGGCACACGCTCAAACTCATTTGCCAGTATTATGCCATGTTGGGCATCTGGGAAAAAGCGACGGCCTTCCAGACCGACTTCGCAAAACGTGTTCCTTATCATCTTTGATATATTTTCAACACGTTAGCGCAGAAAGACTTCTGAATAAAAAAGGCGGACAACTTTTCAGTATGTCCGCCCCTTCCAGCGCTATAAGTCCCGCTCATTCACTTTAGTTATCTGTCGATGACCATCGTCGTTAGCCTGGAAACACAGCATAATTCACCTTGCTGATCGAAAATCTCAATCTGCCAGACCTGACTGCGACGCCCCGTGCGTAATGCACGACACACCCCGCGAACATGGCCTTCTCTGGCCGACTTCATATGGCTGGCGTTAATCTCCACGCCGACCACCGTCTGTTGACCTTCACTGCACAGGTAACCGGCCATCGATCCCATGGTTTCTGCCAGCACCACGGATGCGCCGCCGTGTAATAAACCGAAAGGTTGGGTGGTACGGGCATCTACCGGCATGGTGGCTTCAAGAAAATCATCACCCAGCCGGGTAAACACTATCCCTACATGCCCTACCATGCATCCCTGACTGCGCTCATTGAGCGCTTCAAGCGTGGTGGTTCTTTTCCAGAATGACATTGTGCTTCCTTATCCTCAGGGAATGATTTCCAGCAGAGCCTGTAGCGGATGGCGAACCCCATTACCCTCAATACGTTTGACCTGGCTGCGGCATGAGTAACCCGTCGCCAGACAGCGCTGACGCGGTAAGCGCTGCAGCGAGGTATGCCATGACAGCTCATAAATTCCGAGTGAGTTTTTTAGATTTTTAGCTTCATGACCGTAGGTGCCTGCCATTCCGCAGCATCCGACGCTGACATTTTCCAGCTTCGCGCCGTAACGGGCAAAAATATCGCTCCACTGTTTTCCACTGGTCGGCAGCGCCGTGCTTTCGGTGCAGTGTCCAAAGAGATACCACGATTCGCCGCTTTGCTGCTGCGCCGGACGTTCTGCCAGCCAGGTATCCAGCCATTCGTGCACCAGCTGAACCTGGAAAGACCCGCGGGTGTCACCGAGAATTTCTTTATATTCATCGCGATAACACAATACCAACGCAGGATCGACGCCGACCATCGGCATTCCCAATTGCGATACGCGGTTGAGGAACAACGACGTTTTCTTCGCCGTTTTGGCAAAACGTTGCAGGAAACCTTTTATATGCTGCGCCTTTCCGTTCGGGGAGAACGGCAACAGCACCGGCTTCAGGCCGAGTTTTTCGATTAAACGAACGAAATCGGCCACCACCTGCGCATCGTAGAAGCTGGTGAACGGATCCTGAACGACCAAAACATATTCCCCTCGCTGAGCCGGTGATATTTTTTCCAGCTGTTCGAGCGTCATCGTAATGGCACGGTGCCCCAGCAATTGCTCACGTAGCGTCGGTGAAGACAGCAGCGGCAGATCCACCATGCCGATGCTTTTGCGGCTCATCTCCCGCACCCAGGGTTGTTTAAGGAAGAAGTTAAACAACTTTGGCGCCCGCGCCATCAGCGGAGCATAACTTTCCACGCTCGCGACCACATGGTCGCTGGTTGGGCGCAGATAGCGCGTGTGATAAAGCTGGAGGAAACGCGAACGGAACCCGGGAACATCTATTTTGATCGGACATTGCGTTGAACAGGCTTTACAGGCAAGACAGCCTGACATGGCCTCTTTAACTTCATGTGAGAAATCATATTCGCCTTTATTGGCATGCCAGGTATTACGCGTGCGATCGATCAGAGTGCGGAAACTCAGGCCTTTTTCCGGCAGGGCATTTTCCAGCACCAGCGGATCAACGCCCTGCTCTGACAGCAATCTCAGCCACTCGCGCACCAGACCTGCACGGCCCTTAGGCGAATGAATACGACTGCCGGTTATCTTCATTGACGGGCACATCGGGCTTTTCACATCAAAGTTAAAACACAGACCGTTGCCATTACATTCCATCGCGCCACGGAATGACTGACGCACCTCGAGCGGAATACGCCGGTCCAGGGTGCCCCGTTTGGCGGCATCCACTTTCATCATCGGCTCATCGCAGTCAAGCGGCGCACAGATTTTGCCGGGGTTCAGGCGGTTATCAGGGTCGAAGGCGGTTTTTATCCGTCGTAATTCATGGAACAACGTTTCGCCGAAAAATGCAGGACTGTATTCGGCGCGAAAACCTTTGCCGTGTTCACCCCACAGCAAACCGCCGTACTTGGCCGTCAGCGCCACCACCTCGTCAGAAATCTGTTTCAGCAACATCTCCTGCTGCGGGTCACACATGTCGAGTGCCGGACGCACATGCAGTACACCCGCATCAACGTGCCCGAACATGCCGTAGCTCAGATTATGGCTGTCGAGGAGTGCGCGAAACTCCACGATGTAATCCGCCAGATGCTGCGGAGGCACGCAGGTGTCCTCTGCAAACGGCAGCGGTTTTGCCTGCCCCTTGGCATTTCCGAGCAGCCCAACCGCTTTCTTACGCATATTGTAAATGCGTTCGATTCCGGCGAGATCGGCGCAAATCTGATAGCCAATCACCCCGCCTTCCTTGTCGCTCATGAGCCCGTCAAGACGTTCGCATAATGCACTCACCTGATCTTCAATCAGATCGGCGTCGTCACCGGCGAATTCAACAATGTTCAACCCCTGCATATCTTTGCCGTCAACGTCCTTAATGTACTCACGGACGCTATGCCAGACGATATCCTCACGTGCCAGATTCAGCACCTTTGAATCGACGGTTTCCACTGACAAGGCTCTGGCGTCGACCATAAACGGCGCATTACGCAGCGCGGAATTAAAGGAGTCGTACTTAATATTGACCAGCCGACGCACTTTGGGGATGGGTGTGATATTCAGGCGCGCTTCAGTAATAAACGCCAGCGAACCTTCGGAACCGGTCAGGATCCGTGTCAGATTGAAGGTTTGCAGATCATCGCTTAATACATGGCGCAAATCGTAACCGGTGAGGAAGCGGTTAAGTTTTGGAAACTTTTCAATCACCAGCGCGCGGTTATCGCGACAACTGTCTAATACCGTGCGGTAGATTCTGCCAATCACCGAGTCTTCTTCACCGAGTTTGTCGGCAAGCGCAGCGGGCATGGCGGTGGTATCGAGCATCTCCCCACCGAGCACAATCGCCCTCACCCCGAGAACATGGTCCGAGGTTTTGCCATAAACCAGCGACCCCTGCCCTGACGCATCGGTATT
This sequence comes from Rahnella sp. EDr1-12, assembly GCF_049206505.1. Taxonomy (NCBI): domain Bacteria; kingdom Pseudomonadati; phylum Pseudomonadota; class Gammaproteobacteria; order Enterobacterales; family Yersiniaceae; genus Rahnella; species Rahnella sp. EDr1-12. The sequence goes on from NZ_JBLZNY010000001.1 coordinate 552,376, forward strand.
GATCATGCCGCCGAGCGTCGCGCGGTTACTGGTCGACAATTCAGGTGAGAAGAAATAACCCAAAGGGCGCAGATAGTCATTGAGCTGGTCTTTGATAACACCAGCCTCAACCTTGACCCACCCCTGTTCAGTGTTGATATCGAGAATGCGGTTCATATGACGGGACATATCAACCACGATGCCGCGGTTCAGAGCCTGACCGTTCGTGCCAGTGCCCCCGCCGCGCGGCGTGAAGACCAGCGTTTTAAAACGTTCCTGCCCGGCAACGCGGGCAATCAGGGCAACGTCTGAGGTTGCCAGCGGAAACAGGACCGCATCCGGTAACAGCTGATATACGCTGTTGTCGGTCGCCATCGTCAGGCGATCCGCGTATGTCGTGGTTAGATCACCGGTAAAACCGTTGCTCTTTAAGGCTTCCAAAAAATCGAGCACCAGCTGGATGACACCCGGCGCCTGAGAAATCTGTGGGATCATTGAATTATGACTCTGTCTTTGTTGTATGCCTGGCAGACGCTAAGCGCTTGCCGGATCTGCCGGGCAGATCCACCCTGTTCTTTACCCAGAATAAAAACTAACATACTTCGTTTTTAAGCGCTCCGTCTGGCTGAACTTTGTTTCAATTGTTTCATGACGTTCCGCAAAATGCCGGTCTGGCAACACCGTGTTGCAACTAAATTTGCGGCGCGCTATCCAAACCTGACTGAATGTTCCATGATTATTGATGGATGCCGTCGGCGCGGCGTATCGCTATTTTGGAGGCTCAAGGCTGAAGCCTCTTCGTTTATCCTTATGAGAAACATGAATGAATCTCCCAATTAAACGTTATGACTTACCACAAATTATGTTTGGGGTGCTCTTTATTGCGCTGATGACTGTTGCCAGCATCTGGATAGTTCAGCCCTTTATATTAGGCTTTGCCTGGGCGGGAATGGTGGTGATTGCCACCTGGCCGCTGATGATCAAATTACAGCGCATATTGTGGGGGCGACGTTTCCTTGCCGTCATCGTCATGACCCTGCTGCTGATCTTACTCTTCGTCTTACCCATTGCTTTACTGGTCAGCAGCGCCATTGAAAATGGTGCGCCGCTGGTGGCGCTGGCAGGCAATCCCTCGACCTTGCATATGCCGGATTTTCAGTGGCTGAAAGCGATCCCGCTGGTGGGTCATAAGCTGTATTACGGCTGGCACGCGCTGATTAATGGCGGCGGCAATGTTTTGATGACCAAAGTACAGCCTTACGTCGGACAAACGGCATCCTGGTTCCTGACGCAGGCCGGGCATCTGGGGCGCTTTATTGTTCACTGTTCTCTTATGTTGTTGTTCAGCGCCCTGCTCTATAGCCGGGGTGAACAAGTCGCGATGGGGATCCGCCACTTCGCGGTGCGTCTGGCGGCAGAGCGCGGCGATGCGGCTGTCATTCTGGCCGGTCAGGCGATCCGCGCGGTCGCTCTGGGTGTGGTGGTGACCGCCATTGTGCAATCCGTTCTCGGGGGTATCGGACTGGCGATTGCCGGCATTCCTTATGCGACCGTATTAACCGTCGTGATGTTTGTCTGCTGCGTCGCGCAAATTGGCCCGTTGCTGGTGCTTATCCCTGCCATCATCTGGCTTTACTGGTCAGGTGATAATACCTGGGGCACGGTGCTGCTGGTCTGGAGTTGTGTGGTCGGTTCACTGGATAATGTGCTGCGCCCGGTGCTGATCCGCATGGGTGCCGATTTGCCTATGTTGCTGATTTTGTCAGGCGTTATCGGTGGCCTGTTTGCTTTCGGCATGATTGGTCTGTTCATCGGCCCGGTGGTACTGGCCGTTTCATACCGCCTGATTTCGCTTTGGGTGCATGAGGCACCAGAGCCTGAGTCAAACCCGGAAGAAGCATTAAAAGCGCTAAACGAGTGATACCTTCAGACATTCATTAACGCTCTGGCGTTGTCCCATCTGAATAATGAGACAACGCCACTGCCTGTTATTCCCGCCAATATTTTTACCTCTTCTTGTGTTAAAAAAACGTCTTATCCTCTTTCAGCTAATAATAAAACCTATTAGGAGGATTCTTACAGACTAAATACCTTGAGAAACCTAGTATTATTAACAGTTCGGATTTCAACCCACTGATTTATATACACGCTTTCCCCTAAAGCATGTATACCCCAAATTGCTGTGTGTAGTCTTTGCCTGTCTTCGTGACGGGCTTTTTTTTATCCGAAATTTGCCCTAGGTTATTTTTCGCACCTGACATACCCCGGTATTTTTAGTTCATAAAAAAAGCCATCGCTTTTACACGATGGCCTGCATTCATTATTTCACCTACATTCGGAATTTATTTACTTGCCTGCCAGCGCCAGCCAGGTCTGCACGACGGTATCCGGATTGAGCGACAAGCTGTCGATACCCTCTTCCATCAGCCACTGGGCAAAGTCCTGATGATCAGAAGGACCCTGTCCGCAGATGCCTACGTACTTGCCCTGTTTCTTCGCGGCTTTAATCGCCATCGATAAAAGCGCTTTCACCGCTTCGTTACGTTCATCAAAGAGCTCAGACACCACGCCGGAATCGCGATCCAGCCCCAGCGTCAGCTGGGTCATGTCGTTTGAGCCAATAGAGAAACCGTCGAAGTGTTCAAGGAACTGATCTGCCAACAGCGCATTCGATGGGATTTCACACATCATGATGACTTTAAGGCCGTTCTCACCACGTGTTAATCCCTGACGGGCCAGTTCTGCAACCACGGCTTCAGCCTGTGCAACGGTGCGAACAAACGGGATCATCACTTCAACATTGGTCAGGTCCATGTCATTACGCACCCGTTTCATGGCTTCACATTCCAGCGCAAAACAATCGCGGAAGCTGTCAGACACATAACGGCCCGCACCACGGAAGCCCAGCATCGGGTTTTCTTCATGCGGTTCGTATTTCTCGCCACCGACCAGGTTAGCGTATTCATTCGATTTGAAATCAGACAAACGCACGATCACGCGTTTTGGCCAGAAAGCTGCGCCCAGCGTGGCGATCCCTTCGGTCAGCCGCGCCACGTAATACTCACGCGGGCTGTCATATCCCTGAATAAGTTTACTGATTTCGTTCTGCAACTCCGGCGTCTGCTGGTCAAATTCCAGCAATGCTTTCGGATGCACCCCTATCATGCGGTTGATAATGAATTCTAACCGCGCCAGACCGACACCTTCATTTGGCAGGCAGGCAAAATCAAATGCGCGATCCGGGTTACCGATATTCATCATAATTTTCAGCGGGAGCGCCGGAAGTTCATCTACCTCAGAACTTTGTATCGTGAAGTCCAGCTCATCCTGATACACATAGCCGGTGTCGCCCTCGGAACAGGACACCGTGACCTTCTGTTTTTCTTTCAGTTTTTCAGTGGCATCACCACAGCCAACCACTGCCGGGATCCCCAGTTCACGGGCAATGATCGCCGCATGACAGGTTCGGCCACCGCGGTTGGTGACAATCGCCGACGCTTTTTTCATGATCGGTTCCCAGTCAGGATCCGTCATGTCGGTCACCAGTACATCGCCGGGCTTAACGTGATGCATTTCACTGATGTCATGAATGATTTTCACCGGGCCCGCGCCGATACGGTGACCGATGGCCCGGCCTTCCACCAGCACGTTGCTGCTGCCGTTGAGCTGGTAACGCTCCATCACCTGACCGTTAGAACGTACAGTTTCCGGGCGCGCCTGCACGATATACAGCTTGCCGTTATGTCCGTCTTTCGCCCATTCGATATCCATCGGACGGCCATAATGTTTTTCAATTAACAATGCCTGACGCGCCAGCGCCTGAATTTCTTCGTCCGTCAGCGAGAAGGTTGTGCTGAGTTGGGCGGGCACATCTTCAATCTGAACTTGTTTGCCGTGCTCCTGGCTGGCTGCATACACCATGCGAATTTTCTTGGAGCCCATGGTGCGGCGCACGATGGCCGGCTTGTTTTTCGCCAGCGTCGGTTTGTGCACGTAGAACTCATCCGGGTTTACCGCGCCCTGAACCACCATTTCGCCCAGGCCGAAGGCTGACGTGATAAAGACCACCTGATCAAAACCAGACTCAGTATCTATGGTGAACATCACCCCTGCGGCCGCGAGATCAGAACGCACCATGCGTTGTACGCCGGCTGAAAGCGCAACGCCGCGATGATCGTAACCCTGATGCACACGATACGAGATTGCACGATCGTTAAATAACGACGCGTAAACGTGCTTCACTGCAGTCAGTACGGCATCGAAACCCTGAACGTTGAGAAATGTTTCCTGTTGCCCGGCAAAAGAAGCATCGGGCATATCTTCAGCCGTGGCGGAAGAACGCACGGCAAAAGAAGCATCAGGCTCACCTTCAGAAAGTTGCTGATAAGCCTCACGGAGGGAGGCTTCAAACTCAGGCAGGAAAGGCGTTTCCACTATCCACTGTCGAATTTTTTCCCCCGCCTGCGTTAACTGCGCAATATCATCTACATCGGTTTTATCCAGTAACTCATGGATGCGATGATTCACGCCGCTTTGGTCGAGAAAGTCATTGAAAGCCTGAGAAGTGGTGGCAAAACCATTAGGGACAGATACCCCTAACTCAGACAAATTGGTGATCATTTCCCCGAGGGATGCGTTCTTGCCCCCGACTTTATCAACGTCGTTCATACCCAGTTGGTTGTACCAGATAACATTGCGTAAATCGGGATCGAGATGAGCCATGAAACAATCCTTTCTTAATATTCAGTAGGAGAGCAGAGAGTCGTCATTCATTCGCACAGTCAGAAGACAAATGACTTAATTTTATCTGGCAGCGTGTCTGTTAACACCGGTTCATATATCACGCTGTTATTTCGAGACTAGCATAATGATCCATAAGAGCAGGACAGGTGAATCGATCCAGCAAAACAAACTATTTTTGTTTCGGAAAATTCCACAGCCCGGCGGCGGACCGTTCAGGTGAAAATCACAATATTCCTTATGAATCAGCATGAAATTGTCTGTAAACCTGTCACAAAAATCAGGCTACCAGAGAAGCTGACGCGCTGCTGAAGCAAATCAAAAAGCTGCGGAGAATCGCGAAAAAATTAAAATCCTATTTCATTTATTACAGTCATTTTGCGCACTGTCTCGCAGCAATGAACATAAGTCTGAAGGTCAGGTGAAATAGCCTTTTTATTTATGCGATTTCTCGGTATTACTAAGCGTGTTCCCGAAAGGGTGAGGTAAACAGAAAGAATTTCAGGAGCGGTGTGTGGACAGATGTGTATTTTACATTTCCGACGGTACGGCAATTACGGCTGAGGTATTAGGCCATGCCGTGTTGTCACAGTTTCCGGTCAACGCGACCACGTATTCGCTCCCTTTCGTCGAGAGTGAGGAACGCGCTAAAAAAGTGTGCGAGCAAATCAACACCATTTATGAAAACACGGGTGACCGCCCGCTGGTGTTTTACTCGATCGTTTCACCGGACATTCGTGACATCATCAAAGCCAGTGAAGGGTTTTGTCAGGATATTGTGCAGTCTCTGGTGGCGCCGCTGCAAAATGAGCTGGGCGTGGAGCCAACGCCGATTGCCAACCGCACGCACGGCCTGACCGCCAGCAATATCACTAAATATGATGCACGTATTGCCGCCATTGATTACACCCTGGCGCATGACGACGGGATTTCTTTGCGAAATCTGGATCAGGCGCAGGTGATTTTGCTGGGCGTGTCCCGCTGCGGCAAAACACCGACTAGCCTCTATCTGGCACTCCAGTTTGGGATCCGCGCGGCAAACTACCCGTTTACCGCCGATGATATGGATAATATTCAGCTGCCTGCGGCACTGAAACCTCATATGCATAAGCTTTTCGGGCTGACCATCGATCCTGAACGCTTAACCGCTATACGTCAGGAACGGGTGGAAAACAGCCGCTACGCCTCCCTGCGCCAGTGCCGCATGGAAGTCTCTGAAGTGGAAGCACTTTTCCGTAAAAATCAGATCCGCTATCTCAACAGCACAAACTATTCTGTTGAGGAGATTGCAGCGAAGATCATGGACAGCTTCGGCATGAGTCGCCGCATGTTCTGAGCCTTTTGCTGATGTGGGTGGCATAACCCGCCAACAGTGGTTGAATTCATCTGTTATTACGTTATTGTGATCGCCATCACTTCCCGGTATTCCTGCCGCAGCGAAGAAACAAATTTTAGAGAGCACCATGTCACAAACAGATGAGCTGCGTACGACGCGCATCGACAGCCTGATTACGCCTCAGGCACTGGCAGATAAATTGCCAATCTCTCCGTCGGTCGCCCAACACGTGATGGCATCACGTAAACGTATTGAAAAAATTATTACCGGTGAAGACCCGCGTCTGCTGGTGGTTGTCGGGCCCTGCTCAATTCATGATATTGAAGCCGCTATTGATTACGCCGGAAAGCTGAATGTTCTGCGTGAGAAATATCAGGATCGCCTTGAAATCGTGATGCGAACTTATTTTGAGAAACCCCGCACCGTGGTGGGCTGGAAAGGTCTGATTTCAGATCCGGAGTTAAACGGCTCATGCCGGGTTAATGAGGGTATCGAGCTGGCGCGCAAAGTCTTACTGGCCATCAATGAGCTGGGTATTCCTACCGCGACCGAATTTTTGGATATGGTGATCGGCCAGTATATTGCCGATCTCATCAGCTGGGGCGCTATCGGTGCGCGTACCACTGAGAGCCAGATCCATCGCGAAATGGCGTCCGCCCTGTCCTGTCCGGTGGGTTTTAAAAACGGTACAGACGGCAACACCCGCATCGCCATTGATGCTATGCGCTCCTCCCGCACCAGCCATATGTTCCTGTCGCCGGACAAAAACGGTCAGATGACGATATATCGCACCGCCGGTAATCCTTACGGCCATGTCATTATGCGCGGTGGTAAAAAACCGAATTATCATGCTGAAGATCTTAAACAGGCTTGTCTGAATCTTGCCGAATTCGACCTGCCACAGCGCCTGGTCATTGATTTCAGCCACGGTAACTGTCAGAAACAGCACCGGCGCCAGCTGGATGTTGCGGCCGATATCTGCGAGCAAATTCGCAGCGGTTCTACAGCGGTAGCAGGCATCATGGCGGAAAGTTTCCTGGTCGAAGGAACTCAGCCTATCGTGCCCGACAAACCGCTGGTATACGGAAAATCCATTACCGACCCTTGCCTGAGCTGGGAAGATACAGAAACGCTGCTGTCCATGCTGGCGGATGCCACCGACAGCCGGTTCTGATCCCTTCCGGTAAACCACGCAAGACAGCCCAGGGCAACGTTCACGTTGCCCTTTTTTATGCCTTCAGATCGCCCTGACGTTCACCTCAATATTTTCAAAACCACTGCGTTATCCCCCGGTATTTAAAGGGCTATTTTCCGAAAATTACATTCTGCCAACAAAAATTTTCTTGATGTGTTTCTGCAATGATTTGATAATGATTATCAAATTGATATTAATTCCCATTACCATGCTTGAGCGAGATAGTGGTCATGCGGAACAATATTTTACAAATCATTCACATAACAGCTCAAATTTTTATCTGCCCAATGGCGGATGACGTTTAAGACTACGAGGAGACAGCCATGCATTCAGTTCACTATCAGGATTATTTACAGGCAAAAGACGCTAATCCAGGTAAATACGCACGCGATCTGGCCAACATTCTTGGTATCAGCGAAGCCGAATTAACGGCCCTGCGCGTTTCCCACGACTCAGCAAGACTGAATGTTGATGCCCGCACGCTGCTCGCCGCGCTGGAACACGTCGGCGGCACAAAATCCATCACCCGCAACGAATATGCCGTTCACGAACAACAGGGCCATTATCAGAATCAGCATCTGAACGGACACGCCGGGCTTATCCTCAATCCGCGTGCGCTGGATTTGCGCCTGTTCCTGCAACACTGGTTGCATATTTTCAGCATGACGGAATCCACCGCACGCGGCGATCGTCACAGCATTCAGTTCTTTGATGCTCAGGGCGAGGCGGTGCATAAAGTTTATACCACCGATGAAACGGACATGGCGGCGTGGAATGCGCTGGTTGAACAGTACAAAAGCGACGTTAACCCGCCGCTGCAACTCGAAGCCGCACCCGCTTCACCGGAACCGACACCTGCAGACACCAGCACTCTTGATGCCGAGTGGCGTGCGATGACAGACGTTCACCAGTTTTTCCAGTTGCTTAAACGTCATGATGTCACGCGCCAGCAGGCATTCAACGCGGTTGGCGATGATCTGGCCTGGCGGGTTGAAAACGATTCCCTCACCCGTTTACTGAACATTGCCAAAGACAGTCAGAACGAGATCATGATTTTCATCGGCAACAAAGGCTGTGTGCAAATCTTCACCGGCAAGATCGAAAAAGTGATGCCACACGGCGAATGGATCAACGTTTTCAATACGCGTTTCACACTCCATCTGGTGGAAAGTGCCATTGCAGAGAGCTGGATCACCCGTAAACCTACCAAAGATGGCTTCGTCACCAGTCTGGAACTGTTCGCCGCAGATGGCACTCAGATTGCGCAACTGTATGGTCAGCGCACCGAAGGCACGCCTGAACAAACGCAATGGCGCGAACAGCTGGCACAACTGAGCAACGAAGGCGCCACGGTATGAAACACACACTGAAAACGCTGATCGCCACCGTCGCCCTGCTCTCTTCGCCGCTGATCCACGCCGCAGAAAAGCTGGTAAGTATCGGCGGTGACGTGACTGAAATTGTTTACGCACTGGGTGCGGGCAATGAAATGGTGGCGCGCGACAGCACCAGTCTGCGCCCCAAAGCCGTGCTGGCGCTGCCGGACGTCGGTTATATGCGTCAGCTTAATACCGAGGGCATTCTCTCCATGCACCCGACGATGGTGCTGAGCAGTGAACTGGCCGAGCCTTCGCTGGTATTACAGCAATTGGCACAAAACGGTGTGAAGGTCGTCCGCGTGCCGGGCATGGCGTCAGTGGATGCCGTGCCGAAAAAGATTGATGTGATTGCCAAAGCGCTGAACCGTCAGGCTGAAGGTGAAAAGCTGATTGCGACTTATCGCACCCAGCTTTCTGCCGTCAAACACGATCCTCTGCCGGTAAAAATGCTGTTTGTGATGAGCCACGGCGGCATGACCTCGATGGCCGCCGGTCAGGATACGGCAGCCGATGCGATGATCACGTCGGTTGGCGCGAAGAATGCCATGCAAGGTTTCAGCCGCTATCGTCCGCTGTCCCAGGAAGGGGTGATTGCCAGCGCGCCAGACATTTTGCTGCTGACCGCTGACGGAATTAAAAGCTTAGGCGGAATGGATCAGGTGTGGAAATTACCCGGCGTGGCCATGACGCCAGCCGGTAAAAACAAACGCGTACTGGTGCTCGATGATATGTCCCTGCTGGGCTTTGGATTACAAACTCCGGCAGTGATGACTCAGCTCCGTCAGGCGGCGGAAAACGTTAAATGAGCAGCATGAGCCCCCCAATGCCATCCCGCCGGCGCTCGCCGGTCTGGGCGCTGACGGGCCTCGGTGGAGCTCTGCTGCTGCTGGCTATTCTGGCGGCGAATACCGGTGCCATGTCGCTGTCGCTGCGCACTCTGGCAGGCCTGCCGTTCAGTGACGGATTATGGCAGGTGTGGTTAACCGTCCGCCTGCCGCGCGTGTTGCTGGCGGTGGTGGTCGGCTGTGCGCTGGCAAGTTCCGGCGCGGTGATGCAGGGGCTGTTCCGCAATCCGCTGGCCGATCCGGGCCTTCTTGGGATCAGCAGCGGTGCCGCGCTGGCGGTGGCGCTGACCATAGTGATGCCGCTGGCCCTGCCGCCGCTGCTGGCGTTGTACAGCCATATGATCAGCGCTTTTGCAGGCAGCCTGGCGATTTCACTGGTGGTTTTCACGCTGAGCCGGTTCGGACACGGCGGATTATCGCGCCTGCTGTTGGCCGGAATTGCGATTAATGCACTGTGCGGCGCGGCGGTTGGCGTGCTGACCTATGTCAGTGACGATCAGCAACTGCGCCAGTTCTCGCTGTGGAGTATGGGCAGCCTCGGGCAGGCGCAATGGCCGACGCTGGCGGTGGCCTCCTCCCTTATTTTGCCCGCCTGTATCGCCACCTTTTTCATGTCCCGCCGTCTTAATATTTTGCAACTGGGCGAAGAGGATGCGCATTACCTCGGCGTCAATGTTCGCCGGACGCAGTTGCAATTGCTGCTTCTCAGCGCGCTGCTGGTCGGTGCCGCGGTGGCGGTGTCAGGCGTGATTGGCTTTATCGGACTGGTGATCCCGCATTTGCTGCGCATGCGCATCGGTGCCGACCATCGCTGGCTGCTGCCGGGGTCGGCGATGGCGGGTGCCTGCCTGCTCTTACTGGCCGACACACTGGCCCGCACACTGGTGGCACCGGCAGAAATGCCGGTCGGGCTGATCACCAGTATCATCGGCGGCCCTTACTTTTTATGGCTGATTCTTCGCCCTGGAGTACCGCGTAATGTCTGATTTTTCCTCCGCCCTGGTGGCAGAAAATCTGGTGTACGCCGTTGAAGGCCGCCGGTTAATTGACGATGTGTCGCTCAGTCTGCACAGCGGTGAAATGGTCGCGCTGATTGGCCCTAACGGTGCCGGAAAATCGACACTGATGCGCATGCTGACCGGCTATCTGGCACCGCAAAAAGGCCGGTGTACCTTGCAGGGAAAAGCGCTGACAGAGTGGTCCGCGCAGGAACTGGCGCGTACCCGTGCGGTCATGCGCCAGAACAGTACGCTGGCGTTTGGTTTCAGTGTGCGGGAAGTGCTGACGCTCGGGCGGTCGCCGCATGGTCAGCTGAATATGCAGCAGGCGCTGAACGACGTCATGGCGCAAACCGGTTGTCTGAATCTGGCGGATCGTGATTATCGTCATCTGTCAGGCGGCGAACAGCAGCGCGTCCAGCTGGCCCGCGTACTGATTCAGCTCTGGCAGCCCGACCCTTCACCGCGCTGGTTGTTTCTGGACGAACCGACATCGGCACTGGATTTATATCATCAGCAACATGCGCTGCGCCTGTTACGTCAGCTGACGCAGCAGACGCCGCTGTCCGTGTGCTGCGTGCTGCATGATCTGAATCTGGCGGCGCTGTATGCCGACAGGATCATTTTGCTGCACAGCGGCAGAGTGGTCGCCAGCGGAACACCTGCCGCAGTATTGAGCGAGGAGACATTGAGCCGCTGGTATCAGGCAGATTTGAACGTCTGCCCGCATCCGGAAACGGCGTTACCACAGGTCTTTCTGCGGCAGTAAATCTGCCTGCAGAGCGTGCGGGTCAGCTTGAGCAGGAAATTTCCAGATGTTTGCCCCAGTCAGGCGGCAGTACGGCCAGATGATCGTACTGCGGATCGTCACCGTATGGATCCTGCAACGCCTGATGTAACGCCGTCAGCGCACTGATATCGTCCACTTCCGCCAGTTCAATGGCCTGCTGTGCCAGGTAATTACGCAGAATGATGCGCGGATTACTCAATTTCATTGCCTGCTGACGGGTGGCGTCCTCCACGCCCTCTTCCTGCAAACGCTGACGATAACTCTGGTACCAGCTGTCAAACGCCGCGCGGTCAATAAACGCATCGCGCAGCGGCGACGTGGCCTGTTGCTGCTCAACCTGGCTGAGCAACCGGAAAGTTTGCGTGAAATCCCTGCCCTCTTTTTCCATCAGACTCAGCAACCCGGTGAGCAGATTGTTGTCCTGCTTATTCTCGGTAAAGAACCCAAGTTTGCCCCGCATCAGCGTGCCGTAGGCTTTCATCAGCGCTGGCTCATACCCGCTCAGCGCGGCCTGTAACTGTTCAGTGCTCATCAGCCCGGACAAGGTCTGCGCCAGCCGGTGAAGATTCCAGTACGCGACTGCCGGCTGATTATCGTAACTGTAGCGCCCCTGATGATCCGAGTGATTACAGATGTAACCCGGCTGGTAATCGTCAAGGAAACCGTAGGGGCCATAATCCATCGTCAGCCCGAGAATCGACATATTGTCGGTGTTCATCACGCCGTGCGCGAACCCCACACTTTGCCACCGGGCAACCATTTCCGCCGTTCGCTTCACCACGTCGCTGAACCATTGCTGATAACGGCTTGTCGCCACGGGCTCATTTTCTGACAGCTGCGGCCAGTGATGAGCAATGACATAGTCGGCCAGCATTTTTACCTGTTCAGGCTGTTTGCGGTAATAGAAGTGCTCGAAGTGACCGAAGCGGATATGGCTTTCGGCTATGCGCATCAGCATTGCGCCGCGTTCAGGTTGCTCCCGAAATACCGGCTGATCGCTGGTGACGATCGTCAGCGCGCGCGTGGTCGGAATGGACAAATGGTTTAAGGCTTCGGAGGCCAGAAACTCACGGATGACGGAGCGCAACACTGCGCGGCCATCGCCCATGCGCGAATATGGCGTCAGCCCGGCGCCTTTCAGGTGCCAGTCAACACGTTTGCCGTCAGGCAATACCTGCTCACCCAGCAAAATACCCCGGCCATCGCCCAGCTGCCCCGCCCACTGACCAAACTGGTGGCCGCTGTAGACCTGCGCCAGCGGCAACATGCCGGGGAAAAATGTCTCACCGCACCAGAATTCGCGGTGGGCATCATCGAAGAGCGTTTCATCCAGTCCCAGCTCCCGCGCGAGTGGTGCGCTGTGATACAAGAGCCGCGCGCCCTTGAGCGGCGTGGGTGGCAAGGCAGTGTAAAATCCGTCCAGTTGATCGGCATAATGGTGTTCGAATAGCGGCATAAATCCCCCTTTTCTTTAGTGTAGAGCCGCCCTGCCGGGATTAACACGGAGTAAACGCAGGGAGATTGGTGTCGCGACATAAAAAATCCCGGCGCAGCAAGGCCTGGCCGGGATTGACTCATACTCATAAAGACGGACGATTAATGAAATTGGTCGGGCCTGATCAGCAGGCTGTCGAGTTGTTCCGGGTCTACGCCCGGCCACAACAAGCCTTTAAGGCCCTGAACGTCATTTTTACGTAAGGCATCAAAATAGTCCTGACTGTCCAGCCCATCCACCACAATGTTGCGGCAGAAACGGCTGACGTTTCTTAATAAAGAAGGCATAACGATGGTGAAATGCTCTCCCTCGTAAAGTTGCCAGAATAAGTTTTTATCCAGTTTTACCCATTTAAAAAGATGGTCGTAAACCGGTGTCATCGTGACGTTGCCTGATCCGAAATTATCCAGCCACAGCGTAAAATGTTGTTGCAGGGCGACCAGTTGCGGATTGTTCCGGCCTTGCGCAAGCTGCGGAAACGACTCGCTCAGATTCAGATGTACAAACGCATGGGCTTTAAAAGCATTTCGCAGCGGTTCATCCTCCAGCAGAATCGCCACCAGCCGCTCTTCAACACCGATATTTAAGATGACCTGGTTATCACTGAACCATTGCGCATGTTCAGTCGCCCAACGTTGTTGCTCATTGAGAAAACGTAACAGCTGGGCCTGTGACAGCAAATTCAGCACCAGTTCTGTCGGCATAGTTAACTTACTGTCTGTGCTGGAGAAGCGACAAATTAATTCAATCGCAAGCAATTTCCCCTGAACGGAATAAATTGGCTGACACAGGTAGCTGCTGTTAAAGGCCGTATCGAATTGTATTTTCATTATTTTCCAAAACTTCAACGGCACTGCGAGGTGATTACAGTCTTTCTTGTGTCGCGGTCAGAGCAAAAAATCATGTAATCCCGAGGTATTACCGGAAAGTGAAAAATTGAATATCAAAAAATAGTTTAGGACTAATCTTATTTCCATTATGTATAACGTGCAACTCCGTCTATATGCGGATGACGTTTTATGTGCAGGGGATGGGAGATCCCCACATTTTCACTGGTCCGGAGGCGGAAAAATGTCAATTTCGCTAATGGTTATAGTGTCTTATAAGATATTGCGCAAGCTCCGGAGAGTGCGTGACACCCCACTCTCCGGGCAGATTATTTAATGCATCTCACCAGCCAGGTATGAAGTTCCGCTAATTCTGACCGGAAGGCCGGATACTGCTGAATAATTTTCTCGCACACTTCTGAGACATCCTGAGCATTGTATCGCGTTCCGGTTAACTGCCCCGCCAGCGCCAGTAAAGGGGCCGGATTCAGGCTGTCGGTGAAAATTTGTGCCCGGCTGATGTCACCCTTTTCCACGTCAAAGTGAATATCCACGCCGCCCCAGACAAAACGCTCATTCAGTTCATGGCTGAACGCTGGCGCTTTACCGAAATTCCACTCCCAGCTGCTTTGCTTAGCGAAGCGCTCAGGAAAACCCGGTAAGTCAGGGAAAACGTCCGGTGAGATGATTTCAGGTTCCACCCGTGCGCCGTACCACTCAAAGAAAGCCTCAGCCACGGCGGTGCTGATTTGTTGATGGTCAATGCCGGGAACAAATTCATTCAGATTTGCCACGCGTGAACGCACCGAGGTAATGCCTTTGGCCTGAAGCTTTTTCACATCAGGATTCAGGTAATTAGCCAGACGGCTGAGATCGGCATTAAGCAATAAAGTGCCGTGATGAAAACCGCGATCGACGGTTTCACGGTAGGCTGAACCGGAAATTTTGCGCTCGCCTTCGGGCGTCTGAACCACCAGATCGTTGCGGCCTGAGGCACTGGCATCAATACCCAGCGTTTTTAATGCGTTGAGAATGATGCCGGTAGAGACGCTTTTGTCGTACTCCGGTTTACCGGCCATAAAAGTAAAACAGGTATTACCCAGATCGTGGAAAACCGCGCCGCCGCCGCTGCTGCGACGTGCCAGACGAATACCGTCTTCTTCCATCCGGCGGGTATTGCACTCTTTCCACGGGTTCTGCGCCTGCCCGATGACCACGGTTTCCGCATTACGCCACAGGAACAGCACCCGTTGCGTGGTCATTTCACGAAAGATGCAGTCTTCTACAGCCAGATTGAACCAGGGGTCGTAAGAGTCGGAGAGTAATAATCTGAGAGGTGTCATCGCGTATTCATCCTGAAAAAGTCTGTTTTGATAATAACAGCAAAAATCAGGATGAAATACGCAGGGAATTCAGGGGGAATACGTCAGATGCGTCGCGCCTGCCAGTAGACCTTACGCCAGTAAACGTTATCGAGTGAAGAACGGGTGACGCCCTGGCTGGTGGATGCATGAATAAACTGGTCGGCGGTGTCGTAAATGCCGACGTGGAGTCCATTTTCACCGCTGCCGGTTTTGAAGAAAACCAGATCGCCGGGAAGCAGTTCATCGCGGGATACTTTAGTGCCAATTTTTGTCTGATCGGCGGTGGTGCGTGGCAGCACGACGCCGAAACGGTCGCGGTAGGTACGGAAAACAAAACCGGAGCAATCGACGCCGCTCGGTTGTAATCCGCCATAACGGTACGGTGCGCCATGCCACTGGCTGAGCTGGTCGTTAAGCTCGGCAACCACGGTGATGGAATCGGCAAAGCGGCCACTTGGCGGCGGTGCGTGGCTGCTGCAGCCGTTAAGAATTAACGCGGCAACAGCCAGCAGGGAATACATGGATACGGACGACCAGCGCATAGTGCATTCCTTCTCGAATAGCGTCACGGCCAAGGCCGAAACGCGAGGATTTGCGCAGGCCGGATAAGTCGCCGTTATCTAAGAACTAATAGAATTTAGCGCTATTTTATCCGTCATCCAACCTTTAAATGATGATTTTTATCGTTGCCGGAGGGCGTTAATGTGATTTTTTAGAGGGTTTGCTGTGAATGATCCACACGCCTGAGAGGATCAGTAACCCGCCGAGGGTCTTCGTCAGGCTGATGCTCTCATTGAACCACGGCAGCGCGACAGCGGCGATGTAGACCAGCGCATAGCTCAGACTCAGCAACGTATAGGCGCGGTTGAGAGGTAAAACGCGTAACGCAAAGAACCAGCAGCCCATGGAAAGCACATAGCCGCACAGGCCAAAAAACACCGCCGTCAGCGCACTTAAGTGATTCTGTACAAACACAATTGTGATCTGTGAAAGTGAAATCCACGGGATCTGTACCATGCCCCACTTCATCAGTAATTGCGCCAGCGTCACTAACAGTACGCTGGCACCGCCCCACAGATAGCCTTTCATAAACTGACACTCATCAGCGCAATACCCGACATGATAAGCACGACGCCACACCAGTGTCGGGTATCCACGTATTCATGGAAGAACCAGCGGGCGCAAAGCGTGATCAGCACGAAGTTCAGGCTGAGCATCGGATACGCCAGGCTGAGAGGCAAAAGCTGTAAGACCCGCAGCCAGAGCAACATGCCAATCCCCAGCAATACCACCGCCAGCGCCAGCCAGCGCAGGACGAAACTCACCCCTTTGCCTGAAACCTGTGCGGCCTGCTTCTGACAAAGCTGGCCGGCACAGGTGATCACGCTGACCGCAAGCACCAGAAGGAGTCCGGTCATGGCAGCTTTTTATAGAACAGCAGAGCCAGACGGTTCACTTGCACCGTATGATCCGCCGGTGGCAGTTTATCGGCAGAGACAATGTTGCTGTCGAGTTTGATGACCACTGAAATATTCCCCTCCTGCCGCGCTTTTTGTAACCATGCCGGGAATCCGGCGGCATCTACAAATTTATCCTGCGCATCAGGATAACTCAGGCCGTACTCCAGCTCTCCCCTTTCATCAAACATGATGATGTCACTGCGTTTAAGCATCCACGCCAAACCGGTCGCCACACCCACGTTATCTGCCAGAATGTAACGGCTCTGGTGAAGCAGCGCGCTGTTCTGATCCAGGAATGCCTGCGGCTGTTTGGAGTCGATCACTTTCTGCGGAATAGCCTGACCGATAAGCAATGCCAGCACCAGCGGGCAAATTGCCGCCCAGTACCAGCGTTTTCTAAGATCAGTCAGCGACATAGCACCGGCTAGCGCCCAGACTGCAAAGCACAAAATACCAATCAGCGCCCGGGGCAGTTCCGCACGGCCAAACACCGCTTTAACATGAACCGGCAATATTCCGGAGATCACCAGCACCGCCACGGCCATCAGCACGCCAAAGACGATGTTGATGATGCCGTTGGCTTTCAGCGCGCGCAATTTTCCTGACTGGCGGATCTGATCAAGGTGATCGGCCAGCAGCAACGCCAGCGGTGCAAAGCACGGTAAAATGTATGTCGGCAGCTTGCCTTTGGCGATGCTGAAGAAAATCAGCGGCATCACAGCCCAGCTCAGCAGGAAGAACAGCTCAGGTCGCAGCACGCGTTTAGTCCAGCCATCGCGCAGTGCTCCCGGAAGTAGCCCCAGCCACGGCAGCGCGCCGAGGCAAAGCACCGGCAGGTAATACCAGAACGGGGCTTTGTGCTGTGCGTTCGATTCGGCAAAGCGTTGAACATGCTCGACCCAGAAGAAATAGCGCCAGTAGTCCGGTTCCTGACGTGCGACGGCCAGCACCCAAGGCAGGCTCAGGGCGACGGCACTGACGATCGCCAGCGGCCCCCAGCCAAACAGGGTTTTGAAGCGTTTTTCGCGCCAGACAATCGGCAATACAGCAATGACCGGTAACGCCAGCGCCAGAAAACCTTTGGTCATGAAGCCCATGCCGCAGGCCAGCCCCAGCACAATCCAGCTCAACGCCTTTTGCGGCGTGCCCGAAACGCGCAGACAAAAGTAACTGGCGACCATCGCGGCGGTCATCCACAGGGTAATCATCGGATCCAGCACGCTGTAGGTGCCGATGCTGAACACCAGCGTGCAGGAAAGATAGATCAGCGTCGCGATGTACGCCGTCTGGCGGTTACGCCACATCAGGTTTGCCAGCCAGAACACCAGCAACGCGCTGAGCATGGTGCTGAACACGGAACCAAAGCGGACAGCAAAGTTGCTGTCACCGAAGATCATCTGGCTGATATTGTTGAACCAGTAGCCAGCCACCGGTTTTTCAAAATACCGTAAACCCAGCAGATGTGGCACCACCCAGTCGCCGCGTTGCAGCATTTCCCGGCTGATCTCTGCATAACGGGTTTCATCGGGTTGCCACAACAGGCGGGTGTTAAGAGGAACAAGGTAAACCAGCGCGAAAAACACCAGAACCAGTGTACTCCACACGCTTTTATATGCTTTCGACATCAGGAAAAACCTTCTTGCTGACAACCTAACCAGCCTTCCCGTCCCGGGAAACTGGCGCGAACCACTTTGCCTTTCGGCAGCGAACTCAGATCCTGCGGGAGCAGATCACCCAGTGCGCAGAACTGGATCCCCTGCGCCGCCGCACGGGTTAATAACGCGTCAAACTGTGCAGCCAGAGACATGCCTTCCACTTCTGCGTGAATGGTGTAAACCGGCACGCCCTGATCCTCAGTGATGGCCTTGAGGATAAAGTCGTTGAAGTTATCGGCGTTAATGTCGCCACCCGCCACTTCATCGTAAGTCGGTAACGTCACCGGAATTTGTACTGTCCCGAGGGTGCCGTTTTCCAGCACAGGAAGGAACGGGTATTTTCCCCGGCAATCACTGTTGTAATAGAAGTGGAAACGCTCTTTAACTTCGATCACCCGTTCGTCAGCACGCCAGCCTGCCACCGCTGAACACTCGACGTCATGACCGAGACTTTTTTCCAGTGCGTCCAGCCCCAGCTGAATTTGCTGCTCAAGCTGTGCTTCGGACCATTTACCCACTTTGGCCTGCCAGCCCTGATGATCCCAGGCGTGCAGCCCGACTTCATGCCCGCGTTTGGCCGTTTCTTTCATCAGATAACCCAAATCGCGCGCGATAGGTTTACCCGGCCACGCGGTACCGGCCAGCAAAATATCCCAGCCATAGAGTGACGCGGCATTGGAGCGCAGCATCTTCCACAGAAAGCGCGGTTTAAGCAGGCGCCACAAGTGACGCCCCATGTTATCCGGCCCGACGCTGAAGAAGAAACTGGCGGTAATTTTATGTTTCGCAAGCACTTGCAGAAGCTGAGGGACACCCTCGCGGGTGCCGCTCCAGGTATCTACATCAATGCGCAGACCCACTTTCTTCATGAATGGCACCGTTTCAGGAGTGATCCGCTTCCGGGTTTACGGAGCGCAGGAAGAAATCCAGGGTGTCGGCGACGGTTTTATCCATGCCCACTTCCGGTTTCCAGCTCAGCAGGCGACGGGCATTTTTGATGCTCGGCGTGCGGTGCTCAACGTCCTGATAGCCTTTGCCGTAATAGGTGCTGCTTTCCACCAGATTGAAACCGGCAAACGGCGGGAACTGTGCGCGCAACGGATGCGCTTCAAAGCTCGCCAGCAGCATTTCCGCCAGTTCACGAATACTCGCTTCGTTGGTCGGATTACCGATGTTGATGATCTGGCCGTCACACAGGTTGTCACGGTTTTCAATGATGCGGAACAAGGCTTCAATACCGTCGTTGATGTCGGTGAAACAGCGTTTTTGCTCGCCACCGTCAACCAGTTTGATCGGCGAACCTTCTACCAGATTGAGGATCAGCTGAGTGATTGCACGGGAGCTGCCGATACGCGCGGCATCGAGGTTATCCAGTCGCGGCCCCATCCAGTTAAACGGACGGAACAGCGTGAACTTCAGGCCTTCTTTGACGCCGTATGCCCAAATTACTCGGTCCAGCAACTGTTTGGATACTGAGTAAATCCAGCGCTGTTTGTTGATAGGCCCGACGATCAGACGCGAGTTATCCTCGTCAAATTCCTTGTCATCACACATGCCGTACACTTCAGACGTGGACGGGAAAATGATGCGTTTTTTGTATTTCACACAGTCACGAACGATTTTAAGGTTTTCCTCAAAATCGAGCTCGAACACGCGCAGCGGATTACGGGTGTATTCGATTGGCGTGGCGATGGCAACCAGCGGCAGCACAACGTCACATTTTTTGATGTGGTATTCGATCCACTCGGAATGAATGCTGATATCGCCTTCAACAAAGTGGAAATGCGGATTGCCCATGAAGCGGCTGATAGCATCAGAACTGATGTCCAGACCGTAGATCTCGTAACGGTCTTCACGCAGCAAACGCTCGCTCAGGTGGTTACCGATAAAGCCGTTTACGCCCAGGATCAGCACGCGGGTACGGCGTTTCATCACCGCAGTAGGCAGTGTGGAGAGACGCATTTCCGGCATAATGCCCAGTTCCAGCGCCAGACGAGAACCCTGAACGTACAACCCGTTTTCACTCTGACCGGCCTGGATCTGCAACGCACCTTCGCCACAGGCAATGGTCAGCGGATCAGCGCAAAGGACGGTGCCCGGTTGTTTGTCGTGCTGAGTGTTCAGCGGCAACGCGCGCCAAACCGTCAGTTTTCGTTGCCCGAGGAAAGTGAACGCACCCGGATAAGGTTCTGTTACGGCGCGGATCAGGTTGTTAATCTCAGTGGCTGATTTATGCCAATGAATTTCACCGTCAGCCGCCGTACGGCGACCAAAGTAGCTCGCCTGCGCTTCATCTTGCGGCGTCAGGGTTATCTTGCCTGCTTTCATTTCTGGCAGTAAATCGGTCAGCAGTTCTTTCGCCGCTTCGCGTACTTTCGCGTGCAGCTTCAGTGCCGTGTCATCTGAGGCGATCGCCACTTTACGCTGGCCGACAATGTCACCGGCATCAGGGCGCTTCACCATTTTGTGCAGGGTGACGCCGGTTTCAGTTTCACCATTGAGCAGCGCCCAGTTTACCGGTGCGCGGCCACGGTAACGCGGCAGCAGTGAACCGTGCAGGTTAAAACCGCCCTGCGGCGCGAGAGATAAAATCTCTTCGCTGAGCATATTGCGATAGTAGAAAGAAAAAATCACATCAGGCTGCAAGGCGCGAATACGATCAATCCACAGCGGATGATTCACGTCTTCCGGCGCGTATACCGGCAGATTTAATTCGGCACCCTGACGGGCGACAGAAGAAAAGAATTGGTTTTCATTCGGTGCATCCGTATGGGTAAAGACCGCCTGAACGTCATAACCGGCATCAACCAGAGCCTGTAAACCAACGCAACCAATATCATGGTAGGCAAATACAATCGCTTTCATCACTCTTCTTCCTGACTGTTTTCTTCGGAACGAACGCCGACGACTTTTTGAACGAAATAACGGGGACGTGCGCGAACATCGTTGTAGATCCGCCCGATGTATTCACCGAGTAATCCCATGCCGACAAACTGCGCACCGATAAACATAAATAGCAAAGCAAAGAGGGTGAACACCCCGTCCGCAGCCCAGGCCGGGCCGTGAATCAACCGCATGAGGATCAGGAAAATCGCCAGCACGAAACCGAAGATGGCGATCGCACTGCCGACAACGCTAAGCATGCGCAGCGGCGTGGTGGTCAGGCAGGTGATCAGGTCATACATCAGGTTAATCAGCTTCATCAGGCTGTATTTGGAATCACCAAATTCGCGCTCAGAATGCTGCACCGGAATTTCCACGGTTTTCCGTGCAAAGGTGTTCGCCAGAATAGGAATAAAGGTACTGCGCTCGTGACAATGCAGCATCGCCTCAACAATGTGGCGACGGTAAGCCCGCAACATGCAGCCGTAGTCGCCCATCGATTTGCCGGTGGCGCGCTGAATCATCATGTTGATCATTTTGGAGGCGGTTTTACGGAACCAGGAATCACGGCGGTTTGCCCTTACCGTGCCCACGACGTCATAACCCTCATCGGCTTTCGCCACCAGACGCGGGATTTCTTCCGGCGGGTTTTGCAGATCGGCATCAAGGGTGATGACCAGATCGCCGGTAACATGGCTAAAACCGGCCATGATCGCCGAGTGCTGCCCGTAATTGCGGTTAAGCAAAACCGCGATGATGTGGCTGTCAGGCTGCTCTGCGGCGGCGGCAAGCATGTCGCCGGAGCTGTCGGCGCTGCCGTCATCCACCAGGATAATTTCATATTGCTGCGTCAGTTGCTGACACGCTGCCTGAGTACGCGTCAATAACGCGGGCAGGCTTTCTTCTTCGTTGTAGACCGGGATAACCACCGAGACTTTACGAATAGGTTCATAATGCGCCACTACTGCGCCTCCAAAAGGGAAAAAAGAGCCGAGACGACACGATCAACGTCGCTGTCCTGCATATCAGGGAACAGCGGCAGGCTGCACAAACTGGCTGAGTTCCATTCACTGTTTGGCAGGCTAAGTTGCGGATAACGTTCGCGGTAATATTTTTGAGTGTGGGCAGCCCGGAAATGTAAACCGGTCCCGATGCCCTGCTCTTTCAGACGTTCCATCAGTGCATCGCGGTTTATGCCACAACGTTTTTCATCTACGCGGATCATGAATAAATGCCAGGCGTGAAGATGCGGGTAATCCGGCACTTTCATTGGCAGATACGGCGAGCCTTGTAATTTATCGAGGTAACGTTGCGCCAGTTCGGCACGACGGGCGTTCATTTCACTCAGGCGTTTGAGCTGCACGACAGCAATGGAGGCATGAATGTCTGAAAGATTGTATTTGAAGCCAGGCTCGACCACTTCTGCCTGCGGTTTGCGCCCCTGAACCTGCCGGTCAAACGCATCGACCGCCAGCCCGTGGAATTTCAGCGCACGCACTTTGGCGGCCAGCTCATCGTCGTCAGTTGCAACCAGGCCACCTTCGGCGCAGGTCATGTTTTTAATCGCGTGGAAGGAGAAAATTGCCGTTCCCTGCGCGCCAACCCAGCGATCGCGATAACGCGTACCGACGGCGTGAGCCGCATCTTCAATCACCGCAATACCATGCTGGTTTGCCACGGCGTATACAGGGTCGAGATCTAAAGGGGCACCGGCGTAATGCACAGGAATGATTGCTTTGGTTTTAGGCGTAATGGCGGCGGCAATAGCCTCTGCGCTGACCATCAGCGTGTCCGGGTCCACATCAATCATCACCGGCTCGGCACCGAGCAAAACAATCATGTTCAGCGTCGACACCCAGGTCTGAGAAGGTGTAATCACTTCGTCGCCGGGGCCAATGCCCAGCGCCATCAATGTAACGTGCATTCCACCCGTTGCGGAGCTGACCGCAATGGCATGTTTACAACCAAAGGCAGCAGAAAAATCTTGTTCAAGCTGATGTGTCTGCGGGCCGGTCGTGATCCAACCTGAACGCAACACTTGCCCTACAGCCTCGATCTCTTCTTCGCCCATAGACGGACGGGAGAAAGGCAAAAAGTTTTCCATTTCACTATCCCAAAAGGTAATTAGCTCAACACGACTGTAGACTGTGTTTATTTAACCGTAAGTAAACACCGCCCTGAATTTTGGATCTTATGATGTCGGTTTAAGCTTAATTTAACCTTAAGGATTTGCCAGTTTTGTGAAGTTAAACAGAAGTTAAATAGGAAGGGGATAAATAGTATCGTCGATTACAAAATCAATAAAAACAATAACTTAAAGTATATTAAGGATTTATTAAAAAAATGAACTTTATTAATAGAACCTCAGGCAGTGTTTTTTATGAACGATGAGAGTGTTTCGTGTTTAAAATAGGGTTCGTTAATATAATTAAACCGCTATTCATTTAACGAAAAAGGCGTCGCCGTGGTCATTATCCACTGACGTCCGGCAAGAGAATGTATCTGAAATTGGACGTTGTATACCTGAGAAAGCCTTTCAATCTGCATGACGTCAGCACATTCACCGGCAGCCACAACGTTTCCCGCCGACATCAGCCACACCTGACGGGCATAATGTAAGGTGTGATTGAGATCGTGATCGCTCATCACAACAGCGCGGCCTGAGGCGCAGAACTCCGTCAGCAATTGATCCAGCGCCTGCTGCTGTGCCACATCAAGGCTGTTCATCGGTTCATCCAGCAATAACATCAGCGAATCTGGATTCACTGACGGCCATACCTGCAATAACACGGCCGCCAGCCGTACCCGCTGCCATTCGCCGCCAGAAAGATGCGTGACTCGCTGCGCCAGTTTATCGCTCAGCTGTAAAGCGTCACAAAGACGCGCAATCGTCTTTTCAACGGCGGCAGGTTGAGCAAGGCGGGGCTGGTGCAAAGATAAGTATTGAAACACCGGCATCATGGACGCCGGGGTCAGCTGCTGGCAAAGCCAGGCACGATAACGCGCTAGCTGCAAGCCACCGAGATCGGCAACCCGCTGGCCGTTAAACTGCACATCACCCGTCAGGGTGCCCTTTCCTTCAAATACCCCCGCCAGCCTTGCCAGTAAGGTACTTTTACCCGCGCCGTTCGGCCCGATAAGGTGAACGCGGCTGCCCGGCGCAATCTTCGCGCTGAATGCACGAAGGCGCCCTTCCACACTGATTTCACGACACTCCAGCATCCGCGCTCCCTGCCCTTCGACGTTAATGAATTACTTCGCCAGTGCGGCCTTAATCGCTTCCATCAGAATCGGATCTTCCGGTGCCATGTCAGGTGCGAAACGCTGGACGACAGTGCCGTCGCGGCCAATCAGGAATTTTTCGAAGTTCCACAGGATATTTTCAGGTTTCACCGGCTGACGCCCTTTACTCGCCAGACGCTCGTAGAAACCGCTGGCTTCAGGTTTGACCGCCTCAGGACGGGCAGCAATCAACGCGCTGTATAGCGGGTGACGGTTTTCGCCGTTGACGTCAATTTTGCTGAACATCGGGAATTTAACGCCAAACTGCGTGGTGCAGAACGTTTTGATTTCATCTTCTGTGCCCGGTTCTTGCGCGCCAAATTCGTTGCAAGGGAACCCGAGGACTTCAAAACCCCGGTCATGCCAGGCCTGATAAATATTTTCCAGACCTTCGTATTGCTTGGTCAGGCCGCATTGTGACGCCACATTGACCACCAGCAACACCGAACCTTTGTAATCGCCAAGCGTTTTGGTTTCGCCATCAATGGTTTTCAGGGAGATATCAAAAATGTCATTACTCATCGCTTTTTATCCTGATAGGTAGAAGGTAGGGAGAGAATAGTTGATCTCTTGAAAGATGATCAGCGTATTTGTCCGGCTCTGACAAGTAGCCAGATGAAAACGGGTGCGCCCAGCGTCGCCGTGACGACACCGATCGGCAACTCCGCCGCGTACAACCCGATGCGTGCCAGCACATCCGCCAGCAGCAATACTGCCGCACCGCACAGCGCGCAGGCCGGAAGCAGACGACGCTGGTCGGTCATACCGCACAAACGGAGAATATGGGGGATCACCAGACCGATAAACCCTATCACACCTGCCAGCGCAACGCTCAGGCCGACCATCCAGCCGACGGCCAGCACCAGAATATAGCGCCAGGATGTCAGGGAAACGCCCAGTTGCTGCGCCTGCTGCGTACCCAGTGAAAGCAGGTTCAGCGTCTTACCCTGACCTGTCAGCCAGAGCAGAACCGGTAACAGCATGACGCCGAGCCAGACTTGTCGCCAGTCCACCCCACCGAAACCGCCCATCATCCAGTACATCAGCTGGCGTAAATCCAGATTGCTGCTGAAGTAAATAGCCCAGGTCATCAGGGCGCTGCACACAATACCAATGGCAACACCCACCAGCAGCAGACGGGCATTATTCAGCCGATGCCTGCGCGCGGCGTATAACA
The DNA here is from genome assembly GCF_049206505.1 of Rahnella sp. EDr1-12. Classification (NCBI taxonomy): domain Bacteria; kingdom Pseudomonadati; phylum Pseudomonadota; class Gammaproteobacteria; order Enterobacterales; family Yersiniaceae; genus Rahnella; species Rahnella sp. EDr1-12. Next base: position 577,781 of record NZ_JBLZNY010000001.1, read on the forward strand.
GAAAGAAAGTGACGACTAACGCCCCCGCCACGGCAGCCAGACTCATGACCCAAACCGGCAGCATCCCGTGACTGAGCATCACACAAAAGACCAGCGCGACACCCGCGCCGTTCGCCACGCCAAGCAGGCCGGGTTCCGCGAGCGGATTTTCAAACAGTGCTTGCATGACGGCACCGGCGACAGCCAGACTCGCGCCGACCAGAATCACCGCTATCGCACGCGGTAAGCGTAACTGCCAGACAAATAACCGCGCTTCATTACTGAGCCATTGATCCGGCCACAGCCAGTTTTCGCCCGCGCTGAGACTCAGCCCCAGCACCAGAATTAAGAGCACGCTCAGACCGTAAAGCCCGCGCCGATCACGCTTTTTTTGCTGATGTTCCAGGGTCGAAAAGGTCTGCCGGTTAGACATGAATTGCAGTTTCCGGGGGCTGAAAGGAATAGTAGTGATCTCGCTATCCTACCGATATTAAACAGTTAGCTCCACTGCGCGGAAACAGAAAATGAAAAAGCCGGTGACTGAGCACCGGCTTTTTGTATTTTGCAAAGACGATCAGGGTTAACGGCCTGGCTGACCATTGGGCGGAATCGGCTGGCCGTTCCCCTGATGACCGCTATTGCCACCCTGATGATTATTGTTGCCACCACCCTGATGTCCGTTGTTATCACGGTGATCACCGCCATCCGGGCGGCCCTGATTATGCGGCTGCTGTGGCGGCCGTGGCGCGCTATGACCTCGCTGAGGCGGTTTGGCATCCCAGCGGTTGCCGTGCCAGTACATCCCGCGCTCGTTACGCTCACCATAATGATGGCCCTGATGCGCGCGCCACCACTGCGGCGGACGCCAGTCGTAACCATCCCAGTAGTAACCGCGCTGATCCTGATCCCCGAGGTGAAGCGTTACGCCAGGTACGTTAACGTCAATGGAAACATTTGCCTGTGCGATCACAGGCAAGGCCAGCGCACAACAAAGCAATAAGAGAGATTTTTTCACGGTAGTCACGCCTTCTATATTTTATATGACGTGTTTTTTATATCAGGGGGGTACAGAACTGACTATGAGCCAAAGGCGGATTTTCGTTTAACTTGCTGCGGGCTTACGTAATAAATACAAACGTATCCTGATTGAAATAATTCAACAGGCGTGAATGTGTTATCTGTTCAATTCTTATTGAAATATTAACGAACCTTAACGCAAGCCTGACAACAGCTTATTCAGTAATTATTTATACTCGCTCTGTTTATTCAAAAAGGATCTATTTTATGCGTCGTATTTTAGCCCTGTTAAGTATTGGCCTGGTTGTTGTCAGCCTGAGCGGTTGTCTGTTTCCTCCGTTTTGGGGCCCTGGTGGCGGCGGTCACGGTGGTGGTCATGGCGGCGGGGGTCCTGGTGGACCTCGCATGTTCTATAACCATTAATTATCTTTCGAATTCAATTTATTCCGGCGAAAGCGGATAAATAATCCACTCCATTTCCCGCTACCGGTTTAATCATTTCATTTAAGGGGCTTCGGCCCCTTTTCTGTTTCTGATGTTGTGCTTTTATTTTGTTATTTTATTTATGTCACAAAATCGGCTTCAGCATAGCGCAAAGAAATAATAAGAGTCTTTAGCGCGTGAATTAAATCTATCAGACTAATCCTGAACCGCCCACCGCTTTAACACTATCTTTTCGCTTTCTGTGCGAATTACTTAAAACCCTGGAAAATTACCCACCAGCAGAATAATTTTGGTTAAAAAAAAGGCCGCTTTCGCGGCCTTTTAGAAGATGTTACTTATTCTTTCGGAGTGGCATTCTCAACGCGACTCTTCAATTTCTGTCCCGGACGGAAAGTCACCACACGACGCGCCGTGATCGGAATATCTTCGCCGGTTTTCGGGTTACGTCCCGGACGTTGGTTTTTGTCACGCAGATCGAAATTGCCAAAGCCAGACAGTTTAACTTGTTCGCCATTTTCCAAAGCTCGACGGACTTCTTCGAAAAATATTTCAACAAGGTCTTTGGCATCCCGTTTGCTAAGCCCAAGCTTCTCAAACAGGTGTTCTGACATTTCAGCTTTAGTAAGCGCCATAGGTTCAATCCCTCAAGGATGCTTGGAATCGCTGTTTTAGAGCCTCTACGCATTTTGCAACGGTAGCGGCGATCTCCTCTTCTTCCAGTGTACGGGCGGTATCCTGCAACACCAGACTGATAGCCAGGCTCTTGTAACCTTCAGCTACGCCCTTGCCACGGTACACATCAAACAAGTTTACGCCAACTACCTGATTTGCGCCAACTTTCTTGCACTCAGCCAAAATATCGTCTGCGGGCACGTTTTCAGCCACAACAACGGCGATGTCACGACGGTTCGCCGGGAAGCGGGAAATCTCTTTCGCATCAGGCAGTACGCGGTCTGCGACCTTATCCCACAGCATTTCGAAGACCACAGTACGGCCATTGAGATCGAGTTTACGTTCCAGTTCCGGATGGACTACACCAATGAAACCAATACGTTCGCCGCGTAAATAAATCGCTGCGCTCTGCCCCGGATGCAATGCAGGATTGGCTTCAACCCTGAACTGCACGTCGTTCATTTTGCCGGTAAGCTCAAGAATAGCCTCAAGATCACCTTTCAAATCGTAGTAGTCAACTGCCTGACGCGCCAGATCCCAATGCTCTTCATTTTTATTGCCGGAAATCACGCCAGACAGCATGACGTCCTGACGGATACCTAAATCAGCTTGAGTATCAGGCACAAAGCGCAGACCGCTTTCGAATAAACGCACGCGACTTTGCTGGCGATTTTGGTTGTTAACGACCGCAGTCAGCAAGCCAGACCACAGGGAAAGGCGCATTGCTGACATTTCCACGGAGATCGGACTTGGCAGAATCAGCGCGTCTTCGCCCGGATGCAGCAAGGCCTGCACTTTAGGATCAACGAAGCTGTAAGTGATGGCTTCCTGGAAACCACGATCAACCAGCAGATTTTTCACACGTTTCAGCGACAAATTGGCTTCACGGTGACGGGTCATTTCAAGATTCGCTTTTACCGGCACATCTGGAATGTTGTTGTAACCGTAAATTCGGGCAACTTCTTCCACCAGATCTTCTTCGATCTGCATGTCAAAGCGCCAGCTCGGTGCGACTGCCACCCAGTGATCGCCGTTATGGGCAACGTCACAACCCAGTCGGGTCAGAATATCCGTGACCTGTGCATCCTCAACATGGTGACCAATGAGGCGATCCAGTTTTTCGCGACGCAACGTAATGGTTGCCGCTTTCGGTAAATCTGACGCAGAAGTCACATCAATGACCGGACCGGCTTCACCGCCACAAATGCTTAACAGCAGCGCGGTGGCACGTTCAATGGCTTTGAACTGCAGTTCAGGGTCAACGCCACGCTCATAGCGGTGCGATGCATCAGTGTGCAAGCCCTGACGGCGTGCGCGGCCTGTGATCGCCAGCGGAGCAAAGAATGCCGACTCCAGCAATACATCCTGCATTTCGTCATTAACTCCAGAGTGCTCGCCACCGAAAATACCGGCCATTGCCAGCGCTTTTTGGTGATCGGCAATCACCAGCGTGTCTTCTTTCAGCTTTGCTTGCGTACCATCGAGCAGCGTAAGCGCTTCATCTTTTTGCGCCATACGCACCACGATACCGCCATTGATACGGCTGAGATCGAAGGCATGCATTGGCTGACCCAATTCCAGCAGCACGTAGTTGGTAATATCCACTACGGCATCAATAGAACGGGTGCCACAGCGACGCAGTTTCTCACGCATCCACAGTGGCGTTGGCGCTTTAACGTTGATGCCTTTCACCACGCGGCCCAGATAGCGAGGACACGCTTGCGGTGCCTGAACATCGATAGACACTGATGCGTCGATCGTTGCAGCTACGGCTTTCATCTCAGGTTCGTTGAGTGGAAGCTGATTAACCACGGCCACGTCGCGCGCTACACCGATAATACCGAGGCAATCTGCACGGTTTGGCGTTACGCTGATTTCGATGGTGCTGTCATCCAGCTTCAGGAATTCGCGGATATCTGTTCCGACCGGCGCATCCAGCGGCAGCTCGATGATTCCGTCGTGATCTTCGGAAATGCCCAGCTCGGAGAACGAGCAGAGCATCCCTTCTGAAGGCTCACCGCGCAGTTTTGCGGCTTTGATTTTGAAATCACCCGGCAGTACGGCACCGACAGTTGCCACGGCAACTTTGAGGCCCTGACGGCAGTTTGGTGCGCCACACACGATGTCCAGCAGGCGATCGCCGCCCACGTTCACTTTGGTGACTCGCAGTTTGTCTGCGTTAGGATGCTGACCGCACTCCACAACTTCGCCTACCACCACGCCATTAAATGCGCCAGCGACAGGTTCAACACCGTCAACTTCCAGGCCGGCCATCGTGATTTGATCGGATAATGCTTCGCTGCTGATGGCTGGGTTTACCCACTCACGCAACCAGAGTTCACTGAATTTCATGTGATATTCCCGCCTTACTTAAACTGTTTGAGGAAACGCAGATCGTTTTCGAAGAATGCACGCAGGTCAGTCACGCCGTAACGCAACATGGTCAGACGCTCCATGCCCATACCGAAAGCAAAACCGGAATACACTTCCGGATCGATACCGACGTTACGCAATACGTTCGGGTGCACCATGCCGCAGCCCAGCACTTCCAGCCATTTACCGTTTTTGCCCATGACGTCAACTTCCGCTGAAGGCTCTGTAAACGGGAAATAGGAAGGACGGAAACGGATCTGCAAATCAGCTTCAAAGAAGTTGTTCAGGAAATCGTGCAGCGTACCTTTAAGGTTGGAGAAGCTGATGTCTTTATCAACAATCAGGCCTTCCATCTGATGGAACATCGGGGTGTGAGTCTGGTCGTAGTCGTTACGATAAACACGGCCCGGCGCGATAATACGAATCGGCGGTTGCTGATCCTTCATGGTACGGATCTGCACACCCGATGTTTGGGTACGCAACAAGCGCTTGGCATCAAACCAGAAAGTATCATGGTCTGCACGTGCCGGGTGATGGCCGGGAATATTCAGGGCATCAAAGTTGTGATAATCATCTTCGATTTCCGGGCCAGTCTCGACGGTAAAGCCTAATTCACCGAAAAAGGTTTCGATGCGGTCAATAGTACGGGTCACCGGATGCAAACCACCGTTTTCGATGCGACGGCCAGGCAAGGAAACGTCTATCGTTTCTTCGGCGAGACGCGCATTCAGCACCGCAGACTCCAGCGTATTTTTGCGCGCATTCAGGGCTTCCTGAACCTGCGTTTTCGCTTCATTGATCACGGCACCCGCTGCCGGGCGTTCTTCCGCAGGCAATTCACGGAGGGTCGTCATCTGGAGTGTCAGGTGGCCTTTCTTACCCAGATACTCAACACGCACGTTATCGAGCGTGGCGATATCCTGAGCACTCTCTACGGCTGCCTTGGCATTGGCAACCAGCTCTGCGAGATGTGGCATTGCTTTCCTCTTCTTCTGGCCAATATGGCCCGATGTAAAATAACCGTGATTAATCAGGGGCGCGATTTTGACCCTGAACCTTAGTTTATAAAGCACAGATACAAAAAAGCCTCCACGAGGGAGGCTTAGGCGCTACTTTTCGTTTCTTCTCTTACGCGCGAAAGCCTTCCTGAGTCAGGCGCTAAAGTAAAAAAAGAAACGGAAAATAGCAGCATTCATGCTTGCGTTACCTTGTTGATGGACACTCTTGAACCGAAAATGAATCGACGTTGTCGCTATTAAACAACGAATCGGACTGATTTCAAACACAAAATATAAAAGAGGGAGCAAGCTCCCTCTTTCACCTGACTTACGCCAGTGCTGCTTTCGCTTTCTCAACCAGAGCGGCAAATACCACTTTGTCGAAGACTGCGATGTCAGCCAAAATCTTACGGTCAATTTCAATAGAAGCTTTTTTCAAGCCGTTAATGAATTTGCTGTAAGACATGTCGTTCTGACGAGCTGCTGCGTTGATACGCGCGATCCACAGCTGACGGAACTGACGTTTCTTTTGACGACGGTCACGGTAAGCGTATTGACCAGCTTTGATAACAGCCTGGAATGCAACACGATATACGCGCGAACGGGCACCGTAGTAACCTTTCGCCTGCTTTAAAATTTTCTTGTGACGTGCACGTGCAATCACACCACGTTTTACGCGAGCCATATGCTCTCCTGAGTTTTATATTCTAAATGAAAAAAGTGTATTTATGCGTACGGCAGACATGCAGAGACAAGGCCCAAATCGTTCTTGGATACCATGCCTTTTGGACGCAAGTGACGTTTACGCTTAGTAGCTTTTTTGGTCAGAATATGACGCAGGTTTGCGTGCTTACGCTTAAAACCACCGTTGGCGGTTTTTTTGAAGCGTTTAGCGGCGCCGCGTACTGTTTTGATCTTTGGCATTTTACATTCCACTTCGCATTGTTATTAACATGAATCAGAAAGGCGAATCCAGCATACGCGGTGCGAACACCGCGCAGCAGGATTACTTGGAAGCCTTACTGTTTCTTCTTAGGTGCGAGCACCATGATCATCTGACGACCTTCGATCTTCGTAGGGAAGGATTCGACAACGGCCAGTTCAGAATCTTCACACAGGTCTTTACGGACGCGGTTAAGCACTTCCATACCGATCTGTTGGTGCGCCATTTCACGCCCACGGAACCGCAGGGTGATTTTGGCTTTATCGCCATCTTCCAGAAAGCGAATCAGGTTGCGTAGTTTGACCTGATAGTCGCCATCATCGGTACCAGGTCGGAATTTAATTTCCTTAACCTGAATAACTTTTTGTTTCTTCTTCTGCTCTTTAGTCGACTTGCTCTTCTCGTAGAGGAATTTGCCGTAATCCATGATTCGACAAACTGGCGGCTCGGCATTCGGACTGATTTCTACTAAATCGACGCCCGCTTCCTCAGCTTTTTCAAGAGCTTCATTCAGACTGACAATACCAATCTGCTCGCCATCGACGCCTGTGAGGCGAACTTCTTGCGCGCGAATCTCTTTGTTAATGCGATTAGGACGCGCCGGTTGAACTCGTTTTCCGCCTTTAATACTTTATTCCTCCAGTTGATGAAGACTTCTGCTGCGGATCTCCGCCAGCAGTTTGTCAACGACTTCGCTAACGTCCATGCTTCCTAAGTCTTTGCCGCGGCGAGTTCGAACGGCAACTTTGCCCGCTTCGACCTCTTTATCGCCACAAACTAACATGTAAGGAACACGGCGTAGCGTGTGTTCGCGAATTTTAAAGCCAATCTTCTCATTTCTCAAGTCGGCTTTAACGCGAATGCCTGCTTCTTGCAGTTTTTTAGTTAATTCTTCGACATAGGTAGCTTGTGTATCAGTGATATTCATGATCACTACCTGAACCGGAGCCATCCATGTTGGGAAGAAGCCTGCGTATTCTTCAGTCAGAATACCAATGAAGCGCTCCATTGAACCCAGGATAGCACGGTGAATCATTACCGGGACCTGACGGTCGTTACTTTCGCCAATATAAGAGGCGTTCAAGCGACCAGGTAATGAAAAGTCGAGCTGCACGGTACCACACTGCCACGCACGATCCAAACAATCGTGCAAGGTAAATTCAATTTTTGGACCGTAGAACGCACCTTCACCCGGCTGATATTCGAACGGAATCTCATTTTCTGTCAGTGCTGCCGCCAGATCGTCCTCTGCACGAGTCCACATTTCGTCAGTACCAATGCGCTTCTCAGGACGGGTGGATAATTTCACCACAATCTTCTGGAACCCAAATGTACTGTACATATCGTAAACCATGCGGATGCAGCTGTTCACTTCGTCGCGCACCTGCTCTTCAGTACAGAAGATGTGTGCATCGTCCTGAGTGAAGCCGCGAACACGCATCAGGCCATGCAATGCGCCTGATGGCTCATTACGGTGGCAGCTGCCGAACTCGGCCATACGCAGCGGCAGATCACGGTAGGATTTCAGACCCTGATTAAAGATCTGAACGTGTCCCGGGCAGTTCATTGGTTTGATGCAATATTCACGGTTCTCAGAAGACGTGGTGAACATGGCCTCTTTGTAGTTTTCCCAGTGCCCTGTTTTTTCCCACAGCACACGGTCCATCATGAACGGACCTTTCACTTCCTGATAGTCGTAAGACTTCAGTTTCATGCGCACAAAGGCTTCCAGCTCGCGGAAGATGGTCCAGCCGTCATTGTGCCAGAACACCATACCTGGCGCTTCTTCCTGCATGTGATACAGGTCAAGCTGTTTACCGATTTTACGGTGGTCGCGCTTACCCGCCTCTTCAAGGCGTTGCAGATAGGCGTTGAGTTGTTTTTTCTCAGCCCACGCGGTGCCGTAAATGCGTTGCAGCATTTTGTTGTCGCTGTTACCACGCCAATACGCACCAGAGGTTTTCTGCAATTTGAAATGATGGCAGAAACGCATATTAGGCACGTGCGGACCACGGCACATATCAACATATTCTTCGTGGTGATACAGGCCCGGACGGTCATCATGACTGATGTTTTCATCCAGGATCGCCACTTTGTATTCTTCGCCACGGCTTGCAAAGGTATCGCGTGCTTCCTGCCAGCTGACTTTCTTTTTAATAACGTCGTAATTCTTTTCAGCCAGTTCGTGCATGCGCTTTTCAAGCAGTTCGATGTCTTCCTGAGTCAACGTACGATCTAAATCCACGTCGTAATAGAAGCCATTGTCGATAACCGGGCCGATTGCCATTTTGGTATCCGGCCACAATTGTTTAATGGCATGACCCAAAAGGTGCGCACAGGAGTGGCGCAGAATTTCAAGACCGGCTTCGTCTTTGGTAGTAATGATCGCCAGTTGAGCGTCTGTCTCGATAAGATCGGTGGCATCAACCAGCTCACCGTTTACGCGACCTGCGATACAGGCTTTGGCCAGACCAGGTCCGATATCAAGCGCAACATCAAGGGGGGAAACGGGACGATCAAAAACGCGCTGGCTTCCGTCAGGAAGAGTAATAACAGGCATGTTAATTCCTTAATCTACAGTGGTGCCCCACACGACAGAGCACATCTAGAAAAATATTTGAGTGTAAATTCATTTAGTTATTCACGCTATTCAGCTTTACTTTGCCAAATATAGACACCTTCGATACATCAAGAGAGTGTACCGGGATGCGACGTAAAAACAGGCAAGGAGTTTACCATCCGTAAAGTGCGAATTTCCAGCGACCTGTGTTGCTAAAAGCGGATATTTTTCGTGTAATCCCCCCCTGACACGCTAAGGTAACCACAGCAGCATTTCAAAAAAGGGAAGGATATGACAGAAGTCAGGCAGTTATTTGAAGTTTTGGGATTGGGCCTGATGGTACTGCTTCCGCTGGCAAATCCACTGACAACCGTGGCATTAATGCTCGGGCTTTCAGGGAATATGACCACTCAGGAAAGAAACCAGCAATCGCTGATGGCCTCGGTGTATGTATTTATCATCATGATGGTGGCGTATTACGCCGGACAGGTGGTGATGAATACGTTCGGGATTTCGATTCCCGGCCTGCGAATTGCGGGGGGGCTTATCGTCTCCTTTATCGGCTTCAGAATGCTTTTCCCGCAGCCACACGTCGAAGAAAGAATTCTTATCGAGAACAAAACGGCGGAAATGAAGAAACAGGATTCGCCAAATATCGCTTTTGTGCCTCTTGCTATGCCAAGTACCGCCGGGCCGGGCACCATTGCCATGATCATCAGCAGTGCTGCGACCGTGAAATCATCTGACTATCCGCACTGGATTATTACCGTTGCACCGGTGATGATTTTCTTTTTAGTGGGCATGATTTTGTGGATTTCACTACGCAGTTCAGGCGCCATTATGCGTCTGGTCGGTAAAAGCGGGATTGAAGCGATTTCGCGTCTGATGGGATTTTTGCTGGTGTGTATGGGCGTTCAGTTCGTCATCAACGGTATTATTGAGATTATCAAAACCTTCCCGCCAGCAGCCTGAACCGCGGGCGGGAAATTCAATGCTTACCGCATCGCGAGGTAAGCATTGTTCACTTTCCACAAGTAACGTGGCGCCTGTGGAGCAGGATGTTTGTTCTGAACATGCTGATAAAACTCCGTTGGCGACATCTGGTTGATCTGAGCAATCGCGAATGTTTTATCTTTCGCGAAGGTTCTCAGCAACGCGCCAGCACCGTTGACATAGGCTACGGTAGTGGCATAACGGCGCGTCTCAGGGTTATTTATACCAGCGAGCTGTTGCTGCAAAATGCTCAAATACGCGGTGCCCAAATCGATATTCACCGCAGGATCTTTCAGATCACGCGGTGAAGGCTGACCGTAGCGTCCTTTCATCCGGTAGGCATCGCGTCCTGCCGTTGAGGCCTTTAGCTGCATTAACCCAATCGCATTCGATTTACTGACAACGGTTGGGTTATATCCAGATTCGACCTGAATGATGGCTTTTACCAGTGTTTCATCTACGCCGTAAGTGCTTGCCGCCTGGCGAATCACTTCGCCGTAGGGGCCCTGATGCATTAATGATGTATCAGCCCGTGAAGGCGGTGATGGTTTCAAAAAATGCGTCGTCTGAACCGGCGTTTCTTTAGCGCAACCCGCCAGTAATAGCGCGGCCATCAAATAAAGAATGTTTGGTTTCACATTATCTCTCTCGCGACTTGGACGAGATGTAGCATATACATCTTCTTTCCTCACCTGAATATATTTTTAGTCTATTATTATTAATGTTTTGTTAAACAAAGGGGTTAGAAGCATGTCGATAAGATAATTCTGCTTATAAAACCTCTTTCACTTCACATATTCTGAAATTAGCATTTTCGTTGTTTTTCAAGTTCAGGAAGTCTGCATCTCATAGGGCGAAAATTAACACCGTCTTCTGGTTCAGCCGTGCGCCGGATCGGGTTTTTGAAGCGGAAAAAACGCTAACTTAATGAATTATCGGGCCAGTCAGAAGGGGTCATACCATGTGGCAAGCCGTCAATCGTTTGTTGAGTGAACATCTGGGCAGTGCAGAAATCCGCGAACGTGTTGAGCTTCCGGGAGGTGAAATACATCCCGCCTGGCGGCTGAGTTATGGTGACAGGGATGTGTTTGTGAAATGCAACGCGCGCGAAATGCTGCCTATTTTCGCCGCCGAAGCCGATCAACTCGCCCTGCTCGCCCGCAGTCAGACAGTCCGCGTTCCTGAGGTTTATGGCGTGGGCAGTGACCGGGATTACAGTTTTCTGTTACTTGAATATATTCCGCAAAAATCTCTCGATGCGCATAATGCCTATCTTTTAGGTCAACAACTTGCCGCTCTGCACCAGTGGAGTGAACAACTGCAGTTCGGGCTGGATTTCGATAATGAACTGGCAACACTTCCTCAGCCCAACAGCTGGCAGAGACGCTGGGCAACATTTTTTGCCGAACAACGCATCGGCTGGCAATTACAGCTGGCAGCTGAAAAAGGCATGATTTTCGGCAATATAGACGACATCACTGCAATGGTTCATGGGCGGCTACAGAACCATCAGCCTCAGCCTTCCCTGCTGCATGGTGATTTATGGCCGCATAATTGTGGACTCTCTGAAAACGGTCCGGTGATTTTCGATCCTGCCTGTTACTGGGGCGATCGCGAGTGCGACCTGGCGATGCTGCCATTATATCCTAACGTTCCGCCTCAGCTTTACGACGGCTATCAGAGCAAGACGCCGCTTCCCGACGACTTCATTTCGAGGCAACCGATATACCAGTTATATTATCTGCTGAACCGCAGCAATTTATTCGGTGGCCAGCATCAGGTCGTCGCGCAACGCGCGGTGGAAAGGTTGTTACACGAAGATTTTAATTAGCAGGATACATGAGTAAATGCACAAACGAATAAGGCCTGAATAACTGAAATATTCAGGCCTTATTTATGCGTCAAGGCGGCTTAAATTAACCCGCCGGTTTCACCGGGGTCACCCCAGTAAACCTAATAATTTCAAAATGAAATAGCCGATAACCGCAATGATGGCGGGCAGAATATACAGCGGAAAATATTGCACAAGAATGGTATGTCGGGGGATCACGATGCGCTCTTCAATCTGGGGACGTGTACGCCCTTCTGCGCCTTTTGCCTGCTCAAGTATCAGCTGATCCTGAATGCCTTCCCGAATATGTTTCACCTGACGTGACATTCTTGCGCCAGAAGCCTGAAGTGCCAGCCCGACGAAGATCAGCCAGTAGATAACGAAGAACATAATATTCGCGCTGGTGAATCCCTGCCCCAGTGACGGCACAGGCGAGTTGTACCAGAACACGTTGAGGAATGTGGTGTTAAAACGCGCCATGTCCACCATAACATGGACAAAATCCAGCATTACCGCGTTGATACCCTCTTGAGTTTTAGTGTGTTCATTAATGAAGTTAAGCAATGAAATCAATGTGGAAAGCAGCGCGGGAATGAAAATTATCCACCCGGCAACTCTTTTCAGGACCGCGACACGCCCGGCTTGTTGGTACGTCATGAATTCCCCTTGTTAGGACGTCTTTATCTTCCGCTAAGTTTACCCACAGAAAGTCTGAACCGCTCATCATTTTAACCAGTTAGCAAAATACTGACCTGAAAATGGCTGCTTTAGGATTTTTTGCAACAGATTTAACCCTTTCTCAGCCGGTGATACAGTAACAGTCTAATTCACTGATATGGAGTTCGCCCGCATGGCCTATGCCCGCCCCGTTAACGCCGCAATTTTCGATATGGATGGTCTGTTGATTGACTCTGAACCTTTATGGGTTCAGGCAGAGCTGGATGTTTTTAGCAGCCTCGGTGTGGATATCTCACAGCGCCATTTACTGCCGGATACCCTTGGTTTGCGCATCGATCAGGTGGTGCGGATGTGGTATCAGGTATTGCCGTGGCAAGGCCCAAGCCAGGAAGAAGCATCGGCGATGGTCATCGCCCGCACCCTTGAACTGGTGGAACAAACTCGCCCGCTGTTGCCTGGCGTCACGCACGCGCTGGAGCTTTGCCGCGATCAGGGGCTGAAGATCGGTCTGGCCTCAGCATCGCCACTGCATATGCTGGATACCGTACTGGAAATGTTTAACCTGCAATCGTATTTTCAGGTTCGCGTCTCTGCAGAACACTTACCCTACAGCAAGCCACATCCGGAAGTTTACTTACTCGCCGCCGCACAGTTACAGGTGGATCCGCTGCATTGCGTGACGCTGGAAGACTCGTTTAACGGCATGATCGCGACGAAAGCGGCACGTATGCGCTCAATAGTGGTGCCGGCTCATGAGTTCAGTGCAGATCCTCGCTGGGCCCTGGCCGATAGCCGGCTTTCTACTCTCGAAGAATTGCGTCCTTCGCACATCAGCTGAACCTGAGGCGCAGCGCATTCTTGCAGCTGCGCCTCCTCTCCTCCTGCTAAATCCCTCGCGTTATCTGCACTAAAACTGACATCACAACGGATTAATGTCAGAAATCTTGAGCTGCCTCAAAAATAAATAAAACGTTATTTCATTTTTATTGAATTCATATACCGATGACCTTATGATTTCTGCAACACGGACGAGCCGGGAGCTCTCCTGCTTCTGTACGCTGTCACTGCCACGCAACGGTCAGACTAGCCCGGCAAGTCCTCCTTTATATGCACAACACAACGCACAAGAGGCACGACATGCAAGTTCGTCAAAGCATTCACAGCGACCACGCTAAAACGCTCGATACTGCTGAGTTACGCCGCGAATTTCTTATCGAGAAAATTTTCGAAAGAAATACTTACACCATGACCTATAGCCATATCGACCGCATCATCGTCGGTGGCGTAATGCCCGCTGAAAAATCGGTTTCTGTCGGTGATGAAGTCGGTAAGCAACTCGGTGTCAGCTATTTCCTTGAGCGACGTGAGTTGGGCGTGATAAACATTGGCGGGCCAGGTATTATCGTCGTTGATGGCACAACGTATGAGATTGGTCATGAAGAAGCGCTGTATGTGGGCAAAGGCGCAAAGCAGGTTGAATTCAGCAGCATTGATACGACAAAACCCGCCAAGTTCTATTACAACAGCGCCCCTGCGCACACCACTTTCCCAAACAAAAAAATCACGCTGGCAGAAGCATCGCCGCAAACCATCGGTGATGCTGCCACCAGCAACCGCCGGACAATCAACAAATTCATTGTTCCGGACGTGCTGGAAACCTGTCAGCTGACCATGGGGCTGACCAAGCTGGAAGAAGGCAGCCTGTGGAATACCATGCCGTGCCATACGCATGAACGCCGCATGGAAGTGTATTTCTACTTCAACATGGAAGAAGAAACCGCCGTCTTCCATATGATGGGCAAACCACAGGAAACGCGCCATCTGCTGGTGCATAACGAACAAGCCGTAATTTCACCCAGCTGGTCGATCCATTCCGGCGTCGGTACTAAGAATTACACCTTTATCTGGGGCATGGTGGGAGAAAACCAGGTCTTCGACGATATGGATCACGTCAAAGTCAGCGAAATTCGCTAATCCAGCGACTCCGCCATGATATGGCGGAGTCATCCAATCTTTCAGGCGAACGTGCCGAAGCAAAAGAGACTCTGATTATGATCCTCAATGCGTTTGAATTAACAGGTAAAGTCGCCATTGTGACCGGTTGCAACACGGGTCTTGGACAAGGAATGGCGCTGGGACTGGCGCAGGCCGGGTGCGACATCGTGGGCATTAATGTTTCTGAGCCAGGCGAAACGGCTGAAAAAATCATGGCTACCGGACGCCGTTTTCTGGATCTCCGTGCCGATCTGAGCAGTATTCAGGGCATTCCTGAACTGATTGTTCAGGCGCTTAATGAGTTCGGCCATATTGATATTCTGGTTAACAATGCAGGCATTATTCGCCGCGAAGATGCCATTGAGTTCAGTGAAAAAAACTGGGACGACGTGATGAACGTCAACAGTAAGACGTTATTCTTTATGTCTCAGGCAGTGGCTAAACAGTTTATTAAGCAAGGCACCGGCGGGAAAATCATCAACATTGCCTCAATGTTATCCTATCAGGGTGGGATCCGCGTACCTTCGTATACAGCGTCTAAAAGTGCGGTGATGGGCCTTACGCGACTGATGGCCAATGAATGGGCCAAACATGGGGTTAACGTCAATGCTATTGCGCCGGGCTATATGGCGACTAATAATACTGAGCAGCTCCGTTCAGACGGTGAACGCAGCAAGGAGATCCTCGATCGTATTCCTGCGGGACGCTGGGGTTTACCGGAAGATGTAATGGGGCCGGTGGTGTTTCTGGCCTCTCAAGCGTCTGATTACGTCAATGGATATACCATTGCCGTGGACGGAGGCTGGCTGGCACGCTAACTGAGAATACGTGACAGTATTAAGGCGTATTTTTATACGCCTTTTTCATTTTAATCATACCGTTGACAATTAGTTACAGGGTTCTGCTTTCAAGATTGTGACAGTTTCACTTATACTGGATAAAATAACAGTTATCCAGTTCGGACGCGTCATGACGGCGGAAGGCCACCTCATTTTTTCTATCGCCTGTGCGGTATTTGCCAAGAAGGCGCAGCTCTCTCCCGAGCTGGCGCACGGCGACTGGTGGCATATTATTCCCGGTTCATTACTGACCTGCCTGTTGCCGGACATCGATCATCCCAAATCTCTGATTGGCCAGCGTCTGAAATGGATTTCTCACCCCATAGCACGCGCCTTCGGGCATCGCGGTTTTACACACAGTTTGCTGGCCGTCATTGGCGGCATTTTCCTGCTACGCACGCATTTCCCCCACGACTGGGTTATTCCGGCTGATGCTTTTCATGCCATGATCATTGGTTATCTCAGTCATATACTTGCAGATATGCTCACGCCAGCGGGGGTTCCCCTGCTTTGGCCATGCCGGTGGCGCTTTCGCCTGCCCATTATTAACAGTCAGAAAGGTAATCAGCTGGAACGAACGCTCTGTCTGATGCTGGTGGGGCTTACGCTGTTCTGGCCAGACTGGACGCCCATTATTGGTGCAATCAATCCTGACATTTTTAATCATCTTTTGAAGCTGTTCATCTGATCAGACTGAAATAGCGACGATGTGGTGAAAATAAATACAAAAACCATCGAAAAGTTATAATGCATTCTTTTTGGATATAAATGATCGGGCACCCAAACTGATATTCTGCACCCCAACGCTATGGGATGGTGCAATCCCTTTGGGAACACCCGTTTAAATATAAAACTATAAGTCTGGAGTTTGGTATGAATCTTCCGCTCGTTCTTAACGTAGTGGTCTTTGTCGCTTTGCTTTTATTGCTGGCGCAAACACGTCATAAACAATGGAGCCTGGCAAAAAAAGTCCTGGCCGGTTTGGGTCTGGGTGTGGTATTCGGTCTGGCACTGCAACTGATCTATGGTTCAGATGACCCGATTCTGAAAACGTCAATTACCTGGTTCAATATTGTCGGCAACGGCTACGTTCAGTTACTGCAAATGATCGTAATGCCGCTGGTCTTTGTGTCAATTCTCAGTGCCGTGGCGAAACTGCATAATGCATCTTCTTTAGGTAAAATCAGTTTCCTGACCATCGGTACCCTGTTGTTTACCACGCTTATCGCCTCCCTGGTGGGTATCTTCGTCACCGGTCTGTTCGGACTCACCGCCGAAGGTCTGGTACAAGGCACGCAAGAAACAGCGCGTCTGACGGCGATTCAATCCAACTATGTGGGTAAAGTGGCTGATCTGAGTGTACCTCAGCTGATCCTTTCCTTTATTCCTAAGAACCCGTTTGCCGACCTGACCGGTGCAAGCCCGACGTCGATCATCAGCGTAGTGATCTTTGCCGCCTTCGTGGGCGTTGCTGCCCTGCAGTTGGTGAAAGACGATGCTGAAAAAGGCCCGCGTGTTCTGGTCTTCATCGATACCCTGCAGGCATGGGTGATGAAGCTTGTACGTCTGGTGATGAAACTGACCCCGTACGGCGTACTGGCTTTAATGACCAAAGTCGTGGCCGGCTCCAACATTCAGGATATCGTTAAGCTCGGCAGCTTCGTTGTGGCCTCGTATTTGGGTCTGGCGATTATGTTTGTCGTCCATGCCATTCTGTTGTCTTTCACCGGCGTGAATCCGATGAAATTCTTCCGTAAAGTGTGGCCGGTGCTCACTTTCGCCTTTACCAGCCGTTCAAGTGCAGCAACTATTCCGCTAAGTGTTGAAGCGCAAACTCGCCGTCTGGGTATTCCTGAATCCATCGCCAGCTTCGCCGCATCCTTCGGTGCAACGATTGGTCAGAACGGTTGTGCAGGTTTATATCCAACCATGCTGGCAGTGATGGTGGCGCCAACGGTCGGCATCAACCCGTTTGATCCGGTGTGGATTGCAACATTAGTGGGTATCGTCACCCTGAGCTCTGCCGGTGTAGCCGGTGTGGGTGGCGGCGCAACATTTGCAGCCCTGATCGTGCTCCCGGCAATGGGCCTGCCGGTTACCCTGGTTGCATTGTTGATTTCAGTGGAACCGCTGATTGATATGGGACGTACTGCACTGAACGTGAGTGGTTCCATGACAGCCGGTACGATCACCAGCCAGATCATGAAACAAACTGATAAAGCAGTTATGGATTCAGAAGAAACAGCTGAGCTGGCACACCGCTAAGTTCTGAATGCTGAACATGTTTAGCCGAAACCGCTGGCTTTGGCGGCATGTTCAGTAATCAGAAACACACATCGCAGTTCATTAACATCGGGCCTGGTTCCTCATTCAGTCACACAAAAAAGCCGTAATCTCTGTGAGACTACGGCCAGTGTGAAACAGTCGACACCATCAGGTGTTCAATCAAAGCTTAACATTTCGTTTCACGTGTCATCATTTCGGTTTGCGAAGACGTCGTTCTGCTCGGCACAAATTCAGAATGGATAATCGTGGAAACCAATTTGCTCTGAAATGTTACGCGCTGCGGTATGCAGCATTGCAACATAGTCACTCTTACTTTCTTCAGAGAAACGAATTGTCGGGAAGGAAATGCTTAATCCGGCAATCACCACGCCGAAACGATCGAACACCGGCACGGCGATACAGCGAAGGCCCTGCTCCTGCTCTTCATTATCTTCCCCAAAGCCCTGTTCACGTACCTGATCGAGCGCTGTTTGTAAGTCAGCGGCATTCATAATGGTATTTTCAGTGCTGCGGGTGAACTCAATTTCCTGCAACAGTGCGCTTACTTCGGCTTTGTCACCCCAGGCCATCAGCACCTTACCAATCGCCGTTGTGTGCAACGGATTACGTCGGCCAATACGGGAATGCATACGCAGGTTGTACATGGAATCGATTTTGTGGATGTAGACAATGCCATCTTCATCCAACGCGCCGAGGTGGATGGTTTCGCGCGTCAGGCGTGACAATTCACGCATCTGAATATCAGCGCTGCGGATCAGATCAACGTTTTGCAACGCCTTTGCACCCAGCTCGAACAATTTGAGCGTCAGTGAATATTTCTCTGACTCCCCTTCCTGCGCGACGTAACCCAGAGATTTCATCGTCTGTAAAAAGCGATACACCGTGCTTTTCGACATCATTACGCGTTGAGAAAGTTCAGTAATACCAATTTCACGCTCTTCGCCGAGCGCCTGTAAAATACCAAAAACTTTCAGAACGGAAGAAACGGAATCGGGTTGCTTATCAAGATCTGCGATAGCCATAGAGTGAATTACCTGCTCGCGTTGGTTTTGTTTCAAAAAAAATAGAACGTGGTTTTTATTATAGTGGCAAGCGTCACACAGAAGCAATCAAGCCGTTGAACAGGAATGTGAGAACTGTTAACCCTGTTTCATAATATGCATAGACTAAATAATTCGTCACAGACTGTGACTGTTGTCACTTTCAGTTCATTAGCGTAGTAATATTACCCTCACTGATGACTATGCGCTGACAGATCCTATGACCCAAAATGCTATACCCAACGACGGACTTCCCCTTCCCCAGCGATACGGCGCGATTTTGGCTATCGCACTGGGTATCACCGTTTCTGTGCTGGATGGCGCGATAGCCAACGTAGCCCTGCCGACCATTGCCAATGACTTTCACGCCAGCCCGGCCGCGTCGATTTGGGTCGTCAACGCCTATCAGCTGGCGATTACCATCTCCCTGCTTTCACTCGCCTCTCTGGGCGATATTTTCGGCTATCGCCGCATTTATCAAACAGGTCTGCTGGTTTTTAGCATTACATCTTTGTTTTGCGCTTTGTCAGACTCCCTGATGACGCTGACCATTGCACGGGTTTTACAAGGTTTTGGCGCAGCGGCAATCATGAGCGTCAATACGGCGCTGATCAGGATCATCTATCCGCAACGCTTTCTGGGGCGTGGAGTGGGAATTAACGCGCTGATTGTGGCCGTCTCCTCTGCCGCCGGCCCGACGATTGCTGCCGGGATCCTGTCAGTGGCATCCTGGCAATGGCTGTTCGCCATTAACGTGCCGATCGGTGTCGCGGCGTTGCTTTTAGGTCTTAAATTCCTGCCCGCCAATTCGACACGCAGTCAGGGGCAGCGTTTTGATTTTACCAGCAGCGTGATGAATGCACTGACCTTCGGTTTGCTCATCATCGCTATCAGCGGGTTTGCTCAGGGTCAGAATCATGGCTTAATTTTGGCTGAGGTCATCGCCTTGCTGATAATTGGCTGGTTCTTTGTACGCCGTCAGCTCTCACAGCCTTTCCCGTTATTGCCGGTAGATTTACTGCGTATCCCGATCTTCAGCCTCTCTCTCGGCACATCGCTGTGTTCCTTCAGTGCGCAGATGCTGGCGTTCGTCTCTCTGCCCTTCTTCCTGCAAAATACGTTAGGGCTGAACTCTGTCGACACCGGTTTACTGCTGACGCCATGGCCGTTAGCAACCATGGTGATGGCACCCATCGCCGGTCGCCTGGTTGAGCGTTATCACCCCGGCATGCTCGGAGGTATCGGGCTTATCGTCTTTTCAATCGGATTGTTTTCGCTGTCACTGCTACCGCCTGAGCCTTCACATCTGAATATTATCTGGCGAATGCTGTTGTGCGGCGCGGGGTTCGGGCTATTTCAGTCTCCCAATAATCACACCATCATCACTTCCGCGCCGCGAAACCGCAGCGGCGGAGCAAGCGGGTTGTTAGGCACCGCACGTCTTCTGGGGCAGACGACCGGTGCGGCTATGGTGGCGCTGATGTTTAACCTGTTTCCGGAACACGGCACACATGCATCACTGATACTGGCCGGTACGCTGGCAGGAACCGGCGCGCTGGTCAGCCTGCTCAGAATGACGCAGAAAACCAGCAGTCAAAAGGCTGCTGAAGACCTGAAATCCTGAGCAGATCTCAGAAAGCAAAATGCCCGGCGATTGCCGGGCATTTTTATGGGCAATATCTGAGGATTACTTCAGATATTCGCCGCTGCGAAGTGCTTCAATACGTTTATCCAGCGGCGGGTGAGACATAAACAGCTCACTGAAAGACTTAGATTTACCGTTGATGCAAAACGCCATCATGCTGCCCGCTTCCTGCGGCTCATGGCTGGTTTTCAGACGCTGCAATGCTGCGATCATTTTCTCACGGCCCACCAACTTCGCAGAACCGGCATCGGCATGGAATTCGCGATATCGCGAGAACCACATCGTAATGATGCTGGCCAAAATACCAAAGACCAGTTCGAGCACTGTCGCGACAGCAAAATAGATCATCGGATTGCCGTTACTCTCTTCGCCGTCACGGTTGCCAGACAGGAAGCCTGAGGCAACCTGAGCAATCAGACGGGAAATAAAGATCACGAAAGTATTCACAATCCCCTGGATTAAGGTCATGGTCACCATATCGCCATTCGCAATATGGCTGATCTCATGGGCGATAACCGCTTCGGCTTCATCCTGACTCATGCTTTGCAATAAACCGGTGCTGACAGCAACCAGAGAGGCATCGCGTCGTGCGCCGGTAGCGAACGCATTGATATCCGGCGCGTGATAAATCGCCACCTGTGGCATACCGATGCCCGCCTGCTGTGACTGGCGACGCACAGTCTCGACCAGCCAGCGCTCTGTTTCGTTACGTGGCTGCTCTATAACTTCACCGCCCACCGAGCGCAACGCCATCCATTTAGACATCAGCAAAGAGACGATGGAACCGCCGAAGCCAAACAACCCGGCCATGATCATCAGCCCCGGCACGCTGCTGGACTGGATGCCTGTCAGGCTGAGCACCAGCCCAAAGACCAGCATAACTGCCAGGTTTGTCATCAGGAACAACGCTATACGCATCATAAAATTTTCAATTCCTCTTCGTTACTTCATTATTATTCATTGGGTCCTGCCACCGGGACATGCCCGTCCGGCTGATAGTGATCCTATGGGCTTCTTCCACGGATTCAAGCGTTCCGCGGCGTTAAAGGCCCAAAATCACAATACTTTACATTTTGAAGTATTTTATTTCACAGATAAAGCCACGGTATATAACATCGAGATTGCGCTGTCTTTCATTTTCACGGCATAAAAAAAGCGCACCGAAGTGCGCTTCTTAAATTCACAGGCAGATCAGCGAAGCGATTATTTCGCAGCAGCCGGAGCCTGATCACTCAATGCTTTTTCCAGCTTGCCGAGATCAACCGCGATATTGTCGGCTTCATCAAGATACGGATCCGGTGCCACATAGTCTTTTGGCAAATCATCCAAAGATTTCAGTGGTTTCTTACCTTCACGTTTGAAGCGTTCATTCAGGCGGTTAAGACGCAGTGCATCATCCTCTTTATCTTCTTTATCACGCTGTGCGTAATTCAGAGAGGCAATATCACGTTTATCTTTCAGCGCTTTGTAGCGTGCAATATCTTGCTGGATGTACTGGAACTCAGGATCCTTAGCAATACGCGCATCGTGATTTTTCAATAACTCAGGCAGGAACGGCTTCATGTCACCCAATTTATTGTACGTCGCGGCGTTGATGCTATCCCACGGAAGTGCGTTATCTTCGAACTTCTCGCCGGTTTCAATCGATTCAATACCGGTAGGCATCAGAATATCCGGGGTAACCCCTTTACGCTGAGTGCTGCCGCCGTTGATGCGATAGAACTTCTGGATAGTGTATTGCACGGAGCCCAAGGCCGGCCATTCCGGGCGCAGCATCTGATCGTAAATACGGTTCAGCGAACGGTATTGCTGAACGGTACCTTTACCAAAGGTCGGTTCACCTACAATCAGCGCACGGCCATAATCCTGCATTGCCGCAGCAAAGATTTCAGACGCAGAAGCACTGAAACGGTCAACCAGAACCACCAGCGGTCCTTTGTAGTAAACGACGCCATCGGTATCGCTATCCTGACGGATGCGGCCATTGTTATCGCGAACCTGAACCACCGGGCCACTTGGGATAAACAGACCTGACAGAGAAACCGCTTCCGTCAGTGCGCCACCGCCGTTGGTACGCAGGTCAATAACCAGACTGTTAACGTTCTGCTTAGCCATTTTTTGTAGCTGAACTTTGACGTCGTCCGTCAACCCAACGTAGAAGCCAGGAATGTCCATGACAGCAACTTTTTCAGCGCCGACATTTTTGATGGTCATTTTGACTGCACGGTCTTCCAGACGAATTTTTTCGCGCGTCAGGGTAATCACATGATTTTTAGCATTTTTGCCCGCTGGCAGGATCTGCAAGCGAACTTTGCTGCCTTTTGGTCCTTTGATGAGCGCGACGACGTCATCAAGACGCCAGCCGATCACATCAACAATCGGTGAGGGTTTACCCGCCTGAACCTGACCTACGCCGACAATGCGGTCACCCACTGCAATGGCTTTGCTTTTGGCCGCCGGGCCGCCTGCTACCATTGAGTTGATCACCGTATAATCGTCGTCACCCTGCAGAACGGCACCAATACCTTCAAGAGACAGGCTCATTTCAGTATTGAATTGCTCAGTGCTGCGAGGAGAAAGGTAATTGGTATGCGGGTCGAT
This sequence comes from Rahnella sp. EDr1-12, assembly GCF_049206505.1. Taxonomy (NCBI): domain Bacteria; kingdom Pseudomonadati; phylum Pseudomonadota; class Gammaproteobacteria; order Enterobacterales; family Yersiniaceae; genus Rahnella; species Rahnella sp. EDr1-12. The sequence goes on from NZ_JBLZNY010000001.1 coordinate 600,675, forward strand.
TTCATGCGCAAAGGCATTCATCACCAACTGGAATACATCTTCGCTGTTGCTTTGGGTCAGACGCTTCATCGCGAAATGATAGCGTTTGGAGAGCACGTCGCGAATTTCCTGATCGTTTTTACCGGTCAGCTTGAGGTTCAGCTCGTCATATTTGACTTTCGCATCCCACAATTTGTCCAGTTCCGCGCGGTCTTTCGGCCACGGGGATTTACTGCGATCAAGTTGAATCGTGTCGTTGCCAGTGAAATCCATCGGGCGGGCAAGCACTTTTAACGCATAGTCGTAGCGTTCAAAGCGACGCTTTTGCGCCAGATTGAATAAAGCGTATGGCGTGGTTAACTGACCGGATTTCAGTTCCTCACCCAAGGTTGCACGTTTATCAGTAAATTGTGCGACATCGGAAGCCATCAATACGTTGTGGCCATAATCGAGCATGTTGAGGTAACGGTCGAAGATCTTCGCTGAGAAATCTGCATTAAGGTCGAACTGACGATAATGCGAACGGGTAAAGCGTGCCGTAACACGCTCGCTCACCGTGGCGTCCTGAGGATCCTGTGTCAGGTCAGGGAGTTGAGCAAGAGTGACCGGTGCACTCTCATTCGCTGCAAAGCTGGTATTAACCAGCCCTGCTCCTGCCATTAACAGACCTGCGATAACGCTTAATCTGACAAATTTGTTCATGCCTGAGTTGGCCTCCGTATCAGAACTGCAAGTGTTCTGCGCGCACGATCATCGCCAGACCCGAAGAGAGTTGAACGCGAACACCGTCTTTGGCAATTTCCAAAACGGTAGCATCCATCGCACTCTGTCCTGCTCTGACTTTGATTTCCTGGCCAATTTGCAGTTTTGAAATGTCTGTTACTGGCACATGACGCGGTTCACGTTTTTCCTCACGCGGTGGACGAGGTGTACGTGGTTTGCGATTTTCCTGACCAGCCACAGCAGCGGGCGCATTTTCACGACGCGGCGCAGGCTTTTTAGCGGCCGGACGTGGACGGCGTGGCTCAGCGGTTTCACCGGCTTCACGACGTTTAGCCTGTTGTTCTGCACGTTGTGCCTGAACGCGGGCTTTTGCTTCTTCCAACTGTTTACGGGCATGTTCGACGTGCTGCTCTTCCAGTACGCCACATGAATTACCATCAAGGTCAACGCGTTCAGCGCCCACTTTAACGCCGTAGAGATAGCGCCAGCTTGAGGTATACAGACGCAGAGCAGAGCGTAACTGAGTTTTGCTCAGATTCTCTTCACCTTGCACGCGCTCGACCAAATCCGCAAAGATACCGATCTTTAATGGGCGTGCTTCGCCTTCGGCGGTAAAACAGAGCGGGAACCGCTCAGCCAAAAAGGCGATGACTTCTTTACTACTGTTCAACTTAGGTTGATTTTCCATGAAATTTCCTGATTACAACGGGTTTGCCAACCGGCGCAGGCATGAACAGGCGCCATTATAATGACGCCATTATTAAATGCCACGTTATCCGACGATCAACTTGCGATCAGATTGACATATTTTTCAGCATCACTGTTTTCAAGATGCTGGCAAAGCCCGCTGACTAACTCTGTCAGCCCCTGTTCATCAGCTTCATCAAAGCGCTGATAAACGGTGCTATCAATGTCTAATACGCCAATAACCGTCCCTTTCACCGTAATGGGCAGAACGATTTCGGCATTACTTGATGCGTCACATGCAATGTGGCCCGGGAAGGCGTGGACATCGCCCACGCGCTGAACGGTATTTTCCGCCACTGCGGTACCGCATACGCCTTTTCCTACCGGAATACGCACACAGGCAATTTTACCCTGGAATGGGCCGAGTACCAGTGTGGTGCGGTCCATCAGATAAAAACCTACCCAGTTGACGCCTTCAAGACGTTCAAACAGTAAGGCACTGGTGTTCGACAGAGTGGCAATAAAATTGTTCTCTCCGGCGATCAACGCGCTCAAATCACGTTTTAATTCCGTGTAGAATGCTTCTTTATTCATGTAGTAACCAATAATAACCTAAGGGCATTGAGCCGTTCTGGTGTGCTTAACCTCTCTAAAATAAGCATTAATTGCCCATATGAAAAGATTAATCCTGTGTGACATCAAAAAGACTCACCTACAATAACTGTTTGCCGACCGCATAATACGTTATTTTGTCAAAAAAACCTGGCTGATCTTGGCCTGATGGCCTCGCCTGACCCCCTGAGGGGATGCGTAATTGTAACAACAGGTATTCTTACTACTCCAGGTACTATGAAAATACACACGATATCAGCCCAGATCCCGCAAGTTCGCTACCAACGCTGTAGCGAATGCGATCATCTTTTTTCGCTTCCGGCGCTGAAACGCACACAGACTGCACATTGCCCGCGTTGCAATGCCAAAGTCGAAAAGGGCCGGGTTTGCTCCCTGCCCCGCCTGATCACTATTGCCATTAGCATCTTATTGCTGATGCCTTTCGCATTCACCGAACCGCTGATCAGCATCCGTCTGTTGGGCACCCGTATAGACGCAAGCCTGCTCGAAGGCATCTGGCAGATGTCACGTCAGGGCGATCCGGTCACAGCCAGCATGGTCGCGTTTTGCACCATTGGCGCACCGCTCACGCTGGCCCTCTCCATCCTTTATCTGCATTTTGGCAGCAAACTCGGCATGAATCTCAAACCCGTGCTGCTGATGCTCGACCGCCTGAAAGACTGGGTCATGCTCGATATTTACCTGGTGGGCATGGCCGTCGCCAGCATCAAGGTGAAAGAGTATGCCGATATCAATGTCGGCGTGGCGCTGGCCGCGTATCTGATGATGACGGTAATGGTCACGCTGACCATGATAAATCTTAATATAGAACAGCTGTGGGAAGAGTTTTATCCGCAGCGCCAGCCTAAAGGCGTGCCTTCGTCGCTGCGTCTGTGTTTATCCTGCAAATTCACCGGTCAGCCTGATGACCGTGGGCGGTGTCCGCGTTGCCATACGCCAATGCGTGTGCGTTACAAACACAGCCTGCAAAAAGCCTGGGCTGCGCTGATTGCAGCGATGATCTTTTTGATTCCCGCGAACCTGTTGCCCATTTCAATTATTTACGCCAACGGTCAGCAGTTGAAGGACACCATTTTTTCTGGCGTAGTGTCGCTCGCCACCTCAGGAAATGTTCCGATCGCCGCGATTGTATTCATCGCCAGCGTGCTGGTGCCCTTTACGAAAGTTATCGTGATGCTGACGCTGCTGCTCAGCATCCATTTTAAAGCGATTCAGGGACTGAAAACGCGCATTCGTTTATTACGGCTGGTGACCTGGATCGGACGCTGGTCGATGCTCGATTTGTTTGTAATTTCATTGATGATGTCGCTGGTAAATCGTGACCAGCTTTTGTCATTTACAATGGGACCGGCCGCCTTTTACTTTGGCTCCGCCGTGATCCTGACCATTCTTGCCGTTGAATGGCTTGATAGCCGCTTGATTTGGGATGCACATGCAACAGGAAACGCCGAATACACCGACTGAAGCACGGATAAAACACAGACGCCGGATTTCACCTTTCTGGCTGCTGCCGTTTATCGCTTTACTGATCGCCGGGTGGCTGATTTACAGCAACTTTCAGGAGCGCGGCACAACAGTCACCATCGACTTCCAGTCTGCCGCAGGGATTGTGGCGGGCCGTACGCCTGTGCGTTATCAGGGTGTCGAAGTCGGGACGGTTGAATCCATCAGCCTGACCAAGGATCTGCGCACCATTCAGGTGAAGGTCAGCATCAAAAGTGATCTCACTGATGCGCTGCGCGATGGCACACAATTCTGGCTGGTCACCCCGAAAGCGTCGCTTGCCGGGGTTTCCGGCCTTGATGCGCTGGTCGGCGGTAATTACATCGGCATGATGCCAGGGCCGGGTAAAGAGAAAGACCATTTTGTGGCGCTTGATACGCAGCCTAAATTCCGCCTCAATACCGGCGAACTGATGATTCATTTGCACGCCAAAGATCTGGGCTCACTGAGTACCGGTTCGCTGGTGTATTACCGTAAAATTCCGATCGGTAAAGTTTACGATTACGATATTGAAAGCGGTAATAACGGTGTGACGATTGATCTGCTGATCGATAAACGTTTTGCCGGTCTGGTAAAAGACAACACCCGTTTCTGGAACGTCTCAGGTTTCAAAGGTGATTTCAGCCTCAGCGGTGCGAAAGTACAGATGGAAAGTCTGGCGGCACTGGTGAATGGCGCTATTTCAATGGATTCACCTAACGAAGGTAAACCTGCAAAAGCCGATCAGTCTTATGTCCTTTATCCCGATCTGGCGCAAAGCCAGCGCGGTGTAGAAATCGATCTGGATCTGCCGAATGGCAATGGTTTGTCGGAAGGCCAGACACCTCTGATGTACCAGGGGCTTCAGGTCGGTACGCTGACCAAAATCACCTTGCAGGCGGACAGCAAAGTCACCGGTAAACTGACCGTCGACCCGTCTGTGCTGGATATGATCCGCACCGGCACGCGCATTGAAATGAACAGCCCGCGCATCAGCCTTAACAACGCCAACCTCAGCCAGTTGCTCACTGGCAACACGCTCGAACTGATCCCAGGCGAAGGTGAACCGCAGAAGCATTTCGTGGTGCTGGACAGTAACCGCAAGCTGCTTCAGGACCCCGGCACCGTCAAAGTTCAGCTGATTGCTCCGCAAAGCTACGGCATTGACGCCGGGCAGCCGATCAAACTGTATGGCATCACGGTCGGACAAGTGATGGATCGTAAACTGACCGACGAAGGCATCCTGTTTAACGCCGCCATCATGCCGGAATACAAAGACCTGCTGCATAAAGACAGCAAGTTTGTGGTCAACAGTCGCGTGGACGTCAAACTGGGTATCGACGGAATGGAAGTGCTCGGCGCCAGCGCTCAGGAGTGGGTAGATGGCGGTGTACGCATCATTCCGGGCACCAAAGGCGCACCGGCGCAGAAATACCCGCTTTACAGCAACGCCGAAAAAGCGGCCGAAGGTATTCAGGGTGAGCAACCCGGCGCAACGCTGACGCTGACCGCGAAAAGCCTGCCAGACGTACAAACCGGCTCTGTGGTGCTCTACCGTAAATTCCAGGTCGGTGAAATCGTTAATGTTCGCCCGAAGGCCAATGAATTCGACGTGGACGTTTACATCCAGCCGCAGTATCGCAACTTGCTCACAGATAAAAGTATTTTCTGGGCAGAAGGCGGCGCGAAGGTTCAGCTCAACGGCAGCGGTTTGACCGTTCAGGCTTCACCGCTCGATCGCGCATTAAAAGGCGCCATCAGTTTCGATAATCTGGAAGGCGTGACGCTGACCAAAGGTGCGAAACGTAATCTGTATGACTCCGAAACCTCAGCCCGCGCTGTCGGCAGCCAGATCGTTCTCAATACCTACGATGCCAGCAAACTGTCGCCGGGGATGCCGCTGCGTTATCTCGGGATCACTATCGGTCAGGTCGAATCATTGAAACTGGATCAGCAACTGAACCAGGTGGCGGCCAAAGCGGTGCTGTATCCGGAATATGTTGATGCGTTTGCCCGTCGCGGCTCGCGCTTCTCGATTGTCTCACCTGAGATTTCTGCCGGTGGCGTCAGCAATCTGGATACACTGCTCCAGCCCTACATTAATGTGGAAGCGGGCAAAGGCGCACCGACGCGCAACTTTGACTTGCAGGAATCAACCATAACCGATTCCCGTTATACCGACGGATTAGGGATTGTGGTCGATGCCGCCGAAGTCGGTTCGCTGCAAATTGGTACGCCGGTGCTGTTCCGCGGTATCGAAGTGGGTACCGTATCCGGCTTATACCTTGGCGCGATGGCCGACAGGGTGAACGTCACGCTGCGTATCAGTAAGAAGTATCAGTATCTGGTGCGGGCAAACACGGTCTTCTGGCTGGCATCCGGGTATGACCTGCAATTCGGTCTGACCGGCGGCGTGTTCAAAAGCGGCACATTCCAGCAGTTCATTCGTGGCGGAATTGCCTTCGCAACGCCACCGACGACACCTCTGGCACCGAAAGCCGCCAGCGGCAATCACTTCCTGCTTAATCCGGAGGCACCGAAAGACTGGCAGGACTGGGGAACCGCAATCCCAAGAAACTGATCGCCCCCTCACGCACACAGGCCACCTTCGGGTGGCCTGTTCATTTTGGTCTGTCGCACCTGCCGTTCATCGGGTGTAAATATGCTAGACTCCGTCGCTGGAAAACTTATTCAGTTCTGGAACCGCACTCTTGTCAAAACTCACCACCACCGGCGCCTTCGCCGATAAATTACCCGCCGCCTTTCTCGACGCGACCCGCGAGATCATGCCTGAAAACCTCAGCATGGAAGATTTCATTGCAGCCTGTCAGCGCCCTCTTCGCCCAAGCCTGCGGGTCAATACGCTAAAAATCAGCGTGGCGGCATTTCTCGAACTGGCCGCCAGCTATCAGTGGGAATTAGAACCGGTGCCCTGGTGCGGGGAAGGTTTCTGGATCAACCGTCATGCTCTGGATGAATCACGCTTAGGCAACGCGCTCGCGCACCTTGCCGGGCTTTTCTATATTCAGGAAGCCAGTTCCATGCTGCCTGTCACCGCGCTGTTTGCCAACGACACCCAACCCGTGCTGGTGATGGACGTTGCCGCTGCGCCCGGTTCAAAAACCACGCAAATTGCCGCACTGATGAATAACCAGGGCGGCATCGTTGCCAACGAATATTCTGCCAGCCGCGTCAAAGTGCTGCATGCCAACGTCAGCCGCTGCGGCGTCAGCAATACCGCGCTGACCCATTTTGACGGCCGTGTGTTTGGTGCTGCCCTGCCGGAAACGTTCGATGCGATTTTGCTGGATGCGCCCTGCTCTGGCGAAGGCGTGATCCGTAAAGATGCGGATGCAATGAGTAACTGGTCGCAGGCCAGCGTTCTGGAAATTGCAGCCACCCAGCGCGAACTTATCGACAGCGCGTTCCATGCATTAAAACCGGGTGGCGTTTTGGTGTATTCCACCTGCACCCTCAACGCGCAGGAAAATCAGCAGGTTTGTCAGTGGTTACTTGATACCTATGCGGATGCCGTTGAAGTGGAAACGCTTGAACACTTATTTACTGACGCATCGAAAGCCATTACCCCGCAAGGTTACCTGCACGTATTCCCTCAGGTTTATGACAGCGAGGGGTTCTTTGTCGCGCGCTTTCGTAAAACAGATTCCGTCCCACGTCTGCCGGTGCCCGGCTATAAAGTAGGCCGTTTTCCTTTCTCTCCTATGTCACGTCAGGAGAGCGCCGAGATCGTGAATGCAGCGCAACTGTCCGGCCTGCGCTGGCCGGAAAAACAGTTCACCTTGTGGCAGCGTGATAAAGAAATCTGGTTGTTCCCGGCCGTGCTGGAACCGCTGTTTGGTAAAGTCCGCTTCTCGCGTATCGGCCTGCGTCTGGCAGAACGTTTCCCGAAAGGTTTCCGCTGGCAGCATGAGGCCGTGATCGCTTTCAGCGCCGCGGATGCGGTGAATCGTTTTGAGATAAATGATGAACTGGCGCAAAACTGGCTGCGTGGCGTGGATATCTACCCTGACACTGCCCCCCCGAAAGATGAATGTCTGGTGACCTGGCAGGCGCAACCGCTCGGTCTGGCGAAGCGGATAGGCAGCAGAATCAAAAATAGTTTGCCGCGCGAACTGGTCAGAGATGGCGCCATCCGCCATCTGAATTTGCCGAACGATCAGCTAACGTGATTGTTGCTAAAGTTTACCGCGCCAGAAGATCACCCTGCTGGCGCAGAATATTCTCTTTATACTTTTCTAAAAACAGCAAAATCCCCCAAAGACGCACTTTAGTTAATACTCCTTACTCATCCCTTTAAGTGAACTTCCGAGAGCTAATCTCATGAATCAAATGCATGATAAAAATTTTATCCTGCAAATCTTTGATATGAAGCTATTTTATCTATTAAGGTTTATTGAATTATAAGTAGGAATAATCCTAGCCTGCCATGTATTATTGCCCTCAAGATAACATTGCTAGTGATATATCATTTTTCTAAATGAATCATAGTGCCTGATGTTGAGTAAAGAGCTGCCAGTCGGAGAAGTATCATGTCGGATGAAATGAAACTCGAATCAGCAGATGGACTGCTTTTACAGGAAATGGCCAGTCTGCGGGATATCATCGATAACAATTCTGACTGGATTTGGGAAGTCGATGCACAAGGACGTTACGTCTTTTCCTCGAATAAATGCATCGAGTTTCTGGGAGTCCCGCCTGAAGAGGTTATAGGTAAAACCCCGTTCGACTTTATGCCGCCAGACGAAGCGAAACGTGTGGGCGAACAATTTGCCGCCATCGTTGAACGGCGCGCGCCCTTCGGCGGATTGCTTAACCGTAATATCCGCCCGGATGGAACGGAAGTTATTCTCGAAACCAGCGGTGTACCACTGTTTGACCCCGACGGCAATTTCCGGGGCTATCGCGGCATCGACCGCAATCTGACCACACTGGATCAGGCTCCCGGACAACGTCTTTTTCAGCTGGAATCCATCTACTCGAACGCGCCTGTTGGGCTGTGCTTCATCGATCTTCACATGCGATATGTGACGGTGAATGACGCCATGGCAAATATTATTGGCCTGCAACCTTTTGAAGCCATTGGCCGCAAAGTCGGTGTTTTCCTGCCCGGCCTGTCGCCATTACTCAACAACGCACTGGAACTGGCGCAGCGCAACGAGCATACACCGGACAGAGAGTTTTCGGTTCCGGGCAAAAATCAGGTGTTCTTCGTGCGCATTAAAGCCGCTTACGACGGACAAAATCAGCTGAACGGACTGTCTGTGGCGATGACGGATATCACCAGCCTGAAGCGAATGGAGAAGGCTCTGCGGGAAAGTCAGGAACATTACCGCAATATGGTCGAGCTGAACCCGCAAATTCCGTGGACCGCTGATCCGCGCGGCATGCTCAATGATGTCAGTTCACGATTTCAGCGCATAACGGGCATGACCCGTCAGGATATTCTGGCCGATAAGTGGATCCAGAGCATGCATGTGGAAGATCGCCGTGGCGCGGTTCAAACCTGGGAACAATGCCTGAAAACCGGTGCACCGCTGGATATCGAAGTGCGTTTTTGCCATGTGGATCGCGGCTGGAACTGGATGCGCATTCGCGCGGCAGCCAGTTATGCACCGGATGGCTCAATCCAGCGCTGGTACGGCACGGCGGAAGATGTACACGAGCGTAAGCTGCTGGAACTGAAACTGGTGAAGGCAAACCGCCGTCTGGAAATTCAGGCCCGCACAGATTCACTGACCAAATTGCCAAACCGCCGCGAATTCAAAAAAGTGCTCAGTCACGAATACATGCGTTCCAAGCGCAACCGCACGCCGTTGACCGTTGTGATGATTGATATCGATTATTTCAAACATTTCAACGATCACTACGGACACTTATCAGGCGATGCCTGCCTGCGTCTGGTCGCCCGCACATTGCGTAAATCGTTAAAACGCAGCACGGACGTGGTCACGCGATTCGGCGGCGAAGAGTTTGCCGCGATCCTCCCCGATACCGATTTGAAAGGTGCCTGGATCGTCGCGCAGCACATCATGGAATCCATTGAAGCGCTGGGCATCAAGCACAGTTTCAGCGAATTTAACCGGGTGACCATCAGCCAGGGCATTGCGACCTATATGCCCGATCAGGACCCCGGCCTTGACGATCAGTCGGATATCGTCAGCGCTGCCGATGAAGCCTTGTATTTATCGAAAAATAACGGCCGCAATCAGATCAACGCCATGCCGGTTTCTGTGAGATTTAACCCACTTTAACCCGCTGAAAATGCCGGAACGTCTTACTGACGCACCGGCATTTCTCCTCCTTGCCCTCAGCACGTCTCATGAGATTCATCCCACTTCTTCCCTGCTTGAAAATTTCTTATGGCGCTTTTTGTGCTCTCGACTATTCTCAAGTAAGGGCGATCAACTGGTCGTACCTGATCCTGTTCAAATCACTGGCTTTAATCTGGCAAGGAGTACCTGATGGGAAAATCGATTATACGAATTGGCAGTTATGAAATTGATGATGCGCAGTTATCAACACCTGAAGCAAAAGGCGGCGATAAGGTTCATATCCCCTGCAAATCAGATCCTGATTTATGCATGCAACTGGATGCCTGGGACGATAACACCAGCGTACCGGCGATACTGGATGGCCGTCATTCCGTGTTGTACAAAGAAAAATATGACAAACAGAATGACGAATGGATCATGAGACTGGAGTGACACAGCATGGCGAACGGGACGTTGTTCGCCATGCCGCTATGCGGTCACTTAGAGGCAGCCACCAGTGAAATACCCCGTCCGGCAAAAAAGCGTGAGAATGCATCAACGGAGAGCGTAACGTCCTGCTGAGAAGAGATATCGTGGCCGGAAGGATTATGAAACGTTACAGACTGCGCGTCAGCCCGGGTAACAAGAACCAGATGGCCCCCTTTATGCGGCGGCAATGACTCAGGTTTACGGATTGACGGGTGCACCGACGCGATGAAAAAACGGTGATTTTCCAACTCACCGGCAATATCTTTGGCGGATATCCCGACTTTCACCTGCGCACTCAGCGATAACTCCTTCCTCACGAACTCTACAAAGGGCGCATAAATCAGGCCTTTGATATTTTCGCCATCCCGCACATAAGCGCCATACGGTAAACTTTTCTGAGTCAGATTTAATATCGGCACTACGTTGCCAGACGTTGCTGCCAGTACCATTTTCAGACAACACATTCCGCAGACATGGTTAGCCCACTCGATAAACTCATCCTGTGAAGATGCCCCTGATTCACGCCATAGCGTCACTTCCGACAGCGAAATCTCCCCGGCAATGATCCCCGCAGCAGCATCAGGATCTTCCCATTGGCTGAAATAAGGGATCACAGATTGGGTAGAAAATGCATTCTGAAAAGCAGACTTTGCAGACATAACGGTTTCCTGAACGGGATGCGGATGAACAAGACGGGGAATAACTGAGTGATGGATATTCAGGCCCGCAAAGGGCCTGAACGAAAAATATTAGAATTTTTCCACCAGCTTAAATTTCATCAACAACAACGGCATGGTGGGCTCAAACATTTCATACTCTTCAAAGAAACGCTGATGTTCTGTGCGCCAGTAGGCCAGCGTACGGTCGCCTTCACCTTCTTCCCAGGCGTGTTGCTCAGTCACCTGGTCGAAAGGCACCTGCTTCACGTCAGTCAGCTGAACGGCGCAGACCGGATTGTTGCGGCCATCAACCACAACAAAGATCTCACCGGCTTCAGGCTCCGGGTCATCATCGAGGTTTGAACAGGTCGCTGTTTTTGTGCCGTCGATAACGCGCTTTGCCAGTTCATCTGCGGATGATTCAGTATCACCAAAAGACCAACGTTCTGCGTCCCTGTATTTTAATGGGATCTGCGGGATCATAATTTATCCTTTCAATTGAGATAGTTCACAACGATTACCTGTAAACATTAGCACAAAAAAACCCGCCGAAGCGGGTTTCAGTCAGAGAACGCACCGGCTATTTGGTACAGTTTTCTGGCATAACCGGCGGCCACTGTCTTGTACTTCCCGCTCCGTACAAGACCGAAATACCACATTCTTTATCGATACGCGCCAGAGGCTTACCGGTTTTATCAATCATCATCGACATTACTGGCGTCGACACCACGGCAACGCCGCTGTCAAACGGGGAAACGGCACTGAACACCGGCGGAATTGCAAAGTTGCCTTGTGCATCAATAAAACCATAACCCTGATCGATACGCGCAAATGCCAGGCCGTCAACCGGCAATCCTAAATCGGTAAATGAGACACCGTCAGTCGGTTTTCCTTGTGCATCAATCCAGGTTTTCCTGCCGTCAGCGCGGGTCAGCACAGCGTGGCCGTCGGTCATCCGGCTGGCAAAACCCTGAACCGTCAGCACCAGCTTGCCCGTACTGTCAACATAACGGGTGGCTGGCTCATCGTCCTGCGGATCGTAAGAGACAGACCAGGCGCTGCCCGCCGGCAGTACCCATTTACCTTCCGGCATGGCGGCGATGCGTGCACCTTTATCATCAATCAACTCAGCACCCGCTGGTGTTGAACGCAACGCGCGCCCCTGCCCGAAAGCAGAGCCTTCGGACACCGCGACAGGCTGAATTTGCCACTCACCCTGAGCCGTCAGGTAGCCCTGCTGTGGCTGACGGGAAAGTTTCACCCAATCGCCAAGCGCGCTGATATGTGTTTGCTGCTCGTGAAGCTGAACATTTCCTTTGGCATCCAGTAACCAGGACTGACCCGCCGCTGACGTGGCCAAAATGCGGCCATCGCTGAACTGGGTGACGGATAATCCTGCAACAGGGGAAATACGTGTCTGGGTATCATTGCCGATGATTTCAGCGATAGTGCTTGATTCAGGTTGATCAGCCACAGCTGGCTGAGTAAGCAACCACAATGCGGCATTGATACGCTTAACCTCCGCATACTTTGGCTGGACCAGCACTTTACCCTGAGCGTCGACAATGCCCCATAAACCGTCTGGCATCTGTACTTCAGCCTGATTATTAGCGAAATTGCCGACACTTTTGTACGCGGGTTGTGAAATGCTTTTTTGACTGTTCGCGTCAAAAATCCCCCACAGCGCGCCTTCCGCAGCCGTCTCATGGTAACGGAACCAGCCGTTGCCCACAGATTCCAGCTCGAACACATCCGGCAGGCCATAGTGTTTGCCTGCGTGATCCATTGCCGTCAGCTTGCCGTCCAGATAATCCAGCGCATAACCGTTTACAAACGGAGAAATATTGTCTTCCGTCAGTGGGATCAGCGTTTTGCCCTGGGCATCCACCACGCCAGTACCCCCGGCGGTTCGCACAATGAACTGACCGACATTTTGGCTGCTGTCTGCAGGCTGTATATCCAGCCATTTGGTTTCAATCTGAAGTGAACCATCTGAACGCAGGAAACCCGCACCGGCTTTGCCCGAATCATTGTCTGGGCGAATTAAGGCCAACGGAGATTGCGCCCCGGCAGGCTCCGAACCGGCGTTCAGGGGCTCAATACGGCTGTCGCCAAGGGCACTGAGGCTTTTCTGATTCAGCAGCGCCTTACCGGCAGCATCAACGACGTTTAACACGTCGCCCTGTTCATCACGTAGCCACAGGCGATGATCAATCACTTCAGCACTGGCGATTTGTGCCAGCCATCCGACATTTTGTGCCCCGCCGATCATGCCGCCGGATGGCGCCACGATGGTGTTCACTTTCTTCTGCTCACCTTTGGTCAGCACTAAAAACTCACCGGTGTTTTGCCCCAGAGGCTGGCTGGCAGCAGGCACCGTCAGCGGCTGTTTGCGCCCTGGAACAAAGACCGTTAACGCTTCTTTGCCCGATGGATTCAGAACATAGTCACCTGACACCTGCAATGCAGACGCCCCGGCTTCGCTAAATGTCGCGATGACAGCGGCTGAATTATCGAGCAACTTAATGCCATCGGCGGTTTTAGCCAGCCAGAATGCGCCGGTTTCTTCACTGACCGTCAGATATTTCTGCTCATCCTGCACACCATCTGCGCGGATAAGCGTAATACCGTCGGCATTTTTAGCCAATGCAACAGCAGGATTTCTCGGGTCGAGCGTCAGCGCCGAATACTGGGGCTCAACACGCCAGGCGAGATTCTCGTCAGCAATGCCATAACCTTTGTTTGCATCAAACGCGATGAACAAACCGCTGGCACCAAAAGGCTCGACGATCTCCATTTTGTCCGTCGCGACATGCCGGACACCGTCCGGCGACAGCAAGACACTTTTAAACGAAAGCTGCAAACGCGCAGGAACACCGTCAGTCAGGGTTGCTTCATCAACTAACTCATCAAAAGCTTTACCGGCCTGCGCTCCTTTGCGATCAATCAGTTGCGGTTTGCCCGCGAGCGTCACCACAGCCAGACCCGACTGTGTGAAAGGCTGCACGCTGTCGAAAGTCGGTTGTATCAGCCAGTTGCCGGTCGTATCAATGAAACCCCATTTGCCCTGCTGCTTCGCGGCGGCGGTTCCGTAATGATAATCCCCGACGTCATCAAAGACGGGCTTGATCACCAGTTGGCCCTTGTTGTCTAAAAAGCCCCAACGGTCACCGCTTCCGTTCTCTTCCGGTAAGCGGACGGCGGCCCGCCCTTCGTGAACATCACGCAGACACAGATTCTGAACCAGAGGCTGCGCATTACGCGCCTGCATTTCAGCCTGAGCCGAGGGTAATGGTGCGAAACAACTGTCGGACTCTGCCGCCATCGCGGGAATTGTTAGTGTCAATAAGGCCAGCGCGCTGGTGGTATGAAACGCACCGAAAAGTGCGCGATGTAACCTTGAAGGTTTACTAACAATCATTAATTGCCTCCGTTACTGCAAGAAGGCGCTTTGGCTGGCCAGAGGTAGGCACCTTTCGTATCAACAATGACACGCTGATTGCAGCGCACTTGTATCTTCGCCTGAACGGCACCCTCAGCGTTCAGCAGGCTGACCACGCCCTTACCGCCCGCCCACGCATGTTTCTCACTGAAATCGCCTGCCCAGTTAAATTTAGGCAACACTGCAAACCGGCCGGTAGGATTGATGTAACCGAACAAATTACCGTAGGTCGATTTTTTCATAGCGGCGGCGAAATTGTCATTCATCGATCCCACCTGATCAAAATAGGCGCCGATCAGTTTTTTGCCCTGCTGATCCACAAACCCGAACAGGCCTTTATTGTCTCGCATTGGGATTACGCCTGAGCTCGCTTTATCGGCCAGCAGACTGTTGAGCCCTGAGAAGCGACGGACTTCATTGCCATCGTTATCGAACAGTACCGTTTCACCAGTAGCGTCATCGTTCATTGCCAGACGAACCAGTGAATTCAGCGGTTGTGCCTGGTCAAAACCATCAAGCGGAACGCCGCCGTGATCGTTGATGAGCGTTGTATTGTTGTCACTTACCGCACGGCTCCAGTTGAGTGGAGAAATGAAGTTAAACTCTGCGGTATACAGTGGCGGGATCTGCCATTCACCCTTGCCGTTAATGGCGCCGAAGTGTGCCGAGAAATTCAGCATCACCCAGTCACCTTTAACAGAGCTTGAGGATGCGACAATACCTTTGCTCAGAGGCGCACGGCCGGCATCATCGATTAAGGACACGCCACCTTCCGACGGCTTAATCAGCCAGTGATTTTCCCCAACCCGTTGCGGACTGGCTATCAAGTCAGTGGCCATCGCCTGGCCACTTTGCGCATTATAAAGGGCGAAATGACCGGTCACTGCACCGCGTTCACCGGGCTGATCGTTATCAGAGAAGGTAAACATCCCGTCACCCACATACTGAGGTTTGCCGCTGAGGCTGGCATCCGGTGCAATTGCCCAGGTTCCATCAAGATTAATCACGCCCCAGCCAGCATCTGTTTTCGCCAGCGCATAACCGTCGTCGAAGGATTCAATCTGCAGGTACTGAGGGGCAGCTTTGATGCTTTTGCTGGCAATATCCCAAAGACCCCAGCGCCGTGAATCACCTTCGCCTACCGCGTAATACAACATTGCGGCAGAAAGACGCTGGGCATTTTGTTGAATATCCGCAGGCACATCAACCGCATTGCCGTTGCGGTCGATTAAACGACGAGTCTCTGCTTTGTTGCTGTCGTCCACGGCCCAGGTGTAATCGCCGTTAAACGGGCTGATTTGCGAGTAGACCGGCTGGATAACCCATTTCCCTGCTGAATCCACCGCCCCTGTTTTTTTGGTTTGAGTATGGATAATCAGTGGTGACTGAGAGATTGCATTATCAATCGATGCCCACTGCGGGTCCGAGAGCACCGCGCCTTGCGAGGTTAAAATGGCGGGTGGCCTGGCGGCATCTGATGAGGTCAGCACAGCCCATGGCAAAGTCCGCGAGGCATCCTGACTCTCTGCGGGTAATACAGGCGCATCATCCGTCATGACGCTGGTCGCCAGCGGTTGCAACTGATAATCCTTTAACGCCGCGAGCGTGGCATCATTGAGCAGCGCTACGCCGTTATTGTTATAGATTTGTATGACCTGCAGCGATTTACCTTCGTTTTGCGTGACCCAAAGTCGGCCACCCTGCTGTAATAACTGAGGTTTGTTGGCTTTCACCGAGACGATCTGATTATCGGCACCAATAATGGTAACGCCCTTACTGCCTTGCCCGATAATGGCACGGCCCCAGACGAGGACGTTTTCAGCCTGATCGGCAGGGATATCCTGCACTTTTTCAAGCTTACTGCTAAGCAGTTGTTTGCCGTTATCGTTCAGGGTCACCAACCAGCTGCCAGAGGACAGCGGGCGAACAGATTTGTACTGCTCTTTGCTCAGGGAAACTCCCTGACGATCAACAAATGTCCAGTCGTTCTTCGTTTTCACCGCAACCACATTGCCGTTAAGCACAGGTTCGTCGCGGGTTTTCAGGATCATCGGATCAATGGCCCATTGACCGTTCTCGTCCAGATAACCCCAAAATCCGTCAGTGGCGGTATCACGTTTTTTCGCCGGAATAAGACCCGATTGCGGTAAATCGAGGGCCATCACGTCATCAGGTAATGCAAGAGATCGATCGGTGGCGGCATTCCATAATGCCGGTGACACCTGAACCTGTACACTCGCCAGCGCCTGACCCTGCGTGAATCCTTTAGTGTCGGAAGAGGCAGCAAAAGGTAGGGTTTTGATGACTTCACCTTTGCGATTAATCATCGCCAGTCGATTATCCGTCACGACCAGAGCGGTCCCCAGAGCATTGAAATCGGTAGCGCGGGTAAAGCGCGGCTCAATCGCCCAGTTGCCTTTTTTATCGATATAACCGAACTTATCGCCCTTTTTGACGGCGGCAACATCATTAACAAAGCCGCTGACTTCGCTGAAGGCGGGTTTAATCACCATATGTCCGCTGGTATCGACATAACCCCATAAAGGTTCACGGGTCAAACTCACCTGAACCGGGGAAAGCCCCTGCTGGAAAGGTAACTGGCAATCTTTTGCCGTATTTGCATTGCCACAAGCCCGTAGCAGCGCATCATCCGCTTGTACCGGCAGGCTAAAAGTCGCGTTCAGAATCAACGCTAATGCACTGAAATTTCTGAAGTGTTTGAATGTTTCGGAGCAAATCATCCGATGCCCTTATGACTGAATGAGATAAGAAAGTGTAGTGCACACTCTTTTCATGACCCGCTAAACAAGCGAGTTAGACGGTAAAAAATCCGATAAGAATCAATTTCAAGCGTGCACACATGCCAGACCTATAGGGTGTCAGCTTGCGAAAGAAAAAGCAGCTATTTTATTACTCTGTAACGAATGAATATCGGCAGTCACTGACGTTCACGATAACCGATGAATGTTACCGCCCCGCTTGCTTCTTTACCCTTTCTTAACCGTGAAAACACATGACACCTTTTTGATGAAGTTTTAAGCACCCTTATTTACAACACATCGATGACTCATTTGAATATCTGATGCGCAATCTCATAACTATTGATTAAGGTCATTATTTCGCCACCTGCAGTCTGCTTTTATAAGTTACAGAACGTTGTGTGACTTACATCACTCCAGAGAGTCCGGCGTAAACCCTGGCAGTGTTCAGTTACGGCGTATTTCAGATACATCACTTTATATTGAGGGACAGTCATGCCAAATGTGCGAGCCAGATTAAGTCTTTTTGGGGGCGACACTGTCGTCATTCGTTGTTCAGAGAAATGCCATATCCATCTCATGTGCGAAAATGACACGGAGCAACAGAACCGCCACTCAGGTTTCGGCGACGTACTGACGGTGAAAGATCAAAACACGGCCTATGTCGGCATCCCTTATAAAGGTATCTGGAATGTCCTCATTGATTCTCAATGTGACTCCCTGGAACATTCGATCACTTACCTCCCTGCCTGATTTCTCAAGCCCTCTTAAATGAATGCCTTTCTGGCAGGTCACTTTCCGCCTGCCAGATATTCCCAAAACCCTCTCCCGACTGTCCAGAGCGCAAATCATTTTTTGGACGACATCACGTAAAATACTTTAATCCGTTACATCAATTACATAGCGGTATTGAATTGAACATTCCAGATATTGAACAAACCTTATCAGAGGATTTATTTAGTGATTGCCAGCCCAGATTTGGCATTGCATTCTGTCTGAAGTAACCATGTGGCACCGGTCACGTAGACCGGATATCTCTCAGGCACAGACAGATACTCATAATGACTCATAAAACACTTTGCACCATCGCTGACGTCGCCGATCTCGAGCCGGGACTGCGAGAAATTCGCCAACACCTGCATCAACATCCTGAACTTTCAAACGAAGAAACCGCGACCGCTGCGTTGGTTGCGGATAAATTACGTGCGCTGGGCTATCAGGTGACCACGGGTCTGGGGGGACACGGTGTGGTCGGTTCGCTGACGTCGGGTTCCGGGTCGCGCAGCATCGGCATTCGCGCAGATATGGATGCATTACCTATCGCTGAACGAACTGGCGTGAGTTATGCGAGTCAGTACCCGGGAAAAATGCATGCCTGCGGTCACGACGGACATACCACCATGTTGCTGGGTGCGGCGGAACAGCTGGCCCGAAGCAAAAATTTCTCCGGCACCATACATTTGATTTTTCAACCTGCGGAGGAAATCGGCTTTAACAGCGGTGCGGAACGCATGCTGGCAGAGGGGCTGTTTGAGCGTTTTCCGTGCGACGCCGTTTACGGCCTGCACAATCATCCAGGCTACCCGGTTGGGAAAATGATGTTCCGCTCCGGACCTTTCATGGCGGCCTGCGATACGGTGAACATCACTATTCATGGAAAAGGCGGCCATGCTGCACGGCCACATATGGCCGTAGACCCCATTCTGGTTGCGGGCAGCCTGGTGGTTGCTTTGCAGTCGATTGTGTCACGTAGCATTGATCCTAACGAAACGGCGGTGGTCACCATCGGTTCACTGCATTCGGGCCATGCGTCAAACGTTATTCCTGAAACTGCTCGCCTGGAAATGAGCGTTCGCTCATTCGATGCCGGGGTTCGTAAGATCCTTGAAGAACGCATCCGCACGTTGGTTGAACATCACGCAACAGGATACGGAGCACGGGCGGAAATCGAGTATGTTCCTGGGTATCCGGTTTTGGTTAATCACGATCAGGAAACTGCTTTCGCTCTCAGTGTGGCAAAAGAACTGCTGGGGGAAGAGAACGTAATAGACAATTTACCCCCGATTTCTGGCAGTGAGGACTTTGCGTACTTCCTGCAGCAAAAACCGGGATGCTTTTTACGCCTGGGGAATGGAGACAGCGCCGCCCTGCACAATCCGGCGTATAACTTTAACGATCAGAGCCTGACATTTGGGGCAGCCTACTGGACGCGTCTGGTTGAACGGTATTTGGCCGAATAAAGTTCTCATCTATTAACGACAAAAACCAAACCAGCGCATGCCAAGGTGAAAATGATTGGCATGCGCTGCGTTGTAATCCGGCCCTATTGAGTTTCCGAAGTACGGACAGCTTTCTGAAAACAGTGCATGTATAAACTGTGCTTCATCACCGGATTGCGGCCACTGCTTTAAGACTGTCAGTTGCCGGCCATCTTTCAAGCGAAACCCGGCGATATCCAGCGCTTCAGCGGTGGCATGCTCACTCAGCCGGGCATCAGGTTTGCTATAGATATTCCGACAGGCATAACTGCCTAAATGGTCGATGCGTGTAAGCGGTGAACCCAATTTCTCTGACGCCAGTGGTTTGGCAACCTGAGAAACATACATCGCGCTACTCAGGGCCAGACGACAACTCGCCAGATAACTTGAACTGAGTGCCACATCTCCAAATCCCCTCACCCGCACGGGATTTTCCAGCGGGCACTTTCCCCCCATATTTTCTGCACGAATAAACTGAATCGCACCGGATGATTGCGCGCGATCAAGCGCATCAAGACAGGCTTGCGGGTTACCGTCGAGACGACGGAGTTTATAGCGTGTAATGAGGTTGGGCGCATCGCTGACAGCCAGTGGCGCGAACGGGTTATAAGCCTGAGGAATACGGTCGCCAAGCCACAGGGCGCAGAGTATGGCGATACTGAAAATAACTATCGTGCCTGTCCAATATCGCATCACATTCCCTTTATCAGGCTTATGTTCCTGTTAAAAAGATAGCGGTTATAAGCTCAATGTAAACCCGCTACTGCACGGGTTACATGTCACCAGGCAAACTTACTTTGCTCTGACATAACCCTACATTCTGTTTGATACCTTAGATTCCGAAGACGATGTTTCTTCTCCTGTGTCAATCGGGAACTGTCCTTCCCGATATGTAAGACCCTCGCTTTACCCCTTTCAGCCCGCCCCGAGCGGGCTTTTTTTTGTCCTCAACATGGTCACTCAACTCTAACCACATCAGGGTGCCGTTCACTCGCTGCCTCATGAAAAATATCCCCAAGCCAGCCGGGGATCTCACTCTCAGTCATTTCATCAGGAATGATAATTTCATAAAGCCGCGAGAACTTTCTTTCGGTGATATCCACGCGAAAAACCTGCCAACCCTCAGGCACTTTTAAAACCCCGAGGTATCTCCCGAAAACATTGTAAATCAACATGCTTCCTCCAATCAGATTCAACCAGGTATGGTTTCAGTAAAGCATAGCTTTGCGAAGCTGTTAATCATCGAGGAGCTTGCAGTAAAGGGAATACGGTGCAGAGAAGAGTGAGTGATCCCCTTCTGGCAGCTCTGCAGGCATTGAGTGCATGATTTCACATGGTGATCGCCCTGCTCACTTCTCCCCGCGACACCCGTGCTGGCGTGGGTCACAACGGATCGCGCAACCGCATCAAAAGCGACCTATAAAGCGGGCAAGCGTGGCGGGGATAGCATTGCGCTCTATTAGGAAATAATTTTCTTTAAGTATTCATTTTTTTAGCCTTTTAAGAACGAGATACAATTAGAATAAAAAAAATTAACACTTCTACACGCTGAAATAATATTCATACTTTTCAACATGAAGGCCTAATTTATTCATTTTTATTTTTTAAAATCACTAAACATCTCAAGATAAAAATAATATTGCCGATATCATTGTTAGTAAAATATAAAACAACTGTCCTGGCTGTTATATAGATTATGAAAAATTCGCGGCTTTCTCAGGCGCAGTACAGTATCCAACACTTGAGGTATATAAAGTGAGATTCATAAGAGATATAAAAATACGAACAGCATTAATTACTATTCTCGTTACCTTTTCTTTTTTGTGGACTGGGGCATCATGCTTTGCGTTATACTCGCTTACTGAGTTGAAAGGGGAGCTTAGTCTTACTAATGTTCAGCAGCAAAACGGCGATATCATCAATAATGCCAACGCGCAGTATTATCGTGCTGTCACAGCATTAGAGCGTGCAATGATAGGTTTGGATAAGAATGAAAATGAAGTTTACGATCTAGAGTCAAAAGCAGCCCTTATCGAGTTAGAAAGTCTTAAAAGTGGACTTAATCAATTTAAAAGCATTAGACATGGAAATCTCGACTCAAACACTGTGAATGCTATATATAACAGCTCGTTATCTCTTTTTAACGATGCTTTATCTCCGATGTACAAATCAGCGATAGAAAAAAACACAGGTGTTTTCCAGTCTTTAAAAAATGATAAGTATCTTCCACTGAGAAGAAATTTTAGTAGTGCCATTGATAAATACAATCAAAAAATAATGACTCTTAATGCTGAGGCAAATCAGAGGATTACTCAATGGGTTCAATGGTGTCAGTATATACTTATATGTGCTTTGGGTGTGAGTGTTGTAATCATGCTAACGAGCGATCGTTATCTAGCAAACTTTCTCGTTAAACCATTAAATATTGTAAAAGCGCACCTTGAATCTTTGGCATCAGGTAAACTTGACAGCAAGCTTTCTGATCAAGGTAACAACTGTGTAGGCCAGTTAACTCCTTATATTAATAAAATGCAGACTAACTGGGCTAAAACGGTATACGACATACGCAATAGTGCTGATTCAATTTACAAAGGCTCAAGTGAAATTTCTATTGGAAATACCGATCTTTCATCCAGAACTGAAGAACAGGCTTCAGCACTTGAACAGACTGCTGCCAGCATGGAACAACTTAGCTCAACCGTCCGACACAACGCAGATAATGCAACTCAGGCGAGTACTCTGGCAGATCAGGCAACTCGGGAAGCAAATCAAGGTGGCGATATAGTTAACGATGTTGTATCCACAATGATAAAGATTAATGCAAGCTCACATAAAATCGTCGATATTATTAGCGTGATCAACAGTATCGCTTTTCAAACCAACATCCTTGCACTTAACGCTGCCGTTGAAGCAGCGCGAGCCGGTGAGCAAGGTCGGGGATTTGCAGTCGTTGCCAGTGAAGTAAGAAGCCTTGCACAACGCAGTGGGCAAGCGGCAAAAGAGATTGGAGTGCTCATTAATGAATCGGTCGAGAACATTAAGTCCGGGTCAGAACAAGTTACACTGGCTGGCGGAGCAATGGATAAAATAGTGAGTTCAGTCAGCCGTGTAAATGACATCATGAGCGAGATAGCCGCTGCATCATCTGAACAAAGCAAAGGGATAAGTCAAATTGGTATAGCTGTAGTTCAAATGGACAGTGTTACACAGCAAAATGCCGCACTGGTTCAGCAATCAGCTGCTGCAGCTGCTTCACTGGAAGAGCAAGCACGTCAACTCACAGAAATTGTCTCTGTGTTTAAAATAGAATATGAAGCCCCTCTGTCTTCTTCAACAATTCCCGTTATCAGACCTAATATACGAGAAAAAAACACCTTATTAGCCACAGAAACAGGTGGTTGGACCAAGTTCTAATGTTGGGCTCTTCTCTGAACATATGAGAAGGGCCACTCGCACCACCATTTTCATTTGTATATGTTGTATTTATATATACGAAATAAATTGCTGTTAGAAAAAATCAATCTTTATTAATTAGTAAGTGGCAAGTTTATCGTGTCTGAACGACTGAATAAATCACTCCTATATCAAACTCATAGTTAGCAAATGAAATGATTGTGCATATTGAGTTAATAACTTTCATTCTCTCCTGTAGCGGCCTCAGTTCATTCCATACGAACTCTTGCGCCGCCTGCTCCACCTCCCCAAACCCTCCGTCATTATCAGGAATGATCCCCATTGTCTGCGGCGGTACACGACGCGTACTTAGCAGATCATCACGGCTGGATTTTTTAATGTTAAAAAAATCATCCCCGGTCGCAACTTCACTCAGCGGCAGAATCTGAGTGCCGTCTCTCTTGCCGTTCGGTGCGTATATGATCAGGTTTGGGAAATAGCACAGGTCTTTTGTATCCCTCATAGCCTTGCGCATTGAGTCAATATCACTGCTGCTTTAAGCAGCCAGGCAGAGTTCAGCGCCCTCAGGTATTCCGGCAGACAATAAATCTCCTGGTCAATATCTGGCTCGATCAGATGAAAGATGCTGCCTGCTGTGAACTGATGCGGCTCTTTCCATCCCTGTACAAACATGTACGTCCCCTCTTCCACTCGGCGCCGCATATATTTAGCCGGCGCGGCCTCAAAGCGCATCGGTTCGCCAGGCTGGTTACGGATCATTTCCAGATACGCATTTCTGAACACCAGATAGCCCAGCGCAAATTTGCTGAACTCCTGCTGGCTCAGCGGTGGATGCGGGATATTACTTAGGCCGCAGTCAGTGAAACCGTTTCACTTTGGGACTGATGACCATGGAGTGCATCACCTCGTTTATCTGTTACTGAGTCGCGGCCTTTCTCGCCTGGCTCGGCGCAATGTCACCGCAGGATATCGCCTTTCTGGTCGGTGCCGTCGTCCGTGTCGCTACCTTTCTGGTGAACTGGTATTACTGGCGCAAAACCTATCGCCTGCTGAAAGCTATGGGCGTCAGAGGGGACATTAATGCAGCCATCAATCGTTAGACGCTGCACCGTCGCCGTCGTACTGGCGATCGTCGCCCTACTTCCGCAAACGCCGACGCTGAAAACGTCCGCCGCCGGTCTGGCACTGATCGCTGATTTTGAAGGCTGCCGCCTTACCGCCTACCAGTGCAGCGCGGCGTCTGGACAAACGGCATCGGGCACACCGCAGGCGTGAAGCCTCAGACGCACATCAGCGAACGGCTGGCCGTAAAGCCCTGGCCTCTACCATTGCAAAGCGTCTGCGCAAACATCAGCAGCAGCGCATTAAGCGGCAGGTCACGCCGGAGGGGCGGCCGTTCGCCCCGCGACGGGTGCAGCCTCTGCGACCGAAGAAAGGCCGCATCAAGCGGGAGATGTTTGCCAAACTGCGCACGGCTAAATACATAAAGGCCAAAGGCACGGACAAAGACGCAGTGGTGGAATTCATCGGTCAGGTTCAGCGCATGGCGAAGGTGCATCAGTTCGGGCTGCGGGATCGCCCATCGGTCAGGGCAAAAGAAGTGCAGTATCCGGCGCGCCCGCTTTTAGGGCTGAACGCGGAGGATATGAAAATCGTGGAAGATGAATTGCTAATACTTATTGGCTCAGGCTTAACCTGACACAACTGCGGCACAGAGCCAAACCTAATCAGATAGGCAGCTCTGTGCTAAGAGCGGGTATTGAGAGCATAGCCAGTGTTAATTTCTCGGAAAAGGAGATATTATCCTTAATAGCGTTTTTGGTTCCAAGTCACGTATTGCATCCCTTTATCAATAATACGAAGCGAGCTTGTGGTATGAATAATAATCTTTATCGTTTGATTGTTGACTTTCAAGATAATGTCCAAGTTGCTTTAAAGCTAATGCATCGGTCTGGAATTAACATGCCATCTAGTTGCAATGGATGGATTGAATCTGATATACCCCGTATTGGTGAGTTAGATGGTGGTGTAAAATATTATAAACATGGGGCTGGGTGCAGGGTAGATCTAAATTCTGGGAGCGTAGACTTTGATTTTGGGGAGCGAGGTGAGGTAGGAGGGTTTAATTCTTGGTGGTTAACCAACTTTGCAGGTAAAAAATTAACAGATTACGGTTTCAGAAATTTTGGTGATGTCACTGATCATTTAAATAAGGCCCTAGATGATGGAGAGCTGATTTCTTCAGATCATGACCTTTATTACTTTGCTAATTCCCCACATATTTATGCTATAGATACAGATTGCCGAACCCCTGATGACATGCTCCCATGTCGCAATCGAGACCGTGTATTAACACTCCAAATTAATTATTTTGAAACGGCTGATCTTATGTTTAAAAATTACAATAAGCTCAACCAAAAAATGGCAAAGAAAGGCCATTTGAGTCAGAAAGAAAAATTTGACATGGGAATTTATCTTTCTACATGGTTAGGTTTTTTAGGTGTGGTCTGCGAAGGATTTAAAATCTTAAACATGCGACTCTTACTCGATAATGAACGCCCTAGAGATTTTAAAGAATTATTACCAATTTCAGATAGTATCGGAAAGTTGATGAAAGAGCACTCGAACTCACTCAGGATATTTAGAAATAATATTTTTCATCTTAGAGAAAATACTGGGTTTATACGTCATTTTTTTGATAAGGAAGTTGAGCGTCTTCCATGGGCACGTGAATTACATATAGCATTTTCAGAATTTTTTTCGCAGTATAGAATTTTTTGCGAAGTGCATTATGTTTTTAATGGTCGTAAAGGAGATAGCAATATGGTAAATATAAAGGTAACACGCCCTAAGAAAGTTGCTTTGAAATATTAAAAATACATGCTAATTAGTTGCGCTATTCATCTTACCTAAAAAATACATTCTTCTCTTTTTTATCGAGCTTGAATCTTTTTATAGCGTCCGCTTCTTTCCAGAAGCGGACGTTACTGAGGTTCAGTTACGCTAAAGCCAGCATTAAATACGCTCGCGCTCGTTCTAGAAACTCGACTATCATTTATATTGCACAATATTTTCGGACGGCAGGCCTGACTCACTGAAGTGCCGCCACGCCAATGAAAACTTAAGCAATATCCTGATTACTGAGTTGAGGCATTAATCGCTCAAATAAATCATCACTTTCATAGGGAATGTTATTAGTATGCCGAGAGTAAATTAATCCTCCCGAAAAAAATTTGGATATAGAACTTTCACATAAAACGCCTATACATTTTTTATTTTGTCCTGCCATAAAACTTTCTAAATTCGCTAAGATAAAATTTCGTGATAACTCACGATGTATACTCGTTGCCATTCTCGCCTCTTCAGAATTAATTGGGGAGACTCTAGGAAGCAAATCAGTAACGTTACGCCTTCCATAAATCTTTAAAATGAAATAAATGATGCTACCAACTGGGTCGTTTACCCCATGTATACTTAGGCCTGAGCATTCTTAAATTGACATGAATGGGGTGCATGATTAAATCCTTAGCTAACTTAGCTCATTAAGTTAGCTCATTAAGTTATCACCCAAAATGTATTATTTTTAAAGTCTACTATATTCAGCTGAGAACATTCGTAAAAATGTGGAGATTACGTAAACTAGCATGGGGATTGATGTCACTCAATGCATTTGAGAAAGATTAATGATTATGATTAAGCCCCTACTATTTGTGAAGTCAATCAAACTTTGCAACAAAAAATCATGCTTTAATCAACTTGAAGCATGATGCAACTCTGACCATAAAAACAAAATTTCAAATATTCATTCTAATCTAAACAGGTTGGTATGTGATTTTTTGATTTTGGCCAGAGAAATTTTAATAACACAGCAAAATGGAGAAGCAGATGTCAGACGTGCAGATAACTTGTATTACACTTTCTAGTACGAATAAAGTTCATGAGCATATTACACATGTGGGTAGCCCAAATTTCACACCACAAGGTAGTAAAATGACTGTAGCACAAGTAGTAAATCACATTGAAAATAAGACACACACTTTCTTTGTTCAAGCCGCTTCTGCTGGCCGTGCGGATGTAGGTGTAGTTGATCCAGGTAACGGAAGTCCGAAATTTATAAGGACATATGCTGACGGTAAGTGGAACAACAACTTATTGTCGCTACCTCTATGCTGACCGTTATAATTAAAATAATTTAGAAAAGTCATAATACCCTGTAGAATTCAATACAGGGTATTTTTCCTTAAGCTATTAATGCATTCCCAATATGTTAGCCCCACCTCATCATTGCCTAGGGACAGATGATTAACTCGTTCAGATGACTTGCTCGCTATTGAGAGATACCTCAGCCTTCTAGCCTTTTTCTCTTAAGAATTTAAATTTCAAATACTATCTTTCTCCCCATAGCAATATTAATCTCATGGTGCAAACTTGGAGTCCTGTCAATAACTGTGGGTTAGGTTCAAAGAAACGAGCCGCAAATAGGTTCGATAGCCAAGCTGCGGGCGCGCCTACAGCGTCCAATTCTGACAACCTGCGAGTGATTAACTGGACAGACACTGCCGCCGTGAAGGCGATTGTGGCGCGTATACGCGAAGAAACACCGAGGATCAACAAAGCTCAGCGTAGTTTTGACCCGACTAGAAGGCGTGTTTCAGTTCCTTCTGCCAGATTGACCCCGCAGGAACGTGACAGATTGCCTCAGATTCAACAAGAGTTGCTCAAACACGACATCAGACTAGAGAAGTGGGAACTTGAGGCATTAGTCAGGGGGGCAAAAATCACTTTTGGAGACGTTGAGATCCAATATCCTCCGCTGCAGGATTGGGCAGAATTTTATGGGAATGATAACTGATTAAGTATTCATAAGAGCTATGGATCGACCATTAACATGCAGTTTTTTATGGAATTTGTTAAAGAATGGACATATTGTACTGTACAAATAACCAGTGCATTGGAGTGAGTAATGGAATCCTCTCATGAGCTAAAAATGGCTTTTACTAAAATCCGGCTAATGGCTGACATCGCACAGTCAGCCCAGTGCAGAAATGATGAGTACGCACTGGTTATGGAAATGATCTCTGATATGGCTGATCAGGTATTGGATGAAGGGAAAGCCAGTTATCCGCCCTTCACGGTTTACGACGACGAAGAATAGCCTGGAACATCGGGTGATCCCCCTTTAGCAGCTCTGCATGCATTGAGTGCATGATTTCGCATGGTGATCGCCCTGCTCTTTTCTCCCCGCCACACCAGTGCTGGCGTGGATCACAGTGGATCACGCAACTGCATCAAAAGCGACCTATAAAGCGGGCAGGCGTGGCGGGGATAGCATTGCGCGCAAACTTTCAGAGCTTTAACTGTCACCTTGTGAAAAATACGAAGAATGGTAAATTAGAACAATCAATGATTGCACAAGGGATTTTTAGAGATGTATGAGATCATCAAGATGTCAGAAAAGGAAGTTAAAGGATTATTGGATACTGTCGAAGATCACTTTAATGATTTTAAAAGTAAACAAATTGCCCCAAATAAATTACAAGAAACTTTTGTTGCTTTCGCCAATGCCGATGGTGGCAACATTTTTGTAGGCATAGAGGATGCAAATACTCAACGTGATCGCATTTTGGGATTCGATGAACCCGAAGATGCTAATGCTATTATCGCTATTCTTTTGGAAAACACCAACCCTGCAGTAGAAAATGTGGAAATTGATTATTTTAGAACGCCAAATGATGGTTTGATTTTACATATTGACATACCTAAAAGCCCGAAGGTTCACTAGACTGCATCTGGTGATTGTTTTTTAAGGACTAATGCTCAAAAAGTAAAAATAAAAGGGGATAGAATTACTCAGCTATCTTATTCAAAAGGGGCTGAACCGTATGAGAAAAGGGCGGTTGACGTTGTTGATACACAAGATATTTTAGACAGTGCATATTATCATGATTATCTTAAAAGAGTTGATACAACACAGGCACCCCAAGTATTTCTGAAAAAAAATAGATTGCTAACAAAAAAGGATGGCGATTTCATACCTAATGTAGGGTGTGTTTTATTATTTGATGAAGAACCTCAAGGAAGCTTAGATACTCGATGTGCTGTTAAAGTCTATCGGCTTAGAACTACGGAAACAGAATACAAACGTGAGCAGTTGCAAGAAGACCCCGTTACAATTGACGGGACTCTTGAAGGTGTCATTCTCAAAACTATCGAAAAGGTCAGAGAGTATGTAGATGGCGCCTCTTTTAAGGACGGTGATAACCTTGTAAAATTGAGCTATCCAGCAGAAGCTCTAAAAGAAATTTTAGTGAACGCTGTTATACATCGTGATTACAGTTTGAATGATGATGTTCACGTTAAAGTTTATGACAATCGCATTGAGATTCTAAGCCCTGGCAGGCTTCCAGGTTATATGACTATAGCTAATTTATATGAAGAACGATTTTCACGTAATCCGAACTTGGTTCGATTACTTCATAGGCTACCAAATCCAGTGAACCATGACATTGGTGAAGGTCTTGATACTGCAAAAAATGAGCTGAGAAAAGCTGGTTTAGTCGAACCTGAGTTTGAAGAAAGGGGTAATAATTTTGTTGTGATTATAAAGCATCAGACTATAGCCTCTATAGAAGACGTTATAATGAAATACTTTGATGATAACCCAACTGGACAACTTACTAACAAGTTAGCGCGACAACTCAGTGGCGAAGATGACATGCAAAAAGTTAAAAAAGCCTTACAAAAACTCCGCTCCGATGAAAAAATTAAACCTTTGGATCCGTCTGCTCATGCATTTAGATTTAAATATATTAAAGCATAATTAAAGCGGAGAATTTTCTCCGCAATAACATGATTGCAGAATAGTTTAATCATTAGTATTAATGACTATATATCTTAAATCGAATTACATTCTCACTAATAAAATAATCTAACTCCTTCATTATCTCCTGCAGCGGCGTCAGTTCATTCCTAACAAACACCTGCGCCGCCTTTTCTACATCCCCAAACCCGCCCGCATTATCAGGAATGATCCCCATCATCTGCGGTGGAACGCGATGCGCGCTCAGCAGGTCATCACGGCTGGATTTCTTGATGTTGAAGAAATCATCCTTGGTTGCGACCTCACTCAGCGGCAAAATCTGGATGCCATCCTTCTTGCCGTTTGGAGCGTACATGAACAGGTTGCGGAAGTTTCCCAGGCCTTTGGTGTCTCGCATCGCCTTTCGCATTGAGTCAATATCACTACTACTTTGTGCTGCATCGGTCATATACAAAATGTAGCCCGCATGAGCACCGTTCTGATAATACTTCCGGCGGAACAACGTCGCGGCTTCGTTTAGCCAGGCAGAGTTAAGAGCGCTCAGGTATTCCGGCAGACCGGAAATCTCAAAAAGTGTGTGGAACTAAAGCCGGGATACTTACATCCGGTTCGATCAGGTGGAAAATACTACCCGCAGCGAACTGATGCGGTTCTTTCCATCCTTGCACAAACCAGTAAGTCCCCTCTTCTATCCCGCGACGCATATACTTTGCTGGAACGGCCTCAAATCGCAAAGGTTCGCCGAGTTGGTTGCGGATCAGTTCCAGATACGCATTTCCGAACACCAGATAGTCCAGAGCAAATTTGCTGAATTCCTGCTGGCTCAGCAGCGGATGCGGGATAAACGTCGAGGCGAGGATATTCCGCTTCACGTAAATCGGAGAGCTGTGATGAACGGCGGCGCGCAGACTGCGGGCAAGTCCGTCGAAGCTGACTGGCGGCTCATACCAGCGGCCGTTGCCAGTGCACTCGATATAATCCAGAATCTCGCGGCGGTCTAAAACCGGCGTGGGATCACCGAAGCTGAATACCTCTGCGCCCTGCTGGCTTTCAGTGGTCGTGGTCTGCGTGGCTTTACGGTATTTGCGCTTGCTCATTTAGTAGAACTCCAGAATGTTCGGGCTTTGTCCGCCGTTGGCGGCGGTCAGTGGTTCGTTTAACAGGGCGTGCATGATTGCCCACGCCACGTCGGCGTGGCTGGCCTCTTCACTGCGGCTGGCTTCGTAGGTTGAACGGTTGCCGCTGGCAGTCATGGTTTTGCGGATCGCCATAAACGAAGCAGTGATGTCTGTGTGTCCGGTGTCGTATTCCAGGCGGCCGGAGCTGATGGTGTCTTTTACTTTGAGTACCAGTGCGGTTTTCACCTCGGGGCTGTAACGGATCTCACGCGCCGCAGGAAAGAACTGCTGCACAAGCTGGAATACACCCTGCCCGATGCCAGTCGCATCGATGCCGATATACTCAACGGCATAACGATTGGTGAGTTCCTCGATGCTTCTGGCCTGCGCGGCAAAGTCCATAACGAGCTGCCCGATACCGGCAAGCTCACCCGCCACTAACGGCGATTTAAGCAGTGATGTCAGAAACCTGGAGGCCGCGCTGACCGCCTGCGGCCTCCAGGTGGAAGCGGTCAAACAATGCCAGGAGGAACACCGTGTTAAAACCCGCACAGCTACGCAAAGCCCTCACTGACGCCGTGCTGGTGCTGCAAACCAGCCCCGACCAGCTGCGGATGTTTGTGGACAACGGGCGCATCGTTTCCACGTTAGCCAGCTCGCTGTCGTTTGAATATCAGTACCAGGTCGAACTGCTGATCACCGACTTTACCCAGGACAGCGATCTGATCGTGGTGCCCATTCTGGCCTGGCTGCGTGAGCATCAGCCGGACATCATGGCGACGCCAGAAAAGCAACAAACCGGCTTTAAATTCACCGCCGACATGCTCAACGATGGCGGTTATGACATCGCTGTGCATGTACAGCTTACCGAGCGCGTGATCGTTAAACAGATTGATGCCGGTCTGCACGTGGAGCATTTTCCAGAACCGCCGCTGCCGGAGCCGGTGGAAAGGCCGCGTGAACTGTACCTGCACGGCGAGTTAGTGAGCCAGTGGCATGAGTGAGCTGACCGCGTTTGATACCCGCCTCGCGGGGCTGATTGAGGCGCTGTCTCCGCAGAGTCGTAAGGCAATGGCCGCCACCATTGCAAAGCGTCTGCGAAAACATCAGCAACAGCGCAAATCCATTAATATCGTTGATAACTCTTTTTTACTTGATAAGAACTTATTTATCTCAGAAGGAAGAGCTTTCCGAAAGTGGGAAATCCGCACAAAAGTCCGCAAGAATAGAATTATTAAAAACATTAATATCAGCAACTTATGAAAAAGTTTCTTTATATCGAAGTGAAATGGAGGGTGTAAGTCGTGCAATGAACGGCCTACGAGGAGGGCAGTCATTTACAGCCATGGATGGAAAGCTGCACATCACAAATTTTGAACAAAATGAATACAGATTAACAATGGCTCATAAAATAAAAATAGAGTTGGAAAGAATAGATAAATATTTAGAAGAAATCGAAAACCTCTCTAATTGAGATGCACTTATCGACACTGCTAATAATATAAACTCGTTCTTCAATCATTGCGCAATGAACGACATTTCATAATTCAGTGTCCGTTTATCGCTCAAACCAGACTGTCAGATCAAATCTGAGCTAATACTCTTCAGTCAGTGATCCGCACGTTGTGCCACCCGCTATCAACCCGCCTCAAATTGTATGCCGCCTGACAGGGCGGCATTCTTTTATGCATGAATACTTCCATCCCCAACAACGACATTCCGCGCCTGCTGCGCAATCTGATCCGCATTGGCACCGTTGCCGAGGTGGATTTAGTTGCGGGCACCTGTCGCGTGAACACTGGCGGCAACGTCACCGACTGGCTGCACTGGCTGCACTGGCTGACCTCCCGCGCGGGGCGTTCCCGTTCCTGGTGGGCACCGTCCGCCGGTGAGCAGGTTCTGCTGTTCTGCCTGGGTGGCGAACTCGACACCGCCTTTGTGATGCCCGGCGTTTTCTCTGATGAATTTCCTGCGCCGGCCGCGCCCGCTGACCTGCTGGCGAAAGTTCAGGCCACGCTCAACGATGAAAACGTGCGTCCCGTGGCCGACTGCGTATACGCACTTCGCTCCCGATCACCTCGAAGACGCTATTTATCTGAACCCGCTGGCTCAAATGGTTGGCGAAAAAGTGGCGGCAGAAAGTCCGGATCCGTAAAACCAGGAGGAATAAAAATTGAAGTAAGCGATTGTTTTAAATGCAATTTACTGATTTAAAAAACAGGCAAAAAAAAGACCGAATACGACTACAAATGAATTAAATCAGTTGATTATCACCACAATTGGCGATTATGTGGCGATAAATATGCATCAACCATTGAACCATTGTTCAAAATGAATTGGGAAACGAGCATTGAAACCATCGATTCTCGTTGTGACCGTTTGGAAATCATGATTTGTTCTTAGCTCGATATGATGCAAATCACGATTGACATGTCCTGATATCGCTACAAAAAAGACTGCAACATCTTTGACATACAGTAATTCATAGGACTCTTTATAAAGAGTCACTATAAAATTGTGGCTGTCTACGGCAGGGCTCCACCTGAATTGCACCTTAACTTTTTTCATAAATCCTAACTTGCACATAATAAAATTAGGGTGCTCTACAGTTTTTGTAACTGTCAAACTTTTAACGACTGTTGCAACCGAACTAGGATTGAAAAGTACTAACTTTAAAATATACTCATCACCTACCTGTTTACATTCAACGAACTCAAAATTTGTCTCTCCAACCCTTGAGTTATTACGATTCATTAAATAACTTAACTTTTGAAGTTTACTATTTCTGAAGTGAACAATTAGCGTAGCTATAGAAATAATGAAGCTAAACACTAGTAATATATCTTTTATTGTTTGCAAGGTCATATTCAAACCACTCAAATCCTTAACACATATAAAAATACGGTAGTTAAACAACCACTACCGTAATTCAAATCAATCACCGATAAGTACTGAGTGAATGATCCTCCCTCTACTTATACGATTGCTACGGTCATTACTCGCTTGTAATGCAGCCTTATAATATACTTGAGGTTCATCTTCTGTTCCTTTATATGTGTTTGAAGATACCTCTTCAACTTTTTCATAAAAAGCATCTAAAGAATTTCTGCATTTAGAATTATCTAAATCCACACCCTCATATATCATCAGACGATGAACCTCAACAAATAAAGTATAAAAGTCAGCTTTTTTCATTGCACGACTACTGGCAGTAAAGTTCATCGAGTCAATGAAGCTCAAAACCATGGTGACATTCGTATTTAGCAGGTCTTTGGCATCGAACTCTTCATTATATTTTTCCAGATATACTTCTATCTCTTTGTCTCTATTAAAGTATGTAGACATTATTGTGGTAACAAGCCCTAAACAATATCTTACATCGTTCATCCTTTTTATATCTGACGAAGTAAAAATCCTATAGTCATAGAAAAACTTATGTTCAGATAGTTTTTCACTGAATTTTTTAAACTCACCATCATACCTAGCATTGTCTATCTCCATTGCATTTAAACCATAGCTAGTTGAGTTTATTTTTTTAAAAATATCCTTAATTACTTCAATTGACATAGCACCTAGATCTCGAACAACCACACTATACTCAAGAAACTCAATTTGTTTGTTTTCTGGCAAATTTTCATAATTTTCTATATCTGCTGGTAACCTTAGGTCAGGATCGCCTTTAAAGTATTGGTATAGTGTTGTTACTCTCTGTTGGCCATCTACTAATACTTCTGCACCCTCACCTGTCTTAGGATCAACTCTACCTGCTGCAATATAAATCTCAGGAAAAGGATAACCCGAAATAACCGTTCTTATGAACTCAACTTTATCTTTATTCGTCCAAACAAGACGCCTTTGAAAGTCAGGCTGAGGGATCAGTGCCCCTGATCCAATTGCCGTTAGCAAAACCCTTAAACGTCTATTTGAAGCTGAAGTATTCATTGTCATGATCGAATCTCCGAGATACATTGTTCCAGACAAACTTGTTGATATTTTTCCAAAAAAAAAGAATTGTAATAAATACCCGCAGCAATTTTAAAATCCCCATATCTCCGAGAATTTGTCATCTCTGAAAAGAAATCCCACCAATCCCCTGAGAATGCAAAATTACTACTTGGCGGAAATTTGTCAGGGCGAATCCAGCCAGCAGCAAGATATCGAAAAAAATTATTTTTACTTGGCCAATCAGCACCACTATACTTATATTCAATTGCTGACTTCCAGATTTTCTCGAATAAAAATGGTGAAACAATTGCAACATCGATATCAGACTCTTCACCAAATGGAACAAATCTTTTATTAGGTTTAATGCTAAATCCTAACTTACATGAACCGACAATGACCACATTGTCAAAGTTAATACCAAATTTATCGCATATGTTACTTTTCAGCGCATAACTTTGGCTAGAGTCTATCATCTGGCAGTCTGAATGAAGTATAAATCGCCTGAAAGTATCGGTTGCTGTGTTTTCCAAAAGAAATGACTTAAAATCATCGATGTAAGCACTCATCGCCTTCTCCTCTTCGCTGCCTCCTTGAAAGAGTACAACGCATAAAGTAATCATTCCAATATTATTGTTCTTTTTACTTCCCCAATATATTTCACATCATCAAGCTGGCATTTAAAACCAGCTTTCCCATTCACGACATTAATCATATTTCCGGGTATTCTTGATATAGTATATATATCATGGGCACCATCAACATTTAATAGCCATTTCCCGTTTCCAATTATTTTTTCGCCGAAATCTACAATCCATGAATTATTATCTTTCTCAACATAACACAAAGATTTATTTCCATTTGTTACTAAGGAGGCATCTGCAATCCAAGTTCCATCTTCAATTAAAATGGATGATGAAATCGTAAATTTTTTCAAAACAACATAAGGTTGAGAAGGATATGTATTGCCTTTCAAGAGATGATTTGAATCTGCCTCACCTGTTGAGAGCCATGCAAGTGAAACCCCGGTTTCCAAGGCGCATGCAATCACTACATCACCAGGAAAAAACTCTCTGCGCACCCATGTACTTATGGTTCCTGTCGAGATTCCAAGATATTCACTAAGCTCTTTCTGAGTTTTGAAACCGTAAGCTTCCAAGATGCGTTGCAGAACAGGTTTTCCACCTGATTGCAGCATTTTCGCAATCAGAGGCTGCCCCTTAAGTATTGAATGTCCTAGCGACTCCCGGGAAATAAATTTATTTGCATTTGCAAACACACCAGTCACTAACCATTGAACATCCGCTCCGGTATCAAGCGCACACTGCACCAATACATTACCTGGAACCTGCCCACGCTGAAGCCAACTAGCAACATTGCTCTTCGCAATGCCGAGCTTATCACTCAGTTCTTTTTGCATCGTAAACCCATATGCCGAAAGGATTCTTTCCAGCACATCAGCAGCTACAGCATTTTCTAGACGCATTTTTTTTACCAATAAATCGCTAAAAGAGATTTACAGTTCAAATAAAGCGTTCTAAAGTGACAACACACCACATGTTACACAGTAGAACTCAAACTGCTCAAAGGGAGATTTTGCTTTATGTCTAATCAGAATGCAATTCAAGCGACCATTGATAAGAAAGTCGTTTCTAAGGAACTATTAAACTCGGTTGTTTCCCAGTTGCTACCGGCCTTGGAGTCAGCTCTGTCTGCAACTATTGTGAACTCAATAAGTTTGCAACTGACTACGCTTGCCAATTCCCCAACAATCTCTAAGAAAGATTTTGCTGCAATTAATGGTATCAGCTCCGCAGTCCTCGAAAAGTGGATCGCGAATGGAGTCGTCCTTCTTGCACCAACTCCTTCAACTACAATCACCCAGCAACGCAAAAACCGAAAAACAGGTCAAATGCAAACTGTCGTTATGGAACGTCATGGCAATGCCCTGATCAATCTTGAGGCCTGGCGTGAAAAAAACCGTCAGCAAGCCATCAAGTGCCGCTACATAAATCGTTGAGTCAGATTATTCAAACTAGCAGGGACTAACAATGTTTGATTATCGCGTTTCCAAACACGCTCACTTTGACGATGCATGTAAGGCATTTGTGAATCGTCATAACCTTACCGAACTTGCAGCAATGATGGGCACTAAGCCCCAAATCCTGCGCAATAAGCTCAACCCTGAGCAACCTCATAAGCTTACCTGTGAGGAAGTTCTTTTAATCACAGATTTGACCGAGGATGCCGCCCTTCTCGATGGCATGCTGGCACAGATAAATTGCCTGCCGTCTGTTCCTGTCAATGAGATTGCTACTTCTAATCTTTCAACCTACGCACTACAGGCAACTGCCGCCGTAGGCTCTATTGCAGCTGATGCAGTGAAAGGTGGCACGGTCAGTTCTCAGCGTCGAATGTCCTTGCTCGAAGGTGTTAATGCCGGTATTCGCCATCTGTCATTGATCGGTTTAGTTGTTCAAGGCCGAGTACAGGCATCCCCTGCCCTGGCATCCGCAGTGGGTGCTATTGCAAGCGTGACGACAAATGGGCTGATGTGACTATGGCTGTTTCTATCGCTCCATTTTTAAAACAGCAAAGTCCCTCTCGCCACTTCGGCAATGGCTGCATCGAGTTGCCAGGTGGAAAGCGCTGGAACCCTTCAATGTTACAAGCCACTGCCCCGCAGGCCGTGAGAAATTCAAAAACGCTTTTAAAGCGTCTGTTTAGTTGAGGTGATTATGTCTTTAGTCAATGAAGAACATATTCAAATAGGCAAAAAACATATTTCCAGAATTAAAGAGATGTTTGATTTCAGAAAGAATGTAGCGCAGGAAACATTTGATACTCAGCCGCTGCATATGCGTAGAACAATCTGTTTTCATGCTGGCTTATCTCGCCGCCATCTTGAGATGAAGTTTGCTGAATTAACGCCGACTGAAAGGCATCAAGTAGTTACGGCGCTAAATTCTTTGCTTGGTTTAACTGAATCACTGCCGAAATTTATCAGTGATGATGATTGCAAGATTAATATTAAACACTAACCCGAATTCAAAATAATTGGCGTCAACCCGCCGGGCATTCTTTTGCCTGAAAACAGGAGTTCTTATATGAAAAACATGATTGATAACACCCGTCAGAATATTGTTGCTTTGCCAGTTATGGGCATTGATTTAGCTTCACCAGAACACGATTACACTTCTGTTCCTGATTTATCGTTGATGCTGGACACTGCTCGTAATGAAGAACGCGCCAATCGAGCGGTGGTATTTGCTGGCCGCCTGGAAGCGATTGCCAGTTTCATCCTCAAACGTGAAATGACAGGCGTTGAGGCTGCAGAAGCACTCCGTATCGAAGCTAACCGAATCCAAAGTGAAGCGGAGGCGTAACAATGGCTGATGTAATTGATACCGCACAAGAGCGCACAGACCTAATTCTGATAGCCCAAATCCAAGCCGCCCGCGCATCTGCTGCGGGTGTTTCCTCAACGTTCTGTCTTGACTGTGACCGACCGATTCCCGAAGCACGCCGCGCAGCTCTTCCTGGTGTTGAGCTTTGTGTCTACTGCAAAGAACGCGCTGAGCTGAACGCCAAACATTACCGGAGAAAGCAATGATCTATTTCTCAATAGTTCTTCTTCTCCTTGGCGTGAACGCAGCCCGCTATTTTTTCTCTGATTTTAAAGGTGGTCTGTAATGGATTCAGCATGCGGTTTAGTCGATGGACGTACTTCACCTAAAGCTATTTTCCTCTACGACTACACCGGCCTTATGGCTCAGCCGTGGCTCGATGCAGGCTATGAATGTTGGTGTTTTGACGGGCAGCATGATGCAGGTATCACCCGGGATGGTAACCACGTAAAGGTCGGCATGTGGTTCTCCGCTGATAAAAAATTTCAACAGGCGCGTGAAATAGCTGAAATGGTGGGTTCCGGCGTCGCGATGGTTTTCGGTTTTCCGGAATGTACTGATCTGACTGTAGCCGGTGCGCGTCATTTTGAATCAAAACGTAAAGCCAACCCTTTATTTCAGATTGAAGCTGCTGAGCTGGCTGATTTAGTCCGTCTGGTTGGATTAATGGTGAATTCCCGCTGGGCATTTGAAAATCCGGTGGGTGTGCTTTCAAGTATTTACCGCAAACCTGATTTCACTTTCCATCCCTGCGACTTCGGCGGATATCTGCCATCTGACGATCAGCATCCGGTTTATCCGGATGTTTACCCGGGTCAGGATGCCTACAACAAAGGGACATGCATCTGGTCCGGTAATGGCTTTAAAAAACCGAAACTGAAACGCGTCCCCCCGCTGCATAAAGACAATCCAGGCTGGCGGTTTTGCGGTGGCAAATCGACTGCCACCAAAAATAAACGCAGTGCTACGCCTCGTGGTTTTGCGGTTGCTGTATTTCAGGCTAACCACCCGGTTTCAGAATGATGCTGGCAAGCCGCTTCCCCCCTCAGATTATAACGCCCGAAGTCTGGGCGTTTCCCTGGAACAAACCACGCCAGGCCGTTTCTGGCTTTGAAAGACCGCTTACCCGTGATGAATACGATCAGGGGCAAGCTGTTTTAATCAGAGTAAAAAACCTCTCTACCGACCTGCGAGAAATTTTCACAGGTCGTCATGCGTATCTGCTGAAAACTCAGGGTATTCACGCCGCCAATAAATATCTGGTTTATACCCTCGGTCGCAGCATCCTTCCCCGCGTCGGGGCGGTCAATGCCGCTCACGCAATGAATATTAAAGCCTCCATGAAATTCATGTCTGAGGCAGATACCTATCACAGCCTGCCGGGTATGAGCGATAAACCGCTGCGCCGGTTCGCTCAGGACATCGCCGGACAACTGAAAGAAATCTATGAAGAACGTTGCGATCAGTTGCTTGCTCAGTACAACGGGGATAATTCGATTCTTTTTGAGCGTGATACCCAGTGCGAGCTGTACAGCGAAATCGCCGGTATGGCACAGGCTTTCAATATCACGCCGATGTATTGGACAAAATTTTGCAAAGGCAAACTGGATGCCGTTTCCGCTATCGCTGCCATGTCGCGTCTGGTTAATCCGGACTGGTGGTTACGCCAGCTAAAAGGTCAGCGCACCCGCTGGCGTGAATCTTTACTGATCGCCATCGGCAAAGTGAACCGCGACGCTTCCCCATATGCTAGTAAGCAGGCTATCCGTGAAGTGCGTGCGCGCCGTCTGTCGAATCTCGACTACCTGAAAAGCTGCGAACTGGAGAACATCGAAACCGGGGAACGTTTCAGTCTGATCGACAAAGTGATGGCGAGTATTTCAAACCCTGAGATCCGCCGCATGGAGTTAATGAGCACGATCGCCGGCACAGAAAAGTATGCCGCCGCAAATGGCGACGTCGGGATGTTACTGACCATCACCACGCCTTCCAAATTTCACCCGACCCGCATGGTTGGCAAGGGCGATAAAAAGCGCGTTCAGCGCAATCACGCATGGGACAAAGAGGCCTATACCCCGAAAGACGCGCAGCGTTATCTGTGCGGGATTTGGAGCAAAATGCGCACCGCGTTCAAAGACAGTGGCCTGTCCGTTTACGGGATGCGGGTGGTGGAACCTCACCACGACGCGACGCCGCACTGGCACATGATGCTATTCACCAAACCCGCCATGCGTCAGCCGGTGACCGATATCATGCGCAAATATGCCATGAAAGAAGACGGCGACGAACGCGGTGCAGCAAAGAACCGTTTTGACTGTAAACATCTGAACCGTGGCGGCGCGGCTGGCTACATCGCTAAATACATTGCGAAGAATATCGATGGCTACGCACTGGAAGGCGAGCGTGATCACGAAACCGGAGAGTTGCTGACAGACTCCGCTGCCGCTGTTACTGCTTGGGCTGCTACCTGGCGTATCCCGCAGTTTCACCCTATCGGTCTGCCAACGATGGGTTCATACCGCGAGTGTCGCCGTATCCGTTCCATCAGCCTGACCCAAACCTTTGACGAAGAAGTCGAAGCCGTACGCGCAGCTGCTGATGCCGGTGATTTTATGGCGTACATGGAGGCTCAAGGCGGCGCGAATGTTCCACGTGAAGATCAGACCGTTCGTGTAGCTCGTCGGGTTGCTGCTGAACTGAACGCCTACGACGAAGAAGTGAAAAAGGTTGTGGGTATTTTCGCGCCTCACCTCGGCGACTCCCGTGTTTATGAAACCCGTACAACACAATGGCGCATCGTTTCTTCCGCCGTTGACCTTGAGGTTTTGACCTCAAAAAGCGCCCACGGCGCGCCTCGGAGTCCTGTCAATAACTGTGGGTTGGGAGGGAACAAAACGGCCGCAAATGGGCGCGATAACCCTGCTGGGAGCGTCACCACAGCGAGCACTTCTGACAACTTGCGAGTTATTGACTGGACAGACACTGCCGCCGTGAAGGCGATTGTGGCGCGTATACGCGAAGAAACACCGAGGATCAGCAAAGCTCAGCGTAGTTTTGACCCGACTAAAAGGCGTGTTGCAGCTCCTTCTGCCAGATTGACCCCGCAGGAACGTGACAGATTGCCTCAGATTCAACAAGAGTTGCTCAAACACGACATCAGACCGGAGAAGTGGGAGCTGGAGGCATTAGTCAGGGGGGCAAAAATCACTTTTGGAGACGTTG
The DNA here is from genome assembly GCF_049206505.1 of Rahnella sp. EDr1-12. Classification (NCBI taxonomy): domain Bacteria; kingdom Pseudomonadati; phylum Pseudomonadota; class Gammaproteobacteria; order Enterobacterales; family Yersiniaceae; genus Rahnella; species Rahnella sp. EDr1-12. The sequence continues at coordinate 641,981 of NZ_JBLZNY010000001.1, forward strand.
AGATCCAATACCCTCCGCTGCAGGATTGGGCAGAATTTTATGGGAATGATAACTGATTAAGTATTCATCAGAACTATGGCTCGACCATTAACATGCAGTTTTTTATGGAATTTGTTAAAGAATGGACATATTATACTGTACAAATAACCAGTGCATTGGAGTGAGTAATGGAATCCTCTCATGAGCTAAAAATGGCTTTGACTAAAATCCGGCTAATGGCTGACATCGCACAGTCAGCCCAGTGCAGAAATGATGAGTACGCACTGGTTATGGAAATGATCTCTGATATGGCTGATCAGGTATTGGATGAAGAGGAAGCCACGTATCCGCCCTTCACGGTTTACGACGACGAAGAATAGCCTGGAACATCGGGTGATCCTCTTTTAGCAGCTCTGCATGCATTGAGTGCATGATTTCGCATGGTGATCGCCCTGCTCTTTTCTCCCCGCCACACCAGTGCTGGCGTGGATCACACCGGATCGCGCAACTGCATCAAAAGCGACCTATAAAGCGGGCAGGCGTGGCGGGGATAGCATTGCGCGCTATGTGTTTAAAGGTTGAAATGGATAAAAACAGGCACGGAAGGTATCATGCAGAGCATTAGCTGCCCTTGTGTAAATTGGATTGATAGGTTGGAATATGAGTAACAAAATGATTTCATTGGATTTATTTGCAGGGGCTGGTGGTCTAACATGTGGATTAGACATGGCTGGTTTTCAATCAATCTTTGCCAATGAACTTGTTCCTGTTTATGCAGAAACTTACAGCAAAAATCATCCAAATGCTGAGATGGTTGTTGGTGATATCCGCGCTATTGCCGAAAGTAATCTAATGAAATCTTTGGGCTTGAAGGCCGGAGAACTTGATTTATTAGCTGGCGGACCACCTTGTCAAGGTTTCTCAATCAATGCACCAATCCGCACACTTGACGATACTAGAAACCATCTTTTCAAGGATTACTTAAGAGTTGCAGAGGTATTAAAACCTAAAGCAATTCTGATAGAAAATGTTCCTGGGATCGTATCCCTAGGTAAAGGAACTGTTGTTGAGCAAATTTATAAAGAATTAAATCGGATGGGATATAGCGTTGCACATAAAATTTTATTTGCAGGGCATTACGGTGTTCCTCAAATGAGATTTAGAACTATTTTTATAGCAATCTACGGTCATGGAAAATCGATTAGTTTTCCAGAGCCCGAATACAACGCTAAAGCTGTGGCAAATTTTGCTGGTTCTAAAGAACTGTGCTTTCAAGTTCCACCATTATTTGCTGACCAATTGATACCACATACAACAGTGTGGGATGCCATCTCAGATTTACCTCCGATAACTGGTGGAAATGGATCTCATGAGTCGGTATATCTTTCTCAACCAAAATCAGATTATCAGAAAGTTTTAAGACAGGACTCACCTAACATAATTTATAACCATGAGTGCGCCAAACTCGGTAAAGTCAATCTAGATCGGCTTAAGCATATTCCTCAAGGAGGAAGCTGGAGAGATATACCTTTCGAACTCTTGCCGGACGGCTTAAAGAGAGCTCGGAGAAGTGACCATACGAAACGTTACGGCAGATTGCATCCTGACGGATTATGCTCGACTATTCTGACGAAGTGTGATCCTCATTGGGGTAGTTTTTTCCACCCAACCCAAGATAGGGTTCTTTCTGTTAGAGAAGCGGCACGCATTCAATCCTTCCCAGATAGTTACGTATTTAAAGGTAATTTAACCCAGCAATATGAACAAGTTGGCAATGCCGTACCACCACTTATGGCTCGGGCTATTGGATTAGAAATTGCTAAAATGATTGGATGTCAAAATGAAAAAAAGAAGAGATTTGGTTGAAGTATTTGGCTATAACCCTATGGACCTTAGCCCTGAAGTCAGGGCTCTTTGGAACTTGGGAGCATGCCCATTTCTTAATAAAGAATGCATAAAAGTAAATCATGATCAAACAATAATTTATGGCACATGCAGTGTAACGTCTCCTTATGGAGACGTTATTATTTGTCCAAATAGGCTTTATGCTAATGACTATGAAACCTTGCATAAAGTCAGTCGCGATGCATTTGGTGATGATGTCCCTTTTTTGACTTATAGTAATTTCATAAAATATAGGGCGACTTACAAAGACTGTATCGTAGCCCTCGGTAAAAACTCAGGGAAAGAAGTTCAAGTTGGCAGGGCTCTATCGATGGACTGGGTTTTGGTCAGAATCACTGACGGGGAACTTAAAGAATACGTAGGCGTAGAAATACAAAGCATTGATATAACTGGAAATTACAGAGATGCTTGGCATGCTTACAAAAACCTCAAACCTATAGATATCATTGATAACTTACCAACTTCACAACATGGACTGAATTGGGCTAATGTACACAAAAGACTCATACCACAAATAATAAGAAAAGGAGTTGTTTACTCTCGATCAAATTATGTAAAAAAAGGTCTTTATTTTATATTGCCTGAGATTGTCTATAATAAATTTGAAGATGTTATTGGTGCAGACATACCTCTTTTAAAAACACAAACGAATAAAAGCATAACAGTTCATACATACTCCTTAGGTGAGCCAGCTGCAAATGGTGAACAACGAAAACTAATCAGTGAAAGAGAAATCATTTTCGATTTAGACGAATTTTCAAAAAGATTCACGACTGGCCCCAACTTGCCAAAAGGAGATGATTTGGACGCAGTAATTAAAAAAGCGTTAGGAATGATGTAATTAAATTATATGGGTTCTTTCGCAGCAATGAACCCATATGGAATAAAAGCTATTGCATTTCTTTTTAACCAACCATTAATCTCCTTCATTCTCTCCTGCAGCGGCGTCAGTTCATTCCTAACAAATACCTGCGCCGCCTTCTCCGCATCCCCAAACCCGCCCGCATTATCAGGAATGATCCCCATCATCTGCGGCGGAACGCGGTGCGCGCTCAGCAGGTCGTCACGGCTGGATTTCTTAATGTTGAAGAAATCATCCTTGGTGGCGACTTCACTCAGCGGCAGGATCTGAATGCCGTCTTTCTTGCCGTTCGGCGCGTACATGAACAGGTTGCGGAAGTTGCCGAGGCCTTTGGTGTCCCTCATTGCTTTACGCATTGAATCAATATCACTGCTGCTTTGCGCGGCGTCGGTCATATACAAAATGTAGCCCGCGTGCGCACCATTCTGGTAATACTTGCGGCGGAACAACGTCGCTGCTTCATTCAGCCAGGCAGAGTTCAGTGCGCTCAGGTATTCCGGCAGGCCGTAAATCTCCTGGTTAATGTCCGGTTCAATCAGATGAAAGATGCTGCCTGTAGCGAACTGATGCGGCTCTTTCCAGCCCTGCACAAACCAGTACGTCCCCTCTTCCACTCCGCGACGCACATATTTAGCCGGAACAGCCTCAAAGCGCAGCGGTTCTCCGAGCTGGTTGCGGATCAGTTCCAGGTACGCATTCCCAAACACCAGATAGTCCAGCGCGAATTTGCTGAACTCCTGCTGGCTCAGCAGTGGATGCGGGATAAATGTCGAGGCGAGGATATTACGCTTCACGTAAATAGGAGAGCTGTGATGAACGGCGGCGCGAAGACTGCGTGCAAGTCCGTCGAAACTGACCGGTGGCTCATACCAGCGGCCGTTACCGGTGCATTCGATGTAATCCAGAATCTCGCGGCGGTCTAAAACCGGCGTCGGATCACCGAAGCTGAATACCTCTGCGCCCTGCTGGCTTTCAGTTGTCGTGGTCTGCGTAGCTTTACGGTATTTGCGCTTGCTCATTTAATAGAACTCCAGAATGTTCGGGCTTTGTCCGCCATTAGCGGCGGTCAGCGGTTCGTTTAACAGGGCGTGCATGATTGCCCACGCGACGTCGGCGTGGCTGGCCTCTTCACTGCGGCTGGCTTCGTAGGTAGAACGGTTGCCGCTGGCGGTCATCGTTTTGCGGATCGCCATAAACGACGCGGTGATGTCAGTATGGCCGGTGTCATATTCCAGGCGGCCGGAGCTGATGGTGTCTTTTGCTTTGAGTACCAGCGCGGTTTTCACTTCGGGGCTGTAACGGATCTCACGCGTCGCAGGAAAGAACTGCTGCACAAGCTGGAATACACCCTGCCCGATGCCAGTCGCATCGATACCGATGTACTCAACGGCATAACGATTGGTGAGTTCCTCGATGCTTTTGGCCTGCGCGGCAAAGTCCATACCTTTCCACTGGTGACGCTCGAGCACGCGGAACTTGCCGCCGGAAACCACCGGCGGAGCAATTACCGCGCAGCCTGCGCTGTCGCCGGTATGCGACGGGTCATAGCCAATCCACACGGGACGATAGGCAAATGGCCGTTTCAGATACGGATCGAAGTCTTCCCACTCGTCCAGGCTGTCTACCATGCAGCCCTGCAACTCGGCGAACGGGAACACCGATGCCTGATCATCCACAAACTCACACATCAGCAGGTTTTCATATTCGGCGGGGCTGTATTCCAGTTGCAGCTGTTCCAGGTCGAACAGGTTACAACCACCAGACAGCGCATCTTCCACCGTCACAATCTGCCGCCACTGGCCGTCATCGCACATCACGCCTTTCGACAGGTGAGCGTGACTTAAATCCAGGTCAATCCTGTCGGCTTTGTTGCGACGGCCTTTGTTGAACAGTTCTCCCGACCAGAACGGGTAGGCGCTGTGTGCCAGACTGGATGGCGTGGAAAAGTAGGTGCTTCGCCATTTCTTATGCAGCGACATGCCGGAGGCGACTTTGCGCAGCTCCTGAAACTTGGGGATCCAGAAGTATTCATCCAGGTAAAGATTGCCGGTGTAGCTCTGCGCAGTTCGGACGTTGGTACCGAGGAAGATCAGCCGTGCGCCGTTCGGCAGCATAATCGGGTCGCCTTTTAAATCGACATCGACCTGTCGGGCAAAGTCGATAATATAGTTTTTAAAGACGTGCGCCTGCGCCTTACTGGCTGACAGGAAAATCTGATTCCGTCCGGTGGTCAGCGCATCAATCAGCGCTTCCCGGGCAAAGTAGAAGGTTGCGCCGATCTGGCGGGACTTGAGGATGTTGCGGATACGGTGCTGAAGCCCTGCCTGATGCCATCCACGCTGATACTCAAACGACGTTTCAATGAAGATGTCGCCGAGTTTCTCAATGGCCTCATCACTAAAAACATTCTTATCGGGTACCTTTCGTTCGCCCTTATTACGGTTAGCAACGTTCGGGTTTAAATCAGCCTCGCTGCCAGTATGGTTGTAGCGATTTACCCGTGCCAGGCGTTCAATCTGTCGGCCTAACAGGTCGATCTCTTTGTAGTCCTTCCCCTCCTTTACATCTTTCATGACGAGCTGGATCAGCCGCGCTTCCATGCTGGTTTCCACGCGGGAAATAGGCGCAATGGCCTCCCACTGATCGCGAGTTTTCCAGCTCTGCACGGTCGGCGTTTTTTGGCTCAGCATCTCCCCGATTTGCCGCACAGAAAAACCCTGCCAGTAAAGCAGTGCCGCCTGTCGGCGCGGGTCGCTGATGATGGTGGAGTTTGAAATATTCATGCCGCCACGTTACCGGCCAGACAGCCGTTTTTCGCGCTGCCCACGTTGTGCCATCGGGCAACAACCTGCATCGGCTGGCGGCCTGCGGTGACTGTCTGGAAACTAACTCCCGTTCTCAACACTCATTACCGGAGTCAGTCACATGGCAAAGAAAGTATCGAAATGGTTTCGCATCGGGGTCGAAGGCGACACCTGCGACGGCCGCGAAATTGATGCTAACGACATCAAACAAATGGCGGAGACATACAGCGCGAAAGCCTATGGCGCCCGCGTCAATCTGGAGCACATCAAAGGCGTTTTACCGACCAGCGATTTCCGCCGCTACGGCGACGTGATCCAGCTGAAAGCCGAACAAATTGATGATGCAGCTGAACCGCTGCTCCATGACAAATGGGCGCTGTACGCAATGATCAGCCCGACCGCGGATTTAACGCAGATGGTCGGCGACGGGCAGAAGGTTTACACCTCGATGGAGATCAAACGCAACTTCGCCAACTCAAATAAATCCTACCTGGTCGGTCTGGCCGTCACCGACGACCCCGCAAGCCTCGGCACTGAGATGCTGGAGTTCAGCCGTACAGCAAAACAGAACCCGCTTGCCGGTCGTAAAACCGATCCGGACAGCCTCTTCACCGTCGCCACCGAAGCACTGATTGAGTTTGAAGATGCGCCGGAAACTGCCCCTTCTCTTTTCGCGCTGGTGAAACAAAAGCTTTCACGTAAGCAGGCGTCCGACGATGCACGCCTGGCCGATATTCACGAAGCTGTCAGCGAGGTAGCTCAATACGCTCAGACCGAAATTGATAAACATGAAACCAGCCTGACTGACCTACTGAGCCGCGTCGATACCCTGGAAAAATCCACCGCTGCCGAACATGACGCCCTCATTGAATTGAAAGGCAAGCTTGCGCAGACACCGGCGCAGAACTTTAACCAGCGCCCACACGCAACCGGCGGTACAAGCGCTGACGAGACAGTGACCGACTGCTGATCCGACATCTTTAATTCACCCTCAGGAAATAAGTCATGAAAAAAGAAACGCGCTTTAAATTTAATGCGTTCCTCTCCCAGCTCGCAAAGCTCAACAACGTTGACGTCGGCACGCTGGATAAAAAATTTAACGTCGAGCCGTCCGTCACGCAGACGCTGATGACCCGATTGCAGGAGTCCTCAGAGTTCCTGACCCGCATCAACATCATTCCGGTGGACGAAATGATGGGGGCGAAAGTGGGCGTCGGCGTGACCGGCACGATTGCCAGTACCACCAACACTGATGCGGGTGACGAGCGCGAAACGGCTGATTTCACCAAGCTGGATCAGGAAGGCTACCACTGCACCAAAACCAACTACGACTTCCACTGGATGTACAGCAAGTTGGATTTGTGGGCGCGCTATAACGATTTTCAGACCCGCCTGCGTGACGCCATTATTAAGCGTCAGGCGCTGGATCGCATCCTGGTCGGCTTTAACGGTGTTTCCCGCGCACCGACTTCTAACCGCGTTCAGAATCCGCTGCTGCAGGATGTCGGCGTGGGCTGGCTGCAAAAATACCGCCTGAATGCCCCGTCTAAAGTGATGGGCATGATTGTCGCCGAAGACGGCACCGTGACCAATGAGGCGGTGAAAGTCGGTGGCGAAGGTGAGTACAAAAACCTCGACGCGTTGGTCTTTGACGCGGTGAATGAACTGATCGACCCCATCTATCAGGACGACACCGAACTGGTGGTGATCTGCGGCCGCAAGCTGCTCGCGGATAAGTATTTCCCGCTGATCAACAAACAGCAGCCAAACACTGAGGCGATGGCCGCCGACCTGATTGTCAGCCAGAAACGCATCGGCAATCTGCCCGCCGTTCGTGTCCCCGGCTTCCCTGCCGATGCCATGCTGATCACCCGTCTGGATAACCTGTCCATTTACTGGCAGGACGGCACGCACCGCCGCCACGTTGAGGAAGTACCAAAGCGTGACCGTATCGAAAACTACGAATCCATTAACGAGGATTACGTGGTGGAAGATTACGGCTGCGGCTGCCTGATCGAGAACATCGAAGTGACCGCCGGAGAAGACGACGCTGCTGAAAAGGCCGAACTCAGTAAATTCACCTCGGCGATCGTTGATGCTATCAAAACTGCATCCGGTACCACCGCACCGGCAGCTCAGGAGTAAACCATGACCAGCCCTGCCCGACGTCATTTGTTGCGGCAGTCAGCTATCGAAGCCGCGCAGCAGGATACCAGCCTGCTGCGTCATGCCACCGGCTATGAACTGCTGCTGCAAAAGCTTAATGCTGACCAGAAAGCCCTGAAGAAAGCCTATTCCGCTGAGAAAAAGGCAGAACTCAAACGCAAGATGCTGCCCGAATATGCGCCGTGGGTGGCGGGCGTTCTCGCCGAGGGGAAAGGTGCTCAGGACGCCATCCTGATGACCATCATGATCTGGCGTATTGATGCCGGTGACTACGCTGGTGCGCTGGAAATCGCCCGCTACGCGCTGCATTACAAGCTGGCGATGCCGTTCGGCAAACGTCCTGCCGGTTATGCGCTGGCGGAGGAAATCGCCGACATGAGCACCCGCGCTCATGCTGCCGGTGAGCCGGTCAGTCTCGATGTACTGATGACCACGATGGAACTGACTGACAGTCAGGATATGCCGGATCAGGTACGCGCCAAGCTGCACAAAATTACCGGTTACCTGTATCGCGATGCGGAGAAACTACCGCTCGCCCTGCAACACCTGAAACGCGCCTTCCAGCTGAACAGCAACTGCGGCGTTAAAAAGGATATTGAGCGGTTGGAATCAGCCATCAAAAAGGCTGCCAGCAGCTAAACAGAACGCGCCCCGCGCCGGACGGCACGCCAGCCGCGACAGGTCTGTGACCTCGTTCAACGCTGGCGTCCACCGTCCCCTATTCAGAGGTCACTATGTCTCTTGTTGTACCTGCACCAAAGCCGGACGCCGCGACGGAACCCGCGATCAAAAACACGCACTTCTGGCCGGATATCAGTCCGGTGGAGTTGCGCGACACGCTGCGCCTGGAAGGAACGGTGACCACCAAACGTCTGCGCGCCGTCATTAAGTACGCTCTGACCGAAGTGAATGCCGAGCTTTACAGCTACCGCGTCGCACAACTGGCTCAGGGATACAAAACTCTCGCTGATGTCCCGGCAGACCAGATTGATGATGAAAGTATCAAAGTCTGTGCCTATCTGCGGGCGGTTTCATCCATTACGGCAGCCATTCTTGCAGAACGATATCCGAACAGCGACACCACCGACGCGGGCAGTAAAAAGGCCGTGATCGTCGAAAGCACCGTTGATGATTTATGGCGTGACGGTCGAAACGCGATCAGCGATGTCGCTGGCGTGTCGCACTGTGTGATCGGGCTGCTCTGATGAAAGTCATTGCCGAGCAAGGCGACACCGTGGATTCGCTCTGCTGGCGATACTACGGGCGCACCCAGTCGGTGGTTGAGCAGGTTTACGCGGCTAACGTTGGGTTGGCCGCTGCCGGGGCAATATTGCCCCATGGCTACGCGGTGGAGCTGCCGGACATAACCCAGGCCGCAGTCAGTGAAACCGTCTCACTTTGGGACTGATGACCATGGAGCGCATCACCTCGTTTATTTGTTATTGCGTCGCGGCCTTTCTTGCGTGGCTCGGCGCAATGTCGCCGCAGGATATTGCCTTTTTAGTCGGTGCCGCCGTCGGCGTCGCGACCTTCCTGGTGAACTGGTACTACCGGCGCAAAACTTACCGCCTGCTGAAAGCTATGGGCGTCAGAGGAGACATAAATGCAGCCATCAATCGTTAGACGCTGCGCCGTCGCCGCTGTCCTGGCGATTGCCGCGCTGCTGCCGCAAACGCCGACGTTGAAAACGTCCGCCGCCGGTCTGGCACTTATCGCTGATTTTGAAGGCTGCCGCCTTACCGCCTACCAGTGCAGCGCGGGCGTCTGGACAAACGGCATCGGGCACACCGCAGGCGTGAAGCCGCAGACTCAAATAAGCGAACGTCAGGCCGCCGTGAATCTGGTGGAAGACGTGATGCGGGTGGAGAAAGGCATTGCCCGATGTATGCCGGTTGCCATGCCGCAGCCGGTATATGACGCCGTAATGTCGTTCGCGTTCAACGTCGGCGTCACGGCGGCGTGTAAATCCACCCTGGCGTTTTTCATCAACAAGGGCGAATGGCGAAAAGCCTGCGAACAGCTGTCGCGTTGGGTGTTTGTGAACGGCGTGCGCGTCACCGGGCTGGAGCGACGCCGCGCGAATGAGCTTTCCTACTGCCTGCGGGGTGTCTGATGCGCGTTTTAATTTTGTTAATGCTGGCCGCGTGCGCGCTGACGGGGCTGCAAACCTGGCGTATCGGCGGCCTGACTGATGACGTAGAAAAAGCGCAGCGTATTATCGGCACGCTGTCCGCCGGTATCGAAAGCCGAGACGACGCCATTCACCGACTGAATGAAGACGCCGTGACGCGTGAACGCCAGGAACAAAGCCTGCGCGCGCAGCTCTCGCAGGCCGGTCAGCGGGCGCGGGATCGGGAATACACAATTCAAAGGTTACTCAATGAAAATCAGGAAATGCGTGATTGGTATAGCGCTCGCCTGCCTGTCGGCATTGGCCGGATGCACGCCCGTCCCGCCTTCGCCAGCGCCGCAGATTATTTACGTTGGCTGTCCGGCGGTGACGAGCTGCCCGATACCGGCAAGCTCACCCGCCACTAACGGCGATTTAAGCAGTGATGTCAGAAACCTGGAGGCCGCGCTGACCGCCTGCGGCCTCTAGGTGGAAGCGGTCAAACAATGCCAGGAGGAACACCGTGTTAAAACCCGCACAGCTACGAAAAGCCCTGACTGACGCCGTGCCGGTGCTGCAAACCAGCCCCGACCAGCTGCGGATGTTTGTGGATAACGGGCGCATCGTTTCCACGTTAGCCCGTTCTCTGTCATTCGAATATCAGTACCAGGTCGAGCTGCTGATCACCGACTTTACACAGGACAGCGATCTGGTCATGGTGCCCATTCTTGCCTGGTTGCGTGAGCATCAACCGGACATCATGGCGACGCCGGAAAAACAGCAGAATGGCTACACATTTAAGGCCGATATGCTCAATGATGGGAGCTATGACATCGCTATTCATTTGCAGCTCACCGAGCGCGTGATCGTCAAACAGATTGACGCCGGTCTGCACGTGGAGCATTTTCCTGAACCGCCGATGCCGGAGCCGGTGGAAAGGCCGCGTGAGCTGTACCTGCACGGCGAGTTAGTGAGTCAGTGGAATGAGTGAGCTGACCGCGTTTGATAACCGCCTGGCGGGGCTGATTGAGGCACTGTCTCCGCAGAGCCGTAAGGCCATGGCCGCCACCATAGCAAAGCGTCTGCGCAAACATCAGCAACAGCGTATTAAGCGGCAGGTCACGCCGGAGGGGCAGCCGTTCGCCCCGCGTCAGTCACAGCCTTTAAGGGACAAGAAAGGCCGCATTAAACGGGAGATGTTCGCCAAACTGCGCACGGCTAAATACATGAAGTCCAAAGGCACGGACAGGGACGTGGTGGTGGAATTCACCGGCCAGGTTCAGCGCATGGCGAAGGTGCATCAGTACGGGCTGCGGGATCGCCCGTCGGTCAGGGCGGAGGAAGTGCGGTATCCGGCGCGCCCGCTGCTGGGGCTGGACGCGGAGGATATGAAGATTGTTGAAGATGAACTAATTATGACCCTCATTAAATAATTGAAGTGTCAATTATCTTTCAGATGCATAACGCACATGTCCTTTTTCGAGTTTTTAATTACTATTAATAAGGTCGATTAATAGAGCTGTGAGTAACGATGAACACCATCTAACAGATTTATCCTCTTTATTGTGTGGAAATAATCTAAAAGCTCCATCCGCGTGCTCTGCATGTATAGATTTATTCCTTATGAAATACATGTATTTGATACACAAAGTTGCAGCCACATGCATATTATTAATTGTTTGCAAAGCAATATGGTTGTCAATATGATTCTTAACAAGGTTATAAGAACCGTGTTGAGTCAAGAAATCTTCTCTGAAACTTAAAGTCTCATCAAAGATAGTCATCAACCTAAAGTCTTCATTACGTATTATGAAAGATTTGAAAGCTTCTGTTTTGGCCTGTGTGTTGTAGTCATTTTTAAGCATTTCAAACCATTTTACTTTATCTCTAATTTGTTTTGCAGTTAAACCTGTCACCAATGCATTTATTTCAGGAAAGTCCTGAGGTCTGTTAATCATCAGATCCCGAATTTTTGACTGACCTGCCAAGTCTTGCTCAGAATTAGAGACTTCTTTATAAATAGAATTAAATGCTTTCCAGAGTTTTTCAAAGGAGTCGTAAGGATTATTAATACAGTAAGCTCTTATTATATAGCTTAAAGAATAGTAATATGAACCTGCTTTTTTATTGGCTTCAAAAATAACATTAAGCTTTTCAAGATTAATGTTCTTCAAAAATTGGCATTCAATAAACTTTTTGCTTAATTGATTTATCGTTCCATCTTCAAACTCCCCGATTTGTTCACCTGTTTTATTATATAATTCTATGGATTTTATTTTACAAATAAAACCCCCAACGCAAAAATAATAAATTATAGATTTTACAATCTGTGAGTAAATTTCACTTTTATAATTTGAAAATACTCCTATGAAGTCAACCTCTTTGATTCGATCGCCAGAAATTACTATTTTAGAATTGCTTATATAAAGAGAGTCACTGTGCCCATTCGAGTACCGATAGGGCATATCTCGTTGAATTGTATTCGGCGCAATCGATTGAGCCATGATAATAGTTATTGTAAATGACAGTCTTTTTTTAGATCTTTTCGTCGCCATACCACTCTCCCTAGAGTTAGGTTTTTACTAAAATACTTTTGTTTGATGCATCAAACAATCCATTTGCATCGAAAAAAATCACTTTTCCATCATCATTAAATGATGAATACATCTATCCCAAACAACGACATTCCGCGCCTGCTGCGCAATCTGATCCGCATTGGCACCGTTGCCGAGGTGGATTTAGTTGCGGGCACCTGTCGCGTAAACACCGGCGGCAACGTCACCGACTGGCTGCACTGGATAACTTCCCACGCGGGGCGTTCCCGTTCCTGGTGGGCACCGTCCGCCGGTGAACAGGTTCTGTTGTTCTGCCTGGGCGGAGAGCTGGATACCGCCTTTGTGATGCCCGGCGTTTTCTCTGATGAATTCCCCGCCCCGTCTGCCTCGGCGGATGCAGTACACGTCACGTTCCCTGACGGCGCGGTGATTGAGTACGAACCCAAAACCGGCGCGCTGCTGGCAACCGGCATTAAGTCAGCCACGGTGAACGCTGCCGATAAGTTGGCTGTCACCGCCCCACTGATTACATGCACGGCGAAAACCCGCATCACTCTCGACACGCCGGAAGTGGTCTGCACTAACAAACTCACCACCGCCACCATCGAGATTAAAAAGGGCGGCACCATGACCGGCAACCTCACCCATTCAGGCGGCAGCATCACGTCAAACGGCGTGGTTGTGCATACCCATAAACACGGCGGCGTCCAGACGGGCGGCGGTCAAACGCAGGTGCCGTCATGAGTAACGCAAAATACATCGGGCTGGCTCGCGATACGGGGCGCAGCGTCGAAGACCTGGCGCACATCCAGCAGTCGGTCAGCGACATTTTGCGCACGCCCGTCGGTTCCCGCGTCATGCGCCGTGACTATGGTTCGCTGCTGTCTGAGCTGACTGACCGCCCGCAGAACGCGGCGCTGCGGCTGCAAATCATGGCGGCCTGTTACAGCGCGATCCTGAAATGGGAGCCGCGCGTCAGCCTCACCGGCATCACCTTTGAAACGACGTTCGACGGGAAAGCGGTGGTTGAACTCACCGGCATCCGCAAAGACACGTCCGCCGCCATCTCCTTAACCCTTCCAGTGAGCTGAATAATGGCAACTATCGACCTGAGCCAGTTACCCGCCCCCGACGTGGTGGAGGTACTGGATTATGAAATTCTGCTGGCGGAGCGCAAAGCCACGCTGGTGTCGCTTTACCCCGAAGACCAGCAGGCCGCCATCGCCCGCACGCTGACGCTGGAGTCTGAGCCGATTGTGAAACTGCTGGAGGAAAACGCCTACCGCGAAGTGATCCTGCGTCAGCGGGTTAACGAGGCAGCGCAGGCCGTGATGCTGGCCTACGCCACCGGCGCAGACCTGGACAACATCGCGGCGACGTTCAGCGTCGAACGCCTGACGATCACGCCTGCGGATACCGCCAGCGTGCCCGCCGTGGCTGCGGTGATGGAAAGCGACGCCGATTTTCATATCCGCGCGCAGCAGGCGTTTGAAGGGCTGAGCGTGGCGGGTCCGGTCGGCGCGTATGAGTATCACGGGCGCTCTGCCGACGGGCGCGTGGCGGACATTTCGGTGATCAGTCCGTCGCCCGCCTGCGTGACGATTTCCGTGCTGGCACAGACCGGCAACGGCACCGCGCCCGCTGACCTGCTGGCGAAAGTGCAGGCCGCGCTCAACGATGAAAACGTGCGCCCCGTGGCCGACCGCGTGACCGTTCAGTCAGCCACCGTCGTGAATTACACCATTGATGCCGTGCTGTATCTGTTCCCTGGTCCCGAATCCGAACCCATCCGCGAAGCCGCCGAAGCGAAGCTTATCGCCTACACCACCGCGCAGCATCGGCTAGGCCGCGACATCCGGCTGTCTGCCATTTACGCCGCGCTGCACGTTGAGGGCGTCCAGCGGGTAGAGCTGAAAAGCCCGAAGGCCGACATCGAGCTGGACAAAACCCAGGCGTCATTCTGCACCGCCTACACCTTAAAAGTGGGCGGCTACGATGAGTGATGGCCTGCTGCCCGTCGGTTCCTCCCCGCTGGAAGTGGCCGCCGCCGACGCCTGCGCCGCGCTTGAAAACGTGCCGGTGCCGCTGCGGCAGCTCTGGGATCCGCTGGCCTGTCCGGTGAAGTTTTTGCCCTATCTGGCCTGGGCGCTGTCGGTTGACCGCTGGGATGAAAACTGGCCGGTTGCCACTAAGCGCCGCGTCATTCAGTCGGCCTGGTTCATTCACTGCCATAAGGGAACCATCGGTGCCATCCGCCGCGTGGTGGAGCCGCTCGGCTACCTGATTAACGTGACTGAGTGGTGGGAAACCAACGACGAACCGGGGACGTTTCGCCTGGACATCGGCGTGCTGGAAACCGGCATCACTGAAGAAATGTATTTAGAGATGGAGCGGCTGATAGCCGACGCCAAACCCGCAAGCCGTCATCTGATCGGGCTGACCATTACCCAGGATATTAAAGGCGACGTTTACATCGGCGCAGCGCAGTACGTCGGCGAGCTGCTGACCGTTTATCCCGCATAAGAGGACGATATGAGCACATTTAAATCCGTTGTCACCACGCTCGGCCAGGCGCGCATCGCGGCGGCCATTGCGGCGGGGACTGACATTAACATTACGCAGCTGGCCGTCGGCGACGGCAACGGCAAGGCAACAACGCCTTTTGCCTCACAGACCAAACTGGTGAAAGAGGTCTACCGCACGCCGCTCAATTCCTTAAAGCTCGATCCGACTCATGGTAACTGGGTGATTGCTGAGGCGGTGATTTCCGCCAGCGTCGGCGGCTTCTGGATGCGTGAAATGGGGTTGTTCAGCAGCGACGGCGCGCTGATTGCCGTCTGCAACATGGCGGACACCTATAAACCGACGCTTGCGGAGGGTTCAGGTCGCACGCAGACGTTGCGCATGGTGATTGCGGTCAGCAACACCGAGGCAATCAGCCTGCTGATCGACGACTCGGTGATTATGGCTACTGAGCAGTATGTGAATGACCTGCTGGCCGCGCATGAGAAATCACGCAATCATCCAGACGGCACGACGGCGGCAAAGGGATTTGTTCAGCTGAGCAGCTCGGTCAGCAGTACCAGCGAAGCGCTGGCCGCCACGCCAAAAGCGGTGAAGGCTGCCAACGACAACGCCAATACCCGCGTACCTTCCACGCGCAAAATTAACGGTAAGGCGTTAAGCGCAGACCAAACTCTGACGGCGGTGGACGTGGGAGCGATGCCACTATCGTCTACCAATCTCGGCAACACCAATATCAATACGTTTGGGCGTGACAAGTTCGGCATTTATTCCCAGACATCCCCTACGCAGGCAACAGTAGCCAACGGCTACCCTGCAATGCTGGCCGGTATATTGGAAGTGTTTCCGGGTGCCTACACTAACGGCGTGATCCAGCGTTACACCGAACACCTTTCCGGTAAATGTTGGCAGCGCGCATCGAGCAACGTCTGGAACGGGACAGATGGTCCATGGAGTGACTGGGTGCAATCCAGCACCGTCGGTTCTGTTGCCGCAAACTCTGCCCTCGGCTCAACTGACCTAAACACCGTGGGATTTAGTCTGACGGCTGTTCAGGCGGCGATCTATCACCAGTCCGCCAACGCATCCGCGACGGCAGACAGAAATTACCCCGAGGCCAAAGCGGGCACGCTGTTTGTTACCGGCAGCGCTTACGGCTGCCAGCAGATGTTTATTACTTTTGATACGTGCAACATCTGGGTGCGCGGGCTTTCTTCCAACTGGAACGGGAAGGATGGACCATGGCGCCCATGGGTTGCTCTGTATGGCACCAACAATAAACCCACAGCCGCAGATGTAGGCGCATGGACGGCAGCGCAAAGCGTCGCCAGTGAAAAGGCACTTTCGGATGAGATTGCGACCGCCTTTAAAATCCGCGCGAACCTTGCCGCAGCGGATACGCCGAACACCTTGCGCGGCAGCAGCATGTTTGGGCATTACGGCGTGCCAGGTGCTGCTGCGGCGACCACAGAAAAAGGCTATCCGATAAATAATTTTGTCGGCGTGATTTTCGTTACCTGGGGTCCGAATGCGACGCAGCAAATTGCTTTTAATAACAACGGTCGGCAATTCACCCGCTCTATGACGGGTGCGTGGAACGGTGTTGATGGTCCGTGGTCTGCGTGGAATGAAATTTACTGTCAGGCCAACAAACCGACACCGACAGACGTCGGCGCGTTACCGGCGGGCGGTACCGCTGTCGCGGCTTCTAAACTCGCCACCGCCCGCAAGATTGCCGGTGTGGCCTTTGACGGCACCAAAGACATCAACCTCACCAACTCGAATGTCGGGCTGGGGAATGTCGGGAACTTTGCCGCTGTTCAGCAAGGCGGCGGTGCCGGTATGCAGAGCAACAAAGTCTATATCGGATGGACGGGTTCTAAGGTCAAAATTCAGGTAGATTCTTCTGATATGGGAGAGGTTTACACCACCAATTTCCCGCCGCCGCAGCAAGATTTGTCAGGGTATGCTCACCGTGATTGGATCACCTATGTTGGCCTCGAGGCTGATAACCCAAATGCCCCTTACATGAGGCGTGCATCAAATAATGCGCTGGTTTATTTAGCAACCAGCGCCTGGTCGGACTCTCGCTTTATTTATGACGTGCAGCGCGGCAGCCAGGCGCTGGAGAATGCGGGATGGACGGCGCAACAGAACTGGGAAGCGCCTACCGGTTGTTTCATGACGGGGTTAAATATCCGCTCGGATATGGGCGACTGCCGAATGATGGGGAAATACTACCGCGCATTAATGATTAGAACGGCCAGCGGAAGCTGGCGTCAGGTGGGTAACTAAGATGATCACATTTAAAAATATCAAAATTTCTAAGCAGGTGTTAGAGGAAGGCATTCCCCTGCCCGTGATGTATTTCGAAGATGAAACGGGTCAGGACTGGTACAAACTGCGAGATGAAAAATGGCAGGGCGAAAACTGTTTCATTGCCGTTGGTGCTGACGGATTTATTTCTACCTGGTCGGGTAACCCGAACTTTCTCACCCTATCTGAAGGCGTGAGCATTTACGAAATCAGCCGCGAAGCGCTGCCGGAAGATGTCAGTGATCACCCTTACAGCTATGCAAACGGCGAGTTCGTGAAATTTGTACAGCCTGCGATTGAAGTCGCCGCATAGCAAAAAAATACGTTGCTCAGCCAGGCCGCCGCCGCCATTGCTCCGCTACAGGATGCGGTTGATGTTGACGACGCCACCGACGAGGAACTGGCGAGCCTGAAAGCCTGGAAGAAATACCGCGTTGCGCTGAATCGCCTGGATTTATCCGCTGCGCCGGATATCGACTGGCCTGCTGTACCTGAATAAATTGATCGCTGAAAACGATCAATTACGGATAATTGATCAGTAGTAACTATTTGAACATGTCCCGTATATGTCTAAGGATATCCCCAGACTTTTTAGGAGGATGAAATGGAATTAAACCAGGAAGAAGCGGAGATAGTTGCGGGTTTTATCGCGGCAAACTGGGCGGCATTTTCACAAGCCGCTGAGGGCGTGATGTCCGTTTGTGCTTTGCACCGGCTGGCTGAAAAATTAGGTTTGGAGAATTAACTCCCCCGCTTTTCAATTCTATTGACCACTGCCCCCACGAGGGGCTTTTTTGTATCTGGCCTTCACCACGTTGTGCCATTTCCCACACACCCCGCCCGCCGTGCCTGCGCGTACACAACACGCGATGATTGACCTCACCCCAATCACAGGAAAAAACACCATGGCTGATTATCATCACGGTGTGCGCGTTGTTGAAATCAACGACGGCACCCGCGTTATTTCCACCGTTTCCACCGCCATTATCGGGATGGTCTGCACCAGCGATGATGCTGACGCTGACGCGTTCCCGCTCGATACGCCGGTGCTTATCACCAACGTACTGACCGCCGCCGGCAAGGCCGGTAAAACCGGCACACTCCGCGCCTCACTGATGGCAATTGCCAACCAGGCTAAACCCGTTGTCGTTGTCGTTGTCGTGCGCGTGGCAGAAGGTGACACCGAGGCGGAAACCACCTCGAACATCATCGGCGGCACCGACGCCACCGGCATGTATACCGGCATGAAGGCCCTGCTGTCTGCTCAAACCGAACTCGGCGTAAAGCCGCGCATTCTCGGCGTGCCGGGGCTGGATAATCTGGACGTCGCGACGGCGCTCGGTGCCGTGTGTCAGCAGCTGCGCGCCTTTGGCTACGTAAGCGCCTACGGCTGCAAAACCGTGTCCGATGCCATCAAGTACCGGGAGAATTTCAGCCAGCGTGAGCTGATGGTCATCTGGCCGGATTTCGTCGCCTGGAACACCACCACCAACGCCAGCGACATCGCGCCCGCCACCGCCTATGCCCTCGGCCTGCGTGCCAAAATCGACGCCGAAACCGGCTGGCATAAAACCCTGTCAAACGTCGGCATCAATGGCGTGACCGGCCTGTCTGCCAGCGTCTATTGGGATTTACAGACCACCGGCACCGACGCCGACCTGCTGAACCAGGCGTGCGTCACCACGCTTATCCGCAAAGGCGGATTTAAGTTCTGGGGGCAGCGCACCTGCTCTGACGATCCGCTGTTCCTGTTTGAGAACTACACCCGCACCGCGCAGGTGCTGGCGGACACCATGGCCGAAGCGCACCTGTGGGCAATGGACAGGCCAATGACCCCGACGCTTATCAAAGACATGATTGCGGGCATCAACGCCAAACTGCGCGAAATGAAAACCGTCGGTCTGATCATCGACGGCACCTGCTGGTACGACGCGGAGGCTAACACCGTCGAAACCCTGAAAGCGGGCAAGCTGTTCATTGATTACGACTATACGCCGGTGCCGCCGCTGGAAGATTTAACCCTGCGTCAGCGCATCACCGATCAGTACCTGGCGACGTTCGCCACGGCCATCAACAGCTAAGAGGCGCTAAACCATGGCACTGCCAAAGAAACTGAAATACCTGAACTTGTTTAACGATGGTCACAACTACGTCGGCGTGGTCAGCGCGCTGACGTTGCCAAAGCTGACACGCAAGCTGGAGAACTATCGCGGCGGCGGCATGAACGGTGCCGCGCCGATTGACTTCGGGCTGGACGATGACGCGCTGACGCTGGAATGGACGATGGGCGGGTTGGATACGCTGGTGCTCCAGCAGTGGGGGGCGGTTGACGCTACGCCGCTGCGCTTTGCCGGTTCCTTCCAGCAGGACGACACCGGCGAAACGCTCGCGGTGGAAGTCGTGATGCGCGGGCGTCACAAAGAGATTGATTTTGGCGAGTACAAACAGGGCGAAGACACCGAAACAAAAGTGTCCACCCAGTGCACCTATTTCAAGCTGAGCATCAACGGGCAGGATGTGATCGAGGTGGACACCGTGAACATGGTGGAAATCGTCAACGGCGTTGACCGCCTGGCGGAGCACCGCAAAAACATCGGCCTGTAACCCCTGAGCGGCGCTGGTTCGCGGCGCTGCTATACCCCTTACGATTTAAGAGAATGTCATGAAACAGATTAATGAAGCCGCTATCGAAAACGAAAACGTCATTACCCTGGAAGAACCGATCACCCGTGGCGAAATGGTGATTAGTCAGGTTGAAATCATCAAGCCAAACGCCGGTCATCTGCGCGGCATCGGCCTTGCCTCCTTGTCGAATGCGGACGTTGACGCGCTGGTGACGGTGCTGCCGCGCATCACGCTGCCGATCCTCACCAAACAGGAGTGCAACGCGCTTTGCCTGCCCGACCTGATCGCCCTGGCGAGCAAGGTGGTCGGTTTTTTATCGCCGAAATCGGAACAGTAAAACTGCCCGCCTCTTTGATAGTTGACGACCTGATGGCTGACATTGCGGCGGTGTTTCACTGGCAGCCCTCGGAACTCTTTGCGATGTCGCTGACCGAGATTATCGGCTGGCGGCGTCGCGCGTTACTGCGTAGCGGAGCCGAAAGTGAGTAATTTACGATTGCAGGTGCTGCTGAACGCCGTGGATCGGGCGTCGCGTCCTTTCCGCTCGGTGGAAAAAGCCAGTAAGGCACTCAGCGGAAACATCCGCAACACGCAGGACACCCTGCGTAATCTCAACGCGCAGGCGTCGCAAATCGACGGCTTTCGCAAGGCCAGCGCGCAGCTGGCCGTCACCCGTGCCAGCCTGAAAAAAGCCAAAGAGGAAGCCAGCCGGCTGTCGCAGGCGTTTGCCAATACCGCGAACCCGACGGCTAAGCAGACGCGGCTGATGGAGGCAGCGAAGCGCGCCGCCAGCGAGTTACAGGCCAAAGAAAACAGCCTGCGCAACTCTGTGCAACGTCAGCGCGGCGCGCTGGAGTCGGCGGGGATTTCCACGCGGAACCTCGCCGCCGAGCAGCGCCGGTTACGAGCCAGCTCGCAGGAGGCGAACGCCACGCTTGCCCGTCAGCGGGAGGAGCTTGCAAGGCTGAACCGGCAGCAGCAGCGGCGGGACAACAGCCGCAGGCGTTTTCAGGCAACCCAGCGCGCAGGCGACACTATCCGAAATAACGGCGCGGTAGCGATGGGCGTGGGTTCGGCGGCGCTGTATGCAGAGGGGAAATTTATCGCCCCAGGCATCACTTTTGATAAAGAGATGTCCGGCACACAGGCGATCCTCGGGCTGGATAAAACCGACAAAAAGCTGGCGGCTATCCGGCAGCAGGCGCGCGATATCGGCGGAAGTACGGCATTTTCTCCGATGGACGTTGCACGCACGCAGGGCGTACTTGCCCGCTCCGGCTATAACGCCGACTCCATTCTCAGCTCAACCGAATCCACGGTGAACCTGTCGCTGGCTTCGGGGATTGATATCGCCGACGCCGCCGACATCGTCACTAACATGCAGTCGGCGTTCAACATCCCGATGGATCAGATTAAGCGCGTCTCTGACGTGATGACCAAAGGGTTTACCAGCTCGAACACCAACCTGATTGAGTTGGGCGAGGCGATGAAATACGTGGCACCTATCGCCCAGGCGGCGGGTGCCAGTATCGAAGACACTACCGCGATGCTCGGCGTGCTGGCGGATAACGGCATCAAAGGCAGCATGGCGGGCACCGGTGCCAGCGCGATGTTCAGCCGGTTGCAGGCACCGACGGGGCAGTCACCGGCGGCGCTGAAGGAGCTGGGGATCAGCACGCGGGATAAGAAAGGCAATATGCTGCCTGTTCAGAAAATCCTCACCGACATCAACGTCTCATTCAAATGGAACAAGCTCGGGACGGCACAGCAGGCCGAATACCTGAAAGTGATCTTCGGTGAGGAAGCGATGAAAGGCGCGGTGAAGCTGGTGGAGGCAGCAGGCAACGGCAGGCTGACCGAAAAGAAAACCGCGCTGGAAAACTCGCAGGGATCGGCGGCGTCGGTCGCCAAAGTGCAGACCGATAACCTCGACGGCGACCTGAAAAACATGCAGTCCGCGTTCGAGGATTTGCAGATCGAGACCTTCGATAAACAGGACTCCAGCCTGCGAAAGCTGACGCAATCCGCGACGGACTGGCTCGGCAATGTGGGCAAATGGGTGAAGGCCAACCCGAAGCTGACCGGCACTATCGTTAAGTCTGCGCTGGCGGTGACGAGCCTGGTTGTCGGCCTCGGCGTGCTGGGCGTGGTGGTCGGTCCGGTGGTGAAAGGTCTGGGCTATATCGGCATGGCACTGAAAGGCGTGGGCACCGCGCTGCTGTGGATGGGACGCGCCGCGATGGCAAACCCGCTGCTGGCCGTGGTCGCACTGATCGCGATGGCGGCGATTTATATCTGGGCGAACTGGAGCACGCTGGAGCCGAAGTTTAAAAAGATGTGGGACGCGATTGCCGCCTGGACGACCGAAGCCTGGGCAACCATCACCGACTGGCTGACCGGCACCTGGAACAGCATCGTTGCCGGTGTGCAGGGATTATCGGATAAGTTCGCAGCGGTCTGGACGGGCATTAAAGACGGTGCAAAAGCGGGGTTTGCGGCCTATATCAATTTCCTCAAGTCTTTTGGCCAGAAGATTTTCGACGTGGTGAAAAGCCTTCCGGCCAAATTTCAGGAAGCGGGCAGCAGCATGATCACCGCGCTGATGGACGGGATTGCCGCGAAGTGGCAGGCGCTGAAAGACAAGCTTTCCAGCATGACGGATTTTCTTCCGGACTGGATGAAATCGGACGGCGATAAAACCATTTCGGTGAGCGTCAGCAACGGACTGCCGAAACCGGCGGAAGGGTTTTCTTCCCCTGCGCAGTTTTATGGCACCGGCGGCGAGGCTTACGGCTATGCGGGCATGTTTGATAAAGGCGGCGACATTTCCGCTGGTGAAGTCGGCATTGTGGGCGAGAACGGCGCGGAGCTGGTACGTGGTCCGGTAAGCGTCACGGGGCGTCGTGATACGGCGGCGCTGATGCGGAATCAGGCTCCGGCTGCCGCCCCCACTTTCAACGTCTACGCCGCGCCCGGACAAAGTGCGAAGGATGTCGCCGCCGAGGCAATGCGTTTATTTGAAGATTACATGCGCCGCCAGCGTTCTGCGGCGCGCAGCTCAATGAATTACGGCTAAGGAGGTTTCTATGATGCTGGCTTTGGGGATGTTCGTGTTTATGCTGCAAACGTTGCCGTATCAGAGTTTGCAACGCTCGGCGGAATACCGCTGGCCGACCAATGACCGGATCGGCCTGCGCGCCGCGCCGCAGTTTCTCGGTCAAGGGGATGAAAAAATCACCCTGACCGGCACGCTGCTGCCGGAAATCACCGGCGGCAGGCTGAGCCTGGACGCGCTGCGCCTGATGGCCGATCAAGGTCGCGCCTGGTCGCTGATTGGCGGCAACGGTGCGATTTACGGGATGTTCGTGGTGGAAAGCCTCAGTGACGAACATTCGGAGTTTTTCGCTAACGGTGCCGCCCGCAAAATTGAGTTTACGCTGAGCCTCAAGCGGGTGGACGAAAGCCTGACCGCCATGTTCGGCGATATCAAAACTCAGGCCGACGGCCTTCTGGATCAGGCGGGCGGGATTGCCAGCAATGCGCAGAAGTATGCTGGCGGGCTGATGTCATGATGTCCACGATCGCAATGGATAACGGCGCACAGATTGCGCCGGACTACATGGTTAAACTCGCCGGTTCAGACATCACCACGGATATCAGCAGGCGACTTATTTCGCTGTCGCTGACCGACAACCGCGGCTTTGAGGCTGACCAGCTCGACATCGAGCTGGACGACGCGGACGGGCTGATGCAGATGCCTCCCCGCGGCGCGGTGCTGAGCGTCTTTCTGGGCTGGAAAGGTCAGGCGCTGTTCCATAAGGGGGAGTTTACGGTGGACGAAGTGGAGCATCGGGGCGCACCGGATACGCTGACGCTGCGCGCTCGCAGCGCGGACTATCGCGGCAGCCTGAATTCCCGCCGCGATCAGTCCTATCACGACACGACGCTGGAGGCGATTGTCTCCGCCGTGGCGGCGCGCAACAGTCTTGAGCCCGCCGTCGCCGAGTCGCTCAAGGGTGTGAAGGTTTCGCACATCGACCAGACGCAGGAAACCGATGCAGCGTTTATCACCCGTCTGGCCGAACTGAACGGCGGGGTTGTCGCCATCAAGGCCGGTAAACTGATTTTTATTAAGCCAGGCTCAGCCCTCACCGCCAGTGGCAAGCCGATCCCGCAAATGACGCTGACCCGCAGCGACGGCGACGGGCACACCTTCAATATTGCTGACCGTGACGCTTACACCGGCGTATCAGCAACCTGGCTGCATACCAAAGAACCAAAGCCCAAAAGGGTAAAGGTACAGCGGAAGAAAAAAGAAAAGCACCTGCGCGCCCTGCAACATCCGGCGGCTAAAAAGACCACGGCGAAAGCACAAAAAGCGCCGGAGGCGAAAGAAGGCGAATATCTGGCGGGCAGTGATGAAAACGTGTTTGCGCTGACGACGGTCTACGCCACGCAGAAGGCCGCCATGCGGGCAGCACAGGCCAAATGGGACAAGCTACAGCGTGGCGTCGCACAGTTTTCTATCTCACTAGCTCGCGGACGTGCCGACCTGTTCCCCGAAACCCCGCTGGCGGTGTCAGGCTTTAAAGCTGTGATCGACGCGCAGCCATGGATAATCAGCAAGGTCACGCACAGCCTGAACAATGGCGGCTATACGACCGGGTTGGAACTGGAGGTGTTGTTGTCAGATGTGAGTTATGAGGCATCGGAAAGTGGCGAGGCGTATTAGCGCCTCGTTCTTTTGTCAAGATTTTGGTGTAAACACCCACTCACCTGGTGAAGAGTATTCGGTACCATCATCATCCATAACTTTCGCATTTAGAACTTTAGCGACTTCAAGCATTTTCAAATACAAGGCTGTATCAGGCCATTTCGTTGAGATATTGCCATTACACCACTCAAGCCATGATTCTGGATAAGCGCTTTCACCTGACCATAATGCAAAGAACTCACCACTTGGCTCATAAATGGAAAACTCAGGATCGGTATTAACAACATTCAACCATTCTTCGCTGGAAATCTGACTATCTTCATTATCAGCCCAGAACTCAGCACGTGTGATATGAAATTCGACGCCCACTGCAACCTCTTTGTTTAATGTAAAACACTGTAATAGCGAGTGTATGATTTTCGAAATAACATACAATGATTGAATCTGATTTAAATGATTATATGGTGATTATTATGATGCATTGCCCCAAATGCCAGCACGCAGCTCACGCCCGTTCAAGCCGTTACCTCAGCACCAATACCAAAGAGCGTTATCACCAGTGTCAGAATATCAATTGCAGTTGCACGTTCAAAACTCATGAAACGATCGCCGATATTATTGTTGAGCCAGGAACCGTCCATGCCGTGCTGCTGCATCCGGATAAACATAGTCAGCAGTCGTTGCAAATGCACTGAGACGAAGCCCGCGAAAGCGGGTTTTTACTTTCATAGATTCAGTGAATTAATCCCCTTACATGTATACGCCTGACTAAATCAAACATTTACACTGTTTTTATATACAGTAAAATTCACATTCTCAAAAAGGAGGATGTGATGAGTGTAAGAAAGCTGTCTACCGGTAAATGGTTATGTGAATGCTACCCGAACGGGAGTGGAGGTAAGCGATGCCGCAGGCAGTTTGATACCAAAGGTGAAGCCGTTTCCTTTGAGACTTACACTATGGATCAGGCAAAGAATAAACCGTGGTTGGGTGAGAAGGAAGACCGGCGGAAGCTGAGCGAACTGGTCGATCTCTGGTACAGCCTGCACGGCTGCTCTCTGAATGATAAAAAGGGACGGTTGGGCAAACTGAAGATTATCAGCGCGGGCATGGGTGACCCGATAGCCAGTACCATAACGCCGAAAGACTGGGCGCATTATCGCGATCAGCGGCTGCGCGGTGAGATTGATAACGGCTACAGTACCAGTCTGGCGACCCGTAAGGTTTCGACCGGCACTGTGAACTGTGAGCACGCTTTTCTGCGGGCGGTGTTCAATGAGCTGAAACGCCTGGGAGAATGGTCGCTGCCAAACCCTCTCGAGAATATCCGCGAGTTTGATCAGCCGGAACGCGAGATGGCATGGCTGAACCAGGAACAAATTCTGCGGCTCATGGCCGCCTGTGAAGAGCACGGGAATGATGAATTAACGCTGATCGTTAAACTCTGCCTTTCGACCGGCGCACGGTGGAACGAGGCCGCCAAAATCAAAAGCTCGCAGATCTCCCCGTACAAACTCACCTTCATCAATACCAAAGGTAAAAAGAATCGTACCGTTCCCCTCGCCCGCCCTCTGTATGACGAATTGGTCGCCCGCGAAGGCGTGCCCTTCTCGCCCTGCTATAAGCAGTTCTATCGGGTGATCAGGCTGGCGTGTATCGAACTGCCAGAAGGTCAGATGACGCACGTTCTAAGGCACACGTTTGCCAGTCACTTCATGATGGCCGGCGGCAATATCATCGTGTTGCAGCGCATCCTCGGGCACTCAGATATACGCGTCACGATGCGCTATGCACACTTCGCCCCCGATCACTTAGAAGACGCTATTTACATGAATCCGCTGGCTCAAATCAGTGGCGATAAAATGGCGATGGAGAATCCAAATGAGTAACATTGAGGGTAAGTGAAAAGAGCCTAAGTGATTGTTTTTATTATAAGTGGTTGATTTCAAAAACAGGCAAAAAAAAGACCGAATACGATTCCTATATTCGGTCTAGGGAAATGGCTCTTGGGAGAGAGCCGTGCGCTAAAAGTTGGCATTAATGCAGGCTGTTAAGCCGTACAATGTAAAGGATAGCCGACAGCTGACTATTTTCCACTCAACTCGCAACATAGTGATAATAACAATGCTGTATTATTTTCATTATGTGACAACATTCGCAAAGCATGAGTTTAACAACAGTCACTTATTCGCCGCACAGCAACTCAGCAGAGTGATTCCGCTTTGGTGATAAATGGCGCGAGGCTCATTTTTTGTCCCGGATTCTGCGGGTCATCAAGCCAGATTTTTTCAAGCGGAACCGCCTGGACCTGACGATTTTTCACCTGCTCTTTCGCCACATCGTTCAAAGGATATTGCGCCAGTGTGCTGTCGTTGATCACATATAACGCATGGCCGGGACGGCATTGCAGCATCACCTCTTCCCGGGTGAAAGCCCATGCCTTGCCGTATTGTAAACGGCTGACGGTTTCCAGTTGTGGCGCGGCCAGACTGCTGGCGGACAAGGTCAGCAATACGCAGGCAAGCAGTGATTTCCTCATGATATTTCCTCGGTAATAATTTTATTCTTAATACGTTATTAATAACTGTTTCAGCGCGGTGCCAGCGTAGCAAAAAGGCTCACCAGCAGCAGAACGATCAACGCCAGAGCCCATTCTATCCGGGTCATCAGCACAAAACGTCGTTCGGCCTGCTCGGGTTCTTTGCTCATCAGTGGTACCAGATGATAACGGTTATATACGGCGACGGCGGCCATTATGCCAACCAGCACGATTTTGATCTCAAGCAGACACTGGTAAAGCGAGGTCATATCTGTCGGCCAACGTTGCAGGATAATGGCAGTGTTGGCGATACCGGTCAGTATCACCAGCGCGACTGCCGCGTGGCCCCAGGTCGAAAAGCGGATAAGCGTGGCAATAGCGTAAGGCCGGACTTCAGGTTTTCGGGCGTAGAACATGCATGTCAGCAACGGGAGCAAACAGCCAAACCAGTAGGCGGCGCTAAGCAGATGAACCATATGATTGATGCGTTGCACCAGCCCTAATAACCCCTGATGCATGGCGGCATGGCCTATCAGCGCCTGGCTGAGCAGCAGACCAAGCGAGCACAGAAATACCAGCAGGTTGCGAACCGGAAGCCAGTCCATCAGTAACACCAGCAGCAGCGCGGCAGTCAGCAACAAGTGCCAGCGCCATACTTCGCCAAAAGTGGTGGTCAGCACCAGCAACCAGACATTCAGGTTCAGGCCGTCACTCCAGCCATTGCCCATCAGCGCAGCCTGAATCGCCAACATTCCGACAGACGTGATCGCGGCGACCACGCCGGACCACATCATCAGGGTCTGATTTCTTTGCAGTAACATCCCCGAAAAACCAGCAGGCGCCAGCAGGGAGCAAAACACACTCAACCCGAAAATTTGCATCAGCGACGCAAAGTGGGCAAACCGGCACAGGACGAACAGTGCAGTCAGACTCATAACTTATTTAACGGTAAAACTGTAGTTACCGTGGGTTTTATGACCGTCAACTGACACCACGTTCCACGACACCGTATATTTGCCGGATGTCAACGCCTCTGGCAGAGGAACGACCGCCTGGGTATTGTCATTGGCAGCCAGTGTCATCGCGCCAGTTTTAACGGCTTTTTTGGCGGCGTCTGCCAGGGTGATTTTGCTGAAGTTCGGTTCGATACCTTCACTGAACCCAAGGGAGAGTTCGGTCGGGCTGGCACTCAGAACGGCGTTCGCAGCGGGAGTTTGGGTTTTAAGATGTGCATGCGCGAGGGCTTGCTGTGAGATAAATCCGCTCAGCAATACGGCTGAGACTGCCATGGCACGGCAAAGAGAGGAGGTTTTTTTCAACACGATAGTTCCTTGGCTTGCGTAATGATGAATTTATAACGCCGCCACTTTATCGCAATCCCATGTAAAACGTTTGTCATAAATGCATAAAAAAACGCAGAAGCCGGAGCATTCTGCGTTTTATGAGCATCACAAACCGGGTTTATACGGCCGGGGCTTGTGCCGCCATGGTTTTAAGATCTTTATCGACAAAGAACAAGCCGTTGCCGGTGTTGCTGACCAGAGCCAGTTTATCGAGAACAGATTTGAACAAGGTTTCTTCTTCATGCTGCTCTGCCACATACCATTGCAGGAAGTGGAAGGAAGAATAGTCTTTCAGCGTCATCGCCAGATCGGCCAGTTCGTTGATTTTTTGTGTAATCAGTTGCTCATGCTCATAGGTCTGCATGAACAGATCAGACAGGGATTCGAAGCTGACCGGCGGTGCGGCGATAGCGCCCAGCAGCGGCAATGCACCTGTATCACTGACATATTTGAACAGGCGGTGCATGTGATCCATTTCTTCCATCGAGTGCTTTTTCAGAAACGCTGCCGCGCCTTCGTAGCCTTTGTCACTGCACCATGCACTCATCTGCAAATATAAATTGGCTGAATAAAATTCAAGGTTCAGCTGTTCATTAAGCTGATCGATCATTTCTTTTTTAAGCATGATGCGGCTCCATAAAATAATTAAGGCAGGCGGATGTGTTTATTTACCCGCATTATGCCCGTATCAATACAAAATAAGAACAGCCAATTCACATTATTATCCATACAGGCAACATTTAAAAATAATTCATTGATATATATGGATTTATTTTTATCGTAAATATCCAATAATGATAACCATTAACATCTAAATGTATATTAAAAAGAATCATTCCTATTCGCGAAATTAATTAAAAGCATGTTGATGAATATAATTATCACTTCCACAACCTGAATAGTTCTTATTTACTTAAATTGCATTTAACGAAAATGGGTTTTTGAGCGGAACATAAAAGTGAGCCAACGACGTTCACCCCGGCGTTGTGCTCGGGTACAATGCGCGCAAATGAGATGCACGGGAGGTTGCAATGAGTATCAATCTGGCAGAAATCAGTAAAGATGAGATGGATCGGATTAACATCGATCTGGCGGCTTCAGCGGTCGCTTTCAAAGAGCGTTACAACATGCCCGTTGTGGCCGAAATGGTAGAACGGCAACAGCCTGAACATCTGCGCACCTACTTTCGTGAGCGTGTGATGCATTATCGCGGCGAATCCCATAAATTCTCCCGTTTACCTTATGAACCGAAGCAAAAGTAACGCAGCTTTAGGCAAACGGGAGGGGAAAGCGATTACCGGCGGGTGGCGAATTGCTGGTTGGTACGAATCAGCTGATCGAGGATCCCAGGCTCATCAAATGAGTGCCCTGCCCCCTCGATAATATGAAGTTCAGCTTCCGGCCAGGCTTTCGCCAGGTCCCATGCGTTTTGCACCTGACAGGCCATATCATAGCGACCATGCACGATCACCGCCGGGATATGCCGGATACGCTCAACGTTACGTATCAACTGGTCATCACTGTCTAAAAAGCCAAGATGCGTGAAGTAATGGTTCTCGATGCGGGCGAAAGCCAGCGCAAAGTTATCCTCACCAAATGACGCCGAACCTTCCGCAGGCAGAAGCGTGACCGTCTCCCCTTCCCACAAGCTCCAGATTTTTGCAGCCTCGAGCTGCACTGCGCGATCGCTGGATGTCAGGCGTGCGTGATAAGCGGCGATAACATCCTTGCGTTCTTCCTCGGATAAAATAGAGAGGATACGCTGCCATTTTTCAGGGAAGAAGCGCGACGCACCATCCTGGTAATACCAGGTCAGCTCCTGTTTGCGCATGGTGAAAATACCGCGCAACACCATTTCACTGACGTGTTCGGGATGGGTCTGGGCGTAAGCCAGTGCCAACGTGGAACCCCATGAGCCACCGAAGACCAGCCATTTTTCCACGCCCGCCAGCTTGCGCAGACGCTCAATATCTTCAACCAGATGCCATGTGGTGTTGTTGTCGAGGCTCGCATGGGGTGTGGAGCGCCCGCAGCCACGCTGATCAAACAGCATGACGTCATAATCATTGGGATCAAACAGCTGGCGATGTACCGATGAACAGCCGCCGCCCGGCCCGCCGTGAATAAAGACAGCCGGCTTGCCGTTCGGGTTTCCGCTGCGCTCCCAGTAAACCTTGTGACCATCGCCGGTATCGAGCAAGCCGCTGGCATAAGCCTCACACGGAGGATATAACCCTTTTAATTTTGGCATGACATTTCCTGTTCTATTTGGCCAGAGTATTGATAGATGTTTTTACAACTCAATAACAGCGCATCGGCCAGCCAACGACAAGTTGTTCTGCATCAAAATCGAATTTTTGTATGCTGTTCGCATACTTATCACGCAATTTCATCAGGAACTCCCGGTGATGAACCGGAAGACATGACTGTAAAGTCCTGTCAGAAACAAGAAGGGACTTGCAACCTGAGCCAATTTGGCACTAAATAGACGGGCAACCCAATCCACCAGCTTTAAAGAGAGGCAATCATGAGTAAAGGAATGGATAGCAAAAAGAATGCGAAGAAAAAGCCATTGAAAACCCCTGCCGAAAAAAAGGCTGATAAAAAAGCCAAGAAAGCATCTGCTTAACAATGTACTTCGTAGAATAAACCCGCTCAGCGCGGGTTTTTTTATGGGATTTTTTCAGGACTTGCAGACTTATTTTTTTGCCGCCAGCGCCAGCACAAAGGCGTATTCCAGCGCGATATCTTCGTAAGCTTTGAAACGGCCAGATTTGCCGCCGTGGCCGGAATCCATATCCGTGTGCATCAGAAGCTGGTTGCTGTCCGTTTTCACATCACGCAGTTTCGCCACCCACTTTGCCGGCTCCCAGTATTGCACCTGAGAATCATGCAGGCCGGTGGTGACCAGCATGTGCGGATATGCCTGGGCGCGCACCTGATCGTACGGGCTGTATTGCAGCATGTAGTCGTAATAGGCTTTGTCGTTCGGGTTACCCCACTCGTCATACTCACCGGTGGTCAGCGGGATAGATTCATCCAGCATCGTTGTCACCACATCAACAAACGGAACCTGCGCCACGATGCCGTGATACAACGCCGGTGCCTGATTGATGATAGCGCCCATCAGCAAGCCGCCTGCGCTGCCCCCCATGGCGTACACCTGTTTCGCATCGCCATAACCTTCAGCGATCAGTTCTTTGGTCACGTCGATGAAATCGTTGAAGGTATTCAGTTTGTTGAACAGTTTACCGTCGTCATACCACTGCTGACCGAGCTCTGCGCCGCCGCGAATATGCGCCAGAGCAAAAACAAAACCGCGATCTAACAGGCTGAGGCGGCTGCCGCTAAACGCCGGATCCATGCTGCTGCCGTAAGAGCCGTAGCCATAAAGCATCAGCGGATTCTGGTGCGGCTTAAATAACTCCGCGCGGTAAACCAGTGAAACCGGTACTTTCACGCCGTCGCGGGCTGTGACCCAAACACGTTCACTGCGATAGTTCGCCGGATCAAAATCTTTCACTTCCTGCTGTTTGAGTAAGGTGCGTTCCTGCGTATCCAGATCCAACTCAAATAACGTACTCGGCGTGGTCATGGAAGAATAGCCATAGCGCAACAGCGAGGTGTCCGGGTCAGGGTTATAGGCCAGCCAGGTGGTGTACGTCGGGTCGTCAAACGCCAGCGACTTTTCCTCACCGGTCTGCCAGTGGATCTGGCGCAGATGCGTCAGCCCCTGCTCACGTTCTTCCACAACCAGCCAGTCACGAAACAGACTAAAACCTTCGAGCATCACTTCATCGCGCGGCGCAATCAAAGCCTGCCAGGCGGACTCTTCACCGCGGTCACTTTGATACAGGCCGAAGTTTTTACCGTCTTTATTGGAACGGATATAGAACTTGCCGAGGTAATGATCGAGTGCATATTCGTGATCTTTCCGACGCGGCAGGAAGACCTGAGGTGTCGCCTGCGGATCGTCAGCATCCAGCAGTAAAATCTCCGAGGTGGTGGTGCTGTCGAGATGGATCAGAATGTATTTTTCTGACGTGGTTTTATCCAGACCCACATAGAAGGTGTCGTCTTTTTCTTCGTACACCAGTTTGTCTGTTTTCGGGTCAGTGCCGATAACGTGGCGATAAACCTGATACGGCAGCAGCGTTTTTTTGTGTTTGCGCACGTAATACAGCGTCTGTGAATCGTTCGCCCATTCGCTGCTGCCGGAGGTGTTTTTCAGCAGATCGTCGGTCCAGGTTTCGTCATCCAGATTTTTGATGCGGATGTCGTACTGGCGGCGCGACAAAAAATCTTCAGCAACGGCCATCAGTTTGTTATCAGGGCTGATATCCAGCCCGCCCAGCGTATAAAACTCGCTGTCTTTGGCGCGTTCGTTGCCGTCGATCAACGTGCGCCAGTTTTCCGTCTCGTCTGCAGGTTGACGAAGATAGAGGGCGTATTCGTTGCCCGGCTCATAGCGTGTCTGATAACGGAAACCGTGTTTAACATACGGAACGGAATGATCCTGCTGGGCAATACGTGCCACCATCTCGCCATAAAGGGTTTCACGCAGCGCCTGATGCGGCTGCATGGCCTGATCGGTGTAGGCATTTTCGGCGGTCAGATAGGCCAAAACCTGAGGGTCGGTGCGGTCATCGTCACGCAACCAGTAATAATTATCGACGCGTTCATCGCCGTGTACGCTCAGGGTTTCAGGGCGTTTTTCAGCCTTTGGAGGTGTCATCATCGCGGGATCTCTTTGTCCTCTTAGTGGTGTAGTAAGAGTGACAGGTTTATGCGGGGAAACCAAGGGACGGAAAAGAAAGGAATAATGCGTCCGCTGGCTGGCAACGGACGCAGGAAATGCTTAAACGGGTGCGCTGTAGCTGATTTCGCCAAGCTGACAGTTGAGCGTCACCTGATAGGTTTTGTCGGTATGATCGCCACGAACTTTCAGCGGGATCTCCCAACGGGCATTATCGCCGCTGATGCTGTCCGGAACGACCCACGCCACCGGTGTGGAAGTCCCGAGGGTTTTCTTATCGGCATCCCAGCGCGGAATACGGTTTTGCAGGAAATCACGTTTAACCAGCGCTGCAATCTCATCTTTGCTGGCGGTGGAACAAGGTGCGACCGTCGCCGTTCTGACTTCAGGTTCAGCGGCCTGCGCCATCTGACTCATCCCGCTCATTCCTGCTAACGCTATTACCACGCCTGTGATCATCTTTTTCATTGTGCGTCTTCCCGCTTTTTGTCGATCGTTATCACTGACCTTGCAGGATCCATATCCCTACAACTGACAAGGTCATCGCTTGCGTCAGATAATATAATCCTCAACAAGGTAATAACACAACATTAACAATAAGACCTGCAACGCAAAAGCGGGATGAAAATCCGTTAACGCAAGATAATAGCCTTACAGTTTTTGCCTTTGATCTTGCCTTCCTGCAAACGCTGTAACGCTTTTTTGGCGCTTTTCTGACGGATAGCCACGTACGCGTGGATCGGGAACATATCGATTTTACCCACTTCCGCAGCCGTCAGACCCGCTTCACCGGTCAGAGCACCGAGGATATCGCCGGGACGAATTTTGGCTTTACGCCCCCCGTCAATGCACAGCGTCGCCATCTCAGGATCGAGCGCCACCGGTGTCGCTGCCAGCGCCTGCGCTGCGGGCTGCCAGGTAAAGGTCTGACGGGTATAATCTTCCAGCGCGTGCACCCGCACCATTTCCTGTGGCGTCACCAGACTGACCGCCAGACCGCTGGTGCCTGCACGGCCTGTACGACCGACGCGGTGAATGTGCACTTCAGGATCGAAAGAGAGTTCGTAGTTGATGACCAGACCGAGATCTTTGATGTCCAGCCCGCGCGCAGCCACGTCAGTCGCCACCAGTACGCGGCAACTGCCGTTAGAGAAACGCACCAGCACGCGGTCACGGTCGCGCTGTTCCAGATCGCCGTTCAGCGCCAGTGCGCTGATGCCTTTACCGGAAAGTGCATCACACACGTCCTGGCAGTCGCGTTTGGTATTACAGAACACCACACACGACGTCGGCTGATGCTGATACAGCACCGCCGCCAGCAGGGACAAACGCTGATGTTTATCGGCTTCGATGAAGACCTGCTTGATATCAGCAACATCTTCCTCGCCTTCAATTTCGACTTTCAGCGGCTGACGCTGGAATTTAGAGCTGATGCGCTCGATGCCATCCGGATAGGTCGCGGAGAACAACAGAGTCTGACGGGCTGGCGGTGTATAGCTGACCACATCTTCGATATCTTCGCTAAAGCCCATATCCAGCATGCGATCTGCTTCGTCCAGCACCAGCACTTTCAGCTGATCCAGTTTCAGGGTGCCTTTACGCAAATGTTCCTGAATGCGGCCCGGCGTGCCCACAACAATGTGTGGCTGACGAACCAGAGATTCCAGCTGTGGCCCGATGGACTGGCCGCCGCACAGGGTCAGGATTTTGATGTTCTGGGTGAATCGCGCCAGACGACGTAACTCTTTACTGACCTGATCCGCCAGTTCACGGGTCGGACACAGCACCAGCGCCTGCGCGTAGAACTGTGCCACGGTGATGCTGTTCAGCAGGCCGATACCGAAGGCTGCCGTTTTACCGCTGCCGGTTTTGGCTTTCGCCAGGACGTCCTGACCTTGCAGGATGGCAGGCAGAGAAGCGGCCTGAATCGGGGTCATTTCGGCATAACCCAGTTCGGTCAGGTTAGAAAGTTGCTCAGCGGGCAATGTCAGGGCTGAAAAGGAATGCGTGCTCAAGGCGATAACTCTTTATGTGAGGCAAAAATCGGGGCAGCGGCAGAAGGTCTGGCGCCATGGTTTGGCCAAATGATAACAGAGACGCCCGCCGACTGCCTTAAACGGCAGAAAACGGACTGAAAAAATCCGCAGATGCCCTGGCCGGATTGCGTCGCTGAAATCGTTTAAGATGCTGCGCAATCGTTTTCGTATGGCATAAATTCAGATATACTGCGCGCCGAAATTCTCATTTTTCTTCATCACAGATCTGGGTACGAAGCTATGTTAACCATTGGTACTGCACTGCGCACCGGCGCCACCCGCGTCATGTTGTTAGGCTCTGGCGAACTCGGTAAAGAAGTGGCGATCGAATGCCAGCGTCTTGGCCTGGAAGTGATCGCCGTCGATCGTTACGCTGATGCACCGGCGATGCAGGTCGCTCACCGCAGCCATGTCATTAATATGCTGGACGGCGACGCCCTGAAACAGGTGATTGAAAGCGAACGCCCTGATTTCATCGTGCCGGAAATCGAAGCTATCGCCACCAGCATGCTGGTTGAACTGGAAAAACAGGGTCACAACGTCGTACCTTGCGCTGAAGCGACGCGCCTGACCATGAATCGCGAGGGTATTCGTCGCCTGGCCGCAGAGACGCTGCAATTGCCAACGTCGAGCTACCAGTTTGCTAATGATGAAGCGTCTTTCCGCCAGGCGGTAGACGCAATCGGTTACCCGTGCATCATCAAACCGGTGATGAGCTCCTCCGGTAAAGGCCAGAGCCTGATCCGTGGCGCAGACCAGCTGCAAACCGCATGGGATTATGCGCAGCAAGGCGGCCGTGCTGGCGGCGGGCGCGTGATTGTTGAAGGGCTGGTAAAATTTGATTTCGAAATCACGCTGCTGACCATCAGCGCCGTTGACGGCATCCACTTCTGCGCGCCGATCGGCCATCGTCAGGAAGACGGTGATTACCGTGAATCCTGGCAGCCGCAGCAGATGACCGAACTGGCGTTACAGCGCGCGAAAGACATCGCCGAAAAAGTGGTGAAAGCTCTGGGCGGCAAAGGCCTGTTTGGCGTCGAACTGTTTGTGTGCGGCGACGACGTGGTCTTCAGCGAAGTGTCACCGCGCCCGCACGATACCGGCATGGTAACGCTGATTTCTCAGGATCTCTCTGAGTTTGCCCTGCACGTTCGCGCCTTCCTCGGCCTGCCGGTAGGTAATATCCGCCAGTTCGGCCCTTCCGCCTCTGCCGTGATCCTGCCTGAACTGACCAGTAACAACGTGACTTTCAGCGGTCTGGAAAATGCACTGACCGGATACAATCAGATCCGCCTGTTCGGCAAACCGGAAATCAGCGGTAAACGCCGTCTGGGTGTGGCGCTGGCCATTGCCGAAAATGTGGAAGATGCCGTCGAGCAGGCGAAGCTGGCCGCCGCCGCCGTGAGTGTGAAAGGCTAATCTCAGTCAGTTCATCACGAAAAAAAGCCGGACACCTGTAAAGGGTCCGGCTTTTTTGTCATCACGAGATCGGCTCTTATAAGCGTCTCAGGTTCGAATGTTATTCGTCTTCGTCATCAAAAATGACGGTCACGCGATCGCCTTTATGCGTTTCACGGATTTCTGCCGCAACGGTGGCAATGGCTTCGCCGCTGCTCATGCCGTTTTCCATTAACTGGCGGATACGATCGGCGGCCTGTTCTTGTTCGTTATGTGAAAGTGAAGGCATACCTGTCAGCATAGGAAATTCCTGTTGTACGTGTTGGATGAGGCAAGAGAGAAACAACACCCGCAGGCTGCGGGGTTGAACAGTATACGCCTTATTCACGCAAATCGCCTGCGCTGGTTTCCGGTGGCCTGATCTATGTTAGGATCACAGGTCTGTTACATCATTTATCGCGCCAGAGAAACTGAAACCCGCCATGCAACCCGCTCACTCCGTTGTTCATCATTCGTTGCCCTATCAGCCAGATGCCTTGCTGACGCTGTTCGCGCCACTTTCTGCGTTGCCCTGGGCCATGTTGCTGCACTCGGGTGCCGCACAGCATCAGCATAACCGCTTCGACATTCTGGTGGCGGATCCGCAGATAACGCTGACCACGCGCGGCAACGTCACCCTGGTTGAGCAAAACGGCAGCGTGGTATCGCGGGAAGATGATCCGTTCACCCTGCTGGAAGAGCAGCTTTCGGCCAGCGGATTACAGGCAACCAGCGCGGATGATTTTCCTTTTCAGGGCGGCGCGCTGGGTCTGTTTGGCTATGATTTAGGCCGTCGTGTCGAGACACTGCCGGATATCGCCCGGCGCGATATTCATCTGCCGGACATGGCCGTCGGCATTTATGACTGGGCGCTGATCGCCGATCATCATTTACAGCGTCTGACGCTGGTCTGTCATGGCGATGTGCAGGCACGTCTGCGCTGGCTCGAAGCGCATGCGCAGCCGGTAAATACCGCGTCTTTTCGCCTGAATGCACCCTGGCAGGCGAACATGAGCCGCGGGGAATATGGCGAGAAATTCCGCCAGATTCAGGAATATATTCACAGCGGTGACTGTTATCAGATCAATCTGGCGCAGCGTTTTTCCACAGATTATCAGGGAGATGAATGGCAGGCTTTCCTGCGGCTGAATCAGGCCAACCGCGCGCCGTTCTCGGCATTTCTGCGCTTGCCGGAAAACGCCGTGCTCAGCCTTTCGCCGGAACGCTTTATCTGGCTGAGGAATAAGCAGATCCAGACCCGCCCTATCAAAGGCACGTTGCCGCGCTGTGAAGATCCGCTGGAAGATGCCCGTCAGGCTGAACGTCTGGCCGCGTCGGAAAAAGATCGGGCCGAAAATCTGATGATCGTCGATTTACTGCGTAATGACATTGGTCGCGTAGCCACGCCCGGCACCGTGCGGGTTCCCGAACTGTTTGTGGTCGAGCCTTTCCCGGCTGTTCATCATCTGGTCAGCACCATCACCGCGCAGTTACCGGACGACTGCCACGCCAGCGCCCTGCTGCGCGCCTGCTTCCCTGGCGGATCGATTACCGGTGCGCCGAAAGTACGCGCGATGGAAATCATCGAAGAACTCGAGCCGCAGCGACGAAACGGTTACTGCGGCAGTATTGCTTACCTCAGTTGTTGCGGCACTATGGACAGCAATATCACTATCCGCACGTTGCTTACCGAGCAGGGGAAAATCTACTGCTGGGCAGGCGGCGGCATCGTTGCAGACAGTCAGGAACAGGCCGAATATCAGGAGACGTTCGATAAAATTGCCCGCATCCTGCCACAGTTAGGAGTCGTACAGCCGTGACGTTGCTGGAACAACAGCCGACCTTGCAGGCATTTTCACCCGCCGTGGAAGATTTTATTCTGCGCTTTCAGTTGCAGCAGCCCCGCCTGCCCGCACAACATTTGCGCGGAACCCGTCAGGCAGCGGTGTTGATCCCCATTATTTGCCGTGAAGAACCAACCATTTTACTGACCCGGCGATCAGACAGCCTGCGCAAGCATCCCGGCCAGGTGGCGTTTCCCGGCGGCGCAGCCGATGCCACCGACGCGTCGATTATTGCCACCGCGCTGCGCGAGGCGCAGGAAGAAGTCGCCATTCCGCCCGAACAGGTGCACGTGTTAGGCACGCTGGCACCGCAGGACAGCAGCAGCGGGTTTCAGGTGACCCCGGTCATTGGCCTGTTACCGGTGGATGTGACATTCCACCCGCAGGAAGACGAGGTGGCAGAGCTGTTCGAAATGCCGCTTCAGGAAGCGTTCGATCTGGCCCGCTATCACTCTCTGGATATTCATCGCAGAGGGATCCACCACCGGGTGTATTTATCCTGGTATCAGCAACAATTTGTCTGGGGACTTACCGCGTCGATCATTCGTCAGCTGGCCCGGCAGGTTAAAGACTGACCTCAACGGTTACACATCGATCACACTTTCGCATCAAATAAGTTTATTTCATGCGAAAAATGAAACTATTGGTCTTAACCCCTTTTACACTATGGATCTACCCATAAGATCAGATCTCCCCACGGGGCCAGATTTCAGTTATGGGTGTCAGGGATCCCGTTCCCTGCCGTTATCAATTACAGGAGTATTCGACGTGATTAGCGTTTTCGACATGTTCAAGGTCGGGATTGGCCCTTCCAGTTCCCATACTTTGGGCCCGATGAAAGCAGGCAAACAGTTCGCTGATGACCTGCTCGAACAGGGCATGATGCCTGCCGTTACGCGTGTCGCCGTGGACGTTTTTGGCTCCCTGTCACTGACAGGTAAAGGCCACCACACAGATATCGCCATTATTTTAGGTCTGGCGGGTAACCAGCCAGATACCGTTGACATCGACGGTATTCCCCACTTTATCCGCGACGTTGAGCAACGTGAGCGTTTGCCGCTGGGTGAAACGCAGCACGAAGTCGATTTCCCGCGCGACACGGGCATGGTTTTCCGGAGCGAGAATTTACCGCGTCATGAAAACGCTATGCAGATCCACGCCTTTGCCGGTGACAAACTGGTTTACAGCAAAACCTATTACTCCGTCGGCGGCGGTTTTATTGTCGATGACGAGCATTTCGGCCAGCCGGTGCTGGATGAAGTGGCGGTGCCTTTCAGCTTTAATTCGGCCAGTGAAATGCTGGCGAAGTGCAAAGAAAATGGCCTGTCGCTGTCCGGCATGATGATGAAAAACGAGCTGGCGCAGCACAGCAAACAGGAAATCGAGCAGTATTTCGAGAAAATCTGGCACACCATGCAGGCCTGTATCGATCGCGGTTTAAACACGGAAGGCGTGCTTCCCGGCCCGCTGCGTGTCCCCCGCCGCGCCTCGGCACTGCGCCGGATGCTGGTATCAAACGATCAGCTGTCAAAAGACCCGATGAACGTCATCGACTGGGTGAACATGTTTGCGCTGGCGGTGAATGAAGAAAACGCAGCCGGCGGACGCGTGGTTACTGCACCGACGAACGGTGCCTGCGGGATTGTTCCTGCGGTGCTGGCGTACTACGACAAGTACATTCAGTCGGTCAGCCCGGACATTTATCTGCGCTATTTCCTGACGTCCGGCGCCATCGGTATTCTTTATAAGATGAATGCCTCTATTTCCGGGGCTGAGGTCGGCTGCCAGGGCGAAGTCGGCGTCGCCTGTTCTATGGCCGCTGCCGGTCTGACAGAATTGCTGGGCGGAAGCCCGGAGCAGGTCTGCGTCGCCGCAGAGATCGGGATGGAGCACAACCTCGGCCTGACCTGCGATCCTGTCGCCGGTCAGGTTCAGGTGCCGTGTATTGAGCGTAATGCGATTGCCTCGGTAAAAGCCATTAACTCAGCACGCATGGCGCTGCGCCGCACCAGTGAGCCCCGGGTTTCTCTCGATAAAGTGATTGAAACCATGTACGAAACGGGTAAAGACATGAATGCCAAGTACCGTGAAACCTCCCGCGGCGGTCTGGCGATCAAGGTACAGTGCGACTGATATTACCAAGGTTTTCCTTGTGCCTGCGGCGGCGAAGAACTGTTTTTTTAACCGTTCGCCGCAGGATATATCAGCCTGGAACTGTCACTTAGTCATTAAATCTTTGTTAAGAAAAACCTGTTGTATTATCAATACTTAATGGCCGTGAGACTTGCTTATACCTTGCAGGTGCGGCATGCTGATTTCCGCTTGTTTTGCCGCACAGACTGCTTCACTCTGTACCATCACGTATAAGATAAAATGAACAGACGCTAAGTAAGTGACAACGTCACAAATCTGGATTTTCTCTGATTTTCCTTCTTCACGCAGGAAGAGCATCCGGCGATTTACGGCTACTATCAATAATAATGAAACGGCTGTTTTGCATCGGTAAACCTTTAAAATGAACACTTGTAAGCCTGCACTTTACACGGGATAAAAGGATTAGAACGATGCTGTTCTCCCAGACCGGACTTGCGAAGTATCGCTACTATCGCCTTGCACTGGCCGGCGCGATGGGTATTTTTACCCTGCTGTTAACACTCAGTATCCGTATTTATGAACAAAGCCAGGTGATCACCGCCGATCAGCAACGCGTCGCCTTACACACCGTTCAGAAACTCGAAAAACTGCTTGAACCCGCTATACCTGCTGCGCAATCCACCCCTGTCGATCCGGCGCTGACCTGCCGTGAATTACAACCGGCCTTGCAGCAAACTGTCGCTCTGATGCAGACATTGCGTTCTATCACCCTCGTCAATAATGGCACCATCACCTGCTCAAGCCTGATTGGTGCACTGGATCTCAGCCTCGATAAAACGCTGCCCGATATCGCGCAAGGCAAAACGCGGCTGGAACTTCGCGCTGCGAAATTAAGCCGGCTGAACATCCCTACCCTGCTGCTCTGGCAGCCCGCCACGCCCGATAATCTCAACGGTCAGCTGTTTGTGTATAACATCGGGATCCTGTCGAATTTCCTGCTCGAACCGCAACCGCCGTATGCGCGCCATATTGTTCTGAACGTCATGAAGCAAAGTCTGGAATATGGAAAGAACGAAATTATTCCCAGTGTGAATTTGCCGCAGCAGCCGTTACTGACCGTCACGTCGCCAAATTATGATTTCACCGTGTCCATTTATGGCGAAGAGGCCTCGGCGCTGGCGTGGTCAGAGCTGGCGTCTCATCTGCCTCTTTCCATGTTGATAAGCTTACTGACGGCGACAGCAGTCTATTTATTGTCAGGCAGCCGGATAAGCCTTGCCTATCCGATAAGCCACGGGATTTCGCACCGCGAATTTAAGGTGTATTGCCAGCCCATTATTAACAGCGTCGATGGCCGCTGCATTGGCGTGGAAACGCTGATGCGCTGGAAAAATCGCAGGCAGGAGTGGGTGTCGCCAGATGTGTTTATTCCGCTCGCCGAGCAGCACGGATTAATCATCGCGCTCACCCGCTATCTGATTAAAACCGTCACCGATAATCTCGCTGTTTTCCCCGCCACGTCGGGGTTTTACGTCAGTATTAACGTCGCAGCGCAGCACTTCAATAATATGGAAATTGTGGATGATATCCGCAAAATCTGGCTTCCCGCTGAGCCTTCCGTCTCACTGATGCTGGAGCTGACGGAACGCACGCGGTTGCAGGAGCTCAGAGCTGCCGAGATTTCTCAACTGAAGGAGATGGGGATTTTACTGGCCATCGATGATTTTGGTACCGGCCACAGTTCACTGAGTTATCTGAAAACGCTCAACCCAGACGTGCTGAAGATCGACCAGGCGTTTACCGCCTCAATTGGCACCGATGCCATCAATGCCACGGTGACGGATACGATCATCACGCTGGCGCAGCGCCTTAATCTGAAACTGATTGCCGAAGGGGTGGAAACCCGTGAGCAGGTCGATTATTTGCGTAAACGTAAAGTCGATTCCCTGCAGGGCTACTATTTTGCCCGGCCAATGCCGATTGAAGTGTTTCCGATCTGGCTGGCGCGCTACGAGAAATCGACCCAGGCACTTCAACCGGTTGAAGAGGAGTCTGACGAATAACAGCCATAAAAAACGGCGACCGAAGTCGCCGTTCTCAGCAGAAGTACACCGCGGTTACTGGTCTTCTTCCCACCCGTTTTCAGACTGAATTTTCGTTATGCGTACACGCTCAATACGGTAATCCGTCACTTCAAGGATTTCAAAGTGCAGCGACGCCATATCAATCACTTCACCGGCCACAGGCATCTGACCTGATTTTGACAACAGCAGCCCCGCCAGTGATGCAAAATCATCGTCCGGGCTGACCAGGGTGTTGATGTCCAGGATCTGCTGCAACAGATGTAAATCCGTGCCCCCTTTGGCAATCCAGGCGTCGCCATCAGCAATCACGTCAGGCGTTTCATCTTCATCAGGGAATTCACCGGCAATCGCCTCCAGCACGTCCAGCGGCGTAACCAGCCCCTGAATCACACCAAACTCGTTGCTGACCACCACCAGACGCCCTTTCGCTTTGCGCAGCACCGCCAGCAGATTGATGACATCCATGGTTTCCGGCACCACGATGGGCGGCGTTTTTTCGGCAAAGGCCACGATACTTTCACCGTTTTCCAGCGCCACCAGCAGATCTTTCGCACGCACCACACCGATCACGTCATCCAGTGAATGGCGGCAAATCGGGAACAGGCTGTGCGGCGTATCCAGCAACTGACTGCGGATTTCTGCCGGAGAACGTTCGCAGTCCACCCAGGATATTTCGGTACGCGGCGTCATAATGCTGCGCAGTGAGCGTGATGCCAGCGTCAGTACGCCGGTGATCATGTGTCGCTCTTCTTCGGCAAACGTCTCATTCGCAGGCAGCACATCACCGGAAGGTTCATCTTCATTCTGATGCTGGCGTTTCCCGCCCATCAGACGCTGAATCGCCTCGGCGGTACGTTCACGCATCGGCCTGGTGGACTGGCTTTTCAGGAAGTTACGACGGGCAATCTGGTTAAACAATTCAATCAGAATGGAGAAGCCGATCGCAGCGTACAAATAACCTTTCGGAATGTGGAAGCCAAAACCTTCTGCAATCAGGCTCAGACCGATCATCAGCAGGAAGCTGAGACACAGCACCACCACCGTCGGATGATTGTTCACAAAGCGCGTCAGCGATTTCGAGGCCATCAGCATGACGCCCATGGCAATGATAACCGCCGTCATCATGACGTAGAGGTTATTCACCATGCCGACCGCCGTGATCACCGCATCGAGAGAGAAGACGGCATCCAGCACCAC
Source organism: Rahnella sp. EDr1-12 (assembly GCF_049206505.1). Lineage (NCBI taxonomy): Bacteria > Pseudomonadati > Pseudomonadota > Gammaproteobacteria > Enterobacterales > Yersiniaceae > Rahnella > Rahnella sp. EDr1-12. The sequence goes on from NZ_JBLZNY010000001.1 coordinate 685,870, forward strand.
AATCTGGGCGACGACCGACCAGAAGCTGGCGTACCCACGATTTTGTGAACCGTGCTCTTCATGCCCTTCCAGCCTTTCATGCAGCTCTGTCGTCGCCTTGAACAGCAGGAAAACCCCGCCGAGTAACAGGATCAGATCACGACCAGAGAAACTAAACTGGGCAATGCTGAACAGCGGCGTGGTCAGTTTGACCATCCACGAAATCAGCGACAGCAGACCTAAACGCATGATCAGGGCTAATGACAAGCCGATGATACGCGCTTTATCACGCTGTTTTGGCGGCAGTTTGTCCGCAAGAATGGCAATAAAGACCAGATTGTCGATACCCAGAACAATTTCCAGGACGACAAGTGTCAGCAAACCGACCCATATTGAAGGGTCCATCAAAAATTCCATGTCAGACTCCGCAATGAGTTAAAGAAAAAAGACGCAAAGAAACGCGATTCGCTGAGCATTCAGACGCCCGGCAAAAAGTTTTAACTGGGTAACTCACAGATGAAAGCGGTTTCAGTGCGGCAAAAATCAGGCCCATTGGGGCGGATTTGCCGGTATTGATGAGGTGAAGAAGCGAAGAATAGTGACGTCGGTGACAGTCCATAGGGAGGGCTGAGGCCCGGTACTCCTGTTCAATTATTTGGAAAATCACTTTATCAGGAATGATTATCAGGGGAAAGTATGATCTTTTACCTCCAGCATCATTCTGAAACATCTATGCTGTTTTATTGTGCACGTGAAAGCGTATTCACAATACGTCGTTGAATAACGGACAGTCGTCACAAAAATTATTTTTTCACACACTAAAATAAATCACGTTGCACAACCTGTTGAGGTTCTGCTGTTTTACTGTTTATCAGTGTTATCAGAAATTAACGGACGTTCTTTGAGTTCAGTCTCATGCAGGGAATGCCCTGTCCGCCTCAGGAATAAAAACGGGCGGATGTCATCGTCAGCACCATTACTTATGTGCATAACTCTTAACGGAGTTAACAGAGGAGGTAGCGAGTGAGTATTGCTATTATCATCGGCACGCACGGGTCAGCAGCTGAGCAGTTGCTGAAAACAGCGGAAATGATTTTAGGTGAACAGGATAACGTCGCCTATATCGATTTCGTACCCGGCGAGAACGCCGAAACCCTGATCGAAAAGTACACGGCAAAGTTGGGTGGTTTAGACACCAGCAGCGGCGTCCTTTTCCTGGTCGACACCTGGGGTGGCAGCCCGTTTAACGCCGCCAGCCGCATTGTTGTCGATAAGGAAAATTACGAAGTTGTCACCGGTGTGAATATCCCAATGCTGGCAGAAACGTTCATGGCACGTGATGACAACCCCTCTTTCGCAGAGCTGGTTGCCATTGCAGTGGAAACCGGACGTATTGGCGTGAAAGCGCTGAAAACCCCGGAACCTGCCACCGAAGCGCCTGTCGCCGCACCTGTGCCAAAAAAAGCCGCCCCGGTTCAACCTTCCGGCCCGAATGACTACATGAAGATCGGTCTTGCCCGTATCGATGACCGTTTGATCCATGGCCAGGTAGCGACCCGCTGGACCAAAGAAACCAACGTCAACCGCATTATTGTTATCAGCGATGAAGTCGCTGCCGATACCGTGCGTAAAACGTTGCTGACTCAGGTTGCTCCTCCCGGTGTTACCGCACACGTTGTCGATGTGGAGAAAGCTATCCGTGTCTACAACAACCCAAAATACGCAGGCGACCGTGTGATGTTGCTGTTCACCAATCCAACCGACGTGTTGCGTGTGGTGGAAGGTGGCATAAAGATTACGACCGTCAATATCGGTGGTATGGCATTCCGTCAGGGTAAAACCCAGGTGAATAATGCCGTGTCCGTCGACGAGAAAGATATCGAAGCATTCAAAAAACTGGATGCTAAAGGTATTGAACTTGAAGTGCGTAAAGTGTCCTCGGATTCACGTCTCAAGATGATGGATCTTATTAATAAGATGAATTAATAAGCACATGCGTTTCGGGCAGATGACCTCAACGTTATCTGTGCCCTATGTGCTTGTTTTTACTCAGCGTCCTTTGGTCATAGGAGAAGTGCAATGGAGATCACCACACTACAAATTGTGCTGATATTTATTGTTGCATGTATTGCCGGGATGGGTTCGATTCTGGATGAGTTCCAGTTTCACCGTCCGTTAGTTGCCTGTACTTTGATCGGTTTTGTTCTGGGTGATGTTAAAACCGGGATCATCATCGGCGGTACTTTGGAAATGATCGCTTTGGGCTGGATGAACATCGGTGCTGCTGTTGCGCCAGATGCTGCTCTCGCCTCTATCATCTCGACCATTCTGGTTATTGCCGGCGGACAGTCTGTCGGTGCGGGTATCGCGCTGGCGATCCCTCTGGCAGCTGCCGGCCAGGTATTAACCATTATCGTTCGTACCATCACCGTTGCCTTCCAGCACGCTGCTGATAAAGCCGCTGAGAAAGGGAATCTGAGCGCCATCACCTGGATCCACGTTTCGGCACTGGTTCTTCAGGCAATGCGTATCGCCATTCCAGCCGTGATTGTTGCTGTTTCTGTGGGTACTGCCATCGTTCATGATCTGCTGGCATCGATTCCGGAAGTGGTCACCAACGGCCTGAATATCGCGGGTGGTATGATTGTTGTTGTCGGTTACGCCATGGTCATCAACATGATGCGTGCTGGCTACCTGATGCCTTTCTTCTACCTCGGTTTCGTCACTGCGGCATTCACTAACTTCAACCTGGTAGCACTGGGTGTAATTGGTGTGGTGATGGCAGTGCTTTACATCCAGTTGAGCCCGAAATACAACAAATCTGCGCAAGCAGCGGCGGCTCCGGGTGTTAACGATCTCGATAACGAATTGGATTAAGGGTGAAGGACATGGTTGATAAAACTGAAGTTAAAAAACTCACGGCAAGCGACATTCGCGGTGTGTTTATGCGCTCCAACCTTTTCCAGGGGTCATGGAACTTCGAACGTATGCAGGCTCTGGGCTTCTGCTTCTGTATGGTGCCTGCAATTCGTCGTCTCTATCCTGAAAATAACGACGATCGCAAAGCGGCGATCAAACGCCATCTGGAATTCTTCAACACCCATCCTTACGTTGCAGCGCCTGTTTTGGGTGTAACGCTGGCGATGGAAGAACAGCGTGCCAACGGCGCACCTATCGACGACGCAGCCATCAACGGTCTGAAAGTCGGTCTGATGGGGCCTCTGGCCGGTGTGGGTGACCCGATCTTCTGGGGTACTGTACGTCCGGTGTTTGCTGCGCTGGGTGCAGGTATCGCGATGACCGGGAGTCTGCTCGGACCGTTGCTGTTCTTTATTCTGTTCAACGTAGTGCGCCTGCTGACCCGTTATTACGGCGTGGCATATGGCTATAAAAAAGGTGTCGATATCGTTAGTGATATGGGCGGCGGCTTCCTGCAAAAACTGACTGAGGGGGCGTCGATTCTCGGCCTCTTTGTCATGGGGGCGCTGGTTAACAAATGGACCCACGTTAACATCCCGCTGGTGGTATCGAAAATTACCGACCAGACAGGCCACACCACAGTCACCACGGTACAGACGATTCTGGACCAGCTGATGCCAGGTCTGGTGCCATTGCTGCTGACCTTCGGCTGTATGTGGTTGCTGCGTAAGAAAGTGAACGCGTTGTGGATCATCGTTGGCTTCTTCGCCATCGGTATCTTCGGTTACTGGATTGGCCTGTTAGGTCTCTGATAACCACAAGCCGGGGGATCACTCCTCCGGCTTTTTTATTGCCTTAATTTGCCCATTTCTGATTTTATTTAGTTTTGCCTGTTGGCAGTGAGCTGGAGTTTTTTTTCATGTCCGTGACCGATATCGTCCTCGTCCTCTTCATCGTGCTGCTGCTGGCTTATGCCATTTACGACGAATTCATCATGGGAACCCGCAACGGAAAAACACGTCTGAGAGTCAATCTCCGACGCCGTAACAAACTGGATTCCATCATTTTTATTGGTCTGCTGGCGATACTGCTTTACAACAATATTCAGGCGAATGGCACGCCTTTGACTAATTACCTGTTGATCGGCCTGGGGCTGGTCGCGTTCTACCTTTCTTTTATTCGCTGGCCAAAGTTGCTGTTCAAACCTGCAGGTTTTTACTTCGCCAATGCGTTCATTACCTACGACCGGATCCGCGGCATGAACCTCTCAGAAGATGGCGTGCTGGTGTTTGAACTGGAACAGAAGAAGTTATTGATTCGCGTAAATGAATTGGACGATCTGGAAAGGATTTACAAAATCATGGTTGAAAATCAATAGACTGACCTTCAACCACTGAATGCCGTGAGCGGACTGACGCCGCACAGTGCAACGCTCAGACTAAAATTATGACTGGCCGCTCTCGTCATCCGCTTTACGCTGGTACAGCCTGATAACGAAGTCAGTTTCACACTCGAAAGCCTGCTCTGCCTTGAGATTTTTCATCACCTCTTCGGTGGCACGCCACGCAAATGGCGTCATCTGCAATAAATCAAATGCCTCCGCGCCGTTAAGCTGCATCCCGTAAGCCAGAGACTCCGTCGCCACGCGCTCAAATCCTTCCAATTGCTCATCCAGTTCAGCATGCAGTTGCACATCCTGATAAATCAGCCCTTTCAGCTGATAAAGATGACGTGGCCCCGGTGCCACGGTTAACACTATGCCACCCGGTTTTAACGCACGGTACAACTCCTGAGCCTTACACGGCGCGTAGATACGCACTACGGCGTCCAGCGAGGCTGCGGCGAAGGGTAAGCGGTGGCTGGAGGCGACACAGAATGACACAGCGTGGTAGCGCTTGGCCGCATAGCGAATCGCGACTTTTGCCACATCCAGACCAAACACTTTCATCGCACGCGTTTGCATCAGGCGCTCCGCGATGGCCGTGGTGTAATACCCTTCCCCGCATCCGATATCGAGCAGCGTACCGGCACTTTGCGGCAACACATCATCAAGAATGGTCACCAGACGGTCGCGCAGCGGCTGATAATGACCGGCGTCCAGAAAAGCACGTCGCGACATCATCATTTCGGTGCTGTCCCCCGGTTGCTTCGAACGTTTGTGCTGCACGGGCATCAGATTGACGTAGCCTTCCTTTGCATGATCGAACTGATGATTTTCCGGGCAACGCCATTGCTGGCCGGTCAGCTCAAGAGGCTGGAAACAAAGTGGACACTGATAAGTCATGCGGGAAACCTGCAAGGAAAGTCTGAAGGGGCGAATATTCGCAATAAGGTTAAGTCTAAAGAAGGCGACTTGCGGTTGCAACTGCTGGAAAATCGGGTGGAAAGCCAGCTACACTGGTGCCATAACATTTTATTAACGAGACTTGAGATGAGTGACAGCTCAGCCTTACTCCGTCAAATCCCCGGTATTCTTCATGGTTTCGGCGACAAACGTGCCCTGCTTCCCGTCGGGTTACAACCGTATGAGGCCACCCGTCCGGTAAAAAAACAGGTGCATGGCGTCAGGATTGTGGATGTCTCCCGGCCAGAGCAAGCCTGTGGTGAAGCTGATGGGCTTTTCACGTCCACACCCGGCATTCTTCTGACGGTGTACACAGCTGACTGCCTGCCGGTCATTTTCAGCCGTAAAGATGGTCAACACATCGGGGTGGTGCACGCCGGCTGGCGCGGGCTTATCGACGGGATTCTGGAGCAGGTCGCGGCCCGCATTACGCTGTCAGGCGATACCGCCGACTGGGTTGCCTCAGTTGGCCCGGCGGCGGGGGCCTGCTGCTATGAAGTCAGCCAGGAGCTGAACGATACCTTTATACAGCGCCTCGATTTGCCTGCGTCGCTGATTTCTCCCCGGCCGCGTCATCTTGATTTAGCCGCTATTGCACAAGCCAAGTTACGCGCACTCGGTTTCACTGAAACAGACCGTGCAGGCCGTTGTACCATTTGTACGCTTGATGAAACCGGACAAGGGTTCCACTACACCAGTTTTCGTCGCAACAGCCATCAGCGTGCGTTGAATCCATCGCATCCCGGCATCAGCGGGCGAAATCAGCAGTCGGGGATCATCATCCTCTGAATGCCGGACACAAAAAAACCCGCCTTAGCGGGTTTTTTTACAGCTGACGCTGCTTAGATTGCAGTTACGTTAACTGCAGACGGGCCTTTCTGGCCGTCCTGGATTTCGAACTCTACGTTCTGGCCTTCAGCCAGAGTTTTGAAGCCATTACCCTGGATTGCAGAGAAGTGTACGAACACGTCTTTGCTGCCGTCAGCAGGAGTAATGAAACCGAAACCTTTAGACTCGTTGAACCACTTAACTTGACCTTTGATCTTTGCCATCTTGAGTATTTCCTTTGGATTGTTTAAACCGCCCGTAGGCGTTACATAGACAAACTAGAGTCGTTACTGCTTGAGGCACTAAGATAAGAATCGGCAGAGAAGCGGTATTCAACGTGAACGTCTTTACTCAGAACTTCTATACTGAAAATGCCACACATATACAGAACTGTACCTCGTTTTACCCAGAAGCGTTATCACATACTCTGAATTCGATGGCAAGCCATTTTTAATCAGCGATGGACATGTCGCACATATTTGAGCCGCTTAATGGCACTTCGTGTTCAGTTAAGCTGAAATATGTTGATAGACATGCTTTTTTCTGCTTTACAGGCACAGCGGTATATCAAACAAAACAATAACGACCTTTTTCGATTATTGATCATTTAATGCAGAACCGTAAGCGTAAAAAACATCTTTATTTGAATTTTTATGGAGAAACTGACTACAGAAGCCTTACACATCAGCCTTTAGCGCCACCTCCACGGGCAGGCTGCTGACAGCGAAGCCGGTTACCGGTGCGACCCGAACTTAAACCCTCCTCCCTTTCGGCGCAATTTTTGTCCCCACCTGCATTGTGACTGGTTATGCAATAATCAATAAGGCCATCGATGAATAAAATGGTGCAATAAAAACAAGGAAAAGAAATAAATGCACCTTAACTGTGCGTCTTCAGAGGGGCACAGATATTATTGCTTCAGAATTTTTCCTGAAGGCTTCCAATTCCAGAAACCCTGTTCACAATATGTATATTACTTACTCAGCGTTTTTTACATTATAATGAATTAAATTTTGCGACTTAGTTAAATTAGCATTAACATTTCGCCTGTTATTTGAGCAGCCTTATTCAATAATAAAATATCATTATAATTAATAATTATTTAATACCGTGACCTGCCTCGCAAAAAATCTATTTTCCCGAACACAATCGGGTGGAGACTTTTGCGTCTGAACTTGCTGCATAGCTCACTGTAAAACCCGCGAAAAATCCCGTCTGCGGCAGCTCCGGTACGCTTCTCTGTTCCGGTTCAGCACAAATCTCTTTGTCTGTAAGCGTTAAGCGATGTCTTGCGGTGATAAACACCCTATTTCACTGTCAGACATGCCAATATCCTGTCTGCACTGCTTTCCAGAAAACGCTATTTAGCGTTGTTTATTATAAATACTAACAATTCATTAACCCCTTCATTGATTAAGGTGAAGCATTACCGCCGCTCAGGTGATAATACTTCTCATTAATAAACATAATCCCTCAGGCGTGATGAGCAACATTCCTGCTTTCACTCTTTAGATATGCTGGCTCCCATTTTTAATGGCTTGAAATTCATTTCTGGATTAACGCTTTGAGCAATCGCCTGGGTTAATTCCTTTAAGGGCTGATCAAGAGATTCATCCGCTAATTCAAAAACGCCCCAATGGATCGGCACAGCTTTGTGACAACGCAGTTCTGAAAACACCCCGACAGCCTGCTGCGGATCCATATGCTGCGCGCTCATGAACCATCTTGGTGCATAAGCACCTATCGGAATGGCCGCCAAATCGAAGGGGCCCAGTCGCTGCCCTATCACTTCAAACTGATTGCTGTAACCACTGTCGCCTGAGAAATAAAAACGCATTGCCGGATGTGCAACCACCCAACCACACCACAAAGACTGATTGCGATCCCAGGGGGTCCTCATGCTCCAGTGGCGCGCCGGTACGGCTGAAAACGTCATTTCGCCAAACTGCCGTTCTTCCCACCAGTCAAGCTCCTCCACAAACTTAGCGCCGCGTTTTTCCAGCCATCTTTTCATACCGAGAGGCACCATAAACTGTACCTGCGGGAAACGACGCAAGAGTTTTTGCACAGTGGTTTTATCCAGATGGTCATAGTGATTATGTGAAAAAAGCACCACATCGATGGGCGGGAGTTGGCTGACCGGAGCCGGAACCGGCGTTTTACGTTTGGGGCCGTAAAACCTCAACGGCGACGCCCGCTCTGAAAGCGCCGGATCCGTGAGAATGTATCGCCCCGCAACGCGTAACAACAAACAGGCATGGCCCAGAAACCATAATCGGTCATCAGTGCCGCTGAAGTCGGCCTGTTGCCACCATTGATCAATAAAATGATCATAGCCTTTCTCCGGCGGGACAGGCAGTTGCTGCGCTTTACGCTCCTGCTGCCAGCGTTTCAAATCACCCTTCTGACGATTATGTGGCTCGATGTTGGTGAAGCCTTCGGGCGTGTGATGACTTTTGGACGGATCGTAATACGGATTTTTACCCGGCATATAACTCCTGATGATTGTCATTCAAGGGGCGTCAGCGCCTCCTTTATCCGGATTAATTATCATACTTCCCGATATCACCACAGGCTAAAAGTGCAACATTGTGTGGGACTGCGAGTGGAGGAGGGAGTTAAGAAGATCTTAATAACTCTGTGTTTAACTGGTGACGTTCAAAAAGGAGGACATTTATGACCCTGAATACAACCGATCGCCGCAGCTCATTTTCTGCGCGTTTGACCCATATTATGCAAATTCAGACGCAATACGGACGCTTATGGCTTCGCTCCCGCTTTCGCCGGATGAGCGTTCCGCCAGCCCTTAAGCTTGTCACATTCGCTGTTTTCAGCCTGCTGATACTGGCGCTGACGGGAACAATGCTGCTGATGTTTGATCTTATCGCGATGGTTTTCCGCACGCTAAAGCGCCCTTTCCCGCGCGGCGGTTTCCGTCAGCCCCCTCTCATCAGGAAAGCCCTGTAAAACAAAAACCGTGCAGGAAGAGCCCGGCACGGTTTGAAGTAAAATTGATGTACGCTGATTATCAGGCAGGCATACCGCAAAGTTTGGTCAGATTTCTGGCTCCGATCATGAGAGTAGCAACATAGGATTGTCTGCGGGTCACCACTTCTACCGCAACACGCGCATCTTTATATTTGATGAGATAAGTCGAAGGCCAACCCTGACGCCGTTTGCCATAGGCTTTTTCATGACTGTCGATAGCTGCGTGAGCAACCACCAGATGGGAGAGAGTTTTATCACCTTTAATGATGCGCTTCATAATGGACTCCGCCTTAGACACAACTGTCAAAATGAGGAAACATTAATCACTTGATACTCATCGCTTTGCGCGACGCTTATTCGAATCACTTCTTTGCAAAACCTTGTCACAATCTGAGTATCTCTGCGCTTTTTACTCTGCGCAAGCCTTACTTTCTTTACTTAGCAGGAAACAGACCATGGCTGCCCGCAATGGACGTTTACTTTGCGCCTGCCACTGGCCGTGAGGGCTTTGAATTTCTGCAAGCCAAAGAGGATCGCTCTGTAACTCTTTAAAATTTATGCTGATTTTGTTGGCGCAAATAATAGGCCACGCGTCGGAGGGGTTGTTGCAATAATCTTTGCCTTTGATGCCGCCGTAGGGATACCACTTCTCAGGCTCTTCCCCGGTCAGTAAGGCGATACTGTGGTTTACATCGGTGTCGTTTTCTTCAGACCATTTAATCATCGGTTCTTCCCTCTCACAGAGCACATGCGTGGAGACTACCGGATGATTAAGACAGATTTATGAATGGAAGGTCCAGGCGGTCATGAGCAAGTGAAGGGTAAAAACCCGCACGGGGCGGGTCAGTAAAACCACTTATCTTTCAGGAATAAAACCACGCAGGCTGAGAGCGGAATCCTCTTCTGCGTCGGCAACAGGCTCGGCGCCTTTTGCCCTGGCGGTCAGGATCTTGAGCAACTCCGTTTGCTGACGTTGCTGCTCAGCAATTTCCTGAAGCAATTCAATCTGCTGGTTTGCCCTGACACTGGCCCGGCTGACAAAGAACCAGACCAATAAGAATAACAGCGCTGAAAGTGCACACAGCGCCAATGAAGCCAGGCTGTTTTGGCCCATAGCGAAATCAAACATTTACGACCCTACCACTGGATGTTCTGAGCGCACATCTTATCATTCCCGGCGGGACAGGGAAGTGGATCACAAAAAAACAGGAATTTCTTACGCAGGGCTCACGGCTGGCGGCGTTTAAAAAGGGATAAATGAGGTGATGGCGCACACGCCGAGGTCAAAGTTCCCCCCCTGATCGCAATAGCTGTTGAGCGCCATCAGGTAAAGGCCAACGCAAATAAGCAGGAAAAGAACGAACACGACGATCTTCCTGAACTTGAAAACAGGTTTTTTCAATTTGATTGCGGTTCTCTTCTGGTTTACTGCGCGTCTGTCAGGGCTCAATGGCAACGTCCAACATGATATGGAACAGATTTCCATAGTACGACGGAAATCTTAAACAACGATATAACGAAGCGCGGCCTTTTGCACACAGATTGGCGTGAAATAATCACGTACGTAAATCATACATAAAAATGCATAATTCTTATCAATATATTGACCTCTTACCTGCTTGATCTGAATCAAATAAAAATGAATCTCTCTGCTTCGCGCGCTCTCCATTATTTCATTGCGTTGTTTCCTGAAAAGAGATTTTTTTAATCAATTTATATTCACGTGGATTTCCGAATAATAAAGACTGAATAAACCGAAAATAACTTCATCCTGAAAATGGTTCAGCGCTGACTGCGCGCCTTATTCCCTGGTCAACATCACTGTGTATCATGATTTTTCTTTGGCGCCACCTCACACTTTAAAGCAAGCTATAACTACCATTTGGAAATTATAGGGAAATACGCTGTTTTAAATAACATAAATAAACATCAGTTCCTTTTAAAGCATAAAAAAATAATTCGTTTTTCTCTCTGTTTTCTTTGAACTTATTTATTGAATTACACACCTCATTAAAATATTATCCCGCCGTCGAACAGGTCTTCTGTCTCTTCGTTATATAAATGAAAGCATAATAACCGGGGTCATTCCCGGTTGATTCATGCTGATGATTTTTTGTTGAGGGATTAATAAATGCATGCATGGAATAAAAAGTTCTTCGTTTCTAAAATAGCGCTGGCCTGCGCTGTTGCAGTCGCTGCACCTGTGGCGATGTCAGCCGACATCTCCGGTACCGTATATGACACGTTCTATCATGACTCTACGCTGGCGAATCATATTGGCTATCGTGGTTATGCGGATAATGATGGTGCAGATAACGGTTACGTTGGCGGAGACATCTACTCTTCAATCAATAATGCTGTGGTGAACGGCGTAATCTCAACTCACTATTTGGGCTTTGATAACGGCACAAATAATACGCTCAATATTACTAACACTACCGTCAACGGCATGATCACCTCAGAGTGCATGACCACCGATTGCGGTACTGCACGTAATGATTATGATCAGTCTCCATTACAGCTGACTATCGATAACTCCACCATTAATGACACATACGAACATTTCGACTACGACGTTACTGATGCTAATAAAGTTCGTGACCATGAAACCCTGAATACCTATGACATGGGTGTGGCCGTGACATTGGATCAGGAAAGTAATATCGTCATCCAAAATAACTCACACGTTGCTGGCATTGCACTGTCGCAAGGTTACGAATGGGTTGATACCGACGTCAATAACGCGAACACGTTCGATAATAACCTGACCGTTAATGATTCCGTGCTGACTTCCGGTTCTTATACCGAATTGCAGACCAGCGGATTCTACGGTCAGTCTGACAAGCCAAGCGATTACGGTAATATCAGTGCAAATGGCGTTGCTGCTGACGATGTCGCCTTATCGGTTGTCGCCAATGCCACAGCTGATAATGCGATGAAAACCAATGCTGTTTTCAATAATTCCACGATCACAGGCGATGTTTCTTTCGTCAGTACCTTCGATGAAAACTATTATCCTGGTGGCCACGACAACAATGCTGATGGGGTGCCAGACAGTAATGGCTGGGACGACACTGACGAACTGAACCTGACGCTGAATAACGGCAGTAAATGGGTCGGTGCGGCAATCTCTGACGTTGAGGCAGATGCCTATCTCTATGACCGCTCAGCTAACAGCATCTGGCCTGGATCTGTCTTAAGCGACACAACGGGGTACCTGATTGGCAAAGATGTTTACCAAAGCGGCCTGTTTAATATTGCGCTGGATAATGGTTCAGAATGGGACACGACCAAGATGTCTAACGTTGACAATCTGACCGTAGACCACAAATCACAAGTCAATGTTGCTGAGTCTGGCTTGCTGGCGGACAACATTTCTCTGGCTAACCAATCCAGCCTGAAAATCGCTGCGCATGGTGCAGTCTATACCAATGCCCTGAACCTGAACTCAGGCAGTAAAGCGACGCTGACTGAAGAATCAGCTTCCCTGTATGCCAATACCGTCACCGTAGGCAACGGTTCTGAGCTGAATTTAGGCGCAGGCCAGGTTGATACGCACAATATGGTGCTGACCGACGACGGTACGTTTAACACCGGCAGCCGCGAATATGTGCTGAACGCCGACCTGAACAATGCACGTGACAAAACTGCCGCTGACTATGTTTACGACCGCGGCACTATCGGCATGAATTCCGATGGTCACCTGGCCGTAAATGGTGTGGCTGACGGTAACTATCAGGTGCGTATCAACAACGCAACGGGCGAAGGCCGTGTCGCGGATTACCAGAACAAAGAGCTGATCCGCACTTATGGGGGTAACGCCTCCTTCACCCACGCAAATTCCGCTGATCTGGGCGCCTACAAATATCAGGCCCAACAAGTTGGCGATACCGTGGTTCTGGCTAAGCAAGGCATCACGTCTACTGCGAACGCTGCGCTGAGCCTGCCTTCTTCCAACGCTGCAACCTGGCATATGGAGCAGGATACCCTGAGCAACCGTATGGATAGCTCTCGTCATACCCAGGGTAATGACAAAGGTGGCGTCTGGGTGAATTACTTCGGTGGTCAGCAGAACGGTGACAATGGCGTTGTTGATTACGATCAGGACGTTAACGGCATCATGGTCGGCCTTGATAACGTGACAGAAGGTGGCGGCGATCGTCAGTGGCTGGTGGGTATGGCGGCAAGCTTCGCGAAATCCAGCCTTTCTATGGATGATGCAGACGCAGACACTGACAGCCAGTCAGCACGCGTTTACTCCAGCCTGGACTTCAAAAATGGCGTATTCATTGATACCTCTCTGAGCTACAGCCACTTCAGCAACTCGACTGACAGCACCATGAGCGATGGTCAGCAGGTTTCTGGCGATAGCACTACCGATGCCTGGGGCTTTGGTCTGAAAGCCGGTTATGACTGGAAATTCGCGCCACAAGCTTACCTGACACCTTATGCAAGTATCACAGGCGTGTTCATCGGCGATGACGACTACAGCATGAGCAATAACATGAAAGTCAGCGATCAGGCCTATGACAGCATGCGTTACGAACTGGGTGGGAATATCGGCTACACCTTTGATCTGGGTGCCGATCAGGCGATCAGCCCTTATGCAACGCTGGCGTATGTCTATGAAGATGCCAATAACGATGCAGATATCAATGGTGACCGTATCGACAACGGTATCGATGGTTCCGCAGTTCGCGTTGGTTTAGGTGGACAGTTCGATATGAGCAAAAACTTCACCGTTTACGCAGGCGCTAACTACCTTGGTGGCAGCGATGTTGACCAACCCTGGGCTGCAGATCTGGGTATGAAATACCGCTGGTAAGTGCTGTTCTGAATTGACGCAGTGACATCAATTGGCTCCTTTACAGGGGCCAATTTTTTGCTTTGACATAAAGAAAGCCAGATTAAGACTCTGCTGAGATGACAACGCACCAGAAATAACATCTACTCTGTTTATCAATATCCTGAATGTCAGGATAGATAATCAGGAGTTTCTCGAATGAGTGTTATCAAAGCCATTATTGTGCTGGCCGTTATTTATGCGATTTTTCTGTTTTCGGGCTACGGTGTTACCGTTGGCAGCAGTGAAAACGCAGCGGGCTTAGGCCTTAAATGTCAGTATCTGACGGCCAGAGGGATTGTCAGCTCGCAGTATATTCATTCGGACAGCGGCGTGATTGGTGTGGCGAATTGCCCGATTTTCAAGCAAATGGGTGAAGTGGTCGATAATAAATAACGCAGGCTTTCCGATCTTCCACGTTGTGATGCCCGTCTGACAGGCATCACAACGTTGGATATCAGCTGTCGTGTTTCGTGAATTTAAGCTCGATGAGTGAAATCGCTTTTTCGATAGCACGTTTGGTCACCGGATCAGCACCCGCCGGGTGATGATTAAAATCGATACTTTTTAACTGATGAGACATCTTGTCGCGCACTTCAGCAGGCGCAATAATCTCAATCACATCCAAAATTTGCTTAATCACCAACTGGCAGGCGACCAGATCAGACTCATATTCTTGTTCTCTGGTTAAAGCGTCAGACATCGGGTGCTCCTTTCATCAAGATCATTCGTAAAAATTATGGCCGCGAGGATATCACGCTCTCTGATTAAATTCTCGCTACGCTAAATAACAGCCCCGCTCGCCCGCTTCAGCGAACAATTAAACAGCAAACAAACATCGACATATGTTGTTAACGGCAGAATGCTTCTATGCTTACCCTTGCGGGAAAAGGAAGGAGGAGCGCTATGTTTGCACTTGTGTTGACCATTTGTTATCTGGGAGGGGGCTGCGAAGAATTTGTCGTGGATGCCTTTAATACTCAGCAACAATGTACCCTCGCGATGCAACAACAGGGGCTGCGTCAGGCAGGTTGTTATCCTATCGAAGATTTCATCGATGGTTACTGGATCCCTGCGCATGACAATGCTGACTTTTGATGCAGTGCGTGAGCATTCACAGAGTCACTACTAATAATCTCATAAAGATTGCTAAACTGCCCGAACAACGGTATGAATACCCTGTTACTCATTGATATTTAACCATATTGACAGGGCAGGAAATGGCAATGACGATACCTAAAACTTATGGCTGTTTTAAAAAGCTACCGCTCGCACTCCTTCTTTCAACCAGCTTTCTGACTTCTTTTTCTACCTGGGCCGCGAATGTTCCCGCAGGCGTCGAACTGGCTGCAAAACAAGAAATCGTCCGCAATAACGGCAGTGAACCGGCATCACTGGATCCGCACAAAGTAGAAAGTGACGTTGAATTCAATATTCTCAGCGACCTGTATGCCGGGCTGATAACGATTGACGACAACGGCAATGCACAGCCTTCGCTGGCGGGCAGTTGGGAAACGAAAGACAACATCACCTGGGTCTTCCATCTTCGTCCCGGGATTGTCTGGTCTGATGGGAAGCCGATCACCGCACAGGATGTGGTTTTCAGCTGGCAACGCCTGATCGATCCAAAAACCGCCTCACCTTATGAAAGCTACCTCGGCAGCATGCATGTGCTGAATGCGGGCGACATTATTGGCGGCAAAAAAACGCCGGATCAGCTGGGTATCAAAGCGCTCGATAAACAGACCCTTGAAATTACCCTCGATCAGCCGCTCTCCTACTTCCTCGGTATGCTCGCCCACCCTTCGCTCTCGCCGATAAGCCAGGCCGATGTGGAGAAGTTCGGTGATAAATGGACGCAGCCAGGCAATATGGTCAGCAGCGGACCGTTCAAACTCGATACCTGGACAGTCAATGAACGCATCACCGCCGTCCGCAACCCTACCTACTGGGATAATTCGCACACAGTGATCAACAAGGTCACCTATTTACCTATCGCTTCTCCGACTGCGGATGTAAACCGATTCAAGGCCGGAGAAATCGACATTACGGCAACCATACCTGCAACCCTGTTTGCCTCACTGAAGAAAGAGCTGGGTTCGCAGGTGCATGTCAGCCCTTACCTTGCCGTTTACTACTACGCAATGAATACCCAAAAGCCGCCATTCAACGATGTTCGCGTGCGTAAGGCGCTGAATCTGGCGATCGATAAATCCATTATCGCCGATAAAGTATTGGGCCAGGGACAAACGCCGGCCTGGCACTTGTCTCCGGATAACACGGGTGGGTTTACTTTCGCAAAACCGAAAGAAGCCAGTCTGACGCAAGAGCAACGTAATGAAGAAGCGAAGAAACTGCTGAAAGAGGCGGGCTTTGGCCCTGATCATCCGCTTAAATTCAACCTGCTTTACAACACTTCAGAATCACATCAGCGCATTGCTATCGCAGCAGCCTCGATGTGGAAAAAGAACCTTGGGGTGGATGCGACATTGCAGAATCAGGAATGGAAAACCATGCTCGATACCATGCATCAGGGCACCTATGACGTTGTCCGTTATGCCTGGATTGCAGACTACAACGAGCCATCCACCTTCCTGAATACCCTGCGTACCGGCAACAGTGAAAACACACCGAAATTCAGCAATGCTGCCTACGACAAAGCGCTGGATGATGCGCTGAAGGCCACCGACAAAGCCGATGTCGGTAAGGCTTATCAGCAAGCCGAGGAAGTGCTTACAGAGCAATCACCGGTCATTCCGTTGTACCACTATGTCAGCCCGCGCCTGGTGAAACCTTATGTCGGCGGTTTCAAAGACAACCTGCTGAACTACGTCTACACCAAAGATCTTTATGTGATTAAGCACTAACGCGTCCCGGCCTCTTCCACTCACCCGGTGGAAGAGGCATCACAATTTTGCGCCACTTATCTCATCCGCTTTCACCTCGCCCCCTCTTTGCCGCCTGCGACTCAGATGATAGATTGTACGTAAATCACACAAACGGGAGCGATGATGAAATTCTCGGAAAGTGAGATACAACCACTATGGGATGAAGTTGCGCGGATTATTGGCGACGGGGTGATTCAGATGCGCCACAGAGGCGAGCCTCTGAGCGTCGATGCGCTGATTGGGTATCTTGATGGGCAACTGGCCAGCGCAACCGGCGTTCAGCGCCGGATACTGCTTGGTGCGGCGATCAATATGCTCAAAGCAGACCGCCGCTCATGATCCCAGACACACAAAACTCTCGTCACCGTTACCGATGACGAGTCTGATAAATTACGACGTCGTGCGACGTTACGTCACGTTATTTAGACTGCGCAGCGCGGCCTTGTGCAAACAGGAAAATGCGCTGAGTGATGTCATCCGCGCCGAGAATATTCCCTTTCTGCTCCAGATTGGCCCTGGCATACGCCATGTCGTGAGCCTGATCGACCATAGTGATCACCCGGTCACGCGTGGATTTATCAAGTGTTCCTAACAGCGTCGTCAGAATGGCCTGATAAGCGTTTGAGGCGTAAGTGAGCTGCTTTTCACGATGTTCCAGCGCGTCAATGCGAACCATCAGGGCCTGCAATTGTTCTTGATGCGTCATAGCGGCATCCTTCTTCACGGGTGGAAATAACCGGAGACAGCAGAGAAGGAGGATCTCCGCCGGTTACTTTTCTAAGTTTAGCAGAGTTATGAAAAGGAACGCCTTACCCGACACTTCGCCAATGTAAACCTTACATCAATGAGCCTTTTAGCCCCTCTGACAGATGTAACCGTGACTTATCTCAAACTCCCCGTCAGCAAAGCCGCCATCCGGCTCAACCGGTAACAGCGGCAGTAACTGCTTACAGATGCCGAAATGACAACGTGCAACCCGATGTGACATTTTCTGGCTCAGCACTATTTGTTCATTCAGGGGGATATGTGGGTAAGAAAACAATTTTTGGCGCAATCATGGCTGGCATGTTGCTGACCAGTTCATTTGCTCAGGCAGCAGGATGCCTGAAGGGGGCGGTGGTGGGTGGCGTGGCCGGACATCTTAAACATCACGCGGTGCTCGGCGCCGTGGCCGGGTGTGCCGTGGGGCATCATCTGGCGTCGCAGGCGAAAAAGCAGCAGGCTTCGGCGGCAAAATAACGCATGAACATCAGGGCCGGTGTTGCCCTGATGTTCATCGCGCAATCGGGGTTATTGCGAAATCACTACGCGATTGCGCCCTTCTTTCTTAGCTCTGTACAGCGCTTCATCCGCGCGCTTCAGCGCTTTGTCAGGCTCCCCCTGTTGCTGATTCCAGTGCGCGACGCCGAGGGAAATGGTGATCGGCTGAATGCCTGGCAACATCAGCGTTTCTACATTTTGTCGCAGACGTTCAGCAATCATTCCCGCTTCTGCAAGCGGCGTTCCCGGCAGCAAGACCAGAAACTCTTCGCCCCCCACACGGCACAAAATATCGCTTTCACGCGCACTGTGACGAATCTGCTCAGCCAGTGACTTGATCACTTCATCGCCGATATCATGGCCATAAGAGTCGTTAATTGCCTTAAAGTGATCGATATCGAGCGTGATGGCGGAAAACTGCTGACGCAGTTGTACAGCGCTTTCGAGCGTCATCGCCAGCCCCCGGCGGTTGAATAAACCGGTCATCGGGTCAGTTTGTGTCTCAAATTTCAGCTTGCCGATTTTCTTTTGCAGCAGGCTGATGCCAATCAGCAACGCGCGCTTGAGCTGCGTAGATTCGAAATACCAGGAAGGAATTTCGCGAATATTGCTCGAAACATCCGGCTTATCCATCTCATTGGCGCTACGCGCAAGCAGCCAGAGAGGCCGCGCGATTAATCGGGAGAATAGCCAGACAATCAACAGCGTGACAATCGCCAGTGGCGTCAGATGCCGGAGAACTTTATACATCAGCCCCTCAAGCGGTTTTAGCGTGGCGTCGGTAGGTCGCTGCGTGACAATCTCCCACCCCGATGACGGAACCACCGCATACCCGGCCAGCATCGCCTTGCCGGCGAGGTTAGTGACCATCAGGCTACCGTTGGCACTGCTTTTTGGCGCCTCCGTCAGAGGGCGCGGCTTGACCACTTCTCCGACACGATTTGCATCCGGGTGATAAAGAATGCGCCGTTCATTATCAAGCACGGCGATATAGGAACCATCGCGGTAATAATGCTCGCCCAGCAGCTCGTTGAGGATGCTTTTCTGCCGCAAATAAATAGTGCCACCAATGTAGCCCAGGTATTCCCCTTGCTCAGAGACTACCGGCGTTGAAATAACGATCACCAGGTTTTTAGCCAGCGAAATATAGGGTTTGCTGATCATTGGCCGCCGCATTTTGAGGGCTTCCAGCGCGCCCGGCGTGTTCACCGTATGGCCGATAAGTTGCAGACTGTCAGGCGAGGTCGCGAGGATCTTTCCTTTCATATTGGTGATCACGACCGAGTTAAAACTGTCGGTCTGATACTTCAGACGGGCGGTTTCTGCCTGCAATATTTTGGGATCGTCGAAATGACTCGCTGCGATAACACTGCTGTAAGCGAGCTGCTTTTGCATGCTTTTCAAAAACTGTTCAGTGCTGGCCGCCAGTTTTGCGGCATAGACACGGTTCTCTTCAAGCGTATTGTCGATTAACAACTGGCGCTGGACGCTGTAGCTGGCATAGAAGCTGTTTGCCAGCGTTACGAAGGCGCTCATGACGGCTAAACTGAGGATCAGGCGTCGAAGATCGATACGAAACAAGGAGTTGGAAAGGAATAAGCGCAACGAGAATTCAATCCACTGTCAAAAAAGTGGCTCATATTTAACACCCGCGGCCCGGATGCACAATAAGGCTGAAAAAATAAACAATAAGCCCCTGAAAATGAGATAAAAAAAGGGAACCCTCAGGTTCCCTCAGATAGCGTTAATCAGGCATCAGATTCTGATGACTGTCAGCTTACATATTGGCGATCATGTCGTCGGCAAACTCGCTACATTTACGCAGCTTAGCGCCTTCCATCAGACGTTCGAAATCGTAAGTCACGGTTTTAGCCGCGATTGCGCCTTCCATTCCTTTGACGATCAGGTCTGCGGCTTCGAACCATTCCATATGACGCAGCATCATTTCTGCAGACAGAATGATGGAACCTGGGTTCACTTTATCCTGACCCGCATATTTCGGTGCCGTACCATGAGTGGCTTCGAACAGCGCGCAATCAGAACCGATGTTTGCGCCCGGTGCGATACCGATGCCGCCAACCTGTGCCGCCAGGGCATCAGAGATGTAGTCACCGTTCAGGTTCATACAGGCAATAACGTCGTATTCAGCAGGACGCAGCAGGATCTGTTGCAGGAAGGCATCAGCGATGACGTCTTTGATGATGATGTCTTTACCGTTGTTCGGGTTCTTGATTTTCACCCACGGGCCGCCATCGATCAGCTCACCGCCGAACTCTTCACGCGCCAGCTGGTAGCCCCAATCCTTGAAGGCACCTTCGGTGAACTTCATGATGTTGCCTTTGTGAACCAGCGTCAGTGAATCACGATCGTTAGTGATGGTGTATTCAATCGCCGCACGAACCAGACGCTTGGTGCCTTCTTCGGAGCAAGGTTTGATGCCGATACCGCATTCCTGTGGGAAACGGATTTTCTTCACACCCATTTCGTCTTGCAGGAATTTGATCACTTTGTCGGCTTCAGCAGAGCCGGCTTTCCATTCGATACCCGCATAGATATCTTCGGAGTTTTCACGGAAGATCACCATATCGGTATCTTCCGGACGTTTAACCGGGCTTGGCGTGCCGGTGTAATAACGCACCGGACGCAGACAGATGTACAGATCGAGCTGCTGGCGAAGGGCTACGTTCAGGGAGCGAATGCCGCCGCCAACTGGCGTAGTCAGTGGGCCTTTGATAGCAACACGGTAATCACGGATCAGATCCAGAGTTTCTTCTGGCAGCCATACGTCTTTGCCGTACAGTTCTACTGATTTCTCACCGGTGTAGATTTCCATCCAGGAGATTTTACGCTCACCTTTGTAGGCTTTCTGAACTGCCGCATCAACAACCTTGATCATGGCTGGAGTCACGTCAACGCCGATACCATCACCTTCGATGAATGGGATCACAGGATTATTAGGAATAACCAGTTTACCCTGAGCGTCTACTGTAATCTTTTTACCTTCAGCCGGAACAACTACTTTGCTTTCCATTAACCTCTCCTTCGAGCGCATTTTTGTTAAAAATTTGTAAGATGCCGGTTGATACTACTCGAATATTTCCCGCTAGCCAATCCGAAACATTTTTCAAGTATAATGCGCTAATTCTCTCTAACTTCAATGCCTATGAACCCGCTATCTTTTAAAAATCACAACGTTAAACGTTTCAGCAAACGGCCTGCCAAAGAACAATCTGCCCCAAAAGGGCCGAGAAAAGTGATTCTCTTCAATAAACCGTTCGATGTACTGCCACAATTCACTGATGAGGCGGGTCGCGCGACACTAAAGGATTACATTTCGTTAACAGATGTCTATGCCGCAGGCCGTCTGGATCGCGACAGCGAAGGTTTACTGGTGTTGACCAACGATGGCAAACTGCAGGCTGCGCTGACACAACCGGGCAAGCGTACCGGGAAGATTTACTATGTTCAGGTCGAGGGTGAACCCGATGCTTCGGCGGTTCTGGCGCTGCGTGAGGGCGTTGTGCTGAAAGATGGTACCACCCTGCCCGCTGGCGCTGAAATCGTTGATGAACCGGAATGGTTATGGCCGCGTCATCCGCCAATCCGTGAGCGCAAAGCGATCCCCACTGCGTGGCTGAAAATCACGTTGTACGAGGGGAGAAACCGCCAGGTGCGCCGCATGACGGCACACGTGGGTTTTCCGACGCTGCGTCTTATCCGTTACAGCATGGGCGAGTTTACACTCGGCGACTTACAACCCGGCCAATGGAAGGAAATTTCACATGTTTAAACCGCACGTTACCGTTGCCTGCGTCGTACAGGCTCAGGGAAAATTTCTGGTGGTGGAAGAAACCGTCCACGGTAAAGTCACCTGGAACCAGCCCGCCGGTCATCTGGAAGCTGACGAAACATTAGTCAGCGCCGCGAAACGTGAATTGTATGAAGAAACGGGCATTCATGCCGAACCTCAGTCGTTCCTTGGCCTGCACCAGTGGCAGGCACCGGATGGCACGCCCTTCCTGCGTTTCGCCTTCGTGATTGATCTGCCACACATGTCCGACACCGCGCCGCAGGACGACGACATCGATCAGTGCCGTTGGGTCACTGCCGAAGAGATTATGGGTTCCTCACAGTTGCGCTCGCCGCTGGTGGCGGAAAGCATCCGCTGTTATCAGCAATCCCCGCGTTACCCTCTGGAAATCCTGCACAATTTCAACCTGCCGGAATAACCTGCCGGGCCGGTTGTTGCTTTCCTGTGAATCAGCGATGCAGCAACCGGCCTGACGTGATAAAATTTCGCGCGTTCTTTTTTGCGTAATCTTTAAGAAGTAACCGATGTCCGGGTTACTGTGGTGTTTTTTGTCGCGCGCGGCCTTCATCCTCGTGGGACAAATATCCTGAAAAACACCGTCAGCGCCGGGCAATTAATTCCTATGTTTCGGGACTATTATGTCTGACAACAGCCAGAAAAAAGTGATCGTCGGGATGTCCGGCGGTGTCGATTCCTCTGTATCTGCCTACCTTTTGCAACAGCAGGGTTATCAGGTCGAGGGCCTCTTCATGAAAAATTGGGAAGAGGATGACGACGAAGAGTATTGCACAGCAGCCACCGACCTCGCCGATGCGCAGGCCGTGTGCGACAAACTGGGCATTGAACTGCACACCGTGAATTTCGCGGCGGAATATTGGGACAACGTGTTCGAATTATTCCTCGAAGAATATAAAGCCGGACGCACGCCGAACCCGGATATTCTGTGCAACAAAGAAATCAAATTTAAAGCCTTCCTCGAATTTGCGGCAGAAGATCTGGGCGCGGATTTCATCGCCACCGGTCACTATGTGCGCCGTCAGGATATCGACGGTGTCAGCCATTTGCTGCGTGGCGTCGATGGCAACAAAGATCAGAGTTATTTCCTCTACACGCTCGGTCACGAACAGGTCGCACAAAGCCTGTTCCCGGTGGGTGAACTGGAAAAACCGGAAGTCCGCCGCATCGCGGAAGAACTGGATCTGATCACCGCTAAGAAAAAAGACTCTACCGGCATCTGTTTTATCGGTGAGCGTAAATTCCGTGATTTCCTTGGCCGCTATCTGCCTGCACAACCGGGCGTGATTAAAAGCGTTGATGGTCAGGTCATGGGCCAGCATCAGGGGCTGATGTATCACACGCTTGGCCAGCGTAAAGGTCTGGGTATCGGCGGCCAGAAAGACGGCAGCGAAGAGCCGTGGTACACGGTGGAAAAGGATGTGGAAAACAACATTCTTTACGTCGCGCAAGGCCACGAGCACCCGCGTCTGATGAACGTCGGTCTGATTGCCCAGCAGTTGCACTGGGTCGATCGCAAAACGCTGACCGCCCCGCTGACCTGTACGGTGAAAACCCGTTATCGTCAGGAAGATATTCCCTGTGTGGTGACACCGCTCGGCGAAGACCGCATTGAAGTACGTTTTGATACGCCTGTTGCGGCCGTGACACCCGGCCAGTCGGCGGTATTTTACCTCGGTGAAATCTGTCTGGGCGGCGGCATTATCGAACAACGCCTGCCACTTCAGGTCTGATACTGAACAATCTGGCGCATGAATACGGGACGCTTTCGGGCGTCCCGCTTTATTTCTGCCCGCCTGTGACGTTCTGCACTGATTCCGAACTGTGTTTAGGGGCAGTTTTATGGCATGATCTGTCGCCATTAGTTTGGGCTATTTTCTTTGGCACCGCGTCTCATCGTTTCGAAAACGCTTACAGGAGTAAACGTGGCTAAAAATTACTATGACATTACGCTGGCATTGGCGGGGATCTGTCAGGCAGCACGCCTGGTTCAGCAACTGGCACATGACGGTCAGTGCGCTCAGGAAGAAATGTCAGTTTCACTGCGCAGCCTGCTGGAGATGAATCCGGCGTCCACGCTGGCGGTGTACGGTAATAATGAAGCCAATTTGAAGATGGGGCTGGAGACACTGTTAGGCGTGCTCAACGCCAACCGTCAGGGGCCGGGCGCTGAGTTAACGCGCTACGCATTAAGCCTGATGGTGCTGGAGCGCAAGCTTTATGCCAATAAGCCGGCGATGAATCAGCTTGGTGAACGCATCGATCAGCTCGACCGCCAGCTGGCACATTATGAGCTTGAATCCGACACCATGATAAGTTCACTGGCCTCAATTTATGTCGATGTCGTCAGCCCGGCCGGTCCGCGTATTCAGGTGACCGGTTCACCGGCCATTTTACAAAATTCTCAGGTGCAGGCGAAGGTTCGCGCTATTTTACTGGCCGGTATCCGTTCCGCTGTGCTGTGGCATCAGGTCGGCGGTGGCCGCCTGCAGCTGATGTTTTCCCGTAATCGTCTGTTTGAACAGGCGAAAAATATTCTCGCTCATTGTTAATAAGATCCCAGGAGTTGCTACCGATGGAATTATCCTCACTGACCGCCGTTTCCCCCGTTGATGGACGCTACGGTGATAAAGTCAGCGCGCTGCGCACTATTTTCAGCGAATTTGGCCTGCTGAAATTCCGTGTGCAGGTTGAAGTACGTTGGCTGCAAAAACTGGCCGCCTGTGCAGAAATCAAGGAAGTTCCTGCTTTTGATGCCGACGCAAACGCTTTCCTTGACCAGTTAGTGGCCAATTTTGATGTCAACGATGCGCAGCGCATCAAAGACATCGAAAAGACCACCAACCATGACGTCAAAGCGGTGGAATATTTCCTGAAAGAGAAAGTGGCTGCCATCCCTGCCCTGCACGCGGTGTCTGAGTTCATCCACTTCGCCTGCACCTCAGAAGACATCAATAACCTGTCCCACGCGCTGATGCTGCAAACGGCACGTCAGGACGTTGTACTGCCGTACTGGAAACAAATCATTGATGCAGTCAAAGGTCTGGCGCACAAATACCGCGACATTCCGCTGCTGTCCCGCACCCACGGTCAGCCTGCGACGCCATCCACCATCGGTAAAGAACTGGCTAACGTCGCTTATCGTATGGATCGCCAGTTTAAGCAGCTGGAAAACGTTGAAATTCTGGGAAAAATCAACGGTGCTGTCGGCAACTATAATGCCCACATCGTTGCCTATCCGGAAGTGGACTGGCACCAGTTCAGCGAAGAGTTTGTGACCTCTTTAGGCGTGACATGGAACCCGTACACCACGCAGATCGAACCGCATGATTACATCGCGGAATTGTTCGACTGCGTGGCGCGTTTCAACACCATTCTGATCGACTTCGATCGCGACATCTGGGGTTACATTGCCCTGAACCACTTCAAACAGCGCACCATCGCTGGCGAAATCGGTTCTTCCACCATGCCGCACAAAGTCAACCCAATCGACTTTGAAAACTCAGAAGGTAACCTGGGTCTGTCCAACGCCGTATTGCAGCACCTGGCGAGCAAACTGCCGGTATCACGCTGGCAGCGCGACCTGACCGACTCCACCGTACTGCGTAACCTCGGCGTGGGTCTGGGCTATGCGCTGATCGCCTATCAGGCAACCATGAAAGGCGTCAGCAAGCTCGAAGTGAACGAAGCGAATCTGGCGAATGAACTGGATCACAACTGGGAAGTGCTGGCCGAGCCAATCCAGACCGTGATGCGCCGTTATGGCATTGAAAAGCCTTATGAAAAACTGAAAGAACTGACACGCGGCAAGCGTGTTGATGCTGCGGGTATGCAGACGTTCATCGATTCTCTCGAATTACCGGAAGAAGAGAAAGTCCGCCTGAAAGCCATGACACCGGGCAATTACATTGGCCGTGCAACCAAAATGGTTGATGAACTGAAGTAATGTTCTCTTCACGGACGCGCCAGCTCAGCGGGCGCGTCCGTGTTGTTTGTATGGCTTAACTCTGGGTCTGGAATTTACTCTGACGCAAATCGCCGATGATGTCGTTCATCCGGTCTTCCGTTAAACGGTAATAGCGGATGGAGAACGCGGTAATCAGATAGAAAATTGCCGGTAAAACGGTAAACAGAATTAATACACCCCGTATCGCTTCTGCTGACTGTTGTTCAACGCCTGCCTGATAACCAAACCATGCCAGCCCCCAACCTGTCAGCGCACCACCGATTGCCACGCCGAGTTTAATCACGAAAATATTCGCCGCAATATTCATGCCCGTAATACGACGTTGTGTTTTCCACTCGCCATAGTTATTGGCATCGGTAATCATTGACCATTGCAGCGGTGCATTTATACCCTGTAATAAATTCAGCGCGATATGCACGATAAATGCGGGGATCCAATATTCTGTTGGCAGCACGAAGAATAATAACCCGACCAGCGCACTTAATACGTTAACCCATACGGAAGCACGGATTTTACACATCCAGGTACCCAGTGATTTCGCGAATAAACTCCCGATAACAGAAGCGACTGTCGTTGCCAGCATAAAGATGGAAATAATACCGCTGCCCTGATGCAACACATATTGCACGAAATACACCAGCAGGCTTCCGCGAACTACTACCCCACAAAGCATGGCAAGATTATAGACAGACAGGATCCGCCACTGGTCATTTTTCATCAGAATACGC
This sequence comes from Rahnella sp. EDr1-12, assembly GCF_049206505.1. Taxonomy (NCBI): domain Bacteria; kingdom Pseudomonadati; phylum Pseudomonadota; class Gammaproteobacteria; order Enterobacterales; family Yersiniaceae; genus Rahnella; species Rahnella sp. EDr1-12. The sequence goes on from NZ_JBLZNY010000001.1 coordinate 712,440, forward strand.
ACATCCCGAAGGATATTCATATTCTCTTCTTTGACCGGCGTAATACGCTCGCGCGTGGTCAGGAAGCAGGTCAGGAACATCAGGCAACCAATCACACCAAAAATCCCCATCGCCCACTGCATGCCGGTGGCGCGATCGCCGGGAGCAATAAAATCAGCCAGCGGCAGGATCAGCGCAGTCCCCATTGCGCCACCGATGGGAGCAATCGCAAAGCGCCAGGACTGGAGTGACAGGTTGTCCTGCGGGTCTGCGGTAATTGCTGCGCCTAACGAACAATAAGGGATATTGATTGCCGTATACATGATCGTCATGAAGATATAGGCCAGCACCGCGTAAACAATTTTCGCCGTTTGTCCGAAGTCAGGTGTGGAATACACCAATACGCAACTCACGGCAAAAGGCACACAAATAATCAGTAACCAGGGGCGGAAACGCCCCCAGCGACTTTTCGTCTGATCGGCAATTGCGCCCATTATCGGATCAGTAATCGCATCAAGTATGCGCACCACCAAAAATAGCGTGCCCATCACGGCGGGAGAAAGCCCGTAAATATTGGTATAAAAGTAAGCCAGAATAGCGACAGAGGAATCAAAAACGATATGGCTTGCCGCATCACCTAATCCAAAACCCAGCTTTTCTTTGTTGGTGATCCTTTCAGTTAACGCTGACATGCATTCACCTTAATTTTTAAATTAGAATTCCTTTGTCTTTATAATTCCTGGCATTGAGGCGGGATATTCTGATATTTCACTTATGTTTTATGCTTTTAATCAAATGTGACGCAGGCACGGCTTATTCCTGCTTTTTGTAATAAACAAAATTAATATATTCGAGCCGCATCACATTTAAGGGAGAAAACCAAAAAACATAAGTTGGATGGCGGTTTCGGCAATTGTTGTGTTTGCTTTGCCCTACCAGTATTGATGGTCAGAAAACATATCCGCGCCGTCGTGCGGATGGCAACACTTACAAGGGGAAAGCATGTCTGCCATTTATAAGGATGCCCACCGTCCGGTGCATGAACGTGTCGCCGATTTGCTGGCACAAATGACGCCTGAAGAAAAATTTGCACAAATGCACGCGTTCTGGCTGATATTGTCCGCGGCGGGCGATCATCGCGAGCGCACCGATCTGAGCGATGAATTCGCCGGCGTCACTCAACAGGCGGCGCTCAGCGAACGCCTTAAACGCGGGATCGGGCAGATCACCCGTCCGCTGGGAACGCATATTGTCGAACCCAAAGAAGGGGTTCGCGCCCTTAATCGTCTGCAAAGAACCTTAATGGAAGAAACCCGTTTGGGCATTCCGGCTTTATTTCATGAAGAGTGTCTGGTCGGTTTACTGTGCAAAGATGCCACTCTGTTTCCTTCGTCGCTGAACTACGCCTCCACCTGGGATCCGGCGTTGATGCAACGTATCGCTGCCGCCATTGGCGATGAAGCCCGCAGCACCGGTTGCCGTCAGGGGTTAGCGCCGGTACTGGATGTCTCCCGCGACGTACGCTGGGGGCGGACTGAAGAGACATTTGGGGAAGACCCCTACCTGACTGGTATTATGGCGACCCGTTTTGTGCGCGGTTTACAAGGTGAAAAACGCGATGTGCTGGCGACGCTGAAACACTATGTCGGGCACTCTTTCAGCGAAGGAGCGCGCAACCATGCGCCGGTGCATCTGGGGTTTAGTGAGCTTAATGACACGTTTCTCCTGCCGTTTGAAATGGCAGTGAAACTGGCAAATGCCGGTTCAGTCATGCCTGCCTATCACGACATTGATAATCAGCCCGGTCACTCGGATGCCTTCCTGATGACGACGCTGCTACGCGAAGAATGGGGCTTTGACGGTCTGATAGTGGCGGATTATGGCGGCATCAGTCTGCTGCACCAGCATCATGGCATCAGCCGCAACGCCACGGAATCCGCCGCGCTGGCTTTTAACGCCGGTCTGGATATCGAGCTGCCGAAAGATGACTGCGCACGCCATCTTGCACAAGCCGTTGAGCAGGGTCTGATCTCCATGACAAAAATCGACGAGATCGTCGGACGCGTTCTGCAGGAGAAATTCCGTCTGGGGCTGTTCGAGCACCCTTATACCGATGAAAATGCCATTGCGCTGCAAACACCCGAAACCCGTAAACTGGCGTATGAAGCCGCAGTAAATTCCATCACGATGCTGGAAAATAATGGCGTTTTGCCGTTGGCTGGCCAGCAACGGCTCGCGGTCATCGGGCCGACGGCCGATGACCCGCTGGCGCTGCTCAGCGGCTACAGTTTTCCGGTTCATCTGATCATCAGTGATATGCAGGACAGCGCGTCGCAGGTCGTGACGCCCTTACAGGCACTACAAGAACGCGTAAGCAGCCAGAATCTGCGTTATGCCAAAGGCTGCCACATTATTGAACATCGGGTGGCGGGTGCTCCGGTCTTCCCCGGTGATACAGGTAAACCGATACAAACCTCCCCCGTCTCACGGGATACCCGGTTGATTGCACAAGCGGTTGAAGCCGCAGAACAGAGCGATGTCGCGCTGGTCTTTGTCGGTGATCTGGCCGGATTGTTCCAAAGTGGCACCGTTGGCGAAGGGTCAGATACCGACAGCCTGCGCCTGCCCGGCGTACAACAGGAGTTGGTCGCCGCCGTGGTGGCAACAGGAAAACCTGTGGTTGTCGTGATGACTGGCGGCCGCCCTTACAATCTTGGCGGGCTTGAAGATCAGGTCGCCGCATTGGTGATGGCATGGGCACCAGGCCAGGAAGGCGGAAATGCAATTGCCGATGTGCTGACCGGCGTGCGGGAACCTGCAGGGCGCCTGGTGATATCCGTTCCCCACAGCGCGGGCGCAATGCCCTATTACTACAACCACAAACTCAAGAGCGGCGGCACACCCTATGCTTTCCATTTCGGCTCACACTATCCCTTCGGATACGGTAAAACATGGACCACATTCCGTTATGGCGAACTGTCGATTGTTCAGCCACAGGTAGCGTCGCTGAACGGCAACGTCATCGCAAAAATTACCGTCAGTAATAGCGGGGATAAAGACGGCAGCGAGGTGGTACAAGTGTACGTCCGCGATCGCGTGGCCTCGCAGGTTCGCCCGGTTCAGGAGCTGAAAGCCTTCCAGCGGGTGCATCTGCGCGCAGGCGAAAGTGCTGAGCTGACCTTCACCCTGCCCACCGACATGCTGAATTTTACTCAGCGTAACGGGCAGCGCGTGGTCGAACCCGGTGAGTTTGACATTCGCGTGGGTGCCTCGAGTGGGGATATCCGCAGTCAGGGCGTAGTGGAAATCACCGGCGAAGCCCGTGCGCTGGAGAAAATGTGGCGGATGGAAAGCCACTGCGTCATCACACATTAACCTTACGGGGCGTTTGAATTTATCTTTAACGCCCCTTTTCCCTCCCGCAGATTTAATCCCGCATACGCGTAAAATGTCACTGCAAAAATTCTCTTTCCTTCTAAAATAGAGGCCATTACAGCCATCAGGAAAAGCCCGTATGAGCATGGACACTAACCAGCAGGTGCTGGAAAAACTGAAAACCGATCTGGCTCAGACAGGCACTATGCCGCTGTATTTGTGTTTTAACGAATCGGTTCGTCAGGCAATGGAATCGGGTATTTTGCAGGACGGCGATTTCCTGCCGAGTGAGCGACAGTTCACCGAAGCGCTGGGGATCTCACGGATCACCGTGCGTAAGGCGCTGGCAAAGCTGGAGCAGGACGGGCACATAGGCCGCTCACGCGGTTACGGCACTTTTATCAAAAAAGCGGTTGATGCCAGGCTTTCTTACTCGCTGGCCGGGGTGAAAGGGTTTTCGCGCGAAGTGATGTTACAAGGCCGCAAGCCCGATACGCTGTGGATCAGCCGTGATCAGATACCGGCATCCGCGCTGATTGCCAGCAAACTGGCGATCACCGAAGGCACACCGGTTTATATGCTCAAGCGCATTCATTACATCGACACGCGCCCGATGTCCGTGGCGGTTTCATACGTGATCATGGCCGCCATCGGGGATGTGCAGGATATCGGCGTCTCGCTCTATGACTATTTCAGCCGCAATAATATTGAGCTCGGCGCACTGCAAAGCCGGGTCAGTGCAGCAATGTCCGACGCTGAAACGTTGCAATCTTTGCAGCTGACTGAACCCATGCCGCTGCTGATCATAAAGCAGACACTGTTCGACGGGCAAAACCGGCCGATTGAATACAGTGAAAGCTTTTGCCGCAGCGACATGTATGAGTTCATCAGCGAAGACTGATTCACAGCGCCGGTTCACTCTTTTCAAACGTACTGGCCAGTTGCGCCAGCGTCGGCGCGCAATCCCCGCCAGTCTGCGAAACAACATAGGCCGCCACGCAATTTGCCAGCGTCATGCTTTGCCAGTGTGTCAGGCCGAGTGAAAGCCCTGCCAGCAAACCGGCGCAATGGCTGTCACCCGCACCTATGCTGTCAGCCACGGTGATTTTACGCGCCGCAATCCAGCCGCAATCACTGACCTCCGCAAAATAATAGCTTCCCTTTTCGCCGCAGCGCAGTACCACCAGTTCACCGGTTTTAGCATTCAGCTCACGGCAGAAGGCTTCGGCGTTATCGGTAAACCCCAGCAGTGTGGCTTCCCGTTCGTTGAGCGTCAGGATCACGCCGGGGCGGATCACGCGGCGAATGCGATCTTCGGGCATCACATCCAGACGCGGCCCAAAATCCACCACCACACGCACCGCATCGGGCAAGGTTTCCAGCCAACCGAGCAGCACCGTTCCCTGTTTCGCGCCTAACTGATAACCCGACACATACACCAGCCCGTTTTGTGGCGTAGCGTCGGTCAGCCAGCCGGGCTGCCACTGATTTTCAATACCGTCGATAGAGATAAATGTCCGCTCGCCGTCCGGCTCAACCAGCGCCAGACACCAGCCGTTATCCGCGCCGCGCACCTGCAAATCCGAGGTGATTTCCCGTGCCGCCATTTCACGTCTCAGACGATCGCTCCACATGCCCTCGCCCACCGGCAACAGATTACGGCTGTGAATGCCCAGCTGTTTCAGCCCGAGCGCAATATTCAGCGCGCAGCCACCGAGATGAAAACCGGTCACGTCGGCGGCAATATCCCCGCCGCGCTCCGGTAATGCATCGGCTCTGGCAACCATGTCCATGACCGCAGCGCCGACGACCATCACCGGTGTCTGCTGATGCCAGTCGCCCTGCATCAGTGTCTGTAATAATTCGCGATGGCCCTGGCTCATTCAGCCTCCTGCGCCTGCTGGCGGAAACGCTGGAATGCGTCGCTGTAGCGCGTCATATTCTGCGGATTGACCCGTTTCAGTTCATCCAGCCACTCTTTCTTAAACACCTCAATGCCGTTCAACGCGCCGCAAATGGCGGTTGCCATCGCACCAATGGTATCGGTATCGCCGCCGAGATTGGCACACAACACTGCGCACTGATTCGGGCATGTTCCGGCCAGTTCCACCATCGCCAGCGCGGCAGGCACAGACTCAATGGTGCTGACGCCCGCACCGACCAGCTGATAAACCGCTTCAGACGCCTGCTCCGTTCCTTCGGCTTTCTGCACCGTGGCGAAAGCCAGTTCGATGCGTGCCGCCAGTGAAGCGCTGAAAGTGGTGGGTTTGCGCGTTTGGGCATATTTCGCAATATCCGGCAGTGCCAGGCGGATTTCAGGCCAGCTCGCCCCTTCAATGGCCCGCGACACAGCCCAGGCAATCACCACCGCGCCTGCCACGGCGATATCAGATTTATGCGTCGGGCTGGACGCCAGCCACACCTGCTCGCAGAATTTCTCGAGCGGCGCCGAAGGCAATACGCAGCCAAGCGGGGAAACGCGCATCGCCGCGCCATTGGTCACACCATTGTTTTCCAGCGCCTCAATGGCCACGCCTTTCTTCTGTTCGGCCAGCGCAAGTCTGGAGCTCGGGCCAAGAATGTTTTTATTAAACGCGTCAAAACTGTCTACCCAGCGGATCACATTACGCGCAATCAGTTCAGGTACGACGCGGCCTTCCGCTTCCAGCAGCGCATCGGCCAGCGCCAGCGCCATCGACGTATCATCAGTAAACTGTGCAGCGGTGAAATAACAGGCGGCGCTATTTTCTGCCGGGCCATCAAGAAAACGATCGATCCAGCCGAAGTGTTGCTTAACCCGCTCGCGCGGCCAAAGCTCCGATGGCATGCCCAGCGCGTCGCCCAGCATTTGTCCGTACAACGCGCCGAGCATACGGCTCTCAAGGCTTAGCTGTGTCATGTAAATCTCCTGCTATCAATGTCAGAGGGGCAGCCTGCCCGCCTGTTGTGAAAAGAATGCTTATGAAGGCTGGCTCAGGCTGACCGGTGTAATGGTTTTGCTGCGTTCGCGAAAGAACAGCAGAAACAGCAGCATCACGCCGACGACCATCGCAGCACCCACGCCCCAGACCGCAAACCAGTCGAACGTCATGCCATTTTTCGGCGTGCTCAGTGCGAAAGTGGTCATCGCCCGGCCGCCCAGCCAGTTGCCGATAAAACTGCCCAATCCCTGACAAATCAGTGTGATCAGGCCCTGTGCCGCCGTGCGCATATGCGGCGGCGCTTTTTTATCGACATAGATATACCCGGTGACAAAATAGAAATCGTAGCTGACGCCGTGCAACAGAATGCCGAGGAACAGCATGCTGTAAGCCCAGACATCCGCCGTGCCGCCATAGATAAAGAATACGTAGCGGATTGCCGCTGTGACAAAGCCCAGCATCAGCACTTTTTTAATACCGTAGCGTTTGAGCAGGAACGGTAATGCCAGCATGGCGAAGATTTCAGACACCTGGCCGAGGGTCATCCAGCCGGTTGCGTTGGGCAAACCCACCTGCGTCAGGTAACCGTTGGCAAACTGGTAGTAAAACGCCAGCGGCATACAAAACAGAAATGAGCACAGCGCGAAAATCGCGAAGGAGCGGTCTTTCAGCAAGCCCAGCGCATTCAGGCCGAGCAGCGCTTTGATATCCACCGGCCCTTTGCCTTTTGCCGGTGTCTCCGGCAGCCAGAAGCTGTAAACGCCAAGCACCAGCGAGGCAATAGCCGTGATCCACAGCGGCAACCCGGTATCAGAAATGTTGTTCATGCCAAGCAGCGGCGGCAGCACAAAACCGATCACCAGCCCGGAAGCAATCCAGCCCAGCGTGCCAAGGACGCGGATGCGCGGGAAATCCTTCTCGGTGTCATTGATGTTGGCGAACGCAATGCTGTTGGTCAGCGCCACCGTTGGCATATAGGTGATGGCGTAAACCACCAGCAGCGGAAAGAACGTGGAGAATTCGGTTTGCAGCGCGATAAATGCCATCAGCACAGCACCGGCCAGCAGCAGCCAGCCAAGCACTTTTTGCGCGGCGAAGTAGCGGTCAGCAATCACGCCCACCAGCACCGGCGAGAGAATGGCGGCTATGGCGGTGCTGCTGTAAGACCAGGCGATCTCGGAGGGAGTAAAACCCAGCTTATTGAGGTATTGCCAGAGAGGCACAAACCAAGCTCCCCAGATAAACCACTCGATAAACATCATAACGGACAGCTTCAGATGGGTACGTTTCATTATTATATCCTTGCTGAATGAGGAGCCCGCGCGGTGCGATACGCACCCAAAGCGACGGAAAGAGTCAGGCATTCAAGATACCTTTGAAATACCTTAATAGTACCTTTGATATTTAACAGCGATCGATCTCACATTTTATGCTTCTGCCCGGCAAGCCCGTTTATAATTGGTTTAGGTTTTGTTTAGATTGCCGGTCACGGCGTTGATGTGAGGTTGATTAAAATGTTTCTGAATCATTTACAATTACACTAAGAATGTTTCTGTTGCCTTACGCGCCACAAGGATAAGGAATTACCATGCGAATTTTAGTCATTGAAGATAACGCACTGTTGCGCCATCACCTTTCAGTTCAGATGAGAGAGATGGGGCATCAGGTTGATGCCGCTGAAGACGCCAAAGAAGCCGATTATTTTTTGCATGAACATGCACCGGATATCGCGATTGTCGATCTCGGTTTGCCGGGCGAAGACGGCCTGAGCCTGATCCGCCGCTGGCGCAGTCACCAGGCAAATTTGCCGATTCTGGTGCTGACCGCCCGCGAAAGCTGGCAGGATAAAGTCGCGGTGCTGGAAGCCGGTGCTGACGATTACGTCACCAAACCTTTCCATCTGGAAGAAGTCCTGGCACGTATGCAGGCGCTGATGCGCCGCAACAGCGGCCTGGCATCACAGGTCATTACCCTGCATCCGTTCCAGATTGATTTATCCCGCCGTGAACTGACCGTTAACGAAAATCCCATTAAACTGACCGCTTTCGAATACACCATCATCGAAACGCTGATCCGCAACGCCGGAAAAGTGGTCAGCAAAGACTCACTGATGCTTCAGCTCTACCCGGACGCAGAACTGCGCGAAAGCCATACCGTGGATGTCCTGATGGGGCGCCTGCGCAAAAAACTGCAGGCAGAGCACCCGGAAGATGTGATCACCACGGTACGCGGCCAGGGTTATCGTTTCGACATCCGCGCATAACGACGTGGTTTACTACCGCCTGATGCCTCACTACGTAAGGACGCGTCATGAAAGGACGTACTAAAAAACCCTTCTCCCTGCGCGTGCGTTTTATGATGGCGACGGCCGCCGTTGTGCTCGCGCTTTCGCTGGCCTACGGGCTGGTGGCAGTGGTTGGCTACATGGTGAGTTTCGATAAAACGGCCTATCGCCTGCTGCGCGGTGAGAGCAATCTCTTCTTTAGCCTGGCGCAATGGCGCGAAGGCAAACTCTCCATCAATGTTCCGCCCGATCTGGACCTTAATACGCCCACGCTGGTGTTTATTTACGACGCCGACGGTAAATTGCTGTGGGCGGAACGCCGCATCCCGGAACTGGAAGCTCAGATCAACAAGGCCTGGATGAATAAACCGGGTTTTTATGAGCTGGATACCGACACGCAAATCAGCAGCGAAGTGTTAGGGAATAATCCGCAGGCGCAGGACAAGCTGAAAGATTACGACGACACCGATGCCAACGCCATGACGCACTCCATCGCGGTGAATACCTACAATGCCACCGCGCGCCTGCCGGCACTGAACATCGTGGTCGTCGATACGATCCCGCAAGAGTTACAGCGTTCCGATCTGGTCTGGGAATGGTTCAGTTATGTGCTGCTGGCCAATCTGTTGCTGGTGGTGCCGCTGCTGTGGCTGGCGGCGTACTGGAGCCTGCGGCCCATCAAAGAAGTGATCCATCAGGTCGCCGAACTGGAAACCCATGAGCGCGAATCGCTGGATGAAAATCCGCCGCGTGAGCTGCTCGGGCTGGTGCGCAATCTGAATATCCTGTTGCACGGCGAACGTGGGCGCTACGATCGCTATCGCACCACGCTGGCAGACCTGACTCACAGCCTGAAAACGCCGCTGGCGGTGTTGCAGTCCACCCTGCGCGCCCTGCGCAACGGCAAACAGATGACCATCGAAGAAGCTGAGCCGGTGATGCTCGAGCAAATCAGCCGCATCTCTCAGCAGATTGGCTATTACCTGCACCGGGCCACCCTGCGCTCGGAGCAAAATCTACTGATCCGCGAAGTGCATTCGGTGCCTGCGATCCTCGACGGTTTGTGTTCAGCGCTGAACAAGGTTTATCAGCGTAAAGGGGTGGTGATCACCGTCGATATCTCGCCGGAAATCACCTTCGTCGGCGAAAAGAACGACTTTATGGAAGTGATGGGTAACGTCATTGATAACGCCTGTAAATACTGCCTGGAGTTTGTGGAAATCAGTGCGGTGCACACCGAAAACCAGCTGGTGATCCTGATTGAAGATGACGGCCCGGGCATTCCGGTCAGCAAACGTGAAGTGATTTTCCAGCGCGGGCAGCGCGCCGATACCCTGCGTCCGGGGCAAGGGCTGGGACTTTCTCTGGCGAACGACATCATCGAGCAATACGACGGCCAAATTATCATTGGCGACAGCCCGCTCGGCGGGGCCAGCATGCGGGTTTGCTTTGGTTTACAGCAAGGCATTGAACTCGAATAACCGACGACGGGTGCAATCTCCGGCAAATTTCGGTGCTTTATTCACCGGAGTACGAAATTTGCTGGCAATTGCCCAACGCAGCCGCAACACCTTCCGTTATAATCCTTTACAGACCCACCTTCTTTTGGAAAAAAAATGGATTACAAACTAGACCTGGACTGGAACGATTTCCTGCAACGTTACTGGCAAAAACGTCCTGTCGTGTTAAAGCGCGGTTTCAAAAATTTCGTCGATCCGATTTCTCCGGATGAACTGGCCGGTCTGGCAATGGAAAGTGAAGTCGACAGCCGTTTGGTCAGCAATCAGGACGGGCGCTGGAACGTCAGCCACGGGCCATTTGAGAGCTATGATCATCTGGGCGAAAACGGCTGGTCGGTACTGGTTCAGGCCGTCGATCACTGGCATGAGCCCTCCTCACATCTGATGACGCCTTTCCGTCATATTCCTGACTGGCGCATGGACGATTTGATGATTTCTTTCTCGGTGCCCGGCGGTGGCGTAGGCCCGCACCTTGATCAATATGACGTGTTTATCATTCAGGGCACCGGCCGCCGTCGCTGGCGCGTGGGCGAAAAAATCGCCATGAAACAACACTGTCCGCATCCGGATTTACTTCAGGTTGAGCCGTTTGAAGCCATTATCGACGAAGAACTGGAACCTGGCGATATCGTCTACATTCCGCCGGGCTTCCCGCACGACGGCTATTCGCTGGAGAACTCCCTCAATTATTCAGTGGGTTTCCGCGCGCCGAACACCCGCGAAATGATCAGCGGATTTGCCGATCATGTCCTTTCCCGTGAACTGGGAAGCCATCGTTATACCGATCCGGATCTGGTTGAGCGCGAACATCCGGCTGAAGTCCAGCCTGACGAGCTGGATAAGCTGCGCGGCATGATGCTCGAACTGATCAACAACCCTGAGCATTTCAACAGCTGGTTTGGCGAGTTCATCTCACAGTCACGTCATGAACTGGATCTGGCTCCGCCGGAACCACCGTATCAGGCGGGTGAAATCTATGAACTCATGTCGTCGGGCGAAACGCTTGAACGCGTCGGTGGTTTACGCGTACTGCGCGTAGGGGATGTGTGTTACGTGAATGGCGAAGCGATGACGTCTGAACAAACCGCCGCCGTTGACGCCATGGCGCGCCACAAGACGGTGACCCGTGAAATGCTCGGTGATGCGCTTGACGATCCGTCGTTCCTCGCCCTGTTGTCTGCACTGGTGAACAGCGGCTACTGGTATTTCAACGACTGATATTGATAAAAAAATAAGGGCATTCTGATGCCCTTATTTTTTCCGTTATTAATTATTCCGTTCTTATTTATTTTTCTTGTTTATAAAAAACTAGCGCAAACGAAATACCGTTTTAAAGGGGTTTAAATTTCGGGTTTTCGCTGACATTCTTATTTTTACAGCCTTATTATTATCTCGTAAGAGATTACAAATTACAGCAATACGCTTAGGCGTTGAGACGTAAAAGTCACCGTCCATTACCCCAAACACTTTATGCCTGAGAGGGGAATTAATTAAACCGGCTTTTAATATCCTCCCCACTATATTTGCACAATTTTTTGATAATGTTCTGAAGGATGGCGAGTCTTTGGAGTAACAAATGTCATGCCATGTCCGTTTCATCGCTACTTCATCCAGCGATCTGATACCATAAATGACATCCGGATCACAGGCTTCTCTTTCGCAGTCTATTTCATACCCCTCAGAGGGTCTGGCAGGGTATTTCCTGAAAAGAATTTTGTCGTCTTCGAACCGTGGCCACCAGCTGACATAAGTGCTTTCATGAGCAATCGGGCCAATAAACATGGCCGCATGACCAATATTCCCGTCTCCGGGATACCAGATAAATACCCATGCGTTAATTCCCTGACTGAAATCGGCGAAAGCCGTTCTTTGCTTAACAAACTCTCTGATCCCTTCTACTGTCTGCAATCTGGCTACTGTTCGTGCTGTCGGTGCTGTTTCCACGCTATCTCTCCATGATTAATCTGCCAAAATTATGGCATTGATGGAGGCGTAAATATAATGTCATTAATGAATAGAGGTATTATTGATATTGATGTGGGTTATCATTGATATTCAGATAAACTGTAAGTAATCTCTGCGCGTCATGTAATAAACACCTCCGGGTTTAATAATAAATTCGGAGGTGTTTAATCAACTTATCTCGATTTCTCTGCTGTGAGCTCTGCAATACGCATAATCACTGATACCGCTTTTTCCATTCCTTCCAGCGTGACAAATTCATGTTTACCGTGGAAGTTATAGCCGCCGGTAAAAATATTCGGGCAAGGTAAACCCCGGAAAGAAAGTTGTGCGCCATCCGTACCGCCTCGAATGGGCTTCATGATCGGTTCTATATCACAATCCTTCATTGCCTGTTGCGCCAGCGCAATAATGTGCGGATGCTGGGCCACTTTATCGCGCATATTGTAATAGTGATCGTCGAGCGTCACTTCAATATAGCAATCCCGGTGCAGGCCTTTGCCGACCAGATGCGCGATATCAATAATCTTTTGCTTACGGGCTTCGAATGTCACTTTGTCGAAGTCACGGATGATGTAATGCATTTCCGCGCGTTCAACGTTGCCCTTAATGGTGGTCAGGTGATAGAAACCTTCATAACCTTCAGTCTGTTCCGGGGTTTCATCGGCGGGTAATTCGCTGTGGAAGCGGGTGGCGAGAGAGAGTGCGTTCACCATCACGCCTTTCGCACTGCCGGGATGAACATTATTACCGACGATTTTAATGGTCGCTGAGGCAGCATTGAAGTTCTCGAACTCCAGTTCCCCCACTCCGCCACCGTCAACGGTATAAGCCCATTCAGCGCCAAAAGCGGGAATATCAAAGCTTTGTGCGCCTTTGCCGATTTCTTCATCCGGCGTAAAAGCAATGCGGATTGGCCCGTGCGGCACATTGCTGTTTTGCAGACGCACCATCGCGGTAATGATTTCGGCGATACCCGATTTATCATCAGAACCGAGCAACGTTTTGCCGTCTGTGGTGATGAGCGTCTGGCCCAGTAATTGATGCAGCACCGGGAACATTACCGGAGAAAGCACTTCATCACCGTTACCCAGCGCAATATCGCCACCACGGTAGTTTTCGACTACCTGCGGATTGACGTGTTTGGCGGTGAAATCGGGGGCGGTATCAAGGTGGGAAATAAAACCGATAACCGGCACTTTCCAGGCCACATTGCCCGGCACCGTAGCCATGACGCAGCCTTTATCACTGAGCGTTACCTGTGAAAAGCCCAGCGCCATCAGTTCATTACGCAACGCCTGCGCCAGCTTAAGCTGTCCGTCAGTACTCGGCGTATGTTTTACATTGGGCTTTGATTGGGTATCGAAAGAAACATAGTGAAGAAAACGGTCAAGCAACTTATCCATTTGGGTATCCTCTGGCGGCTGTATTTTATTATGCGCAGCATGAATACCGTGAATATTGCGTCAGGTCATTTTTCACCAAGTTTACGCAAAGAACTCTTAGGATCAGGCGCAATTTTTGGGATGTATCGTTAAAAAGCCCGGCTATGACCAGGCTTCATCTTTCTTCGTCAGGAATTTATGCACGAATTCAGGCACCACTTCGCTCGCCAGCCCATAGTGTTTCATATCAAATTCGCTTTCAACCTGACTGGGTTCGAGGTTGAGTTCTACCGCACAGGCGCCGCCGATGCGTGCTTCATGAACAAATCCCGCCGCCGGATAAACATGGCCGGAGGTGCCAATCGCCACGAAGAAATCCGCCTTTGCCAGCGCATCGTAGATGTTATCCATACCCAGGGGCATTTCGCCAAACCACACAATATGCGGGCGCAGCGGAGCCGGGAACTGGCAGCAATGACAGCGATCGTCAACGCTCAGATCACCCGGCCAGTCCAGAATTTGTCCTGACTGCGTGCAGCGCACTTTCAGCAATTCGCCATGCATGTGCAGTACGCGTGAACTGCCTGCGCGCTCATGCAGATTGTCGATGTTCTGCGTAACCAGCAGGAAATTGTCACCGAGCGCTTCTTCCAGCGTGGCCAGCGCGTAGTGTGCGGCATTAGGTTTGAGATCGTCCTGCTGCAACTGGCGGCGGCGTTCATTGTAAAAACGCTGCACCAGCTCAGGGTCGCGGCGATAACCTTCCGGCGTCGCCACATCTTCCACGCGATGTTCTTCCCATAAGCCATCGGCAGCACGGAAAGTCCGGATGCCGGACTCGGCGGAAATCCCCGCGCCGGTGAGCACCACCACGAACGGTTTCTTCAATGACGCGGCGGCCATTGAATCACGGTGGAAAATGTTCGACCGGAACCGCTGATGCCGGATACGTTTATTTTTGCGAAACCGACACAGACGATGACGTGTGCGCATGAAGTGCTCCTTACTCTCTGTGTCTGAACATAAAGGCTGTTTTTAACAATGTGATCACTGACCGCCACTGAGTACCCGGGCCGGATCGATACGGCTTGCACGGCGCGCAGGATACCAGCTGGCCAGCAAACTCAGCACCAGTGCGGTAAACATTACGCCCGCCACGTCAGTCCAGTGAACTTCCGATGGCAGGAAGTCGATGAAATAAATGTCGCCCGACAGGAACTGATGTCCGGTAAGCTTTTGCAGCGCGTTAATGATATTGGTCAGCTGGAACGCGGCGATCACGCCGATCACTACCCCGGCTATGCTGCCGACCAGCCCGGCCAGTAAACCGTACCAGATGAAGACGGCGCGGATAAGCCCGTCTTTCGCGCCCAGTGTGCGCAAAATCGCAATATCACTGCTTTTATCTTTCACCGCCATCACCAGCGTCGAAACGATATTAAAACAGGCTACGCCAATCACCAGCACCATCGCCATATACATAATCGCGCGCACCATCTGGATATCGCGGTACATATAGCCGTAAGTGCCCACCCAGCTGCTGATGTAAACATACGCCTGCGTCACTTCACCGGCGTCGTGCACCAGTTTTTGCGCGGCGAAAACATCGTTCACTTTGATATCGATACCGGTGACGCTGGTACCCATATCCTGATATTGCTGCGCATCCGCCAGTGGCACCATGCCGAGGCTGTGATCAAGCTGGCCGCTGAGTTGCAAAATGCCGGTGACCTGCAAACGGATCCGTTTTGGCTGCAACAGCTTCATTTCAGGATCGCTGTTTGGGATCATCACCGTCACCCAGTCGCCCTGCTTCACACCGACCGCATCGGCAACGCCTTTACCGAGGATCAGCTGTTGCTCCCCGGCTTTAAAATTCTGCCATGCATTGTTTTGCACAAACTTCGGCGCGGCGCTTACGCGGGGTTCACTCTGCGGATCCACGCCTTTGAGCTGAATCGCGCGCAGTTTTGCACCGTGTTCGATCAGACCGTTGAACTGGATATACGGCGCAGCGGCCACAATGCCCGGCACTTTTTCAACACGTTCCAGCACGCCCTGCCAGTCATTGAAAGGCTGATTCACCGGACGAATTTCACCGTGAGGCACCACCGCCAGCACGCGATCTTTCAGTTCGCGCTCGAAGCCGTTCATCGCACTCAGACCGACGATTAACACCGCCACACCCAGCGCGATACCTAAGGTCGAAATCACCGAAATCAGCGACACCATGCCGCTGCGACGGCGGCCACGGCTGAACCGCAGGCCGATCAGTAAGGAAAACGGAATGCCTGACATTACTTCGCTCCCAGCAACATCGAATCCTGCTGCAACCTGCCGTCGCGCATTTCGAGCTGACGCGTCAGGCGGTTCGCCAGTTCCAGAGCATGCGTGACCACCAGAAACGCGGTGCCCTGACGCACGTTCAGTTCGCCCAGCAATTCAAAGATACTGTCGGCATTACGCTGATCCAGGTTACCGGTCGGTTCGTCGGCCAGCACCAGTGAAGGATTATTAACCAGCGCACGGGCGATCGCCACACGCTGACGCTCGCCGCCGGAAAGCTCGGAAGGACGGTGATGGCTGCGGTGTTGCAGCCCGACCGCTTCAAGCATCGCCATCGCACGTTCCTGCACTTCAGCGGATTTCTTTTTACCGATCAAAAGCGGCATCGCGACGTTTTCCAGCGCGGTGAAATCAGGCAGCAAATGGTGGAACTGATAGATAAAGCCGAGCTCGCGGTTGCGCAGTTCTGATTTCGCGGAAGAAGACATCGAATTCAGCGACTGGCCTTTAAAAATGACTTCGCCGGAGGTCGGTGAGTCCAGCCCCCCCAGCAAATGCAACAACGTACTTTTACCGGAACCTGAGGTGCCAACGATCGCCATCATTTCGCCCGGCTGCATGGCGAATGTCACGTCACGCAACACGTCGGTGCGCAGTTTGCCTTCCTGATAAGTCTTACAGAGGTTGTCACACTGCAATAATAAAGAATTACTCATAACGTAAAGCCTCTGCGGGGTGGGTGGCAGCAGCGCGCCAGGAAGGATACAGCGTAGATAATAAAGCAATGATCATGGCGGACAGCGCGATAACCACGACCTGAACCGGTTCAATATCGACCGGCAGCGACGCGCCATCAAGCATCAGCCCGATAGCCGGCATAATTGTATTGAGCTGGGTCGCGAGCACCACGCCCAGTATGGCACCGAGCAGCGCGCCGATCACACCGGCACTGGCGCCCTGCACCATAAATACGGCCATGATCTGACGGCGGCTTAGCCCCTGCGTTTGCAGAATCGCCACTTCGCCTTGTTTTTCCATCACCAGTAAACCCAGCGAGGTAATGATGTTGAACGCGGCAACCGCCACGATCAGGCTAAGTAGCAGCCCCATCATATTTTTTTCCATGCGCACGGCCTGGAACAGCTCACCCCGACGCTCACGCCAGTCTTTCCAGCTGGTGCCTTCCGGCAGCTTCTGAACGCTCAGGCTGTCGACATCCAGCGGTTTATCAAGGAATAAACGCCAGCCGGTCACGTTGCCTTTCGGATAGAGCATCAGACGTGAAGCATCCTGGATATTGACCAGCATCTGATAACCATCGACTTCGCTGTTCGCTGAGAACGTGCCAATCACGGTAAACAAACGCTGACTTGGCACACGCCCGACCGGCGTGAACTGGCTGACGCTGGTCACCATCAGACGCAGCTTATCGCCACGACGTACTTTAAGCTGTTGCGCGAGCTGATCGCCCAGAATGACGTTGTATTTACCGGGTTGCAGCTCCTGCTGGGCAACGCCAATCATATATTTCGCCAGCGGATCCTGCTGTGTCGGATCGACACCGAGCATGACACCCACGGCCACGCTGCCGGGGCTTTGCAGCACCACGTCACCGGTGGTCAGAGGCACAGCGCGGTTGACACTTTTCAGCGCCGTTATCTGTTGATGGGTAATTTTTTGAGGATCCAGCGATCCGGCCGGTGTGGTCACCAACGCCTGAGGCATCAGACCCAGAATATTTCCTTCCAGATCCTTCTCAAAACCGTTCATGACCGACAGCACCGTGACCAGCGCCATCACCCCGAGGGTAATGCCAATGGTGGACAGCCAGGAGACAAACCGCCCAAAGCGGTCCGAACCACGCCCGCGCATGTAGCGCAGGCCTATGAATAACGCGACAGGTTGATACATGACTTCCGTTTTAAGTGTTTGGCCGCAAATAAGTGCATGGCGCAGACTAAAGTGATGAAGGATAATAAAGGCTAGCACCGCTTTATGGAACCATTAACCCAAAGTAATCGGTTTAATCCCGGGGCTCTTTTGTCCTTTTTTATTGCAGAGCCGGGTTGACCCCGATTGTATGCGCATCGCAAGATACGGTCTGCTAATTGGCCCCCTGCTGCCGCCAAACGAGAACGCAAAATAGCCTATGTCTCAAGATTATCGTTATTCATTGCCTGAACGCCCCGGTGACACCCGCCTTTTAGGGCAACTGACCGGCTCCGCTTGTGCCCTGGAATGCGCCCAAATCAGTGAACGCCACGCGGGCCCGATCATGCTGATTGCACCGGACATGCAAAATGCCCTGCGTCTGCGCGATGAAATTCAACAGTTTACCGATCATAAAGTGCTGAGCATTTCGGACTGGGAAACCCTGCCCTACGACAGTTTCTCGCCACATCAGGAAATCATCTCTTCACGCCTTTCCAGCCTTTATCAGCTTCCAACCATGGAACGCGGCATCATTATTTTGCCGGTGAATACGTTGATGCAGCGCGTCTGCCCGCACGAGTTTTTGCACGGCCACGCGCTGGTGATGAAGAAAGGCCAGCAACTGTCACGCGATAAACTGCGTTCACAGCTGGAACAGGCGGGTTACCGCAGCGTCGATCAGGTGATGGAGCACGGTGAGTTTGCCACCCGTGGCGCCCTGCTCGACCTCTATCCGATGGGCAGCGATGAGCCTTTCCGCATCGATTTCTTCGACGATGAAATCGACAGTCTGCGCACGTTTGACGTCGATACACAGCGCACGCTGAGCGAAGTTGATCACATCAATTTGTTGCCCGCGCATGAATTCCCGACCGATAAAAATGCCATTGAACTGTTCCGCAGCCAGTGGCGCGAGAAGTTCGAAGTGCGCCGCGATGCCGAACACGTGTATCAGCAGGTCAGTAAAGGCACGTTCCCGGCCGGGATTGAATACTGGCAGCCGCTGTTTTTCAGCCAGCCGCTGACCACCTTATTCAGCTATCTTCCGAAAAATACGCTGGTGCTTAATACCGGCGATCTTGACGTTGCTGCCGAGCGTTTCTGGCAGGACGCCAACCAGCGTTACGAAAACCGCCGGGTGGATCCGATGCGTCCGCTGCTCGAGCCTGAAAACCTGTGGCTGCGCGTGGATACCCTGTTCGCTGAACTCAAAGCCTGGCCGCGCGTTCAGCTGCGTACCGATTCGCTGCCGAAAAAAGCCGCGAACACCAATCTCAGTTATGAAAAGCTGCCGGATTTATCTGTTCAGCCGCAAAATAAAGCGCCCATGGATAACCTGCGCCGCTTTAATGAATCCTTTGCCGGCAGTCTGGTTTTCTCAGTGGAAAGTGAAGGCCGCCGGGAAACGCTGCAGGATTTACTGGCGCGCATCAAACTGATGCCGCAGCTCATCACCCGTATTGAAGAAGCTGAAACGGCCGGTCGTTACATTATGATTGGCGCCTGCGAACGCGGTTTTCTGGATGCCGATAAACAGCTGGCGCTGATTTGTGAGAGCGATCTGCTCGGCGAGCGCGTGGCGCGCCGTCGTCAGGACAGCCGCCGCACCATCAACACTGACACGCTTATCCGCAATCTCGCGGAACTGCGCCCCGGTCAGCCGGTGGTGCATGTCGAACACGGCGTGGGCCGTTATCTGGGTCTGACCACGCTCGAGGCCGGTGGCATCAAAGCCGAGTACCTGATCCTGACCTATGCGGGTGAAGATAAACTCTATGTGCCGGTGTCGTCCCTGCATCTCATCAGCCGTTATGCGGGCGGTGCCGATGACAGCGCGCCGCTGCACAAACTCGGGGGCGAAGCCTGGTCAAAAGCGCGGCAAAAAGCCGCCGAGAAGGTGCGCGACGTGGCCGCCGAGTTGCTGGATATTTACGCCCAGCGCGAAGCCAAAACCGGTTTCGCCTTCAAACACGACAAAGAACAGTATCAGCTGTTCTGCCAGGCCTTCCCGTTTGAAACCACGCCGGATCAGGCACAGGCCATCAATGCCGTACTGACCGACATGACACAGCCGCTGGCGATGGATCGTCTGGTCTGCGGCGACGTCGGTTTCGGCAAAACCGAAGTGGCGATGCGCGCGGCCTTCCTCGCCGTCGCCAACAACAAGCAGGTGGCGGTGCTGGTGCCGACTACGCTGCTGGCGCAGCAGCACTTTGACAACTTCCGCGACCGCTTTGCCAGCTGGCCGGTGCGTATCGAAATGATGTCCCGTTTCCGCAGCGCCAAAGAGCAGCAGGCGGTGATCGAAGAAGCCGTGGAAGGCAAAGTGGATATTATTATCGGCACGCACAAACTGCTGCAAAGCGACCTGCGCTGGAAAGATCTCGGCCTGCTGATTGTCGATGAAGAGCACCGTTTCGGGGTACGCCACAAAGAGCGTATCAAAGCGATGCGCGCTGACGTTGATATTCTGACCCTGACCGCCACACCTATCCCGCGCACGCTGAATATGGCGATGAGCGGCATGCGTGATCTGTCGATTATCGCCACCCCGCCAGCGCGCCGTATGGCGGTGAAAACCTTCGTCCGCGAATACGACAGCCTGGTGATCCGCGAGGCTATCCTGCGTGAAATTCTGCGCGGCGGGCAGGTGTATTACTTATTTAATGATGTCGAAAATATTGAGAAAGCCACTGAGCGCCTGGCGGAACTGGTGCCGGAGGCGCGTATCGCCATTGGTCACGGTCAGATGCGGGAACGCGACCTCGAACGGGTGATGAATGATTTCCACCATCAGCGTTTCAACGTGCTGGTGTGCACCACGATCATCGAAACCGGCATCGACATCCCGACGGCGAACACCATCATTATTGAACGTGCCGATCACTTTGGTCTGGCGCAGCTTCACCAGCTGCGTGGCCGTGTCGGGCGTTCGCACCATCAGGCGTATGCCTATCTGCTGACCCCGCCGCCGAAAGCCATGTCTGTTGATGCACACAAACGCCTCGAAGCGATCGCCTCACTGGAAGATCTCGGTGCAGGTTTTGCGCTGGCAACGCACGATCTGGAAATTCGTGGCGCAGGCGAATTGCTCGGCGAAGGCCAGAGCGGACAGATGACCAGCATCGGTTTCACGCTGTACATGGAATTGCTGGAAAACGCCGTGGAAGCGCTGAAAGAAGGCCGCGAACCTTCGCTTGAGGATCTGACCACCAGTCAGACTGAGGTCGAGATGCGCATGCCTGCCCTGTTGCCGGAAGAATTCATTCCTGACGTCAATACGCGATTGTCGTTGTATAAACGTATCGCCAGTGCGCGCAATGAAAGTGAACTGGATGAGCTGCGTGTCGAACTTATCGACCGTTTCGGCTCCCTGCCGGACGGTGCGCGCAATCTGATTCAAATCGCCATACTGCGTTTAAAGGCGAAAGATCTGGGCATCAAACGCATTGAAGGCAATGAGCGCGGCGGCTTCATTGAGTTTGGCGATAAAAACCGTGTCGATCCGGGCCACCTGATTGGCCTGCTGCAAAAGCAGCCGCAGGTGTATCGTCTCGACGGCCCGACCAAACTGAAGTTTATGCTGGATCTGACTGACCGGCCAAAACGGCTGAAGTTTGTCAGCGAGATGCTCGGAGAATTCGCTGAGCATGTGATCTGAGGGTCTGGTGATTAAAAAAAACCCGGTGAACATATCATTCACCGGGCTTTTTTATGCCTTCAGGTTAACCGCTATGGCTTACGCAGGGCTTTCACCTGTTCCGGCGTGATATCTCCCGGCAGGCCGCCGAAGGTCACACGCAGGTAATTCACCATTTCAGCGATTTGCGCGTCGTTCAGTCGGTCAGCAAAACCTGGCATGGACTGCATGCTTTCACCGTTCGGGAATTCCTGCGCCGGTAAACCGTCGAGCACCGAAACGATCAGGTTGCGACCATCCGGCTGGCGCAAAGTGGCGTTGTTTTGCATCGCCACCGCAACATGCGGTTTGCCTGCGCCGTCGGCCATATGGCAACCGGAACACTGGTCGAGATAAGTGATCCGGCCAGCGTCATTGCCGCCCTGCGCGATGCTCACCGGTACCGCTGCGGGCGGCTTGTCGCCCAGTAAATAGGTGACAATTGCGCGATGATCTTCTTCAGTCAGATGACGGGTGCTGAGATCAATAACCTTGTGCATCTCATCAAACGCTGAGCCCTGGGGTGCAAAACCGGTGGCAAGAAAACGGCTCAGATCGACCGGGTTCCAGCCACGCTGCGCCAGTGCATCCGGGGTGATCGCCGGTGCGGTGATGCGCCCGAGTGTCCCGCCCTTCAGGTTATTCTCCGTGTCCATCTGGCCGAGTTTGCCGCGCGGCGTATGGCATTCGCCACAGTGGCCGAGCACGTCCGTCAGGTATTTCCCGCGCTGCCAGTCGGCAGAATGCCCCTGCGAGCTGGCTGGCATCGGGTCAGACGTGCGGAACAACAGATTCCAGCCAATCATCGCCATGCGCTGATTGAACGGGAATGGCATTTCGTTTTCCGGCACCGGCAAATCCACCACCGGGCGCGTCATCAGAAACGCATACATATCGTCTGAATCCTGACGGGTCACGCCTTTGTACGAGGTGTAAGGCATCGCCGGATAGAGATGACGCCCGCCCGGCGCCACGCCTTTAGTCAGCGCCAGATAGAAATCCTCAGAAGTCCAGCGGCCGATACCGGCGTCAGCAGAAGGCGTCAGGTTGCTGCCGAAGATTTTGCCGAACGGTGTTTCCAGCGGATAACCGCCCGCCAGCGGTGCGCCGCCGGAGGCCGTGTGGCACGCCGCACAGTCAGACGCCTGCACCAGATAGCGGCCACGTTCTATCTGCGCAGTGTCCGCCGTCACTTTCTGCACCGGTGCATCCAGCGTGCGGTTTTCCCGCCACCACAACACCGCAATAACGATGATAATCACCGCCAGCAGCGCGAGGAAAAGACGTTTTTTCATCACGCGTGCTCCCTGATCAGACCCGGCGTTTTCAGCACAACATCACGCACCGCTTCGTAGTAACGCACATAGCCGGTACAGCGGCAGATGTGGTTTTCCAGCGCACCGTTGATAGCACCTTCCAGCTCATTGAGCGCAATCGGATGTTTTTCCAGGCGTTCAAGCAGCAGCGTCGCGGCATTCACAAAACCGGGTGTGCAGTAGCCACACTGGAAACTGTAATGTTCCAGAAACGCCTGCTGAACCGGGGACAGCGTCACCTCGCCCTTATCATCGGTTTTGGCATGGCCTTCCACGGTACGGACTTTTTTACCGTTGAAAAAATGCGCGCCGGTAATACAGGTACGCACCTCTTCGCTGGTGCCGCTGTCGTGATCGAGAATAGCCACGCAGGCATGGCAGATACCCTGACCGCAGCCGAGGCGGCAGCCGGTCAGCGCGACGTATTCGTGCAGGAAGTCGATCATCATCAGGCCTTCAGGTACGTCCAGCGGGCCGTAATGTTGATTGTTAATGGTCAGCTCTAAGGGCTTGGTTGGGATGCTCATTGTAAAACCTCACGAATATTTTCAGCACGAACGGGCAAATCACGGAAACGGTGGCCGGTGGCATGGGCGATGGCGTTCACCAGCGCGGCGACGACCGGGATCATCACCACTTCGGCCATGCCTTTCGGCGGATCGGTTTCCGACAGCGCAGGCAGGATGTCGCTGGTCTGTTTCCAGACCGCCACATCGCTGGCGCGCGGCAAATGGTAACGGTTGAAATTCCAGGTTCCGTTGCCCGGTCCGTCTTCGTACAGCGGTAAATACTCGTGCAATGCGTGGCCGATCCCCATCGCCAGCCCGCCCTGCAACTGGCCGGACACCAGCTCAGGCACGATCAGGTTGCCGCACTCCATAATGGAATGGTGGGTGAGTAATTCGACCTTGCCGGTGGCAATGTCCACCGCGATTTCAGCCAGGGTGCCGACCGCGCTGTAATAG
The DNA here is from genome assembly GCF_049206505.1 of Rahnella sp. EDr1-12. Classification (NCBI taxonomy): domain Bacteria; kingdom Pseudomonadati; phylum Pseudomonadota; class Gammaproteobacteria; order Enterobacterales; family Yersiniaceae; genus Rahnella; species Rahnella sp. EDr1-12. The sequence goes on from NZ_JBLZNY010000001.1 coordinate 736,044, forward strand.
GTCACGGAGGCGTTGTTACGCTGCGTCGGCGGATAATACACCGCGTCACGCGCCAGCGTGCGGAACTCGCCCGCACCGTTTCGCACCGCCATGCCATCCACCGGAATGCGCTGGCGCACCGCGTTCAGTGTGAAATCGGCTTCAGCCCATTGCCAGCGGTTGAAAACGTGTACCGCCGCGCCGGTCATGCCGTTCATTTCGTAGACTTTTTTCGCCAGCGTTTCGAGGCTGAGAATTTGCATGCCGTTGGCGGTCAGGCCGCCTTCAACCCAGCGGGCATCTTCCTTGCGCACGATGTACGGCGCGGCCTGTCCGCCGCCGATACCGGTTTGCCAGATAGCCATCGCCGCAGGCCATAACCCCTGGTCGAAAATCAGACGCGCGGCTTCGCGGGTGCTGTGGGAGAAATAATAGGCGGAGTTACTGGCGCTGGACGGCGAGCAATAAGACGGCGACCAGCGCGGATTGGTTTGCAGTTTGTCCTGCTCTTCCTGCGACATAATGTACGGGTCGCCGCTGGTTTCCACCGGCAATACCGACCAGTCGGTCACTGAGAAATGCGCCTGTTCAGCCGGTTTCCCCAGCCATTCGGCGCACAACACGGATTGCGACGTGGACATCCCCGTCCCCATTTCTGCGCCGCTGTGCCACAGGCTGATTTCGCCTTTTTCACTGAGTTCGACGCGAGCGAAAGAGGTTTCCGCGCCGGTACCGAAGTCTTTCTGCACGCAACCAAAACCGACGCCATAACGTTTACCCGGATTCTGGCTTTCGTATTCGGCTTTGCGGTTCTGGCGCTGCGTCCATAACGGGTGAACGGCGGCTTTTTCCAGCACTTCATCCGCGCGAATTGCGCCCGCAGGAATGGCGCCCTGGGTGTTTTTCATGCCCGATTTCAGGACGTTGCGCAGACGGAACGCAATCGGATCCAGTTTCAGTTCGGCGGCCAGTTCATCCATCATCATTTCGGTGGCGGCCATGCTTTGCAGCGTGCCGTAGCCGCGCGCTGAACCGGCGTCCAGCGCGCGCGACGCCAGCCCGACGGCTGAAAGATCACTTTTCGGGAAATAGTAAATCGACTGCGCAGCGGTCGCGCCAACCATCACCACCGACGGCGTAAAGTTGCTGCGCCCGCCGCCGTCTGCGGTCATTGCCGCGTGGAATGACTGCAACATGCCGGTTTCACGGTTAACCGCGATGTCGTAATTCATATCAAACGCGTGGCGTTTAAGGGAAGACTGGAACTGCTCGAAGCGGTCATTGGCCAGACGCACCGGCAAACCGTCGCCGTACATCGCCGCGACGGCACCGTAATACGGGAAGTTGTAGTGATCTTTCGAGCCATAGCCGACGGTGTAACAGGGATGCATAATCAGCGTTTTCACCGTGCGGTGCGATTTCGCCATCATGCGTGGCATTTCGTCGGCCACTTCCTGCGGCGACTGGGTTGGCACCACCATATGCAGCGTTTGCGTCGCCGCATCGTACCAGCCGTTGGCATTATCCGGCTCGAGGGCGGAAGTATCGACGGATTGCGTGGTGAATTTGCGCGACATCACCAGCCAGTCCTGTGGCGGAGAGTTGAGCTCATCGGCCATTTCCCCGGCGTAGAACATGCCCTGTTCATCCAACTTACCGCCCTCGCGCCCTTCCGGCCACACCGGCAGATGTTTGCGCATACTGACCGGGAAAACCGGCATGTCTTTCAGGCTGGAGAATTTATCGTCTTCAAAGGCGGTTTCGCCCCCTACACGCACAAAGCGGAAGGTTCCCCAGGGATCCCTTTCCAGCGGGCCGGTCTTGTCACCGTAGCGCACCACGTTGTCTTTGAACTTGAGGGCGTTTTTGGCGAAGCGGAATTTCGCGAAATCCTGATACACCAGAATCGCCACCGCCTGCCCCAGATAAGCCGGGGTTTTGCCTTCCGGCAGCAGCATGTCTTCACCATAGAATGCCGGGAAGGCCAGCCCGTCACGCGCCAGCACGTCGGCGGTCACCAGCTGATCAGGCTGCAAATCATCGCCCAGCAGAGAGAGATCTAACCCGGCATAAATTTTGTCGGCCTGGGTCACGCGAAGGATAAAGGCATGCGCCTGTTTTTGCGGCCAGTGCGGCATGTCCTGCGCGCGGATATCGCGGGCAAACACCTTCTGCCCCATGACTTTCGCCTTTCCGTCAATGCGGAAACGAACGCGTTTGTTTTGTGCGTCCCATTGTGGCGATTGCAGAATTTTTTCTTCAAACAGCGCAGCGTATGCACGACTGTGCAGCGGCGCGAGATAAACGGAGACACCAGCGATCACAGCGCCTTTGACAAAGCGCCGCCTGGACGGGTTGAAATTGCTCATAAAGTTCCTTGCTTCTTATTGTCTTTCTTATAGTGCGGCGCTTTTACAATTTGTCATAAATTCTAAAAATACCGTTTAACGCGGGCGATTATAGGCAGTCATGTTGCGCTAAGTAATGACGTAATACACATTTTTAATATTTCGTTCACAATTTTGCGCAATAAAATGGGATAATTAATCCTGTTGCGCAAACAATGTACAAAAGGGATGCAAGGAAAATGGCAGGTATTATTCTTCTCGCCGCAGGGCTGGGGAGCCGGTTTATCGCCGCCGGAGGCACAGGTAACAAGCTGAATGCAATTTTGACCCAAACAGCACAAAATGCTGCCACCCTTTTTGACCTCACCCTCCGTCAGGTGCTGAGCAGCGGGCTGCCGGTGCGCGTGGTTACGCGTGCTGAAAACAGTCAGGTTCAGGCAAGTTGCCTGCGTGAAGGGGTGCCTTTCACGCTGACACAGAGCGCCGGCACCGGAGGTTCAGTCGCGGCCGGGGTGCGCGATACGCCAGACTGGGACGGGTGGCTGGTTCATCTTGCCGATATGCCTTTCGTCACGCCGGATATTTTTGCCGCCGTGGCCGCTTCCCTGCCTCTGAAGCCCGTGGTTCGGCCTTACTGGCAAAATCAGCCGGGACATCCGGTGGGTTTTGCCCGCCAGATGCGGGACGCCCTTTTACAACTGCACGGTGACCATGATGCCAGGGAACTTATCCGCAGCCAGCCGCTGTTACGCCTGGATGTCACAACGCCCGCCGTGATCACCGACATCGATTTGCCGGAACAACTTTCTCTTTCTGCGCTTTTTTCAAACGGATCTCCGCATGCAGCATCTTGATAATCAGGTAATTTCTCAGGCGCATGAATGGCTGACGCATCAGCCGGTGTGGTTGTGTACTGTTCTGACGACGTACGGTTCCTCCCCGCGCGCGCCCGGTGCCTTACTGGCGGCGACCAGCAATGGCCGCTATTGCGGTTCGCTGTCAGGCGGATGTGTCGAAGAGGATTTCTTACGGCGCATTGCCGCCGGAGACTATCAGCAGGCCAGCCAGATTGTGCGTTACGGTGACGGCGGGTTAACCCCCGATGTCGCCCTGCCGTGTGGCGGATCGCTGGATGTGCTGATCGAATATCTGCCCGCAACGCAGGGCAATCTGGATTATCTGCAAAAAATGGGGATGGCGCTGGCCGGGCATTTTGCGCTGGATAAATCACTTACCCTGCCCGCCGCCTGCGATCATCTGGCGCTCACGGGCTATCACAGCGCCACCCAGGTGATGCGTGACGGTGACTGCGTCAGATTACACCTGGCGGCACCACCGCGTTTGCTGATTGCCGGGCTTTCAAGCGTCGCGATCTACTGCGCAGACTTTGCGTGTGCGCTGGGCTTTGACGTGGTGGTGTGCGAATGCCGTGAAGAAGTGCTGGAAAATTTTCTGCCTGCGCTGAAAGCTGAGATCCGGCTTGAGAAACAGTTTCCGGCAAAGTATCTCGAGTTACAGGGTTGCCATGCCAATACCGCGATAGTCGCCCTGACCCATGATCCGCGCATGGATGACCTGACGCTCATGGAGGCAGTGAATACACCAGCGTTTTACATTGGCGCAATGGGTTCACAACGCAACAGCGTTCGCCGTCGTGAACGCCTGCAAACCATTGCGGATTTTTCCGCTGAGGATTTCGCCCGTCTTCATGCCCCCGTCGGCTTGTCCATTGGCAGCAAAACTCCCGCTGAGATTGCGCTGGCCGTCATGGCCGATATCGTGAAACACAAAAACGGCCTGAATGCAGCGGATACTGCGGCCTGATCACGTCGCCAGAGACATAAAAAAAGCCTGAGGTTTGCGCCTCAGGCTTTTATTTGCCACTTACCGGTATCAGGAACGGGTAAGCTGCAACTGACCGCTTTTATCCAGCGGGATTTGTGTGCCCGGATCGTGGTCCATACGCACTTTGCCCTGCTGATCGCCTATTTTATAGGTCACATCATACCCGAGCATTTTGTCTTCTTTGTCGTAGACGGTTTTACAACGTTGCTGCTGCGTGCTGTAGGTATCGTTATCCTGCATGCTGCTCTGTACACGGTTACCCGCATAGCCACCGCCCAGCGCACCGGCAACTGTCGCCACATCACGGCCACGACCGCCACCAAACTGATGCCCCAGAACGCCACCGGCGACAGCGCCCAGCACAGAGCCGGCTATCTGATGCTCATCCTGAACAGGACGACGGTGAGTCACGGTGACATTGCGGCATTCCTGACGCGGCGTTTTGATGGTTTCTTTAATTGGCGTCGCGCTGACAACCTGCGCGTATTGCGGGTCAGATGAAAAGACATTCATGCTCGCCACACCGGCAATGCCTAATGCCGCAGCCACACCAATACCGACCCCAGCTAACATTGACTTGTTCACAGGACTTCCTCCGAAAATGTTACCACGCATATTGCGCCTGACTCAGGACACATACCTCAGTGGAAAACTTCACATCCTGAGGTTCGGCGTGCGTGAATCGCCGGCTGTAAACTTGTTAAAGTTTGTACCTGGAATGGTTAAGGAACAATAAGACGAAGTCTGTAAGTGAGAGAAATGCGGGTGTAACGAGGTGTTTCAGAGCATTCTTAGCGGACAAACTAGTTTTCGGTGGCAGGAGCCTCTGGTCAGCAATAAAAAAGCCTGCGGGAAGCAGGCTTTCAGTGTCCAAACCGTGAGGAAACGATTCAGCGGACGATCAAAAAAATCAGTGCAGTTTCAGACGCGGGCGGATCACCCGGTTGATTCCGCCTACCAGCATCATCAGGCCGGTTTTGATGTAACCGTGCAACGCAATCTGGTGCATACGGTAAAGCGATACATACACCAGGCGCGCCAGACGCCCTTCCACCATCATCGAACCACGCATCAGGTTGCCCATCAGGCTGCCGACGGTGCTGAAACGGGAAAGAGACACCAGTGAACCATGATCTTTGTAGACATAAGGTTTCAGGCTCTGACCTTTGCGCTGCGCCATGATATTAGCAAAGCAACGTGATGCCATCTGATGCGCTGACTGCGCGCGCGGCGGCACAAAACCACCTGAGGGCTGCGGGCAGGATGCGCAATCACCGATCGCATAAATGTCAGGGTCGCGTGTGGTTTGCAGCGTTGGCTCAACCACCAGCTGATTGATACGGTTGGTTTCCAGCCCGGCGATGTCTTTCATGAAATCAGGGGCTTTGATACCCGCCGCCCAGACCATCAGATCGGCATCAATGAATTCGCCAGACTTGGTGTTAAGACCGTTTTTATCCGCACTGGTGACCATCGTTTGGGTCAGAACGCGCACCCCCAGCTTGGTCAGCTCCTGATGGGCCGCCGCAGAAATACGCGGTGGCAATGCCGGCAGAATACGTTCACCGGCCTCGACCAGCGTGACGTTCAGCGCTTCGCTGTCCAGCCCTTTAAAGCCGTAGCTGTGCAGCTGTTTCACCGCATTATGCAGTTCAGCCGACAGCTCAACGCCGGTCGCGCCGCCGCCGACGATAGCAATGTTCACTTTCTTTTGCTTATCTGCGCTGGCTGAGAATTTGAGGAACAAATTCAGCATTTCGTTGTGGAAACGGTGCGCCTGATGCGGGTTGTCCAGGAAGATGCAGTGGTCTTTCACGCCCGGCGTGCCGAAGTCATTAGAGGTGCTGCCCAGCGCCATGACCAGCTGGTCATAAGCGATATCACGCACAGGCACCAGCATTTCGCCGTTTTCGTCGCAAATTTCAGCCAGCTTGATGGTCTTATTTTCACGGTCGATATCGGTCAGTGAACCAATCTGGAACGTGAAACCGTGGTTACGTGCATGCGCCAGATAGCTCAGGGCATCAACACCATCATCCAGGCTGCCGGTAGCCACTTCGTGCAACAGTGGTTTCCACAGGTGGCTGTGATTACGGTCGACCAAAATGATCTCCGCTTTCTTTTTACGGCCAAGCTTATGCCCGAGGCTGGTCGCCAGTTCCAGACCGCCAGCGCCGCCGCCAATTATGACAATTTTCTTCATTGGTGATGTCAAAATGACCCCCTCAAATGTGAACCATTTGTTATATAAGAGTTAAAAAATAATCCTTATATTACATAGGGTTGCTTAAGTTAATTCGGTATCTGAGTGGGAGGATATCATGCGTGGTGATTTGGTCATACCAAAATTGATGTAGGTCAATTTAAAATGATTTGGTCTGATTGCCCTGATGAAATGGCACGCATTTTGACATTTTTAAATCAGGCAGTTAGCGCGTTTAGCATGAAAACATCACCGGATGCTTTCTGCCGCCCATAAAAAAACCACCGCGCGGGGCGGTGGTTTTAGCGGGATATAAACATCTTCAGGCGATGGTTTTGAAAGCTTTGATCCGCTGCAAATGCGTCGAGATATCCTTGAATTTGTGGCTCTGTTTTTCGTCCCATTCCACAGGATAATAATGATGCAGTTTCTCGGCCGTCTTGCTGCTGTCGAGCACGCCGTCTTCGCGGGACAGAATCACCAGACAGCGGTCGCGGTTTTTCTCACGAAAATCGCTGATGCACTTGGTGGCAATGTCTTCATACTCTTCGGGACGATCAATCTTTCCGGCCATATTGTCCTGCGGAGATAAATTCGGATTGAACATCACCTGGCGGATACCGCACAGGAAACCAATGCGCTCCGCCCAGAAACCCCCGAGGCCGACGCCGCAAATCAGCGGGTGCGGATCCTGCGTTTCATGCAGCACTTTATCGACTTCTTTCAGCAGATGCTGCATGTCATGGCGTGGATGCAGCGTGCTGTAACTGATAAAGCGCACGTCCGGGTCAATAAACTGAAGCTGTAAAACCTTCTCGTGGTTACCGGGGCTGGTTGAATCGAAACCATGCAAATAGATAATCATCGTTTACCTCATCCTGAATGTGCGTTGACACCCTCTGCGGTCCAGAAACCGTTACCGGGCAGCCTGTTTGTGTTCCTGCCAGCGGGCATCGAGCGCCGTTAAGTCACGGTTTGCCTGCTGCCAGCGGGTTGAATTGAGCAAATCCTGACGAGCCTCTTTTCCACTGTACCGGCCGCGATGATACAACTGCGCAACACGCTCTGCGTTGACCGGCGACAGGTTATCGAGCACGCTGACCGCGCCCTGACGGTTGTTACAGGCAAGGATCATATCGCAGCCCGCATCCAGCGAAGCCTGTGCCCGCTCCGGATACGTGCCCATGATGGCCGCGCCTTCCATCGAGATGTCATCAGAGAAAATCACGCCGTCAAACTTCAGTTCCTTGCGCAAGATTTCCTGCAACCAGTAAGGCGAACCGCTGGCCGGTCGTGGATCGGCCTGGGTATAAATCACGTGCGCAGGCATGACCGCATCCAGCAATTTACGCTGGTTGAGCTGACGGAAAATCGCCATGTCATGCTTGCGGATTTCTTCCAGCGGACGATCGTCACGCGGTGTCTCTTTATGAGAGTCAGCGCTGACCGCGCCATGCCCCGGGAAATGTTTGCCGGTGGTTTTCATACCGGCAGAATGCATACCGAGAATATAGCGTTCCGCCATCTCCAGCGCTTTTTGCGGCTCTGCGTGGAAGGAACGTTCACCAATGGCGGCGCTGATATGTCCGATATCCAGCACCGGTGCAAAGCTGATGTCGATATCCATCGCAATCATTTCAGATGCCATCAGCCAGCCGCTTTCCTGCGCCAGCCGCCCCGCTTCATGCGGCGCATTCAGCGCGGCAAAAGATTGCGCGGCAGGCAGACGGGTGAACCCGTCACGAAAACGCTGCACGCGGCCGCCTTCCTGATCCACCGCCAGCACCAGCCGGTCGTGCGATGCCGCACGGATCTGACGGATCAGTTCATGCAACTGTTCGACGTCGTGATAGTTACGGGTAAATAAAATCAGACCGCCAACCAGCGGATGCTGCAAAATTTCACGTTCTTCGGCATCCAGCTCATAGCCAGCCACATCCAGCATTACAGGTCCCAACAAGATGGCCACTCCTTTTCAATCAATTCAGATAAGCAATTCAGCATTCATCACAGGCGCAGTTCAACGCTGGCGGTGCAGCGGCTGCGCCCATTCACAATATTTCAGCTCGCCGGTTTGCTGCCAGCGCACTTCAAACCACATCAGCATCAGGTAATCCACCCAGGGTAACCAGCGGTTTACCTGCTGCTGTAAAAGCGTTAAATCCCGATAACCGCCCGCGGACACGTAACGTTGTAAAAACGCGCGCTGTTGAGCAGAACCCCAGCCGTTGCCCCGAATAATGGCAGCCAGCTCCAGTGCGATATCGGCGTCAGCGGCGTATTCCCAGTCAATCAGCCGCAGCCCCTGCGGCGTTGCCAGCACGTTGCCGGCGTGAATATCCATGTGAACCAGGGATAACCGCAGCGGCGCGGGAGGCGGCGTACGCATCATCTTTTTATGCCACCGCAACCAGCGCGGCGTCAGACGACGGCGGTCCACGTGCTGCCAGTAACGGGCAAATTGCTGATGTAAATTCAGCCGGTAACCCGACAGAGGCAACTGATGCAGTAACACCAGACTCTCACTCAGCGCCTGCTGCCCGGCCGTGGCGGCAAAAGCCTGCCCGGTCAGCGGTGTGCCGTTAATCCAGTCCACCAGCAACCACGGCGGTGAATAAAGTCTGACACAGGGGCCGGGATAATGCCGGGTGATATGCCGCAAAACACGATGTTCGCGGCGTCTGTCCGCTCCGGAAATCTGACGATCAGGTGACTGATATCGCGCCAGTAAATCACCGGCAGGAGAGCTGATTTTCCAGCTCTCCCCCGTCAGACCGGCCACCGGCGACAAATGAAAACCGGCGGTTTTCACCGCCGGATAATGCTGTTCAATCAGTTGCTGTAATTGCGCGTTAATTCTGAACGGCGCCACGGCCAGACCAGACAATTTCACCGCTCGGCGCGGTAATCAAACGCATGGACATGGTCGGTGATTTCACATCGCCGCTCACCGTGCTGTAGAGCACGTACTGCGCTTTGACGATATTGGCCAGACCGATGGCCTTGCTGACAGACGCCAGGCTGTCATCCGGCGATAACCCCAGCGATTGTTTGGCAGAAGCCAGCTGTTCAGCCGGGATCACCTGGAAGGTCGTGTTGTTCGCCAGCGCCGTGCGTAAAGCATCGGTGGCTTTGGCGGTTTGCAATGAGCCGTTGGTGCTGTTTTTCACACTGTCGACCAGCAGAACACTGCCTGACTGAACGCCATCTGCTTTCAGCATTTTCGCCAGCATCGGTTGAACAGTGGCTGTCCAGTCAATGTTGGCAAACTTAGGAGGCTGAGGAACAGGAGGAACGGTCGGTTGCTCTGGCACCGGCGGATTCACCGGCGGCTGAGGCTGCTGCGGTTGCTGGGGTTGTTCCGGCTGCTGTGGCTGTTGCTGGTTTGGCAATGTACAACCACCGAGGATCAATGCGGCCATTGCCACAATGAGGAAATACTTTTTCATCAACCTACTCCGTCGAGAACATTAGAGATAAAGGTAAAGACGCACGCTGTCCGCATCAAGATTACCATTCAGGGAACTGACTTCCAGACTGCTGTTAGCAGGCACGGTGACCGTTCTGGGTTCGGCAACGGGCAGTAAATCCAGCCCTTGCTTGTCGTACCAGAAGAAACGGTAATGCAACGTCACGGCGTGCGGCTGGTTGTTATTGAGCGTACTGGTGGCTTGCTTTTGTCCACCGGATTCACCGACAGAGGGCGAACTGGGGATAATCCCCGCCGTCAGCACGGGCGATTCCATGACCACTTTTTGTTGATTATTCAGCGCAATGCCCGGACGACTGCTGCACCCTATCAACAAAAGCACCGGCAATATTGCCATCAAAAATCGCATTTTTTATCCTTACTGACGTGACAGCAATGGACCCAGCGCGCGGCCACCGACCAGGTGCATATGAATATGATAAACCTCCTGCCCGCCGTCACGGTTGCAGTTCACGATCAGGCGATAGCCGCTTTCAGCAATCCCTTCCTGCTCTGCAATTTTCGCCGCCACGGTCATCATGCGGCCAAGCGCTGCTTCGTGCGTGGCATCCACATCATTCATGGTCGGGATCAGCACGTTCGGGATAATCAGAATATGGCTGGGTGCCTGAGGAGAAATGTCGCGGAACGCGGTGACCAGTTCATCCTGATAAACCACATCGGCAGGAATTTCACGGCGGATAATTTTGCTGAAAATTGTCTCTTCGGCCATCTTAACTGTCCTTAACAAAGTAAAAAGCGATGTACGCAGTATGGGTCAGAATTTCCATTCCTTTCAACCTGATTACGCTTTTAGCTGCTTAATTGCCGCAGAAAGCGCCAGCGTATGCCCGCGCGCGCGCCTGCCTTAAATCGCAGGCATGAAAAAAGGAGGCCGAAGCCTCCTTTCTCAGAACAGGTACCGCTCAGCATTAATGGCTGCGCATGTACTCATCCATATCAGTTTTCAGGTTGTCAGACTTGGTACCAAAGATTGCCTGAACACCAGAACCCGCCACAACCACACCGGCTGCACCCAGTTTTTTCAGGCCAGCCTGATCAACTTTGGAAATATCAGCCACGCTGACACGCAGACGGGTGATACAGGCATCCAGGTTGGTGATGTTGTCTTTGCCGCCGAAAGCCTGAACCAGAGACGCAGACATTTCTGAACCGCCCTGAGCCGTGGTTTCGCTTGCAGAGTCTTCACGACCTGGCGTTTTCAGATCCAGTTTGGCAATCAGGAAGCGGAAGATGCTGTAATAAACCACCGCATAAACCGCACCCACCACTGGGAACAGCCAGATGCGGCTGCTGTTGCCGCTCAGCACGATGAAGTCGATCAGACCGTGTGAGAAGCTGGTACCGTCACGCATCCCCAACAGGATACAGATTGGGAACGCCAGACCTGCCAGAATCGCGTGGATCACATACAGGATCGGCGCAACGAACATGAAGGAGAACTCGATCGGTTCAGTGATACCGGTCAGGAACGCAGTCAGTGCAGCGGAGATCATGATCCCGCCGACTTTTGCACGGTTCTCAGGTTTTGCTGAGTGCCAGATAGCCACAGCAGCTGCCGGCAGACCGTACATTTTGAACAGGAAGCCACCGGACAGTTTACCCGCAGTCGGGTCACCCGCCATGTAACGTGGGATGTCGCCGTGGAACACCTGGCCCGCAGAGTTGACGTACTCGCCGATTTGCATCTGGAAAGGAACGTTCCAGATATGGTGCAGACCAAACGGAACCAGTGCGCGTTCTACCACGCCGTAGATACCGAATGCCACTACCGGGTTCTGGTAAGCAGCCCATTGAGAGAAGGTTTGGATAGCGCTGCCGATAGGTGGCCAGATGAAGGACAGAACCACACCCAGAATAATCGCCGCCATACCGGAAATGATTGGCACAAAACGTTTGCCCGCGAAGAAGCCCAGATATTCAGGCAGCTTGATGCGGTAGAAACGGTTGAACATGTATGCCGCAATCGCACCGGAGATAATACCGCCCAGTACGCCGGTGTCCGCCAGATGGCTGGCTGCAATTTCTTCAGCCGGTAAATGCAGAACCAGTGGAGCCACAACCGCCATGGTTTTGACCATGATGCCGTATGCCACAACGGCCGCCAGTGCAGAAACACCGTCGTTGTTCGTAAAGCCTAAAGCAACGCCGATAGCGAAGATCAGAGGCATGTTAGCGAAGACTGAACCACCAGCCTCGGCCATGACATGAGAAACGATCAGCGGAAGCCAGCTAAAGTTTGCAGAACCGACGCCAAGCAGAATACCTGCGATTGGCAGTACGGAGACTGGCAACATCAGCGATTTACCGACCTTCTGAAGGTTTGCAAACGCGTTCTTAAACATAATTGAGTGTGCTCCTGAGTAATGATGCTTTTTGATACTTCATGCGGTGTAGCCTGATAACTCACCGCGTAGCAAGCGGTCTGAAACCCCGTTGCCGTCGGGTGTCTGAGCACCCCTTTTAATTTTTACGCAGGGTAAAATAAATCCCTTTGTTAATGTTTGATGGCAGTCACGTTTTTCTGAAAAATGCTGAAAAACTGGATTAAAAACCGTCACTTTCACACGAAAAATCCGAATGAGGCTTTCCCGACAACCGAAAAACGGTGCCAAGATACCTCATTCAGACGATTAATTACGAGGTGAAAAATAAATCCAGCGAATATGACTAAGCTACAGCCTAGATCAAGGAGGAAGTGTCGACATGAAATAATCGTGAAAAGTTCTGAGTTGTCGCCTCTGCCAGTTGCTCCAGACTGACGCCTTTAAGCACCGCCATGTATTCGGCAACATCACGCACGTAAGCAGGCTGATTTTCTTTTCCACGATGAGGCACCGGTGCCAGATAAGGCGAGTCAGTTTCCACCAGCAGACGATCCAGCGGCACGTAGCGGGCAACTTCGCGTAAGGCTTCTGCATTACGAAACGTCACGATGCCGGAGAAGGAAATGTAAAAGCCCAGATCCAGCAGGAATTCTGCTGTCGGCAAATCTTCAGTGAAACAGTGCAGAACGCCTCCGCATTCCCCGGCATTCTCTTCTTTCAGAATATCCAGCGTGTCCTGACGGGCATCGCGGGTATGGACGATCACCGGTTTATTCAGCGCACGACCAATGCGGATGTGCTCGCGAAAAGAGTCCTGCTGCAACTTCAGCTGGTGCGCTTCTTTCTGATAGAAATAGTCCAGACCGGTTTCGCCCATCGCTACCACTTTCGGGCTGGCGGCCAGACGGCGCAGTTCCGCAAAGTCATAACCGTCATCAATATTCAGAGGATGTACACCGCAGGAAAACGCCACATCAGGGCGATCGCCAATCAGTTGAGTCATCGCCTCATAGCCAGGCAGCGTGGTGGCGACCGCCAGCATGAATTTCACATCACGCTCACGGGCCTTTTCCAGCACGTTGTCCACGCCGGAATGCAGTTCGTTGTAATCCAGGCTGTCGAGGTGACAATGGGAATCGACTAAAAACATAGTGGTTAACTCATTACGATTGAAAGTGGGGTTCAGCGCGACAGGTCAGAACTGAAGTAAGAAGGGACAACTGCGCCCTGCAACATATGTTCCCATTCGAGCAATTGCTCCGTCAGCAGCAGTTCGCGGTTCACACCTGTAATGGAGAGCAACTGCTGACGGCACTGCATCCATGCCGATACGGATTGTTGCAGTGACGCATTGGGCTGCGCGCTGGCAAGCAACGCGATCAGAGGTTGCTGGTCATGATTAACGATAAACTGCGCAGCCTGTTGCTGCCATTTGATGGCATCCAGCAGCAGCGAAGCCAGCCAGCTGATGCGGTCTGCGGCATCATCATGGTTCAGCTGTGGCAGCAGAGCCAACATATCCTGCTGCTGACACTGGGTGAAAAGCTGCTGGCATAGCGCCAGACGCTGTTTCCAGCGTTCCGGCTGCAACAGTTCGAGCGCAGAAAGAGGCGCCCCCTGAGTCAGGCGTAATGCGGTTCTGACCGTTATCACATCTGCGCTGAGCTGACGGTTGATCCACTGAACCGACAATGCTTCTTCGGGCACCGGCAGATGCCAGTAGAAACAGCGGCTGCGGATAGTTGCCAGTAACGCAGAAGGTTCACGGCAGCCCAGCAGAAAATAGGTTCCGGCCGGAGGTTCTTCCAGCGTTTTGAGCAAAGCGTTGGCTGCCGCTTCCGTGAGTAATTCGGTCTGCGGGATCCACACAACTTTCGCCCCGCCCTGCTGCGAATAGTTGTAGAGCGTCTCAATCAGCTGACGCACCGGATCAATGCCCAGTGAGCTTTTACCCTTTTCGGGTTGCAGCACATGCCAGTCAGGGTGGTTTCCGGCGATCATCAGCTGGCAGCTGTGGCATTTGCCGCAGCTTTTCTCACCGTCTTTATGCTGACACAACAACCAGCGGCTTAGCCCGTAGACCAGCGCATCGTCGCCCATGCCTGCCGCAACATGCATCAGTACGGCGTGATGTCCCCGGCCGGTCTGATACTGTCCAATCAGCTGACGATAGGGGGCGCTGAGCCACGGATACCAGCTCATGATGCGCGGCCTTGCGCCAATGATTGTTCATCGAACCAGTTTTTCAGCGTCTGTTCGATAGACGCAGTCACCTGTGCGATAGTCTGAGAGGCATCAATGGTTTTGATGCGGCTGTCCTGACCAGCAAGTTCCAGATAACGGGCACGCGTGCGTTCGAAAAACGGCAAGGCTTCCTGCTCAATACGATCCAGCTCGCCACGGGCGCGGGCTCGTTGCAGGCCAAGCGCGGGTGGAAGGTCAAGATAGAGCGTCAGATCGGGACGAAAGTCACCCAGTACGGTGTCACGCAGCGAACTCATCAGCGCCGCATCGATACCGCGGCCACCGCCCTGATAGGCCTGGGAAGAAAGATCATGACGATCCCCCACCACCCATGCACCACGCGCCAGAGCGGGCAGGATCACCGTCTCAACCAACTGAACACGCGCTGCGTAGAGCATCAGCACTTCAGCTTTCACGGTAGGTTTTTCACCGTCCACGCCGCGTTTAAATAAATCCCGCAGCTTTTCCGCCAGCGGCGTGCCGCCGGGTTCACGGGTAAAAACAATTTCTTCGACGCCATGTTGGCGTAACGCATTCACAACCACTTCATGAGCGGTCGTTTTGCCCGCCCCTTCAAGGCCTTCAATTACAATGAAGTTACTTTTCATTCTTATTCTTCAGAGCCTCTAAATACACGCGAACCGCCTTGTTATGATTCACAAGGTTAGTGCTGAAAGTATGCCCGCCTTTGCCGTCAGCGACAAAGTAAAGATAGGGCGTTTTTGCAGGGTGTGCCGCAGCCTGAAGAGAAGCTTCACTTGGCATCGCGATGGGCGAAGGCGGCAAACCGGAAATGACGTAGGTATTGTACGGCGTTGGCGTCTCGAGATCTTTTTTGCGAATATTGCCGGTATAACTTTCGCCCATGCCATATATGACCGTCGGATCGGTTTGCAAACGCATACCAATGCGCAGACGGTTAATGAATACCGATGCCACTTCTGCGCGTTCACCCTTGACTGCCGTTTCCTTTTCGATGATTGACGCCATTGTCACCAACTCAGCAGGCGTTTTATAGGGTAAGGCATCCGCGCGCTCCTTCCAGATATCCGCAACGGTTTTTTCCATGCGCACGTGCGCACGTTTAAGCAGCGATAAATCCGTCATGCCCGCCGTGTAGTGATAGGTATCAGGATACAACCAACCTTCGGCATTTTTCGTGTCGGTCATGCCCAGCACTGCGGCGATCTCTTCCCCGCTTTTGCCTTTTAATTCATGTTTAATAAACTCTGAATTATCCAGAACCTTCATCCAGTCACTGAGCTTAAAGCCTTCGACAAAACGAATGCTGAACTGCGCTTCTTTGCCACTTTTCAGCAACTCGAGCATCTGGCGAACGGTCATACCTTTCTCAAAACGGTAAGTGCCCGCTTTGAATTCACTCAGTTCAGGCTCAAGGCGCAACAACCAGGGAAACCACGGATTGGGTTTCATGAGTTTTTTATCGATCAGTAATGTTTCCAGCACCACGCGCCCGGTGCCCGCTGGCAGGGTAAAAATGGTTTCGCTGCTGACGTTAATCGGACGGTCAGCGAACTGTTTCACTTTGTGGTAGGAAAATGCCGCCATCCCGAGCAGGATCAGGACAATCAGGGCGAGGATTTTAGTTTTTTTGTGTGTCATAGATTGTTCACTTTTTAACAACTGTGGCGCAGGAAATCGTACAAATGTCGCGAGGAATAATGGCGTTCATTCACTTGCGTCACCGGTAATAATGGCATTAATGCGTTACAAATCAGGATCTCATCAGCATCGGCCAGTGTTTCCGGCGTTTCACTGACAATATCGACTGTCCAGTCTGACCTTGCACGCAGCTCCCGAATAATGTGCTGGCGCATAATGCCGTCCACACCAGACTGCGATAAATCCGGGGTGTAAACGCGGTTCCCCTTGCGCCAGAATAAATTGGCCGCACAGCATTCCACCAGGCAACCGGAGGTGTCAACCACCAGTGCCTCATTGGCGTCCGTCTGGTCAAGATGCATGCGGATCATGACCTGTTCAAGCCGGTTTAGATGTTTGATACCGGCCAGCAATGGATTCTTGCTTAACGTGACCGGGCTTGATATGAGCTTCACGCCCTGCTCACGCCACAGGTGATAATGGGCAGGATAATCAGAGAAAGAGACAATGCGCGATGGGGCACTGCATCCTGCGGCGCTGTAACCGCGCCCTCCCTGACCGCGGGTGAGGATCGCTTTCACCACGCCCTGAGCATGTCCCGATGCGGCCTGCATCATTTCGGACTCAAGCGCCTGCCAGTCAGCCTGAGTAATGCTGAGGGCGCTGGCGGCTCTCTGCATGCGGGCAATGTGTAAGGGCAGAAACTGAATGTCTCCCTCAATCACCCGCGCGGTTGTAAAGCAACCGTCGCCAAACTGCACCGCCCGGTCGCCTGCCGGCAATGCATTTGTCACCACACCGTTAATCCACATGGTTACACCCTCCGGGCATCAAAATTTCTGTCAGCAGAGCCTGCGGGAGCAGGCTCATCTCAGCAAGTGGAGCATTCCGACTTTACCGCACTGCAATCTACAGCTGGCATCAACACGCATTCTGTTGAACAGCCGTTTGAGGGGCGCCCTTTCATCCAGACAGCAAAAAGGCCCGATCAACGGGCCTTCTATTTCAGTCATCACCGACTGACTCAGATCTTACGGAACACCAGTGAACCATTAGTGCCACCGAATCCGAATGAGTTACACAACGTGTACTCCATATCTTTGACCTGACGTGCTTCGTGAGGCACGAAGTCAAGGTCACAACCTTCATCCGGATTATCCAGGTTGATGGTTGGAGGAACCGCCTGATCGCGCAGCGACAGAACCGTGAAAATGGATTCTACCGCGCCGGCAGCGCCTAACAAGTGTCCGGTCATCGACTTAGTGGAACTGACCAGCACGCGATGCGCATCCGCACCAAAGACAGATTTCACCGCCTGAGCCTCGGCTTTATCTCCCGCAGCGGTGGATGTGCCGTGCGCGTTGATATAACCCACTGAAGAGGCAGAAATGCCTGCATCACGTAACGCATTTTCCATTGCCAGCGCAGCACCTGCACCGTCTTCTGGCGGTGAGGTCATATGGAAGGCGTCACTGCTCATGCCAAAACCGACGATCTCAGCGTAAATCTTCGCCCCACGTTTGCGGGCGTGTTCATACTCTTCCAGCACCATAATGCCTGCGCCGTCACCCAGTACGAAACCATCACGATCTTTATCCCAAGGGCGACTTGCCGCCTGAGGGTTGTCATTGCGCGTCGATAACGCACGGGCCGCGCCAAAACCACCCACACCCAAAGGAGTACTGGCTTTTTCTGCGCCGCCTGCCAGCATCACGTCAGCGTCGTTATACGCGATAATACGTGCCGCATGGCCAATGTTGTGTACGCCAGAAGTACAGGCTGTAGCAATAGAAATGCTCGGTCCACGCAATCCAAACATAATGCTCAAATGGCCTGCGATCATGTTTACGATGGTGGAAGGAACGAAGAAAGGACTGATTTTGCGTGGTCCGCCGTTAACCAATGAGGAATGGTTTTCTTCTATCAGACCAAGCCCGCCGATACCGGAACCGATCGCCGCACCAATGCGGGGCGCGTTCTCAGCCGTCACTTCTAGCCCTGAGTCTTGCATCGCCTGAATACCGGCGGTAATACCATACTGAATAAAGGCATCCATCTTGCGGGCATCTTTGCGCGGGATGAACTCTTCACAGTTGAAATCTTTAACTAAGCCTGCAAACCGTGTTGCGTAGGCGCTAGTATCAAAATGGTCGATCAGGCTAATGCCACTCTGACCGGCAAGGAGAGCGTTCCAAGTGGACTCTACAGTATTGCCGACAGGAGACAGCATGCCCAGTCCAGTCACTACAACTCGACGCTTAGACACGGGTGTCCTCCAGGGAGGGAAAAAAGTAGTAATACCGTGGGATAAAAAAAACTTAGGCGGTCAAATGACCGCCTAACTATCTAAACTTAAAGCATGTACGCTTACTGTTGGCTAGCGTTGATAAAATCAATTGCTGCCTGAACAGTAGTGATCTTTTCAGCTTCTTCGTCAGGGATCTCGGTATCAAACTCTTCTTCCAGAGCCATAACCAGCTCAACGGTGTCGAGAGAATCAGCGCCAAGGTCGTCTACGAAAGATGCAGCATTCACTACTTCTTCCTGTTTAACACCCAGCTGTTCAACGATGATTTTCTTAACGCGTTCTTCGATAGTGCTCATACTCTTAAATTTCCTATCAAAACTCGCTTTCGCGATGGTTTTCGTAGTGTATAAAATGTTGAAAAAGATGCAACTAAATCCAGGCTGTTCAAACCACGAATTTGCTCTATTTTGCGGTTTTTACCGCAAAAAACGCAAATAATTTCGTAATTTTTAAATCATGTACATGCCGCCATTGACATGTAATGTTTCACCGGTGATATAGCTGGCCTCGTCAGAGGCTAAAAAAGCAACGGCGCTGGCAATTTCTTTGGCATCGCCCAACCGGTTGGCTGGAACTGATGACAAAATGCCTGCGCGTTGATCATCTGTCAACGCCCTTGTCATATCCGTCTCAATAAAGCCGGGAGCCACGACGTTGACAGTAATGCCACGTGAAGCAACTTCACGCGCCAAAGACTTACTAAAACCAATCAAGCCAGCTTTAGCCGCCGCGTAGTTCGCCTGCCCTGCGTTACCCATGGTGCCAACAACGGAACCAATTGTAATAATCCGTCCACACCGTTTCTTCATCATAGCCCGCATGACAGCTTTTGACAGCCGAAACACTGAAGTCAGGTTTGTATCCAGGATATCCTGCCACTCATCATCCTTCATACGCATGAGAAGGTTATCACGGGTAATGCCGGCATTATTAACTAAAATATCAATTTCGCCAAATTCAGCTCGAATCGTCGTCAATACTTGCTCAATAGATGCAGAATCAACCACATTGAGCATAATACCTTTGCCGTTATCGCCTAAATATTCACCGATCGCTTCAGCACCTTTCTCGCTGGTCGCCGTGCCGATCACTTTCGCGCCGCCAGCAACCAGTTTTTCTGCGATAGCGCGGCCAATACCACGGCTGGCACCTGTTACCAGTGCAATTTTGCCTTCGAAGCTCATAATATCCTCTTTTTACTGTTCCAGCGCCGCTGTCAAGCTTGCAGTGTCGTTCACTGCGACAGCCGTCAGGGTATCAACAATACGTTTCG
Source organism: Rahnella sp. EDr1-12 (assembly GCF_049206505.1). Lineage (NCBI taxonomy): Bacteria > Pseudomonadati > Pseudomonadota > Gammaproteobacteria > Enterobacterales > Yersiniaceae > Rahnella > Rahnella sp. EDr1-12. The sequence goes on from NZ_JBLZNY010000001.1 coordinate 755,684, forward strand.
TCAGCCCTGTCAGCACCTTACCAGGCCCTACTTCGACCAACTGCTCTACACCCTGAGCCGCCATAAATTCGACAGATTCAGTCCAGCGTACCGGGCTGTATAGCTGACGAATTAATGCACTGCGGATCGCGTCAGGCGAGGATTCTACTTTAACATCCACGTTGTTGACCACAGAGAACTGTGGTGCACTGAAGGTAATGTTTTCAAGTGCTACGGCCATTTTATCTGCTGCTGGCTTCATTAAAGCACAGTGAGACGGCACGCTGACAGGTAACGGTAAGGCGCGTTTTGCACCCGCGGCTTTACAGGCAGCCCCGGCACGCTCTACGGCTTCTTTGTTACCCGCAATCACAACCTGCCCCGGCGAATTGAAGTTCACCGGAGAAACAACCTGGCCCTGGGCAGATTCTTCACACGCTTTTGCAATGGCGTCGTTATCCAGACCGATGATGGCATACATCGCACCGGTGCCTGCAGGAACAGCTTCCTGCATCAATTTGCCACGCAGTTCAACCAGAGAAATAGCCTGTTTGAAATCCAGAACACCGGCACAAACCAGCGCTGAATATTCACCGAGGCTATGACCTGCCATCAGAACGGGTTTAGCGCCGTTCTGTTGCTGCCACACACGCCAGATAGCCACGGACGCTGCCAGCAACGCAGGCTGTGTCTGCCAGGTTTTGTTCAACTCTTCAGCGGGTCCTTCTTGCACCAGCTGCCATAAATCGTACCCCAGCACCGAAGAGGCTTCGGCAAATGTTTCTGCTACCACCGGATATGCAGCGGCTAAATCCGCCAACATACCGAGCGTTTGAGAACCCTGACCAGGGAAAACAACTGCAATATTTGTCATTTTTATGATCCTGTTAAATCAAAAACGAACCAGCGCCGAGCCCCAGGTAAAGCCACCGCCAAATGCTTCAAGCAACACTAATTGCCCGCGCTGAATTCTGCCGTCACGTACCGCTTCATCAAATGCCGCTGGCACGGAGGCCGCTGACGTGTTGCCATGACGATCCAGCGTAACCACAACTTTATCCATCCCCATGCCCAGCTTTTTCGCTGTGGCACTGATGATGCGCAGGTTAGCCTGATGCGGCACCAGCCAGTCGAGTTCGGAGCGATCCAGGTTATTCGCCGTCAGTGTTTCATCAACAATGTGCGCCAGCTCAGTGACCGCCACTTTGAAGACTTCGTTCCCCGCCATGGTGACGTAAGCAGGTTTTTCCGGCTCCGTCTGGCTTGGATACGGTAACGTCAGCAGATTGCCATAATGTCCGTCGGCGTGCATATGGGTGGAAATGATGCCTGGTTCTTCGGATGCGCCGAGCAAGACTGCACCGGCACCATCACCAAACAGAATCACCGTACCGCGATCCTGAGGATCGAGTTTACGCGACAGTACATCTGAACCGATCACCAGCGCATGTTTTACTGCGCCGTTCTTGATGTACTGATCGGCCACACTCAGCGCATAGGTGAAACCTGCACATGCAGCAGCCAGATCGAACGCTGCGCAATCCTTAATGCCCAGCATATTCTGCAACTGGCAGGCTGAGCTTGGGAATGCATGTGAAGATGAGGTTGTTGCAACAATGATTAAACCCACGTCGCTTGCGCTGACGCCGGCCATTTCAAGTGCTTTTTCTGCTGCGTGCAGGCCCATTGTGGCCACAGTCTCATCCGGAGCAGCGATACGACGTTCACGAATACCTGTGCGGGTGACAATCCACTCGTCGGAGGTATCCACCATTTTTTCTAAGTCGGCGTTGGACCGAACTTGCACGGGCAAATAGCTCCCCGTACCGAGAATCTTTGTATACATGTACGATCAGTCACTCTTGGGTAATACAGCTTCAAGGCGCGCGGCAATCCTCTGAGGGACCTGCCGCTGCACCGCCTGCACAGCCTGTTCGATAGCAACAGCAAACGCGCGCTGATTTGCTCCACCGTGGCTTTTAATAACGATGCCCCGTAATCCTAACAAACATGCGCCATTATACTGGTCGGGGTTGAGATGGCTAAAACGCTTTAGCAATTTCTTCTGTAAAATCCGACCTAACCACTTCAACCACCAGGCCTTCTTGCCACCCTCTCCAGAGGATTTTAACAGTGACAAAAACATCCTTATTACACCTTCCATGGTTTTGAGCGTAACGTTTCCGACGAAACCATCACACACCATCACATCTGTCTTACCGGTCAGAAGGTCATTGCCTTCAAGATAGCCGATATAGTTGATAGAGGTGGTTTTTTTTAAAATAGCTGCGGCTTCACGGATGTTATCCAGCCCTTTGCTTTCCTCTTCACCGATGTTGAGTAAGGCAACGCGGGGGTTACTGATACCCACCACCTGCTCCGCCATTACTGACCCCATCACGGCAAACTGAACCAGCATCGTGCTGTCACACTCAACGTTAGCCCCCAGATCCAGCACCACCGTTTTACTACGCTGCTGATTGGGCAATACGCTCATCAGCGCCGGGCGCTCAATACCTTCCAGGGGTTTTACAACCAGTTTCGCTAATCCCATCAACGCGCCGGTATTCCCCGCGCTGACGCACGCCTGCGCATCACCACTTTTGATCAATTCCAGCGCCACACGCATTGAGCTTCCTTTACTGGCGCGTATAGCTTGCGACGCGCGCATGTCGCTGGCTATAACGGACTCAGCAGGAATTATCCGAATTCGTTCTAAAAGAGAAGGATCGGCTTTGGCTAAAAAAGGTGTGATGTCGTCGGGAATGCCGACCAGAAGAAGGTCTAATTCAGAATTAGAGATAAGTGCCTGCAATGAAGCAGGCACTGTGACGGATGGACCGAAATCCCCGCCCATTACATCTAACGCGAGGGTTAGACGAGTCAAGGTATCGCCTTGCTAGCACTTATCACGTGAATAAGTAGCTGGCAAATATCAGCCGATTACCTTGCGACCGCGGTAGAAACCGTCGGCAGTGATGTGGTGACGCAGGTGAGTTTCACCAGAAGTCTTGTCCACAGACAGAGTGGAAGTGGTCAGAGCATCGTGTGAACGACGCATGCCACGTTTAGAACGGGTTGGTTTATTCTGTTGTACGGCCATGGACCTTACTCCTTAAGTACTTTTCTTTAAACTCGCTAATACGGCAAATGGATTTGGTTTCTCCACCTCTGCAGGCAGTTTACCAAATACCATGTCCGCGTCGGACACTTCACAGTGTTCAGATTCATGTACCGGAACGACAGGCAGTGAAAGAATAATTTCGTCTTCAATCATCGCCAGCAGATCGACTTCGCCAAACTCATCGACTTCAATCGGCTCGTACGCTTCCGGTAATGCTTCAGCCTGTTCATCATTACGGACAGGACTAAAACAATATGTTGCGTGAACCTGGTGCTCAAACGTCTTACCACATCTCTGGCATTCCAGAGTCACAGTAACATCAGACTGACCATTAATAACGGCCAGACGAAGATTGTCGATATCAAACGACAAAGAAGTCTGGACATCAGAGTCAACGCTCACCACTGATGCTGCTAATCGTGTCACCTGACCAGGCGTATAAACACCGGAGTAGTCTAAACGCTTTTGGGCGGTACGAATCGCATCAACGGCTAAGGGTAATTTTACTTTTTGCATAGGGCGCGCATATTAACTTTGTAACGACAGAGAGTCAAAGAAAAAGGCCTCAAAACCGCACCTTTCACCAATATTCGCTTCCACAGCGGCCAACAGTTTAAAATGTACTATTCAATAACGCTACGCTTTGTGAAAAAAATTATGACTATGCCTTCTCCACAACTGCTTTTAGCCTCAACCTCGGTCTACAGAAAAGCACTGCTTGAAAAAACCGGCCTCGTCTTTCGCTGTGCTGCGCCAAATATTGATGAAACACCCCGCGCAGAGGAACAGCCTGAAAATTTGGTGCAACGCCTGGCACAAGCTAAAGCCAGCGCACTCAGCGTCTCGCATCCACATCATCTGATTATTGGATCGGATCAGGTCTGTGTCATCAATGGCCACATCACAGGCAAACCCTACACATTTGAGAACGCCTTTCGCCAATTGCGCGCCGCCAGTGGCCAAACTGTCACGTTCTACACGGGTCTGTGCCTGTTGGATGTAAAAACCTCGCAGGTACAAACGCTGTGCGAAACTTTTAACGTTGTATTCAGATCATTATCTGATGACGAAATTTCCGGCTATCTGCACCGAGAAAAACCTTACGACTGTGCTGGCAGCTTTAAGTGCGAAGGACTGGGCATCACGCTGTTTGAAAGCCTGAACGGGCGTGACCCTAATACACTGATTGGTTTACCGCTTATCGCCCTGCTTGGCCTGCTGCGTGAACGCGGTATCAATCCACTTCTCTAAATTTAATCCAGAAAAAGGGCGCAACCTGTGCGCCCTTTTTAGGATAGACGATGACTTATCGGGCGCTGCTTTTACCACGCAGTGCTTTCAAACAGTTACGCAATTTGGCATCCATCGGTGCCTCAATTCGCATCGTCTCGCCGGTATTGGGATGTTCAAAACGCAATGCTGCTGCGTGCAGGAACAAACGATTCAGACCTGTTCCTGACAGTTTTGCATCGAAATCACGCTCACCATAACGGTCATCAAACGCGATAGGATGACCGGCGTGCAAAGCATGGACGCGGATCTGATGGGTTCTGCCCGTCACCGGGCTGGCTTTAACCAATGTGGCAAACTCGTAGCGCTCTTCAATTTTAAACCTGGTTTCAGAAGGTTTACCTTCGGCATTCACCCGCACGATACGCTCGCCGCTTTGCAGAATATTTTTCAGCAACGGAGCCTGAACGACTTTGCAATGGGAAGGCCATTCACCCCGTACCAGCGCAAGGTAGTCTTTCTGCATACTCTTAATGCGCAACTGCTCGTGCAATGAACGTAACGCAGATCTTTTTTTAGCAACCAGCAAAACCCCGGAAGTATCGCGATCCAGACGGTGAACCAGTTCCAGGAAACGGGCTTCAGGACGCAATGCCCGCAAACCTTCAATCACACCAAAACTCAACCCGCTGCCGCCATGTACTGCGGTACCTGAAGGTTTATTAAGGATAAGGAGATGATCGTCTTCATAGAGGATGCACTCCGTCAGAGCAGCGACTTTATCCAGTTTGGCGGAAACCGGCGCTTCATCTCTTTCAGCAATTCGCACCGGAGGAACACGGACTTCATCACCGGCAAGAAGCTTATATTCTGGTTTAATGCGTTTTTTATTAACCCTGACTTCGCCCTTACGCACGATGCGATAAATCATGCTTTTCGGCACGCCTTTCAGGATTTTAAGTAAGAAGTTGTCGATGCGCTGACCGGCTTCATCTTCCGAAATGGGAATTAATTGTACAGTTGGATTATCAGTTTTCATGGCTCGGGATTCTAAATATCAGGCACGATTCGCGCCACAGATTTTTATGTGCTTAACTCATAGCTTACCAGCAACTACCATGGAAAACCTGCAAGAAAACCAGATAAAAAGCATGAGCAATGTGCATTGCCTCGCAGATGGATAAGATTCTTGGTCAGAACGGGAAAAGTCACCTTGCTATCACAGTGCCTGCAATGGAATAATGAAGTCACTTTCCGCGTTGTTTCTCTTAAGTTAGGGAAAACGCAGGAATTATAGATTTGCCTGATCGCACAAAAACGCAGCAATGGCGTAAGACGTAATGTGAAATCAAGCAATTAGCGGGCTGCGGGTTGCAGCTTGGCCGGCAAACGGAATGAGATCTGTAAACTTAAATTCAGAAGCTATTCCCCTAATAAAAGTGCTGCTTTCATAACGCTGGTGTCTTTAATACAGCAAAAGCAGACTTACCGAAATAATGCGCCCCTATGCAAGCGACAGCCGTGAGGTTGACGATTTGCGAGAAGACTCGGGGCCAACGGTTTATCCGGTCATGACGTCATTTTGCCCGCAGCTCTGTCAATAATGGAAAAATAACGAGTAAGTTAAGATGAAAAGAATGTTGATTAACGCAACTCAGCAAGAAGAGTTGCGCGTTGCCCTTGTAGATGGACAGCGTCTGTATGATTTGGATATTGAAAGTCCGGGCCATGAACAGAAAAAAGCGAATATTTACAAAGGTAAAATCACCCGCATTGAACCTAGTCTTGAAGCGGCATTCGTAGATTACGGTGCAGAACGACATGGTTTCCTTCCTCTGAAAGAAATTTCCCGCGAATATTTCCCAAACAATTACGCCTCACATGGCCGCCCGAACATCAAAGATGTTTTACGCGAAGGTCAGGAAGTGATTGTTCAGGTTGATAAAGAAGAACGTGGAAATAAAGGTGCAGCGCTGACGACGTTTATCAGCCTGGCCGGTAGCTACCTGGTCCTTATGCCAAACAATCCACGTGCTGGGGGAATTTCCCGCCGGATTGAAGGTGATGACCGCACTGAATTAAAAGAAGCGCTGTCTTCTCTGCAACTGCCTGACGGCATGGGCCTGATTGTGCGTACTGCCGGTGTCGGCAAATCCGCAGAAGCCCTGCAATGGGATCTGACATTCCGCCTGAAACACTGGGATGCCATTAAGAAAGCTGCTGAAGGCCGCCCTGCTCCGTTCCTGATCCATCAGGAAAGCAATGTTATCGTTCGTGCGTTCCGTGATTACCTGCGCCCGGACATCGGTGAAATCCTCATCGATAACCCTAAAGTCCTTGAACTGGCTAAAGAGCATATCGCTGCTCTCGGACGCCCAGATTTCAGCAGCAAGATTAAGCCGTACGTAGGTGAAATCCCGCTGTTCAGTCATTACCAGATTGAGTCTCAGATTGAATCTGCATTCCAGCGTGAAGTGCGTCTGCCTTCCGGTGGTTCAATTGTTATCGACAGCACCGAAGCGCTGACCGCTATCGACATCAACTCCGCGCGTGCAACCCGCGGCGGCGATATCGAAGAAACGGCCTTCAACACCAACCTCGAAGCCGCTGATGAAATTGCTCGTCAGTTACGCTTACGTGACCTCGGTGGTCTGATCGTTATCGACTTTATCGACATGACGCCAGTACGCCATCAGCGTGAAGTGGAAAACCGTCTGCGTGATGCGGTTCGTCAGGACCGTGCTCGTATCCAGATCGGTCGCATTTCCCGTTTCGGTCTGCTGGAAATGTCCCGTCAGCGCCTCAGCCCGTCATTGGGTGAATCGACGCACCATATCTGCCCACGCTGTGCCGGTACCGGTACTGTGCGCGATAACGAATCACTTTCCCTGTCGATTCTGCGTCTGATCGAAGAAGAAGCACTGAAAGAAAACACCAAAGAAGTTCACGCCATCGTACCGGTGCCGATCGCTTCTTACCTGCTGAACGAAAAACGCGAATCGGTGAATGCCATCGAGAAACGTCAGGGTGGCGTGCGTGCTGTGATCGTACCAAACGATCAGATGCAAACTCCGCACTACCACGTTCTTCGTGTGCGCAAAGGTGAAGAAATTTCTGCACTGAGCTATCTGCTGCCGCAGATTCATGAAGCTGAAATGCTGCAACCTTCAGAAGAAACTCCGTCTGAGCGTCGTCGTCCTGAGCAACCCGCTCTTGCCGCATTCGCTCTTCAGAGCGAAGCACCGCCATCAAGCTTCGAGCAGACAGCAGTTCCGGATGAGCCAGTACAGACACGCACGACAACCGTCAATGCACCTGCTGCACCGGTCGCTGAGAAACCTGGATTTGTCAGCCGTCTGCTGAGTGGCCTGAAGGGCTTGTTCGCTGCTGAACCTCAACAAGAAGTTAAACCTGTTGAAGAGCCAAAAGCGGAACCGGAAACCACTGAATCTGCAGAAAACCGCCGTAACAACGATCGCCGCAATCAGCGACGTCAGGGTGGACGTCGCGAACGTAACGGCGAACGAGGCGAACGCGGTGAGCGTACCGATCGCGGTAATCGTGGTGAAGGCCGTGATAACAATCGTGATAATCGTGGCGAGAGCCGTGATACCCGCGAAAACACTCGTGAACCTCGCGAACCTCGTGAAGACCAGCGCCGTAACCGTCGCAATCAGGAACCTGTTGTTACTGAAACGCGCAACGAAGAAGTGGAAACTGTCGCCCGTGAAGAGCAGCAGCAACCTCGTCGTGAGCGCTCGCGTCGCCGTTCTGATGATAAACGCAGAACACAGCCGGAAGAGAAAGTTCAGGACGTTGTGGTTCAGGAAGTGGAAGCTCCGGTAGTTCCTGCTCCAGTGCAGGATGATGCTGAGCAGGAAGATCGCCAGCCAACGCATCGTCGTCAGCGTCGTCAGTTGACTCAGAAAGTGCGTTTCGAGTCAGAAGAAGTGGACTCCGAAGCTGAAGCTGCTGCTCAACTGCTGATTACAGGCAGCCGCCCTGCTGAACCTGCATTCACTTCACATGAAGAAGCGGGTGCAGAAACGACTCACGCGTCTGATAACGACGAAAACCTGAATGACAACGCCCGTGAAAACGGTATGCCACGTCGTTCACGTCGTTCGCCGCGCCATCTTCGCGTCAGCGGACAACGTCGTCGCCGCTACCGTGATGAGCGTTACCCGACTCAGTCACCAATGCCAATGGCTGGTGCATTCGTTTCTCCGGAAATGGCTTCAGGTAAAGTGTGGATCACCTACCCGGTGGCTCAAGCATCTGAGCAAGGTCAGCGATTTGAAGAGCACACTGCAGAAACAGAAGCGCCAGAAGTGTTAACTCAGCAAGTTGAAATCGCACAGGAAAACACCCCTGTTCTGAATGAAACCATTGACGTTACACCTCAGCAGCCAACCGTTGAAGCGACTCGCGTTGAAACGCCAGACGTTGAGCAGGTACATGTTGCCGATACTGCACAGCAAGTTACGCAATCCGAAACTGCTGCAGTAGCTGAACAGCCTGTTGCCGATGAACCTGTTCTGGTTGAGCCAGAGACAGCAGAGCCGGTAGAAGAAACACCAGTGGTCGCGATTTCGCCTCAGGCGCAAGAACCTGCTGTTGTTGAACCGGTAGCTGTCATCGCTGAACCAGAAGTTCAGATTCAGGCTCCGGTAGCAGCACCCGCGGTTGAAGTTACCCCTGCGCCAGCTCCGGAAGTGAAACCTGTTGTTGAAGCGGCACCTGTCGCGGAAACTCCGGTAGTCAGTCAGGCTGCGGCTGTTGCACCACGCTTTAAGCATCATGCAACGTCACCGATGACTAAAGCACCGGCGCCAAGCTATGTGCCAGAGCCTTCCCGTCAAAGTGACTGGGTTCGCCCTGAGTTTAACTTTGAAGGTAAAGGTTCTGCAGGGGGTCATTCAGCAGTAAGTACGGCGACTGCCCCAGCGACTAAACCTGAAATGCCGACAAAGTAATGCTCTGACTCACTGGTAACTGGTTTACTGGTACAAAAAAACCCGCTTCGGCGGGTTTTTTTACGTCTCAGACTCTGTGAATTGTTTTCAACTCAGTGGAAGCAAATGTTCAGGCCAGAGTTTTCAAGCGTCGAATGGTGAGTTCATCGAGTTTACCTTCCAGACTCGCGGCGAAGTGCTGGAAGTGAGAAGTGTTATTGTGCTGATTCAGGGCTTCTTCGGATTTCCAGCGCTCATAAAATACGAACGTTCCTTCTTTATCCAGATCCCGATGAAGCTCATATTGCAGGCAACCCACTTCCTGGCGGCTGGGCTCAATAACTTCGAGCAAAGCTTCCGTTACCTGAGCCTTAAATTCCGGTTTAGCAACAATAGTGGCAACAACTCTGATTTCCATAGTAGTTCTCCTGTTATTTTGTCCTGCTTCCGGGTGATCCCGTGAAGCCCGGCGAGTAAAATCTGTGACTACTATGACCCCTTCTCTGCATTGATTTCAATACGAAGTTTATTTAACAGATGCAAGCCAGCGGTTTTGCGCTTATTCTTGTTCCCCGCCGCTAATGCTCCCATTACCGCACCTGATCCAACATCTTGTCTCTCAATGCCGGAGTTTTGCCTGATGACCGCAACACCGCAAGTTTTAAGAATCCGCCGCCCAGATGACTGGCACATTCACTTACGTGACGATGATATGCTCAGTACGGTGTTACCTTTCACCAGTGAAGTATTTGGCCGTGCGATTGTCATGCCAAACCTGACACCGCCAGTCACCACTGTGGAAGCTGCTCTGGCCTACCGCAGTCGCATTCTGAACGCAGTGCCCAAAGGCCATAATTTCACACCGTTGCTGACCTGTTATCTGACCGATTCAGTAGATCCTGACGAAATTGCCCGCGGATTCGAGCAAGGTGTTTTCACCGCTGCAAAACTGTATCCGGCAAATGCCACCACAAATTCCCAGCATGGTGTGTCTGATGTGAAAACCATTTATCCGGTGCTGGAGCGTATGCAGAAAATCGGCATGCCGCTGCTGATCCACGGTGAAGTGACTCACAGCCATGTCGATATTTTCGACCGGGAAGCGCATTTCATTGATGAAGTGATGGATCCGGTTCGTCGTCAGTTCCCGGAACTGAAAATTGTGTTCGAACACATCACCACCAAAGATGCCGCTCAGTATGTTCTGGAAGGTAATCAGTATCTGGGCGCGACGATTACGCCGCAGCATCTGATGTTTAACCGCAACCATATGCTGGTGGGCGGCGTTCGTCCTCACCTGTTCTGCCTGCCAATTCTCAAACGCAATATCCATCAGGAAGCACTGCGTAATGTGATAGCCAGCGGCGCCGAGCGCTTCTTCCTTGGCACTGACTCCGCGCCTCACACCAAAGGCCGCAAAGAGTCGAGCTGCGGCTGCGCGGGGTGTTTCAATGCTCCTTTGGCGATGCCCGCGTACGCCACAGTGTTCGAAGAGATGAACGCGCTGCAGCATTTGGAAGCCTTTAGCTCACTCAACGGTCCGCGCTTCTACGGCCTGCCAGTCAATGAAGATTTTATCGAACTGACCCGCACGCCGGTGACACAGCCGGAGGAAATCGCCCTGGGTGATGAGTGCGTTGTGCCATTCCTGGCGGGGCAGACCCTGAACTGGACAGTGACGGCCTGCTAAATACCCGTCAGACAAAATCGTAAGTAACTGCACTGTGCGATTTTCTCTTCATCTCCTTATTGCGTAACCCGCAGATTGACTGTATAAATATACAGTCAATCTATTCAGGAGGTCCTATGCGTGTTGAAATCACTATCGATAAAACCAAACCTCTGCCTGTCGGTGCGCTTGATGCGTTATCAGGCGAATTGAGTAAAAGAATCAACAAACAGTTTTCAGACCGTGAAAATAATATTCAGGTCCGTTATGCCGGCGCTAATAGCTTGTCCGTTCTCGGTGGTGCAAAAACTGACCGTGATCTGATCGAGGAAATTCTTCAGGAAACCTGGGAAAGTGCCGATGACTGGTTTTCTAATCAGAATGATGAGTAACGCGATGAAACGCCTGAAAATCAATCTTACTGACCCATCTTATTTATAATAATCAGGTTTTTTACAAACCACGCCGCAAGGCTATTTCAGTATTTTACCGGGCGTCGCAGTCCGGTTTTTTATTGCTCTTTTCTGCTTAACATTGACTCACCGCTAAAAATCGAAAAAGCATAAATCCCCAGATAATTCTTACTCCACAGTTTTTCACTCACTAACAAATACAATTTCTTTACAATTAAATTCAATCAAACACTCCTCAAAGCGATTTAACTGTTTATACTGAAATAGCTCACCTGATAATGAGCCGCATTGATCCTCAGATAGTCACTCACGTTAGTCACTACAAGATAAGGGGTCTATATGGACAGAAATGATGAAGTTATTCAGACACACCCGCTTGTGGGTTGGGATATCAGTACCGTCGACTCTTATGACGCGATGATGATACGTCTACATTACCTGTCTTCTAAAGACCAGACTCCCGAAAATGCTCAGGTAGACAGAACACTTTGGTTGACTACCGACGTTGCACGGCAACTGATTCACATTCTCGAAGCCGGTATTGAAAAGATTGAATCGAATGAGTACGAATACAGTGATCACCGAAAACACTAATCTTTATCTGCCAGTCTGAGGCACCAGCGATTTCCATCCTGGTGCCTTTTTCTTTGCTGCCGCCCCGCTTGCCTTCGCTGCTGTAAACTCTCTATCATGCCCCTAACCATTTGTTAAATTTTTGTCAGAGGAGTCTGAGTAACATGGATTATGACCTCATCATTGTCGGCAGCGGCTCAGTAGGCTCTGCGGCAGGCTACTACGCCACCCGCGCAGGATTGAAAGTCCTGATGATCGACAGCGCGATGCCACCGCATCAGACCGGCAGCCATCACGGTGAAACCCGCCTTATCCGCCATGCCTATGGCGAAGGTGCGCGTTACGTGCCGATGCTGTTAAGGGCGCAGACGCTGTGGGACGAATTGGCGGAAGTCAGTGAAGAAAAGGTCTTCCACCGCAGCGGTGTGCTGAACATCGGCCCGGAAAACTCAGATTTTATCGGAAATGTAAAAAACAGCGCCGAAACCTATGACCTGATAACGCAGGATATGAGTGCAGAAGAAATCCGCACCAGATGGCCGCTCTTCACGCTGCCCGACGGCTACTGCGGCGTATTTGAGCCTCACTCCGGGTACCTGCAAAGTGAAATCGCCATCAGCGCTTACATACGACTGGCGCGTGAAGCGGGCTGCGCGCAGTTGTTTAACTGCCCGGTCGACAGCATCCGCTGGCTGGAAAATGGTGTGGAAGTGTCCACGGCAGATGGTGTGTACAGTGGCGCAAAACTGGCAGTCACCGCCGGAACCTGGGTGACAAAAATTCTGCCTGAACTTCCGGTTAAACCGTTACGAAAGGTATTTGCCTGGTTCCACGCCGATGGACGTTACAGTGAAGAAAATCACTTCCCCGCCTTTACGCTCGAAACCCAGCAGGGCGATCAATATTACGGTTTTCCTTCGGTAAAAGACGCTCTCAAGCTCGGTAAGCACAACGGCGGGCAGTGGATCAATTCGCCGGAAGAACGCAAGCCTTATGGCGGATTCAGTCAGGACGGTACAGAGTCATTTAACTTTTTCCGTCACTTCTTGCCGGGTGTGGGGGTCAACCTGCGTGGCGCATCCTGCACGTATGACATGACGGAAGATGAAGATTTCATCATCGACACGCTGCCTGACCGTGATAACACGCTGGTCATTTCGGGTCTGAGCGGTCACGGTTTCAAATTTGCCAGTGTGTTAGGCGAAATAGTAACGCAATTCGCTAACAATCATCCTATCCCCTTTGATTTAAAGCCTTTTTCACTTTCGCGTTTCAAATAATGGAATGAAAGAGAACCGTCATTTATATTCTGCTGACCGTTCTCTTTTATTCTTTACACTTTATCGGTGGGTTTCACTTTGAACCAGATCAATAGACTGGCATTTCCGAATTGACAGCATTATAGAAAAAAACCTATGCTAGCCCAAGAAATCACAGGAGTGGTTTCCAACGCGTAAATCATACGCTTACACAAGGATGTAATATGAAACTCTCCGTTATTGAACCCTGTGGTTTCACCCGCTTAGGTGTTTTCTCTTATCTGATCGAGAATAATGATCTCGATATTATTGATTCGGTGAATATCTCGCAGGCACTCAAATCTTTCAATGAATTCCAGCCTGATTTGATTCTCGTTAACATGACGCAATATTGTCATAGCGCAGAATTATCTGAAGAATTGAAAGCATTCTTTGAATTCCGCCATGGTGCCCGGATTTACTGCTATATCGACGCAAACTACCCGGAATGTGACGATCCGATCCCGATTACCCGCGATGTTTTTATCCTCAATAAACAATCACTGACAACACTTTTGAAACAGATTGCTTCAGATCCTGATGCTTACGTGCAGGGGAATAATGTTGGATTACCGCGCATGTTGTTCAGCGATCAGGAAATTCTGGTGATGAACTACTGGATGTCGGAGATGCCGAACTACCGCATTGCCAGAAAATTGAATATCAGCAGCCGCACCGTTTATGTCCATAAACGTCATCTGGCGCAGAAAATAAAAGTCCGCAACCGCTTAGAGTTTTGTTTCATATACAATTTGATTAAATATTTGTTCTGGCCGATTGATGACATATCTGCCAGTCCCATCAGCCGCCAGATCAAAGACGATTTGTTAATGATCTATAAAGCTCACAGCTAAAAACAATCGCCCCGGCCCGCCGGGGCATTTTTTTTGCCTTCTCCGCCACCCTCTTCGCAATATTCAGACACGTTTTCCCTTCCCATCACGCGGTTGCAGTTTTAATACATAGGCCTACAATCGGTTCAGATTACCCGCCTCATTTTGAGGAGCCTCACAAAATGGCCGAATTAAACATGGTGGACGCGACTCCCGCCGAGATCACAGAAACATTACTTTCCGTTATTCGTCTGATGCGTAAACAGGTCGATGCAGCAATGTCCGCTCAGGGGCTTTCACTTGCCCGTGGAAAATTGTTAACCGCCATTGCACATGAAGGCACCTGCCGTCCGGGCGAACTGGCGCACGCGCTTCAACAATCACCGCGAACGATCACAGACGCGATCGATGCAATGGACAGAGACGGCTTGTTAGTGAGAAAGCCGCATCCCACCGATCGCCGTTCACAGTTGCTTGAGCTCACCGACGCCGGGAAGCAGGCGCTGGAACAGGTGAAGCAGCCAAAACAGGCCGCCATTGACCGCCTTTTTGAAGGTCTGGATCCCCTTGCCCGCCAGCAGTTGCTGATTTCCCTGCGAAGTATCGAATCGCATGCGCAAGACATTGAGGAGCAAAACAAGGTCTAGCGGTTTGGTGCGCCATCGCCCAACAGGACAGCTATTTTATGTCCTGCGGCGGTGGGCTCCAGAGCGATTTTCATTACAATCGTCAACGGCACAGACAACAGCATCCCTACCGGCCCCATCAGCCAGCCCCAAAAAATCAGCGAAACGAAGACCACCAGCGTGGACAGCCCAAGCCCGCGCCCGAGGATCCTGGGGTCAATAATGCTGCCAAAAATCACGTTAATCAGGATATAACCCGCCGTCACCATCAGCCCGTCGCTCACGCCGTTGAACAGAAACGTCTGAATAATTGGCGGGATGGCCGCCAGGAAGGATCCGATATTCGGAATATAGTTCAGGGCAAAAGCCAGCATTCCCCACAGAAAGGCAAACCTGACGCCGATGAACGCCAGTAATCCCCACACCGCCAGACCGGTGACGACGCTAATTAGCGTTTTAATCACCAGATACCGCGTCACACTGTCCAGTGCGCGCTGGATATTTGCCCTGCCCTTGCCAGGATCGTCTGAGAGTTGTTCCAGTTTGTAGGGCAACTGCGGGACTTCGAGCAGCATAAAGGCGACGGTCATCAGCAATAAGAACAGGCCGGCCATGGCGTTCGACAGATAGCTGATGAGCTTACTCACCAGATTCAGCGTGGCAGCCGGATCAATGTAGCCTGCAAGCTGTTCCGGTGTGAACGTCAGTTCGCCCTGAGGAAAATAGGCATCGTACTGGCGCAGTTTCTCGGCAATGATCCCGCGGTATTGCGGCAGGGTGCGTGCGAAATCATTGAGCGTGACCAGCAACGTCGTTGTCAAAAACACCATCACACAAATCACCACCGTCGCCACCAGCATTACCGCGAGCGCTCGCGGTACCCGCGCTTTCTCCAGCAAAACAATCAACGGATTCAGGACGAAAGCCAGAAACAGCGCCAGAATCAATGGGACGATAATATCTGCGGCGGATTTAATGCCGGCAAAAATCACCACCAGCATCGCCATCATCATGACAATTTTCAGCCCCTGATCCGTCACTATTGTCTTTCGCATGGCTTTCTCCTGTTCATGGCCTGTGCAGCAGATTAACGCGATTTCGTCCATTCACGGAAACGTTGAATATGGACATACAGTGCCGGGATAAACAAGATCCCCGCCGTCGTTGACAGCAACATGCCACTGAATACCGTGACACCAATAATGTGTCGGCTCATCGCGCCGGCACCGGAAGCCAGTACCAGCGGCAAGACACCGAGAATGAAGGAAATTGCCGTCATCATGACTGCACGGAAACGCTGTTTCGCCCCGTCCTGTGCCGCCTCCCGTACAGACGCTCCTTCTTCACGGCGTGCTTTCGAGAATTCCACAATAAGAATAGCATTCTTGGCCGCCAGCCCTATCAGCAGCACCATACCAATCTGCGCATACACATCATTGCTCAGCCCGGCCAGATGTAATCCCGCGATAGCGCCAAACACCGCGAAGATGACTGAAATCATCACCACCAGCGGAATACTCCAGCTTTCATACTGCGCCACCAGGAACAGGTACGCGAATAACAGTGCCGCGGCGTAAATCAGAATCGCCTGCCCGCCAGCCTGAATTTCCTGTAATGACATTCCCGTCCATTCATATCCGTAACCAGCAGGAAGTTTTTCACTGAGAATATGTTCCATTTGCGCCATAGCTTCACCGGAACTCACCCCCTGCGCCGCCGAGCCGCTGATGGCCAGTGACGGGAACTGGTTGTATTGCGTGATAAATGGCGCGCCGAGCGAAGGCGTCAGATCAACCAGTTTGCCCATGCTGACCAGCGAACCGTTGTCGCTACGTACGCTCAGCGTGGAAATCTGGTCGGCGCGCTGGCGGTCCTCCATTTCATTTTGCATCTGCACATTGAACAGACGGTTATTGATAATGAAATCACTGACATTCACGCCACCCAGAGAGGTTTGTAGTGTGCCGAAAATCCGGCTGACCGGCACCTGCAACTGCGCGGCGCGGTCACGGTCAACGCTCAGGGCGATTTCAGGTACCGAGGCGCTGAAGGTGGTGAACACGCGGCTGAGCTGCGGGTCCTGATTTGCCGCCATGATCAGCGCCTGACCGGTCGCTGCCAGTTCCTGCGGCGACTGCCCCTGCAATGCCTGCAGGCGAAGATCCAGACCCGATGCGGTTCCCAGGCCGGAAATGGCGGGCGGGTTAATCGCCATGATCATCGCCGACGGGATGCCGCCCATCGCGGGTTGCAGACGGCCTATCACCTGATCCACGCTGCTGCGTTCGCCCCAGGGTTTCAGCAAGACAATCCCAAACGCCGAATTTGGCGCACTGCCGCCGCTCAGCAGACTGAAACCGCTGATGGCGATGACATCGTCAACGGCCGGGTCGTTTTCCAGCAGCGTCTGCATTTGTCCCAGTACCGCATCCGTTCGCCCGAGCGATGCGCCATCCGGCAATTGTACGTTGACGAAGAAATAGCCCTGATCTTCATCCGGCAGGAAGGATTTTGGCAACGTGGAATAACCCCACACGCACGCGACAAGAATCACCATCACGGTGAGGGCACTGGTCAGCACGTGTTTACTGAGCCCGCCGGTCGCCGTGACATAAACATCCCGCACCTTGTCCAGCCCCCGGTTGAAAGCGCCAAACAGGCGTGCCGGTTTTTCAGGGCGGGGTTTGAGCAAGGTCGCACAAAGTGCGGGTGTCAGGGTTAATGCATTGATACTTGAAAGAATCACCGCAGCCGACAGCGTTACCGCAAACTGACGATACAGCGCGCCTGTGATGCCGGGTAACACGGCGATCGGCACGAATACCGCCATTAACACCACCGTTGTGGCGATGATTGGCCCGGCGATCTGTTTCAGCGCTTTACGGGTGGCAGCCACCCGGCCCAGCGAGGGATCTTCCGTCATCAGGCGTTCGACATTTTCAACCACCACAATGGCGTCATCCACCACCACCGTCAGCGCAAGAATGATGGCAAATAAGCTCAGCGTATTGGCGGAATAGCCAAACGCGTAGAGCACGGCAAAGGTGCCCAGCAAAGAGACGGGAATGGTCAGCGCGACAATAAAAGTGGCGCGTGCACTTTGCAAAAACAGAAAGACAATCGTCAGGACGACCAGAAATGTCAGGACGAGAGAGACGGCGATTTCATCCAGCGTGGCACTGACAAACTGTGTCGAGTCGAATTTAATTTCGTAGTTGAGATCGTCCGGGAAATAACGCGCCTGTCGGGTCATCTCCTCACGCACCGCATTTGCCACGTTCAGCGCATTGGCACCGGGCGCAGGATAGACCGAAAGGAAAGCCGAAGGCGTCTGATTCAGCGTCGCGTTGACCTGATAATCCTGCGCACCCAGCTCAATGCGCGCGACGTCGCGCAGCCGCACCGCTCCGCCCTGTTCATTCTTACGCACGATAATATTAGCGAACTCTTCCGGTGAGCTGAGACGCCCGGCACCGCTGATCGTCAGGGTTTGCTGCTGTAACGAAGGACTCGGCGATGCGCCAATCTGACCGGCTGCAGCCTGGACGTTCTGGCTCTGGATCGCGGCGCTGATTTCTGTACTGCTGACGTTCAGCGCCTCCATCTTGCGCGGATCCAGCCAGATACGCATGCTGTAATCACGCGATCCGAAAACCTGTACGTCGCCCACACCATCGATTCGCGCAAGAGCGTCCCGCAACTGAATGCTGGAGAAGTTGCTGATAAACAACATGTCGTGGGTATTATTTGGGGAAAGCAGGCTGATGCCCATTAAAATATTGGAAGCCTGTTTACGAACCGACACGCCCGTGTTCAGCACTTCGGCGGGCAATTTTGCGCTCACCTGAGAAATCCGGTTCTGCACTTCAACCGCCGCCGTATCCGGATCGGTACCGCTGGCAAAGGTGATATTCAGTGAGTAGCTGCCGTTATTGCCGCTGTTTGACGACATGTACAGCATATTGCTGACGCCGTTAACCTGCGCTTCGATAGGCGCCGCCACAGATTCAGCCACGTCCCGCGCACTCGCCCCCGGATAGATGGCGCTGACAGACACAACGGGAGGCGTGATATCCGGATATTGCTCAACCGGGATCACCTTGAGCGCCACCGCCCCAATCAGGGCGGTGACCAGCGCGATGACCATCGCAAAACGGGGTCGCTTGATAAATTGCTGAAGCATCGTCGTTCCTTAACGTTGAGTCGTCTGAGCGGTTGAAACACCCTGAGCATCCCGCGTTGAGACTTTCATCCCCGGCTGGATCCATTGCAGACCTTCGGTTACCACCTTGTCTCCGCCCTGCAAACCTTCCAGCACGAAATAGCCCTGAGGATTTTGAGCCCCCAGACGTACCGGCCGCGCTTCAATTTGCTGTTGCGCATTGACCAGCAGGACAAAATGACCGGCCTGATTTTGCTGCAATGCATTGGCTGGCACGACGGGCAGACGGGCATCAGATTGCGGTTCCGCCAGCACGTTTACCGTACCGCCCGGCAGCAAACGATGCTGTGGGTTTGCCACCGCCAGCCTGACGGCGACGGTGCCTGTTTGCGCATCAATGCGGTTGCCCAGGGATTCAAAGGTCGGTGCGACCATGTACGAAGAACCATCCGACAAACGCAGCGACAGTGCCATATTCTCCCCGGACATCGCCTGTTCAAGCGAACCGGTATTCTGGCTGGCGCTGAGAAAATCTCGTTCATTTACGGAAATCACCACCCGCACCGGATCAAGCTGAACGATTTCCGTCAGTGTCCCGCTGGCCGGGTTCACCAGGCTGCCGGTATGAAAATGGCTGACGCCGATACGCCCGGAAATGGGCGCAGTAATGCGCGTATAACTCAGCTGTAATTCCTGCGTTTTTAGCGCGGCCTGTGCTTGTGCAACCGCTGCCCGCGCCGTATCACGCGCCGCCACTGCAGCATCCACATCAGACTGGCTGACAGTGCGGGCATCTCCCAGACGCTGAATACGGTTAAGGTGAGTTTGCGCGTGGCGCGCGGTGGCATTGGCGCTGTCGAGCTGCGCTTTGGCCTGGGCGACGGCAGATTTATGCAATGCGGGCTCAATCTCATACAACAGATCGCCCGCGTTAACGAATTGCCCTTCCTCAAAGACACGGCGGGCAATAAAACCTTCAGTACGGCTGGCAACGTTGACTGATTGCACCGCTTCCAGGCGACCAAGATAGGTGCGGTTCACGCCCTCGGTCTGAGTGGCGATGGTCACGGTGCCGACAACCGGGAGTGGCTGCGCGCTCACTGCGCCGCAATGGAGCAGGAAAAAAGCCATGACCGCCGTGATAGCAGTAATACGTGTACCTGTGGTCAGGCGGCGAATTGCAGGAAATACCATAGCGTCACTCTCCATGTGATGTCTCAGGCCTGCGCTGTCAAAAATGTACCAACAAGCATCAGCAGACATCAGATATAAGGAATATAAGAAAATTCCTAAGCAAAATTTTCGGTAAGTATAATTTCGGAAATATTTCGCAACCTGATCTCGATCACTTACGTTGTCACCCTTATATTTCTTTACGTTCTATTTAAGAAATATTTAAACTTTAGGACTATGTACAAGGAATTATAGGGAAATATTCCACCCTCATATTTAGAGTTTCAGCGGAATACATCAGAAATTATTAATCACGGGAGAAATTAGGTTTTTTACTCAAATTTTTAGAAGTGGAATAATCTTTACCTTGCATGACAAAACCTGACAATCCCCTGCCAGTCAGGGCTTCCCTCTAATTTACGGCGTGCCTCACTAACAAAACCGAAACCATTGAACAAGCAGTGACCATTAGCATCAAAAATAATGAACAAATGAAATTAATCGACATTTTTGATAATTAAATATTGCCAAGATGTTTCAATATGTTTAGCTTTCGAAAATATCATATTGAACGAGAAGCTTTATATGCAGTGGAGAAATACGCCTGTCCGCTTTGGCCATATTTCCGTGTTGATTCATTGGGGCGTTGCTCTTGCCGTTTACGGATTATTTGCCCTGGGTTTATGGATGGTGGGACTGGGTTATTACGATACCTGGTATCACCGCGCGCCCGAAATACATAAAAGCATTGGCGTATTAATTTTCGTCGCCATGGTATTCCGGCTGGCGTGGCGGTTTATTTCCCCTGCGCCAAAAGCCCTGAGCACCTACAGCGCCAAAACCCGCCTCGGCGCCTGGCTGGCACATGTGCTTCTGTTTGCCGGTCTGTTTGCCATCCTGATCAGCGGTTACCTGATTTCCACGGCAGAAGGTCAGGCTGTCAGCGTGTTCGGCTGGTTTGAAATCCCCGCGACGCTTTTCGGGCTGAACCAGCAGGCAGATCTCGCCGGGACGATCCATTTATGGCTGGCGTGGGGAATTGTGATTGTTTCTGCATTCCATGCGCTCGCGGCACTTAAGCACCATTTCATTGACCGGGACAGCACCCTGACACGCATGCTCGGACGCTGACCCGTTTCACTTTCTGCTCTTCACATATGGACAATGGAGAATCACCATGTTGAAAAAGACGACACTGGGACTGACGCTGGCATCGCTGTTACTGGCAGCCGGTTCAGCAACGGCCGCAAATTACAAAATCGATAAAGAAGGCCAGCACGCCTTTATTGAATTCCGTATCAAACACTTAGGCTACAGCTGGTTGTACGGCAGCTTTAATGATTTCGACGGCGGTTTTACTTTTGATGAAAAAGATCCGTCAGCCGATAAAGTTGACGTCACCATCAACACCACCAGCGTTTTCACCAATCACGCTGAACGCGATAAACACCTGCGCAGCGCAGAGTTCCTGAACGTCGGCAAACATCCGCAGGCAACGTTCAAATCAACGTCAGTGAAGAAAGAAGGTGAAAACCTGGCCGTAACCGGTGATTTCACGCTGAACGGCGTGACGAAACCGCTGACGTTGCAGGCTAAATTACTGGGTCAGGGCAAAGATCCGTGGGGCGGTTACCGCGCAGGCTTTGAGGCGGCAGGCACTATCGCCCTGAAAGACTACGGTATCACCACCGATCTGGGCCCGGCCTCTCAGAATGTTGAGCTGATCATCTCTGTTGAAGGCGTTCAGGAGAAATAATTCCTGCCTTATAAAAAAGGCCCTGCATGGCATTGCCAGTCAGGGCCTTTTTACGTTCGGGAAAACGTATCAGTCTTTTTCAGGCGCGGGAATGTGCATGGTGGTTTGCAACAACCCTTTGGACTTATTGAAAATCTTGATCCCGTTCTCACGTCCTGCACGCAGGGAACGCTGTTCTTCCACCGGCAGTTTCAGTTCTGTCATGCAGATTTCACTGCAACAACCGTCAAACTTCGCCGCACAGGTCGGACACTGAATAAACAGCAAATGGCAGCCGTCATTTTTGCAATTGGTGTGGTTATCGCAGGCCGTGCCGCACTGGTGACAGTGGGCGATCACGTCGTCTGAAATACGTTCACCCATGCGTTCATCAAAGACGAAATTTTTGCCTTTGAATTTCACCGGTAAGCCCTGCTCTTTCGCCCGGCGCGCATATTCAATAATGCCGCCTTCCACGTGATACACATTTTTAAAACCCTTGTGCAGCATGTAGGCGCTGGCCTTTTCACAGCGAATACCGCCGGTGCAGTACATGACGATCTTCTTGTCTTTGTCTTCTTTCAGCATATCGACGGCCATCGGCAGTTGATCGCGGAAAGTATCCGAAGGGACTTCAATCGCCTTGTCGAAATGCCCCACTTCGTATTCGTAATGGTTACGCATATCCACAAACAAGGTGTCCGGATCGTCGATCATCGCATTGACCTGTTCGGCTTTCAGGTATTCACCGATCTTTGACGGGTCAAAACTTTCGTCGTCAATACCGTCCGCCACAATGCGGTCACGCACTTTCAGGCGCAGAACCCAGAAGGACTTGCCGTCATCTTCCAGCGCGATGTTCAGACGGATCTGATCCAGCGCCGGATGGCTGGTAAACAGCTCGGTTTTGAAGGCCTCAAACTGACTTTGCGGGACGCTTATCTGAGCGTTAATCCCTTCTTTTGCCACGTAAATACGGCCAAATACGTTCAGGCGCGTCAGGCTGATATAGAGGGCGTCGCGGAAGGCTTTCGGATCGTCGAGCTGGAAATACTTATAAAAAGAAACAGTGGTGCGCGGCTCAGTTTCAGCCAACATACGCGCCCTCAGTTCCTCATTAGAAATACGGTTATGTAACACTGGCATGGTGTACGTTCCTGTCTTTCGGGGAATTTAAAGATTGGTCACTTTTAAGCGGCAAGATTATACATTAAAGCAACATTGAGGACATCTCCCGTTGCAAATTCCTCAACAGAAAAACACCCGCTGCACCTTGCCGCCGGGATAATTACGATAACCTATGCTTAGGTGTTATCCATTTTCGGGATTTAACGACGATTCAACTTTTCGCAGGAGCAGGAAACATGAGCAAGCTTTTTGAACCGATTACGCTGGGCAAGCTGACACTCCCAAACCGCATTGTGATCGCGCCAATGTGCCAGTATTCCTCGGATAACGGCAAAGCCACATCCTGGCATCATGCCCATCTCGGTCAGTTATCTTTTTCCGGGGCAGGTTTACTGATCCTCGAAGCGACCGCCGTGGAAGCCGTCGGGCGCATTTCTGCCGAGGATTTGGGGCTATGGGATGACGAAACCGAGGCTGCACTGAAGGACCTTATCACGGGCTTGCGCGAAAACAGCGATATGCCCCTTGGCCTGCAGCTCGGCCATGCAGGGCGTAAAGCATCCTGTGCCGCACCCTGGAAAGGAGGCGCACAAATTCCTCAGTCCGCCGGAGGCTGGCAAACCGTTGCCCCTTCTGCCGCAGCCTTTGCTGAAGGCACTGAAGCCCCGGAGGCGATGTCGCTGGAACGCATTGCACAACTGAAACAGGCGTATGTCGACAGCGTCCGCCGCGCCGATCGTCTGGGGTTTGATTTGCTCGAGCTGCACGGAGCGCACGGCTATCTGCTGCATCAGTTCCTGTCACCGCTGTCGAACCAGCGCACCGACCAGTACGGCGGCTCACTGGAAAACCGTATGCGGCTGCTGCTTGAGATCTTCCAGGACATCCGCGAGGCATTTCCGGCCGACAAACCGGTGGGCGTGAGAATTTCCGCAACTGACTGGGTGGAAGGCGGCTGGGATCTGGAGCAGTCTATTGCGCTGGCAAAAGCGCTGGATGCGCTGGGTTGCAGTTATATTCACGTCTCCAGCGGTGGCCTGAGCACTCAGCAGAAAATTGCCGTTGGCCCGAACTACCAGGTGCCTTTCGCGGACGGCATTAAACGTTACGTGAAAATGCCGGTGATTGCCGTTGGCCTGATCACCGAGCCGGAGCAGGCAGAAGCGATTATCGGTACCGGTCAGGCCGATATGATCGCGCTGGCACGCGGTATTTTGTATAACCCGCGCTGGCCGTGGCATGCTGCTGCCAAACTGGGCGCGAAGGTAGCCGCACCGAAACAGTACTGGCGCAGCGAGCCGCACAGCGTGAAAGGTTTATTCCAGCCCGATTAATCCTCCTTTGTAAATTTCCCCGCGGGCAGCACAATTGGCTGCCCGTTTATTTGACAAAAACCGGTTCTCTGCTGATATTCAGTCGGAAAGAAGCGCGTTTACTTAACGGCGGCTTATAAATAGAGCAGATTGCTTTACATTCAGGCAGTGAATACCAAAAAATGAGGTATTAGTGCCGACGCCTTTCACCTCGCACCAAAAAAGTGCCACAATATGTCACTTTGCTACAAATAATTAACGCATAACACGCACTCCATACGGGGAGTGAACGTACTTATGTAGCGGGCTGCTGCACCAGACAGAGCTTATATATTTTCTACTTCGATTATTATGACGCAGAGATTTTATGACTCAGGTACCAACTTTTACTCTTTCATTACTGCATCCGCGTTACTGGATGACCTGGTTAGGTCTGGGATTACTTTACGCGCTGGTGTTACTGCCTTATCCGGTTATTTATCGTATTGGTACAGGCTTAGGCCGCTTTTCAATGCGCTTTCTGAAACGCCGCTACAAAATCGCATCGCGTAACATCGAACTCTGTTTCCCTGATATGCACCCTGACCAGCGGGAAGATATGGTGGTGAAAAACTTCGAATCCGTCGGCATGGGGTTGTTTGAAACGGGCATGGCGTGGTTCTGGCCTGACAGGCGTATCGAACGCTGGTTCAGCGTCAGCGGTCTTGAACACATTCAACGTGCACGCGACAACCAGCAAGGCGTGTTGTTAATCGGTGTCCACTTCCTCACCCTCGAGCTTGGTGCGCGTATATTTGGTATCCATAATCCGGGTGTCGGCGTCTACCGACCGCATGATAATAAGCTGATGGATTGGATCCAGACCAAAGGCCGTATGCGTTCTAATAAAGGCATGCTGGACCGCAAAGACCTTAAAGGCATGATCCGCAGTCTGAAGCAGGGCGATATCATCTGGTACGCACCGGATCATGACTACGGCCCGCGTGCCAGCGTATTCGTGCCGTTCTTTGCGGTGGATAAAGCCGCGACCACGACGGGGACTTACCTGCTGGCGCGAATGGGTAAACCGGCGATCATTCCTTTCACCCCGCGTCGTCTTGAAGGCGGGAAAGGCTATGAGATGATCATTCATCCTCAGGTCGCCGATTTCCCACTGGATGATGAAGTCGTTGCCGCTGCGTACATGAATAAAGTGGTCGAAAATGAAATTCGTCAGGCACCGGAGCAATATATGTGGCTGCATCGCCGTTTTAAAACGCGTCCGCAGGGCGAATCTTCACTCTATAAAAAGTTGAGTGACTGATGTGAGGGCCGGTTCAGGTTCACTGCACCGGTTCTTATTTTTGATTTGCTTAAACAGTTTTTTTGACAGACTTCTTCAAAGTTATCAGATTTTATCTCATGGCGTTTAGGCCAATACTCTCAGCATAATTTCCCCACGTGATTACCCCGGAACGTTAGGGGCCGCGTGATCAACGAGTCTCTCCCGAAAGGAAACTGTTATGCTGGCTAAACTGAACACTGCTTTTACCCGCGCCACCGATCACCCTGATTTTGGTAAGCTTCTGTTACGTCTCACTTTCGGTATTCTGATCCTGTTTCACGGCGTGGCTAAAATCGAGAACGGCGTCGGCTGGATCGCCAACATGTTAGTCGCCGCTGGCCTGCCTGGCTTTATCGCTTACGGCGCGTATATCGGTGAAGTGATTGCCCCGGTACTGATCATTCTGGGCATCTTCACCCGCCCTGCCGCACTGGTGATGGCATTCAATATTCTTGTTGCCGTTTTCCTCGTTGTCGCCGGTAAATTCTTTACGGTCACCGACGTCGGCGCATGGGGTCTGGAAGGCGAAGCGCTCTATTTCTTCGGCGGCCTGGTGATCATGTTCCTTGGCAGTGGCCGTTATTCCGTGATGAAAAACCCGGCCCTGCGTTAATTACGTTTTATTTTGGTTTTTTGTGTCTGTCGCGGCCAGCCTCATCACTGGCCGTTTTTTTTTGCTTTTTGCCAAATTATTGATCTCCTTCAGTCCGCCAAATTTTTTAAACCTGTATTTTACTCCGCTTGTTACAGTTCATTAACATCATTGAAGTGGATGATAATTAGGCGCATAATTATCCATCTGACTGATTGTTACTTGTGCTCTGCCTTGTTTCTTTCTGCCATCACAGAGCGAACCTGACCTCTTTTTTCCGGTAATTTATGACCTCGGCTCCTGAACCTGAACTCGCCCCAGAACCCATTAACTGGAAACGTAATCTGTTTGTTGCCTGGATTGGCTGCTTTCTTACCGGTGCCGCATTCAGCCTGATCATGCCCTTTCTGCCGTTATACGTAGAAACCCTGGGCGTGACGGGCCATGAATCCCTGAACATGTGGTCCGGTCTGGTCTTCAGTATCACCTTTCTGTTTTCCGCCATTGCCTCGCCATTCTGGGGCGGCCTCGCCGACCGTAAGGGCCGTAAGATCATGCTGCTGCGTTCCGCGCTCGGTATGTCGATCGTCATGGTGCTGATGGGATTCGCGCAAAATATCTGGCAGTTTCTGGTGCTCCGCGCCCTGCTCGGTTTACTCGGCGGCTTTGTTCCCAACGCCAATGCACTGATTGCTACGCAGATCCCGCGCAATAAAAGCGGCTGGGCGCTGGGTACACTTTCCACAGGCGGCGTCAGCGGCGCGCTGCTCGGGCCACTGGTAGGCGGGTTGCTCGCGGACAGCTACGGACTGCGTCCGGTCTTCTTCATTACTGCTGCCGTACTTTTCCTGTGCTTCGTGATGACGCTGTATTGCATTCGTGAGCAGTTCGTTCCCGTTAATAAAAAGGACATGCTCAATCGCAAGCAGGTATTTGCTTCCCTTAAAAATCCAAAACTGGTGCTGTGCCTGTTTGTCACAACGATGATTATTCAGGTAGCGACAGGCTCTATCGCGCCCATTCTCACGCTGTACGTGCGGGAACTGGCGGGTAATACGCAGAATCTTGCGTTTATCAGCGGAATGATAGCCTCCGTACCGGGTGTGGCCGCGCTGATGAGTGCGCCGAGGCTGGGCAAACTGGGAGACAGGATCGGGCCGGAGCGTATTCTGGTGGCGATGATGGGGATTTCAGTGTTGCTGCTGATCCCGATGGCTTTCGTACAAACGCCGCTGCAACTGGGGATTTTACGTTTCCTGCTCGGCGCAACGGATGGCGCATTGCTGCCCGCTGTTCAGACGCTGCTGATTTATAACTGCACCAATCAGGTGGCCGGTCGGGTATTCAGTTACAACCAGTCGTTCCGTGACGTCGGTAATGTCACCGGCCCGCTGCTCGGTGCAGCGGTGTCAGCAAGTTATGGCTTCAGGACAGTATTTTGTGTCACGGCCCTGGTGGTGCTGTTTAACGCATTTTATTCCTACTGGTGTCTGCAACGGCGGCCACGCCAGGCGATGACCGATTAAATGCGGCCGCCCTGCCAGACTGACGCGCTTTAAGGTGCTTTGTCAGGTTGCGGCGGCACCGGCATATCGTCGGGCACTTCAACAACCACCAGACGCACTTCGTAATGCTTGCCGGCCGTCGTGGCAGGCAGCACAGACGTCAGTTTTTGGATGGTGGCTGTCGGGTTGTCACTGGCCACGCTGGCACAGAACAATTGCCCCGGATGGCAGAACCCCATCATCATCGGTGGCGGCGGCAGCGGCAAACCTTCTCCGTGGAACATGTTCACAGGAGGTTGCGGATGCGTATTTTCACTGGCCTGACTGGAAACGCTGAATAGCACGCCAAGCGCACACAACGGCAGGAGTAAAGCGCGGGAAAGAGTCTTCATAAAAGTCACCTTAATCTTGAAAGTTCAGGGTCACTGTAGCCCTCAATTTCACGCCCCGCCGGGGGTTTGCTAAACCTTTACCCCTCCCCTTCAGAGCCTTTGCAAATCAGGGAAAGTGCTGACAATTGTGTCTGTGCGATTCCTTTTTCCCGCCAGCTTTCCAAAAAAGCATCAATGGTCAGACTGTTTTTCTCTGAAAACTTGCATCCTGTCATTTATCGACAACACTCATTGAATCAGCATTTTTACTGACGAGTGGTTGTTACCTGTTCATTCATAACACTATTTACACCACACGCTTTTTAGCTACACCCCATTTCAACTCAGGAGACAACAATGAGCATGTACGTAACGCTTGAAGAAGCACAACAATCTTTTACATACTATTAAAAACAGTTAGTTAGTACTCAACCGTCACTACCTCACATATCACCTTCGTACCATTCCATTCATCCTTGTAGATACTCGTGTCAATCCCGCATCCTGCTTCAAACGTCCATCCAGTCTGTTCTATGAACTTCTTGTACTTCCCTGATTCCCTTCTGTCGTAGTACTGAGAACCCGAGTAAACAAACCCTGCTGAACCTTGCGGTACTATCCAAACCCCATAAGCCGAAAACGTTGAAGCATGTTCAATTACCTTGTATTCAAATTCACTGCCCTTATAACGGCCTGTAAAGGCTTCTGACGTGTTGATCTTCCCAAATGGTGGATTGCCATAGGCAACACTGTAAAAACGATCTGGTGTGTATTGGAGAGCGTCACCACATACCCATTCCGCTTGTGGAAGGACACGTTTCCCAATCATCACGTATTCGGGGTTAAGTTCTACGCAAGTGATATGTGTAGGTTGGTTGCGTAGAAACTGGTAGTAGCTTAACCGCCCTATCCCCGCACAAAGCTCTATACAGTCACCAGTACAGCCAGCATCTAATATGAAGTCCCAAGCCAACATTTCAGGCGTGAAGAAAGCACCGGTAGCACCTATCCCATCACCCTTATAGTTATTGAATATGAATTCTTTATCATCTTGTGTTAGTTGCTTATCTGAATGTACTAAATCCATCACTTTTATATGATTAGCAGATTCCTTTTTTGTAATTCTTGCCATAATATACCCTTGTACAGTTTCTGTGCGGGTATTTATGGAGAACTTGAAATGAATGAAGAAAAATTTGATGAAACATATCCTAAAGATAAATTTGATCGCAAAAGAACTAACTTCAGAAGTAGAGGTAGTCACGGCCAAACTGAAATTGAAAGTTTCGACATAATCGATAAGGCTACGGGCAACGTTACTAAAGCAACACGTACCGAACATACTAATCTAAATGGTTTAGATACTTCTGTTCAGTGGGATATATAATATGAATTATTACTTAGATGAAAGCGGGAATACTGGTGATCTAATAAACAAAAAAAATGACATGGGGTTTGCTAAGCAACCTATATTTTCCCATTCTTGTATAGGCATAGAGGATATTAATTTACCCAATTTAACTGATTTTATTATTGATCTTAAAAGACGATATCAGATTGATGAAAAACTCGAATTAAAATCACAGGATCATTATATAAAAAACCCTTACTTAGTGTTCGAGATCATTGAATATATTGTTGACAATGACCTTCCAATAATTTGTGAGGTTATGGATAAAAAGTACAATGTTGCTGTATCAATAGTAAACCATTTGATAGTTCCACCAATGGAAGATGAATCTGATGGGAAATCGCAATATATAAGAACCATAGTTTCAGATTTCATCACAAGAAAAGCACCTGATAGTTGTTACACCTCATTCTTGAAATTGTGTAAAATTCCAAATGAAGAAAATCTTATAAGTACTATAGAAGATTTGAAAGGCTTCTTTATATCTGAAAAAGATTCGATAGATGATGATGGTAATACTGTAAAAATGCTCGATGCTACTATAGACGAGTACTACACACTGAAAGAATTATCAGATGATAAAGAGATTATTAACAAATATGTTCCAATACCTGATTCAGATAGTAATGGTAACGTTGTAAGACTATTACCTAACGTTCTAAGCTTTTACAATCAAATTGCAAGACTTAATAAAATACATAGCAAAAAACTTAGTGAAGTAGAGCTGTATCATGATACGTCCAGTGAATTCGCAGATCCATTGAGATATTGTATTCAGAATATAAAAAATATTGATGCTGATTTAATGCCGCAAGTTTCAGCGTGTGATTATAACGTTACAGAAGACCTTAGTTTATTCTTTATTGATTCTAAAGAAAGTATCGGCGTTCAAATAGCAGATATAATAGCTGGTTTCTTAAACAGATACGTATATGGATTACTATACAAAGAAATTGAAATGGATATCATATATCACTTAACTTTCAATAAACTTATGGACTTTAATCGAACTAATGATTCTTTAGGTACGAACTTTGTGTTGCCCATTTCAAAAAGAGAAATAATATTTAGTGAATTTGAACTATAATCTAAAAAAATCCCCGTTAGGGGATTTTTCAACTTCCACCAATTAAGATTATAAGTACTTTCCAAACTTGATCAAGCGGTATAGCTGGTAGTAACACTCCACATAGTGCTAACAGGGGGATCACTACATAGTTGTAGAAAATTATGAACGTTAGTACCCAACCAAGCCCCTGACGCCATGTAAACCCTTTGCGTGTTTCTTCAAGCGTGATTTCATTCTGTTCATGACTACTTTGTGCATCTAAATCTGTTTTACTCTGTTCCTTTTTCTGGAAGAAACCAAAACCTGTTTTAATCAATTCGATGATTGCTGTAATTCCTATCATTCTATAATTCCCATTGCATATACCCAGAAATGTTTACCTTTGACGAATAGCTTTTTTGTTTCGATTATGTACACGTCAAACTGTAAACCACTATCGAGTAGTTCCCATTTAAGTACTTCACCTACGCTTAATTCCTGCGGCTTTTCAAAACACGCATTCATAAAGCTATCAATCTGATACTCAGTTTCTTTTATTGATTTTTTAAATTTCTTGGCAAGAAAGATTACATTGATAGGCATACTATTTCCTTCTGGGATGAATCCATTGATTCTAATATCACCTGTTAATTCACCATAATGTTTTTCAAAATCCATTTTTTAATCCCTTCTAATAATGAACGATCCTTCGATTCCCGATATCATTAAGCGTACTCCAACTTTAGCTTCAGTATAGAAGTCATATATAAGTTTACGACGCTTAGATTCTCGCAATCCAATTACACGTTTTGTTTTTCTTTTAGTATCTTTCTTAGTGGTATCAATTAATCTTTGCTTACCATTTTTACCTTTAACTATTTTAAAGCGACCACTCGCAAGATTCTTTTTCAATCCTGCAATGTTCCCTTGTGCAGTTAGTCGTGCTGCACTTGTCGGTACTATCTTATCAATAGCTTTTTGTTTAACGATAATATCGTATAAGTACTTGGCCTGAATATCCTTAACAAGTATTGATGTAACAACACCAGTACCTTTCTTTTTATAAAGGAATAGTATAGACCGTTGAGTAAAGGCAACTGAACCGCGATCTACCGATTGATTTAAATCTGCCTGCATCTTTTGAGCTAATGCACGCGTTCGATTAATTATTTCTTTCTGGAAGTCACGCCCCAGTTTTCGACCTGTCGATCTTATGTATTCCTGTGCTCCACGCACATCAACTCTACTCATATATTTACCTCAATTTAACCACGATAGTATTTCTTGTAGTACGCCCCTTAGTTTAATTTTAGAATCATCGGTAGGCAGTCTACACTTCTGCATTACTGCTAAATTAATAATATTAGGCTTTAGTCCCTCTGTTACTATAATGGCGGTTTCTATATATGAAGTCTCTGCCATTGTAGCGAATCCCCATAAGATGGTTTTCTTGTATTCCATACCTTCTTCAATCATTCTATTAACTACTTTGCTACTTGATGTGTACTCTCGCCATCCATTCTCTTTTGATGTAGGTTTAATCTTCTTATAGGTCTTAACACCTTTATAGATTTGTTTCATTCCATAGTACACCTGACCCGTTTCAGGGAATTCGAACATATAGACAAAACCGCAATAATTACCATCTAATAATTCTGCTTCACTCCAATCTTCTGAGTAACTCCATTCCATATAAATACTTCCATAATAATTAACTTATAGGAATATTTATGGAATTAGCAGATAGATTAAAAGAATATGAAGGTACTAAGCAATATCAACAAACGTTAGGGTATTTTAGGAATGATAAGTTCTATACCTATAAGGATAGTTTGAACTTCTCTACTATTGGATATGGACACCTTCTAACTAAAAGTGAAGTTTATCCATATGGTATTAGTGAAGATAAGGCTAACGCATTACTTAACCAAGATATTAAGATTGCACGTATGCAGTACTACAAATTAGAATTAGACCTTCCTCAAGACTGGCAAGATTTTATGATTATAATGATCTTCCAGTTGGGCTATGCTGGTGTACTTAAGTTTCGTAAAATGATTACAGCATTGAAAGTTAAAGACTACAAAGAAGCTATTGTACAAGCGAAAGATTCATTATGGTATAAGCAAACTCCAAACCGTCTAAATCAGATGATTGCAGTACTTACCAACAAATAAAATAAGGGGCTTTACGCCCCTTAATTATTTTTCAAGAATAGTTAAAATTCTTTCAATTTTCAAATCAAGTGAATGAATTTGATCTTCGAGAGATTTCAATGCTTTCTTCATTTCGTCCTGTTCTTCTTCTAAACGATCTAAAGTACTTTGTTGAAGAAGTACTTTAGATTCCAGAGTACTTACCCGACCTGTTAGTTCTTTATTGTCACCTGACTTATCACGAAAGATACCCCAAAATAGGGCACCTCCTGCAAATAAAACAGCGACTATTGCCCATACGTCCATTATTAATTAAACCTCAATAGTTATTATTATTTTTATATTTCTTAGTATTTAGTAACCGGTGAAACTTGCAAGTGCTATATTCAATCCATTATTACCCATTGCAGTACCATATCCTTTCTGCTTACTATTAACATATTGCAAAGTAAATGAAGTACTATTATTTCTGCGAATCATCAAACCAGAATAACCAGACGTAACACCATCATCAGATATGTTAGCTGGACACTGACTAATACAAATCCACGGATTAGCGAATGATGTATTAAGTGTTAACGGACTTGAGAGATCATAGCCCGCCGGTACGGTAAAGAAACCCTGAATACGTGGCATACTGCCAGCACTTGCAGCACTCCATATTAACTGCCCACCCGCATTATAAACATCAAGATATCCCGATGAAATACCATTAGTGTTACTTGATATCATGAACCGCCCACTACCCGCTTCATATAGACTCGCCCCCGGATAGCAGTACCTACCATCGTTTTGTAATTGAAACCATCTTAAACCCTGATCAGGGAAGAAGTTATTACCAAGAAAACCCAATGAACTACCATCACCAAAAGCACTGTTAACCCGATAAAAACCTGTATCGGATAATCCCCCCATAGCTTTAAACTGACTTGTTACTACTGATTTATTGTTACTGTCGATAGTTAGAGCACCGGCAGAATTGTATACTTGAAAACCTGACATAATGCCCCCTTAGAGTGTATTGTAGGAATACACATCAAAGGTTAAACTTTGAGCATATACGCCTGATGATGGTAAGTACTGAACCGTGAATGAATCGTTATTTGGTATACAGTAGAATTCATTATAATATTGTGTAGTCCTGAGAATGGCTAACCATCCTGTAGTACGCATACCGCTAAATCCAACATTCCAAGCTGTAGTACTACCTGCTGAAATATTAAGCCCTACTGAACCCATATACCGCATATTGTAATCACCAATATCTACTACCATCGTTCCGCCAGCATCCCAGCATTGTAAACCCTGTGCCATTTATTAAATCCCTTTAAAACGGGGTAGAAGTACTACCCCTTAATATTTATTACCATAGACCCATACGGACACGTAGAGTACCGTTATTGTCATAGATTTGTATTTGGTTATTAGTGATAGACATACGCCCTGTACCACCATTACCATTTATTTGCATTGAACCATCCTTGTTAATACTCCATCCTGTACTATTACCAACATAGT
Organism: Rahnella sp. EDr1-12; assembly: GCF_049206505.1. Lineage (NCBI taxonomy): Bacteria > Pseudomonadati > Pseudomonadota > Gammaproteobacteria > Enterobacterales > Yersiniaceae > Rahnella > Rahnella sp. EDr1-12. The sequence goes on from NZ_JBLZNY010000001.1 coordinate 789,820, forward strand.
TATTACTTTGAATAACGTTACCAATCTTGGCATTAGTAATTTCACCATCAATTATCTTAGCGGCATTAATACTTGCATTGGCAATCTTAGAGTTAGTAACACTTAGATCTGCAATATAAGCAGTACCGATACTACCATTTTGGATAATCGCATTGTTTAAGTATGTAGTACCGTTAACAATCGCGAATGGTGCAACACTACTCGCTGTAGCTCCTGTACTTGGTGATACTAATAGTTTATCTGCAACAAAGTAGATAGCACTGTTAGTACTCGCACCCTGTGATGCTACCAAGCGTATACCGGCTACAGTACCGTTAGCATTAACCGATAATGAATAACTCGCATCTACTGTACTCTTATCCGCTTTGGCTGTACTCAATGTATTAACGGATGCAGTATTATTACCAACTGATACTTTCAATTGATTAATATCTGTAGCCGTAGCACTTTGATTATCAGTCACTGTCTGTTGAAGTGAAGTAATACTTGCTGTATTGCCATTTGTCTTAGTATCTACTGTAGTAATACGCTGGCTTAATGCAGAATCGGCAGTAGTGAAATTAGTAGTTAACGTTTGTTCACTTGCTGTGATTGCCGCATTGGTCTTCGATTCACTCGCAGAAACTACGGTACTGGTATTTGCATTGGCAATATCTACTGCATCATTTAATGTATCATCAAGTTTCTTATCAAGATCAATTACCTCTTCAATACCTGCGGCATCTTCTGCTGTGAATTGATACTTAGAATTAATCTGTACTGTTACTTCTGGTGAATAAAGAATTCCATCAGTGCCAAAGGCATCGAATAGACCCATCTTAACTTTATACGTTCCGTCTACAATATTCGGAATACTATCAAACTCAGGTTTATTACTTGTGAATGTCTGTACAGTCTGACCACTGGTAATCTGAATTATTGCACCTTCATAATCTGGTTCTGTTGATGCTGTCCAGCTCGCAAACAAGTTACCAAAACCACCAGTAAATTTAGTACCTGTGACAAGCTTACATTGTAGGTTTTGTACAGTAATCTGTACTTCCTGCCCATATGTACCATTGTTAAAACCCTGTGCGTAAATCCCAATTGTAGGTTTACGGATCTTGCGGATATTCATCACTAAGGTGTAATTAAATTCAGGACTCTGAGTGTAGAAAGTATCTACTAATGTAGTACCGTCATATATCTTAACAATATAGTACTTAAAGTATTCTGAGAAACTACGACCATTAATAATCTGATTCTGTTGGCTATCCCAACGTAGATAGAAGTTCGTTTGATTGGTAATGTACTGTGTATCCGTCTTATTGACTAACGTTAATCCAGTGATTGCCGGTAGTGTGAAATTGTACGTTGGTACAAGTCCTGTTAACGTCAATCGAGTACTGACCAATCCGATATTAGAATATGCCTCTACGCCGAAATCGTACTGTGCTGTATCGGATAAACCGAATAACTCATAATCTGTTTTCTGTGTTGAAGTCTGACCGGCATATGTCCATACACTGGCTGAACTTAACTTGTAGTACACGTAGTACCCACGTAGGTACGGATCCTGTGATGCTGTCCAAGACAGATCAACAATCGAACCTGATACGGTATTACCCTTGCGTACTGCCTGTAGGTTAGTTGGGGGAAGTACCTGTAGTTGTGGGAAGTTGATTACCCCACTTGGCGACCATATGCCAGGATCTACACCGTCATACATTGCGTCCGGTGCTTCTACTGCGGTGATGGTTACATAACCTATGTCTTCCTGCGTGGTAGATACTTCCTTTGAAAGTACTTTGAACTTACCACTGATAGCCATTTCAGTATTAGACACTGTGATAGCGTCCCACACCTTTAAATCCCATCCCTCGGATGTTGTAAAGCTGATAGTACGCAGAGCGTACTTAGCCTTTAGAACGTCCACATTCGCCATCTTCGCAATTACATCTTGATCGTATGACCACATGTAATCACGGCTTAGTGCTATCACCTGTCCATCGGTACGTACTGCTTCATCCGTGGTAATGTCCGATGGAATGCGAACCACATCGGTAGTATACATTGATGCAGGGTTAGTATATTTGCAGTCTACGACGTTGAAATAATCAGTACTACCGCTTGTAGAAATCTGTACTGAACCCATCATATTATGTTCATCGAATGATTGTACTGAAATAGTCTTACGGTCAGTAGTCATACAGATTTGTCCTGCGTGAACATACATAATACCGCCGAACGATTGACAAATACCTTCAATATTATCTTTAAATGTACTTGAATAACTAATAGCACCATTTGCGTAGTACTTCATTGCATCACAATAAGCTGCTGTTTCAATAAATGTATCAAGGTTAATTAATGATGGTTCAATCGCCATTCCATAGACTGTATTCGTTAGATAGTCATAAATTATAGATGGTGGATTACTTGAAGCAATACTTGCACCACTGACTAAATCATAAATCACCTGCCCTTTCATCTCACAAGTTAACGCGAATTGATCATTAACAAGGATGTTATTTGAAAGGCTTTCTTGTGTTTTCTTGATAACGACACTGATACTTACAACGCCTTTACCAAGAAATGCATTAGTCCATTTTGTGCCAGCATACTGTGAAGCAAGTGTTTTAGTATTTGTATAATTACCACCAAATCGAACTTCTAATTGAAGATATGGACGATATTTAGCACTTATGATTGAAGAATCTACCACACCATCTGATGTAATTGGTGCTCCTAATACTGGTTCGTTATCGATATAGATTTGATTAATAAATTTTGAAGTACCGGTATAAGCTACTGCCTGTTCACTGAATAAGTACTGTGACGAACTATCAGGAACGTTGTACCAGCTCACTATAGAACCGGTAAGGACATATGAACCACCGTCTACACCGTTCTTATGCGGGTACTGTCCACCATAGATTACCGGTAAGCCGGTAGTAGGACTGGTACTTCTGGATAGTGAATCTGATACATCACTATATGGTGTTGCACCTATTGCTGAAAGCATACTTGTAGCTACTAAACTTGCTGCACCGGCTGCTGCTCCCCAACCAACCGCCGCTAATGCTGTACCACCTGAAAAGTATACAGCTGCTGCCACTATTACTGCTGTTATTATGGCACCAAATACGCCACCTAAACTTTTACCCATATTACTGTTTCCTTACTCTATAGTATTTTCCTGTAGTTGGTTTATGTTGTAGTTCAAAACCGGTGTGATCTTGATTTACACCGAGTACACGACCTGATGCTACTAATGCCATAATTAATGGATTGTCTGGATCTAACCAGATATCCCCATCAATTGTGTGTTGTACTTCGTCACAATAGGCTTCAACTATTTCGCCTGTATGATTCCAACCTTCTTTATTAAGTCCTGCGATACCCTCTTTTACAGTTGTATATTCACGGCCTGCTAAAGTAGTTGTACCGTTAATGAGATCTATCATTCTTAGTACTATTAAATTGCAATCGTTAGTACCGAATTCATACGGATTATCAATTGCGTCTTGAATGATTTTTATGATTTGATTTTGCATATTATTTCATTTTCCAATCTTGACTTTGGTTTACCTGTCCTAATAATGAGAAGTACGCATCACCTGAATATATTGATTGATATACTGAGTTAGCGGCTATTAGTGCGGGTTGTCTATCTAATTTTTTATATACACTGTTAACATAGATAGTCATTTCATTTTGTGGTGCATTTGGATCTGCTATTGCCTGTACATAGTCAATAAATCCACTGAACATAAGCATTGAGTACAATACAGTACTATCCCAAGGATTCAGAATAACAAGCTTGATATTCATTTTTGCATTCTTTAGAAAACCACCTAATGCTAAGGCACGTACTGATGTATTCACATTACTTACTTTAAAAATTACTGAGTCGTTACTTATACCCTTTGTTTCTGCATATGAAGGTAGTGAACCACTAATGATATCTGGAAAGCTTATGTACTGATTACCATCAAGGGAAATATCAATTAGTGAATCAGTCCAGTGAAATCCATTTGTACCATTTGGTAGTACATCAAAGCAGGTAACATTAACTCCAAGACTCATTACATCCATTACGGTTAAACGGGTTTTAGTCGTACCTCTAGCGAGAGTCCAATATTTTAGAAGTTGTGTGTTAGTTAATACTGAATCGTCCATTATACAATATTCTCCGTTGCCTTAAGGTTAAGTGTCATTAAGTTACCTACTGGCATTGTGTAATCATTATCTGGATCAAGTACGGCTTCTACTATTAGATTGTCATAACGAATAATCTCACTTATCTGTACTGTATTCTGTAGTACAGGGAAAATAGTTAGAGATGTTGAAGTACAATCAATAATTTTATAAAGCTTATTATGGTTAGTGAATTGAATCATTTCACCTATTGCCATTTGATTATTATTAGTAGTGATTACACGTGTACCTTTTGATGCTGATGCCGTGGCATTCAATGCACCTGATTGTTGTCCGTGATACACACCAGCTACACCGAGCGTAACGGTAAATGGTTTGCCCTGTGAGTACTGGGCAAGGAATGCATTCACTTCACCAAGACTGGTAGGATTGAAATTTAGTGTTAGACCAATTTGATAGTACTGAATACCGGTACTACGTAGAATACGCTGACCTGTCCAAGATTGATTACTATACATAGGTTCTACTGATTTTAATTGAAAGTTTGTAACCTTCACGTTATTTGAAAAACTCGCCATAAAATACCTCTTTAGTTTTTATATGGTATTTATAAAAGTAAAGGGGCATTAAGCCCCCTTATTATGTATTACGTTTTTGACTTGATCTGACAGCCTGAGTAACACTATTAGCGTGTTTCTTTAGCATCTCATTGAATTTAGCATCATCACCAGCTACATCACCTTGTACTATCAAAGGTGCGTTAACAGTGATATCACCTGCTGTAGTACCGCCCTTATCTTGTTTATCAAGAAACTTAGTAAGCTTGGTGTTAGCTTCTGGTTGTACTACACGTTCACCTGCTTTAAGTACAAAAGACTTATTATCAAGGCTTGAAGGTAATTCATCTACCCCACCGTGAAACTGTCCATGACCCGCACCTTTAGCAGTACTAATAATACTCATACCAAGACTTGCTACTTGAGCATATGCAGCAAGTGATGCAGGGAATGGTGTTGCTAATGCCTGTGCAAGTGCTGATTGAATACTTAGTATTGTCTGTGCCATGCTGATACCTTTACTGATAGCAAAAGCTGCCTGTGCTGCACCTGACGACTCACCAAACGCAGCAACCATACCATCACTTAGGGATGTTGCAGTTTTACTGAATACAGTAAGTTGGTTCTGTGCATTCTGATTAGCAATATCTATTGCCTGTGCATTGTACTTAGCAGTAATTTCAGCTTTGCGTTTTTCGTAATCTTCATGACCTTTAAGTAATAGATCATTCTGTTGTAGTTCTGCATTCAGTGCATCAGTATTATCTTTTTGCTTCTGATCAGTATCATCAAAAGCAAATGGATTATCACCATTGATTCTTTGATTCTGCTGTTGAGCAAGGAAACCAGTTTGTTGAGTACTTAAACTACCGCTTTTTAATAGGCTATTAGTATCTTTAAGACCTTGATTTGGATCCTGATAACCAATCATTCCATTAACCATGTCAGTGCGTTTAGCTGCTGCTGATATTTGTTGTTGTGATAGTAAATCGGTTAAAGCACCTTGAGATAGTCCTAAAGTCTTAGCTGACTTCTGAATACTTTCAACTAAAGCTTTTTGCTGACGGTCAAATTCTGATAGTTGTCTTGCGTTACTTTCAATTGTCATATCACTAATAGCTTTATTCAAAGTATCTTGTGCTTTAATACGATCATCTGCTGTTTTCTTTGCAAGTGCTGCGGCCTTAGCTGCTGCTGATTTTGCTGCGGCTTCTGCTTTAGCCTGTGCTGATTTTCGTTCTGACTCTTCTTTTCCTTTATCAACAAAACCACCGGTTAACGGTGCTTCTTTTGGTTTAGTAGCACCATTAACAAAATCTAATAAGTTTCTTGCTTTTTCATCAAGATCTGCTTTAGCTTTAATAGAGTAATCAATTTCATTAACACCATCTAACTTACGTAATGCTTTAGCAATTGCAGTATCACCACCGTAATAGAATTCTTTCATGAAGTCAGTGAATTTATTAGTAGTCCAAGAATCACCATTAAGTAGTTTTAAAATAGTGTTTAATTCATCTACTGTTGGTGCAAGTGCGTTAGCTTTCCATAGTTGGAATTTTTCACTAAGTCCTGAAACCTTCTTATCGAATTCTGCGTACTTTCTTGCATTTTCATCTGTTAATTGTACGTGCTGTGAGTAAATCGAATTCATGAACTCTGTGGTATCTGAAAACTCAGACATGGTACTAATTAATTTACTACTATCAGAAGCCATACTTTCTAAAGCAAATGTAATCTCTGCGGATGATTTACCGGCTGCTTTCATTGCATAGAATGCTGTTGCAACTGCTTTAATACCACCATCAGCCTGAGATAAGTACTTTGTAAGTGTTTGAACATCTACACCTACTGATTTCAGATCATCAGATATACCACCGCCATTAGCGAAACTATCCCCTAATTTATCTTTGGCATCTTGGTTAATGTCGGTGAATTTCTCAACGTCAAAACCAAGACCACGGAATGTTGCTTGTAGTTGTTGTAATTCAGTAACGGTAATACTTGATTGCTTTGATATCTCGTTAAGACTTCTGACATAGTCATTGGATGCCATTACTAATGCGACTACACCACCGGTAACAAGACCCAGGCCACCAGCCATACCCGCAATACCAGTACCGAGGCCACCTATACGCCCTACAAGGCCACCTAAACTATCTGAAACTCCACCAAGTAGTTCCCCACTTTCACCAGCGAAATCAGATAAACTATTTGTGGCTGTACCTAATGCCCTGTTTAATCCACTTGCATCTCCGTCTATATCAATACGTATTCTATTATTTGCCATTATTTTTCTTTCCTAATGCTTGTTGCTTTATAGCTTCTCCAATTGTGTGAATACTATTAGCGTTGTTTTCTATTTTCTTCCTTTCGAAATTCTCCGCACGTTCTTTAGTAGTAACATCCGGTTCAAGTACTCCAAGGAAATCGAAATCAGCAATTTTAAATGATTTGCGTGCCTCAGTAGTAAGATTTGGATTGTTCATTGTCTGGTTATACATAGAATTACAATGATATAGCATATCAATGTGAGTACCGGATGGTTCTATATAAGAATCGTAGATCATAAGCATATTAAGTACTTCATCATCTAAATTAAAGTACTCATCCGGTGATAAACCTCGCCTATTCACCATTTTACAAAAGTATCGTAAATGGTTATCACCCCTTACTTTTTTTCAACTTCATCAACTTGATCTGAATCTTCATATAGATTAACAATAGCAAGATAAATCTCAGTAACATAAGTTGAATCCATCATATTAATGTTAATACGCCCCTCAATCTCTTCAAGGGAAAAGATAGGATCACCATTTTCATCTTTAACACAATTAACTATTGTATTTGGTGTGTTATCACATTTAGGAATATCATTCAAAGTCGGACGATGAATGTAGATTATTTCACCTTGAATCTCAAACGGTTCGGATTTTGGTTGTAATTTTTTCTTTAGATTTTCTAAGTTCATTTTGTTCTCCAATAAAAAAGGGAAAGTAGATTGTCTACCTTCCCTTTATTTATTAGATTGTGTTTATGATTACGGTACTAATGGAAGCAAACCAGATTTAACAGGTGCTCCATCTACAGCAAGAGTAAACGTCTTACTAACTACTTCGTCTTTATCGCCACCAATAGTAGTAGTAGAAACGAAACAGGTATACACGACATAGAAGCCAGTAGTATGTGTTGCATCTTCATAATAGCTTAGGCGAATCTGACAACGTTTCTGATCATCGGCAAGTTGTTCTAACTTTTGATGTACTTCATTATCCGCAAGATAGTTAACCGCAAGGCTAATATCTGGAATAGATTTAGTACCCAATAGCTTACGGTCATAAGCACTGTTAAAAGTCTTGACTGAAATCACGGTGCTTTCAAAACCGCTTGTAGTGAATGTATTAACTTCTGGTACTACTTCGAAATCAGTTGCAAGTACAGTACCGGCAGTACCAACTTCAACTTTAAGGTTAGCACCACTGAAAATATCGAATGACATATTATATCCTTATGTAAGTTTTTTGGGGATAGTCCTTATCCCCGTTTGTATTTATTTATTCTTTAACGCTTCTACATCTGTTTGTAGTTGCTTAATTAGTTTTTGTTGTTCGTGGCAAGTTGATAGTAATAGACCAAGTACTTCTAAAGGATCCAATGATTTCTTACCATCAGAAGCAGTTCTTACACCTTCTGGTAATAGCTTTTCAAACTCTTGAGCTATAACACCAAATTGGTGAGAATCACCTTCCTGTATTCTCTCAACTTCTACATCATTACCTTCATCATCTTTTTCAGTAACTTTATAAGCATAATCTTTGAACTTATAGGATACTGGTCTAATGTTTTCGATAATATCTAATGATTTTTTACCATCTACATCTTTAACGTTTTCTTTTAATGTTAAATCCGAATCAAAGAAGTTCATACCCTTAGCTGAACCATCTACTACAAGTTCTAAGTAGGTTGATGATACTGCGGTAAATGTGACAACACGACCACCAAGACCTATGTTAGCCTCAGATTGAAATCTACCATTAGGATAGAACTGGAAGTTACTACTACTACCTCCAGATGTAGCTGTTACACTTACCTGTACCCTGTCTATAGCAGTGCCTCCACCTCTAACTGCCCCTATAGCCCAGTTACCAGTGTACCATCCCCCAGTTACCATATTAACAAAGCTATTAGTAGAGGCGTCGTTATTTGTGTTGTTAAGCTCAATTCCGTTATTGGATGCGGGTTGCCAAGCTTTAACACCACACCCACCACCTGCGGTTGTATGCCAGTCTTTAGCACCACCACCAGTTGAATTAATATTAACAACACCAGTAAATGTAGTATTAGCAGAACTTACAACTAAACTACCTGCACCAGTAGCTGTAGAACCACCAGTAGCTGCAATACGTACATCATAATCGCTACCAGTACCTGAAGAATGGAAATCAATGTAAGCACTATTAGCAGTAGTTAAAGAACCAAGTTCAATACCAGTAGCAGTAGTACGTGCTGCACCAACACTAATTGAATCAAAGTTTTGTACAGTAGACCATGTATTACCAGTACTCAATAATGGAATAGTAGCACCACTTGTACCGGTATTAACTATTGCTGATGTACCCAAACCTAAGTTAGTACGTGCAGCGGCTGCTGTAGCTGCACCAGTACCACCACTTGTAATAGGTAGGTTGTTAGTAATCGTCAATGATGGAACGGTAACAGCACCAGTAAATGTACCAGTAGTAGCTGTTAATTGGTTTGCAACCAAGGCACCACGCATAGTAGCGATACCGGTATCACCCGCAAATGTCATAGTACTTGTTAATGTACCTGCGGCATTACGTGCGTAAACCATATTGGAACCACCACCAGTAGTATCATAATACATACTCATACCGGAAAGTGTACGCCCCCACGGATCACCACCAGTTGTAGTTAAACGTGCCGAGATATCACCGATTGAAGTTTGTGATGTTGGTAAAGTACCATCAACCTGATCAATTCGGTTATAGCCAGTATAAGGACTAAAAGCATCCGAGCGGCTTAATAGTTGACGATATGTAGTAACATTTTCACGCGATTGTACTGCTCCACTAAATGCCCCACTTGTACCAGCAATAGCACCAGTTAAAGTACCACCCGTAATGGGCAATGCCATAGTACCGATATTACTACTTGATGCTACCTGTACCCAATCTGACCAAGTTGCAGACACATATCTACGTGTCCAAGTTGTATTCGCCGTAGTGAAAGTTAAGGATTGTGTCATTACGGTACTACCACCAGTATTAGTTACATCTACTATTGCTGCGGCGTTTGAATTATTTGGACTATTAGTAAACGATGCATAGTAACGCCCAGTTACTGTTAGTGTATTAAGGTCTGTACCTGTAGCTAAGTTTTGTGTAGTCGGTGTTAGTGATTCCCAAGTTGACCACGTAGTAGTACTACCAGAAACTGTACCAGTACGTATAAAGTGCCTATTTATGAAACCTGTGGAAGTTGCATTACAGTGATAAGTCTGAGTAATACTTAATCCACCCTGACGTACTAATACTTCCATAGTACCAGTAATGGCTGCTGGGATATTCGGTGCTACTGAAGTAACTGAATATACACCCGCCGTAATAATAGTATTAACATCAGCATCACTAAAACCTGCAACAATTGGTAATGCACCAACATCTATAGCACTTGGCTTATTCAATGTTGTATAACTTTCTGCCCAAGCTGCCCAAGCTGTACCATTATAAGTACGCTGGAAAGTACGGTTTGACTGTGTGCCAGTAGTAGCTGTTACATAAACTTGTAGATAGTTTCCTGATGCTGTATGTGAATAATGGAAACACCAACCACCTACCGTAATACCATCTGGAGTATTCAAAGTACTTGCATTACATGAATATGTGTTTGCTACTGTTAGGGCATTAAGATCTGTTGTATATGCCTTTGTTGCCTGATAGCCTGCTGGTTTCCAATCACCCCAAGGTTTAGTAGTTGCATTCCATGATGCTGTAAGAGTACGGATCCATACGTAACCAGTAACGGATGTGTACTTTTGCATACCACCATAATCACCACCACGAATAACTTCTAAAACACCACCTGATGCTTCTGGTAAATTGGCTGATGCATAACCGGCTACGGTTGAGAACTGCCAGTAACCAACATAAAAATCAGTAATGCCATAATCATTAATATCAACTGCGGTTGTTACTGCCCCGTTATAAGGCACTACTTTCAAGTTGATTGCAGCCTGGGCTGCTGTTGAAGCACCTGTACCACCATTGGCGATAGGTAGAATACCAGTAACGCCCTGTGTAACGTTGGCAGTACCGTTATATGTACCGGTAGCTGTACTGGCAAGGTTTGTAATGAATGTACGACCAATGAAGGTTTGTACGCCTGACCAAGTGTTAGCCGTGCTTAGTAATGGAACGGTAGCACCACTTGTACCAATGTTCTGTACGGCTGCTGTACCAAGTCCAAGGTTAGTACGTGCTGTTGCCGCATCACTTGCCCCTGTACCACCATTAGCAATACTCAGATCATTGGTTAGATTTAGTGTAGTTGCATTTACCGTACCTGCGGTTGTAGTACCGGTTAACGTAGTTGCACCACTATGTACGGTTGTACCACTGAAGGTTTTATTACCCGCAATAGTTTGATTACCAGTGAGTGCTACATATGCTGCGTTTGATTGCGTTACTGTATAGATTCGAGTCCATGCAGTACTGGCGTTCTTAGCATAGATACCCAAGGCACCAGACTTAGTTACTGCGAATTCACATACTTGATTGTTATCAGTCCAGCCAATACCCATCATATCCGCTGATGCAGGGTTTCCAGATTGTGCTGCTGGAATTTTAATAAAACTATTACCAGTGGGAATATCAGGACTGTACTGATCAATATCAATACCATCTGAACCTACCCCAAAATCCCCTTCATATAAGGGTAGTCTTGCGTTTGCTACCATACTTCGTGCTATCACCTGTGAATGTGTAAAGTTATAATTTTTTTGTACTACTGAATCTTTATCACCACTAAGGGAATACGCCGAAATATAACCATTCACGATACCATATGATATCTGTCTTGCTTCTTCGTCAAAGTTGTATACTAATACTAATTGAAATTCAGTTTGATTTAATGCTGCTTCATCTAAAAATTGATGTGATGGATCCGTAGCAATGTAATTTACTACAATGCTTAAATCTGCCATTGATTGATCAGATAGAAGTGCTGATACATATTCACTTGTATATGTATCGAATTTTGTTGTTTCCGAGGTTAACGAAAGTATAGGGAATGCTGCTAATTCATTGATAAGTACATTATCAATTCCTTGTGGGCTGGTATTCCCTATGTCCGTGTTATAGTATAACTTGAAGTTATTACCTAAAATAATATCAGACATTTATGATTTCCTTATCTTGTTTTCTCCGCTACTTTGATATTTATAGTAAAAGATAAACTAACTGAACCAGTTGTGGGATCAGTTACGATATCGCTCTGTTCATATGAGTAGGAAATAATAATTAAGCCAGCATCTTTAAATGCCTGTGCTTTTTCTGAATCGAAAGTACCGATAATCTGATCATAAGATACACTTGGTGCTGTATTACCGGATTCAGGCTTAGGACTTACTAAGTACTGAATAGCAAATGACCCTGTTTGTCTTTGATTACCGAAGGTAATACTTTCAAGTGAATAATCAAAAGCTATTTCACTGTATACATCGGCATCACGTGACACTTTTAGATTCTTTGATGCAGTTACTAATTGCTTCATTGTTTTACGTACTTGTTGTACTAATTGCATATTAGTAATCCTCTGCGAATGAAGATCCTTGTACTGTCCTGTAGTACACATCAACCATTCCCGAAAGATCATCAACGATGTTATATACTGTGTATTGTACTGAATCTATAATTAATATTGTGTTTAAAGCTACTCCTGCGACTGATAGATCTGTTTTTTTCATGCTTACATATGTTTCTGTACTTTCGATAAATCCACCAGCCGCTTCAATAGAAACGGGAAGTACTTCTACAATTCCTATAAAAGTACTTCCCGTAGAAGTTGTAATAGATTGACCGAAAGCATTTAGAAACACATCACATTGTGTGTTAATAAATGCTCTCATTAGTTCTAATCCTTAAGCTGCAAGTTTCATTACGTAGAATGCTTCGTCATGAGCTACTGCCCAATCAATGTAAGCAAAGGTACGTAGCATAATACCTTGTGAAGCACGTAGTGTAGTATCATCACGATCTACAGTTAGGCCACCCCAAGATGCAAGAATTACATTAGCAAAGTCACCAAAGATTACTTGTCCTGCTGCTACTTGTGTGGATTCAATAACACGTACTGAATCACATAGGAAAGCATCAAAGCGGAAACCTTCGATCATATACTTAGCTGCGGTATTCTCACCTACTAATGTACTACGCAATACTGCTGCGGTAGTTGGATGAACAATAGCTACTACTGAATCAATACGAATATTAGCGGCTGCAAGTTTAGCTAAAGCATCTTGTACATCTTTCTGTGTAGGTGCTGCGGTCAAAGTACCGTTAGGTGCTGCGGCAACTACTTCATTAAGAATTAGTTTTTCAAGACGTAGACCTGCACCACGAACCATAGAATCCTGAACATAACGTTCTGCGGTATCTGCTGATTTAATTAGAGTACGGGTTAGTGGTACTGTACCGGAGAAAGTTTGTGGCTTCATTACAATGCGTTCAAAGTTTGCATCTACTAAAGGACTATCTTCACCTTCTGCGATAATATCGAACATTAGACTATAGTCAGAAGATAGTTTAGGTAGTACTAAATTACCTTCACCTTCCAAACCAGAATAAGTTTGAATAGGTAGTTGTGCGAATACTGAATTAGCACGTAGCACATCAATATATGAATCAACATATACTTCTTTAACCAATGCACCACCAGTAGTAGGGGAAGTACTTGTAGCACGTAGTTGGTTTACTGGTACTTCAAGACGAGTACCATCGAATGGTTTACCTTCGGCAGCCTGACGAATTAGACCATTGATTACTGATTTTTCCATTTTGTTATCCTTAACGTTAGGAGTTTTGTTATTTGTATTTAGTGAACGTTTGAAATCAGTAATTGAAATTCCGTTTTCAATTGCATCTGATACATCCACATTTAGTACTAAGCCGATTGAAGTAAGTTCTCGTTTACGTTCTTCTTCACCTGCATCTACTTCTGGTTCTTCCATTTCTGGATCAGGATCAGATTCAGATTCAAGTTCACGTACATCTTCTACTTCACTTGGTTCATTACTATTTAGTTGATCAGGCTCTACGCCTTGTTGTAGTTTCTTTAATAGGTCGGGACGTTTAGAAACTAATTCTTCTAATTCACCATCACTAAGTTCAATATTAGCTACACCACCATTTGAATCATTATCTACTTCTAATGTTTCTTTAATGTCATATGCTTCATTATCTAAGCGGGTTTCTTCCATTCCCTCTTGTTCTTCCATGAGTCTTTCCTCTTCAATAGTATTCTCTGTACTATTTAGTGATTCATCCTCATGTGCTTCTGATAACTCTTCTGCGAAATTGTCATCACCTAATGAACGTCCTATACCTACAGTTTCATCTGCTGGTACTGTCACAAGTGATATTTCATAGATTTCAAAGTTAGTAACAATGATGTTATTACCATCCATACGGTAATCATAAATGTTATAACCAATGCTAACGTGTGAAAGAATACCTTCTTCAATCATTGACCACATTTCACTGCCAAGGCCAACATTACTTATTTTAAGAGTTGCACGGCCTACACGGTCAGAATCCATATGTGCTTCAACTACTGCACCAATTAGCTTATCTCTATCGTGATTAAAGAGTACTGCACCTTTATTATTCAAACGGGAAAGATCAACATTCTCTTCACCACATAATAGAATTTCATAATATAGTTGCCCGTCAATCTCACGACTCACGGGAAGTTCACTACAAAATGCTACTTCGATAGTTCGAGAATCTGTATCAATCGCCCGTACTGGAATCGTTAGATCCCGTTTCTGGTCCTTTAGATTCAAATCCATTTGATTCTATTTCCTTATTTTGTTCTTGTTCCTTTTCTATTTCTTCCATCGTTACCCGTGGATCACCGCCCATTTCACTAATGATTTGAGTTTTAGATTTAAGTCCTGCATCCAATAGCATAATTTCAGCTTGAATATCCTTAGTAGGATCTAAGCTGATTGGTTTTACTGGAATGTAACGGCAGCAACTAAGATCATCAAAATCCGAAAAAGAAAGATTAAGACTATTATTATTTACCATTTCATTCTTCAACCACTCAAGATAGATAGGCTTAAGAACTTTACTGATTAGTACATTAGTACGTGTACGGAAAGTAGTTGCCTGTAAACGTTCTGCTAACTTAGCTGCTGAGAATGAGGCATCGGCAGTACTGCCCATTAGGGACTGTTTAGTAACGTTTAAACCCATAGCAATCTGATCCATCAGTTCACTTGTGAATTCACCAATACGATCTACACCAGCCTGTGGATTAACAGTTTTAATATCTTGGTTTTTACCAAGTTCAAACACTGCACCTGCTTCAAGATATTCGGTATAGGTAGCTGTACTATCATCTTCACCGGCAATTAGATCTACTTGGTCTGTATCATTATTATTATTGGTTATGTATGCAGTAGTAGATGCAGATATACGTTTAGCTACAAGTGCGGCTTCTGTGAAGTTCTTTAGGTCTTCCATAGTTTTAGAAGTACTAATCATATCTGGAATACCGCGTTCCTGACCCATTTGATCAGCAATGAAGTAATGATAGATTTCATTTGCCGGTACTACTTCAAATGCTGTTGCATCGTATGTATAGGTAATAGGATTGTAGATACAAAAGTTATAATTCACCGGACGATGGTTCTTATCAAACTCAATACCATTAGAAATGTAATTACCATTATCTAACCATTGGTTATTAAGTTGAGTTAATCGGGCACCATCAAGTATCTCTAATTTCAAAGTACCGTTAATCTTATGCATACGAATGAAACATTCACCATCCTGTACACGGATCTTTTCAATAGTCTGTTGGAAAATGTCGAAAGTCATTGAACCATCGAGACTAAAACGATCTGCATCATATGCCCAACGGTCAAAACGTTTTTCAAGTTGTTGGCTTAGATTATGTACTTCATCCTGGGACATATAATCAGCTACTGGACTTGGCTTAACGTAAACCCCTTCAGCACCGATAACACCATCTACTGATAGGTTCATGTACTTACGGCCTAATGGATTCTTTAGTACTGCCTCACGTGAAGCATTACGCCAATCACTCAAGAACCAGCGGATCAAGTTGTTTAAGTTCTGTGAACCAGTACCAGACGTGAAACCAAAACTAATCACCGGAGTACTCATACCACGCACGGCCTGTAGGTCACGCTTTAGAGTTTGTTGTGGTGTATCGAATAGTTTTGATTTAGGTTTAGAGTTTCGTTTTTGCTTAATTAGTTCTTCTGGTTTTTGTTGTTGTTTTTTATTCCAAAACATTATCGTGTACCCCATCTGTTAGGATAATTAGGATCACGAAAAACTGTTATACTCTTGAAAGGACGACCATTACCATTAGCAGGCAGATCATTCATCATTGCCCATAAAGCATTTGCACGTTTAATATAACGTATACGCATATTCTCAAGATTAGTTAGTGTTTCGCTAATCAAAGTTTTATTGTTAATTGTTGTACTATAAACCCCACCACCCATTACACGATTTTCAATAACAGCATCAATTTCATTAATTAATGTGATTAGTTTTGAGTACTCACTTGTGTACTTAGCAGGGTTGATTACCTCACTTACAAAGTTAGTAACAGTTGTTCCCGAAATAGATACACAAAATAATTTATCTGAACCACCTTCAATCTCAAGCGGTAGAGTCATTACCTGTTCAATAGAATTAGTATTATTCAAAGTAATACTTTTACCGGTAGATAGATAATTAACTACTAAACTACTATTAGCTGGAATTGTTACGGATAAATCATATGGGTTTGTAGGTATATAGATCTTTTCTGGTAAAAGACTTGCCATTATTATTTCCTTATTTACCGAACCAGTTATTTCCCTTCCTTGGTTGTCGCGTTGATATTGCTTTCTTCGTAGGTTGTTGTACTGGTAATGGTTTAGTTTCTTCTTTATTTATTAAAGTTGGTTGTACTTCATCACGTGTTTCAGCTTTATGCATACGAAGTTTTCTATATGGTTGTGATGTACCTAATTTACTTACTGAGTATTCACGTGCAATCAAGGCATATACTAAACAGTCCAATGCTTCATTTCTTTTCTGTCCCTGCTTTAGTCTCCACTGCAATTTACCACCACGTGGTTTTAGTTCTTCGGCTGTTAGCTGTTCAAAGTAATCGTGTGGTAGTGAACTACTGAAATGTAAACGAGTAGGTGCTAATTCAGGTGTATCACTAAGCATATGGTTTAGTAATTGCCTGATGGTTGATTTCATTTCATGTACGTTGAGTATTTGAAGTTTGTAACCTGCTTCTGTGGACTTCTTGAACAATGGGGATGTAGTACTACTTGAACCCTTGATCGAGTGATACTTACTCCAACGGCCTGTAAAGCGTTTTACCGTATCTGTTGCGTTACCATTACTACTATCGACAAATACCGCCAGCGTAGGTAGTACACGCCCTGTTACTGTCTTGAACGACTGTCTACAGAATTGATCAAGTTCATTCCATGCCGGTGCTTCAATCTTCGTACAATCGTGTGAGTAAAAAAATTCATGACCAAGTACCCATACATCCTTTTCACTAAATGCTATTACAGTAGCTTCCAAGCGGTCTAACTGTTGGTCTGCACTAATAGTAATACCAAGTGCTTCTTCGGGTAAGTTGTGAATATTGAATGTATCATCACGTGTATTTTCCAATGCTATAACATCTACTTCTTTCTGGTACTCATCTTCAAAGACTTCACCTAATTCATTGTTATAGAATGTCTGTAAGTTGAATGAATACAGGGCATCGGCGTACTTACCTACCATTTCTTCAATAGTATTAAGTGGTGAATACATACGGCTGATCTGATAGCCCACTACACCCTTCTCACCGTTTGGATTAGTAGCAATCCATCGACCAGCGTTAACCATCTGGTGGCGTGTATGTTCATCTATATGTTCATTACAGTGTGGACACAATAATTTAGCAGTCTTTGAATCAGGGATAGCACGGCCTTTATCAATTTGTTTAAATTGGAACTTAACTTGTTCCCATTCAAATTTATATTCATGCCCGCACTTGTGAATTATATACCAATATCTTTGATCACTTAGATTGAATTCAGCATTGATTAAATCATTCTTGAATAGTGGAGTACTGGCAAGTACAACTAATGCATCATCACCGAAAGTACTTGTACGGGCTTCTGCTAATTTAATTGGATTACCTTGTGCCCCGATCTCTACACCTGAAATTTCATCACATAGGATAGTAGCTAATGTTAATCCGCGTAGATTGTTTGGAGTATTAAGGTTAAGCCAGAATATGTTAGTACCATTTTTTAGTTCTGTTTGTTTTGCTGAGTTGGTAGCATTCTTATCTGCTTTATCTGTTATAAGTTTCTTTAGTTCTGGACTTGCTTCAACTACAGATTCAAACTTTGCAGTTTTAAACTTTTTAATATCGTCTGCTGAACTACTTGCGAATGCAAAGTTCTTAGGATCGTTAGCCATTGTGTTTATAGATATTGCCGTCATTACTTGCGTTTTTAAAAGTTGACTACATGCTTGTATAACTATTTTCTTAGTACTACGTTCCTGAGCTATATCCATTGGTTCTTTCTGAAATTCAAATGGAATAAATGGAAGTCCTGCACTCGGTCCATCCTGAAGTACCATTACTTCCTGAACGTAATCACTTATCTTCTGAATCTTCGGCGGCTGGATTGTCTTCTGAATCTTTAATAATAGACTCTTCAATTTCTGTTTGTTCGTCTTCATCTAATACTTCCGTGTCCTCTGGCAGTTGTTCAAAATCCATTTGACCCAACTCATATAATGTTTTATCTATTTCATCTTTAATCCTATCGCGTACATCTTTAGCATCAGTCATTGCAAATAATTCAAGATAGATTCTATTTGGAATAGAACGAATAGATGTTTTTATTTGGTGAAGATATGCTGTAAGTACTGTCTCAACATATTCAGTACTGATAACCGTTTCTTCTTTCTCGGCAAGTTCAATAACTGTTAATGCAGTTTCTGCTGTGATCTTTTCAAGTCGCTTTTGTTCGATCTGTTCTTTAATATCTGTATTACGTAATGGATTTAAAATATTCTCAACAATCCAACTTCGTGTTTTTAATTCATCTACACTCTCACCGATTGGCATCCCTTTTTCAATCCACTGTCTAACGGTACTTTCATCGTAACCATACTGCTTTGCTAATGCTCTATTACTTATCATATTTTTATACCTCTTCTATTAAAGTATTTATACAAATTGCCGATAATACATTAATAGAGATTTGAATGATTAAGGAATAGTTATGACATTGAAAGCCGATGCAGTTACCGTAAGAGTTATCATGGATCAATTTATCAAAAATGAAACGATTAAAGCTAAATTGCGTTATATATGTATGAATAAAATAAACGACTGGGAAAAATGGCTCCAATTTGAAATCCAGCATTACATGTCTAATATCGAAGGTATAAGGGTAAGTAGAGAAATAGTGGCATTTCCAGATAATAGAAAGTTGAAGAATCGTTATAACATGTTTATTGACGTGGCTTTTAGAAAGAAAAGAACCAAACATAATGCGTACATTTTTTTAGAATTGAAATGTACTAAGAATGTACAGAGCCTGATTAACGGTTTTGAAAGAGACATTAAAAAAATTAGTGCTATAAAGTCCTGCATCATTGATCAAAGATCCTTTTGGTGCGTAGGCTTCCATTTAAACTGCACTGATCGTAGTATCGATAAAATTAAAAATTATGTTAATGAATGGGATCATGGTTATCATGAAGTTTTAAAGTTATGTGATTGTCCTGAAGATCTTGTTTGTTCTTGTGAGAATAATAAAATAGGATTTGCTGTAATCTGAAATGCGGTGCGGCCATGCATTTTTTTGCATATATATTTAATATAATGCGTGGCTGAAAACTCGCTTTGCTTTTAAAATCGTAGGGGAACCTACAAAATATCTATATATTTCATGCACTTATGTGATTTTATTATTATTTTAATTATCTCGTAAATGCAATCTAGCGTGTGTACCATTACTACAGCACTACCCTGTTATTCATTAAAGTGCATAAACAATGCATACAACGAGGATAATGATTGTCGTCGTGCTGACTGTATTTAGTCCCGCGTCACTCGATGTGTATTGATTAGTTGAAGTGAATAGTAATCATTGATCGGCATACCTTCCACACTGTGCTGATATACCAATTCACGTAGGGAACTATCCATATGTAATAACATATTGCGTTCATTATTCTTGTACTCTTGTAGTGCGTCTATTGAGTGCTGCCAACGTCCTACCCTGAATGAATGTTCATACACCATACTAAGGTTCTTATGGTAGATAGCGATAGCATCAGCATAGATGTATATGTTGATTGTATTAGTCTTGATATGAATGTTGAGTAGCTTCTCATTACGATCAGGATAGTAACCTGTGTAGTTACCTTCTGAATCTATAATGACTGTACCCTTTGAATAGTGTTTGAAGATTTCCATATGAATACCCCTGTGTTGTCTATATGGGTATTTAGGAAACAAAAAGCCCACTGTGAGTAGTGGGCTGTGGGGATATTATTACTTGCCAGTAGGTTTGCAGCTTAATGTACCTTTAGCAATTTGCTCTTTAGTCTTCGAGTCATAGAATGCAATACCACCTTCCCCACTGTCTTTAAGAATACCATAGTTTACATATTGACCGTTGGGCAACACTTCGTGGAATAACCATCCTTTCGGGTCTTTCTTAGCAGTGTTAGTGTCAGCGAAGAATGATGAATGTCCACGTTCCATAGCTACGATACAAAGATAACGAGTGGCGTTCGCCTGCATCGATACAGTGAGCAAAGATAGTACTACTAATAATTTATTCATATAACGTCCTTATTGTTGAGCCTTAACTATCCATCGTTCATTAGGCTTAGTGATCACATAGTGATTCTGATTATCACACCAGATATCTACCCTACCAGCAAAGTTAGCATTACTAAACGCCGTTACCTTATCGCACTTTGCATTACGCTGTACCAATGCCTGAGCAAAGTCTTTTGCATCCTGTAGTTCTTGTTCTGATAGTTGGGTTTCTGCTGATTTCCTTTTGGATGGACTCTTATCAACGAACTGATAGAAACAAGCAACCGCCACTATTACCAACAAAATTTTAGTACCTGTACGCATAACCGTCCTTAGATGTTATCGGGAATATGTGAGGGGGAATTTGCACCCTCTAAACCTGCTGGGTTAGTATCGGCAGTACTGGCAGAATCTTTACCAATATGTTGATTGTATGAATGTAATCCATTGATACGTGATTCACGGACATAGCAATTAGTCGTAGTGTTGTCTGCTTGATAGTCACTGTTATAGACTTTCCCGCAATCACTACTGAACTGTGGTTTATATAGCATTACGCCGTTTCTAACACCTACAGGGAACATCACAACGGGCTGTGAACCTCCATCTACATAACCTACTACTGCCCTATCCATAAAGCCGTGATGTGAAGTACAGGCGGTTGTAACGAGTAATAGAGCGGCAATAAGTAATTTCTTGAACATAGTTTTTCCTTTTATTTTATTTGTTCGATGTATTAGATCAAAGTTTCTACTTTTGAGAATGGTACTGATTTATATATATATCCCTGTATGCCGGTGATACCTTGGCTTATCTTTGAAAGTTGATGCTGATTCTCTACACCTTCGATAATGATTTGATCGCAGTACTGGCTTATGTTTTTTATGATGATCGGCCACATCAAAGAATTGCAGTTGTTCCAATAGAATCTTTTATCAACCTTCACGCACTCAAACACCCCCGATTGAAGGGCTTCAAGATTTGCGTTTCCAGCTCCAAGATCATCCAGCCATAGCGGGTAACGTTGGCTGAGTTCTTTCAATAGTGGGTTCTTCATACCATCTGACAGATTCGGGAACCGTTCCGAGATCTCAAGTCTCACGAATGGCAACGCACCAAGTAGAGTACTTACCTCAGTATCCTTAAGGATGATCTGAGCCATATCGAAATCTATATTGATGCTGCACAACAATCTGTACTCAATGAAAAACTGTGCCTTTGCCTGTACTTCCTCAAGCTGGCTAAGTAGAAGTGAACGCTTCGAATCCTCCGTTAGCCTGGCTATGAAATACTCCATATCGAATTCACTTTCTGTAATGCCGCCTGTATCAATTCTTGTAAGCAACTCGACGCCTAACAGCTTTCCTTTAGTACTGGTGATGGGTTCGGCAATCGAATATGTTTCTACCGCAATGCATAGCTTTAGCATCTGGTGTTCTTCATCAGTGATATGTATTAGAAACCATACATTGATCGCTATTACCGATCAATAATACATTTATGATCGGTATTATCTATTGATAAAACCTTGCGTATCGTGCCAATCGATCGGCTAAACTTATTTAACTTCTTGATTGATATCATACTAATAATTTGATGCTGGACACCACACAAAGTACTGTATATATTCACAGTACTACTGTGTGGAGGTGCCTATGGGTATTAAAGATGGTTTTGATCCCTTTCAGAAAAGCGGTATTCAGTACTTTGTTCATGACAGGGAAAGTATGAGGGTTGTATACTTCGGTACTGGTATGGATCACATCGTTGACGGTGAAATTGTATTCTTTCAGCGTGAAGATGGGCTATTTTGGTTTGGAAGGACGTATCATAATATGTATGCTCTGATCCTTAACGAACCGATTGATAGCGTATTGGCTGGAACGTCATTTATTTCTAGAGAAAAACATTTGTTAGCAATGCATGAAGAAGATGGATCTTTAGACCAGCGGGAGTTACCGTTTTAAGGTTAGCTAGTACTCGCCCACTTCAACGCCCCGTATTCATGAGCGAGTACTAGCTACCAGAGGTTTTAGTGTATCATGCAAGAAAACAATTTAAAGGGCTTGGTGCCTATGCGTAAGGTTGAGTATTTATTAATAGGGATAGTAGCTGTGTTTATAGCTATAATCCTCCCTACTTTTAATAAAGGGCATGATATGGATTTTGGTAGTACTTCAGATTTTGTAAGTGCATTGTCTAGCCTGTTGACATTAGGCTTGGCGATTATAGCCTATTCTAAATGGCAAGATAATAAGTATAGAGATGACTCATACGAAATACAAAAGACATTGATAGCAAAAAATTACATTCAACTTTTTAACCAACTAGATGAATTGAAATCAAAATTCGAAATTATAGATAATAAATTCTTAAGTATTGATAATTGCTACATACCATCGGTGATAGATAATCTTATTGAGGAACTAGAGAACATTAAATTAAATTTAACAAGCACAACTAATGACATAACTAATAATTTACGTATAATGGCAATATTCAATTGTTATCCTAACGAAATATTTAATAATGTTAACTCTAATTTGCTCATTAGAGTTGAAATGATTATGACTCATATATCAATTACAGTTTGTGATTTAAAAGGCTTGAGAAAAGATGAATTTGATTTCATGAGAAAAAGATCTTTTAAATCATTAAAATCCTCTCCAATGATAACTGCTAAAATATTCGAAGTTTTCAGCGAGGGGAAAAAATATATCTATAATTCAAATAAAACACTTCATGAACTTTTTATTGTTGGTTCTAAAAACCTTTGATAGAAAAAAGTACTTTCACCGCTTCGATCACTGTATCCAGGTGCTCGTTGATTAATGATTCATTAAAGTACTCATCATCTTCTAAGGTTAAGTACTTTTCTGGATCTGCTATTTTTCTTACTGTGCCATCGCGTAGTTCTAGTGTAAACCCATTGACACCATCTGTTTCTATCCTGATTGAATTGGTTACATAGAGATAGTAGTAAGTACCATCATCGTATGTTTGATATTCTATTCTTAACATTTCATAAACTCCATAGTGGGCTAGAATATCTAACCCTTCTATGTATTTATCTAAACCCATTAAGTACGTGCATTTACAAAATGATAAAAACCCCTTTGTAGGTCAGTTTGCTCTTTAAACCTTTTTAATTCTGCTTCGAAGTTATTGTTAGTTTTTGCATCCATGACAATGTAATCGTTAACATCACCAATTACTCGTAAGCCAAAGACGTCTTGATTTGTAATTACAAAAGAATTGTCAATGGCTTTAATTGTGTAACATTCGGGTTGCCATTTATACGAAATCCTTGGACTAGTTAGTATTATCTCAATGATATTACCATCTTCATCAGTATTAAAGATTTCTGCAAAATGAAACTCTGTATCATTTGCTTCAATTTTATAGTTACGTGTATTCATAATATTTCCTTTAATTGGTATATTTACCCACCAGCTTTTATAGTCTGGTGGGGATTTTTTCATCTCATAGCACATATATTAGCTATATAGTATAGGCAATAGAATACCTGAAATTAGAATGATCTAATTCTTGGATTTCAATTGTAATTGACTAAATCTGAAATGTTATTACTTAGTACAATAAAACTTGTTTTCAGTCGGACACATGTATTGAAACTCACCATTCGCATTCTTCATTTTGCTAACAGGTAAAAGTGAATGTATTCCATTACAATGTGGGCAGTGTGTTTTAGTTTCTTTATGAGTACTTATTTCAACTGTATAAGGTAAACCGGTAGTATTGCATATGTAAGTATACTCCCCCGGCCCAGCGATTTTATACGCGGAAACAAGATTTATAGTATGTTCTGTATTGCAATGTGGGCATGAAATATTCATTTTTTACTCCTAGTTATTAGTTAGATAAATGTCACGGCACATGCCGGACAAGGGATATGTTAAAGGCTGGAATGAACCCCGTCAATTTGACTTAAGTTAGATAGAGGAGTGAAAATTTGACGAATCTAATTCTGATTGATATTATATTATCTTAAGTTGAATTATTTGCCCCTGTGGGTGCGAAGCAGTAATATTGAATATTGACTTTCACGAAAAAAAATGTTAGATGGCCTATCATTAATTCCCATTTCATCAGGCAAACCTTTCGTTATATTTTCTTCTTTTCTATTGTTATTTTCAGAATAATATACTATTTAGAACTACACTACTCAGCACAAAACACCACTTAGTATTATAACCCTCTATTTTGTAAATGGTATTTATTCGAGTTTAACCATCATGGAATTCAACTATTAGGTCTTGGTTGCCGGTCAACCAGAGCTTCAATAGCCCGATAATTCTCAAAGTAACTCGTGGAGGACTGCGTGACGGTGTCTCGCTGGCGACTTCCGAATACTTGCCAAATCCCTTTGAAGTAGTTGCTATTGGGTAAGTACTTATTTGCTTTCGCTTCTTCAGTAGTCGAAAGACCAAAAAACGGGCGTTCTTTGACTTCCCGTAAGGGACTGGCAAAAACGCAAGTATGATCTTATTGTTGGTTTTACAGAGACTGACGACCGAAGGGAGTTAGGCTCTATGAGACTGAAAATATGTAAGTCTCGTATACATAAAAGTAATGGGTATGGGTTATATTATATAAGTTCTCGTTTTGAAATGAACCGCATGAACCGTGCATAAAATACCTATACCATGCACTAAAATAGCATAAAATACCTGATTTATGCATATTTTATGCACTTTCTGGTTATCAAAATATTCAAAACGAGAACCAAACGCCCCAGACAAGAACCAATCGTTCTCGTTTTTACAACATCATTTTTTTTATTTCTTCAATAATATCTTCCATTGCCATACCTTCATCCATCAAGTGTGCAATCTGATACTGTTGTTCTTCATTCATATAGTGCTTCCCTTCCTCGGCTTCCTTGAATAGCTTTATACCCTGCGTGTGAGCGTCTACAAGTGATGTAGCGACTTTCTTCACTACTGTAACGTACTTACGTATAGTTGCGTCCTGTGGTAGTTCTTCCGCCCTGTGTGTAGCGTAGTAGCGTTGTAGCCAGTACTTCACGCCGTCGAAATTTAGAGTAGCTGCGTTATACACGACATAGTACACCTTTGCCGCAGAGTAATTTTTATTACTACTCTTCATTGCTTCACTAATCGTATCGGTGATTAGTCTTTTTGCTTCGATCGTTAGATCTTTCTTATAGTTACTAAAGCCACCTTGAATGGCTTTAAATTCGTCATTACTTGCTTTCATATAATAATTTCCTTTCTTAAAAACGGGTTGTGAAATCCTCATAACACTACCCATAGTTCCTTAGTTCTTCTTAGTGAAGTTAGTTGTATTAGATTTGGTAATTTCTCGTATTTTCTTTCTTAGCTCTGATGGTAAATCACAGAACCACTTAGTATAACTTTTGCCTAACATAATTTTACAGTAAACCATTTTTTCAGAATATCTATTGAATTGAACGTTTGCCCAATCCCTGATACCCTTCAAAGAGTGTTTACCTGTGGCATATTCATTGATCAAAAGCATATATTCATGATTGGTTAGTAGTGGTGCTTTAGTACCTTTATGTACTCTATTATTATTGTTTTGTGATTGCGTAGCCCACATTAAGTTATCACGGTGGTTATCAGTCTTAATCCTATTGCGATGTTCAACCGTTAAATCTGGATGTGATTTAACACCGTGAAAAGTAGTGCATACTACTTCGTGAACATTTCTTGATTTACCTCCCATAGAAAAGTACTTATATCCTGTTTCTACATTCACTGGTGTACTAATGTATCTTTCATACTTCTTATTATAAATATCACCGAATTCAGAAACGTAATATTCTTCTGTACCAGTCCATAACCATTTTTTATTATCTAACATAGAAAATCCTTTTTTTGTAATTTACTATCAATCCGTGATAGTAGTTTTTAAATCATTGCCTTGTTAATTATTTCTTGTATTGCCGCACTTTTACTTTTCACCTCCCCATCATCTACTTTCTTCTGTAAGAATTTATCTTGTGCTTCGGTAAGTCTTATTCCTACCGATATAGTTTTTTTATCTTTCATTTTAGATCCTTTTGTTAAACAAATTCCCATAAATTTCGACCAAATAAAAACGCCATATCGCAGACGTTTTTCAAAAGGAGGATTTTGGAAATTATTTTTTCTATTATATCGTATAAACTGCATTTCGCCCCAAGATTATAGCAAAAAATCTTGACACGTTTCATTTTTCTTCTATTTTATTTATTATCTCCAGAGAATACCGTTAAGATATTAAATATGAATTCTGCAACTACTGAAAGAAATAACACTACCAAGAAACATATAAACACATACGGAAGTAAACCAAGTATTAGTACTATCCACCCTATAAGTAATACTATTGTCGTTACTATCCAACCTATCATAAGAACCTCCCTGTTCATCTATGATAGTATTTAGTAATTATCTTTAGAAATGGGGATTAATCATTTTCACTAATTCGATTTCATAATCAGTAAGTTTTGTAGGTACTGAATCTGACTTACCTTCATACGCTTAGTAGTACTGACTTCTTAAAGAGATAGATATAAACCTCAATAAAAATTTTTCAATCAATCCATTCAATCTGATCTTCATTTAGTTGGTATACAAATCCCTCTGGCTCTCTTCCTACCATCATCACGTTTATGTAGGTGAGTAGATCATCAATTTTTTTGTTTCTACTTGCATTTAATACCCATGCATCTCCATCTGACTCTACTTTGAACACGGTTTCACCATCTTCTCTAACTTGATAGATACGTTCATTTTCTTTTTCGGTTATAGTTATCTCACTAATCAAGCTACCACTATTATTCATAACAAGTACGTGTTTTAGAACATCAGTGTAGTAGTGAATATTTATAAGGTAGAGTACTTTTTCATCACCCCGTCTTTGCACTTGAATTTGTTTTATTATTTTTTTTAATTCTATATTAGCTTTCTGCCTCAACTCACAGTTCTCTTGATTCACTATTGATTCAATATCATAATCTACTTTTTCATAACTGGTAAGATTGTGTCCAGCAATCTTAGATGCTAATTCATCACGTTCTGCATTTAGTTTTTTTAGTACTCGAGCTAATTGCAACACAACAATATCATCAGCACCTTCCAATTCTGATTGATATTCCTGTATTGAATGATTATGTGATGCTAATTTATTATGTAGTTCTCCAATAACACTTACATCATTTCCTGAATTATAAATTCTCGATAGATCTAATTTATTAATATGATTCAGTAATATCCTCTCAACAACAGGATACCTTATTAATCCATTCTTGCAACCATTCTGGCTACGCTCCCCAATACATCGAAGATACAGAATACCCTTCCCTGTAGAATGAACAATCATCCCTGATCCACAAAGTGCACATTTCGTTATACCGTTAAAAATACTTCTCTGATGTTGGGTGGTCTTCTGACTTTTATTAGAACTGCCAATCATGCTTTGAACGCGGTTGAACAATTCTAATTCAATAACTGCGGGGTAATATTTTACTTTATCAATATATCCAATCAAACGACGATTACGGAACATATGATAGATGCTCATAGTGTTCCATTTTCGATCGTTGATCAGCTGATTACTATCATTCATAAACCGCACAACAGAAGCAGCACTATAACCTTCCGCAAAACGTTTAAAGGCTACTTTCATTGTCGCTACCATTGATTCATCTATTTCATATTGTTCATCCCTAATAGATAACCAGTTAGGGCAATTATTTTTCAATGCCTTCCCTGTTTCAAGGGCGTTTCTTTTCATCTTTTCCCAATTACGTGTCGTCAATCGGGCTTTACGTTTACTCTCTTGATGTGACCTTTCAATTGAAACAGCAAGCTTAGAAAGTGTTCCATCAAGTTTTGTACTGAATACTTGCCCGCTTTCAACCTCAAGCACGTCAATACCACGTTTGATCAAAGCATTAAAATGTTCGATAGCCTCGTAGTCAGGTAATCTGGAAAACCTATCAACGTTCTCGATTAGTAAAATCCCTTCGGTAATTTCACCTTTAACTACCTTTTCTTTGAAACGTCCGAGTTCCCCCTTAGTGAAGTTGTGTCCCTTATATGCTGACTTCCCTAAATCACTTTCAAGCAATTCGTAGTCATTTGGATCAAGCTCATAACCCAAGCCAGCGGGCAGGGACGCTTCAGAAAGAAAATCCATTACAGTGTTAATCTGACGCTCAATCCCATAACCCGCTTGCTGCTGCAAGCTACTGATACGAGTGTATAAATAAGACTTAATTTTTTTTATCGCCATTTTTTTTACCCTCGACAAACTTGGTCTATCCTTCACTAATCATACAAAATGATCACAGGAGAAAGTATGTCATTATACGCAACGCTTGAAGAAGCTATTGATGCCGCCCGCGAAGAATTTCTCGAAGCCGCGCAGGACAGGATCCAGGGCGATGAAGAGCCACTTCCCGATCAGTTCAATTTGCAGAAATACATCATGCAGGATGGCGACATCATGTGGCAGGCAGAATTTCTCAGCGCCGAAGGGGAATCCATTGATGCGCTGACCTTCCGCAGCGGTGCAGCTGCACAGGCCATTTTCGATGAGGATTACGACGTCATCGAACTAGAAGAAGAGTGGCTGGAAGAGGCGACGCTGTACGAATGGGATGAAGGGGAATTCCAGCACGAACCGCAAACCGACACCGAAGAAGGTGCGGCAGCAGCAGAAGAGTGGGATGACGAAGACGATTATCCGGGCCGTGACATCGACTGACGTTTAATTGTAAGGCCCGTGGCGGGCGTCAACTGGCAGCATGAAGGTGTCGACAATCATCGACAGCGGAACGTCGATCACAGTGACATAACGCCACGGACTGTCCCGAAGGTCCCATTGCACGCCAGGATAATACTGATTGCCATGCCCCTGCCCCGGCACCGTGCGGCTGATGATACTGCCACATCCCGAGAGCGTGACGGCCAGCAAAGCCAGAACAGACCCGCGAAAAACACCCCGATTAATCACTCACACAACCTGTCAAATTGAATCAAATGAAGCACTCCGTTGAGCGCTGAATAGCGCTGTCAGCTTAGCATGCGCGTTAAGACCGGCCATGTTAAGACAAAGTAAAATTTTATACGCTGCGGGTTAAAGAGTCACTGAACTTCACACCATAAAAAAACGGACAGTATGCAAATGACATACTGTCCGTTTATCTTTACTGCCCCTTTACGTCAACTCAGGCCGGTTTAACTTCCAGCGTTTGAGTTTCAGGGAAGGCCTGCGCATTACGCGGCAACTTACTGTAATACTCGCCCCACGCTTGCTGATCAGGTTGCGTCCAGACCGCAGAGTGTAAACGCGCCATCAGCACCGGATCGCTCAGAAGAATGAGGCGATCGGCTTTGCCCAAATCTTTCGGCCCGGTTTTCAGCGCCTGCTCAAGATGAGCGCGACGTCCGTTTTCAACCGCATCGCGCAGCAGGTGGCGTGATGTGGCCATAGCGGAGGCCAGTGCGTTGAATGCCGGATCAAACACTGCGTGCATAAAGCCGTTTTGCAGTTTACGTTCACGGTTCAGCTTGAGGTATTCCTCGGTGGCGACCAGTTCGCGCGGAGGATCGTATTCTTCCGGGATCAGGAACAGTTTGGCTCGCTTACTCTTAATCCCAAGCGTTGCACGGCTCGACAAGACTGAGACGATTGGCGACAAGATCAGAGAGAAGACGATTGGCGCCAGCCACCACAGGAAACGCAAGTCCAGCCAGGCCATACCGGCCGCCCAGACAGCACCCAGCAACAGCTGAGATCCGTGACGTTTGAAGGCTTCGCCCCACGGCGTGTCATCATCGTCACGCTGCGGTGAATTCCAGACCACTTCCCAGCCCAGGAACGCACTGACCACGAAGACGGTGTGGAACAGCATACGCACAGGGGCCAGAAGAACCGAGAACAGCATTTCCAGCAGCATGGACATCAGCAGGCGGAAACCGCCACCAAACTGTTTCGCACCCTTCGCCCAGATCAGGACGATACTCAGCAGTTTTGGCAGGAACAGCAGCACCATGGTGGTCGAGAACAAGGCGATTGCCAGTTCAGGACGCCATTGCGGCCACACCGGGAACAGCTGGCGAGGTTGCAGGAAGTACTGCGGTTCCATCAGCGTATGCACCACCTGCAAGGCGGTAGACAAGGCCAGGAACGTAAACCACAACGGTGCGGAAAGATACGACATGACACCGGTCAGGAACACCGCACGGTGAACCGGGTGCATCCCTTTCACCAGGAACAGGCGGAAGTTCATCAGGTTACCATGGCACCAGCGGCGGTCGCGTTTCAGCTCATCCAGCAGGTTTGGCGGTAACTCTTCATAACTGCCCGGCAGATCGTAGGCGATCCAGACACCCCAGCCCGCACGACGCATCAGTGCCGCTTCCACAAAGTCATGCGACATGATGGAGCCCGCAAATGAACCTTCACCCGGCAACGGTGCCAGCGCACAGTGCTCGATGAAAGGTTTCACGCGGATAATGGCGTTGTGCCCCCAGTAGTGGGATTCACCCAGCTGCCAGAAGTGCAGACCCGCGGTAAACAGCGGGCCGTAGACGCGGGTAGCGAACTGCTGACAACGCGCATACAACGTATCCATTCCGGACGCTTTTGGCGAAGACTGGATGATACCGGCATTCGGGTTAGCATCCATCAGACGAGCCAGACCGGTCAGACATTCGCCACTCATCACGCTGTCGGCATCGAGGATCACCATATAGGCATATTCCCCGCCCCAGCGGCGGCACCAGTCATCAATGTTTCCGCTTTTGCGTTTCACACGGCGACGGCGGCGGCGATAGAAGATACGGCCATGGCCGTCTACGTCGCGGCAGACTTCCATCCAGGCTTTCTGTTCAGCCACGCAGATATCCGGGTCATAGCTGTCGCTCAGGACATAGATATCAAACTGATCCAAATCACCGGTCGCTTTCACGGATTCGTACGTTGCACGAAGGCCCGCGAATACGCGCTCCACGTCTTCGTTACAAATCGGCAT
Organism: Rahnella sp. EDr1-12; assembly: GCF_049206505.1. Lineage (NCBI taxonomy): Bacteria > Pseudomonadati > Pseudomonadota > Gammaproteobacteria > Enterobacterales > Yersiniaceae > Rahnella > Rahnella sp. EDr1-12. The sequence goes on from NZ_JBLZNY010000001.1 coordinate 821,677, forward strand.
GATAAGCGCGGTACGGTTATTCGGGTTCAGCGGCTCGTCGCCTTTGGTGGACGCCGTGATGCTGTATTTATCACGGCCAATGAGCAGTTGTAAAAAGCCCATCAGTGCGGTCCAGAAACCGGCCGATACCCAACAGAACAAAATGGCAAACAGCACCAGAATACCGGTCTGCAACACATAAGGCAGCAATTGCAGCACAGACTGTTGCCAGTCCTGATTCAACATATCTGCGGGGTCGATCAGCGCCCAGCCCTGATAAGGCAGGATGGTTTTCATGTACCAGGTAGCGATCGCCGTTTGCACCAGCATCAGAGCCAGCAAGATATAACGGCGAACGGAACCGGCATGACGCCAGCGTTTTTCGGATTCAGGCATTTCGGAGGCGCGGTGACGGGAAGCCGCGCTGCGCCCCATCAGATTGTCCCAGAAACGGCCTACCGGGTTGGTGCGCCAGACATCAGGGAACATGCTGGAACGCTTAACCGGTGGCATAGCGCTGGCGATGGTGCGGCCTTCGTTATCCACTTCATCCAGCGAGCCCTTTTCCAGAGCGTAAGGCCAGCTGCCGCCTACGCGCGCTTTCACCGAGGCCAGAGGCGCATCGATGTCAGCCGCAGCGGCAACCGCTGAAGCCGTATCATCGGCGCCTAAGCGCCGGTGCACGGTGGCAAAAGCTTCCCCTTCAGCAGCCGGAAGCTGCTGGAGGAGCGCCGCTTTCTGTTCTTCAGTAAGCGGCAAAGCTTCTACGTAATCATGTGTAGAGTGCGTTGACTTATTCATTTGCAGGCAGCTGATAGCTCCAGGTTTCACTCAGTGTTTTATCGCCATTGGCCAGAGAAGCGCGCATTTCGATCGCTTTCTTCGGATCTTTCACTTTCAGGCGCAGCGTCAGACGCCAGCCTTTGGTTACCGGATTATAGCGGACAGTGTTTTCAACCAGATCGCCGTTGTCGCCTACGCTGACCTGAGACGCCACCGGCGTATCACTTTTCAGGGCTTTGAGGTTTGGACCGACAAAATCAACCAGGAAGGCAACGCTGCCATCTGGTTCACGGATCAGATTTGACTGCTTAACATCACCGGTTGAGCGCATGGTACGTTCGACCCACGCCAGATCGGGTGCATGCAATTTGTCTTCTTCAATAGTGAAGTGCAGACGGTAGTCCATGTTCAGCGGTTTACCCGCATCAGGTAACTGATCCGGCGTCCAGAAGGCGACGATGTTGTCATTGGTTTCATCGGCGGTAGGAATTTCTACCAGCTCAACTTTCCCTTTACCCCAGTCGCCTTTGGTTTCAACCCAACCGCTCGGACGCAGATCGTAACGGTCGTCCAAATCTTCAAAGTTAGAGAAGCTGCGGCCGCGTTGCAACAAGCCGAACCCTTTCGGGTTTTCCATGGAGAACTGGCTGACGGCCAGATGTTTTGGATTGTTCAGCGGACGCCAGATCCACTCACCGTTACCGGCGTGGATGGACAGACCGTTGGAATCATGCAGCGCCGGACGATAGTTCATCACCGGAGACGGCTGATTTGCACCGAACAGGAACATGCTGGTCAGGGGAGCGACGCCTAGTTTGCCCACTTTATCGCGCAGATAAACTTTAGACTGCACGTCTACGGTCGCTTCTTTACCTGGATACACATCCATGCGGTAAGCACCGGTCGCACGCGGCGAATCCAGCAAGGCATAAATGACTAAATGCTTTTCATCAGGATTAGGACGTTCGATCCAGAATTCACGGAAACGCGGGAACTCTTCGCCCGATGCCAGTGCGGTATCGATAGCCAGACCACGGGCAGACAAGCCATACACCTGGCCTTTACCGATGACGCGGAAGTAGCTGGCACCCAGCACACTCATTATTTCATCATCTTTGTCTGCTTTATTGATCGGATAAAGCACTTTGAAACCGGCAAAGCCGAGGTTTTTCACTGAGTCAGCGTCATGTTTGACGTTGCCAAAGTTGAAGTAGTCCGGGCTGTACTTAATTTCTTTGACTGCGTTAGCCGTCACTTCATTGATTTTCACCGGAGTGTCGAAGTACATCCCCTGGTGGTAGAACTCAAGCTTGAAAGGCGTGTTCTGGTCTTTCCAGTACGCTTTGTCATGATTGAATTGAATTTGTTGGTAGTCTGCGAATTTGAGATCGCGGAACTGGGACGGTAAATTGCTTTTAGGCGCTTCGTAGCCTTTATCGGCTAATGCTTTCGCTTGTTTTGCAACATCGTCAATAGAAAAAGCCCAGGCAGATGAGGTGAACATGGCCATCAACACTGCGGCACTTAGCAAACGGACTTTGATCATACGTGACCCTATGGAAAAATTTTTATCCGACACCTTGTCTCCTTTAAGCGCGCTTAAGGCAATTGCTGTCACTGTTTCATGAGAAGTGTCAGGTTTCCGACAACCTGAGCTGTCGATGGTTCATTCATTGAAGAACCGTTTAAGCGCAACAGGGTACAAGGATATCAATTCGTTGAAACACAGGCTATGGAAACTTGTCCTATAAGAAAGCCTGATTGAGGTTCGGAGTAATACTATTGTCAGTCACGTTCATTTCTGGTTACCTGAGAAAATAAACCTAAAGACAAATTACGCTCTAAAATTAGGATGAGCTGCATACAACGGATACGTGATGAAACCACAAAAACCACAACGTGAGTTCTTTTTAGACTCCATCCGCGCATATTTGATGCTGCTGGGTATTCCGTTCCATATATCATTGATTTACTCCAGTCATATCTGGGCGGTAAACAGTGCAATACCCTCGCATGGCCTGACGATCTTCAATGACGTGATCCACGCCTTCCGCATGCAGGTGTTCTTCGTTATCTCAGGCTACTTCTCTTATATGCTCTACGAGCGGTATGACTCGCACCAGTGGCTTAAGGTGCGTCTTGAACGGGTTGCCATCCCGCTGGCTGCCGCATTCCCGTTGATTACTCTGCCGCAACTCTATTTCCTGATGAAGTACACCAGCAAATTTTCCGACTGGAGCACAATGGGGCTCTATCAGAAAATTAACATCACCGTCTGGGAATTAGTGTCCCATTTATGGTTCCTGTTAACCTTGGTTATTCTCACCAGCATTTGTTTTTACCTGTTTAAATTCATAAAAGAAATTAAGACTAATCGCATTCAATTAATTAAAAGCCGAACAAACAGTTTAGGAAAGCTCTCAATCTTATTTTTATTTATCGGCTTAATTTATGCGACCTTTAACCGTGCATTGTATCTTTTCGCGCCGGATTTACTTTCCAACGGTGCCTTTAACTTTATCGTGATGCAGACGTTGTTTTATCTGCCATTTTTCATTATTGGCGCTTTTGCTTATAAGTTCTCATGGTTAAAGGAACTGTTCATCAAGCCATCGGCTACCGCCGGGGTAGTGAGCCTCCTGCTGTTTGCGGTTTACATGTTCAATCAGCACGTGAACACCCCGCAGCTGTACTCGATGGAGATTGACGCCATTGTCACCACCTTGCTGGGTATCCTGATGGTGAACGTGGTGTTCTCCTTCAGCCACTATCTGCTGAACTTCCAGGCACCGTGGATCACTTACCTGGTGAACTCCTCTTTGTTCATCTACCTGATTCACCACCCGTTAACGCTGATTTATGGTGCGTTTATTACTCCAAAAATTCACAGCGACTGGATGGGATTCTGGCTGGGTCTGGTGTTCGTGTTCGGTATCGCCTTTGTGCTTTATGAGGTGCATAAACGTATTCCGCTCCTGCGTTTCCTGTTCTCAGGCAAACCGCAGCATGTGGCTAAAAAGAATGAAACCGGCCCTACCCCGCCGCAAAATCAGGCTTCATGATCGTTTTATAATGCCGGACGGAAGATCAACAAAGGCGGCCCCGCACTCACGCAGGGCCGCCTTTTTTATTCAGTTCGGATGACCGGCGACTGAATTATCGTTCAGCGGTAATGATCGTCGGAATCACTGACATGCCCACTTTAAGACGATTCGCATCGGGCTGATTGGGTTCCAGCACAATTTTTACTGCCAGACGTTGCACCACCTTGGTGTAATTCCCGGTGGCATTGTCCGGGGATATGGGAGAAAAGGTCACACCGGTCGCCGGAGAAATACTGTCCACTTTTCCCTTCAGCACCAGGCCCGGCAGTGCATCAACTTTTATGTCTGCAGCCTGACCGGCTCTGACATCCCCTAACTGTGTCTCAAGATAATTCGCCACAATATAGGCCTCGTGAAGCGGAACGACGGCCAGAACGCGGGAGCCCGCACTGACATAACCGCCGATGCGCAGGGAACGCTGCCCGACAATACCGTCAACCGGTGCTGTGATTTCTGTGTACGAGAGATTCAATTTCGCCTGGGCCAGCGCCGTTGCGGCTGAATCGATTGCCGCCTGAGCTTCCGCCTGTCCGGCTTTAAGCACGTCAATTTGTTTTATCGCCGCCTGCGCCGCCGCCATATCACTTTGCTGAGCGGCCAGTTTTGATCGCAAATTCGCATCTGATTCATCCCGCGCGTCGGCGGTGCCTGAACCATTTTGCAGCAGGCGTTTATAGCGGTCAGCACTCTGGCGCGCATAGGCAATCCCGGCGCTGTCGGCGTTCACCTGCGCCTGTGCCTGCAAAATAGTTTGCTCTTGTTTTGCTAACTGGGCAGTCAGGCTGAGCATTTTGGCATTCGCCGTTTCAAGGCTGGCGGCCGCCGTCAGCACCGCATTCCGATAATCCCGGTCATCAATGCGCGCCATCACTTCCCCGGCTTTCACCGCCTGATTATCCCGCACATACACCTGAGTGATGGTGCCGGAAATCCTTGGCGCGACCAGCGTGGAGTCCGCAGAAACAAAGGCATCATCCGTGCCAGGGTTGCTCTCACCGGTCAATATCCAGAAGGCCATCCCAGCCAGCAATATCACGACGAGGGCGGCGACCAGCCAGCTCAGGCGAACGGGTAATTTTTTTATCATGATTCTTTTCTCTCATTTTTTCTTATAAAGAAATGCACATATTTTGGTAATGACGGGGTCAGGTCACTGATGGTTCAGGAACGATTCACCAGCGACTGCGGCGGATAGGTACGCTTTGGCAAAATGGCCGCCAGCAGGATCAACAACAGCGCCAGCCCGATGATCACCAGATAGGTGTCTGCCAGCCCCAGCACCAGCGCCTGCTTTTTCACCAGCCTGGAAAACTGGGTGATCACTTCGGTCGAGATCGCCGTTCCGTCGCCGTTGAGCGGTGCAAGGAAACTGCTTTCGCCGCCGTAAGGCTGTGAAAGCAGATAGCTCACGCTACCGGCGTGGTTAAGCAATACGTTGGAATGAAACTGTTCCCGGTGGCTGACAAAAACGCCCAACATCGCACCGCCCATCACGCTGCCCAGACCGCGCGTGGTGTTGAACATCGCCGAAGCAAAAGGTCCTTCCTGCGGCTGAACGACACTGGTCGCACTCATCAGAATCGGCAAAACGGCCATCGGCTGGCCTAACGCCTGCATCATCTGAATCAGATAGAAATTATCCCGCGCCCAGGCGCTGGTCATGTACGTGCCCAGATAGCAGGAAACACCGATCAGCCCCAGCCCGCAGGCCAGCACCCAGCGGCTGTCCACGCGGCGGATGGTGAGTACAAACGCCACCAGCGGCGCAAGTAAGAGTTGCGGCAGCCCGATGGTCAGCGCCAGCGGCCCCACCTGGACGGCGCGGAATCCGCCGACCTGTTCCATGTAACTGGACGGCAGCGCAGAGCCCGATAAAAACAGGAACATCAGCGCAAACAACGTGATCAACCCGTGGGCCAGATTGTGGCGTTTGAGCATTTGTAATTTGAAGAGAGGCAGCGGATGGTGCCATTCATTGACCAGAAAAATTGTCAGCAGTGCCAGCGCGGCAAAAAACATCAGCGTGATCAGCGGAGAGTTGAACCAGTCCAGACGCTCTCCCTGTTGCAATGACAGCACCAGAAGGGAAATGCCGCTGCACCCTGTCAGCATGCCCACCTTATCCATCTGTTTAAAACGCTCGAAGCGCAGAGGATCCTGTGGAATGCCATAACCGACCATGATGATTGCCAGAAGACAAGGCGGGATGACCTGCCAGAAAACCCATTCCCAGCCCACATAGTCTGTCCAGAGGGCAGCTAAAGAAGTGGCCATATTTGGACCAAATGTCGCCGTCAGGGCATAGGCGCTCAGCCCGTATAACTTGTAATGAGGCGGCATAAAGCGCAGAGCAGCCGTCATCAGCAACGGCGGCAACGCCCCGCCGAATATGCCCTGCACGGTGCGCAAGGCAATGAATACCGGCAAATCAGGCGCGAAAGGCAGTAATGCGGCCAGCAGCAAAAAACCGAAGGTGACAAACAGCGTAAATCGACGCAGCGAAAAGGTCATGGCAAACCAGGGGGCAAGCATCATCGCCGCCACTTCGGCAGCCTGATAAACACCAATCAGCCAGGAACCTTGATCGCTGCTGATACTCAACGCGCCACGTACATCGGCCAGCGCGATATCAGTGACACGATCGTTAAGGCCCGAGCACAGCGAGGCAATTAATACGCCGAGTAATCCGATCACCAGCCTCAGAGTAAAGGCCGGCGGAACGGGCTGCGCGGCACTGCCGGGGGCAGATGCGGGTGTGTCCGATGGGTTCATCATTTCGCTCATTAACATCGACGCATAATCATTGATACGCCGACCGTGGAAAGGCAGGTGTGGGGCAACACAGAGGGGAATGCGATCGCTATCACTTTAATTTCGATGCATTGCACCACAATGCGGTACATGCTTAAATACTATAATACGGTGCACTGTATTGCAATGTGATTAAAATTGTTTTCAGACCGCCCAGCCATTACATTGGCAGTACAGCTTTGGTAAGGATCACCCCACGGTGACAAAGGAGAATTGATGGCACAGGACATAGCAGGAGATGAAGAACGCAGCGGCGGGATCCAGGTGATTTCACGCGCGGCAACCATTCTTAATGCGCTGGGGAAACATCCACACGGGATGAGCCTTGGCGCGATCGCGAATGATGTCGATTTGCCCCGCTCCACCGTTCAACGCATCGTCGCTGCACTCGCCGAGGAAGGGCTGGTGCGATCCGAAGGCAGCGGCGGCGTCAGGCTCGGGCCAACACTGCTTAAGCTGGTGTCGACGGTGCATACCGATGTCATCGCCATTGCCTCACCGTTTCTTCGTCAGCTCAGCGAAATGACCGATGAAACCGTCTCACTGGGGCGCGCCAGTGGCCGCCAGATAGCCAACATTCACAGCATTGTCGCTGAGCGGGAATTACGCGTGGTGCCAAGAGTGGGTCTGAATCTGCCTATTTACAGTACCTCCGGCGGACGGGCACTTTTGTCACTCAAAACAGATGAAGAGATCCGCGCGCTGGTCGGGGATGTGCTGGAACCGGCCACCGAACATACCGTGCGCACTCTCGATTCTCTGCTGGAAAAAATTGCAGACGTGCGTGAAAGCGGGATCTCAATGGAAAACGGCGAAACCGTAGACGGCGTTTCGACGCTGGCTGTGGCCATCGACACCATCTTGGGTCGCTACTCAGTTTCGGTGCTTTTTCCAACCCCGCGCCGTGAGGCAAAAGAAGCACAAATCCGCGAAGCCCTGCTTGATTGCAAAAACGCATTGATTGGCGAAATTGGTAAGTTGAGCCAAAACAACTAAACCCAGGAGTGACCGTGTTTGATGTTATTTTGCTGGCCGTAGATGGCTCTAAACAATCCGCCGTTGTCGTCGATCTTGCCCGTCAGCTGGCAAGCAGCCATCAGGCAACGGTATATGTCACCTGCTGTATCGATGAATCCTATGCACTTGAAGATAATGGTGATGTTCCCGGTGAAATCATCGATTATCCTCCCGCAGAAGAAGAACAAAATACTGCACGCGCTGTGGTGGGTAATGCGCTGAAAACGCTGCAGCTGGCAGGGGTCAAGGCTAAAGGGAATCTGATTATCGGTGACGCAGGGGAAGCGCTGGTCTGCGAAGCCAAAAGAATTCATGCATCGGTGATCGTCATCGGTCACCGTCAGCTCTCGGCATTCGGTCGTATGATGAAAGGCTCCGTCAGCGCTGACGTTATCGCCCATGCGCCCTGCCCTGTTTTGGTCGAAGTTCGCGGAAATTAATCCCCGGCGATAAAATGCAAAAAGCGCCGCTCTGGCGCTTTTTTTATCTCTGAGCAATCCGCCTGTTAACTATTCATCAGGCCCATGGACATCGCCCAGTCATTAATGTTGTTGCGATAGAAAAACATGATATCGCTGTCCAGAGGATTCTGTTTTGACGGTGTCACCATGCCGAGGCAAGGATATTCCTGCGGGCGGGAGTCAAAAAGAAAATCTTCCATCTCTTCTTCGGTCAGAAGGGTATCACCGTAGATATTATCCTGGCGGAAATAGGCTTCAAGCATCCAGGAACGGTATTCAAAATCATTTTTAATCAAGTGCATAAGAGGAGCTCACAGTAAAATAAGTCTGACGCACCTGATGAAAAGCTTCCTTAAAATACTGAATATGAGATCAGGCACGCGTTGCGTTCGGGCCATCCATTGCTGATTTCACATAACAGAAAATTAACATATTAATTGCAGTTAGCAAGCTGCAATCCGTCCTAAATGCCTGTTTACGGGCTTCATTGATTAATTATTTTAAAATGGACGTCATTTCCATAAATCTTATTAATGTATTTTTGTATTCACATATTTTTAATCAATTAATTACCAAAGTAACAATCGATTTTTGACGTGATAAAAACGTAAAAGGAACAGAACTGACGTTAGGGATGCATTTGCATCACCACCGCCAACCCTGTTCCCAAAATTTGTTTAATTCTGTGTGGTCTGTTCTGTCGCTCTTGCTTTACCAGCGACCGGGAGGTGGCCCTTCACGCCAGTGTCCCGGTGGCCCATCGCGCCAGTGCCCAGGAGGGCCGTCACGCCAGTAACCGGGTGGCGGACCTTCATGCCAGTGTTCATGGTGCCAGTAGCGTGGCGGCGGTGGCGGAGCGGGTTCGTAATACACCCAGTGTCCACGCCCCTCATCACGATAATGTTCATCCCACCAGCCCGGCGGACGCCAGTCTCCGCCATCCCAATAATATCCGCGCGGGTCGCGGTCACCAATATGCAGTGACAGCCCCGGCATGTTCACCCCCAGCTCGACGTTTGCGTGCGCGAGAGCCGGCAAAGTCAGCAAAACGGCGAGAACAAGAATCAGTTTTTTCATTATAAACCTCACGACCTGCTTATCAGGTGGTGACAAATTACCTCCCGCTATCTTCCTGTTCTATAGGAATTTATCCCAAAAAAAATGTCCTTTCGCTATCCTTACATTTGCGTCAAAAAGGGCTGAGGGAGATGACTGCGCAACGCTATGTCAGTAAAGGAGATTCGGTGAAAAAAACGTGAACGCCCATAAATGTCAGACACAAAAAAACCGCCGAAGCGGTTTCTTGTTTTACTGTACTTCGGGGCAAAATTTAGATTTTGCAGCCTTCACAGTCACTTTCATCCTGAACAGCCTCAGGCACTGCTGCTGCTTTCTCAGCCGCTTTTTCTTCCGCGGACACCAGTGCAGCATCAATGTCAAAATCAAAAATATCGTCGCTCATGTTCATCACCTTAAATGTTCAAATCGCCCTTATTATAAACGACACTGGCATACATCTGACGCCTTTTTTGTGCCCTGATGACGCTTTTATTGCCCCCGCTCAGAGCACAAAAAATCACCAGAGTTTGCAAAAGTGGTTCACGGAAACCATAGTTATAATGATTATTCTGGTGTTCCTAAGACACTATTTGCGAACTCTTACGAGGAGAACCTGATGACAACGTCAAACATCAAAGCCTGGGCCAACACCCGTGAAACCTCTCACGAAATCGCCGAAGCTATTTTTGAGCTTGCCAAGAATGATGAAACGCTGGCGCAGAAAATTTGGGAAGAAGGGAACGATGAAGTGTTACCGATCGCCTTCGCCAAAACGAAGGAAGACCATCTGTTCTGGGGTGAAGAAAAGATCGACAGGAAAAATGTCTGAGGGCTAACGACTGTCGGAGCATGATTGGGCCCTGAGCCATGCTCAGGGCTGGCAGGAAATTTAGGTCGGAGTTAGCTGTCGAATCCAAAACCCATCTGATGCGCCCACTCAAAAATCTGCTCTTTGTAGACAAACCGCGGTTCGCACACGCCCGGCTCTCCCGGTGTCTGGATCATCACCGCGACACAAGGGTATGACAGCGGCCTGGCATCGAAAATAAAATCATCGACTTCCTGATCGGCAAACTCAGAGGTTTCACTTACCGCGCTCGCCTGGAAAATTTCATCCATTATCCACTTACGGTATTCCACTTCGTTGTTGATAAACTTCATCATTCACCTCAGCTTTTGCTCTCTCTGTATTCTCAACCGTGAAGCTCGTCGCCACCACAGCACGGACAGACTTCTGCACGGGAAACCGACATTTCTGCGAATCCGTCGCACTCCCACTCCACGCGTAACGGTTTCCCGCTGTCATCATCAGCCTTGATATAGCGATTATAGTGGAGAGCTTGCCCGGTCATGGTTTCAGTCAGCAGCAAATGTTCGCCAGCATAAATGCGTGCGACAGCCTGCGCATCCTGTTTTTCACCCGAAACGATTTTGTGAAGATGATGAATAGTCAGTTTAATTCGTTCCACGGCAGCTCCGGTAACGGCTCAACATACAGTGTGTTTCGTCCTGTGCATCGACGATTCATACAAAAAATGTATATCCAGCCGCTATTTTATCAGAGCTGACGGGGTGACGTCATGGGCGGAAGCCATGTGAATGGGGGCAATTAGTGCGCTAGCTGAACGCTGTTCAGTGTTGAGGGCTGCTGATGCTCGAGGCGCGCCAGATCATATACATCGTAAAAATCGACAAAACCTTTGTTTTTCACGATCGACTCAATGCGGTTTTTAACTCCGGCACTCACGCTCTCAGCGCTGAGAATTTGCCGTACTGCATCTTCAGATAATTCGCGGCTGAAATACCACTCCCCGTTGTAGCAGACACGCAAATCCAGCACACCGATATCTTCATAGCGGTAGACCGGTTTGATTTCCAGCAGCAACATAGCGGACATGAAAACCAGAAAAGCTGTGAATCCGATAAACCAGCCGATACCCATATAAGGTGAAACATACATCACAATACCGACGGCAATATACCCCACCAGCATCGCGAGACACAGCCAGGGATGCTTCACAAAAAACTCAACGTTGACGCGCGCCCTGCCGTCACGACCTTCCTGACGGTTGATACGGTCAATTTCACTATTTAATACATTTTTGATCACGTCCATTTCATAACCTCGTTGCAGTCACGACTATAATGCAATCTGATAATGTTATTTTATCATGACAACTGTTATAGCGCGTAGAGCAGTTACCGGCCTCAAAACGGGAAACTGTTATAGCTGGCATTTGCGTCACTGATATTTTCATCATGGAATTCTCTCTGTTCATGTCAGATAAAAGGAGAACATCGTGGCACTATTAATCGTAGAAAGACCGGCTAAAAAACTGGTGAGTTACCGGGTGGTCGGGCCATACAAGGAGTCAATCCACAGCGGTTTTCAGCAGCTGACGAAATGGGTCGCACGACACCATCAGCCACACACAGAATGGCTGACATGGTTTCACGATAACCCCGATACCACGCCAGCCGAGGCATTGCGGGCGGATCCTTCCGTGTGTGTGGCTGATAATTTCATACTGGATGACGCTGACGGGCTGGCACTGCAAACCTTACCCGGTGGCACCTATGCGGCCTATCACACCACCATCACGGACGGTAATTTTGAACACGCCTGGCGGGAATTTTATAGTCAGTTGTTGGCCAGCAATCATTACCGGCCGGATGGCAAAGCCTGTTTTGAACATTACCTGAGTGATGGCACTAAAACCGGCATCTGGGAAGTGGTGTTTTATCAGTCGGTCGAGAAGATCCCGGCCATTCGCTGAAAGGTTCAGACATTGAGTGTGATGTCTGCCTGCTGGCAAAAATCAAGGTAAGCCTGCGGCGGTCTGGCATCGCTGACCAGAGTATTGAAACGGGCTAAAGGTGCGATCGCCGCCGGTCGCACCTGATCAAACTTACTGCTGTCGGCGACTAAAATACTCTGCGCAGATCGCTCCATCGCCTGATGTTTCATCAGCAGTTCATCAAAATTAAAACAGGTCACCCCGTGTTCGATGCTCACACCGGCGGCTGAGATAAACGCCTTCGTTGGCCGGATAAAATCGAGCTCACTGCTGCGACCAATTGGCGTAAAAATACTGTTGCTGGATTTAAACGCGCCGCCGCATAAAATCACATCGCAGTGAGGTTTTTCCTGCAGCGCCAGAAAAGTATTCAGCGAATAACAGATCGCGGTAAATACCCTCGCCTCGGGGATACTCTCGATGACATACGGCATGGTGGTTCCGCAGTCGAAAAATACCGTGTCATTATCGAGTATCAAGCTGGCTGCGTTTTCGGCCAGGCGACGCTTTTCCGCCACCTGGCGCATTTTCTGTTCACTGATAAAATAATGCGTCGCCGGGTTATTTTTCGGATCCATCACGATATAACCGCCGAGCAGGATAACCGGCGCAGGGTCGCTGCTCAAATCACGCCGGATAGTCATTTCGGAAACATTGAGCAGTAAAGACGCTTCTTTCAGGTGAATTTTGTCGGTCTTTTTTAGTGCCAGCAACAGACGCTGGATCCTGTCTTCACGCTTATTTTCCATGATGTTATCTCAGCTTTCCGGTTCGCAGCACGCCACTATACCTTCGCAGCCATCTGGCCGCAAACCGGTGCGTTGCGTGAATCAAAGGGATAATAATGAACAATAAATTACCCATGCACACTTTGAGGTTTTTCCCATTTCTTCAAATGGTTGAACGCTCCCTACACCTTGTCGCGGCTGAAATCCACTGATAATTTATTTATCGTTAAGTAACTGCCGCCTTTTTGTGCTAGACTACTGGCCGCTCTAAGTAAAACCGGAGGTTTTATGAGTTCTACCGTTGTAAACGCTCAAGACGAGTGTCCGTTGTGTCAAAACACGAATAAGACGTCGGTGAATATGTCGGCGAAAATTGTTACTGTGACCTGCACATCATGTGGCCGTTACAGTATCTTCCGCAAAACCATGGAAGAGATTTCGATAGACCGGAAGAAACGCGTCGCGCTTCAGGCGTTTTTCACCAGCCAACCGAACTACCACCTGCCTTTATCTATCCGGGCACTGAGTAATACAGAAGCACCGGGTGAATTTTAGCCCTAAAAAACGCCCTTCGGGGCTGTTTTAATCTGCATTTCCTACATCTCACACAAACGATCAGCGCAAACCTCACCGGATACTCACGGAGGGAATGATTTCGTCTCAGGGCTGATAAGATGTCGTGTTGCTGTAAAAACATAAAGGCCACTCTTAGAAGTGGCCTTTATTATATTTAAACATATCGGTATCAGACGCGTGTTTCTCACGACGCCTGACTGAATTTCAGACATAAAAAAACCACCCGAAGGTGGCTATAACGACATTACTACTTTATTGCTTTTGATTATTCAGCTAATTTTCCATGGTACCCGGGACGAGACTTGAACTCGTACAGCCTAAGGCCGAGGGATTTTAAATCCCTTGTGTCTACCGATTCCACCACCCGGGCTCCGGGAAAATTGGAGGCGCGTTCCGGAGTCGAACCGGACTAGGCGGATTTGCAATCCGCTACATAACCGCTTTGTTAACGCGCCTTAAATCTTACTACTTGTCTTGCACTTAAACCAATTACGAGGATCAGTTTAATAAAATTTGGAGCGGGAAACGAGACTCGAACTCGCGACCCCGACCTTGGCAAGGTCGTGCTCTACCAACTGAGCTATTCCCGCTTTAATCAGAACGTACTGATTTTTTTAACTATCTTCCGGCTCATTGCTGTCTGCCTTCCGATGCGTTGCATTCTACTGACCTGAGAGAATGAGTCAATAAAATTATCTGCATCCTTCGCTCGTTTGACGTTTTTTACGTCAGTTTGATCAGGGTTCCAGCAAATCGTGACGTGCAGCGTTCAAATACTGGAACATTGACCAGAATGTCAGCACCGCCGCGATATAAAGTGCGACCACACCGACACCCACAACGATGTTGTCCGGACGCCACAACAAGGCTACCAGCGATAGCATTTGCGCTGTCGTCTTCACTTTGCCAATCCAGGAAACCGCCACACTGCTTCGCTTACCAATTTCAGCCATCCACTCGCGCAGCGCCGAAATGATAATTTCACGGGCAATCATGGTGGCAGCCGGTAACGTTATCCACCAGGAATGGAAATACTCCGCCACCAGCACCAGCGCAATCGCCACCATCACCTTATCGGCAACCGGGTCGAGGAACGCACCGAACCGTGTGGTTTGTTTCAGGCGGCGCGCCAGATAGCCGTCAAGCCAGTCTGTCATGGCAGCAAAAACAAAAATGAGCGCGCAGGCCATCGGTGCCCATGGATATGGCAGATAGAAGGCGAGCACGAAGAAAGGTATCAGCGCAACGCGGAACAGGGTGAGGCACGTCGGTATATTAAATTGCATAGCGAAGGTAACTGTTTGTCCAGTTTAGATATTATGAGTATGTTGCTACAACGGCTTTAGTGTTTCAACGCATTATGAATCTTTTCTGCTAATGCGGTAGAAATACCGGGTACCTGTGCAATTTCCTCGACGCTGGCATTCAGTAATGGCTGGATGCCTCCCATATACTTCAATAATACCTGACGTCGTTTCGGCCCGACGCCTTCAATCTCTTCAAGTGCGCTGGTAGTCCGCACCTTGGCACGTCGCTGACGGTGCCCGGTAATGGCATGATTATGAGAATCGTCACGGATATGCTGAATAACGTGTAAGGCTGGCGAATCTGACGGTAAGGCAATCCCCTCACCTTCAGGCACAAAGAATAACGTTTCCAGACCTGCTTTACGATCGGCACCTTTCGCAATACCAATCAGTAAAGGTTTTGATTTATCCCACGTCACATCCAGCGAATGAAACACATCCAGCGCCATTCCTAACTGCCCTTTCCCGCCGTCGATAAAAATTACGTCGGGAATTTTTTTCTCATCCAGCGATTTACTGTAGCGGCGGGTCAGCACCTGACTCATCGCGGCATAATCATCGCCCGGCGTAATACCGGTAATGTTGTAACGACGGTATTCAGAGCGAACCGGGCCGTTGTTATCAAATACCACGCAGGAAGCGACCGTTTGTTCGCCCATAGTATGGCTGATATCGAAGCATTCCATGCGGTTAATTTCCGCAAGATTAAGGGTTTTCGCCAGTTCAGCCATACGCTGATGGATTGTTGACTGCTGTGCCAGCTTGGTGGTCAGCGCCGTGGAGGCGTTAGTGCGCGCCAGTTTCAGATAACGGGCGCGGTCACCGCGCGGTTTACTCTGAATCAGGACTTTACGACCCGCTATCTGGCTCAGGGATTCAGCCAGTAACTCTTTCTCTGGCAGACTGAAATCCAGCAGGATTTCGCCGGGCAGCGTTCGCATCTGGCTGCCCTGGAGATAAAACTGACCGACGAAGGTTTGCACCACTTCGCCCAGGTCGGTGCCACCGGGGACTTTCGGATAGTAGCTGCGGCTGCCCAGAACTTTACCCTGACGGATAAACAGAACGTGAAGACAGGCCATGCCGGATTCGAACGCCACACCGATAACATCAAGATCTTCGCTGTTGCCCGAAACGAACTGACGCTCAGTCACCCGGCGCACTGCCTGAATCTGATCGCGGATACGCCCCGCATCCTCGAAGCGTAAATCTTGACTGGCTTCTTCCATGCGATTAACCAGTTGCGTAACAACCTGCTGATCTTTCCCCTCGAGGAACAGACGCACGTAATCAACCTGGTCTTTATAATCCTGATCGCTGACCAAACCTTTCACGCAAGGCCCGAGACACCGACCAATCTGATATTGCAGACAAGGGCGTGAACGGTTGCTGTAAACGCTGTTTTCGCACTGACGGATCGGAAAAAGTTTCTGTAACAGCGCCAGCGTTTCACGCACCGCATAGGAGTTGGGGAACGGCCCAAAATACTCGCCTTTTGCGTGCTTGGCACCGCGATGCACGGTAATGCGTGGATGGTTATCGGCGCTGAGAAAAATCAGCGGATAGGATTTGTCATCACGCAACAGTACGTTATAGCGCGGCTGATACAGCTTGATGTAGTTGTGTTCGAGGAGAAGCGCCTCGGTTTCCGTATGGGTCACGGTGACATCGATTTGCGCAATATTTTTGACCAGAGTTTCCGTTTTACGGCTGGAAACCTGAACACGAAAATAGCTGGAAAGACGCTTTTTAAGGTCTTTAGCTTTACCTACATAGATTACGGTGCCGCTGGCGTCATACATCCTGTAGACGCCCGGTTGGCTGGTGACCGTTTTCAGAAAGGCTTTAGGGTCGAAACGCTCATCATTCACTGCCTGATAAAGTCTCCGTATTGAACAAACCGTGTCGAATAGCCAGATGGGTCAACTCAACATCGCCGCTGATATTTAATTTACTAAACATCCGATAACGATAACTGTTAACTGTCTTAGGACTCAAGTTAAGTTGTTCTGAAATTTCATTCACTTTTTGCCCTTTGGTAATCATCAGCATGATTTGTAACTCACGCTCTGATAACGAATCGAAAGGCGTTTCAGACTGCGGTTCAATCTGACTGAGTGCCATTTGTTGCGCGATATCAGACGCAATGTAGCGCTGACCCGAGTCAACCAGGCGGATAGCATTGACCACTTCCTGTGGTGCTGCACCTTTACTCAGATAACCGGAAGCCCCCGCCTGCATCACTTTTGCGGGCAACGGGTTTTCAGTGTAAATCGTTAACATGATGATCTTGATATCCGGCGAGAAACGGACGATTTTCTTCGTCGCTTCCAGCCCGCCAATACCCGGCATGTTCATATCCATCAGGACAATATCAACGTCATTGGTACGGCACCATTTCACGGCGTCTTCGCCGCATTGTGCTTCCCCGACAACTTTGATGCCTTTGATATCTTCGAGAATGCGTCGGATCCCTGCGCGCACCAATTCGTGGTCATCAACAAGAAGAACGCTAATCAAAGAGAATTCTCCAAAAAATAAGGGCGACACACCATCAGGTTCTTCCGCTGGCCTTTACACAATAAGAGGCATTAAACATTAATATGTACAGACAGCGTAGAGAAGAGAAGGTGGCAATAAGAAGCCAACATCAACTCAGTTACCCCACTAGCGCACAGCGATAGTGTTTTTAAATCAGGCATTCAGGTTATTTATTATAGCCCGCGCATTTTACTCTATCTCGCCGGCTTCACCAACAAATGTCTGCAAAAAACTAGTTTGCTGAATGTAAATGAGAACTGCCATCACCTGTATTAATGATACAGAAAAAAAGCATTTTGAATCAAACAATAAGGTCTGTATCAAGCTACATCTTTTTTCCTGTAAAAAATAATGTATTCACCATTCCTTGGGTTCAAATAACGTGTTTTAAAGAAAGGTGATTAAATCAGCAAAGCATCAATTTCATATATCTATGATATACCCAATGATTATTTGCAATAGCACGAAATGTCGCGGTTTTTATAAGAATAAACTTAGCTTTTTACATGCGAAACGTCCTGTTCCAAATATGTTTAGTATTCTGTACTGACTTCCGGGAAATGGATTTATCTCACGTTATTCGTTTCGCTAAATGTTGCATCGCCCCCTCCTTTTAACCCGCGTCTGCCCTGTCAGTGCCCTAAAACCTGCGACTATGCTAAAATGCTGTCACTTTGCACCCCGCCCTTTCGGGTCAACCTGTTAATACCCCCTTCTTTTTACTGTATAAAGTCGGGAGCGCTGCCTTGCAGCCTGCCTGAGGAGAAATAATGAGTAACTGCGATTTTACCACTGAAGCAAACGTTGAAACCCTGGCGACAGAAGTTGCCTGCCTGAAAGCCACTCTGACCCTGATTTTGAAAGCTATCGGTCAGGCTGATGCCGGTAAGGTCATGTTGAACATGGAAAAATACGCTGCGCAGATGGAAGATGAACAACAGGCAGAAATCTTCAGAAACTCCCTGCAACAAATCAAATTCGCTTACCGCCAGTAATGTTTTCCCGGAGTCTGTCGCCCGACGGACTCCGCCTTTCCAGCGCGTCCCCGCACGAAATCTGCTATAATTACGCCCTCTTATCATTTCATCAGGACAACGGTTATGAGCGAAAATAATAAAGAAAACAAAAGTAAAGCTGACGACGTTCACGTTAGTGACGGCCTTGCAGAACTGATTGAAGTCTCAGAACAACTGACTGAAGAAGAAATTCAACAGGCGGCAGAAGAAGCAAAACAGGCAGTTGAAGACGCTAAGAACCAGAAACATCACTGATTCATGCATTATAACGTTCTCGCCCCGTATCAGGCCATTGTGCCGCTGGCCATTGATTATCAACATGGCGACAGCGAACCTGCGCACAGCCATAACTGCTCGCAACTGATCCATACGTTGTGTGGCGTTGTTGAAGTGCATACCGCGCTCGGCACCTGGATGGTTCCGCCGGGGCGCGGCGTTTGGTTACCCGCCCACGTTGAGCACAGTCTGCGTTTTATCGGGGGTGTAAAGGCCCGAACTCTCTTCGTCGATCCGCTGGCACGCGCCGATTTACCGGCTCAGTGTCAGGTGGTCCAGATTTCTCCGCTGCTGCGTGAACTCATTCTCGTCTCGCTGACACTTCCTTCAGACTACCTGCCCGGTGGCCGTGATGAACGCATCATGGAATTACTGCTTGATGAACTGCGCCTCTTGCCGACGCTGCCGCTGCATTTACCTGAACCGCAAGAGCCGGAACTGCTGGCGCTGAGCCAGCATATTTGCAGTGATCTGAGTGCATCATGGGAGCTGGAGGATGTCGCGCAACGCCTCAACATCAGCAGCCGCACGCTTTCCCGCCGTTTTCAGCGCGAAACCGGTCTGCGTTTCAGTGACTGGGTGCGTCAGGCTAAATTGCTCGAGGCGCTTCAGCAATTAGCGGCAGGAAATTCAGTGATTGATGTGGCGCTGGCGCTCGGCTATGACAGCCCGAGCGCCTTCAGTGCAATGTTTCGTCGTTCACTGGGCGTTTCGCCGAGTGAGTATTTTAGTCAGCCAGAATCCCGCCCGCCGCATTAAACAGCGCCTGCAAAGATGCGCTGGACACATCACTGTCGATGCCCACGCCGTAGCACGTTTCCCCATGCTTACCCTGGCAACTCACATAAGCCACGGCCCGGCTGTGGCTCTGATGCCCTAACGTATGCTCGTGATAATCACCAATCTCGAGCTGAATGTCGTAACTACGGCGTAACGCATCCACTGCGCCGGACAACAACCCGTTGC
Organism: Rahnella sp. EDr1-12; assembly: GCF_049206505.1. Taxonomy (NCBI): domain Bacteria; kingdom Pseudomonadati; phylum Pseudomonadota; class Gammaproteobacteria; order Enterobacterales; family Yersiniaceae; genus Rahnella; species Rahnella sp. EDr1-12. The sequence continues at coordinate 841,099 of NZ_JBLZNY010000001.1, forward strand.
CGCTGCCGGTAATATTCTGCTCTTCATTACGGTAACGGATACGCGCGTTGAAATGACAAACGTTCTGCTCATCGCTGCGGATGTCATAACTCAGCAATTTCACCACCGGTTGCTCGGTCAGGCCGTAGCGCTGACGGAACAGCCGCCAGATATCGCTGGTGCTCATTTCCTTGCCGTGCGTATCCGTATCCCGCTGCACGGCTTTACTGAAATCAATTTGCAGGCCGCGCGGCAGTTTCAGGCCATGATTCTGCTCGAGTAACCATGCCGCACCGCTTTTCCCCGACTGACTGTTTACGCGGATCACCGCTTCATAACTGCAACCGACATCCGCGGGATCCAGCGGCAGATAAGGCACGCGCCACACTGCATTTTCTGCGGTTTTCTGCGCAGCAAAGCCTTTTTTGATGGCGTCCTGATGCGATCCGGAAAACGCGGTAAACACCAGCTCACCGGCATAAGGGTGACGCGGATGAACCGGCAACTGATTACACTCTTCCACCGCTTCGACAATCGCCTGTAAATTGCTGAAATCCAGCTGCGGCGCGACACCCTGCGTATAGAGATTCAGCGCCAGCGTCACGATATCCACATTCCCGGTGCGCTCGCCATTGCCAAACAGACAGCCTTCGACGCGATCGGCACCCGCCAGCATTGCCAGCTCGGCACAGGCGACGCCGGTTCCCCGATCATTATGCGGATGCACGCTGATGGAAACCTGCCCGCGACGGCTGAAATGACGGCAGAACCATTCAATCTGATCGGCATAAATATTCGGAGTGCTGACTTCGACGGTGGCCGGTAAATTAATGATCATTGGCCGCGACGTGCCCGGTTCCCAGACATCGGCTACCGCTTCGCACACTTCCAGCGCAAACTCCAGTTCGGTAAAGCAGAAGGTTTCCGGGGAATATTCAAACGTCCAATTCGTCTGTGAATATTGCTCACAAAGCTGACGGATTTGCTGCGCGCCGCGAACGGCCAGATCCCGCGTGGCTGCCTGATCCTGATTGAAAACCACTTCGCGAAATACCGGCGCGGTGGCGTTATATAAATGCACGATCGCGCGCGGTACGTCCTTCAGCGCTTCAAAAGTACGGGCAATCAGATCTGGCCGTGAAGGTGTCAGCACCTGAATCACCACGTCATCCGGAATTAATTTGTCTTCAATCAGCCCGCGAACAAAATCGAAATCGGTTTGCGAAGCCGAGGGAAACGCCACCTCAATCTGCTTAAAACCACATTTCACCAGCAAATCAAAAAACTGACGTTTACGCGCATTATCCATCGGTTCTGCGAGTGCCTGATTACCGTCACGCAGATCGCTTGAACACCATTGCGGGGCTTTATCGAGTACCTTTCCCGGCCACTGGCGGTCGGGTAAATTCACCTGCGGGAAGGGGCGATATTTTTGCGACGGGTCGTTTAACATACGATTCTCCTTTTATCATGTGGGCAGCGTTAATCTTGTGTTAAATCCATAGTACGCAAACGCTATCTTTCTGCGCCTGACTAACTGACAGCAACCCTCGCAAAACGGACAAAAGAAAATGATAAATGAATGAGACTCACGCTATAGTGCATAACTAAACGCGTCCAGGTTGGCGATCAGAGGTCGTACAGAATGAAAAGGGTTCTGAATCTAAACGAAAAAAAACGGCTCTCGGCGCTGCAAAACCTCAATATTGCGGACAGCAATCCGGATGAAGTGCTTGATCTGATTACCCGCCTTACCCAACAGATTTTTGATATTCCGATGTGCCTGATTACCCTGGTGGACGAACATCGCCAGTGGTTCAAATCAAAGACCAATATGGCCATCAGCCAGACGGCGCGTGATATCGCCTTTTGCGATCACACCATTCGTTCTGCCTCCGTGATGGTGGTGAACGATGCGGAACAAGATCCGCGTTTCAGTGACAATCCGCTTGTCACCGCCGAAAAAGGTATGCGTTTTTACGCCGGTGCACCGCTGATCACCCGCAAAGGGTTTGCCATCGGCAGCCTGTGCCTGATTGATAATCAGCCGCGCGATTTCACCGTGCAGGAGATCGAGATGTTGTCCGATCTCGCGGCCATCGTCATCGATATTATTGAATCACGCAGCTCCGTCGGTTTTACGGATATCGTGACCCGTCTGCCCAATCGCCAGCGATTGATGGAAGACATCGCAACGCTTATCAAAACCTCTGATCACACGCCTTATTTGCTGATTCTGATCGACACGCTCGACACCTTGTATGCTTACGATATCGGCCGTGCGATCGGCATTCCGAAAGTCGAAAATATTCTGAAAGATGTCGGATCATTTTTGCGCACGGAGCTTAACGAGAACGACAAAGTCTACAGCCTGATGCTCGGGCGTTTCGCCCTTATCAAACGGCGGGATGAACAGGAAGAGACGTTCAGACAACTGGAAATCGCCGCGACCAAAATTCAGCAAAGCATTACCAGCGACATCCCGATTAACGTGCGCCTCCACGCCGGTTACACGGTATTTTCGTCCACCTCTGAGTGCGCCGAAACCATCATGCGACAAGGCATGTCTTCGCTGCATGAGGCGATAAGTCACAACCGTCTGGTGATGCCGTACCAGCACGAATCCGATGTAATTCAGTTGCGTGCGTTTAATCTGCTCAATGATTTGATGGCGACGGTGTCTTCCTGCGAGGATTTTCATCTGCTCTATCAGCCAAAAATCCGGCTGGCGGATAAAAAATTCCACGGCGTCGAAGCGTTAATCCGCTGGCATCATCCGACGCTCGGCATCATTTCGCCCTCAGAATTTATTCCTCTGGCAGAAAAAACGCCGCTTATCACTCCGCTGACGAACTGGGTGATTACGCAGGCGGTGAGGCAGATTGCCGAGTGGCAAAAGCGCGGTGCACAAATTCAGGTGTCGATTAATCTGACCGCCAATAACCTGGTGGAACAGGATTTAGTTCAGCGCATTCATACCGCGTTGATCCTGCATCAGGTTTCGCCCTCCATGCTGGAAATTGAGTGTCTGGAAACCCAGACACTGATGAATAATCCTCACGCCGTTGCCTCCCTCGACGCCCTGCGGCACATGGGCATCAGTATTGCGCTGGATGACTTCGGCTCCGGCTACAGCAACCTGAATTACCTGCAAAAAATACCGGCGGACACCCTCAAACTGGATCAGTCACTGATTCAGGGCATCAGCCGCGACAGTAAAAGCAAAGTCATCGTGAAATCGATGATTGATATGGCGCACGCGCTCAGCTATCACGTGGTCGCCGAAGGCGTGGAAGACAATGACACGCTGCGTTGTCTGGAAGAGCTGCAATGTGATTCCGTGCAGGGGTTTTACTATTCGCGTCCGCTGCAACACGATCAGATTCTGGAATGGTCGAAACCTTACATTTGATTGTGCCCTTCGCCTCAGAAACAAAAAAAACCGCCGCGGCGGTTTTTTTATATCCTCTGCTGAGCGCTTACTGGCCGCTTTTAAGACGAATATTGTAGGTGCCAAAAATGCTGCGGTCAGTTTCAAGATCAACGCTCTGCCCCTTCGCATCCACTGTGATGGCGCCGGTGGTTTTGGTCAGCGCGCAGGCAAGACGGACTTCAACCTTGCGCATCCCATTCGGCACATTCAGGTCCACGAACTGATTGAAATGCAGCGAAGCCACGGTCTGACCATCGAGAATCACAATCAGCGGGCAGGTTTTTTCAAACGGGATCATTGACCACTGATCGATGCGATGCAATCTGATGTGCGTTTGCCCTTCCGGTGCCTTGGTGCTGGCATTGGCGAAAGAGGATTTGACCTGAAGGGTCGGTTCATAAGGATTGCTTGCGCACCCGGCTAAGAGTAAAGCAGCCAAGGCCACCAGTGTTTTTTTCATCGTTATCTCCCTGAGTTTATGCACGAATGATAGCAGCGTGCGCGGCGCGGGCAACAAAAACCGGTGGGAGTTCGGCAGGCAGGAATGAGAAGCCTGAAAACCGGGACAAATCTGTGATGTTCGTACGAAAATCAGCCACCCGAATTGCTAATCACCGTCCACTCGTATTTGATACTCTAATTAAGAGTTATCCGACCCGACGTTCACTTCAGATTCAGGAAACACCTATGTACAGCTACACACTTATCGCACCCGCCGGGATCGTAAAGACGTATGAAGACGAGTTCCGCGAAAAAGGCATTGAGCTGCTGGTGGCCAAACAAAACCGTTCAGAAATGGTGGTTTTCCGCAGCAGCAAGTTTACCGAAGAACGTGCTTTTATCACTCACGTTCACCTGCTGATTTTCAGCCTGTGCATGCGGGTACAAAAACAACTTAAAAATGGTAATAAGCCTAATACGACAATTATGTATTAATTTTTTCTATCCGAAAGAGAATGTTCCGGCCTCAGACATTGAGGCCTGACGCACCGTTCCCTGTTATTTCCCCCTCTGTATTTCGCGTCAACACGACAAATAATCTTATTCCACGATTTACAATTAACCCTCACGCTCAGCGCTTATTTATATGCGATAAAGACGGCATGATTTTTTTCAGGCATTGCCTGCTGACAAGGTGAAGAAAAAATGCAGAGGGATAAAAATTTAAGATCGGAGGGGAAATCTATCACGTTGATTTACTGAATGTTGGTGGGTCGTGCTGGGTTCGAACCAGCGACCAATTGATTAAGAGTCAACGGCTCTACCAACTGAGCTAACGACCCAACGGGACGGATTATTCGCCTCTTGAGCGGTGATGTCAAACGCTTATCCTTACTTTCTTTGCCGTTATTCTCGCGTAAATTTGTGAAGCCCATCACACCTAAAAGCGTTATTATTCCCCCGCAGTCACGCTCATCTGATTATTTAACACGCGGTTATCCTCGATGTAAAAATTACGATACATTTCTTCGATTGGCATTTTTCATGCCCGTTATAATAAATGCGCGCTTAACATTACTATTACATCGTCAGCCCGTCGCTGTCGTTCCAGTGCCGGTCAAATTAACAACGGTTTAAAACATAATTTGTTGAAATAAAGGCGATATGGCGGAGTTCATACGCAAAAAGCAAAAAAACAGGAATCAATACAACATGCAAGAAGAGTCAAAAATCCTCGCTAAGCCGGAGGAAGAGAACGCGGAAGGTCTGCGTCGCAATCTCTCCAACCGGCATATTCAGCTGATTGCCATCGGTGGCGCCATTGGTACGGGTCTGTTTATGGGCTCCGGAAAAACCATCAGCCTGGCTGGTCCGTCTATCATCTTCGTCTACATGATCATCGGCTTTATGCTGTTTTTCGTGATGCGTGCGATGGGCGAACTGTTGCTGTCCAACCTCGAATACAAATCCTTCAGCGATTTTGCCGCCGATCTGCTTGGCCCATGGGCCGGGTATTTCACCGGCTGGACCTACTGGTTCTGCTGGGTGGTGACCGGCATTGCGGACGTGGTGGCGATCACCGCCTACGCACAATTCTGGTTCCCCGGACTTTCCCAATGGATAGCCTCGCTGTTATGCGTTTTGCTGTTACTCAGCCTGAATCTCGCTACCGTAAAAATGTTTGGCGAGATGGAGTTCTGGTTCGCGATGATCAAAATCGTCGCCATTGTCGGGCTGATTATTGCCGGGCTGGTGATGGTACTGACCCACTTCCAGACGCCCGCGGGCACCGTCGCCTCTTTCAGCAATCTGTGGAATGACGGTGGCTTCTTCCCGAAAGGCATCAGCGGCTTCTTCGCCGGTTTCCAGATAGCCGTGTTCGCGTTTGTTGGTATCGAACTGGTCGGGACTACCGCGGCCGAAACCAAAGATCCGCAGAAATCGCTGCCACGCGCCATCAACGCGATCCCGCTGCGCATAATCATGTTCTACGTGTTCTCGCTGATCATGATTATGTCTGTCACGCCGTGGAGCCATGTGGTTGCCGATAAAAGTCCGTTTGTTGAACTGTTCGTGCTGGCCGGTCTTCCGGCGGCGGCGAGCATCATCAACTTTGTGGTGCTGACGTCGGCAGCGTCGTCCGCTAACAGCGGCGTGTTCTCCACCAGCCGCATGTTGTTCGGCCTGGCACAGGAAGGCAATGCGCCGAAGGCGTTTGGCAAACTGTCATCGCGCGCGGTGCCGTCAAACGGCCTGACCTTCTCCTGTATCTGCCTGCTCGGCGGTGTGGTGCTGATTTATCTGATCCCAAACGTGATGACCGTCTTTACGCTGGTGACCACCGTTTCGGCGATTCTGTTTATGTTCGTCTGGACCATCATCCTCTGCTCTTATCTGGTCTACCGCCGTAAACGTCCGCAACTGCACGACGCGTCAATCTACAAAATGCCGCTGGGTAAAGTGATGTGCTGGGTCTGTATGGCGTTCTTCGCCTGCGTGCTGGTGCTGCTGACCTTGCAGGATGACACCCGTCAGGCGCTGATCGTCACGCCATTGTGGTTTGTCATTTTGGGTATCGGATATTGGTTGCGCTGCCGGAAAGCCTGAACAATGCCCTGATGTAACAAAGGAGCCTTTTGGCTCCTTTGTTTTTTAGTGAGGTTCACTCAACGTCCAGCGCCTGCCTGAACTGTTGCCACATTTTTGTGGCCGAAGGTCTGGCTGAGGCCACTTTCACCGGCAGCTCCGGTGCTGCACCGGCTTTCATGTCACCGAGATCGAACACAAAGCTGTAATCCGGCTCCTGTCCCATGCGTAAGTCGCTGACCAGAATATGCCCGCCCTGCTCTTTTACGCTGAAGAACCCGTGGCTGAACCAGGCAACGCGGGCCATAAATGCGTTATCTTTATGCGCTTCATACAGGGCTTCACCGCGTGGATAAAAGCGGAAACGGATCGGCGAATCCGGGTGCAGCAGCGAGGTAAAACCTTCGCCGTAACTGTCTTTATTCATCACCACAACCCGCCATACCAGCGTATTGAGCGGTGTGGGGGTCACCAGTACCTGCGTGCTTTCAATGTTCTGACGTTGCAGTTCCTCGCCCACGTGGCGCGTCACCTGATGCTGCTCGACCACGGTGCAGGCCAGATATAAACAACTGACGCCCAGCAGTACGTTATTCCACATGATCCCGCGTTGCTGCTCGCGGTACAGCGCCAGCCCGACGCCGATGATCAACGGCAGCGTATAGAGCGGGTCGATGATAAAAATGCTGCCGACCGCAAAAGGATAATTCGCGAACGGCAGGCCGAGCTGGGTACCGTACACAGTCATCAGATCCAGCAGCGGATGGGTGATCAATGCCAGCCAGACCGCGCCCCACCAGTGCCAGAAATGCTGCCCGGCGCTGAACAGTTTTGCCATCAGCCAGGCCAGCAGCGGCGAAATCAGCGTCAGATAAAACAGCGCATGGCTTTCCGTGCGGTGCATTGTCATATTGCTGATGGCGTCACCGTGATCGTAAAACACATCGAGATCGGGCAAGGTGCCGCACACCGCGCCTGCCAGCGCCGCTTTCCACACCGGCGTGCGTTTGCCCATCACCGCGATACCAACCGCCGCGCCCAATACTAATTGTGATACCGAATCCATCCTGACCTCTTTAAGCCCGAAGCTGTATGCCTTCGGTAATAATGCGCTGCACGTTACTCACGGTCTGCTCGAAAAAGTCAGGATCGTTGAGCGTTTTGCCGGTAATGGCTTCCACCTGAACCCCGAAATCAGCGTAATGCTGCGTGGTTGCCCACAGCATAAATATCAGCTGCATCGGGTCAACCGGCGCGATCAATTCGGCTTTTATCCAGCCGCGGATCACGTCTGATTTATCTTCCACCAGCGTTTTCAGGCTGCCGCCCAGTTCCTGTTTCAGCAGCGGCGCGCCCTGCACCATCTCCAGACAAAACAACTTTGACGCCTGCGGGTGATCGCGCGAAACGCACAGCTTAAGGCGGATATATTCCCGGATGGCTTCCAGCGGATGCTGATCTGACTGCAAGGCTTTCAGCGGCGCCAGCCAGATATCCAGCAGCCCTTTCAGCACCGCGATATACAAATCTTCTTTCGACGGGAAGTAATAGAGCAGATTGGTTTTGGACACGTCCGCGCGCTCTGCCACCTGATCCAGACTGGTGCCATGAATACCGTACAACGAAAAAAATTCCAGCGCGGCGGCCATGATATTGCCCCGTTTGGCGGCGACGGCACGCGAGCGGCGGGTGGGGGCTTTCGCCGCGGCTTTACGGGGTTTACTTTCCCCGACGGCTGACAGCGGATGTTCATCCATTGGCTTCACAATGTCTCCCTGAGACAAACGGCAAGGCAGAAATCATAACAAATGGGGATACCAGCGACTATCGCTATGCGTCGGGATGATGAAAGCAACAAACCATCTAATACCAGATAACCACAAAGGGTTATAAATTTAACAAATTTGCACCATTTCCGCACATTCCTGCCTGATTTATGTGCAGTTTGTTTTGACCAAATGGTCTGAAACAGACCATTTGCTCCACCTGCCTGTCAGCATCCTTTTTAACCCACTGAAAATAATAAGAATTAAAAAACTGGCATCCCCTTTGCAATAGTTCTCCCGTCAGGAGATTTCAGCACGGTGCAATTCGGAACCCGCAGGACGCACTCAAGCCGCGCAGAGATTTTCGCAAGCCCTTGTTTTGGTATTACTTATTTTCAATCGAGGTGAGCTATGAAAATCGGTGTCTTTATTCCTATCGGCAACAACGGCTGGTTAATTTCAGAAACTGCGCCGCAGTACAAACCAACCTTCGAACTGAACAAAACCATCGTGCAGAAAGCGGAGCACTACCATTTTGATTTCGCGCTTTCGATGATCAAACTGCGCGGCTTCGGCGGTAAAACCGAATTCTGGGAACACAACATGGAGTCGTTCACGCTGATGGCCGGTCTTGCCGCCGTGACGTCGCGCATTCAGCTTTACGCCACCGCCGCCACGCTGGTGATGCCCCCGGCGATCGTCGCGCGCATGGCCGCCACCATTGATTCCATCTCCAATGGCCGTTTCGGTGTGAACGTCGTCACCGGCTGGCAGAAACCGGAATACGAGCAAATGGGCATGTGGCCGGGCGATGACTATTTCACCCGCCGCTATGACTACCTGACCGAATACGTCAGCGTGCTGCGCGACCTGTGGGGCACCGGCCACTGCACGCTGGACGGCGAATTCTTCAAAATGGACGACTGCCGCGTCAGCCCGCGTCCGCAGAGCGAAATGAAAGTCATCTGCGCCGGACAAAGCGATGCCGGTATGGCCTTCTCCGCCAAACATGCTGATTTCAACTTCTGCTTCGGCAAAGGCGTCAATACCCCGACCGCCTTTGCGCCGACCGCCGCGCGCATGAAAACAGCGGCCGAAACCGAAAACCGCGACGTCTCCTCCTACGTGCTGTTTATGGTGATTGCCGACGAAACCGACGCCGCCGCCCGCGCCAAGTGGGAGTTATATAAATCCGGTGCCGACGCGGATGCCCTGGCGTGGCTCACCGACCAGAGCAGTAAAGACACCAAATCCGGAGCCGATACCAACGTTCGCCAGATGGCTGACCCGACTTCGGCGGTCAACATCAACATGGGTACGCTGGTCGGTTCTTACGCCAGCGTCGCCAGAATGCTCGACGAAATCGACACCGTCCCCGGCGCCGGTGGCGTGCTGCTGACCTTTGACGATTTCGTGGAAGGCATTGAAAACTTTGGCCGTTATATTCAGCCATTAATGAAAACCCGCCAGCACATCGGCATCGGGCATAAAGAGGTCGCATGATGAACGTTGTTGAGAATCAAACCGTGGTCCGCCGCGAACCCCAAAATACCGGCGAGGAAACGATCCTCACAGCACGTCCTGAAGCCATTGCGTTCACGCCGCAGCAAACGGCGCTGATTGTAGTGGATATGCAAAACGCCTACGCCTCACAGGGCGGTTATCTGGATCTGGCCGGTTTTGACGTCTCCGCCACCGCGCCGGTGATTGCCAATATCAAAGTGGCGATTGCTGCCGCCCGCGCCGCCGGGATCAAAGTGATTTTCTTCCAGAACGGCTGGGACAATCAGTACGTCGAAGCCGGAGGCGCAGGTTCGCCAAACTTCCACAAATCCAATGCGCTGAAAACCATGCGCAAACGGCCTGAACTGATGGGCAAACTGCTGGCGAAAGGCGACTGGGATTATGACCTGGTGGATGAACTGCAGCCGCAGCCGGGCGACATTGTGCTGCCTAAACCGCGTTACAGCGGCTTCTTTAATACCCAGCTCGACAGCCTGCTGCGCAGTTACGGCATCCATCATCTGGTGTTCACCGGCATTGCCACCAACGTGTGCGTCGAATCCACCCTGCGCGACGGATTCTTCCTCGAATATTTCGGCGTGGTGCTGGAAGACGCGACCCATCAGGCCGGGCCGGAATTCGCCCAGAAAGCGGCGATTTATAACATTGAAACCTTCTTTGGCTGGGTGTCCAGCGTTCGCAATTTCTGCGACGCGGTGGGCTATAACACTGAACAAAACGCGGCCTGACCGCTTTCTGAAAAGGATGAGTAACCATGCCTAAAAGCGCCATTATTCCGGCTGGCAGCGGCGTTCCGCTGGCACCTTTTGTTCCGGGCACCCTCGCCGATGGCGTGGTGTACGTTTCCGGTACATTGCCGTTTGATAAAGACAATAACGTGGTGCATGTCGGCGACGCTGCCGCGCAAACCCGTCATGTGCTGGAGATCATCAAAAGCGTGATCGAAACCGCGGGCGGCACGATGGATGACGTCACCATGAACTCGATTTTCATCACCGACTGGGCGAACTACGGCGCAGTGAATCAGGTTTACGCCGAATACTTTCCGGGCGAAAAACCGGCGCGGTTCTGCATTCAGTGCGGGCTGGTAAAACCGGATGCGCTGATCGAAATCGCCTCGATTGCCCATATCGGCAAATAATCCGCCACGTCCTGAAACCCTGAGGAAACAGCATGTATTACAAGGTATTGGGTAAGAAAGAGGCGAATGCAGAAACCGTCGTGCTCTCCTCGGGGCTGGGCGGTTCCGGCGGCTTCTGGCAGCCGCAACTGGCGATGCTGGCAGAGCATTTTCGCGTGGTGGTGTACGACCAGCACGGCACCGGCGTCAGTCAGGGCGCGGTGCCCGCCGGTTACCGGATGGAAGACATGGCCGATGAACTGGCGGGCATGCTCAATGAACTGGACATCAGCCGCTGCCATTTAGTCGGGCACGCGCTCGGCGGCATTATCGGCCTGCATCTTGCCCTGCGTTATCCGGCGCTGTTGCAAAGTCTGGTGGTGATTAACGGCTGGACCAGGCTCGACAGCCAGACCCGCCGCTGCTTTGAAGTGCGGCAGAATTTGCTGCTCAACAGCGGGGTCGATGCCTACGTGCAGGCGCAGCCGCTGTTTCTGTATCCGGGCGACTGGCTTTCTGAAAATGAAGCCTTACTGCAGGAAGAGCGCCAGCATCAGGTCGCGCATTTTCAGGGAATGGAAAACCTGCTGCACCGCCTGCAGGCGCTGATGGCTTCCGACCTGACGGAATCGCTCGGGCAAGTGATCGCCCCGACGCTGGCGTTCAGCTGTAAAGATGATTTGCTGGTGCCGTGGTCGCAATCTGCCGATCTTGCCTCCCGCCTGCCTCACGGCGAGCACATCCACATGCTCTACGGCGGCCACGCGATGAGCGTGACCGACCCGGAAACCTTTAACCCGATTTTACTGGACTGGCTGAGGCGGCATTCATCGCAAAACCCTGCCACGCCGTCCGGCCACCTGCCCACGGAGACATCATGGCCGAAGCATTAACCGCCAGCGCACTGGCAACGTTATTCACCGAAGCCCGCACCCACAACGGCTGGCTGGATCAACCCGTCACCGGCGAACAGCTGAAAACGCTTTATGAACTGGCACGCATGGGACCAACTTCCGCCAACTGCAGCCCGGTGCGCATCGTATTTATTCAGAGTCAGGAAGCCAAAGCGAAACTGGCTCCGGCGCTTTCCAGCGGCAATCTGAAAAAAACCATGAGTGCGCCGGTGACGGCGATCATTGCCTGGGATCCGGCGTTCTACGAACTGCTGCCTGAGCTGTACCCGTCCGGCGATGCCCGTTCGTGGTTCACCTCCAGCCCGCAACTGGCGCACGACACGGCCTTTCGCAACAGCAGTTTGCAGGCCGCGTATCTGATTATGGCCTGTCGCTCGCTCGGGCTGGACACCGGCGCGATGTCCGGTTTTGACAACGCGAAGGTCGATGAAACCTTTCTGGCGCAGGAAGGCTGGAAATCCAATTTCCTGATCAACATCGGTTACGGCGACAGCAGCAAAGTCTATCCGCGCGCGCCGCGCCTTGATTTCGACCGCGCCTGTCGCGTGCTGTAAGCACACTGATTCATTCTGAGGAGCAGACCATGCCATCAACCCTGAACGCCACATTGTCAGCAACCGATATGCCTGTTGCTGAAAAATTCACTGCCGTTGATAAAAACGCCGCTATTGAGAAACCAGCCGCTGTTGATAAAAACGCCGTCGTTGAGAAGCAAGCCGTCGTTGAAAAGCAAGAGTACCGCGATGCGATGGCGCGCCTCGGCTCCGCCGTCAACATTATCACCACCGACGGCCCCGGCGGGCGGGCAGGCTTTACCGCCTCCGCCGTGTGCAGCGTCACCGATACGCCGCCGACATTGCTGGTGTGCCTGAACCGCTCGGCGTCGGTGCACGCGGCATTCACCCAGAATCAGGTGCTGTGCGTCAACACGCTGGCAGACTGCCATGAGTCACTGTCCAATTTATTCGGCGGCAAAACGCCGATGGAGCAACGCTTTGACGCCGCCGAATGGGCGCGTCTCGCCACCGGCTCCCCGATCCTCACCGATGCGCTGGTGTCGTTTGACTGCAAGGTCACGCAAATTACCAGCGTCGGCACTCACGACATTTTGTTTTGTGAAGCCGTTGCATTACGACGTAACGACGACAGCCACGGACTGGTTTATTTCGACCGGCGCTATCACCCGCTGATGCGTCAGACAGCCTGTTAACTCAACCTGATTAGGGACTTACAGCATGGCAAATACCTCCTGGTTTCCACAATGGCGTAAAAGAGAAGGTAATCTGGATGGCGCGGTGATCGCGCCGGATGAAAGGCTGCCGTTTGGATCGACGGTGATCATGGGGCTGCAACATACGGTGGCGATGTTTGGTGCCACCGTTTTAATGCCATTGCTGATGGGTTTTGACGCCAATATGGCGATTTTGATGTCGGGCATCGGCACCCTGTTGTTCTTCCTTGTTGTTGGCGGGCGTGTGCCCAGTTATCTCGGTTCCAGCGCCGCGTTTGTCGGGCTGGTGATTGCGGTGACCGGCTACAGCGGCCACGGCGCGAACCCGAATATCGGCGTGGCGCTGGGCGGGATTATTGCCTGCGGCGTCGTCTATACGCTGATCGGCTTTGTGGTGATGGCCGTCGGCACGCGCTGGATCGAACGCCTGATGCCGCCGGTGGTGACCGGTGCGGTGGTGATGGCGATTGGCCTGAATCTGGCGCCGATTGCCATTAACAGCGTGTCGGCATCGTCTTTTGACAGCTGGATGGCGGTGATGACCATACTCTGTATCGGCTCGGTGGCGGTCTTCACCCGTGGTCTGGTGCAGCGCCTGTTGCTGTTGCTCGGGCTGGTAGCGGCGTACCTGATTTATATGGTGATCACCAACGGCCTCGGGCTGGGCGCGCCGGTGGATTTCATCGCCGTGGCGCAGGCGCCGTGGTTTGGTTTACCGACGATCACCACGCCGGTGTTCAGCTCGCACGCCATGCTGATGATTGCGCCGGTGGCGGTCATTCTGGTCGCCGAAAACCTCGGCCACATTAAAGCAGTGGCGGGCATGACCGGCAAAAACCTCGACCCGTACATGGGCCGCGCGTTCGTCGGCGACGGTCTGGCAACCTTACTTTCAGCATCTGCTGGCGGTACCGGTGTGACCACTTACGCTGAAAACATCGGCGTGATGGCGGTGACCAAAATCTACTCCACGCTGATTTTTGTCGCGGCGGCCATCGTTGCCATTGTGTTGGGCTTCTCGCCCAAATTTGGTGCACTGATCCACACCATTCCGGGGCCGGTGCTCGGTGGCGCGTCAATTGTGGTGTTTGGATTAATCGCTGTGGCCGGTGCCCGCATCTGGGTACAAAACCAGGTGGATCTGGGGCTTAACGGCAATCTGATCATGGTCGCGGTCACGCTGGTACTGGGCGCAGGCAACTTTACCCTGAGCCTCGGCGGCTTCAGCATGGGCGGCATCGGCACGGCGACCTTCGGCGCGATTTTGCTTAATGCCTTCCTGAGCCGCAGCCAGCAGGTCAAAACGCAGCCGGAAATAAAAACTGGCACAGAAGCTGCATTAAAAGATCACTGACGACCTCAGTTTCTCCTTAGCTCATCATTTTTGATGATCGCCAGCGGTTAGCCGGTCCACCCGTCCGGATTAGCCGCTGGTTTTTTTCTTTCTGCCTCCCGTCCGTTTCCCCTAATGCCGTTTCCAGCTAACCATTGCTAAATTCCTTCGTTCACCTGCCCTTTAAATTGGTTTGTTATGGGTCCAGCACTTTCGTTCTATGCGAACGGAAAAGTGATTCATCTGCTAATAAGAAAAAGGGTTTAACTATGCAAAACATTCGCCGGGCAAACGCGATCACCCGCGCACTGGCTTTAGGGGCACTTCTCACCAGCACGTTTTCCGCCATCGCCGCTGACGGCACACCGGTTCAGGGTGGCACGCTGATTTATCTTGAGCAGCAGGCGCACACCAACCTGTATCCGCCCGCAGGCGGCTTCTACCCGAACGGCGGCATCCTTAATCAGATCACCGACAAACTGACCTACCAGAACCCGAAAACGCTGGAGATTGAACCCTGGATCGCCCAATCCTGGTCCTTCAACGCCGATAAAACCGAGTACACCTTCAAGCTGCGTCCGGGTGTGACCTTCTCCGACGGCACGCCGCTCGATGCAAGCGCGGTGGCTAAAAACTTTGATACCTACGGTCTGGGCAACAAAGATCACCACCTGCCGGTGTCTGAAGTCATCAACAACTACGACCACAGCGAAGTGATTGATCCGCTAACCGTGAAGTTCTATTTCAAAAAGTCCTCGCCGGGCTTCCTGCAGGGCACGGCGACGATTGGCTCCGGGCTGGTGTCGCTGAGCACGCTGGACCGCAATTTTGATGCGCTGGGCGATGCCACGCACATCATCGGTTCCGGCCCGTTCGTGGTCAGCAAAGAAACGCTTGGGCGAGAAGTCGATCTGACCGCGCGTAAAGATTACAACTGGGGGCCGAAAAACCTCAAACAGCAGGGCCGCGCCAATCTCGACGGCATCAAAGTGATCGTCACCGGCGAAGACAGCGTGCGTATCGGCGCGCTGCTGGCGGGTCAGGCGGATTTCATCCGTCAGGTTCAGGCCTATGACGAGAAACAGGCCAAAGACCAGAATTTCCCGATTTATGCCGCGCCAACCAAAGGCGTCAACGACAGCATTTCGTTCCGCCCCGATAACGCGCTGGTGTCTGATCTGAAAGTGCGTCAGGCGCTGCTGCACGCCACCAACAGCAAACAGGTGGTTGATACGCTGTTCTCGCCAAACTACCCGCAGGCCACCTCGGTGATTGCCAAAACCGCGGCCGGTTATGTTGATCTGAGCAACAAACTGACTTACGACCCGACGCTTTCCAAAAAGCTGCTTGATGAAGCGGGCTGGAAACCGGGCCCGAACGGCATCCGCCAGAAAGACGGCAAAACGCTGTCACTGACCATCTATGAATCGCTGCCACAACCGCAGAACAAAGAGGTGTTGCAGCTGGTGTCGCAGCAATGGAGCCAGGTCGGTGCGAAGCTCAATATTCTGGCGGGCGACGCGGGCAGCCGCGTGGCGGATAACCTCGATCCGGAGAAAACCCCGGCTAACGTGGTGGAAGTAGGACGCGCCGATCCGGACGTTATCAAAAGCTCTTTCTACCCGACTAACCGTGATGCGCTGCTGCAAAAAGGCGGCCTGAGCAGCAAGGTGAAAAGCTTTCGCGACGACAAACTTAACGACCTGCTGACGGCCATTTCTGCCGAAGTGGATCCGAAAAAACGTCTGGCACTGACCGGCGACGTGCAGAACTATCTGCTCGATCAGGCGTATGTCATTCCGATTTTCGAAGAGCCGCAGGTGTTTGCCGGTGCGCCCTATTTCAAAGGCGTGAGCTTTGAAGCGGTCGGGCGTCCGAGCTTCTACGGCGCGTGGCTGGAAAAGCATTAACTGACGGGGAGTAAATCATGAGCCGATACGTGAGCGGTCGATTCGGGCAGGCGTTGCTGGTGCTGTGGGCGGCGTTTACCGTCTCCTTCATCCTGTTGCAGGTGCTGCCCGGCGACGCGATCCTGATTAAATTCCAGAATCCGGACATGGGATTAAGCCCGGCGCAAATCGCCGATATGCGTGCTGCGTACGGCGCAGATGTGCCGTTGCTGCAACAATATCTGCATACGCTGGGCAATTTTCTGCGCGGGGATCTGGGCTATTCGATTCAGGCTGGCGTACCGGTGACTGAATTACTCAGCAGCAACTTCCCGCCGACGCTGCGTCTGGCGCTGATCGGTTTCGCACTGGCCGCCGTGGTGGCCTTTGCGCTGGCGTTTCTCTCCAGCCTGCTGCATTTCGGCTGGCTGAAAAATGCCTTACAGGCGCTGCCGTCGCTGTTTATCTCCATTCCAACCTTCTGGCTGGGCATCGCGCTGATTCAGTTCTTTTCGTTCCATCTGCGCTGGATCCCGGTGATTAATCCGGGTGAATGGGTCGGGCTGATTTTGCCGATTATTACGCTGGCGGTGCCGATTTCCGCGCCGCTGGCGCAGATCCTTATCCGCAGCATTGATCAGGTACAAACCCAGCCGTTCGTCGCCGTCGCCCGCGCCAAAGGGGCCAGCCGCAGCGGCGTGTTGTGGCGTCATGTGGCGCGCAACGCCCTGCTTCCGGCGCTGACCATTGCCGGTTTGCTGTTTGGCGAACTGATTGCCGGTGCGCTTATCACCGAAACGGTGTTCGGGCTTAACGGCCTCGGACAACTCACGCAGCAGGCGGTGAATAATCAGGATGTCGCGGTGCTTCAGGCGATTGTGGTGATTTCCGCCGCCGCTTTCGTCGGCATCAATTTAGTGGTCGATTTGCTGTATCCGCTTCTCGACCCGCGTCTTAAAGCGTCTGCGTCTAAAAACTCACGGGGAGCCACCGCATGAGCAGCTTACCGCTTGGCAAAAGCACGCTTTCATTACCGCTCACACAGCGCCGCCGCTGGAAACCCGCCCGCCTGCAACCGGGATTGATCCTCGCGTGGCTGGTGATGGCGACCGTGATTTTATGGGCGATCGCCCCCGGCTTATTCACCAGCTACAGCGGCACCGAAGGGATTGCCGGTGCGCAGCGTCTGGCTCCGCAGGCCGGACACTGGCTGGGCACGGATCAGCTTGGCCGCGATGTGTACGCGCGCATTGTCTACGGCGCGTCGCATTCGCTTTCCGGCGCGCTGGTCGCCGTGGCGCTCGGGCTGGTGTTCGGCACTGCGCTCGGGCTGGCGGCGGGCGCGACCGGCGGTCTGGTGGACGCCATCGTCATGCGCATCAACGACGTATTGCTGTCAATTCCCGGCCTGCTGCTGTCGCTGAGCGTGATTATTTTGCTCGGCTTCGGCACGGTGCATGCGGCGATCGCCGTCGGTGTCACGTCGGTCGCCAACTTCGCCCGTCTGGCACGCGCCGAAGTGGTGCTGGTGCGTCACAGCGATTACGTTGAAGCGGCGTACGGCAGCGGCGGTTCCTTCTTCTCCATTTTGTGGCGGCACATTTTGCCCAACTCGCTGACCTCGGTGATCGCCTTTTCCGCATTGCAGTTCGGCAGCGCCATTCTCGCCATTTCCACCCTGAGTTTCCTCGGTTACGGCACCCCGCCGCCGACGCCGGAATGGGGTTTGCTGATTGCCGAAGGCCGTAACTACATCTCCACCGCCTGGTGGCTAACCACCTTCCCCGGCGTGGTGGTGGTGTTAGTGGTGCTTTCCGCCAACCGCATCAGCCAGTCATTACGCAGGAGAACGCGATGAACGCACAGGCCACTTTTACGCATGACGCTCCGCCGGTTCTCGAACTGGACAATCTTTCCATCGCCTATGACGGCAAACCGGTGGTGCATAACGTGTCGTTTTCGATTCACGCCGGTGAAGTGCTGGCGCTGGTCGGTGAATCCGGCTCGGGGAAAACCACGACTGCGCAGGCGATTATCGGCCTGCTGGCGGAAAATGGTCATATCGAACAGGGCGAAATTCGCCTCAATGGCACCGACATCAGCCAGTGGTCGCAGCGCCGTCTCGACGCCCTGCGCGGTGCGCGCATCAGCCTGATACCGCAGGATCCGACCAGCTCGCTGGATCCGGTGAAAACCATCGGTTCGCAGGTGGCAGAAATTCTCGATATCCATCAGCGACTGCCGCGCGCACAGCGCGACGCCCGCGTGGTGGAACTGCTTTCCCGCGTCGGCCTTTCGCATCCGGAACAGCGGGCTAAGCAGTATCCGCACGAACTTTCCGGCGGCATGAAACAGCGCGTCTTGATCGCCATTGCGATTGCGCTGAAACCGGCGCTGATCATCGCCGACGAACCCACCAGCGCGCTGGACGTCACGGTGCAAAAACGCATTCTGGATTTGATCGACGAACTGCGCCGCGAGTTCGGCACCGCCGTTCTGCTGGTGACGCACGATCTGGCGATTGCCGCCGAACGCGCCGACCGGCTGCTGGTGTTCCGTCACGGCAAAGTGCAGGAACAGGGCATCACCGCCGAAGTGCTGAGCGCACCGAAAAGTGATTACACCCGCCAGCTGTTCGCCGACGTCCCTGCCCTTTCAGGCCGTCTCCGCGCCCAGATCCGTGCGGCTGAAGATCCGGTGCTGGTGGTGGAAAATATCACTCATGATTTCACGCTGGGCGGCAAACATCAGGCGGCGTTCCGCGCTGTCGATCACGTGTCATTCAGCATTCCGCGCGGCACCACGCATTCGCTGGTGGGTGAATCCGGCTCCGGTAAAACCACGCTGGCGCGCATTCTGCTCGGTTTTCAGAAACCGGACAGCGGACGCGTGTTGATCGACGGCGAAGACATCACGCGCCTGAAAGGTGAACCGCTGCGCCAGCTGCGCAGGAAAATCCAGCTGGTGTATCAGAACCCGTTCGCCTCGCTGGATCCGTCGCAAACGCTGTTCAGCGTGATTGAAGAACCGCTGCTGAATTTCGAAAAAATCCCGGCTGCCGTGCGCCGTGAACGGGTGCTGGATATCGCCCGCCGCGTGGCGCTGCCGGAAGAATTGCTCAGCCGCAAACCGCGTGAGCTTTCCGGCGGCCAGCGCCAGCGGGTGGCCATTGCGCGCGCGTTAATTTTAGAGCCGAAAGTGCTGATCCTCGACGAAGCCACGTCGGCTCTCGACGTCACCGTGCAGGCGCAAATCCTGACGTTGCTTTCGCAGTTACAGGATTCCCTCGGCCTGACCTATTTGTTTATCTCGCACGATCTGGCGACCGTCCGGCGAATCTCGCACAGCGTCTCGGTGTTAAACCGCGGACAGCAGGTGGATTCCGGCAACGTTGAGGACGTTTTCGCCCTGCCTTCCAGCGATTACACCCGCCAGCTGATCGACGCAATCCCGGGCCGCCACCGCGCCGCCTGATTCAGCACATGAAAAAAGAAAAGAGGGACATTATGAGCAGTAAACGTCTTGGATTTTTCACCCGCCTGCTGGACAACACCAGCGCGCAGGAACGTTACCGGCTGGCGACCGAACAAATCATTCACGCCGAGCAGTTAGGCTTTGATTCCGCGTGGGTCGCGCAGCACCATTTTCACGAGGCGGAAGGCGGCCTGCCTGCGCCGCTGGTTTTTCTCGCACAGGTGGCGGCACATACCCGCTTTATCCGTCTCGGCACCGGCGTGATCACCCTGCCGATGGAGAATGCCCTGCGCGTCGCCGAAGACACTGCCGTGCTGGATTTACTTTCCGGCGGACGGCTTGAAATCGGTTTAGGCTCGGGCGGCACGCCGACGTCATTCCCGCCGTTCGGGCTGGAAAGTCAGGATCGCGGCAAAGCTTTTGGCAACAATCTGCAAACCCTGCTCACCGCCTGGCGCGGAGAACCGCTGGCGGGCACCGATAACCGGTTGTACCCGGCGGCACCGCAGCTGGCGAACCGCGTCTGGCAGGCAACATTCTCGGTTGACGGCGGCGCGCGTGCGGGTAAATCCGGCGACGGCCTGATGCTTTCGCGCACCCAGCCACGCCCGGCGGATGCACCAGATTTGCGCCTCGACGAGCTGCAAAACCCGATTATTGATGCCTATCTCGATGCCCTGCCGGACGGCGTTGCGCCACGCATCATGGGCTCGCGTACCGCGTTCGTCACCGAAAACGGCGATGAAGCGCGTGAGCTGGCGCAAAAAGGCTTACGCCGTCAGGCCGAAAATCACCGTGCCAGCGGACAGATTGTGAGGGGCGATACGCTCGACGATTACATCCGCACCTTCGACGTGCATCTCGGCACAGCGGCGCAGGTGACCGCGACGTTGCAGGCCGATACCGCGCTGGCCCGCGTCACCGATCTGGCGTTTCAGGTGCACTCCATCGATCCGCCGCATCCGTATATTTTACGTTCCATCGAACTGATTGCCCGTCACGTTGCGCCCGCGCTCGGCTGGGTTCGCCGCACGCCGCAGCGCAGTGTCTCCACCTCTTCCGCCAATACTTCATTTTCACGGGAAACCTTATGACATCCTATTCGACCGACCTGCTGGAAAAACTGGCTGACATCGCCCCTGATTCTGCGCTGAAACAGGCCCGCGACACCCGCGACGCCGCCACCCGTCACGCGCAGGGCAGCTATGACGCGCTGTTTACTGAACAGGATGGCGTGGATTTTTCGCTGGCTGAGCGCCTGCGTTTAGCGCAAAACGTCGCCCGCTGGCACGGTGATTCGCAGCTGACCAATCACTATTCCGAACGCTTGCAGGATTTGCCGGACATCGACGAAACCGCCCGTCTCGACGCTGCGCTGACGCACGGCGAACGTCTGAGTTTCAAACCCGCCAGCGCCACGCCCGCACATTTGCAGGCGCTGAAAAAAGCCGGCTGGTCGGTGGATGCGATAGTCACGCTGTCGCAGCTGATCGCTTTCGTCAGTTTCCAGAGCCGCGTACTGCGCAGCTACCGGCTGATTGGCGGCAAACCGGTGGAGAACGGCAGCAGTAAACCGGTCGGTGCTGCGTTCTGGCGTACCGAACCCAATATCCACAGCGGCCGTGATGCGCCGCAGGCGTTTACCCAGGAAGAACTCGGCTGGGAACCGTGGATCCCGGCAAAAAAACTGGAAGATTTTGATGAGGCGCAGCAGGCGACCCTGGCGAAATTCGGCCATACCGATTCCGATTATTTCCGCCTGTTAGGCCGCAATTTGCCGGTTCTCGAACAGCGCACGCTGACCGACAAAGGCATTTTCTACACCTCCGGCGGGCTGCCGCGCAAAGAGCGCGAACTGGCCGCGACGGTCGCCAGCAAAATCAACGGCTGTATTTACTGCGCGTCGGTGCATGCGCGCAAAGCCAGCCAGCTTTCCAAACAGACGCAAGACGTCCAGCGCCTGATCGACACCCCGCCGGGCGGCATTCTCAGCAAAGAACAGTCCCCGCGCTGGCAGGCCGAAATTGATTTCGCTGCCGCGCTTTCCGCAACGCCACCGGTCGCTACAGAACAGCACATTGCGGCGCTGCGCGAACAGGGTTTAGATGAGCTGGAGATTGTCGATCTGGCGCAGTCCGCGGCCTTTTTCGCCTGGGCAAACCGTCTGATGTTAACGCTGGGAGAACCCTTCAATGACTGAAGCACAACGTTCACACCCTCTTCGCCCGCAGCTTGATCATGTGGTGATTAACGTTGCCGAGCAGCTGAATCAGTCCGAGCAGCAATTTCGCAGGCTGGGTTTTCACCTCACGCCGCGCGGCCATCACTCGCTCGGTTCCAGTAATCATCTGGCGATTTTTGGCGATAATTATCTCGAACTGCTGGGCTACGAGCCGGGTAATGCTCACACCCGCACCGACCTGTGGCAGGCACCGCTCGGGCTGAGTGGTCTGGTCTGGAAAACGCAGGATTCATCGGCGGTGTACCAACATCTGCAGCAGCAAAATATTGCCGGCTCACCACCGGCAGAATTCTTCCGTCCCGTTGCGCTCAACGACGGCACCTCGCCAAATGCGCGGTTCCGCACCGTGCCGCTGGCCGCCACCCGCGTGCCGAATGGCCGCAGTTTCTTCTGCCACCACCTGACGCCGGAACTGGTGTGGCGCAATGAATGGCAAAACCACCCGAACGGCGTCGCTGATATCACAGGCTTTGTGATTTCTGCAGAAAATCCGCATGAGGCCGCGCAGGTCTATGGCGAGTTATTCGGTGCAAGCGCACTGGACGTCAGACCCAAAGAAGTGATCCTGCGCGCAGGCCGCGCCAGCGTACGGTTTGTCACGCCGGAGCAAGCCACCGCAGAATTTGGCATTGTGCCGGAAGGCGAAAATGGCAGCGCCCGGATGATCGGGCTGGAGTTTGCCACGCGATCACTGGATGCGGTACGCAACAGTTTACGCGTCGGGGAAATCGCGTTTGCTGATCATACTTCGCAAATCACCGTGCGCGCAGCGGATGCATTAGGGGTGGGGATTCAATTCAGGGAAGAATAAGGTCAAGGGCTTGTCGCCTGAACTGGCGTTAAGGTCAAGGTCAAGGTCGTGGGCGTCGGCCCACACCGACTTGGGGGTGGCTTATCGCCGCCACCCCCAAGACCCCCAGGCTCTTTCACTGCGCGCTGCCGCTCGCTGGCTATGTTTCAGCACCCTCCGCTATTGCCGCAAAATCCCGCTGCTGCGCAGTCCCCTCCCGTCGGGTTTCAACCCGCGCAAAAAAACGCGCGGTTTTCCACCACTCCTCCGGCGTGATTTTTGAGCGCGGCTGGGGATTTTTAGGTCGTCACCTCACTCACTTTGATTCTTTAAAAATCAAAAGCGATCAGATTGGGTTTTATCTTTAAAAATAGTGGGATGGCGCGCTCAAAAATCTGGCCGACCGGGGGTTCGAGACGCAGGGCTCGAATCCCGCGGGGAGGGAACCGCGCAGCGGCAAGATTTTGCGCCACATTCGGGACTATCAGAACATGTCCGTCGACCCAGCGGCAGCGCGTGTTTAAAAAAAGCGAGGAGAGTGCAGAGAGGAAAAGCAATTTCCTCTCTGCTCGGTTTCGGCGCGAAAAGCCAGGTGAGCACTGCAATTGAGAAACCGAAATGTTCACGGTTTAACGCAATGTTGAGCGCCACCGGCATGCCCGTCGGGCCAGCGCCACCGCGCGTTTAAAAAAAGCGAGGAGAGTGCAGAGAGGAAAAGCACTTTCCTCTCTGCCCGGTTTCGGCGCGAAAAGCCAGGCGAGCACCGCTATTGAGAAACCGAAATGTTCTCTATTTAAGAAAACGCCGCCCCATTGCCCGGCCAAGGCAATAAAAAAAAAGACGCGACATTTTCACGTCGCGTCTTTTTCATTCACTACCCAATCTGATGTTATGCGGCGGTTTTAGCCGCTACAGCAACTTCTGAACGTTTCAGGATGGCGTAAGCACCGCCCGCCAGAACCGTACCGGCGATAATCGCCACCAGATAACCGAGAACCGGTGTGATAGCACCTGGGATCAGCAGAACGAACAGACCACCGTGTGGCGCCATCAGTTGTGCATGGAATGCCATCGACAGAGCACCGGTCAGTGCGCCACCAGCGATACAGCATGGCAGAACACGCATTGGGTCACGGGCGGCGAACGGAATCGCACCTTCAGAAATAAAGCACAGACCCAACACCAGCGCCGCTTTACCGCCTTCACGCTCGCTTTGCTCAAACTTATGACGCGCCAGCAGCGTTGCCAGACCCATCGCCAGCGGTGGCACCATACCGGCAGCCATGATGGCGGCCATAGGTGCATAAACGGATGAACTCAGCAGTGCTACGCCGAAGGCGTAAGCGGCTTTGTTGACCGGGCCACCCATGTCGGTACACATCATCGCACCAAGGATTGCGCCGAGCAGAACTGCGTTGGCAGTACCCAGAGATTGCAACCACGCCGTCAGACCCGCCATAATTTTAGCGACCGGCGTACCGACAACGTAAATCATCACCAGACCGGTAATCAGACTCGCCACCAGCGGAATGATCAGGATTGGTTTCAGGGCTTCCATACTTTGCGGTAATTTCAGCTTGCCGCTGATGGCCTTCGCCACATAACCCGCCAGGAAACCGGCAATGATACCGCCAAGGAAACCGGCACCGGTGCTCACCGCCAGCATACCGCCGATAAGACCCGGTGTCAGACCCGGACGGTCAGCGATGGAGAAGGCAATGAAACCGGCCAGAACCGGCACCATCAGCGCGAAGGCTGAAGCGCCACCGATTTGCATCAGTGCTGCCGCCAGCGTGCCTTTGACTTCAAACGCTTTAATACCAAACACGAAGGAAAGCGCGATACACAAACCACCGGCAACCACCATTGGCAGCATGTAAGACACGCCGGTCAACAGGTGACGGTATGGGCCTGCGCCGCCCGCTTCTTTCTTCTTGCTGGTGGACGCACTGCCCTGAGTGGCTGGCTGGAACAGCTCAGCTTCAACCAGCGCTTTGTCCAGTTCCTGCTTGGTCTTTTTCAGTGCCAGACCGGTAGAGGTACGGTACATCGGTTTACCGGCAAACTTCGCCAGATCCACTTCGATGTCTGCCGCGACAATCACCAGATCGGCCGCTGCCACTTCTTCCGGGGTAATCGCATTGCCTGCGCCCACGGAACCGCGGGTTTCCACTTTCACCCACCAGCCACGTTTTTTGGCTTCGGATTCAATGGCTTCAGCAGCCATAAAGGTATGCGCTACGCCGGTCGGGCACGCCGTGATTGCCACGATACGTTTCGGACCCGCAGCAGCCGGTGCAGAAACGGCGGCAACGGCCGCAGGCGCCACATACGGTTTTGCCTCAGCCAGTGCGCGTTGCACAAAAGCATCAGGCTCACGCACCGCATCCGCCACGTTACCGGTGTAAATGTTTTTGCCGGTCAGCGCCGCGTCGTTCGGCACGGTTTCACCGGCCACGATCACGATGTCAGCTTCAGCAGCCTGTTCAACCAACGAGTGCCCGGCTTTTGCGACGGCAGCAGCGAGCAAATTTTTCGCCAGGTGGCTCCGGGCCTGTCCCAGCGAACTGTCTATCATCAGCAGCGTTTTCATTCTGCCTCCTGCGAATTAAAAGGGTTTCAGATCAACACGGGCCATCATCGCCGCGAGCTGCGGACGATCGGTGACACCGACATTACTCTGGCTGACAGCCAGGGCGGCAACGGCAGTGGCCAGTCGTAGCGTATGTTCACTGGATTCACGCATCAGTAAGCCGTAGATCAGACCACCGACCATGGAATCACCGGCACCGACGGTGCTGACGACTTCACAGGCTGGCGGTTTGGCAATCCACGCACCGGATGCGTTAACCCACAAGGCACCTTCTGCACCCAGAGAAATCACCACATGGGCGATACCCTGGTCACGTAAGGCGTGCGCGGCTTCTACCACGTCACTCAGTTCTGGCAATTTACGGCCAGCCCAAATTTCCAGTTCACGACGGTTTGGCTTAACCAGCCATGGCGCAGCTTTAAGACCGGCGACCAGCGCTTCACGGCTGCTGTCGAAGATGATGCAAGGGCACTGGGCGCGCAGGCGCTTCATCCAGTCGGTGAAAGCATCAGGATCGACGCCCGCTGGCAAACTTCCGCTGACGGCAACCATGTCGAACTGACCCAGCCAGGAGAGGGAGTCGGTCACGAAACGTTCCCAGTCTGCTGGCGTCACGTTAAAACCAGAGAAGTTGAAGTCGCTGACTTCGCCATCTTTTTCGGTCAGTTTGACGTTGATGCGGGTCCGGCCATTGACCACCTGGAAACGGTTCGCGATGCCCAGATCGCTGAACAGCAACTGGAAGCCGTCCTGATTTTCTTTGCCGAGGAAACCGCCAACGGTGACGTCGATGCCCAGATCTTTCAGCACTTTCGCTACGTTGATGCCTTTACCTGCGGCATGCAGACCGGTGGTTTGCACCAGATTGACTTCACCGCGTTCGATTTCAGGCACATAGCCCACTAAATCGTACGCCGGGTTTAAGGTAATTGTGGCGACTCTGCGGCTCATGCGCCCTCCCCAAGACCTTCAGAAATAGCTTCACCAATGGTTTTCAGTGCCAGTTCGGCATCTTCACCGCTGGCGGTAAAGCGCAGGTGGTGACCTTTTTTCACGCCCAGCGCCACGACTTTCATCAGGCTGCGGCCGTTGGCAGGTTTACCGCTGCCATCAAGGTTGGTCACGGTGATTTCGCTGGTAAATTGCTTGATCACGTTGACTAAGGCGGTACCCGGACGTGCATGCAGGCCGTGTTCGTTACGGATAACGTATTCGGCACTCAGCACGTTGGCTTCTTCTGCCACTTCGCTGGTCAGCAATGCCAGCACGCCTACCGCGTCTGCCGTCAGCAGACGTTCAGCTTTGTTGGCAATCAGCAGATCGCTCAGGTAATTCAGCAGGTTCAGCGGCTGATCGTCGGCGACGGAAATGGTCAGCAACATCGCCACCTTTTCACCGTCCAGATCGAATGCCTGCTGAGCGCGGCTGAGGGTGGCAGCACTTTTCAGGTTGCCTTCCGTGCTGTCACTCAGCCAGATGCCCTGACCCAGGTTCAGCGGTTTACGGCTGATGACGTCGCTGACGAAGGCAGTATCGACCGCGCCAATCTGTTTCAGACGGCCAGCGTTCAGCGCCTGCAGGGTGATCAGGTTTTCAGCAGCAACATCCACTGCGATCAGTTGAGTATCAAACAGGAATTCAGCGGCATTCTTTTCGCCCATCAGCAGGCTGCGCAGTTCTTCAGCTGAATCTGTTTTCGCCATGCGTTCAGCCACGCTGTCGTCGCTTAATACGTGCGTAAGCTGACGCAGCAGGCTGAGGTGTTCATCAGAACGCGCCGCGATGCCGATAACGATGTAGGCGGTCTGGTCTTCACCCCAGGAAATACCCTGCGGGAACTGATAGACCTGAACACCCGTATCAAGCACTAAATCACGGGTATCCGTGGTGCCATGAGGGATCGCAATGCCATTACCGAGGTAAGTGGAGGTTTGCAGTTCACGGGCTAACATGCCGTCGACATAACCTTCGCTGACGCGACCGGCCTGTGTCAGTGCTGCGGCGACCTGGCGAATGGCGTCCTGCTTATCGCTGGCTGCGGCACCGAGGTGAATATCTTGCTGTGACAGTTGGAACATAATTCTCCTCTCCTGCTGAAATTGAATCGTTTCAGCTTTACTGAGAAAAAAGGAGCGCCACCAGATTACGTTGTCGAAATCGGTAACGCTGAAACGTTTCAGGAAGTCTTAATCGGGCTCGTTTTTAAAGCAAGCATTCCCTGATTCTACGTGATGATTTTTTGATGCCACGCACAGTTTCCTTTATTCAGAACGCCTGGCGCGAATAACTTAACGCAAATGCTGAAGTCAGGCTGACGCGTTTTTCGTCAGACGAAAAAACCCAAAGCTGAAGCAAGCTGACCGGTATTTGAACATGACATCCCGGACCCTCTTGCGGTTATTTTTAACACAAAATGCGGTTTTATTATTCAGTATGGCAAATTCACTCAGGTTTACATTTTTGATGATCAAAACCTGTTTTTGTTTTTTTTAAACTGACGTAACATTCGCGCAAATTTCGTCCCTCCCCCTACTTCTGGTTCAGTTATACACATGCGAATTTCTACAGCATCAGCCCGCCGTTTGCCTGACATGACCTCGACCGCATTCCTGATCATTGCCTTTCTGACAGGCATTGCCGGTGCGCTACAGACGCCCACGCTCAGCCTGTTTCTGACCTCTCAGGTGCACGTCAGCCCCTTCATGGTCGGGATCTTTTTTACCGGCAGCGCAGTGATCGGCATTTTTGTCAGCCAGTTGCTGGCCACCTGGTCGGATAAACGCGGCGATCGCAAAACGCTGATCCTCTATTGCTGCCTGCTGGGCGCGCTGGCCTGCGTGCTGTTCGCCTTCAACCGTAACTACTTTATTCTGCTGTTTATCGGGGTATTGCTGTCGAGTTTTGGCTCCACAGCCAACCCGCAGATGTTCGCGCTGGCACGGGAACACGCGGAAAAAACGGGCCGCGAAGCCGTGATGTTCAGCTCCATCCTGCGCGCACAGGTTTCACTGGCATGGGTGGTTGGCCCGCCGCTGGCGTTTGCGTTGTCGATGGGCTTCGGTTTTACCTTCATGTACTGCGCTGCCACGCTGGCGTTTCTGGTGTGTGGCGCGATGGTGTATGTCTTTTTGCCTTCGATGCCAAAAGCGCGCGTGAAGACCTCCGCGACGCTGGAAGCCCCGCGCCGCAACCGCCGCGACACGCTGATGTTATTCATCGCCTGCTCGCTGATGTGGGCAGCCAACAGCATTTATCTGATCAATATGCCGCTGTATGTGGTGCGCGAATTAGGTTTGCCGGAAAAACTGGCGGGCGTGCTGATGGGCAGCGCCGCGTGTCTGGAAATCCCCACCATGCTGATTGCCGGTTATCTGGCACGGCAGTTGGGTAAGCGTTTTCTGATGCGCCTCGCCGTGATCGCCGGCGTGATTTTCTACGGATGCCTGCTGTTTACCACCGGCGCCATGATGCTGATTGCTTTACAGCTGCTGAACGCGATTTTCATCGGCATTCTGGCCGGCATCGGCATGCTCTATTTTCAGGATTTGATGCCGGGTCAGGCCGGTGCGGCCACTACGCTGTTTACGAATTCTACGCGTGCTGGCTGGATCCTCGCCGGGTCGCTTGCGGGTGTGATTGCGCAGTTCTGGACCTATCACGCCGTGTTTTACGCCGCGCTGGCAATGGTGGTGGGGTCGGTGGTGTGTATCTGGAATGTGAAAAATGTGGATGATCCGGTCAC
The DNA here is from genome assembly GCF_049206505.1 of Rahnella sp. EDr1-12. NCBI lineage: Bacteria > Pseudomonadati > Pseudomonadota > Gammaproteobacteria > Enterobacterales > Yersiniaceae > Rahnella > Rahnella sp. EDr1-12. The sequence continues at coordinate 870,156 of NZ_JBLZNY010000001.1, forward strand.
GGAAACGGTGGCGGCGAAAAGCTGATATCACCGCTCAGGGCGCAGTATCCGCTTCAAGCTTTATCAGGTAGGTCAGGGCCTGGTCGCGATGGGTAAAACACATCTCGCGGTTGGCCTGCAAACTGGCGCAGACTTTCGGACGCAGCGGCGACGTAAAAATGTTGCACAGGAAGTTATCCGCCAGATGAATGCAACGCGTGTTGGCGGGTTTGCCGTCCGGCATTCCGGGGATCGGGCTGGAAATTGAAGGCGCTATGCAACAGGCTCCGCAATCAGTACGACAGTCCATCAACAGCCTCCTCAGGCCTGGTTTTGAGGCGCGACAATAGCAGGCGCTTTCATGCGCCACCAGCGAAATATTTACTACTCTTTAACACTGTTGACCCAACAAGTTTGATACCGGCTGGCTGCCCCACAGAGATGCGCAATAATGCGGGTTTTCACGACTCTTTTTGCGCTATCTGCTTGCCTGAAATCAGCGGCGCGGGTAACGTGTCGCAAATTATTTCCCCCTTTATCTCGACAGGTATTTATATGGCACGTGCTAACGAAATTAAACGCGGCTTCGTTGTGAACTACGACGGCAAATTGCTGCTGGTAAAAGATATCGATGTTCAAAGCCCAAGCGCCCGTGGTGCCAGCACCCTGTACAAAATGCGTTTCTCCGACGTTCGTACCGGTGGCAAAGTGGAAGAGCGTTTCAAAGGCGATGACATTCTCGATACCGTCACCCTGACCCGCCGTAAAGTGAACTTCTCTTACGTCGATGGCGACGAATACATCTTTATGGATGATGAAGATTTCACGCCTTACACCTTCAACAAAGCGCAGATCGAAGAAGAACTGCTGTTTATCCCTGAAGAAGGTTTGCAGGGTATGCAGGTTCTGACCCTCGACAGCCAGCTGCTGGCGCTGGAAATGCCGCAAACCGTGGATTTGGAAATTGTAGAAACCGCGCCGGGTATTAAAGGGGCTTCCGCCAGCTCACGAACCAAACCTGCCGTGATGGCTACCGGCCTGAACATTCAGGTGCCGGAATACCTGAGCTCCGGCGACAAAATCCGCATTCATATTGCCGAACGTCGCTATATGGGCCGCGCGGATTAATCATCCCGGCACATTGCTCTTCAAAGGAACGCCACGGCGTTCCTTTTTTATTGCGCCAGACCTGGCTGAAACTTTGCGTTAAATGCTCCAGACTCTCGATCTACTTCACAAAACGAGAGGCCATCCGGACTTACCAATTCCCCTTTCTATCATATGACTTTACACTCAAAGCCCTGATTTCGGCTTAAATCGTCGCTTTATCCAGCATGAAATTGAACTGACGGGTAAACAGCCCCAATTTGGCCTGACCAATTATTTATTTTCTGACTTGCCTGGAGTCTTGCATGAAAACTATTGCCACAGCGTCCCTGCCCGCAGCCGTGTCATTGCCTGCTTACGACCGTGATGCGCTGAAAAGCCGCATTGTTCACCTCGGATTTGGCGCCTTCCACCGCGCCCACCAGGCGCTGCTGACCAACCGGGTGCTGAATTTACAGGGCGGCGACTGGGGCATCTGTGAAATCAGCCTGTTTGGCAATGAAAGCCTGATCAACGCGCTGCGTCAGCAAAATCACCTGTTCACCGTGCTGGAAAAAGGTGCAGAGGGAAATCAGGCCATTGTTGTCGGTTCCGCCCATGATTCGGTGCACGGCATCATTGACGGGCTGGAAGCGGTCATCGAAAAACTGGCGGAAGCGCAGGTGGCCATCGTGTCACTGACCATCACCGAGAAAGGGTATTGCATTGAGCCTGGCACCGGTGAACTGGATCTGCAAAACCCGAAAATCCAGCAGGATCTGGCAGGCGGTCAGGCACCCTGTACCGCGCCGGGTGTACTGGTTGAAGCGTTACGCCTGCGCCATGAGCGCAATCTGCCTGGCTTTACGATTCTGTGCTGCGATAACATTCCGGAGAACGGTCTGGTCGTAAAAAATGCCGTTCTGGGCATGGCGAAAGCACGCTCCGCTGAGCTGGCGGAATGGATCACAGCGAACGTCTCTTTCCCGAGCACCATGGTGGATCGCATCGTTCCCGCCGCGACCGAAACGACTCTCGACGAGATCACCGAAGCGCTGGGCGGCATCACCGATCCCTGCGGAATCGCCTGTGAGCCATTCATTCAGTGGGTTGTGGAAGATGACTTTGTCGCCGGTCGTCCTGACTGGGAAAAAGCCGGGGCGCAGATGGTGTCCGACGTTCTGCCTTTCGAACAGATGAAACTGCGCATGCTGAACGGCAGCCACTCATTCCTGGCTTATCTGGGCTATCTGGCCGGTTATCAGCACATCAACGAGTGTATGGAAGATGCACATTACAAAACGGCAGCTCACCGTCTGATGCTGAAAGAACAGGCGCCAACGCTGAGCGTGGAAGGTGTCGATCTCAACGCCTATGCGGACAGCCTGATCGCACGTTACAGCAACCCTTCACTCAAGCACCGCACCTGGCAAATCGCGATGGACGGCACGCAGAAGCTTCCGCAACGTATGCTCGATTCTATCCGCTGGCATGTGAAAAATGGCGGTTCTTATGAACTGCTGGCGCTGGGCGTGGCGGGCTGGATGCGTTACATCAGCGGGACGGATGATGCGGGTCAGCCGATTGAGATTAAAGATCCGATGGCCGATACCTTAGCCAGCATCGTGGCCTCAACCGCAGACGGCGAAGAACGCGTGAAAGCCCTGCTGGCCCTGAATGCGGTGTTTGGCGAGCAACTGCCGCACGAAGAAAAAGTGGTGCAGGCAATTCTGGCGGCTTATGCCGATCTGCAACGCGTGGGCGCGAAAAAAGCCGTGGCGAAGTACGTCAGCTAACCGTAAAAGTAGAGAAAATCACGGCTGCTGCGGCAGCCGTTTTTTATGGGGACGGGTCTTCAGTCGTTGAGTTCGGAGGGAACGGAGGAAAATAAGAAACCATCAAATGCAGGGTCATCCGCATCTGACACCTGCAACAACATATCTTTCACATTTTCCAGATGCTGCCACATCGCCTGCTTAGCCGCTTTCGGATCACGGCGCAGCACGGCCTGCAAAATGGTCTGATGATCCTGCAACCAGAGCTGGCTGTGGGTTTTCCCGACAACGTGCTGATGAATACCCAGCCACATCGGGCTGCGCTGGCGGATCAGCCACAAATCATCCACCAGTTTAACCAGAACGCTGTTCTGCGAGGCCTGCGCCAGCAAGCCGTGGAAACGCTGATCTTCCACATCATCTGAAACGCCGCGTTCAATACAATCGCGCTGGGCATCAATGGCATCGCGCATTTGCAGAATATCGGTTTTAGTGGCCTGCATAGCGGCAAAAGCGGCAATTTCCCCCTCCAGCAACTGCCGCGCCTGCAGCAATTCGAAGGGACCGTAACCGGTATCTGCCGTCTCTGTCGGGCTGTTTTCAGCAGGATGCAGCACATACACGCCGGAGCCCTTACGCACTTCCACCCATTTTTCCAGTTCCAGCATGATCAGCGCTTCCCGCACCACGCTGCGGCTGACAGAGAAGGATTCAGCAATTTCGCGTTCAGGCGGCAGACGGTCGCCGGGGGCATATTTCCCCGCATGGATATCACGGCGTAAATGGCCGCCAATCTCCTGATAAAGTCGCATAATCTTGCCCCTGTCGAACAATTGGTCTGACATCTGAAAAGACGGCAAGCCGCTGCCAGAATGCCTGAATTAAGAGGGAAAATTATAACATGCGGGGATAAGGCGAACAGAATGAGAACTGAAAACTGACGGCCCGATCAAAATTGGGCCTGCCAGTTTTCAGGGTGTCCGGCCAGAACGGTGTGAGAAAACCGGCGGCTCAGGACATTGCGCAGCGGAATTATTAAGTAAATCTTAACTGTCAGTTATAGGTCACCGTCATGAGGGTCAGACGGGGATCGTTTTTAATGTGCTCAGTGCTCACATGGCCCAGAGACAGCGGCAACGTATAGGCCTGGGGTTGTGTCGCATCCAGAGTGCGGACCTGACTGACGGTCTTCCCGCCACGGTCACATTTGCTGGTAACCTTTTGATCACCGGTCGTAAAGCTGCATCCGCCATCAACAATGGCACCGTAGAAGTTAATCTTGCCGGTACTTCCGGCGCTGGCAAACTGCGTCATCCCTGAGGCTAACAATCCCAAAAACAGTGTCCATCTGATGCTGTTCATGGTCATACCCTCATCTGTAAATTGGTTTTTTTAATCATTGCGTAACTTCAATTTAACATTAATACATCTAACCGATTTCGCACTACGCAAACGAAAATATCGGAGGAAAAGCCATCAGAATTACGCGGTACTGAACAATAATCGGCACAATGCTGGATTTTCTTTAACGCCCATTGCACATTGTCCGGTGAATTTTTTTACAGAGGGATGCAGTCATGACCAAAACTAACCTGATTACCGGCTTTCTCGGCAGCGGTAAAACCACCACGCTGCGCCATTTACTGGCTCAAAAACCCGAGGGTGAAAAATGGGCGGTGCTGGTGAATGAGTTCGGTGAGATTGGCATCGATGGCGCGTTGCTCGCTGACAGCGGTGCCGTGCTGAAAGAAATTCCCGGCGGATGTATGTGTTGTGTGAACGGTTTGCCGATGCAGGTGGGGTTAAACATGTTATTGCAGCAGGCGAAACCTGATCGCCTGTTGATCGAACCCACCGGTCTTGGGCATCCGAAGCAAATCCTGTCCCTGCTCACCTCTGAGGTTTACAACAACTGGATCACGCTTAACGCCACGTTATGCCTGATGGATCCCCGGCAGCTGAGCGATCAGCGGGTGATCGATAATGAAAACTTCCGCGACCAGCTGGCTGCCGCCGACGTGATCGTCGCGAATAAAGCCGATGTGGCGCAGGCGCAGGATAAACAGGCGCTGGAAACGTGGTTCGCCACTCATGGCGGCGGGCGTCAGCTGGTGGTTGCGTCGCAAGGCGCCATCGACCCTGCCCTGCTGGATTTGCCGCGTCTGAATCAGGTCACACTGCCGGAAGGTAAACATCATCATGCTCATGCCCCGCAACGCGGGCTGGCAGCGCTGAGCCTGCCGGGTAGCCAGCGCTGGCGCCGGGCGCTCAATCAGGCCGACGGCTATACCAGCTGTGGCTGGATATTTGATGGCGAAACACAATTTGATACCGCGGGCATACTCGACTGGGCGCGTCAGGCACCGGTAGATCGCGTGAAAGGCATCATGCGCATAAAGGAAGGGACACTGCTGATAAACCGTCAGGGAGACGACCTGCATATTGAAACCAAACCGGCGGCGCCGTTAGACAGCAGAATTGAGCTTATTACACGAGATGTTGCGCAATGGAATGAACTACAATCACTCTTGTTGAAGGTTCGTTTAGGTTGTAAGGATTAAGTTAACGCTGACTAATTTATTCATTACCCTGCTAAGTATAGGTTAACATTTATGTGGCGCCGAAATATCCCCGCAATCCTGATACTCAACGTATTAGGCGTTGCACTGTTTTTATCCTTTTATCTGCCGGCAAATCATGGTTTCTGGTTCCCGATTGATAAGTCGATTTTCTTCTTCTTCAATCAGCACCTGGCAACAGACCATTGGTTCCTGCATCTGGTGGCGGTAACCAATAACCGCGCCTTTGATGTTATTTCGCTGCTGGCGATGGGTGCCCTGTACCTGTGCTTCTTCCTGAAAGAGGATACCCGGGGGCGCCGCCGCCTGGTGATTATCGGGTTCGTGATGCTCCTGACCGCCGTGGTGCTTAACCAGCTGGGTCATTTGCTGCCGGTGAGCCATAAAAGCCCGTCGCTAAGTTTCCCGGATGTTAACCGTGTGAGTAAACTGACCGGCATTCCGACCAAAGATGCCTCTGCGGACAGCTTCCCCGGTGACCACGGCATGATGCTGATCATTTTCTCCTGCTTTATGCTGCGCTATCTGAGCAAGGGCGCTTTCGCTGTTGCCGTGCTGATCACCGTTATCTTCTCGTTGCCACGCGTGATGATTGGTGCGCACTGGTTTACCGATATTGCGGTCGGTTCGATGTCCGTCGTGCTGGTAGGGGCCAGCTGGTGGCTGATGACGCCTGCCAGTGACATGCTGATTAACTGGCTGGAAAGAAAATTACCCGGTAATAAAATGCTTAGCAAAAACCCGTGATGCATTGATGCATATCATTTAATTATGGCTCGCCTGAAACTGAACGGCAGGTGGGCCATTTTTTAAGACAAATCCCAGATATACTTAGCTGAAAAAGGCCGGTGCAACCCGCTTGTGATGCGGTTTTAATCCAAATTAGCATAAAAATAACCCATCCTTTTTTACATCTTTACTTACATCGGCTTACATCACAATTTCTTATAAAAAATCTCATAATACCTCTCGCAATCCCCTATTCATTACGGTAATCTCCAATTCGCCTGCACAGAAATGTGGCAAAAACACCGGGTTTCAAGATAAAAACGTGCTCTGACGCACATTTTATCATTCCAGTGTTTGTCCCGACTGTGCGCGGCGGGTAGTCTCGCTTCGTTTGGCAATTTTAATAACGATTACATCGTTAAGGACAGCAAGGGATAACAACAATAATGGTCAAGTCTCAACCTTTTCTGAGATATATCACGCGGATAATTCCCGCGATTGGCGCAGCAATTATTCTCACTGCGTGTAGTGGTACACATTCTTCGAACACAGAAAACGCGCAAACTGATATGCGTGCAGTAAATGACAAAGACGGTCTTCTACTGCAAGCCTCTCAGGATGAATTCGAAGCAATGGTTCGCAGCGTCAACGTAAAATCCAAAATTATGGATCAGTATGCTGACTGGAAAGGCGTTCGTTATCGGTTAGGTGGTGACAGCAAGCGTGGTATCGATTGCTCAGCTTTCGTCCAGGTAACATTCCGCGAACAATTTGGTATGGATTTACCTCGTTCTACCTATGAACAGGAAGAGAAAGGCAAGAAAATCCAGCGCACTAAACTGCGTCCGGGTGATCTGGTTCTGTTCCGCGCAGGTTCGACAGGCCGTCACGTCGGTATTTATTTAGGTAACGATCAGTTTGTACATGCATCAACCAGCAATGGTGTGATGATTTCCAATCTGAAAGAGACTTACTGGAATACACGTTATCGTGAAGCAAGACGCGTTTTGGCTAACGGTTAACCGTTACCCCATGATTTAGCTCTTGTTGTTCTATGCCAAGCGAATAAAAAAACGTCATCTCCGGATGGCGTTTTTTTATGTCTGGAATAACCGGTAATAAAAAGCTGCTGTTTTTTTGGCTACGTTATACTTTGATTTCATCAGTCAAAAAAAGGGCTTCTCATATGGGGTTAAAAGCGGCGCTTACGCACAGCGTATTACCCAAACGCCGTTATTTGAAAAAAAGTCTTTTTTTCTCCGTGATATTTTTTATCTTATTTACCCTCATCACATTAAGCGTCATTAAAGCCAATAACTCCCTCGAACAAAATGAGATTGCCAAAAGAACCGGGCAATTCAGCAACCGCTATTTTCATCAGCTCACCGATACCATGCGCCGGGTGGGTTTACTGACGACCGAAAGCTGCGCGTCCGTTGCCAGCGAAATTAACCGTGATGCCGCTTTCAGTATCGGTGTGCGCGATTTCCAGCTGGTGCGCGACGGCATGGTGTATTGTTCGTCAGCCTCGGGAAACCAGCACGTTCCGGCCAATTCCACGCTGCATGGCATTGATTTCACCAAACCGATGGCCGTCAGCCTGCAAATGGGCACGCCTGCGGTGCCCAACCGTCCGGTGATCATTGTCTGGCAGCGTAATGCGGGGTCATTTGATGACGGGGTGATCGCCACGCTGGAACTGACGCTGTCGCCTTATATGCTTTTTGCCCAGCCTGGTTCGGGTTATCGCGGATTTGCCCTGCTGGTCGGCGATGTGGCGCTGGTGTCCTCCCAGGAGGGGCTGATACCGGTCAGCCAGATGCCAACAAGCCATTTCACGCAGATACAGGGGGGCGATTATCCTTTTACTATCCGCCTCTACTCCCCTTCCCTGACGGGCGACAACATCCGCTTTACGCTGCTCGGCGGTCTGCTGCTGAGCATACTGGTGTACGTGCTGATTTATCACAGCCTGCTTATCCGCCATAACGTCGAAAGAGAAATCCTGCGCGGGCTGAAAAACAAAGAATTCTTTGTTGAGTATCAGCCGGTGGTGGAAGCCCGCAGCATGAAAGTCACCGGAGTCGAGGCCCTGCTGCGCTGGCAGCATCCGATCGAAGGCCGCATTCCTCCTGATATGTTCATCAGCTATGCGGAAACTCAGGGGCTTATTGTCCCGCTGACCCAACATATGATGATGCTGGTCGCCGCTGATGCCCACGAACTGGCGCGCGCGTTTGCAGATAAAGCCAAGCTGAGCATCAATATTTCCCCGCACCACATGAATAAAGTCAGTTTTCATGATGACGTCTTAAACTTCATTGAGGCTCTGCCGGAAAATGCATTTCAGGTTGTGTTTGAAATCACTGAGCGGGGAATGATTGATACCGAAGGGGCGATGCGCGAGTTCAACTGGCTGCGCCGCCATAAGATTGAAATCGCCATTGATGATTTCGGCACCGGCCACAGCGCCCTGATCTATCTGGAAAAATTCACCCTCGACTACCTTAAAATCGACAGGGGTTTTGTCATGTCGATTGATCAAAAGACCCTGATTGCGCCGGTGCTTGATACCGTGCTCAGGCTGACTGAGGAACTGAAACTCAAAACGGTGGCCGAAGGCGTGGAAACCCACCAGCAGGCAGAGTATCTGAGAAACCACGGCGTGACCTATTTGCAGGGTTTTTTGTACAGCAAGCCGCTGAGTGTCACCGCGCTTCTGGCGTTTACCCGTGACTTCAATGAAAAAGAGGCCTGTTATCACATCTGAACCGCCACCGGTGGCGGTCTGCCGCATTATTTTTCTTTTAGGCGTCTGTCGCTGAATATGATAAAAAGGCCGAAATCAGGGAAAGTGCCAAAAACTGGCGCGTTACAAGGCCTTAGCCATTCATTGATCATCACTGAACGACAGCCCGCGCGTAAGCCGCATCTTGCTGTTGTCATCACAGGAGTGCAGATTCAGGATGTTATCTCGCTTTTTTGCCGCAGCGTTATGCCTGCTGAGCCTCGGTGCTCAGGCTGAAGTTATTCAGGACAGTTATGCGTTCGCGATTCTGGGCGAACCCAAATACGTGTCCAACTTCAGCAGTTTTGATTACGTCAATTCCGCTGCACCTAAAGGGGGACAAATCACGCTCGCCGCCATCGGCACCTACGATAACTTCAACCGTTTCGCCTCACGCGGCAACCCGGCCATACGCAGCGGCTCTCTCTATGACAGCCTGTTCACCACCTCCAGCGATGAAATCGGCAGCTATTACCCGCTGATCGCCGACTCCGCCCGCTACGACAGCGAGTATCGCTGGGTCGAAGTGGATATCAACCCCCGCGCCCGTTTTAACGACAACACGCCGATCACCGCCAGCGACGTCGCCTTCTCTTTTACGAAATTCATGACCGAGGGCGTGCCGCAGTTCCGCGTGGTGTATAAAGGCGTCGAAGTGAAAGCCATTTCGCGTCTGACCGTGCGCATCGTACTGCCAAAGCCGGATAAAGACATGATGCTCGGCCTGCTCGGTTTACCGATCCTGCCGCAGGCATTCTGGGAAAAACACAAATTCAACCAGCCGCTGAACACCCCGCCGCTGGGCAGCGGGCCTTACCGCATCAGCGATTACAAACTCGGGCAGTACATCACTTATTCCCGCGTGCCGGACTACTGGGCGGCCAATTTGCCGGTCAACCGTGGCCGCTATAATTTCGACACCATCCGCTACGACTATTACCTCGACGACAATGTGGCGCTGGAAGCTTTTAAATCCGGCGCGTTTGATTTCCGCATGGAAAGCTCGCCGAAAAACTGGGCGACGCAATATCAGGGCGGTAATTTCAGCAAAAACTTTATCGTCAAAGCCGATGAGGAAAATCAGGCGGCACAGGATACGCGCTGGCTGGCGTTCAACATTCATCGCCCGCAATTTGCTGACCGCAAGGTGCGCGAAGCGATCACGCTCGCTTTCGATTTTGACTGGATGAACAAGGCACTCTATTTCGGTGCCTATCAGCGGGTGGACAGTTATTTTCAAAATACCGAATATGCCGCCAAAGATTATCCGAACTCGGCTGAACTGGCCTGGCTAGGGCCGCTGAAAAATAAAGTGCCCGCAGAAGTCTTTACCACCTTGTATCAGCCGCCGCGTTCTGACGGCAGCGGCAATGACCGCACCAACCTGCTCAAAGCCACCGCGCTGCTTAAAGAGGCGGGCTGGGAAGTGAAAAATCAGGTGCTGGTCAACAGCAAAACCGGCAAACCGTTGACGTTTGAGTTACTGCTGCCGGCTGGCGGGAACGCGCAATACGTCTTGCCCTTCCAGCATAATTTGCAGCGGCTGGGCATTCAGATGTCGATCCGTGAAGTGGATAACTCGCAGTTCGTGCGCCGTATGCGCCAGCGTGATTACGACATGCTGCCGACCGTTTATCCCGCCACGTCGTACCCGAGCAGCGATCTGCAACTTTACTGGAATACCCGGTTCCTGGATTCGACCTACAACAAGTCTGGCGTGAGCGATCCGGCTATCGACAAACTGACCGATGAAATCGCCGCCAACCAGGGCAAACCCGAGGCACTGCTGTCGCTGGGCCATGCGCTGGACCGCGTACTCACCTGGAATATGCTGATGATCCCGATGTGGTACACCCATCACGAGCGTTATGCGTACTGGGATAAATTCTCAATGCCAGCCATCACCCCGTCCAACGGAATGGAGCTCGATACCTGGTGGTATGACGTTAACCGCGCAGCCCGTTTACCTGCGCAACGCCGCTGAGGAGCCTGCTGTGGCCGCCTATCTGTTAAGACGACTACTCCTGATGATCCCGACGCTGTGGGCGATCATTACCATCAACTTCTTCATCGTGCAGATTGCGCCCGGTGGCCCGGTTGATCAGGCGATTGCCGCCATTGAGATGGGGCATTCCGGCGGGCTTCCCGGTGCAAGCGGAGACACCGGTAATGGCAAAGCCTCGCCGGGCGTCGCGCAGTTTGGCGAAGGCCAGTACCGTGGCGCGCGCGGGCTGGATCCTGAAGTCATCGCTGAAATCACCCGGCGCTTCGGTTTTGATAAACCGCTGCATGTGCGCTACTTCGAGATGCTTGCAAATTACGTGCGCTTTGATTTCGGCGACAGCCTGTTCCGTGGATCCTCGGTCATGGGGCTGGTGAAAGGCGCGCTGCCGGTCTCCGTCAGCATTGGCTTATGGAGCACGCTGATTATCTATATGGTGTCGATTCCTCTGGGTATTCGTAAAGCTGTGCGCAACGGCACGAAATTCGATACCTGGAGCAGTTCACTGATTATTATCGGTTACGCCGTTCCCTCGTTCCTGTTTGCCATTCTGCTGATTGTGCTGTTCACCGGCGGCAGCTACCTCGACTGGTTCCCGCTGCGCGGTCTGACCTCGCCGAATTTCGATACCCTGCCCTGGTACGGCAAAGTCACCGATTACCTGTGGCATATCACGCTGCCGGTGGTGGCGACGGTGATTGGCGGATTTGCCACCCTGACCATGCTGACCAAAAACTCCTTTATGGATGAAGTCGGTAAACAGTATGTGGTGACCGCCCGCGCCAAGGGGCTGAACGAGAAGCAGATCCTGTACCGCCATGTGTTTCGCAATGCGATGTTGCTGGTGATCGCCGGTTTTCCGGCCATTTTCATCACCATGTTCTTCACCAGTTCCCTGATGATCGAAGTGATTTTCTCATTGCAGGGATTAGGGCTGCTGGGCTATGACGCCATCGTCCAGCGCGATTTCCCGGTGATGTTCGGCACGCTTTATATTTTCACGCTGATCGGGCTGCTGCTGAACATCATCAGCGATCTGACCTACACGCTGGTTGACCCGCGTATCGACTTTGAGGGCCGCCACTGATGCCACGTCATTTAAGCACGGTGAACCAGGCGCGCTGGGCGCGTTTTCGTCAGAACCGCCGCGGTTTCTGGTCATTGTGGATTTTTCTGGTGGTGTTCACGCTGGCCCTGCTTTCTGACGTACTGGCCAACGACAAACCGCTGCTGGCGCGCTATCAGGGGCACTGGTACGTGCCTTTCATGATGAACTACAGCGAAACCACCTTTGGCGGTGAACTGGAAACACCGACCGATTATCAGGATCCGTTCGTGCTTAAACAGCTCGACGATCACGGCTGGGTGCTCTGGGCACCGATCCGCAGCAGTTTTAAGTCGATTAATTTTGCCACCACACAGCCTTTCCCTTCCCCACCCTCGGCAGAAAACTGGCTGGGCACGGACAGCAACGGGCACGATGTGCTGGCGCAAATTCTTTACGGCCTGCGGATTTCACTGTTCTTCGGCATTTTTCTGACCGCGCTGACCTCCGTCATCGGGGTCATGGCCGGCGCCGTACAAGGCTATTATGGCGGCATGATTGACTTGCTCGGCCAGCGTTTTATCGAAGTGTGGTCAGGCATGCCCACGCTCTATCTGATCATCATTCTGGCAAGCGTGGTGCAGCCAAGTTTCTGGTGGCTGCTGTTGATCAGTATTCTCTTCGGCTGGATGGCGCTGGTCAGCGTGGTGCGCGCGGAATTCCTGCGCACCCGAAATTTTGACTACATTCGTGCGGCGCAGGCAATGGGCGTCAGCGACCGGTCCATTATGCTGCGGCATATGCTGCCGAATGCGATGGTCGCCACCCTCACCTATCTGCCCTTTATTTTGTGCGGGTCGATAACGTCTCTGACCTCACTGGATTTCCTCGGTTTTGGCCTGCCGCTCGGTTCGCCCTCTCTCGGCACGTTACTGATGGAAGGCAAAAACAACTTACAGGCCCCGTGGCTGGGCATCAGCGCCTTCGTGGTACTGGCCTCGTTGCTGTCTCTGCTGATTTTCATTGGTGAAGCGGTACGCGACGCCTTTAATCCGTCCGCACAACATCATGAGGCGCGCTGAGATGACAGACACTCCTCTTTTACACATTAAAAATCTCAGCGTGGCCTTTCGTCAGGCCGGTGAAGCGCGCGAAGTGGTGAGCGATGTGTCGCTGACTCTCCGCGCCGGAGAAACGCTGGCGCTGGTGGGCGAATCGGGCTCCGGCAAAAGTGTCACGGCGCTGTCAGTGCTGCGCCTGTTGTCCTCGCCGCCGGTGATGTATCCGCAGGGGGACATTCTGTTTGCCGGAAAATCCTTACTGCATGCGGATGAAAGTACGCTGCGAAGTATTCGCGGCAACCAGATTTCGATGATCTTTCAGGAACCGATGGTGTCGCTCAACCCGCTGCACACCCTTGAAAAACAGCTCGCCGAAGTGCTGATGTTGCATCGCGGGTTGCGCGGTGAAGCAGCACGCAACGAGATCGTCCGTTGTCTTGACCGGGTAGGTATCCGTCAGGCCGCCTCGCGCCTGAAAGATTTCCCGCACCAGCTTTCCGGCGGTGAACGCCAGCGGGTGATGATTGCGATGGCGGTGCTGACCCGGCCAAAACTGCTGATTGCCGATGAACCGACTACCGCGCTGGACGTGTCGGTACAGGCGCAGATTTTATCGCTGCTCGATGAGCTTAAGCAGGAAATGGGCATGGCAATGCTGTTTATTACCCACAATCTGCGTATCGTGCGCCGCCTGGCAGATAACGTCGCGGTGATGCAGCATGGCCGCGTGGTGGAGCAGCAACCGCGCGCCAGCCTGTTCAGCCAGCCGCATCACCCGTACACGCGCCAGCTTTTGCAGGCCGAGCCACAGGGCCGCCCGCAGCCGCTGACGGGCGAGCCGCCGGTTCTGCTGGAGGTGAAAAATCTTGCGGTCGGATTTCCGGTCAAACGCGGTCTGCTGCGCCGCACAGTGAGCATCAAACATGCCGTGAATCAGGTCAGTTTCCGTCTTCGTCGCGGGGAAAGTCTCGGCGTGGTGGGCGAATCCGGTTCAGGGAAAAGCACCACCGGGCTGGCGCTGCTGCGCCTGCTGAAGTCACAGGGTGAAATCTGGTTCGACGGGCAGCCGCTGCATACTTTTTCGCGTCAGCAAATGCTGCCCTTTCGCAGCCGGATCCAGGTGGTGTTTCAGGATCCCTTTTCGGCGCTGAACCCGCGTTTTACCGTCGGGCAAATCATTGCCGAAGGCCTGCTGGTACACCGAAAAGTGAGCGCCGGAGAGCGTGAAAAAGAGGTGATCCGCGCCATGGAAGACGTGGGGCTGGATCCGCAATCCCGTCACCGTTACCCGACTGAATTCTCCGGGGGCCAGCGTCAGCGCATCGCCATCGCCCGCGCGCTGATTTTACAGCCGGAAATGCTGATTCTGGATGAGCCTACGTCGTCGCTGGATAAATCGGTGCAGGCGCAGATCCTGGCGATCCTCAGCGAGCTGCAACAGCGTCGCGGCCTGACCTATCTGTTCATCAGCCATGATTTGCACGTCGTGCGCGCACTCTGTCATCAGCTGATGGTGTTACAAAATGGGGAAGTCGTGGAACAGGGAGACTGTGAGCAGATTTTCAACGCACCGCAGCAGGCTTACACGCGGGAGTTGCTGGCCGCATCGGATGCGTTTGATAAACCGGTGGTGTGAAGCGCTTAGGCCTGGAATAGCGAACGGGCGGGACGACGCGCCTGACAGGGGAACACGTCAGGCGGTCAGAACGGATAGAGTGCGGTAATCGATTCGGCGATGGCCGCGCCAATATTTTTCAGGCAACAGAGCGTGGCGCTTTCATCTTCGCGATGCACGAACAGACAAGGCTCACCGTCGATTTCAACGATCGCAGCTTTCACCTGAATATCTTCCAGCGCATTAGTCAGCTGGTGCATCACCTGCCAGGCAAACTCACCTTCATGACTGAGCAATTTCAGGCCAATCAGATTGTTATCTTCATCGTTGCCAGGCAGCGGAATCGGTTCAACTTTGATACCGGCAAAACCTGACATCCAGCGATAACTTTGCGGCAAACGGTGTACTACCGAAAGTTGGATATTATTCACGGGATTCCCCAGATAATGATTTATACACTTCACCTGCAAATGCGTAACATCTATACCAGTTATAGACGACAGACGCCGCTTTGCCCAATTAATGCTCAAATCATTAACATTAAATTAACGTAATCAAAAGCCAGCCAGCTGACAGTAGCCTTGTTTTGTCTGCTCCCGACGTTTGTGGGAGCCAGATCTCATTTTGGCTTCTTTGTAACCTTTTTCGCCTTATTTAACAACCATTTTAAGCATTGGTGGCTACTTTTTAACTTCTATTTGTTTACATAAAATTTACATATGGTGTGAGTATTTAAAAATAAGCGGCAGATTAACTTATTACTTATCAGTCATATAAAGGTTATTCGCAGTAAAAAATGTGTGAGGCTGTCAGCTATTTCATTGTGAAATGAACCATCTGGTTACAGCTTTCAGTGCGGCGCATAATACGTTAAATTCGTGATCTAATGTTAATAAATCCGCACAATTTGTTTGCACAAAACCCCTATTATTGGCTTATCATCCGCATCGTTATTACTGATATCACCTGTCAGGATGAAAGCCTCCCGCCTTAACCTTCTGATAAATATCACTAAAAGTCATTTTATTACGCATTCCTGAGTCATTTGGCTCACACCCAACCCAGCGAGAAATGAGATGGAAAACGATCCTTCAATCATGGAAAGCAATGTCACTGCTAATGGAACCGGTTTCAGTCGTCGTCAACTGCTGAAAGGTTTAACCTCCGCAATGGTTGCCAGCACCCTGCTCGGCTTTCCGTTCCTGAGCCTGGCTGAAAAAGAGACGGCCACCGCGTCGCCGGTTATTTTCGGTCAGTTCTACCTGATCTCTCAGGCCATCACGGAACATAAAAATATCAGCGAAGGTGCTTCCGCGCAGATTTTCAACGCGTTCCACCGCTCGCATCCGGATTTCGCCGCGCAGGTCACTCAGCTGCATGCGCTGGTCAAACCGGGGCAATCCGCCAAAGCCTTGCAGGAAGCCGCACGCCAGCAAGGCCTGGGTGATCTGGTGACGCTGATCGTCACCGCCTGGTACACCGGCACAGTCGGCCATGGTACCGATTCCATTTTAATATCGTATAAAGATGCACTGATGTATCGCCCGGTAAGCGACGGCCTGATCGTGCCGACTTACTGCGGTAACGGTCCGCTGTACTTCACCGCTGCGCCGCCTGACGCCGCGATGCCTGAATCCATGAACGCCGACCGTTTTACCAACATTTCTGAATCTGCTGATGTGAGCAAAGCCTGATGAAAAAACCCGAATTTACCGCAGACGGCGATGCGTCTGCTGATGTGATCGTTGTCGGTTCCGGCGTCGTGGGCGGCATGATCGCCGATCAGCTGGTCAGCCAGGGCTATTCCGTACTGGTGCTGGAAGCCGGTCTGCGTATTGAACGTGCGCAGGCCGTAGAGAACTGGCGCAATATGCCGTTCGACAACCGTGCCGGTTCTGATTTCCAGGGACTTTACCCGCAGTCAGAAAACGCCCCCGCGCCGCTCTATTTCCCGGAAAATAATTATGTCCATCTGACCGGCCCAAGCGCGGGCAGCTTCAAGCAAGGCTATCTGCGCACCGTCGGCGGCACCACCTGGCACTGGGCGGCGTCCTGCTGGCGTCACGTTCCTAACGATTTCAAAATGAAAACGTTATACGGCGTGGGTCGTGACTGGCCGATTTCCTATGATGAACTCGAACCTTATTACTGCCGCGCAGAAGAAGAAATTGGCGTAGCAGGCCCGAATGATCCGGCGTTGCAATCCCCTTCCGAGCGCAGCAAACCCTATCCGATGGAGCAGGTGCCGTACGGTTACGGCGACACCCGTTTCGCTGAAATCGTGAACCCGCACGGTTACCGTTCGGTGCCGATCCCGCAGGGCCGCAGCACCCGCCCGTGGAACGGTCGCCCGACCTGTTGCGGTAACAACAACTGCCAGCCCATCTGCCCGATCGGTGCCATGTATAACGGTATTGCCCACGTGGAACGCGCCGAAAACAAAGGTGCCGTGGTACTGGCCGAAGCGGTGGTCTACAAAATCGACACCGATGAAAACAACAATGTGACCGCCGTTCACTGGCTGGACAGCGATAAAAAATCGCACAAAGCCACCGGTAAAGTGTTCGCACTGGCCTGTAACGGTATCGAAACCCCGCGTCTGCTGCTGATGGCAGCTAACGAAAAGAACCCGAACGGGATTGCCAACTCGTCCGATCACGTTGGCCGTAACATGATGGATCACTCCGGTTTCCACTGTACGTTTATCGCCAAAGAACCCCTGTGGATTGGCCGTGGTCCGGCGCAGAGCAGCTGCCTGGTCGGCCCCCGCGATGGCGATTTCCGCAAAGAGTATTCAGCCAACAAAATGATCCTCAACAATATCAGCCGCGTAATCCCGGCAACGTCTAAAGCGTTGCAGATGGGGCTGGTGGGGAAAGAGCTGGATGAAGAGATCCGCCGCCGTTCCATCTTTGGCGTGGATTTGTCCATCAGCCTGGAACCGCTGCCGGATCCGAATAACCGCCTGACCCTGAGCACCACCCGCAAAGATCCGCACGGTCTGCCGTGCCCGGACATTCATTACGACGTTGGCGATTACGTGCGTAAAGGTGCCGAAGCCGCACATAAGCAGCTGGAACACATCGGTTCCCTGTTTATGGCGGAAGAATTCAACATCACCACCAGCCTGAACGCCAACAACCACATCATGGGCGGCACCATCATGGGCAGCGATCCGAAGGATTCCGTGGTCAACGGTGAATGCCGTGCGCATGACCACGCGAACCTGTGGTTGCCGGGCGGCGGTGCGATCCCGTCTTCCAGCGTGGTGAACAGTACGCTGACCATGGCCGCACTGGGCCTGAAAGCGGCGGATGACATGGCGAAAAAACTGGCAGGTGCAGCATGAAAAAAATCCTTGTTGCCGGCGTGTTAAGTGCTTCGTTTTGCGGATTCGCTGCGGCACAGGACAATCAGGCGGAGCTTATCCGTCAGGGTCAGGAAGTGGCGACAGCCGCTGACTGTCAGGCCTGTCATACCGCGCCGGAAGGCGGTAAGCCGTTTGCCGGTGGCTATGAAATCCACTCGCCGATGGGCACGATTTATACCACCAACATCACACCGTCGAAGCAGTTTGGTATCGGTAATTACACCGAAGAACAGTTTACCCGCGCGGTGCGTGCAGGCGTTCGTCCGGATGGGGCAAACCTGTATCCGGCCATGCCTTACACCTCTTACAGCCACATGAGCGATGCCGACATGCACGCGCTTTACGTCTACTTCCTGCAAGGGGTGAAGCCGGTCGAGCAACCGAATACTGAAACCGCCCTGCCGTTCCCGTTCAACATGCGCATTGCGATGGCGGGCTGGAACATGATGTATCTCGACAGCACGCCGTTTAAGCCGGATCCGTCGAAAAGCGAGCAATGGAACCGCGGCGCGTATCTGGTCAACGGTGCCGGTCACTGTGATACCTGCCACACGCCACGTAACCTGATGATGGGTTCAGTGACCGATAAACCGCTGGCGGGCGGTATGGTCGGCCCGTGGTATGCACCGAACATCAGTTCTGATCCGGTCAGCGGTATCGGCAACTGGTCGCAGGATCAGCTGGTGGAATACCTGAAAACCGGCCGTACCGCCGGGAAAAATCAGGCGGCAGGCGGCATGGCAGAAGCGGTGCAAAACAGCCTGCAATACATGTCTGACACGGATCTGAACGCGATTGCCTTCTACCTGAAAAACAGCACACCGGTGCGCGACCCGCGGGATACGCAGGCAGCGGATACTTTCGGTAAGCCGGTAAACGTGGAAGAAGGCCTGCGCGGCGCGCATCCGTATAACGCGAACAAAACCATCGATAACGGTGCGGCCTTGTTCAGCGGTTATTGCGCCAGCTGTCATCAGCCGGACGGCTCCGGCAGCAAGAATCAGGCGTACCCGTCGCTGTTTAACAACACCGCTACCGGTCTGGGCAACGCGTCAAACCTGATTTCTGCCATTCTGTACGGCGTGGATCGCCAGGTCGGCGACCATCATGTGCTGATGCCGAAATTTGGCGTGGGTTCGTATGTCGGTCAGCTCGACGATCAGCAGATTGCCGATATCTCCAACTACGTGCTGAAGAACTACGGCAACGCGGGCGTGCAGGTTAACGCGCAGGATGTCGCGGTGTTACGCGCCGGCGGGCCGGTCACATTGCTGGCAAAACTCCAGCCGTTCATGGCGCCAGCGATGGTGGCAGGCGTGGTGATTCTGCTGGTGCTGATTTTCTGGCTCGGACGCAAACGCAAAGCGAAAGCGGCGTAATTCGTTCAATGCAATGCAAAACGGCCCTGCTTAAGGGCCGTTTTTTTATGTCAGAAACTTAGCTTACCCTCTGCCCACCAGCGGCATCGCGCTCGCCATTACGGTCATGGTCAGCACGTTAGTATCAAGCGGCAAACCGGCCATAAATGCCACCGCCTCACCGACACGTTCCACCGGGATCACCGGTTCTTCGGCGATATGCCCGTCGGCCTGCATTCTGCCCGCCAGCGCTTTATTGCCCATGTCCGTCGCCGCATTGCCCACATCAATCTGCCCGCAGGCAATATTGAACGCGCGCCCATCCAGCGCGGTGGATTTGGTCAGACCGGTAATGGCGTGTTTGCTGGCGGTGTACGGCGCAGAATTCGGGCGCGGAGACTGCGCCGAAATCGAGCCGTTGTTGATGATGCGCCCGCCCTGCGGCGATTGCTGTTTCATCAGTTTTACCGCCGCCTGCGTACATAAAAATACGCCGGTCAGATTGGTGTTGATCACCGACAGCCAGTCTTCCACCGGCAGTTCGTCGATGGGCACATCCTTCACATTGTTACCGGCGTTATTGAACAGCACATCCAGCCGCCCGAAGGTTTCCTGAATATCCTGAAACAGCGCGGCGACCGACTGCGGGCTGGTAACGTCCAGTTGCCGCGCCACCGCCTGCCCCGCTGAAAATAACTTCACCGCCTGATCAAGCTTTTCTTTATTGCGCCCGGCCAGGATCACGGTAAAACCGATCGCTTCCAGCGCCTTCGCGGCACTCAGGCCAATGCCACTCCCGCCGCCGGTGACTAAAGCAATTTTCGCGTTTTCTGTGCTCATCTCGCTTCCTTCTACACCGCGGCCAGCATGCCGCCATCAATGAATAAAAGATGCCCGTTGACGAAATCTGAGGCACGGGATGACAGATAAACTGCGCCGCCGACCAGCTCTTCCGGGTTACCCCAGCGCGCTGCCGGTGTGCGTTTACACAGCCAGTCGGAGAACTCTTTGTTATCCACCAGCGCCTGCGTCATGTCGGTTTTGAAATAGCCCGGCGCGATGCCGTTCACCTGAATATTGTAGCGCGCCAGCTCAACACACATGCCGCGGGTCAGCATTTTCACCGCGCCCTTTGACGCGGCGTAAGGCGTGATGGTGTCGCGGCCCAGCTCGCTTTGCATCGAACCGATATTGATGATTTTGCCGCGCTCGCGCGGGATCATGTAACGCGCCACTGCCTGAGAAACCAAAAACACGGATTTCTGATTCACGGCAATCACGTCGTCCCAGTCTTTCTCCGGAAACTCGGTGAATTTGTGACGGCGCTGGATCCCGGCGTTATTGATCAGCACATCGATCGGTCCGATGGTGCTTTCAATGTGATCAATCCCCTGATTCACCGCCTGACTGCTGGTGACATCAAACGCAACGGCATGGGCGATAAAACCTTCCGCCCGCAGGGCTTCGGCCGCCTTTTGCGTGGACGCCTGCTGGGTACCGTTGACGATAATTTCAGCGCCGTGCTGCGCCAGCCCTTTCGCCAGCAGGAAACCCAGACCGCGCGTGGATCCGGTGACCAGTATCTTTTTGTTATCCAGTGAGAAGAGATTTGTCATAGCATTGGCCTTATGGAGGAAGCGGTTCGAAGCGTTAGCCACACTACAACGTTTTAGGCGCGGGCAAACTGTGATGCAGATCACTTTGAAGGATGTTAAAAAACGCTGTTACCCTTCGTGTGATCATCATCATTTTGATAACAATTCACGGCGCTTTCTGTTTCAATAATCAGGACTATTTGCAGGCACAACCAGGAACATTCCGCATGAGAAATCAGCGCGTGACACTACAGGATATCGCCCAACTGGCAGATGTGACCAAGATGACGGTCAGCCGTTTTCTGCGCACGCCGGAAAAGGTGTCTCCTGAAACCCGCGAGCGCATCACCAGGGTGATGGAGGAAGTGGGATATCCGCTGGAAGAGGCGCGGGGACCGGCCAAAGCGCCGCGCATCGGCATTCTTGTGCCGTCGTTTAATAATCAGATCTTCTCCGATTTGCTGGCCGGTATTGAATCGGTGACCTCGGCACAGGGCTACCAGACGCTGGTGGTCAATTATGATTACAGCAAAGAGCGCGAAGAAGAGCACATCATCAACCTGCTGGGTTATCAGCTGGCGGGGCTTATCCTGACGGATTCCGTCCATACGCTGAAAGCCGATAAGTACCTGAATGCGGCGGATATTCCAGTGGCACAGGTGATGGATCTGGATGATAGCCATGGCCGGATCGCCGTAGGGTTTGACAATCAGCAGGCCGGCTACGACATGGCCACCACGCTGCTCGCCAGCGGCAAACAGCATGTGGTCTATTTCGGCTCGATGTCTGATGCCCGCGATCAGAAACGTTATCAGGGATATTGCCGCGCAATGAATGAACGCGGGCTGACGCCGGTGCATATCACGCCAAATAAAGTCTCGTCGGTGTCTATTGGCGCAGGCATGCTGGCAATGGCGCGCCAGCTGGATCCGCAAACCAATGCAATCTTATGCACCAATGACGATATTGCGGTCGGCGTGTTACAGGAATGCCTGAAATTAGGCATCCGCGTGCCGCAGGACATGGCGATTTCCGGTTTCCACGGGCTGGATATCGGGCTGGCCACCACGCCGCTGCTGGCCAGTGTCATCACGCCGCGCTTTGAAATGGGTAAAGTGGTGTCTGAAATATTACTTAAAAAAATCAATAACCTGCCTACCATTGAGCGGGTCGATTTGCACTACCGCATCTCGCTTGGCGGCACCATTTAACCGGGTATTTCCTCTTCTTTTGCCCTGTCACCCTTCGTTTGTCCACGCCTGAAATAAGGCGTGGGATCACGTAAGAAGTAACACCTTTTCTTAACATAATTCAACGTGACTCATGTCACGAAATACTTTCCTCAAAATGCTTTTATTAGGGCATCGCCTGATACCCCTACACAGAGGAAAGAATATGAATAATAAGATTCCTAAGGCCCGCTGGTTACGCGTCATCGCTCCCATCCTTATCGCCTGTATTATTTCTTTCATGGACAGGGTTAATATCAGTTTCGCCATGCCCGGCGGAATGGACGCTGAATTAGGCATTACCGCATCAATGGCCGGTCTGGCCGCCGGTATATTCTTTATCGGGTATTTATTCCTGCAGGTTCCGGGCGGCAGCCTGGCGGTTCACGGCAGCGGACGTAAGTTTATCGCCTGCTCGCTGATTGCCTGGGCGGTGATCTCCATCCTGACCGGCTTTATTACCAATCAATATCAGTTGCTGTTCCTGCGCTTTGCGCTGGGTGTGGCCGAAGGCGGGATGCTGCCGGTGGTGCTGACCATGGTCAGCAACTGGTTCCCGGATAAAGAACGTGGCCGCGCCAATGCGTACGTGCTGATGTTCGCGCCGCTGGGCGGGATGATCACCGCGCCGCTGTCCGGCCTGATTCTGGATACACTCGACTGGCGCTGGTTGTTCATCATTGAAGGGGCATTGTCTTTCGTGGTGATGATTTTCTGGTGGTTCACTATCAGCGACCGTCCGGAAGAAGCCAAATGGCTGTCAGAGCGCGAACGCGACTATCTGGTCACCGAGCTGAACCGCGAACGCGACGCCCTCCGGGCACTGGCGCCGGTGAACAATGCGCCGCTCAAAGAGGTGTTCCGCAACGGTTCTATCGTCAAATTGATCATCATTAACTTCTTCTACCAGACAGGGATCTACGGTTACACCCTGTGGCTGCCGACTATCCTGAAAAACCTCACCGGCGGCGACATGAGCTCGGTGGGTATGCTGGCGATTATCCCTTACGTGGGCACCATGCTGGGGATCCTGGCGATGTCGGTGATGTCCGATAAGACCGGCAAACGCCGGATGTTTATCGCCCTGCCGCTGTGTGGTTTTGCAGCCTGTCTGGCGGCGTCGGTGGCATTCGGCCATAACATCATGGCGGCCTACGGTTTCCTGGTCGGTGCCGGTTTCTTCCTGCAAGCCGCCACCAGCGCCTTCTGGACCATTCCGGGCAAAGTGACCACGCCGGAAGTGGCAGGCAGCGCGCGCGGTGTGATTAACGGTCTGGGGAATTTAGGGGGCTTCTGCGGGCCGTATCTGGTCGGCGTACTGGTCAGCCTGTACGGTCAGAGCACCGCGATTTACGCGCTGGTGGCGTCATTACTGATTGCCGCAGCGGTCACCACGTTACTGCCGAAAGAGTGCGACATGGCGCTTATCCCTGGCGCGAAAGCCAAAGCGATGGCGGATGAATATGCCCGGATGCGGATAAGCCGCAAGACGAAAAGCATAAATACGCCCATTACCGGTTGATCATTACGTCGCCCTGATGCAGGGGTAATTCGTATAAATGATAATGATTATTCAGGTAAGCATTATTATTGGTGAAGTAAAGTCAAATTTTTAGACTTTATATAATACGCGGTTAAATTTTGTACTAATCTCTGATCGTAAGTCCTTCGCAGTTAACTTTACGCTCTGAAGATAAACATGACTTTAACGCTAAAAACATCACACCCTGAATTAGACAGTGCATTGAAAAGCATAGATAAAGACAACATAACGACCCCGGCAGAATTCATGGCTATCCGTGATTCTGCCGATCAGGCGCTGACAGTGGTAAAGAATGAGCCCACGCTGGAGGCAGTCAAAGTCTTCCAGAAAGAGATGGATGAAGCCGTGCAGTCCATGCAGAAAGTCGCGCTTGCTGCGCGTAAAAATAAAATCACGCCCGAAGAAAGAGATGCACTGATCGCCGGTGTCGAGGCACAGGTGGCATATGTGGTACTGGGGTATAAATCCAGTATTGAGCGGCTTAATACCTTTAATCAAAAGTAAGCTGACTTACTGATATTGAACGGCAGAAAAAGGCTGGCTAAATAATACTATTTAGCCAGCCTTTATTTTTGGTCGCGTCTGCTACGGCTCTTATGATGCTTTTTGGGGCTGCGGGCGGCTCGCGTACAGGTACAGCAAGGTGGCCGCAATCACGCAAAACGCCATTGAACCGACCATCGGCCAGGCACTTTTCGCGGTAAACAGTGACAGAATGGAACCAATCGCCGCACCGGTGCCGAAACGAATCGTCCCGGCCAGAGAGGCCGCGGTACCGGCCATATGCGGAAAGTCATCCATGATCACCGCCATGGCGTTAGACGTCACCATGGCAATCACGCCGACATACCCCGCCACGCCCATCACCATCGCCCAGAACGGCAGACCGAGCAGGCAAACCACGACCAGCCAGATACCCATCGCCAGCTGCACAAACAGGCCAAAACGGAACATTTTGACGGCACCTGCGCGGCGAACGTTACGGCTGTTGATAAGCGTCAGGATCACCAGCGCCACAATATTGAGCGCAAAGTAAAAGCCGAAATTCTGCGGTGAAACTCCGTTCAGCTCGATATAGACAAACGGACCGGCGCTGAGAAAAGAGAACATCCCGGCGAAGGAGAAACCACTCGCCAGCATATAACTGAGCACGCGTTTATGACGGAACAGTGAGACAAAGTTGCCCACGCTGGTGCGTAAATGGAATTTTTGTCTTCGCTCTTTGGGTAATGTTTCTTTGATGTACACCGCGACCAGCGTCGCTGCGATCAGTGCCGCAATGGCCATCGCCCAGAATATCGCGTGCCAGCTGAACAGCACCATCAGCACGCCGCCCAGCATCGGAGCAAGCAGCGGCGCGACGGTCATCACCAGCACCACGAAAGACATCATCCGCGAGAACTCGTCTTTGGTGAACATATCGCGCATCAGAGCGTTGATCACCACGCTGGCCGCCGCTGCGGCTAAGCCGTGCAGGAAACGCATCCAGACCAGTTGCTCGACCGACTGCGCCATCGCACAGGCTCCGGCCGCCACCGCAAAGATCATCACGCCCCAGAAGATCACCGGTTTACGCCCGAGGCTGTCTGCCATCGGCCCGTAAAACAGCTGCCCTATCGCAAAACCCAGCACATACGCGCTGAGGGTCATTTGCACACTGCCCGCCGGAACACCATATTCCTGCGCAATCACGGGCATACTTGGCAGATACATATCGATAGCCAATGGCATCAGCATCGATATCAATCCCAGAATGAAAATTAATCCAATATGGGATACCGGTTTTTCCTGCACGTTCACCACCAAATTAATCAGATAATGAAAAAACTACCGCGGGGGCATGCCAACGCTGGCAATTTCCTGCTCAGTTAACGGACGATACTGGCCTGGCTCCAAATCTTCATCCATCACAATCCCGCCAATGCGTTCGCGGTGCAGTGCCACAACGTGGTTGCCCACGGCGGCAAACATGCGTTTAACCTGATGGTAACGGCCTTCGCTGATGGTCAGACGCACCACGCGCTCATCGACTTGCTCAAGCTGTGCCGGTTTGGTCAGGGAATCTTCGTTGTGCAGCTGAACGCCCGCTTCAAACTGTGCGGCAGTGTCATCCGCCAGCGGATTTTCGAGCGTCACCAGATAGGTTTTTTCGCACTGATGGCGCGGAGACGTAATGCGGTGCGACCACTGGCCGTCGTCGGTCATTAACACCAGACCGGTAGTGTCGATATCCAGACGCCCTGCGGCATGCAGTTTGTACGCCACCGGCTCTTCGAGGAAGTACAGCACGGTCGGGTGATCGGGATCATCGGTGGAACAGACATAGCCCTGCGGCTTATTAAGCATGAAATAACGCGGACCGGTGATTTGATCCAGCACGTTACCGTCGAATTCGACACGCTGCTCGGGGCTGATTTTCATCGCGCCGGTTTTGACGATTTCACCGTCAACGGTGACACGTTTGTTGCGAAGCTCACGCAGAACGAGCGCGCGGCTTACACCTAATTGCTGAGATAAAAACTTGTCCAGACGCATTGGATCGGCTTGCCTTACATGGCGATCTGAGTGATCGCGTTACTGATAAAACACAAGACCCCGCCGCCGCATTCAAGCAACTGACAGGGTTCAGGGTTGTTCGATTCGTAATACTTTCAATTCGCAATAACTGCAAAACGTGATTATTACTTCGAGGGGGCAGATGCACTGCCGCATTGAGACAGAGAGTATAGCCGCGCTTAGCGACGCATCCTAGGAGGAAAGCATAAAAATAAGCAGGCTACACATTCCCACGGCGTGATTTGATTGCTCATCGCCATGCGGCAGATTTCTTGGCATACTCCACCACTGTATTTATTAACATGTAAATGAACAGGTGATGGCCGACCCGTGACTGCTTTTACGCTCCGCCCCTATCAGCAAGATGCCGTGGACGCCACGCTGCGTCATTTCCGTCAGCACGATGAACCGGCGGTGATCGTACTGCCTACCGGCGCGGGAAAAAGCCTGGTGATTGCCGAACTCGCCCGCGTCGCACGTGGCCGTGTGCTGGTGCTGGCGCATGTGAAAGAACTGGTGGCCCAGAATCACAGTAAATACCTGTCCTACGGGCTGGAAGCGGATATCTTCGCCGCCGGGCTGAACCTCAAACAAAGCAGCGGTAAAGTGGTGTTCGGCAGCGTGCAGTCCGTGGCCCCCAATCTGGCCGCGTTCAGCGGTGAGTTTTCCCTGCTGATCGTCGATGAATGCCACCGCATTTCTGACGATGACACCAGTCAGTATCAGCAAATCATTACCCACCTGAAAGCGCAAAACCCGCGCCTGCGCCTGCTCGGGCTGACGGCCACGCCTTACCGTCTCGGCAAAGGCTGGATTTATCAGTACCACCATCAGGGCATGGTGCGCGGCGATGCCAACAGCCTGTTCCGCGACTGCATCTATGAACTGCCTTTACGTTACATGATCAAAAACGGCTTTCTGGTGCCCCCTGAGCGGCTCGATATGCCGGTGGTGAGTTACGATTTCAGCCGGTTGCAGGCCAACAGCAACGGGCTGTTCAGCGAAGCAGATCTGAACAACGAACTGCGCCAGCAAAAACGTATCACGCCACACATCATCAGCCAGATCGTGGAGTTCTCGCAGGATCGCAAAGGCGTGATGATTTTTGCCTCCACCGTGGAACATGCCGGTGAGATTTTTGGCCTGCTGCCCAAAGGCGAGGCGGCGCTTATCAGCGCCCAAACGCACGCCGTCGAACGCGACCGGCTGATCACGGCATTTAAAGCGCAGCAGTTACGCTATCTGGTGAACGTCTCAGTGCTGACCACCGGTTTTGACGCCCCGCACGTAGACTTGATCGCCATTTTGCGTCCGACGGAATCGGTCAGCCTGTATCAGCAAATCGTCGGGCGCGGGCTGCGTCTGGCGCCGGGTAAAACCGATTGCCTGATCCTCGATTACGCCGGAAACCCGCACGATCTTTTCACGCCGGAAGTCGGCAGCCATAAACCGGCGGGCGATAACAAACCGGTGCAGGTCTTCTGCCCCGCCTGCGGCTTCGCCAATATCTTCTGGGGGAAAACCACCGAAGACGGCACGATCATCGAACATTTTGGCCGCCGCTGTCAGGGCGTGCTGGAAGATGACGAGGGCAACCGCGAGCAGTGCGATTTCCGTTTCCGCTTTAAAAGTTGCCCGCACTGCGGCGCGGAAAACGATATCGCCGCGCGGCGTTGCCACCAGTGCCAGGAAATTCTGGTCGATCCGGACGATATGCTGAAAGCCGCACTGCGCCTGAAAGATGCGCTGGTGCTGCGCTGCAGCGGCATGAATCTGGAACACGGGCGCGACGATAAAGGTGAATGGCTGAAAATCACCTATTACGATGAAGACGGTGCGGATGTCTCCGAACGTTACCGTCTCAGCACGCCCGCCCAACGCATGGCGTTTTTGCACAATTTCCTGCGCCCTCACCAGCGCGCGCCGGGTGTGCCGCTGGAATGGCAGACGGCGGCGGATATCGTCGCGCTGCAGGTTTTACTGCGCCACCCGGATTTCGTGGTGGCCCGCATGAAGGGTCAGTTCTGGCAGGTGCGGGAGAAAATGTTTGATTATGAGGGGCGATACCGGCGTGCCAACGAACTGCGCGGGTGAGTAAATAAGCGGATCCTGGCTATTTATATTGCTGCCACCGCCCTGCTCCGGTATCATACCGCCCGCTTTCGCCTTGTGTGGAAGCCGTAATACTCAACTCGTCACTCGGTCGCAGGTGGCGGGGCAAATCTTAGAAGTAGTGCTAATAGAGAAACATACAATGTTCACTATCAATGTTGAAGTACGTCCGGAAGCAGAGCAGGGCAAAGGTGCGAGCCGCCGCCTGCGTTTAGAAAACAAATTCCCAGCTATCATTTACGGTGGCTCAGCTGCTCCAGTTTCAATCAAACTGGACCATGATTCTGTTAAGAACATGGAAGTTAAAGCGGAGTTCTACTCTGAAGCTATTACTCTGGTTGTCGACGGTAAAGAAACCAAAGTTAAAGTTCAGGCTGTTCAGCGCCACCCGTTCAAGCCAAAACTGGCTCACATCGACTTCGTTCGCGTTTAATCGCTGACTGAGTTGTTGCGCATCGGGACGCCGTGCGAGAACAAATAAAAAACACCGCTCAGGCGGTGTTTTTTATTGGGCGCTGTTCAGCTTTTCTCCCCTTTCACCAGGGAGAGGATCGGGAATTACTTCCCGCTTTTACGCTGCAACTGATCCCGCAGATTGGGTGGCGTACCTTTAATGGTCAGCGTATCGGTCGCCGGATCCCAGAAAATACGTTCGCCCATCAGCATGGCATCGAAATTAATGCTCAGACCGCCGCCGCTGCCGGCGAATTTGGTCAGCTGACGCAGGGTGCTGCGGTCCGCCGGGAACGTCTCTTCCAGCGCGTATCCCTGCTCCTGAGTAAACTCTTTAAATTTCTTGTCATTCCACGGCGGCAGCTCTTCGGACAAATCATCCAGGGCGATTTCTTCGCCTGCCTGCAACTGCTCATTACAGTAGGTGTAAACCTGCTGACGGTAATTCTGACGCTCATTTTTATCGAGCTGCGCTTCGGTACAGAAATCATCCACCGCCTGTAACAAACCACGGTTTTGCGCTTTGGTGTCCAGACCCACGGACGCGCCGAGGAAATCCATGAAGAAGTCAGAAACTTTGCGCCCTACCCGACCTTTAAGGAACGTCAGATAACGGGTGGATTCAGGATTGGTTTCCCATTCGGTCAGATCGACACGCGCCACGATGTCCGCATGGTTGATGTCCAGATAATGAATACTGCTCACATCCAGTTGCTCATTCACGCGCATACTGCTGCGGCTGTTCAGCACCGCGACCAGTAAATAATCCACCGCCAGGAAGCGATAATGGCAAAACAGCACCACGCCGCCTTCGGCGAACGGATATTTAGCCAGCTCGTCACGCAGGCGGCCGGTGGCGGCGCGGCTGAATGACAGGAAATCATCGTCCCCTTTGCGGCAGCCACGCAGTGCAACGGCCAGCTCGCTGTCTTCGTTGAACAGACCGTACGCTTTGCTTTTTGCACTGTAGACGCGGTGCAATTCCGCCATCATTTCATCAACGGCAGCATTTGGCGTCAAAAGCGTGTCGCGCAGCACAACATCCAGCGTTTGCTCATCGCGTTTGTTCAACTGGTGCAGAGCGATCTGCTCGATATCCAGACTCATGGGGACTTTCTCCTGTTAGAAATGCAGCCGTATAAGGGGGGTTTGCCTGCGGGGCGTATTCAAACACTGAAGCGCCAAAGCCGCAACCACTCCCGCCGCTGAAACACTGATTAATAGATGCGATCAATACCGGAACGTTATCTCCGTTATAAAAATGCGGAAACTGATGCCGTGATCAGCTAAGATATTGGACTTTGTCAGATCAAGAAGCACAATACTCTATGGCACAATCATCCCGTTACAGTGACGAACATGTTGAACAGCTCCTTTCCGAGCTGGCAACCGTTCTTGAAAAGCACCGCGCCCCAACCGATCTTTCTCTGATGGTTCTGGGCAATATGGTGACTAACCTGATTAATACCAGCGTCGCTCCTGCACAGCGCAAAGCGTTATCACAGTCTTTTGCTAATGCCTTGCAAGCGTCGATAAGAGAAGATAAAGCCCATTAATCCATTACTTGCCCAATACCTCTCATGGTGACAAATAGTCAGCGCTATCGCGAAAAAGTTTCCCAGATGATCAGCTGGGGGCACTGGTTCGCCCTGTTTAATATCCTGCTCATTCTTGGGATCGGCAGCCGCTACCTGTTTGTTTCTGACTGGCCTTCTTCCCTGCAAGGGCGCATTTACGCGCTGGTCAGCTGGCTTGGGCATTTCAGTTTTATCGGTTTCGCCGCCTATCTGCTGATCATCTTCCCGCTGACCTTCGTGGTGATGTCGCAAAGGCTGTTGCGGTTCCTGTCAGCGATACTGGCGACTGCCGGGCTTACGCTGGTGCTGGTGGATACCGAGGTCTTTACCCGTTTCCACCTGCACATCAATCCTGTGGTTTGGGAACTGGTCGTCAACCCCGGACGGGGCGAGATGGCGCGCGACTGGCAGCTGATGTTTATTGCCGTGCCGGTGATTTTCCTGCTCGAAATGCTGTTCGGTACCTGGGCATGGCAAAAGCTGCGCAGCCTCAACCGCCGCAATTTTGCCAAACCCATCGTCGTGCTGTTTATCGTCAGCTTCTTTGCTTCGCACCTGATGTATATCTGGGCGGATGCCAATTTCTATCGCCCGATCACCATGCAGCGTTCAAATCTGCCGCTCTCTTACCCGATGACCGCGCGCAAATTCCTTGAAAAACATGGTCTGCTGAACGCCGAAGAGTACCAGCGGCGCCTTATCGAGCAGGGAAATCCGGAAGCGCTGGCGGTGGAATACCCGCTCAACAGCATCACGTTCCGCAATACCGGCACCAAATACAATCTTCTGATGGTGGTGCTGGACGGCGTGCATACTTCCACGCTGGATAAGGACATGCCTGCACTGAACGATTTTGCCAAACAGAACATCCGTTTTGAGCAGCATTTCAGCTCCGGTAATCGTGATGATACCGGCCAGTTCGGCCTGTTCTACGGCATCTCGCCGACGTATATGCAGGGCATTCTCGCTGCCCGTAAACCTTCTGCGCTGGTGACCTCGCTGGAACAGCAGGGCTACGAGTTTGGCCTGTTTGCCTCCGACGGCTTTGATAATCCGCTGTACCGTCAGGCATTACTGACCGACTTTACGCTGCCAGCGCCGGTGAAACAGTCCGATCAACAGACGGTGGCGCAGTGGCAACAATGGCTGAACGTGCGCGGCAATGGCCCGTGGTTCTCCTACGTGAATCTGAACGGCATCAGTGCTTCGTTGCGTCAGAACGGCGACAGCGTGCCGGTGGGGAATACCTTTATTCACCGTTACCAGCGCGGCGCGCAAAGCGTCGATCAGCAAATCACGGCTATCCTGCAATCGCTAAAAGATCGCGGTGAGCTGGATAAAACCGTGGTAGTGATCACCGCGTCGCACGGCATTGAATTCAATGAGAACGGTACCTGGGGTTCAGGCAATGCCATGAACCGCCAGCAGTTGCAGGTGCCGCTGATCATTCACTGGCCGGGCACACCGGCACAGAATATCGATAAGCTGACGGCACATGCCGATGTGATGACCACGCTGATGCAGCGCCTGTTGCACGTCACCACATCGCCGGCGGATTACTCGCAGGGTGAAGATTTGTTTGCTGCGAAACGTCGCCACAACTGGGTGACCACCAGTGACGATGGCACGCTGGTCATTACCACGCCGGACCAGACGCTGGAACTGGAAAGCGACGGGGATTACCGCGCCTTCGACGCCAACGGCAAACACATTAAAGATCAGAAACCTGAACTCAGCCTGCTGCTGCAGGTACTGACAGACGAGAAACGTTTCCTGGCTAACTGATTAGCCTGCGTTGAGAAAAAGGCCTTCACCGATGCGTCAGTGAAGGCCTTTTTGTTTGTCAGTGGCGCGGGCGGTTTACAGCCCCGCCCACCATAGTCTGGCTTTCAGCCCCCATGAAGACGTCCAGCCGGTGGTGGTGCTGACCACCTCGCCTTTGCTGATGATCACAAACGTCGGCGTCACGCCCACATCCCACTGCGACGAGATCTCGCCGCGCGGATCATTAACCACCGGCATGACGGAATGTTTCGCGGTCAGATACTGCTGAATTTTTGCCGCATCGCCCGAACGCAGCGCCACGGTGATCACATTCCCGCCCTCTTGCGCCAGCGTTGCCACCCCCGGCGTGGTCATCTTGCAGATCCCGCACCACGTCGCCCAGAAGTAGACCAGCAGCGGCCGCTGCTGGCTTTGTTCGAGCAGCGTGATGCGTTGCCCCTCCAGAGTTTGCAGGGCCTGATTGCCGAAATTCGCCGGAGCCTGCGGCGCCCGCAGAAAATCCATGCCGGACGTCACGGCAAGGATCAGCAGCGCCATCACCGCCCCTTCGCGTAACCGGCGCTTAAGTTTTGTCATGTTGTGCCTTCGCCAGCTGCTCTTTCACCAGTTTGTTCAGATCTTCCCAGCTGATCGCACCCGCCACCAGCTGATCGCCAATGATCGTGGCTGGCGTCCCCTGAATGCCCAGCACTTCCGCGATTTCCACGTTGGTTTTCAGCTCAAGATAACTGGCTGGCGTAACGGTGATCGGCGCCAGTCCGACACTTTTCACCGCCTCCACGGCACTGGCCTCGTCATGCGGCCCTTTTTTGGACATCAGGCGCTGATGTACAGCCAGAAACTTGTCCGGATGCTGCTCCCAGACGGTCATCGCCGCGCGACCGGCAATGATCGAGCTGGCACCGCGAAAAGGCAGCAACTTGATCACCACCGCCACTTGCGGATTTTCCTTCACGACGCGTGCGAGCAGCGGATCAAACTGTTTGCAGTACGGGCAGTTGTAATCGGTAAATGACACGATCGTCAGCCGGGGATTTTTGGCACCAAAGTGCGGCGTGGCCGGATTGTTGAACAGCGTCTCTTCCGGCGTCATCGCCAGCACAGCGGGCGACATCACCATCATCAGTATCAGCATTAACATTTTCATTATTCAGTTCCCTGGGCATTTTTCAGCCCCTTTAACACGGCTTCGCGGGTCAGCAGCGGCGACAGAATCTCGCCATCAGGCCGCTGCGGGCCATAAATTTGATTGAAGGGTACGGCGACGCTGCCGCGCTTTTGCAAAAATTCATTGATGGAGGGCGATGGCAAACTCCAGTCACCGCGCAGGGCGACGACCTGTTTGTCCGTCAGCGCCTGCTGCACATCATCACGCAGCAGGACATTGTATTTATTGGCTTTACAGGTCACACACCAGTCAGCGGTAACATCCACAAACACCACTTTTTTCTCTGCCAGCGCATCACGAATCGCCTGCTCTGACAGCGGCTGCCAGCGAATTTCATCCCGCGGGGGGTGGATACCGGCGTTCCAGGAGAGGCTGAAGAAGAGCGCCAGCCCCACCACCAGCCCGGCACCGCTGGCGATTGCCGCAGCGCGCAGGCCATAACGACGTGCGCTGGCCACCACCAGTATCAGCAGCAGAACCCCGGCGATGACCATTGCCCCGCGTTCGGGCAGATGGTTTTGCAACAGGCTGAGCAGCCACAGGCAGGCCGCGAGCATCAGCGCACCGAGCGCCATCCGCACACGCAGCATCCAGCGGCCAGGGCGCGGAAGCCGCAACGCCAGCCCCGGCCAGAGGGCGATCATCAGCCACGGCAGGCTCATGCCCATTCCCAGCATCAGAAATAATCCCCACAACACCGGCAACGAAGCCGCCAGCGCAAAAGCCACGGCGGTGCCGAGGAACGGCGCAGAGCACGGCGTTGCCAGCAAGGTGGCGAAGGCGCCTTCGGCAAAATGACCGGCTAAACCGCTGCGTTTTTGCGTCGCCAGCCGCGTGGTCAGGCGGGAAGGCAGCGTGATCTCAAACAGGCCCAGCAGATTGGCGGTGAACAGCGCGGTGACCGTCACCATCAGCCCGATAAACCATGGGTTCTGAAACTGAATGCCCCACCCCAGCGTCTGATTCGTGGCGCGCAGCACCGTCATCAGTAACGCCAGCGCGAGGAACGACGTGATAATCCCGGCGGATGAGGCCAGAAACTGCACCCGGACGCGTTGCCGGTCACGGTGTTCCACCTGCAAAATTGTGCCGAGTTTCATCCCCAGCACCGGCAACACGCACGGCATCAGATTGAGAATAAATCCGCCCGCCAGCGCCATCAGCGCGATCTGCCACAGCACCGCACCGCGGCCTGCGGGCGCGGGCAGCGCCCCGACGTTCAGGTTAAGCTGCTGGGCAAGGCCGCTGTCTGCCAGCACCACGCTGACGCTTTTGCCGCGCAGATCCCCGGCCACATCGCCCCACTCGTCAGTCACCGGCAGCGTGACCTGTAACTGCGCCCCGTCCACCTTCACGACCGGCTTACCAAACGCACTGCCGTCGAGCGTATCAATAAACAGCTCAGGGTTTTGCCAGCCCTGCTCGCGATGAGCAGAAATCAGCAGGCTGCCCGTGCGATAACCTGCCGAGGCGCGGTCTGTCAGCCCTTGTGCAATAGGCACTTTTCCCATTGCGATGGCAAACTGGCGGGCAAAATCCTCACGGTCAGCGCCCGCGCCGGGCTCAAGGCTGAAGGGAAAATCAGTCAGAATACAGACGTTGCTGCACACCGGCAGCGTCAGTGTACCGGCAAGTTTCTCAGGCACCTGAGCGCTGATGATCAGCGGCAAATCGACGTTATCGTGATAGCCCTGCGTGGTGATGCCCGCCACGTCAAACCGCGACGGCGTCGGCCAGAACCAGGTCACGGCACCGGCGACAGCCTCGCTTTCCCAGCTGACGGACGGCGCAATGCCCCCTTCACCGGGCGAGCGCCAGTAGGTTTTCCAGCCTTTTCCCAGACTGACCGACAGCAGCATTCGGGTTTCGCCGGCCATGCCATCCGCAGGCTGCGCCTGTAAACGCACCCTGGCATGTGTATTTTGCGGACTTTGCAGCCAGCCGGAATCGGCTGCTGTTCCGGCGTGCAGCCAGAGCATCAGAAAGCAGCCAAACGCCGCCCTGAATAAACTTCGCATAGATTTTCTCCAAAAATAAAAAGGTCACCTTCCGTTGAACAACGCAGGTGTATTTTTATTCCCGGAAAACGCACAGCCGCAGATGCACCCGCAATCGGGGCACCGGCACGGCGTCGGGGAGACGTAAGCGAATGGCTGCCATCGTGCCGCGTGACAAAAAGGCCAGCAGCAGGCTCAGCGCCAGCAACGCAAATTCCAGGAGGAGAGGCGGAACAGAAAGCAGTGATTTACTGCTCAGTTCGCAGGGTGTGGGGAGGGTTTCCACCCCGGCAGGCTTTTCAGCCAGTGCAGAAGACGTGGGTTGCGTCACAAGAGGCTGATTCAAAATGGCAGATAACGCGTTCAGCCCGGCAATGCGCTGCGTCATACAAGTCAGTATGACGAGACAGGCCAGGCAAAAGAAAATCAGTGCTGAACGCCGTTGTTTATCCACATTTCCCTCGTACAGTTCGCCGCCATTCTAGCGGCCAGGAAAACATTCACAAGGGTTATGGTTGGCGAATTACATGAATTTACGCTGAAAAAGGTGAATCTGATTCCACCTCCAGGGTCAAAAATCGCTAGAGCAGACCGGTCAGTTACTGTATATTTAGCCAGTTAATCACACACAATAATCACGAGGAAAGTTATGCGGGTTGAACTGATTTTTGACAAACGGAATGTCTCCGGCATCCCAAACGCCAGTGAAAAAATTGAAGCCGAGCTGGCGAAACGTGTTCACCGAATGTTTCCTGACGCGGAAGTCAAAGTGAAGCCTATGCAGGCGAACGGCCTGAATACCCACGGGGCCAGTAAGCAGGAACGCTCACAATTAAATCAAATGTTAGAGGAAATGTTCGAAGAAGCGGATGAATGGCTGTCGGTGGAATAAAAACGGGCTTTGCCGTTGCACTTGCTTACAAAGCGCAATTGAAATAAACAATCCATGCCTTTGGCTTAATATAAGATGTCGGTGATATACGAAATTCATTATCAATCAGAGCGATGAGTCGCATTATATTGGGTACAGACTGGAGAGAATTATCCGGTTTTTATTGTCCCCGCCTCCTCGCTTTTCGCTTCAAATGCATTCATGACTTTGCGAAACCGCCATGCCACCGAGCTCAAAAAAATCCAGCGCCCAACCCCACTTTTATGCCAAGCGCTTTGCGCTGATTTGTCTGGGCATCGTCTGTTGTATGGCACTTCTGCTTGGCCGGGTGGGATATTTACAGCTGCTGAATCAGCCGATGCTCGAGAAAGAAGCCGACTCCCGCTCGCTGCGTTCCAACGTCATTCCTGCCGTACGTGGCACGATCTCCGACCGTAACGGCCACCCGCTGGCGTTAAGCGTCGCATCGAAAGACATCGTGGCCGACCCGTTCCGCATCCTCGAATTGCACAGCGATTTGAACAGTCCGAAATGGCAATATCTGGCCTCTGCGCTCAATATGCCGCTTTCGCAGTTGCAGCAAACCATCAACAGCGATCCGCAGCGCCGCTTTGTCTACCTTGGTCGCAAAATTGAAGAAGGCATTGCCGAAGATATCGGTCAGTTGCATCTCGGCGGCATCAGCAGTATTCACGATGACAGCCGCTACTACCCGATGAGCGAAGCCGCGGCCAACCTGGTCGGGGTGGTTGGCACCGACAATGAAGGGCTGAACGGCATCGAAAAAGGGTTCAATGCGCTGCTGGAAGGCAAGCCGGGAATGCGTGAATACCGTCAGGATCGCCACGGTAACGTCATTGGCGTGCTCAAAGAGGTCGCTCCGCAACAACCGCCGACCATCAATCTGAGCATCGACAGCTTTATGCAGTACGTTCTTTACTCGCGTCTGCGCACCGGCGTTCTGCTCAACCAGGCGGAATCTGGCGCCGCCGTGCTGGTGGACGTCAATACCGGCGAAATTTTAGGGATGGCGTCGTTCCCCTCCTACAACCCGAACAACTATGCCGGTGTCGCGGTCAAAGACATGCGTAACGTCGCCATCAGTGACAGCTTCGAGCCAGGTTCTACCGTGAAACCGCTGGTGGTGATGGCCGGTCTGGCACGGCGGATGATCCGCCCTGATTCCGTTCTCGATACCCACCCCTACACCGTTAACGGCCACCTGATCAAAGACGTCGGCCACTGGCCTGCCCTGACCATCACCGGTATTTTGCAAAAATCCAGCGACATCGCGGTGTCCCATATCGCTCTGGCAATGCCGGCCAACGTGCTGGTGCAACTCTACCAGTCGTTCGGGCTGGGCAAACCCACAGACTTGGGTATCGGCGGCGAAAGCAGCGGTTATTTCCCGGCGCACCGTGAACGCTGGGCAGACATCGAGCGCGCCACCTTCTCGTTCGGTTATGGCCTGCGCGTGACGCCGCTACAAATCGCCCGCGAGTACGCCACGATTGGCTCAGAAGGGATTTATCGCCCGCTGTCGATCACCAAAGTGACGCCTCCGGTACTGGGTACCCGGATCATGTCTGCTGACGTGGTGAGAACCGTCATTCATATGATGGAAAGCGACGCCCTGCCCGGCGGCTCCGGCCTCAGTGCCGCGGTTCCTGGTTATCGTTTAGCGATCAAAACCGGTACGGCAGAAAAAATGGGCAGCAGCGGCAAATATGACGGCGGCTACATCAACTATACGGCCGGTGTCGCACCGGCCAGTAATCCGCGCGTGGCGCTGGTGGTGATGGTCAACAATCCGCAGGCCGGTAAACACTTCGGGGGTTCAGTGGCTGGCCCGATATTCGGGCAAATCATGGGCGAAGTCCTCAATCACATGAATATCGCCCCGGATGCGCTGGTGCCTGAAACGCCGCCGACCACTGTCATTAACGGCGGTCAGAAAACCGATCTGGTGAGACGTCCGGCCACCGAGGGATAGCGCCGCAGCAGCGCTGTCACTGGATTTGTGCGGTAAATAGGGTTAACGTGCGCGTGATTTGTTGGTAAAACTGATGCTGGTAAACACACAGGTTTTCAGCACAGAAGTGACGTCATTTGCAGGTTAGCCCCACGCTGGAGGAAGAGCTCAGGCTCTGATAGAAAAGAATGAAGCGGCTATTTATCGTTTTGCTGGTATTTGTAGTGGTCTGTATGGGTGTTATTGCGCTGAATATGCAGGGCAGCGGCCCCTGGTAACTGAGGTATCCCTATGCCAACCCGTAAGAACTTTATTATTCTGATCGTTCTTATTCTCGTCGGGATCGTACTTCTGGACGATGGCATTGCCAGATTAATTCACTGGATGCTGTTGCGGTAAATCATGGCCCGTCAGGCTGCACGCGCAGTTCTGATCTGCGGGCCATTTTTGTGAACCCTTCTCATCCGCAAGACCTGCCACGCCATCATCGCTAAGTCGTGTATAATAGGCCTATTCGACATCAATACAGACTGGTTATGGCTCAAGACATTCATCTCGCAATCGTCAGCGCACTCAGCAAATGGATCGAAGGCCATCTGGGCCGTGTGATCCATCTGGAAGAACTGGCTGAGTACTCCGGCTATTCGCTCTGGCACATGCAAAAACTGTTCAAGGAATCGACGGGCATTTCTCTGGGGAAGTACATCAGGGAACGTCGTCTGGCGAGTGCTGTTTATCAGCTGAGCAGCAGTGAAACACCGATTTTTGATATCGCAATGGATTTCGGGTTCGGCTCGCAGTCGCATTTCACCTACATGTTCCGCAAGCGTTTTAATATAACGCCGCATGAATTCCGCCAAAACCCCGACATCAAACTCGATGTTTCTCCGCCGCTGCATCTGATCCACCAGAAATCAGCCTGAGGCTGTTAAAAACCCATCTCCGTCAGGCCCGGATGCGTATCCGGCCTGCGCCCCAGCGGCCAGTGGAATTTGCGTTCACTTTCCTGAATCGGTAAATCATTGATACAGGCGTGACGTTCAAACATGTGTCCCTGCTCGTTGAACGCCCAGTTCTCATTACCGAAACTGCGGAACCAGTTACCCGAATCATCTTTCCATTCATAAGCAAAACGCACCGCAATCCGCGCACCGTCAAACGCCCATAACTCTTTGATCAGCCGGTATTCCAGCTCTTTGGCCCATTTACGTTGTAAGAAAGCCACCACGGCATCCTGCCCGTTCACGAATTCGCTGCGATTTCGCCAGCGGGTATCCGCCGAGTAAACCTGGCTGACCCGCACCGGGTCGCGGCTGTTCCAGGCATCTTCCGCCAGACGGATTTTTTCGATTGCGCTTTCACGGCTAAAGGGGGGTAACGGCGGTTTAGTTAACATAAGTACCTCATGTGGAAGAAAGGATGTAGACAACTCTGTCTACACAAAAGCCTAGCGCATGTAGACAGAGTTGTCTACAATCGATGCATTCATTTCCAGAGGTTTTTTCAATGTCTGTCGATCGTTCTGCCCTGCCCGCCCGTGACCGCATCTTACTGACCGCCCATGACTTGTTTTACCGCGAAGGGATCCGCGCCACGGGGATTGACCTCATCATCAGGCAAGCCGAGGTGACCAAGGTGACGTTCTATCGTCATTTTGCCAGTAAGAATCTGCTGGTCAGCGCATTTCTCGATTACCGGCATGAACGGTGGATGACGTGGTTTGAGGCAAAACTGGCGCAGGAAATGGACGCGTGTGCCGGCGATTTTCCGCTGGCGCTGACGGCAACGCTGGCCGAATGGTTTGAGTCTGAGGATTTTCGCGGTTGTGCGTTTATCAACAGCGCCCTGGAATTTTCGGAACCGCTGCCGCAGGTGCTCGACGTCGCGGCCAGCCATAAACAGCAGATGGCCGATGCCATCGCGGCCTGTCTTCCTGAAAGCGCGGAGCGTGCATTCAGCGCTCAGACCATTGCGATGATAACCGACGGCGCCATTGTGACCGCTCAAATCAACCGCAACATCCCGCAAGTGCTTTCCATGCTCAAAGCCACGCTGGTGGCTTTTACCGGGCAGCCCCGGTAGTTCAGCGCCCATAAAAAAACGCGGCCGGTAAGGGCCGCGCTTTTCTCACGCTTTCACTGCTTTTTTATCATCCTGAGCGTCATTCTGTGTCTGAGAAAGGCACGCTTAGAACTGATACACCAGACCCACCGCCGTCACGTCATCGGTATTGATACCGGCGTTATCGGTGAAGGTGCTGCTGTCGATCAGGTTAATTTTGTAATCAACGTAGGCCGACATATTTTTGTTGAAGTAGTAGCTCGCGCCCAGATCGACAAATTTCACCAGATCCTGATCCTGATAGTTGTTGCCCAGACGGTCTGTGCCTAAATCTTTACCGCGCGTTTGGTTATACGCCACGAACGGACGCAGCCCAAAGTCGAACTGGTAGCTGGCGTAGGCTTCAAACGCCTGAGACTGGTTGGCATAACCGTAAGCTTCTGAATCGGTAGAACCGAAGCGGGAAGCGTTATATGCCTGAGTGAACATCGCCGCCAGGTACACATTGTTGGCGTCATATTTCAGACCCCCGGTGTAACCTTCCGCTTTTTTACCTTCGCCCATAATGCCCGGTGCGGAATTCTGCTCGTCAGTACGGTCGGAGTTAAAGAAGGCACCCGCCACGCTGACGCCTGCGCCAATATCGTAGCTCAGAGACATGCCGTAACCGTCACCGTTCTGCGTCAGCACATCACGGGTACCCGGCTCACCGCCGCCGCTGTCGTTTTTACCCTGATATTGCAGGGCAAAGTGCAGGCCATCCACCATGCCGAAGAAGTTATCGTTACGGTAGGTCGCGACGCCGTTAGTACGCTGGAACAGGAACTGATCCGCGCCGTAGGTGGAACCATCGAACTCAGGCTGCATGTCGGTCCAGGCGGCCACGTCATACAGCACGCCGTTGTTACGACCGTAATCAAATGACCCCATATCACCAAATTTCAGACCCGCAAACCCGTAACGGGTAAATGCGCGATCGCCATCGTCAGAGCTTTCTGCCTGATTAGCCTGAACCTGATATTCCCACTGACCGTAGCCGGTCAGCTGGTCGGTGATTTGCGTTTCGCCTTTGAAGCCTAAACGGATGTAGCTCTGATCGCCGTCAGAACCCGCGTTGTTGGAAAAATAGTGTAAACCGTCAACTAAACCGTAGAGGTCCAGTTTGTTGCCATCTTTATTGTAAACTTCTGCCGCACTGGCTGATCCTGCGACCAATAACGCAGGGATCATGAGCGAAAGAATACGGAGTTTCATTATATTTATCCTCGATAGGTGTCGAGCCGCGCCACTGAATGTAAAGTATCGTTTTTTCTTTTTTACTGAGGTAAAACTTTTTTAAGAATTGTTGGCCCGACATGGCAACCCCATTCTCTGGATATAACGACGAATAAGCCAGAAAGAAAATGATACGAAGTTAGTTAAGACATTTCTTATTTATTGATAGACGTGACAAAATATTAAAAAAGAGGCAATTTACGTCTGTTTATTTTTGTTAAATTAAAGCACGCAAAGCTAAATTAGAATTTAATTCAATTAAATCATTGCTTTAGTCCAAATAATTACCGCACTAAGTGATAAAGCAAACGCCAAGCAATAATATATACTTCTTCTCGCTATCATCATTATTTGTTATTGAATTACCCTCATCCCCCGTTTTGTGGAAACAACAGCCGGCCCTTTGTGGTCGGTTTTTTTTTGCTTCCAGATTAATGGTTGCGTGGCGTGATATTAAACGCGGGTGGTTATTACACATATTGACATTCTTCCTCCATAATTAATTCACTCTTTCTCCTTATTTCAGACAGCCATTTAATTAATATTCGATATCTAAATACCGAAATAGACCGGGAATAATGCCGGTTTATTCAGCGTTAAATTGTGCAGGGTTTGTTCGTCACTCAGGAGCGGATCCGTTACTATAGCCAGCATAATTTCCGCTGCGGGACGCGACACCGCCTCCTCGCCACGGCAAGCATGAAGGGATCTACCTAAAGTCAGAGCAATCTCGCTGACCTGTGCGCATAACAACGTTAGACTGCGTTGCCACGTAATACCTTCTTTATACGATAGTTCAGGCTCCTCAACCGTTCAGGGAAACTCATGCCGCACCAGGATCAGTCCGACACCCTATCCAAAGCCAGAATGCTGCTGGCAACCCGCCGTTTTCTGAAACTCGACGAGTGGCTGTTGTCACTGATGCGTGGATGGCAGAATCAGACTGAAGGGGATTCCGTGTATGGGCTGCTGATGCATCCCGCAACCTTATTTACCGGCAGCGAGACTCCACCGCTTAATGCGCTGGAAATTCTCAGCGACTGGGCGCAGCAATGTCCGCAGAGTTACCACGCCCACGTTTTGCTCGGCATGGTCTGGCATGAAAACGCCTGGCTGATTCGCCAGACAGCGGCCG
Organism: Rahnella sp. EDr1-12; assembly: GCF_049206505.1. NCBI lineage: Bacteria > Pseudomonadati > Pseudomonadota > Gammaproteobacteria > Enterobacterales > Yersiniaceae > Rahnella > Rahnella sp. EDr1-12. The sequence goes on from NZ_JBLZNY010000001.1 coordinate 912,893, forward strand.
GTGAGGAAGTGGAAGATCACCAGTGGCTCGGTGCTCAGCTGTGCTGTGATTACGCCGTGCTGGCTTTTTTACGTGCGACAGAATTGCATCAGCGCCCGACGCACGCCTTCCGCCATATGATGAATCTCAGCGGCGGATTCGGTGAACCCTACTGGCTAAAATCTCTGTTTGCCGGTGAAGTTCCGCTGCCCTTGCATGAGAAGTTTTCGATTCAGGGCAGCGAAATCTGGCAGGCCGGCGTCGCCCACATTCATGCGCTCGGATTCGAACCGGCGACACAGTGGCCGCAGACGTTACCGGTGGCGTTGCAGGACACCCGCAAACCGGATGAAGAACCGGTGGATCACTGGCTGCGCATGGCGATGTCCGTGCGTCATGCCGACGTCGGCACCATGGAGTCTTATCTGCTTTTCCATTCCGCCTTCTGGGGCGGCAGCGATGAACAGCAGATGTTAATCATCGACAGCCCGCTGTGTGCGGAATTCAGCGAAGAAGAACGTAATCAGTTTCGCGCCAACGCCCTGTGCGATGCGCTCTCCGGGGATATCGCCGACCGCGATTCGCCCCGCGCCCTTGAGTTACAACAGCGTCTTGCCGGACTCCTCGCGCAGTCTCTTGATCCGGCCACGCGTATCCGCCTGCTGGATCTGGCCGGAATCTGCGTGGCCTACTGGCAGGATGACGATCAGGCAGGTTTAGCCGTCTATCAGGAACTGTTTGCCGTCAGCCCGCAGGCCATGCCGGGAGATTTCGCCACGATGTTTATTTCCCGTGCGGTGCTGGCGAACGGCCACGAAGAAGGCATGCCGGTGCTGACGGCGCTGCTGACCCGCGCCCTCAGCCAGGCGACTCACCCGACGCTGGTGGCCTTTGCCGCCGCCGCGCTCGGATACGGTTTATACGGCTTACCGGCAAAACCGGAACTGTGCGCAGGGCTGATGGATCACGCCTGGTCGCTGATGCAGCAATCCGGCGACGATCGTTTCGCAAAAGATCTGGTGACGCTGGCACACGATATGGCGATCAATGACGATCTGGATGCAGCGCATTTCCTGATGACCGAAATGGCGCGTCACGGCAGCGCCATCCACTGTTATGAGCTGTATTTTTTCTATCGCAACACCTGGCATCAGGACGTCCCCGCGCAGTATCACAACGACAGCAACGCCATGGATTGTGTGCTGAGCGCAGCACGTTCCGGCATGGTTCCGGCGATGTTTACCTGCGCAAACGCCCTGCGCGAAGGCCTCGGTGGTGAACCCGATTACGAGCAGGCAATGCAGTGGTATCAGCGTGCGATGGATGCGGGGCATTTATCTGCCGCCTACTGGCGCGCGAGTTGTGCCCTTGATAACGGTTCAGACGCCCAAAAACGTCAGGCGGCCGAGCAGTGGTTGCCGGAGATTTTGCACAACGCAGATCATCCCGATCGCGCCGAAGCGGCCTATACCCTCGGCATGGCGTGGCTGACCGGCACCGGCGTTAAGAAAAATCGTTACATCGCCGGTAAATTTATGGAGTTTGTACTGGAGCTGAATCCTGAATCTGAAGCGGCTAAGCAGGTGCATGATGAGCTTAACGGCTCACTCAGATCGCGGATGAACCTGTGGCAGGATAAGCGGAAAGTTGAAGGTAATGATCCGACACAGGGGTTTAGGGGGCTGTTGCCGGAGTAAAATTGGTTATCGGATATTAGATATCGGATACGGTCTGGTCAAAACCGTGAACATTTCGGTTTTTCAATAGCGGTGCTCACCTGGCTTTTCGCGCCGAAACCGAGCAGAGAGGAAATTGCTTTTCCTCTCTGCACTCTCCTCGCTTTTTTTAAACCAGCGCTGCCGCTGGGTCGACGGACATGATCTGATACTCCCGAATGTGGCGCAAAATCTTGCCGCTGCGCGGTTCCCTCCCCGCGGGATTCGAGCCCTGCGTCTCGAACCCCCGGTCGGCCAGATTTTTGAGCGCGCCATCTAACTCTCAAAAAAAACCAATCTGAGAAGATGAGGTGACGACCTGAAAACTCCTGACCGCTTTTGATTTTCAAAGAATCAAAAAGGGTGAGGTTTCGACCTAAAAATTCCCAGCCGCGCTCAAAAATCACGCCGGAGGAGTGGTGGAAAACCGCGCGTTTTTTGCGCGGGTTGGAACCCGACGGGAGGGGACTGCGCAGCAGCGGGATTTTGCGGCAATCGCCGGGGGTGCTGAAATATAGCCAGCGAGCGGCAGCGCGCGGTGAAAGAGCCTGGGGGTCTTGGGGGTGGCGGCGATAAGCCCCCCCCAAGTCGGTGTGGGCCGACGCCCACGACCTTGAACTTGAACTTGAACTTGAACTTGAACTTGACCTTGATTAAACCAGCACCTTATACATCACACTCGTGGATTCCAGAATCCCCGTGGTGGACATCGCGTAATGCGGAATTGTGCCGCTCAGCACAAAACCGAGATCCTCATATAACGTCTGCGCCGGGCTGCCGGTAACGGTATCGAGCACCAGCAGCGTTTTCCCTTCCACCCGCGCCAGCGCTTCTGCCCAGGCCATCAGCTGGCGGGCAATGCCCCGGCGACGTCCGTCGGGATGCACCATCAGTTTGACGATATCGCCCCGATGTGCGCCGTTGGCAGGCTGATCAACCACCAGTTGCACCGTTCCGACAATGATCCCGTCAAGCCGCGCCACCAGCAAACGCCGCTCCCCAAGCTCGAAAGCGGGTAACAACTTTTGCCAAAACGCCTGCGCCTGCACAAACCCAAACGGCAGTACAAAACCGATACTCGCCCCCAGCGCGACGGATTGCATCAGCGTATCGGCTAACGTCTCCAGATCGTCCACCGTCAATGCACCGCCCTGCACTTCACTGATCACTACTTCACTGACACTTTGCATAGAGTTAAGCCTTATTTCTGACAGAGTTTAAGGACGGGTGATAACGATGGCATAACGCGCATCGGCCGGGCCCGGAACATAAAAAGAGGAGGAACCATGAAGATGAAAACGCAGACAGTCGCCCGGTTCGAGCCGGTAACTGCGCGTATCCAGTGTGAAATCGAGCAGCCCTTCCAGCATCCAGATGTGCTGCTCAAGACCCGCAACCGGCGGTGAATCGTAGACAATCGTGGCACCGGCTTTAAGATGCCCGGCAATCAGCTCCGCGCGAAATCCCGGCGCCGGTGCAGACACAGAACGGCGCTCAAAGCCGGTTTCGCGGTCATGCCAGACCGGTTGCTGTGCGGCGCGGATAAGTTCTGGCGGATTATCTTCCAGCGCCATCAGCAGCCGTGAGGTGGTCAGCCCGTAGGCCGCACTCAGTTTACCCAGCACAGACGCCGTCGGGCTGGTTTCTGCCCGCTCCACCCTTGAAAGCGTTGCCCGGCTGATCCCCGTGCGCTGCGCCAGAGACTCCAGCGACCAGCCCTGTGCGATGCGTAATTCCGCCAGCCTTTCTGCCAGGCGCAGATCGTGACTTTCCTGCCCGTTCTCCATTTCATTACCCCGCCTGATTTCTCAATACAGGGAAATTATCTCTTATCAGGGAAACAGGCAAGTTAATATAATGTAATCCGTTAGTATTAGGTAAGTTGTACAAAAATAATAAAGTTGTACAACTTTGCGACGAGACGCTAGAGTTAACATTAGTTTTATGAATATTTGGGCCAACACATGTCACTTTACAGCATCGGCGAGGTTGCTCGCATTTGTGGTATCAACCCGGTCACGCTTCGCGCATGGCAGCGCCGTTATGGCCTGCTCAAACCGCAGCGTACCGAAGGCGGCCATCGGCTGTTTAATGATGAAGATCTCGACACCATCCGCACCATTTTAGGCTGGATTGAACGGGGTATCCCGGTCGGTCAGGTGAAATCCCTGCTGGAAGGTAAAGTTGAGGCGGTGTCAGGCGACTGGTCGGAATCCGAGCACCGTTTGCTGACGGCCCTGCAAAGAGGCCAGAGCCAGAAAGTGCGTCAGGTGATAACTGAACTCGGGCGCGAATATCCCGCTGCGGCGCTGGTGAACAATGTATTTCGCCCGCTGCGCGCCCGGCTCAATCCCGGCGATCACCGCCTGCGCACCCTGCGCAGTCTGTTCGATGGCCTGGTGATCGAACATGCGGTGATGTGCATGAATGCCGCCCGTAAACGTCCGGGGGTGCGGGCTGCGCTGCTGGGCTGGGGCGCAATCGATACCACCGAATTGTGGCTTGAAGCCATCGTGCGGTGTGAAGAAGGGATGCAGGTGGAGGTTCTGCCCGGTCATCTCGAAGACCCGCATCTGGAAAACGTGCTGTGCGATGAAGTCTACCTGTGGGCGGAAGGAAAACTGACGCAAATTCAGCGTTTACGCATGGCGCAGTGGGTCGATCAGGGTCTGACAATTTACCTGCTTGGCAGCGCATCGGTGCTGCTGGCGGCTGAGACAGGAAGTCACGAAGAGGCTGAAATCTGTGCAGTTGCCGATGATGAGACGGTTGTTCCGATACACAAATTTAAGGAAAAATAATGATTAAACATTTTCCTGAACCCCCTCTTTCAGCCGATGTCCTGACGCGACTGTGTGAATTCTACCGTCATCTGGACATGAGCCTGCTGCCCCAGCTTTCGCGCATTTATCACCCGCACGTGGTGTTTATCGATCCGGTCTCCCATTACGACGGCGTAGATGCCCTTGAGCGATACTTCGCACAACTGCTCAAAAAAGTGAATTACTGCCGCTTTGACATTCAGCCCCCGCTGATTCAGGGCGAAGAGGCGTCGCTGTTCTGGCGTATGGAGTATTCCCACCCTTCACTGAAAAAAGGTCAGGCGATGTCTCTTAACGGTGCAAGCCATTTACGCCTTGCCGAAAACCGCATCATTTATCAGCGCGATTATTACGATCTCGGTGCCATGATTTACGAGCACGTCCCGATGCTCGGCGGTGCCGTTCGCGCCATCAAAGCCAGGTTGAAATAATGCGCCGCGTACTGATCACCGGTGCCAGTTCGGGTATCGGTCAGCAACTGGCGCAGGATTACGCTGATGAAGGCTGGGAAGTCACGGCCTGCGGCCGCGATGGCGGCAAACTCGATGCCGTTGCCGGGCACAGCCCGCTTATCGTCCCGCTGAGTTTTGATATCACCGATCTGGCACAAACGCGTCAGGCACTTCAGGGCGTGCAGGCCGATCTGGTGATCCTCTGCGCCGGTACCTGTGAATACCTGGATAACGGCGTGGTGGAAGCTGAAAAAGTCGCACGGGTCATCAACACTAATTTCATGGGGCCGGTGAACTGCCTCGATGCCCTGCTGCCCGGTTTAGCGCCCGGCAGCCGCGTGGCGCTGGTCGGTTCGACCGCCTCCTTGCTGCCGTTCCCCCGCGCCGAAGCCTATGGCGCCTCCAAAGCGGCGCTGGCGTATCTCGCCCGTTCGCTGTCGGTCGATCTGATGTCGCGCAATATTCACATTTCGCTGATCCAGCCGGGCTTTGTCGATACCCCGCTGACCTCACGCAATGACTTTCCGATGCCGATGATGGTCACCGTCAGTCAGGCGTCGGCGCACATCCGTAAAAAGCTGGCGCACGGAGCCAGTGAAATTGCCTTCCCGCCACTTTTTGCCCATTTACTGAAGGCGGCCGCATTGCTGCCGGTGGGCGTGCAAAAATGGTTAAGCCGAAAAATGGTGAGATAAGATGACAACAAAAGTGGCGATCGTCGGCAGCGGTATTTCCGGCCTCAGCTGTGCGTGGTTACTGGCGCAGCGTCAGCCTGACTGTGAAATTACTGTGTATGAATCCGCGGCGACGCTGGGCGGGCACACCGCCACGCAGGACGTGGTGTGCGACGGCAAAGAGTACGCCATCGACACCGGTTTTATTGTCTACAACACCCGCACCTATCCTCATTTTATTGCCCTGCTGAAAGAGCTGGGCATTGAAGGCCAGACCACCGAAATGAGTTTTTCGGTGCGTAACCCGGTGAGCGGGATGGAGTATAACGGCCACTCGCTGAACAGCCTTTTTGCCCAACGGCGTAACCTGTTTAAGCCACAGTTCTGGCGGTTTATCCTAGAAATTCTGCGCTTTAATAAACTGTGCAAGGCGCGTCTGCTCAATGCGCATAACGATGAAGATACGCTGGCTGACTTGCTGGATCAGAACGGCTTTACCCCGTTTTTCGCCCTGCACTATGTGCTGCCCATGGGCGCGGCGATCTGGTCCTCTTCCCTGAACGACATGGCGAATTTTCCGCTGTCGATGTTCCTGCGCTTTTTCGACAATCACGGCCTGCTGGATGTGGCTAACCGCCCGCAGTGGATGGTGGTGCCGGGCGGCTCGCGGGAATATATCCGCCGGATGCACGAAAAATTACCGCGCAGCGTGACCCTCAGAACCCATACGCCGGTGACTGCCATCACCCGCAGCACTTACGATGTGACGCTGCACTCCGCGCGCGGCGAAGAAACCTATGATCAGGTGATTTTTGCCTGCCATTCCGATCAGGCGCTGGCGATTTTAGGCGACAGCGCCACGGCGGATGAACGCGCCATACTCGGTTCGCTGCCGTACCAGGCCAACGACGTGATTTTGCACACCGACACCCATCTGTTGCCGCGTGAAAAGCGCGCGTGGGCGAGCTGGAATTATCAGTTACCTAATTCGCTGAAATCCTCCACCCGTGCCGATATGCGCGATACCAGCCCGGCGCACACCCGCCGCGCCAGCGTGACCTACAACATGAATATCTTGCAGGGTCTGGATGCGCCACACACTTTCTGCGTCTCGCTCAATCCGCTGACGCCGATTGATGAAAGCAAGGTGCTTTTCCGCACCACGTACATGCACCCGGTGCTCAATCTGGAAAGTCACCACGCGCAGCAACAGCGTTTTCGCATTAACGGCCAGCACCGCACCTGGTTTTGCGGCGCGTACTGGTACAACGGATTTCATGAAGACGGTGTCAACAGCGCCCGCGATGTGGTCGCGCAACTGGATTTGCAACTCAGCCGTGAAGCAGAACAACGGACCTCTGAGCAGGCCGCGTCATGAACAGCACGCTGTACGTCGGCACGGTGCGCCATCGCCGGTTTACGCCGGTCGATCACCGCTTCGACTACGACATTTTCATGCCGCTGATCGACCTTGACGAGCTGGATCAACTCCCCGCCGTGGGCATCCGCCTTGAGCGGTTTTCAGCGGCGAGCTTTCGCCGCAAAGATTATCTCGGCGGCGGCGACATCAAAACCAAAGCGCAGGACCGGATTGCCGAACTGACCGGAGAACGCCCGGATGGCCGGGTGATGTTGCTGTGCCAGCTGTGCTATTTCGGCTGCTATTTCAATCCGGTCAATTTTTACTACCTGTATGATAAGGCAGGTATTTTGCGCTGGATGCTGGCCGAAGTACGTAATACGCCCTGGAACGAACGCCACACCTACGCCGTGCTCCCTGACGGCTCGCAACCGGTGCCGAAAGCCTTTCATGTGTCGCCCTTTAATCCGATGGACATGGTCTATCACTGGCGTCTCACCCCACCCGGAAAAGAGTTACACATCACTATCGAAAATCACCGCAAAGAACGTGAATTCGATGCTGCCCTGTCGCTCAGGGCGCTGCCGCTGACCCGCGAGGCGCTGCGTAAGCAATTGTGGCGACTGCCCCTCATGACCGCGAAAACCGCCCTGACCATTTACTGGCAGGCGGTAAAACTGTGGCTGAAACGGGCACCTGTTTATTCTCATCCTCCTGTTGATAAGGACTGATCATGAGCCAACCCGAAGTGCAACTCGCCCGCGAAGGGGCGACGAACCGGCGCAGCAAGGCTGCACGCGCACTGATCCTCGGCGTGTTAAAACAGCTGCAGGGTGCCGGTCTGACCCTGCGGGAAGCTGGCGAGAATTCGCTGTTTTTTGGTGACCCGACCGCGCCGCTGCAGGGGGAAATCGAAGTACACAACCTGCGCGCCTACCGCCGTGTTTTGCTCGGCGGCAGCATTGCGGCGGGTGAAAGTTATATTGACGGCGACTGGACGACGCCCAATCTGACCACCGTGCTGCAACTGCTGGCGGAAAACCTCAAACTGGTTGATAAGCTCGAGGCCCGCCTGAGCTGGGTCACCGCGCCGCTTAACGGCCTGATCCACTTTTTCCGCCGCAACAGTCCGTCGCAGGCACGCAAAAATATTTCTGCCCATTACGATCTGGGCAACGATTTTTACCAGGGTTTTCTCGATGAGAAAATGCTCTATTCGTCAGCCTGGTATCAGGAACCTCAGATGACGCTGGAACAGGCGCAGGAAGCAAAAATGCGTCGTCTGTGCGATCAGCTGCACCTGCATGCAGGGGATCACCTGCTGGAAATCGGTACCGGCTGGGGAGCGATGGCGGAATTCGCCGCCCGTGAATATGGCTGTCAGGTCACCACCACCACGATTTCCCGCGAGCAGTACGACTATGCCTGTGAGCGCATTGAAAAGGCCGGTCTGACCGGTCGCGTCACCGTGCTGTTTGAAGACTATCGCGCGCTGCGCGGGCAGTTCGACAAACTGGTGTCGATAGAGATGATCGAAGCGGTCGGCAAACGCTACCTCAAAACCTTTTTCAAACGCTGCAACGCCCTGCTCAAGCCGAACGGCCGCATGGCCATTCAGGCGATCACCATTGCCGATCAGCGTTATGCCTCTTACAGCCGCAACGTCGATTTCATTCAGCGTTACGTGTTTCCCGGCGGTTTTTTACCTTCCATCACCGCCATGAACGACACCATGACCCGCTGCACCGGCCTGGTGGTACGCGATCTGTTCGACATTGGTTTCGACTATGCCCGCACGCTGCATGAATGGCGTGAACGCGTACAACGTTACTGGAATGCCCAGCTGGATGGCGCGCAGGACGAACGTTTCCGCCGCCTGTGGCTGTTTTATCTGTGCTACTGCGAGGCCGGATTCCGCGCCCGCACCATCAGCACCGTGCAGCTTATCGCCGAGCGGCGCGCATGAGCACCCTGCGCTTCTGGCTGCTGACGCTGGGCTTTGATGCCTGGTGGACACTGGCCGTGTGGGGGCGCGAACGCGTTATTGTTTTTCTGCTGATCAGCAGTTTTCTGATGCTGGCGTTTACACCGTCACGCCGCCGGTTATGGGTGGCGGTGGCCTGCACGCTGGGCATTATTCTTGATTCTGTCTGGTGCATTCTCGGGCTGTTTGAGTTCACCGGTTCGACCGGCGTCCCGCCTTGGATGATGGCGCTGTGGCTGGGTTTCAGCGCGTGGTGGTTGTGGCTTCTGGGCTATTTACAGTTCGCCTGGTACTGGCTGATCCCGCTCGGCGCGGTCAGCGGCCCGCTGGCGTATTTCATCGGTATGCGTCTGGGGGCGATGGAACTTCTCGCCTCTCCCGCTCACGTCTGGTTGCTGATGGCGGCGGGCTGGGCGGTGTTCCTGCCGCTTATCAGCCTGCCGGTTTTACTGCACAGGAGAAGACCATGAGACGTATGTTAACGGCAGCACTGGCACTGATGCTTTCCTTCTCTGCGTTTGCCTCCACGCCCTGGACGCAGTGGCAACAGGTTGGCCGCGCCACTTTAACCTGGGGGCCGTTCGAGGTTTATCACTCCTCATTACTGACACCGGGGGGGAAATATGAGGCGCAAAAATGGCCGCAGGCACTGGTTATTGATTATCTGCGCAGCATTGATCGCGAGGAGCTGACCAAAGCCACTGAAGAACAGTGGCAAAAACTGGGCATCGACAGTGAGGCGCAAAAAAATGGCTGGCTGGAAGCCGTTGAAAAGACCTGGCCGGATGTCAGTAATGGCAGCCAGATCGTCTTTCTCGCCACTGAAAAAGGCGGTCAGTTTTACAGCCGCGCCCCCAACAGCGTGATGACAGCGCCCGTCGGCGACACCTTCAGCCCGGCGTTTCGCGATGCGTTTCTGGCGATCTGGCTCTCTCCCGCCACGCAGTATCCTGATTTACGCAGCAAGCTCATCGGCGCATCGGCGTCAGATTAAGGTTCATCCGACCGGAGGTTTTATGACAGTTTCCCGCTCTGTTCTGCGCAAAGGTTTTCTCGGTCTGATGACAGCCTGCGTGCTGTTACTCACCAGTTGCAGCGCCGACATCAAAGATTACGCACAGACGCAACCCAAGCTGGATATTTTCACTTATTTCAGCGGTGACAGCGTGGCTTACGGCATGGTGCAGGATTACACCCACAAACAAACGCGGCGTTTTGCGGTGAAAATTCGCGGCGATGTGGTTGCCGACACCCTGACGCTGCATGAAGATTTTGTCTATGACGATGGCGAGAAACAGACCCGCGTCTGGTACATCCGCAAACTGGCTGACGGCACCTACACCGGCACCGCCGGCGACATTATAGGCACCGCAAAAGGCCAGTCGGCGGGCAATGCGTTTAACTGGAACTACGTGATGGACGTCAAATCAGGCGGCAGCACCTACCGCCTGACGTTCGATGACTGGATTTACCAGCAGGATGAACAGCACCTGTTTAACGTCACCTCGCTGAAAAAATTCGGCGTAGAAGTGGCGCGGGTGACGTTGTTCTTTGAGAAGAAATAGGTCTGCCTCCTCCCCTGCAAAGGGGAGGAGTAAAACACATCGGCTTTCGGTTAAACCTTCACTTCCTTAATGACCGATTTCCTTCGTCCGAAGACAAATTTCCCCAGTGTGACCAGCAGCACCGCGCACAGGATAATCCCCAGCGCGACCCATTCGACCGGTGACAGGGATTCACCGGCGAAGCCAATGCCGAGCAGAACGGCGACGATCGGGTTGACGTAGGCATAGCTGGTGGCGAGGGCCGGACGTACGGTTTTTAGCAGGAACATGTACGCACTGATGGCGATCATCGAGCCGAACACAATCAGATAACCGAGCGCCAGAAAGCCGTGCAGCGAAGGCGTGGCGGCCAGGTGCTCGCCGTTTATCTGGCTGGCGATCAGCAACACCACGCCGGCGACAATCATCTCCGCCGCACCGGCCATCAGGCCTGCTGGCAGCGGCAGACGCGAACTCCATACTGAACCGAATGCCCAGCTTATCGAGGCCAGCAGAATCAGCGCCGCGCCCCACGGATTGCCCCCCAGATTGCTGCCGGTATTGAGCAGCACAATCCCGAACAGGCCAATGCCCACGCCGGTCCATTCCAGACGGCTGTTCGGCATCCCCCACAGGCGGCTAAAGCACAGCGTAAACAGGGGCACGGTCGCCACCATTACCGCCGCAATGCCGGACGGCACCTGCATATGTTCCGCGACAGTCACCAGACCATTGCCCACCGAGAGCAGCAAAATACCCACCGCACCGGCGGCCAGCCACTGTTTCAGACCGGGAAACTTATGCCCGCGCAGCAGCAGAAAAGTGAACATCACACAGCCGGCGAGAAAGAAACGCAGACCGGCCATCATCAGCGGCGGCCAGCTTTCCACGCCGACGCGGATCACAAAATAGGTAGAACCCCAGATAAAATACAGCGCAAACAAAGCAGCGATTAACGGCAGCAAGGAACGGGAGACTGAAGGCATAGGAGTAACTTATTAGCGTGATAACGAAGGCAGACAGTTAACGCTATTGCCCTGATTAACGGCAAGGAAATCTGTGCGATCGCATCAAAATGTTGCTAAAAAGTTTCTGCATATGACAAAACATGCGCTGAGATCAGCGATAAAGTAATCGCCGCATGAATAGTGTGTTGCAGGGGTAACGAAACAATTTATAATTCCCGACTCATTTTCTGAGGTACTGCACATGAACTCGCTTGGCAAAAAATTATTTATCGCATTGTTTGGTCTGATGGCAATTGGCGCGATCGGTGGCGTGATGGTTGCAGGCTACGCCGTGGTTATTCAGGATGACGCCAAACCGGTCAGCGATAACGATGCCCCGTCCGTGGTGCCTGCGCCACCCTCTGCGTCAGCGAACTGATTCGTCTGCTGACCGCTGCTGCCAGCGGTGTAACCAGCGGCTCCAGCGTTCAAACAGCATATCCACGCAAATCGCCAGCAGCGCGACGATTGCCGCACCCTGCAAGACATAGGCGGTGTTGAAGCCGCTCAGCCCGATGATGATCGGTGAACCAAGGCTCGATGTGCCGACCGTCGAGGCAATCGCCGCCGTGCCGATATTGATGATAACCGAAGTCCGGATCCCGGCGATGATCACCGGTGCCGCCAGCGGAATCTCCACTTTACGCAACATCTGCCAGCGGCTCATGCCGACACCCTGGGCAATTTCCCGCGCCGAGGCAGACACGGATTCAATTCCGGCAATGGTTCCCTGCAATATCGGCAGCAAGCCGTAAAGGACCAGCGCGATGATCGCCGGTTTTTCGCTGAACCCCATCACCGGTACCGCCACGGCCAGCACCGCCACCGGCGGAAAGGTCTGCCCCATCGCCACCAGTGTCTCCACCAGTGAGCGAAATTCTTTTCCCGCCGGGCGCGTAACGCCAACCCCCGCCGCCACGCCGATCACCACCGCAATCAGGCTGGATATGCCGACCAGCATCAGATGCGCGGCCACCAGCGAGGCAAAACTTTCCTGCTGATAAACCGGCCGGCTCAGTTGCGGAAACATCCAGTGAAACACCCCGCCGAGCGAGGTCATGCCGAAGATAAGCGCCAGCAATAAAGCGAACAACCAGGGTAAGGGATCGGTGATGACCCGCCGTAAACCTCGTTTCATGCCTCACTCCTTTGCGCGGTGAGATCGGCAAAATGCAACACGCCGACCGGTTGCCCCTGCTCATCCACCACCGGCAGCTGCGCAGCCTGCTGCGCGACAAATGCAGACAACGCCTGACTCAGGCTCATCGACGCCCGCAGCGGTTTCTGGCTGCCGGTATAGTGCTCGCCGTGGCGGGTACGCGAACTGACATCCTGCAACGACAGCAGACGAATGCCCATGTCGCTGCCGCCAAAGAAATCGCGCACGAACGGCGTCGCTGGTTTGGTCAGCAACTCCAGCGGCGTTCCCTGCTGCACCACCTGCCCGTCGTTAAGCAGCACAATGCGGTCGGCCAGCGTCAGCGCTTCATCAATATCATGAGTCACCAGCACAATGGTGCGGTGGGTCATTTTATGGATGCGCGCCACTTCTTCCTGCAACGTGGCGCGGGTCACCGGGTCAAGCGCGCCGAAAGGTTCATCCATCAGCAACACTTCCGGGTCAGACGCCAGCGCACGCGCCACGCCGACGCGCTGTTGTTGCCCGCCGGAAAGCTGATGCGGATAACGCTGACGAAACTGTTTCGGATCGAGATTGAGCAGCGACAACAACTCGGTCACGCGGTCGCGGATTTTCGCCTTCGGCCATTTCAGCAGTTGCGGCACCGTGGCGATATTCTCCTCGACCGTCCAGTGCGGGAACAGGCCAATCGACTGGATCGCATAGCCCATCCGGCGGCGCAGATCCTGCGCGCGGAATTTTTCTATCGGTTCACCGGCAAATAGAATTTCCCCCCGGTCGTGCTCCACCAGCCGGTTAATCATTTTCAGCGTGGTGGATTTTCCGGAACCGGACGTACCGATCAGCACCGTGAATTCGCCTTTGGCCATTTCCAGCGTGAGATCGCGCACGACCGCTTTTCCGGCAAAGTGTTTGCTAACCTGCTTGAAATGAATCATCTGCGTGAAGTTTCCAGTAGTGAGACTGCGAATTTAAACAGGCTGTCGACGACCACCGCCATCAGCACCGCCGGGATGACGCCAAGCAGCACCAGATCCAGTGCACTGCTGAGTAATCCCTGGAACATAATGGCACCGAGGCCACCCGCGCCGATAAGCGCCGCGACCATCGCCATACCCACCGTTTGCACCGCGACAATGCGGATGCCGGTGAGAATGACCGGCAAAGCAATGGGCAGTTGTACGCGGAAAAATATCTGAACCCGGTTCATTCCCATGCCGCGCGCCGACTCGATCACCGCTTCCGGCACCGAATCCAGCCCGGCGATCACGCCGCGCACCAGCGGCAGCAGCGAATACAACACCAACGCGATAATCGCCGGTGCCAGCCCGATACCGCTGATGCCATGTTCCGCCAGCCACGGCAGTGCTTTCGCAAGCCCGGCCAGTGGCGCAAGCAGCAGGCCAAACAGGGCGATCGACGGCACGGTCTGAATAATATTGAGCACCGACAACACAGCGCCGCGCCAGCGCGGTGAGCGGTGGCAGAACAAACCGACCGGCAGGCCGATCAGCACCGCAGGCAGCAGCGTGCCGGACAAAATGCCCAGATGCTGCCACAAGGCGTCGTTAAACACGTCGGAGCGGTTATCGTATTCTTTTAACAATGAAAGTTCGGCCAGCTGGCCGTACGCCAGCAGCAACACTACCGGCAATATCATCTGGACGTTGAGCACAATCCGCAGGCTGTGGTTGCGGGTAAACCGGGAGATGGCGTCAGAGGCGATCAGCAGACACAGCGCCGAGGCAGCCCAGAAACCGCCGCCAAGCGACGTGCGCGCAATGCTGTCCTCATCGCCACCGGTCAGCTGCACTGCGCTGTGCCCGGCCAGCCACACCAGCGCCGCCAGCAGAATTTCCGCCAGCAACATCACCAGCAGGTGATGTTTTCCGTATAACGTGAGGAAGGCCGCCGCCAGCAGTAACAGCGCGGGCAGCAAAATCAGCGTGGAGCTGCCGTGCAGCAGCGTCACTAATGAAATGCCCTGCCCCGACACCAGCCGGTTCGGCGCATGGCTGAGAAATGCCAGGCCATAACCGGCCAGCAAAAGCAGCAAAACCAGCGTCAGCAGCACGCGGTTTTTGACGAATGAATGATGAGTCAAAACAGTACCTGAGTCCGGAGAGCACGACACGCAGGCCGTGCTCTGGGCGTCACTGCCCGATTATTTTTTAACGAAACCCTTTTCCTGCAAATACTTCGCCGCGACTTTCTTCGCATCCAGCCCGCCGACCGCGATTTTCGCATTCAGCGTTTGCAGCGTTTTAGTATCCAGCGAAGCGAAGACCGGTTTCAGCAGCGCCGGAATGTTCGGATGGGCTTTCAGCGCGGCCTCACGGATGATCGGCGCAGGTGCATAAATCGGCTGAACGCCTTTCGGATCTTCCAGCGTTTGCAGGCCGAGTGCGGCCACCGGGCCGTCAGTACCGTAAGCCATCGCCGCATTCACACCGGAGGTTTTTTCCGCTGCGGCTTTGATTGTGACCGCCGTATCGCCGCCCGCCAGTGACAGCAGCTGCGCCTGATTCAGCTTGAAGCCGTAGGCATTTTCAAACGCCGGTAATGCATCAGGACGTTCGATAAATTCTGCCGACGCCGCCAGTTTAAAATCGCCGCCGGAGCTGATGTATTTGCCCAGATCAGCCAGTGATTTCAGGCCATGGGCACTCGCCAGATCGTTACGCACCGCGATGGTCCAGGTATTGTTCGCCGGGGACGGATCCAGCCAGACGATTTTATTCTGGTCGTAATCGAGCTTTTTCACTTTGTCGAAACCGGCCTGCGCATTTTTCCACGCCGGGTCTTTTTCGTCTGAGAAGAAGAAAGCACCGTTACCGGTGTATTCCGGGTAGATATCAATTTCACCGGCAGAGATCGCGCCGCGCACCACTTTGGTCGTACCCAGTTGCAGCTTGTTGGTGGTCTTGATGCCGTTAGCTTCCAGCACCTGAATAATGATGTTGCCGAGCAGCGATCCTTCGGTATCAATTTTCGACCCCACGCGCACCGTCTCATCCGCCGCATGTGCGGTGAAACTCATTGCCGACAGCGCCAGCAATGCTGCGGTCATTCCCCGCATCCGCCCTGTTCTTGCAGTCATGGTAAGTCCTCTTTTTGATTTTTTGGGTGTATGTCGCCGGGCGACGGTCTGGCAAATTAGCTTTCATCAGTGAAAACAGCGTGCTGACAAGGATAGTTCAATTTTGGGTAAGGGGTCTGATGGTGAGTTATAAAAGCAGGGCGTAACCGGCCTGGGAAATGCGTATTGCTGCACAGCTAATCTGCGAAATGGATAATGCCGGTTGGCACAGCGTGCAGAAGGCGGGAGGTGAACTGATGAGGGGTTTTAAGCGCAGGCTTAGATCGCTTTGTTTTAAGTTATAGCCATTTGATGTGATGTCTCGGGTAATCAGGACTTGTGACCGGCATCACGTCGCCTCTATGCTGGTTTTTTTGTCAAAAAGCGTAAACAAAACCATGTCTGATTCTATTGCGGCCTCTCCCGCCGCCTCTTCAGGGTACTCCGGCGCGGCGGATGCGGCGTCTGATCAACCGGTGGTGATCCGTTCCGCCTCCGATATTACGCAGTTAGTTAACCGCGGCGCCGCGAAACTCAGCGACGCGCGCGTGGTGATTGCCATCGCACTGGGCGGCGTTTTCCTCGACGCTTACGATCTCGGCGCGCTGGCCTTCGGCATGAAAGATATCACCCGCCAGTTCGGGCTGACGCCTTCCGGCGCAGGCTTTGTGGCCTCGGCGATCACCTTCGGGGCGATTGTCGGCGCACTGTTCGGTGGGTATCTGACCGACAAAATTGGCCGTTACCGCGTGTTCATGGCCGACATGTTCTTCTTCGTGATTGCGGCGCTGGCCTGTGCGTTTGCGCCAAATGAATGGGTGCTGGGCGGCTCGCGTTTTGTAATGGGGCTGGGCGTGGGCATCGATTTGCCGGTGGCGATGGCGTTTCTGGCGGAGTTCTCAAAACTGCAGGGGCGCGGCAATAAAGCCTCGCGCGTGGCGATGTGGTGCCCGACGTGGTACGCCGCCATCAGCGTCTCCTATCTGCTGGTACTGCTGCTGTATGCGGTGCTGCCCGCCACGCACACCGACTGGTTGTGGCGTCTGATCCTCGGTTTCGGCGCGGTGCCTGCCATTCTGATTATCGCCATCCGCCACCGTTATATGAATGAATCGCCGGTGTGGGCGGCCAATCA
The DNA here is from genome assembly GCF_049206505.1 of Rahnella sp. EDr1-12. NCBI lineage: Bacteria > Pseudomonadati > Pseudomonadota > Gammaproteobacteria > Enterobacterales > Yersiniaceae > Rahnella > Rahnella sp. EDr1-12. The sequence goes on from NZ_JBLZNY010000001.1 coordinate 929,785, forward strand.
GGGCGACCTGCAAGGTGCGGCGGCTATCCTGCGCAAGTCTTATAACATCAATGCCGTTGTTGCTGACGATGCGGATAAAACGCCGCAGGTAAAAGTGCGCAAAGCCGCATGGCGCAACTACGGCACGCTGTTGCAGGGCATTTACCTGCGCCGCACCGTGCTGGCGACCGTCACCGCCGTGGCTTCGTCGTTTGCTTATAACGCCGTGGCGTTCGGGCTGCCGGTGATTTTATCGAGCTTCCTGCAACAGTCGATGATCAGCACCATTCTGTTTTCACTCGGTCTGAACCTGTGCTTTGCCTTCGTCGGCGGGCTGATTGCGGTGCGTTACGTGTCGAAATTTGGCGCATGGAAAATGACCTACGCCGGTTACGCCTGCCAGCTGGTGGCGATGATCGGCCTCGCGCTGGTGGGCCGCCCGGCAGACGGCGGTGAAGCGGCGATCTCCATCGCTATGCTGGCATTATTCCTGTTCGGTCAGGGTTTCGGACCCGGCTCGCACACCATGACTTTTGCCTCGCTGAGTTATCCGACTTCCCTGCGCGGCATGGGCGTCGGCTTCAACCAGACGCTGATGCGCGCCAGCTCAACGCTTTCCCTGTTCCTGTTCCCGGTACTTTCTGCGGCACTGGGCACCGGCGTCTTCTGGGTGATCGCGTTAGCACCGCTGGCGGGATTGATCGTGCTGACCGCGATACGGTGGGAACCATCGGGATATGATGTCGATGCTGAGGATTTTAATGCCGAAGCCGGGCATTAAGGCGGCTTAATCAGTTCAGAACGAGAAAATTTCGGTTTCTTACGTGCGGTGATCACTTATCACGCTGCGCCGAAACCGCCCAAGAGAGGGAAGTGCTTTCCCTCTCTTGGATCTCTCCCCGCTTTTTCAACACGCGCTCCGCTCGCTGGCTATGTTTCAGGTAGCACGGCGACAGGCTGGAAATCTTGCCGCTGCGCGGTGCCTTCGTTTCGGGTTTGCAGCCTCTGGTCTGCAACCTCTCACTCAGCAAGATTTCTGAATCGCCCGCACGATCTTAAATTCAAAACCCATTCCCGTTGGCTTTTCAAATCAAAATCAGTGAGGTTGTGAAGTAATAGCCTGAGGCCGGTTCCAAAATTCCGCCGGAGGAGAGGCGCAAAACCGCGCGTCTTTTTGCGCGGGTTGTAGCCCGAACGAAGGGAACCGCGCAGCGGCGGGATTTGCGGCTATCGCTGCGGTACCTGAAACATAGCCAGCGAGCGGAGCGCGCAGTGAAAAAAGCGCGGGAGTCCAGAGGGCGCGCGCTTACGCGTCCTTTGGGCCAGTGTGGGCGGCGAGCCCACGGTCTTGACCTTAAAGCCAGTGTTGAGCGGCTAACTCAACGCATCAAATCACCGCGCTTCTCGGCGCAAAAACATACCCCACGCCACTTTCGATCATCGCCGCCACCAGCTCGAATCCGCCATTCGGTTTACTCTGGGCAAACTCCATTTCGCTGGTAAACACCGGGGATACCCAAAACTGATTCACCGGGTCGCCGTAAATTTTCGGCAGACGCATTTTGTCCGCAGGTCCGCACAAGGCAGAGGAGATCACGTGGCCTTCGAAACCCATCGGGGCCATCGGTGACATCAGCGTGTGGCCTTCACCGAGCCAGCTCAGGGTGGTCCAGGGCACCTGCGCATAGCCGGAAAGCGCGCTCGCCATCTGCACGGCATTTTCTTCGCTGACGTACTCTTTACCGACCGAAAACGCCAGTTCGATACGACGGTGCTTTTCGGCTTCATCATTGAAAATAATATCGATTTGCGGCATCGGGCGGATGCTCATGCCCACAGTGAAGAAATAGTAATTCTCGTCATCCTCATGCTGGGAAATCGCCATCGGCGGCCAGCTGCCCTGATTGATCAGATAGTATTTCAGCGAGGGGCCAAAACGGTCTTCATAAGATTCCAGCAGCTTGCGCTGGATTTTCGGCCAGGGGTTGCTGAACTCATTTTGCCAGTCGCGCCAGAACAGACGGGTTTTTTCCGCCAGTTCGCACTGCGTGTTGGTTGAGGCAGAACCCAGCGGGAAGGTCAGCGGGTTCTCTTTGATGCAGCCGGCGGAATAACACACCGAATGATCGATATACAAACTCCAGCCGGGGATCACCGCCAGCAGCAAACCCTGATACCACAACGCGGCACCGTCATCACTTTCGTTCCATAAGATCTGGATCTGCGACGGATCCAGCGGCGCTTCGCCCTCCAGATTGCGGCAGTATTGCGCCGCCAGCATCGGCGATATGCCGTGCTCCATCGCCTGCGTGTCATCGTTTACCGGCGCAGGCACCAGGTTACGCACCCAGCAGGCACGCATTTTCGGAAAACGGTCGCGCAAATCCTCGCGGGCGAATATGTAGAAATACACCACGCGGTTATCCTGCTCGACCAGCGCGGTCAGGGTTTGTTTGTCGTTACTGACTTCAGCAACAATGTCGGACTGGCGCATATGACCTCGGCAATATTAGGAAGCTTATTATTCCCTGTGATGGCCAGTGTAGAACGTATAAGCAAGCCCGATAACGGGCAATATTCCCAAAAATCCCCGATAAATCATCGAAACAGGCGCTTTTTTCACAAAATGAGGCGGTTAACGGCAATACAGACGAAACAGTTGCGCCAGATGTGCCGACATCGGGGTGAGCGTCGTGTCGCGCCGCTGAATCAGATAAAAGGTCGCTGTGGGCAGCGGAACATCCAGATCCAGCGCCACCAGACTCTGACCAATCACCGGATCGCTTATCACATCCACCGACAACACGCTGAGGAAATCCGTTTTGGCGATAAGGCTGGTGCAGGACATAAACGTCTCGCAAATCACGCTGATATTGGGCTCCGCGTCCATTTCACTGAACACTTCGCTGAGCAGTTTGTAGTAACTGCCGCGCGGGGTGGGCAAGGTCCAGTCGCAGTGCAAGAGTTCTTTCATTGAACGTGCGTTTTGCATCGGATGCCCGCGCCGTGCGACCACGCGATACTCTTTATCCATAAGCTTTTCATATAACAGTTCGTTATCAAAGGGGCCCTGATAATAGGTATTGACGGTGAAATCCAGCTCGCCCTGCCGCAACTCCGGGATCATCGACACCAGCTGTCCTTCGGCGATGCGCACCTTCACATTGGGGAATTCGCGGTGAAAACGGTCAATCACTTCCGGCATAACGGTGCGCGCAATGCTGGCACCGACCCCGATATTCACCCTACCGCTGGTGCCCCCCAGACGCTGGGTAATATCTTCCTGCGCCACCCGCAGCTCTTCCAGAATCAGGCTTGCACGCTTGAAAAACCCCTCGCCACAGTCGGTCAGCGTCACCCCCTGACGGCGGCGGATAAACAATCTTGCCCCGAGACTTTCTTCCAGCTCTTTAATCGATTTGGTCAGTGCGGGCTGAGAAAGATTCATCATCCGGCTCGCGGCACGAATACTGCCATGACGCGCGACGGACACAAACGCCCTCAGTTGATGCATTTTAATTTGTGATGGCATGAGATTCTTTGATAACCCCTGACTATCACTAAGAAGATTTTGGCATCTTATATGCCCTGATTGCTTTATGTACATTGAAAATCATCTAAGGCCGGCAAGTCCCCTCCAGATTTAGGTTTCCTCCTTTCTGCCTCCCGCCGCAGAAAGCCTGCATGTCTGTGAAAATAAGAGAGTCCGTGATGGTAAATGAGATTTCTGAACGCGTAGAACAGCTGTTCCCTTCCCTGCAAAAGCAACGCCGTGATTTGCACAAATATGCCGAATCCGGCTGGCTGGAATTTCGCACTTCCACGCTGGTGGCCGATCGTCTCGAAAAGCTCGGCTATTCGCTGCAACTGGGCAAAGAGGTGATCGACGCGCAGTCGCGGATGGGTCTGCCCTCCGCCGCCGTATTAGCCGAACAGGAACAGCGCGCGCTGGAACAGGGGGCGATTGCCCGCTGGATGCCGCATTTTTCCGGCGGTTTCACCGGCATTGTCGCCACGCTGAACACCGGGCGTCCCGGCCCGGTGATGGGTTTTCGTGTCGATATGGACGCGCTGGATTTGTGTGAGGTGCTGGAAGATGGGCATCGTCCGTTCCGCGAAGGGTTTGCGTCCGCCAATAACGGCATGATGCACGCCTGCGGCCACGACGGTCACACCACCATCGGCCTCGGGCTGGCGGAGGTACTGATGCAGATGCGCGACCAGCTCTGCGGCACCATCAAACTGATTTTCCAGCCTGCCGAAGAAGGCACGCGCGGCGCGAAATCCATGGTGGAAGCAGGCGTGGTGGACGACGTGCAGTATTTCACCGCCGTGCATATCGGCACCGGCGTACCGGCGAATCACATCGTTTGCGGTAACGATACCTTTATGGCGACCACCAAGCTGGACGTGCATTTCACCGGCGTCGCGTCGCACGCCGGCGGCAAACCGGAAGACGGCCGTAACGCCCTGCTGGCAGCGGCGCAGGCAACGCTTGGGTTACACGCGATCCCGCGCCACAGCGGCGGTGATTCACGCATCAATGTCGGCGTTTTACAGGCCGGTACCGGGCGTAACGTGGTGCCTTCCAGCGCCACGATGAAAGTGGAAACGCGCGGCACGACCAATGAAGTGAACGAATTTATTTATCAGCAGGCGCTGAAAGTGATTTCCGGCGCAGCCGAAATGCATCAGGTGAAATTCGACATCAGACTGATGGGCGCGGCGCAAAGCAGCACGCCAACGCCTGCCTGGGTGAATTACATCCACTGTCAGGCGGAAAAACTCGGCGAGTTCGAACAAATCATTGACCGTCAGGAAGGCGCAGCCGGTTCGGAAGACGCCACCTATATGATGGAGCGGGTCAAATCGCGCGGCGGCGAAGCCTCTTACGTGATTTTCGGCACCGATCTGAGCGCAGGCCATCACAATGAACTGTTTGATTTCGATGAAAAAGTGATGACTCAGGGCATTAAAACGCTGGCGGCGCTGGCGCTGAACATCGCTGAATTCAAAGGAGAGAACTGATGGCGGATCAACACAATATCGTCAGTTTTATCAATGATTTTATCGATAACCAGCAACCTGCACTGGCGAAAATCAGTGATGCCATCTGGGATCACCCTGAAACCCGCTTTGCAGAATCGTTCTCCTCGGCATTGCTGGCCGACACACTGGAAGCCAGCGGATTTGTCGTTGAGCGCAGCGTCGGCGGCATGGACACCGCGTTCATTGCCCGTTTTGGCAGCGGCAAACCGGTGATCGCCCTGCTCGGCGAATTCGATGCGCTGGCCGGTTTAAGCCAGAAAGCCGGTTGCGACGTGGCGCAGCCGCTGGTGGAAAACGGTAACGGCCACGGTTGCGGCCACAATCTGCTGGGCACCGCCGCACTCGGCGGCGCGCTGGCGGTGAAAGCCTGGATGGAGCGCGAAAACATTCAGGGCACGGTGCGTTTTTACGGCTGTCCCGGCGAAGAAGGCGGTTCCGGCAAAACCTTTATGGCCCGCGAAGGGCTGTTTGATGATGTCGATGCCGCGCTGACCTGGCACCCGGAAACCTACAGCGGCATGTTCAGCAACCAGACGCTGGCCAATATTCAGGCCTCGTTCAGCTTTAAAGGCGTGTCCTCACACGCCGCCGCCGCACCGCATCTCGGCCGCAGCGCGCTGGACGCCCTGACGCTGATGAATACCGGGGCGAACTTCCTGCGCGAGCACATTATTCAGGAGGCACGCCTGCATTACGCCATCACCAACGCAGGCGGGATTTCGCCAAACGTGGTGCAGGCCGATGCCGAGGTGCTGTATCTGGTGCGCGCACCGCAAATGGATCAGGCGCAGGCGATTTTCGAGCGCGTGGTGGATATCGCCAAAGGCGCGGCGCTGATGACCGGCACACAGATGTCGATGCGTTTCGATAAAGCCTGCTCCAACTATGTGCCAAACCGTACGCTGGAAAGCGCGATGTATCAGTACGTGCAGGCTTTCGGCACGCCGCATTACACCGCCGAAGAGCGGGCGTTTGCGGCGTCGATTCACGCCACGCTGAGCGATCAGGATATCGATAATAATCTGCTGAATATTTCCCGTACCAGCGGCGCAGAAGGCGTGGTATTCGCCGAAACCCTGCGCCATTCCCCGCTGACAGACGCCGTTGCGCCGTATGCCCCGAACGGCAATATCCTCTACGGCTCAACGGATGTCGGCGATGTCAGCTGGCTGGTGCCCACCGCGCAGTGTTTCAGCCCGTGTTTTGCGGTCGGTTCGCCGCTGCATACCTGGCAGATTGTGTCGCAGGGGCGTACCTCTATCGCCCATAAAGGCATGTGTCTGGCGGCAAAAGTCATGTCATCGACCGCCATAGACCTGTTCACTCAGCCGGATTTACTGGCGGCCTGCCAGAAAGAGCGCGACGCACAACGCGCACGGCGTGCGTATCACTGCCCGATCCCGGCGGGCGTAAAACCTTCACCATTGAAGTAAATCATCAGCAGGAACCCGCTCATGCGCGCCCCGTTCCGGCACGCATGAGCGGCATAAATATAAAAAAAGACAAACACGACAGAGGGTTAACAGATGAGTATTCAGGCGCAAGATTCCGGCCAGAGTCCGGGAGGATTTCTCCAGTGGGTTGAACGTGTGGGTAATAAAATTCCCAACCCGTTTTTATTGTTTGTATATCTGATTGCCGTGCTGATGGTCGCGAGTGCGGTGATTTCATGGCTGAATATTACGGCGGTAAATCCGAGCAACGGCGAAATCATCCAGGTTAAAAATTTGCTGAGTGTGGAAGGCATTCAGTGGATTTTGCCAAACGTCATCAAGAATTTCAGCGGATTTACCCCGCTGGGTTCAATACTGGCGCTGGTGATCGGTGCCGGGCTGGCGGAACGTGTCGGGCTGCTGCAAAGCCTGATGTACAAAATGGCCTCCAAAGTGAATGCCCGTTACGCCAGTTATATGGTGATTTTTATCGCCTTCTTCAGCCACATTTCTTCCGACGCCGCGCTGGTGGTGATGCCGCCGCTGGGCGCGCTGATTTTCCTCGCGGTCGGGCGTCATCCGGTGGCCGGTTTGCTGGCCGCCATTGCCGGGGTCGGCTGCGGTTTTACCGCCAATCTGCTGATTGTGACCACCGATGTGTTGCTCTCCGGCCTGAGTACCGAAGCGGCGAAAGCCATTAATCCGGCGGTGCAGGTCAGCGTGATCGACAACTGGTACTTTATGGCAGCGTCGGTGATCCTGCTGACCATTGTCGGCGCCGTTCTGACGGATAAATTCGTGGAACCGCGCCTGCCGGTGTATCAGGGCGAGCGCAATGAAGAGATGAAAAAGCTGACGCCGGAACAGAACCGCGGCCTGATGGCGAGCGGGATTGCGGCGCTGGTGTTTATCGCGCTGGTGGCGTTGCTGGTGGTGCCTGAAGCCGCACCGCTGCGCAACCCGAAAACCGGCGGCATCATTCCTTCGCCCTTTATTCAGGGCATTGTGCCGCTGATCATTTTGTTCTTCTTCGTGATTTCTGTGCCTTACGGCATGGTGACAAAGCAAATTCGCAGCGCCAGTGACGTGCCGGACCTGCTGGTGGATCCGATGAAATCGATGGCCGGTTTTATTGTGATGGTGTTCCCGCTCTCCCAGTTTGTGGCATTTTTTAACTGGAGCAACATGGGGAAATTCATGGCGATCGGGCTGACGGATGTGCTGGAAAATCTGGGCATGACCGGCATTCCGGCTTTCCTCGGGCTGATTTTCCTCTCGGCGTTGCTGTGCATGTTTATCGCCAGCGGCTCGGCCATCTGGTCGATTCTGGCTCCGATTTTTGTGCCGATGTTTATGCTGCTCGGCTTCCACCCGGCGTTCGCGCAAATCGTGTTCCGCGTGGCGGATTCTTCGGTGATCCCGCTTGCGCCGATGTCGCCGTTTGTGCCGCTGTTCCTCGGATTCCTCCAGCGGTACATCAAAGAGGCGAAACTCGGCACCTATTATTCGCTGGTGCTGCCGTATCCGATTGTGTTTTTCGTGGTGTGGCTGCTGATGCTGGTGGGCTGGTATCTGCTCGGATTACCGATTGGACCGGGTGTGTATCCGCACCTGTAACGCTCAGTTAAGACGTCCCATACGGCGCATGGCGCGGTGCCATGAGCCGTTTCTTACCGCCCAGCGCAGCACGCTGGCAATGCGGCGGATGGCGAAACGCAACATTTGACGTTTCGGCCTGAAAATGGAAATACCCAGTTGCCTGGCCGCCCAGTCAGGCAATAATTCTATGCCCGCCTGAATCATCAGGCTGCCAACCGGCTTTGCCAGACGGCTTGGGGCGGGGGCATTTTGCAACAATCTCACCACTTCCCGCGTGCGTTCATCACAGCGTAACTGCGGGCGCATGGCCTGCAGATAAGCCTCTACGGCTGCCACGCTGTCCGGAACGTTGGCAGAACCCAGACTTTCCGCCACACGGGCGAATTCCTGATAATAACGATTCTGATCGTCCAGACTGAGTGCCGGATTGCGGTAACGAAGATGGGATTGCAGAAAACTGTAGGCTTCGGTGACGTGTACCCAGACCAGCAACTGCGGGTCACTGGCGGCATACGGCGTGCCAAAAGCATCCGTGCCGGTCACACGTAAATGAATGGATTTTACTTTTTCGATTAACGCATTGGCATCGCGCGTCGGTCCGAAGGTGGTGCAGGAAACAAACTGGCTGGTGCGCCGCAAGCGGCCAAGCATGTCTTCACGAAATGAGGAGTGATCCCAGACACCGGCAAGCGCCAGCGGATGAAGCATCTGCAACAGTAAGGCACTGACGCCGCCGCACAGCATAGAAGTAAAATCGCCATGCACCCGCCAGGTCACGCTTTCCGGGCCAAACAGCCCCGGATCGCCCGGCGGATGTTCAAAATCGATACCACCGGATGCCAGGCCCGAAAGACTCAGCACCTGGCGTTCAATTCTCTTTCTTACCCATGCATCAGGACTCATCAATGCGCAGCAGTGCTGACTACCGTTGCCCTGCTCAGCTGTGGCCAGATGTTCATGACTACGTCAATCAGCTGATTCAGCTGGGCGGAAGAGGCGCCATCGCGTGCCTGAACCGAGAAGCCCTGAATCGTACAGGCGAGGTATTTCGCCAGCAGTGCGCTGTCAGTCACAGAGGGCATTTCGCCAGCCTGTTTTCTTTTCTCAAAGAACTCAAACAATGAGCGTTCCTGAGAGAGATGGCGTGCGCGCAGCATTTCTGCGATATCCGCAGAGGATGAAGACATCCCGGACGAGGCGCTGATCATAAAGCAGCCGCTCGGCGTGTCGCAGTCTGTAAACAGCTCCGCGATAGCCCGCAGATACTGGCCGATGGTTTCTTCGACGGACAAATCTGTTTTGCTCAATAAACATGAGCTCTTTTCGTAAAAGTTAGTCAGATAATGTTCAACGGCTGCGCGAAATAGCCCTTCTTTATTACCGAATTCGGCATACAGCGTGGGCGCTTTTGCACCTGTCGCTTCGACCAGATCCGCCAGCGACGTGGCCTCATAGCCGTGGCGCCAGAATAAATTCAAGGCCTTGCTCAGAGCAGTTCCACGGTCAAACTGTTTTGGGCGACCGCGACTTTTCCGGACCAAAGCCGTCTGTTCAGTGCTCATACACCCTCCTTCCATCACCATTGTGATTATGGTTGTTAAAACTATTCGTTATAAAAATAACTTAACGATCATTATTAAAAATAGTTGCGCACAAGTCCAGCGGAGATTATCATTTAATTATCGAGCGATAAGAAAATCACTCAAACCCGCAAAGCTGCACAAGCTATAAGCGTTTTTACACGTAACACACCCAGGACGTAACATCATGAGTAATCTTAAAATCCTTCTTGCAGTTATGGCTTTAACCGCTGTCCCGGTTGCCAATGTTGCCGCACAGCAGGTTATCATGATGCCTTTACTGAGTCAGGAAGTGGCCATGGTCAATGTGACCGGGGACAGCAATTACTGCAAACCCGGTACCTATGTGAGTAAAAAAACCTCACAAGGCCGTATTTCAACTTCTCCGACTCAGCCACCTGCTCCGTCAGCCTCTGGTCATACACCCGCTTCTATCTACTATTAGAAGAACCGGGCGACTGACGACTGACTCTCAGCGCAGGAATCACGATAAGGCGGCCCTGGTCGCCTTATCTTTTACTCTTCCGGTAAGAACGCCCCCAGTTTTAACACCCTCCCCCGTCAGAACCAACCATTAACCTAGCGATCATTAATGATTCATTCAGCACAAAATTGGATAAGCAGTTTTCATTCGTGCGGGGAAGTAGTTTAAAAACATAAAATTAACGAAAACCAAACAAACCGGCCTTTTCATGTGATCTCTGTCACAGCACAATAAGTTAACGCTCATTAAAAAAACATCTTGCACAAACTGTCGCCAACCTCTAACATTTACTTATCGAACGTTAACTAATAAATAACGTTGACCTGAAAACTGAGGCCTCTGAACAAGTGGCCCCGACCAAAAAATAACGCACAGGATTAAACATCATGAAAACTATCGCAATGAGCATCGCAGCACTGACACTCGCCACCGCGTCTTTCTCAACACTGGCAGCAACAGAAGTTCAGTCAGCACCCGCTTCCCAGCAAGTCGTCGGTACCATCAGTGCCTCATCTAATGGTGACCTGAGTACCCTGCAGTCAAAACTGAATGCAAAAGCCACTGAAGCCGGTGCAAGTTCATACCGCATCATCGGTGCTTCCGGTGACAACCATCTGTACGGCACTGCTGAGATCTACAAATAAGAATGATGAACGCGTTAGCAGATTGTTCCGCACAATTAGTTAACGATTAATAAATAAATAAGTTGCGCAGAATGTGATCCAGGTCTAAGATTTACTTATCGAACGTTAATTAATAACGTCGGACTGAATAATCATCTGCTGATAAACAGAATCAAAAGGAAGACATCATGAAAAACATCACTATGACTCTCGCCGCTCTCGCACTGGCTACCGCTTCTTTCTCCACCCTGGCCGCGACTGAAGTTCAGTCTGCTCCGGCAGGTCAGCAAGCCATTGGTGTGGTTAGCGCCACGTCCGGTAACAGCCTGACCAGCCTGCAGAACAAGCTGAACGCGAAAGCCAGCGAAGCCGGTGCAAGTTCTTACCGCATCATTGGTGCTTCCGGTGACAACCATCTTTACGGTACTGCTGAGCTGTATAAATAAGCACGCAGGACCTTAGCACCAGGGTAATCAGCATTTAAATTATCCATTAATAACTTAAATGCTAAATCGGACAGAAGACAGCTTTGCACAATAAATGAACGTTGGTAACAACGCCGGGCAAAGCTTAAAAAACGAATTGAGGAAAATATTATGAAAAACATCACTATGACTCTTGCCGCTCTCGCACTGGCTACCGCTTCATTCTCAACGCTGGCAGCAACTGAAGTTCAGTCTGCACCAGCAGATCAGCAAGCAATCGGTGTTGTCAGCGCAACAGCAGGTAACAGCCTGACCAGCCTGCAGAACAAACTGAGTGCTAAAGCCAGCGAAGCCGGTGCAAGTTCTTACCGCATCATCGGTGCGTCAGGCGACAATCATCTGTACGGTACAGCTGAACTGTACAAATAAGTCTGATGGTATAAGCAGGCAGTAAGCAGAAGAGGCGGCGTTTGCCGCCTTTTTCGTGCCTGCGATCCGACAAATCACTTCACACGCTTTCATCCCCTTCTTTTTGTGCTACATTTTTGTCTTACGTTTCCATTCAGGTTCTTCATTCCAATGTAACGAATTCTCATCGCTGACAGTTTTTATATCCCTGTTGCCTCCAGGCAATACGGGGGTTTCTGTTATTTCAGATGAGAATCTCATTCATGAATTCGCTATTGCATGCGCTGATACGCGCATTACGCAGTCACCGCTGGCTGCGTCTGCTGGGTTGTGCCTTTATTTTATCCTCGCTCGGAAATGGTCTGACGCAGGTAGTGGTTTTTGGTCAGCTGCTGCGCTGGCAGGCTTCGCCCGCGACACTGACACTCGCGTATATGCTCGCAACGCTGCCCGGTTTTTTCGGCAGTGTCTGGGGCGAAAGACTTTGCCGGAAAATGTCACCGCTGCGCATTCTGATCCTGTGTGAATTACTCGGTATGCTGGCCCTGATAATGCCGCTGTATGGTGTGCTTACGCATAATATCCCGGCACTGCTGGCCGTTCAGTCTGCGGAGGCTTTATTTAGCGGCATGAGTTATCCGGCGCTGACGCTGTTGTTCAAACGCGGACTTAGCACTGAAGAACTGCCGGCGGCCACGGCGCTTGAAACACTGATTTTTTCGGCGCAGGTATTGCTTGGCACAGGATTGGGCATTTTACTGTTTGATCTGTTTTCACCGCTTAGCCTGCTGGCCCTGGATGCGCTGAGTTTTGCAGCCTCTGCGGCTCTGCTGGCCGGATCATTAGCCCTCTTCAAAACGTGTTCCCCCACTGCTGCCCCGCCTGACACCGATGCAAAACCGTTCCTACACTGGAAAACGTTTACGCCTTTGCAAAAACGAAGCGTCTTGCTGCTACCGGCACTCGCGGCGGTGGGTTCTCCGGCGATGGCATTGTTACCGGCTCTGGCGCAACAAATGCAACCGCAGGATACGGCCAGCCTGGCACTGCCGTTGTTGTTTGCGCGCAGTCTGGGGCAACTTTGCGGCCCGCTGCTGCTCAATGCAGATAAACTGCGGCATTACGGCGCCAGCAATCTGCGGCTTTTGTTATGTCTGACGCTGTTTCTGGGCGGATATTTTCTGTTACCGCACGTTGCCTTATGGCCGCTTGCCGCACTGGCGCTCATCTTCATTGCGCATCTGGCCTCAAACGTGGTGTTTGCATTGGGGACTTTCGGCGTACTGAGACATTTTCAGGACGCGGATGTTGCGCGGGCCAGCGCCCTCGCCTGGCGCGGACAGGTGTTCATTGCCGCTATCGCTACCGGCATTGCCGGATATCTGGCAGAAAATACCGGGGCCGCGACAGCACTTTATAGCGTTTCACTCACCAGTCTGGCCGGTGTCGCCCTTCTGCTCTGGCGCTACCGGGCGTAATTAGCATCACAAAACACAAAAGGCAGAGATCTCCCTGCCTTCTTCATACTCCCGTAAAACCCGCCGGTCAGTTAGCCGAGCTTTTGAGCTGGTTGTCCTGCTGATGTTGCTCCAGCGCCAGTTCAATCAGGCGGGTGATCAGGTCAGTGTAACCTAAACCACTGGCTGCCCAGAGTTTCGGGTACATGCTGATATTGGTGAAGCCCGGCAAGGTATTGATCTCGTTGATCACCACATCACCCTGCTCCGTCAGGAAGACATCGACCCGCGCCATGCCGCGACATTCCAGTACCTGAAATGCCTGTAATGCGATTGCACGAATGCGGTCGTGTGTTTCCGGTGGCAAATCCGCGGGAACAGCGATGGATGCGCCGGACTCATTGATATATTTGGTATCGTAAGAGTAGAAGTCGTCATGCAGGATCACTTCGCCGCACACGCTGGCCTGCGGATGATCGTTGCCTAATACCGCGCATTCAATTTCGCGGCCTTTGATTGCCGACTCCACCAATACTTTATGGTCGAAGCTGAACGCGTCATCCAGAGCACGAAGGTAACCGGCCTCATCGCTGATTTTACTCACACCGACCGATGATCCCTGATTCGCCGGTTTGATAAATAACGGCAAACCGAGTTGCTGCGAAACACTGGCAAAGGTGTTTTTCTGACGATTCGCGCGGGTCAGACAGACGAATGGTGCGACGGAAAGCCCGGCATCGCGCAGCAAACGCTTGGTCACGTCTTTGTCCATGCTGACTGCCGACCCTAAAACGCCGGAGCCGACAAACGCGATATTCGCCATGCGCAGTAAACCCTGCAAAGAGCCGTCTTCCCCCAGCGTACCGTGGACAATCGGGAAGATCACATCCACCTGCGACAACGCACTGGCGCTGTGGGTTTCGATTAACTGATTTTCGGTCTGACCGGGGATCAGCGCGACCTGATTATTCGAGCGGTTAAGGGCAATCAGCGAGGGGTTTTCAGCGTTGATCAGGTAGTTGCTGGCATCATTAATATGCCATTCGCCTTTCTTATCAATACCCAATAACGTCACATCAAAACGTTTTTTATCAATGGCATCGACTATGTTTTTCGCCGACTGCAATGACACTTCATGTTCTGCCGATTTACCACCAAAAATGATGCCTACCCGTAATTTACTCACCTGCTGCTCCTTGCTGCCAGCGTGAGGGCTGGCAGCGAATTTTTCTGTTAACGTTTTGGCTTAAAACTAGTCAACCACAAATAATTTCGCGCCAACCGGCGTCGATGAACGATGCGCCTCTGCATTGTCCGCCACCTGATAACTCATCCCCGGAGAAAGCGTAAACGTGCGGCCATCCTCCAGGCGCGTGTGCAATTCACCTTCCAGACAAAACAGAACGTGGCCCTTGCTGCACCAGTGATCTGCTTCATAACCGGCGGAATATTCCACAATGCGAACGCGTATATCGCCAAATTTCTGGGTGCGCCACAGCGCCATCCCCACATCGCCCGGATGCTGAGTCGGCGTGACCTCGCGCCAGTCGGTGGTGCAAAACGGAATCGCATCAAGCTTCATGAATTTCTCAGTGTCGGAAAACAAGGAAAGCCAGCATAAAAGTGAGCGCTTAATTTATCAATCGCTTGCTAAAACAAAACCACGGGAGACAAAACCGGCTTTGGAAGAAAAGTTACGTAAAGACGATTAATCTCAGAGACAGCCCGCAGCCCTCGCGGGCTGTGGCCTGTAAGCAGGCAGCCAAAATACGGTGAAAAGACTGTGTTGCCGGAGGTGTCTGTGCGACAGACTTCACGTTTTATCGACTATGCTTATTGTTCGAATGAGACAGCGGAAACATAACGCAGAAAGGCGTACGCACCTCAATTCCAACGCGCGGCTGATTTTTAAAGCGGCGCGCCACAAAACAAGGAGCACCACATGCCATATCAAACGATAAATCCGTTCAACAACAAACTCATCAAAGAATACCAGACGCACAACGATAAGCAGGTCGAGGAAACGCTGGCCACCGCCCATGCGTTGTACAAATCCGACTGGGCACAGGGCGATATCCAGCAACGTGTGAAAGTCCTGCATAAGCTGTCGGAAATCATGTCATCGCGCGTCGATGAACTGGCCAAAATTGTCAGCGTCGAGATGGGCAAGCTTATTGAGCAAAGCCGTGGCGAAGTGCAAATTTGCGCAGACATTGCGAAATTCTATGCCGAAAAAGCGGAAGAATTCCTCAAACCTGTGCCTTATAAGTCAGACCTGGGTGAAGCCTGGGTAGAGCACCATCCTATCGGCGTGATCATGGCCGTCGAACCGTGGAACTTCCCGTTCTACCAGCTGATGCGTGTTCTGGCACCGAACCTGGCTTCCGGTAACAGCGTGATTGTGAAACACGCCAGCATTGTGCCGCACTGTGCGGAAACCTTTGAAAAACTGGTGACCGAAGCCGGTGCGCCTAAAGGTGCTTATACCAACCTGTTTATTTCGCAGGATCAGGTCGCGTCAATCATTGACGATGACCGAGTTCAGGGCGTGGCGCTGACCGGTTCGGAAAAAGCCGGTGCCGTGGTCGCAGCCCGTGCTGCCGGTAAGCTGAAAAAATCCACGCTGGAGCTGGGCGGGAACGACGTGTTTGCCGTGCTCGACGATGCGGATATCGATAAAGCGGCTAAAGCCGGTGCGCAGGCACGTATCTCCAACGCAGGTCAGGTGTGTACCGCGGCCAAACGTTTCATCATTCATGAAAAAGTCGCCGATGAATTCCTGAAAAAATTCACCGATCACTTTAAAGCGCTGAAGATGGGCGATCCGCTGGATAAATCCACCACGCTGGGCCCGTTGTCCTCTGCCGATGCGGTGAAAACGCTGAGCAAGCAGGTGGATGACGCCGTAAAACACGGGGCGAAACTGCACTTTGGCGGTAAAAAGGTGACAGACAATCCGGGTAATTTCTTCGAGCCAACGATTCTGACGCACATTACCCGCGACAATCCGGCATATTTTGAAGAGTTCTTTGGCCCGGTCGCCCAGGTGTATGTGGTGAAAAATGATGAGGAACTGGTGAAACTTGCCAATGACTCGCACTACGGCCTCGGCGGTTCGGTCTTCACCAAAGACATGGACCGTGCCCGTAAGCTGGCAAGCCAGATTGAAACCGGCATGGTATATGTCAACTCACCGACAGACACCGCCGCTGAACTGCCATTTGGTGGGGTTAAGCGCTCAGGTTTTGGTCGCGAGCTGTCAGATCTGGGGATCAAAGAATTTGTGAACCAGAAACTGGTCGTGCTGGCTGCGAAATCGTAACTATTTCAACCAGAGTTCTGTACCCAAAATAATTCAGGCGGCAGGAAGGCCGCAAGCGAAGGAAACCCGATGAGCTGACTGATGCCAGTGATTCGGGTGACTGAATGTCGCCAACGCCCCTGCGGTTTGAATTATGACGGGTAGCCTTGACCCACGACAAAGCGGTATTGCATACAGCCTCTCTATAATCGGGGCTGTTTGTCTTTCCACTGGTGAATCACATGGCGTATGAACTCAATCTCGACTGGCCAGAGTTTTTAGAAAAATACTGGCAAAAACAACCTGTTATTATCAAAAAAGCGTTCACAAACTTTGTCGATCCGATCACTCCGGATGAGTTAGCCGGCCTTGCGATGGAACCTGAGGTGGACAGCCGCCTGGTCAGCCATAAGAACGGGCAATGGCAGGCGAGCAACGGGCCTTTCGAACATTTCGATAATTTGGGTGAAACCGGCTGGTCATTGCTGGCGCAGGCGGTTAACCACTGGCACGCGCCTTCTGCCGAACTGGTTCGCCCGTTCCGGGTACTGCCTGACTGGCGTCTCGACGATCTGATGATCTCCTATTCCGTGCCGGGCGGCGGTGTCGGCCCGCATATCGATCAATATGACGTATTTATCATTCAGGGCATGGGCAGCCGCCGCTGGCGTGTGGGAGATGCTTTGCCGATGCGCCAGTTTTGCCCGCATCCGGCGTTATTACACGTCGATCCTTTCACGCCAATCATTGATGAAGATCTGGAACCTGGCGACATTCTGTATATTCCGCCAGGCTTCCCGCATGACGGTTTCACCCATGAAACGGCGCTGAATTATTCCGTCGGTTTTCGTGGCCCGAACACCCGTGATTTCATCAGCAGCTTTGCGGACTATGCGCTGGAAAACGATCTCGGTGGCAACCACTACAGCGACCCGGATCTGACACTGCGCGAGCATGTGGGCAAAGTTGAAGAATACGAACTGGATCGTGTGCGCAATATGATGCACGAGCTTATCAATGAGCCGGAATCCTTTAAACAATGGTTCGGACGCTTCGCCACCACGCCTCGCCATGAACTGGACATCGCTCCCGCTGAACCGCCGTTTGAAGCTCACGAAATTGTCGATGCCCTGACGCAGGGCGACAGCCTGACCCGTCTCAGCGGCCTGCGCGTGCTGAATGTGGGTGGGCGTTTCTTCGTGAACAGCGAAGCGCTGGAAACCGATAACGTGAAGGCGGCCGATGCGTTGTGCCGTTACACCTGCATCAGTAAAAATGAGCTGGGGAACGCGGTACAGGATCCGGAGTTTATCGCTGTACTCACCGATCTGGTGAATCAGGGTTACTGGTTTTTTGACGAGTAAAAACTGACGCGGTTGAAACGAAAAAGGCGGCATCCAACAGGACGCCGCCTTTTTTATTCCGCTTTTTATGGCCGGTAAAGCTCGACCGGCGTTTTCGATCTCCGCACTTCAGGCTCAAACAGCGCTATCTCTTCACCCTGAATATATTTCGCCCGCAGCATCGCGGAAATCTTGTCCATGATCATGACGATAGCCACCAGAATAAGCGTGATAAACATCACCACATCCCAGTTCCACAGCCGCATATTTTCCGCATACACCAGGCCAATCCCCCCTGCCCCGACAAAGCCGAGCACCGCGGCAGAACGGGTGTTGGATTCAATCTGATACAGCGACAGTGCAAGGAAGGTCGGGAACGACTGGGTAAAGATACCAAAGCGGTGGGTTTGCAGCGGTGAAGCGCCCAGCGCCCGCAGGCCACGGCTTGGCGAGCGTTCCACGGCTTCATGCCCTTCGGCGAATAATTTGCCCAGTAACCCTAAATCCTGCATCACTATCGCCAGCACGCCTGCCAGCGGCCCCATACCAACGGCGCGAACGAAAATCAGCCCCCAGATCGCCATATCCAGCCCGCGCAGCACGTCAAGAAGCCGGCGAACGATCAGCGAAACAGGTCTGAGCAAGGGAGTGTTCATCACGTTTCGCGCAGCCAGAAATGACAACGGCAATGCCAGGAAAGAGGCGGTGATCGTGCCGGCAAAGACTATCGCCAGCGTGATGCCAATTTGCGAAAAATAGTACATAAACGGCCATTCGGAGACGTTGTGCCAGACGAACATGCGCAGGAAATAGCGCCCGACTTCACGGCTGCCGCGCATCACTTCGCTCCACGGAATGCCGAAGTAACTGAAAAAGTAGACGTAATACAGCGTAATCACCACGGCCAGTATCGCGAGGTAGCGCAGATAGCGGCGCTGCGCAGCAAACAAATGTCCGTGCTGTTGTTTCAGGCTGCTGACAACATGAGGTTCAAGCGCATCGGTTAACATCAGAAAGTGCCCTCCACAACGCTTTTGCGCAGTTTTCCTGAGAGATAATCCATTATCGATACCACCAAGATAATCAGCAGTAAGGTCATGCTGACCTGATCATAACGGTCGAGTTTGATTGAGGTCATCAGTTCCTGCCCGATGCCACCGGCACCGACCAGCCCGAGAATGGTGGACTGACGGAAGTTGATCTCAAGGCGCATAAAACTGTAAGACAGGAAAATCGGTTTCACCTGCGGCCACATGGCGAAACGCATGCGCTGCAGGCGCCCTGCGCCGCAGGCACGCAGGCCACGCACCGGTTTATCCGAGGCGGTTTCAATGGATTCGTAAAACAATTTGGTCAGGCTGCCAACGGTATGTAATGTCAGCGCGATAAAACCGGGGATTGCCCCCACGCCAAAAGCCATGACGCACATCACCGCCCAGGCCAGTTCCGGCATGGTGCGTAAGAAAGCGACAAACGTGCGGATACTGAATTTTATCCATTTTGGCGAATCGGTATTATTGGCGGCAAGAAATGCCAGAATAATGGCCAGCGCGGTGGATAAAATCGTCGACGAAAGTGCCAGCTGAATAGTTTCCCAGATCAGCGGCAACTGAATATTAAGCCGGTAACCCCAGTAAGCAAAAGATCCTTCAGTATGACCATCAGCAAATAACAACGGCCAGTGCAATACCGGCACCGTTTCACCGATATAATCAAAAAAACTCGGCGCGGAAACAATAATGGTCTTCAGATTTAGCTCGGAAACATTGCCTGACCAAAGATATAAAACCAGCATCAATCCTGACCAGATCAGCGCTTCACGCTTTTGTTTCCCGCGCACCTGCTGATAATAACGATTGAAATCTTTATTCAAAATAATATTTCCGGTTTACAGATAATAATAATTCCTCCCCCTGAAAAGGAGGAGGAAACTACGGATTAACGACCGCCTTTAGTCAGCTCGCGCTTCATATCGATTATCTGCTGATATTCCGCCAGCGACGTTTCACCGATGTGTTGTTTACCGCCGACGGCTTTCACGAAGCAGGCGTGGTCTTCTTTATCCAGTTTCTTGATGGCAGAAACCAGCTTGGCTTTAAATGCCGGTGGCAAATCGCTGCGCACTAAAATCGGGCCGTTAGGGATCAGCGGAGATTCCCAGATGATACGGATTTTCTTCATCAGATCCGGATGGTCCATACGGATCATTCGGTTGAATGCCCCTGAGGTATAACCGGTTTCACGGTCACCAATCATTGAAGCCCAGGTCACCGCGCCTTCGAACTGGCCGTTCAGCACGCCAAGAATGTCCTGCTCATGGCCGCCGGAGAAGGTAACGCTGGAGAAGAAGTTGTTGTATTTATTATCCGTTGTGCCGCCAAACTCTTTCTTGAACGCCTGATTCGGGATCAGGTAACCGGAGGTGGAATCCGGGTCAGCGAAGCCAAAGGATTTACCTTTCAGATCAGAAATTTTCTGGTACGGGCTGTCGGCTTTGACCACGACAACCGAGTGATAGCCGCGGGATTTGTCAGTATCGTCGATCACAATACCCACCAGATCCACTGCTTTCGGGTTATTAATATAAACCGACGCGAAAGACGACGGAGACATACTTAATACCATGTCGACTTTCTTGCCTAATAAACCCTGAATAACACCTGAATAATCGGAGGAATTACGCAGTTTAGTATCCACATTTAATTCTTTATCGAAGAAATCTTTGACGCACTGATTATCCCCGATTTGCTGAGTCGCATTCTGCCCGCCCAAAATACCTAAGTTCAGTTCTTTAGGCGCATCTTCTGCCATGCCGTGCATTGCGGTAAAGGAACCTGCAACAAAGACTGCCAGACGTAATAACTTCTTCATGTAATGGTAACCTTGTGTAGATTGAGAGAAAGTAGAAATAAAGCGTGCCAAAATTGAGTCTTATAATTAAACCGCTACGGCTTCATGTTCCTCACCGTATAACTGATGCAGGATCCCGTCAGTTAACTGATCAGGATGACCATCAAATATAATTTGCCCTTTCGCAATGCCAATAACACGGGTGCAATAATCTTTCACCAGTTCGACGGAATGCAAATTCACCATCACTGCGATATTTTCTTCGCTGACTTTTTTCAGTGCATTCATGATGCGCAGGGTATTTTTTGGATCGAGAGAAGCAACGGGTTCATCGGCCAGCAAAATTTTGGGGTTTTGCATCAGTGCGCGACATATCGCCACCCGCTGCATCTGCCCGCCGGAAAGATTTTCGGCGCGTTGTAACGCATGCGGCAACATGTGCAGCCATTCCAGCAGGGAAATCGCCCGGGCGCGGTCTTCGTCGTTAAACTGGTTAAAGAATGATTTGAACGTTGAAGTATGGCTCAGACGCCCGAGCAACACGTTAGTCAGTACATCCAGACGCGGTACCAGGCAAAAATCCTGAAAAATCATGCCACAACCGGAACGCCAGCGGCGCAACGCTTTGCCGGTCAGCCCGGCAAGCTCCTGCTGTTCACCATTTTCGTAATGACACACCACGCTGCCGTCGGTTAACGGAATGGTGCCATTGAGAACGTGCAGCAGCGTAGATTTCCCTGCACCGGAGCGGCCAATCACCGCGACAAACTCACCGGCGTGCAGATCAAAATTAATGTCATCAAGAACCCGCTGGCCGGATTTGTAGGATTTCACCAGGCCTTTGACGTCGAGTACTTTGTTCAGATGCTGTGTCCCGGCCTGAGGATATTCAGCCTGTGCCAGCTTAAGTTGTGCTTGCGCCATGATGCTGTCTCTCGGTTGCTTTCATTATCTGGCGTTCATTAAGCGCGAGTTTTATGACACATCAATGACGATTTAATGGACAGCGCATGACAAAAAAGCGCGGGAATAAGTCTATGATTGTAGGGGTGCCAAATGCGCATCACGTCAAAAAAGGAAGATGAAATGGATAATCAGACACTCATCGCCGCATTGAAAGAGATTGCCGGCATCCGCCATGTTCTGACCGGTGACAGCAACACCGAGCGCTACCGTAAAGGGTTTCGCTCCGGCGGAGGCAAAGCGCTGGCGGTCGTATTCCCGCAGACATTGCTGCAACAGTGGCAACTGCTGAAAGTGTGCATCGCGGCCGATAAAATCGTCATCATGCAGGCTGCCAATACCGGCCTGACCGAAGGCTCGACGCCCAGCGGGGACGATTACGACCGCGACATTGTGATTTTCAGTACGCTGAAGCTGGATAAGATCCAGTTGCTCGACGGCGGCCATCAGGTGATAGGCTTTCCCGGCAGCACACTCTATAAGCTGGAGAAAATGCTCAAGCCATACAACCGGGAACCTCACTCGGTGATCGGATCATCCTGCATCGGTGCCTCCGTTGTCGGCGGGATCTGCAATAACTCCGGCGGTTCGCTGGTCAAACGCGGCCCGGCCTATACCGAAATGGCACTCTACGCACAGATAGATGAGCAGGGAGAGCTGAAGCTGATTAATCATCTGGGCATCAACCTCGGTGATACGCCTGAGGAGATCCTGACGCGTCTGGAAAAAGCGGAATATCTTGAAACCGATATCCTGCACGATAAGCGGCTGGCCTCCGATAACGAATACGCCTCACGCGTTCGTGAAGTGGATGCAGATACGCCGTCACGCTTTAACGCCGATCAGCGCCGGTTGTTTGAGGCCTCAGGTTGTGCCGGAAAGCTGGCGGTATTTGCGGTACGCCTCGACACTTTCCCGGCAGAAACCCAGCAGCAGGTGTTTTACATCGGCACCAATGACACCGCCGTCCTCACTGAACTGCGCCGTCAGATCCTGCGTGACTTCACTCATCTGCCTGTTGCGGGCGAATACATGCATCGTGACATTTTCGATATCACCGAAGTCTATGGCAAAGACACCTTCATGATGATCGACAAACTTGGCACCGATAAAATGCCGGATATGTTTACCGCCAAAGGTAAATTCGATGCCCACGCCAGCAAAGTGCCTTTTCTGCCGAAAAACTTCAGCGACCGCGTCATGCAATGCCTGAGCAAAGCCCTGCCCAATCATCTGCCTCCACGGATGAAACAATACCGCGATCGTTTTGAACATCATCTGCTGCTGAAAATGTCAGGTCAGGGCATTGATGAGGCCAGAAACTTCCTGACCCGATTCTTCAGTGACGGTCAGGGCGATTTCTTTATTTGTTCTGCCGATGAAGGTAAAAAAGCTTTCCTGCATCGCTTCGCCGCAGCGGGTGCCGCGGTGCGTTATCACGCAGTGCATGAAAAAGAGGTGGAGGACATTCTGGCACTGGACATCGCGCTGCGACGCAATGACCGTGAATGGTTTGAAACCCTGCCGGAGGATATCGATAACCAGCTGGTGGCAAAACTGTATTACGGCCATTTCATGTGCCACGTTTTCCATCAGGATTACATCGTCAAAAAAGGCGCGAACAGCAAGGCGCTGAAACATAGGATGCTTGAGCTTCTCGACGCCAAAGGCGCGGAGTACCCGGCCGAGCATAACGTCGGGCATCTGTATATGGCGAAACCGCACCTGAAAGCCTTCTACCAACAGGCCGATCCCACCAACAGCTTCAATCCGGGAATAGGAAAAACCAGTAAGTTGAAAAACTGGCAGGAATAACAAATCCTGGTGCATGGATTATGCGGGATTAGTTTGTTGCTCCCTCCCCTTCGCAGTGAGAGGGAGCAGTGCAGATCAAAATAGCTGAGTTCCGTAACCCCACATTATCACCGTCAGCGCGAGCAGCAGCTCAAGAACCAGAACACCCATGGCCAGAGTTGAACTGGAGAACAGGAAGCCTTCGCGGCGGTCGATATTCAGGAAGTTCGGAATACCGAGATACAGCAGATATCCGCTATAGCACAAACCAATAATACCGACGAACAGGCATAGCCAGACCATCGGATATAACGCGACGATCCCGCTGAGGAACATCGGTGTGGCGACGTAACCGGCAAACACGATGCAGTTGTTGAGTGTCGGACGACTGTCATAGCGACGCGCCATCCAGTAGATAATTCGCCCCATCAGGGCGACAGCACCGAGCATCAGAACATAAAAAATAACGGCGATGTAGGACGCGGTGAACATGGAAACCAGCAGTTTCTGCCCGTCACCGAAATTCCAGCCAAGCTGCGTGGTTCCGATAAAGGAACAGACAACCGGAATAAGCGCCATCAGAAGAACATGATGAGAATACACATGTGAAACGGTTTCCCGTTCACGCTGGATTTGTTGCAGTTCGGGACCTGGATGGGACAACAGTCCCCAGACATGATTTACCATGAAACACCCCCTTGTACGCCGAAAGCCGCCAGCGGCGTGCGGTGATAAACCTTCGGGAATGCCCGTTTCACTGAGGCACAAGGAAGGTGGCGACCTGTCTAAATTATAGCCGTTATTGTTGATTTTGCAGAGGCGGCCAATTCTGCATGAAGGATCATCGGCCGCCTTGGGTCGCCTTTAATGAATAAAGCGTGCCGCGCTAAAGGTCAAGCCAACCAGCACCAGCATCATGCTGATAATCCAACGGGTCTGTTGAATCATCAGATCATAAAACATGGCCTGCATCCCGCTCAGGGAAGCTTCAATTTTTACAAAGCGTTCGTCTACCTTTTCAAACCGTTGATCGATTTTGTCAAAACGCTCATCTACACGCTCAAACTGGTTATCGATTCGGACCAGATGATCGTCAATCCTCAGCAGGTGTCCGTCGATGCGGGCGACGCTCTGCTCGGTTCTCCCGAGACGCACCCCCATATCTGTCACGGTTTCAGTGAGCGTGACCATCTGGTGTTCCAGCTTGCCGACACGGAGGTGAGTATCCGTGACCATGTCGGTCAGTTGACTGACCTGCTGTTCCACCTTCCCCACACGCAAATTCAGTCCGGCAAGTTCCTCACCGGTTTTAATTCCCTGCTTTTCAATACTGTTGATCTGATTTTGCAAAAGCTTTTCCATCAGCGATTTCTCCTTGGGTGCTTCCGGCCAGGCTGGTGCGCCTGGGAAATAGAGCGTCGGGTTGACGGGCGATATATCCATTGTGCTGAGCTGATACATAGTTGGTTATCCCTCACATGCGTTTCCCTGTTCAGATATCCTTAATCTGCAACCAGTGTGCACTGTATAAATAACCACCTCAAATCAATTTATTGCTCGTTTAACACACCGATTTTAATGTATCTATGTTTGAGGTCGTTGCATTGAGCAAAGAAATAACTCCAGATAAATTAGCATGTTACGCGTGGCGGTAACGGTGGTGAGTTACACGAAAACAAACTTAACCGCTATAACCGACTTCGCAGCATATCCGCCCTGCATCTCGATCCCGTCGCCAGTTATTGTTGACCCCGTTTATGCCCGCGGGAAAGACGGAGTGCTGAATAAAATAGTTATTTCTTATCAATGCATTATGATTTTTATGGGCAGCCAGAACACCCGGTAACGCGTTTTAACCGCCGCCAGCCACTCCCCATTCCCCCCACAAACCGTTAACGTAAAGGCTGAATCTCTCAAGGAGGCCGCTATGCGCATCACCTGCTTACACACCGCCGACAGTAATATTGCCGTTTTCGATAACGCCGCCCGCCAGCTTGGGCTTGATCATCATGAAATAACGCATCTCTCCCGGCCAGATTTACTGGCTGCGGCGGAAAGCACTGGCGGCATGACGGCGGATTTGCAACATCAAACTGCACAACTCCTGCGCAGCCTTGCCACCCATGCAGACCGTGTGCTGCTGACCTGCTCAACGCTCGGGGCTGCGGCCACGCTGGCAAACGAAAGCAGCCCGGCACCGGTTTTTCGCGTGGATAAGGCGCTGGCAGAGCAGGCGATGAAAACGCCGGGAAACGTGGTGGTGCTTTGCGCGGTGGAAACTACCCTGGAGACCACCCGGCGGCTGTTTGAACAGGCAGAAAAGCATCCGCTGGCAGTGCTGGAGGTCCGGCTGGTACCGGGAGCATGGGAGAAATTTAAGCAGGGAAATCTGGCGGGCTATCTGCAAACGATTGCCGCTGCCGCCGACACCGCTTACCGGCAAGGCGCTGCCTGCGTGGCGCTGGCTCAGGCTTCGATGACCGGTGCGGCAGAACTGACACAGATCGGGACGCCGCTCACCGCACCGGTTTGTGGCCTGCGGGCCGCCGTGTCTCAGTAACAGGCAACAAAAAGGCGAAAACCGAAAGAGTGGCTATACTCAAGGTGAAATATCATTGGCTTAGCACATCAGGCCGGTGAAGACTAAGAGTAGATTAAGGAAAAAATATGAAAATTATTCTGTGGATTATCGCCATTATCTTTATCGTCGGCTTACTGACCCTGACAGGGGTATTTAAACTGATCTTCTGATCGGCACGTCTGAACGTTTCTGCGCACAAAAGAAAAAGTCCGGCCACTGCGCCGGACTTTTTTCATCTGATTTCTGCTCATCAACGCGCTTTTGCGCGACTCAGGCTGACGCGTAAATCAGTCCTGAGCCTCTTCCACGCTCGGCTGCGACTTCTGCTGATCTTTCTGTTTACGGTAGTTTTTCGCAATCTGCGGAACAGGCACCGTTTTACCGGTTTCCATCCAGGTGCGCAGACGGTTGGCATCGGCGAAGGCGGTGAATTTCCCGAAGGCATCCATCACCACCAGCGTCACCGGTTTGCCATTGATGGTAGTGCGCATCGCCAGACAGTGCCCGGCGTCATCGGTATAACCTGTCTTGGTCAGCTGAATGCTCCAGGACGGGTTCATGATCAGATGGTTAGTATTCCGAAAAGGCAGTGCATAAGACGGATGGCTGAACACGGCGGTTTTTTCAGAGGTCGTGCTCAGTTCGCCAATCAGCGGATAACGTTGCGAAGCCAGCAACAAACGGGTCAGATCGCGCGCGGTGGAGACGTTACGCGGCGATAAGCCGGTCGGTTCGGCGTAACGGGTATGCGTCATGCCCAGCGATTTGGCTTTGGCATTCATTGCTTTAATAAAAGCGCTGTAACCGCCCGGATAGTGCGCCGCGAGACTGGCGGCCGCGCGGTTTTCTGAAGACATCAGCGCCAGCTGAATCATCTGACGGCGGGTAATTTCACTGTTGAGTTTCACGCGGGAGAAGACGCCACGCATTTCAGGGGTATTGCTGATATCAATATTGATGACTTCGTCGAGCGGAAGTTTCGCATCCAGCGTCACCATGGCGGTCATCAGTTTGGTCAGGGAGGCAATCGGCCTCACCTCATCCGGATTTCGCGAGTAAATCACTTCGTGGCTTTTA
Source organism: Rahnella sp. EDr1-12 (assembly GCF_049206505.1). NCBI lineage: Bacteria > Pseudomonadati > Pseudomonadota > Gammaproteobacteria > Enterobacterales > Yersiniaceae > Rahnella > Rahnella sp. EDr1-12. The sequence continues at coordinate 956,731 of NZ_JBLZNY010000001.1, forward strand.
AGATCAACCACCATGGCACTGCCTGAAGCAATTTGAACCATCGGGGCGACGGCCTGCTCGTGCTTTGCAGCGAGCGCGGCTGGGGCAGACAACATGCCTGTATTTAAGGCGAATAAGCTCAGAACCAGAAGACGGATTTTCACATGCATTGCTCTGTATTTAAGAAAGTTGTCATAAAATCATGTCGAAACAGCCGCCGAATTATAAGTTAGGCGAATAGTCTTAGCACTCGCAATTTGCAAATCTATTTGTCACAAAGTCTGTCACCCCTCCCCGCAAACCGTGGATTGGCGAGTAAGTGAACACTCGCCACAGAAGTCACAGACGTACGGGGTGAACGTTGCGGAAGGGAAAATCGGTTACAGAAGGGGATAGACCAATTTTTGCAGGCGCGGGATATTCGTCAGCTGGTTTTTTGCGTCAATGACATTCACTTCGGGTACGTATATCGCCGCAATAAAATCAATATTAATGCCCCCCTGACTGACGGGATGGTCAATAAACGTAGGATGAACAGCCACCGCCTGATTTAACCCATACAACACAGGGAAATTCTGACCGGTTAACCCCATTGATGAATAATTACCTGCGCTTTCCAAATAATTCTGCAAATAATTCATACTTACGCCTTTAGAAATGGGCTGGTTCTTATAAATATTCTCGACAGAATAGCCTCTTTCTCCTGACGTCAGTGAGTGATGGGCAAACCAGCCGGTGCCATCGATCTCTTCCATACTCAGCAAAGCCCGGAAGCGCACCAGACCGGCGAAGCTCCCGCTGTGGGATCCATGAACATAGCAGACGCCATGAGATAACATTTTCAGATACTGCGGCTGCTCATGCGTTTTAATAATTTTTAGTGGTAATATTTTTAATGGTCTTTTCACAAGTCACTCCTTTTTAATTATCAGTCCTTCGTCTGTCGCATGCTTAATAAATCAATATTTATATATAGATGATCTATTTAAATTCACCATCTGAATTTAAAACCTTGATTCACCAGAAAAGAATACCATTCGAGTTTATAAATAATAACCCTTGGATATGATAAATAATTTCGCCTTTAAAAAAGTCACCGCGCTAAATTACTATATTGATTATGTTTACAAACAATGCATTGGATATTCATCATTGAACGAATTACGCAGCCTGTTAATCCGGCTGCGTAATTCGCTATCCTGTTCGTTTATTTCAATGATTAACCTGGAGAGGTCATTACAAGGTCGGTTTAGATTCAATCAGATAACCGATTTCCTGCCCGTAAGAGAGTTCAAGCGTATTGCCATCGGGGTCATCGAGAAATGCCCAGTAGCCGACCGGTGCGCCGGAATCCGTTGGCTCCTGACGCAGAACGCCCGCAGTGCGTGCCTCGGCCAGTCTGGCATCCATCGCTTCTCTGGAAGCACAGGCGACACCGAGGTGACCGAACGGGCCGAGTCGGGTGTCGGTGTTTTCAGGGTCTTCGGCCAGCACGATGGCAAAATGGCGGGTCATATCGCTGAGCCATGCCACGGGTCTGGCATCCGTGCGCCGGTGGACGACTTTCATGTCGGCAAACTGTTGGTAGAACCTGATGCTGGCATCAAGATCTTTCACCGCAAAAGCAATGTGACTCAGACCGATATCGTTGTTTTCCATGATACTTCTCCCTGTTTAAGCGTTGTCGCGCGGAGAAGTCATGGAGTGACACTACCGGTTAATGCGTTCGGCAATGTCCTTCGACGTCTTCAGCACGCGCACTTCAGTAAATAACTCCGAGGCTTCGTCGTACTCTTTTCGCAAATATCCCAGCCACTGTTTGATGCGCGCCACGTGATACAACCCGGTATCGCCCTGCTTTTCAAGACGGGTATATTTTTGCAACAGCGTCATCACATCCGGCCACGGCATACGCGGTTCGTTGTATTTCACCATCCGGCTGAGATTGGGAAGATTCAGTGCGCCGCGCCCCAGCATCACCGCATCGCAACCGGTGGTTTGCATACAGGCCTGAGCGCTGGCGTAATCCCAGATTTCGCCGTTGGCGATAACAGGAATACTCAGCCGCTGACGAATTTCGCCGATCGCCTGCCAGTTGATACGCTCCGCTTTATAGCCGTCTTCTTTGGTGCGCCCGTGCACGGCCAGTTCGGTCGCGCCCGCCTGTTGCACCGCATCGGCGATTTCGAAGCTGCGGTCCAGAGAATCCCAACCCAGCCGCACTTTCACGGTGACCGGCAGGTGCGCGGGAACCGCCGCGCGCATGGCTTTCGCGCCCTGGTAAATCAGCTCCGGATCTTTGAGCAAGGTCGCCCCGCCGCCGCTGCCGTTGACCATTTTCGACGGACAACCGCAGTTGAGATCGACGCCGTATGATCCAAGTTCTACGGCACGCGCGGCATTTTCTGCCAGCCATTCAGGATATTGGCCGAGCAGCTGCACGCGAACCCGTGTACCGGAAGGCGTGCGGCTGTCGTGATGTAATTCGGGGCACAGACGATGGAAGACTTTGGCGGGCAGCAGTTGATCAACCACACGCACAAACTCAGTGATGCACAAATCGTAGTCGTTCACTTCGGTGAGAAGTTCACGAACCAGGGGATCAAGTACACCTTCCATCGGAGCCAGTAATACGCGCATTGCAGTTCAACCCTTAAAAATGACGCGCAAGAGTAACGCAAGGCCCGTCTTCCGGCAATTACCCCTGTGATAAATCGCGGTCAAGGTGCGTCTGCGTGGCACTCTGCACCTGCCGCGCCTTCACCGAACGCCAGGCAATCCACACGGCCAGCAAAGCGGGAACAGCGAACAGCAGGAACATCCAGAACGCGGCGCTGGACGCACCGGCATCGCCCTGATTCACCCCGGCAAAGTTCGCCACGGTGCCCGCCAGTGCGGCCCCCAGCGCGGCGGCGAACGACTGCACCACGGTTATCGATGCACCGGCTTTTTCGCGATCCTCTTCAGGAGCCTGTTGCAGCACGCGGGTCAGCAGATGCGGCCAGCCCAGACCGATCCCGAATCCGGCCAGCGTCAGGCCAAGCACCACACCGCTGATATTCAGCCACGGCATCCCGAAAGCCACCGGCACCGTGAACAGCAATAACAGCAAACCGGCGGCCAGAATCAGCGGCCCCGAGATAATGGCGTTATCGGCGCGACGCCCCGTCCAGCCTGAGCTGGCCACTTCACTGAGCGTCCAGCCCGCGGCGGCGGCGGCAGTAATGTACCCGGCGGCCAGCGGCGTCTGGCCGTGCAGATGTTGCAGCAAATAAGGCACGAAGAGTTCGCAGCCAAGACCGATAATCAGTAACGTCATCACCAGATATAAACCGTACAGCGGCGATGAAGTACGCAGCGCATCACGCGGTAACAACCGGACATCGGCGGTAAATTCCCGGTGACGCAGAATCAGCATCATCAGGACCGCAACCCCAAATCCGAGAAGATTAACCAGGCCGTGCGTGGACAAACTACCCGCAGACACCACCAGCACCGCGCCAGTCAGCAACGCCAGTTGCATCAGCGGCAGCGGTTCTTGCGGTTGTTTCACCCGCTGAGATTTTGGTAAAAGCCGCCAGACCCAAAAACCGAACAACGATGTCAGCGGCAGCAGCAAACCAAATGCCCAGCGCCAGGCGTGCAGCTCCGCAAAAATCCCGCCAATCGCCGGGCCCACCAGCGTGGCAATCCCCCACATCGCGGAAATCAGCGCCATCGCGCGCGGCCAGAGGGATTCCTTAAACAGAAGATTGATCATCGCGTAGGAAAGCGCGAACAGGAATCCGCCTCCGAGCCCCTGTAACGCCCGCCCCAGCAGCAGCACCGGCATGCTCGGCGCCACCGTACAAATGGCCGCTCCGGCGATAAAAATCGCGGTGGCGGTGAGATAGCTGCCGCGTGGCCCGGCGGTGCGCATCAGCCGGGCAGATAACGCGGAGCCGAGGATCGAACACACCACATACAGCGTGGTATTCCACGCATACCACGCCAGCCCGCCGATATCCTGCACGACGGACGGTAAAATCGTGATCACGATGTAACTGTTGGTGGCGTAAAGCGCGACTCCGGCGCTCAGGGTAATGGCACTTCCCCGGTTTTCCGCGCTGAATAAATCCGACCATCCGCTCTGACTTTCCGACATTTCTCTGCATCCCTTTGGTTTGTGCTGTCCACGCATTGAAGCATGTTGTGGTTATGGTATGATTAAAACAAGAAATCACTTGGAATATGTTTTACGTAATCTAGAACCCGGCGAGGTAATATGTCAAGCAGTGACTTGGAAAATAACAATCTGGTCAGGCACAGCGTGGCTGAACGCATCCTGACGTTGCTCAAAACCCGCGGGGAATTACAGGCCAGCGACGCCGGTCATCTGTTAGGCACCAGCGGCGAAGCGGCGAGGCAGCAGTTTGTCAAACTGGCGAAAGAAGGTCTGGTGGAAGCTAAATCTGTCTCGCAGGGCGTCGGGCGTCCGGCACAGTTCTGGCAACTTACCGCACAGGGACATGCACATTTCCCCGATGCACACGCCGATCTGACTGTACAACTGTTACAGCTTATCCGCACTTCTTTGGGTGATTCTGCGCTGGATCAGTTGATCACCTCGCGGGAAAATCTGACGCAGGATAATTACCAGCTGGCGATGAACGGGGCGAATTCACTGGAGGAAAGACTGCAAAGGCTGACGGAGATCCGCACCCGTGAAGGGTATATGGCGGACTGGACGCTGCAGGATGACGGCAGTTATCTGTTTGTCGAAAACCACTGTCCGATTTGTGCCGCGGCCGCGACCTGTCAGGGATTCTGCCGGGCCGAACGTGACGTATTCAGCAACGTGCTTTGCGCCAGCGTCGAACGCACCGAGCATATTTTGCAGGGTGCACGCCGTTGTGCGTATGTGATCACCCCCTGACGGCAGGCGCTTAACGAAAAACAGGCAAAAAAAAACCGCCTTCATGGAAGGCGGTTTAGCATCGGACTGTCGGGGAGCGTTACTTGTTGCCGCTGCCCGCAGGACCGCTGCGACGCTGGCCTGCATGTGCAGGACGCGCACGGGCCGGACGGTTTTCACCGGAGCCACGGTTTTCAGAAGTACCGCTGCGCGCGCTGCTGCCGCCCGGACGCGGAGCGCCAGAACGTGGAGCACCGGAGCGCGGTGCGCCCGGACGCTGGCCCTGACGTGGTGCGCCACGACCGCCGCCGCCGCCACTGCCCTGACGACCATTGATGATCGGCTCAGCTTTGATGCTTGGGTCTGGTTCATAACCTGGCAGTGCGACACGCGGAATTTCACGCTTGAGCAGACGCTCGATGTCACGCAGCAGTTTATGTTCGTCTACGCACACCAGAGACACCGCTTCACCGGTGGCTTCTGCACGGCCTGTACGGCCGATACGGTGAACGTAATCTTCCGGTACGTTTGGCAGTTCATAGTTCACGACGTGCGGCAGCATATCGATATCCAGGCCACGTGCCGCGATATCCGTCGCAACCAGTACGCGTACTGAGCCGGCTTTGAAATCGGCCAGTGCGCGGGTACGGGCGCCCTGACTTTTGTTGCCGTGAATCGCCGCGGCAGTGATGCCGTCTTTATTCAGCTGTTCGGCCAGATGGTTAGCACCGTGTTTAGTACGGTTGAACACCAGCACCTGTTTCCAGTCGCCTTCACCGATCATCTGTGACAGCAGTTCTCTTTTGCGTTTTTTATCAACAAAGTGAACCGTTTGATCAATTTGCTCTGACGCGGTATTACGGCGTGCCACTTCGACAGAGGCCGGGTTGGTCAGCAGTTTGCTCGCCAGCCCTTTGATCTCATCAGAGAAAGTGGCGGAGAACAGCAGGTTCTGACGCTTGGCAGGCAGTTTGGCCAGCACGCGACGGATGTCGTGAATAAAGCCCATGTCCAGCATGCGGTCGGCTTCATCGAGCACCAGAATTTCAACCTGAGATAAATCAACAGCACGCTGATGTTCCAGATCCAGTAAACGGCCCGGCGTTGCGATCAGCACATCCACACCACCGCGCAGTTTCAGCATCTGCGGGTTGATGCTCACACCACCAAATACCACCATCGAACGCAAGGTCAGGTATTTGCTGTAAGCCTGGACGTTTTCACCGATCTGCGCCGCGAGTTCACGGGTCGGGGTCAGGATCAGCGCACGAACCGGGCGACGTCCTTTGAATTGCGCATTGGTATGGCTCAGCATATTGAGCAGCGGCAGAGTAAAACCAGCGGTTTTACCGGTACCGGTCTGCGCGCTGGCCATCAGGTCACGACCCTGCAACACAACAGGAATAGCCTGACGCTGGATAGGCGTAGGTTCGCGATAGCCCTGTTCTTCAACAGCACGCAAAATTTCGGCACTTAAGCCGAGGGAATCAAATGACATATAAGGAAAAGCTCCAGTCCACTCTAACCCGAACGGGGTTCGGTGCAGTTTCAAGAGTGGATGATCAGACGAGGCAAATGAGGCATTACCACGAGGATTCGGCACAAACTGCAGTGCGCCAGTTGGGGCGATAATAGCACAGAACGCCGCTTCGCGTGAAATAATCTCCTTTTGGCTGTAACCAGTGATGTCAGTCACAGACGCAGGTGAAATTATGTGACCGGATTTTCTACCGATATATCCAGAAACTTTGATACAGGATAATCAATTATTCACCTTATCAATACGTTCCCACTTTTTGAACTCCGCAGTGGGGATTAGCTTGCTATGCTGCTGAGAGTTCCCTTTCTCTGCTTAAGGCCGCACCGCAGCACCATGGAAACCTGGAAAATAAATTTAATCTCCGTCTGGCTGGGGTGTTTTTTCACCGGCATGGCGATGAGTCAAATCCTGCCTTTTTTACCGCTTTATATCGAACAGCTGGGCGTCACTTCTCACGAATCTCTGAGTTTATGGTCGGGTCTGGTCTTTAGCGGAACCTTTCTGGTTTCGGCGATTGTCGCGCCGTTATGGGGCAGCCTTGCCGACCGCAAAGGCCGCAAGCTGATGCTGCTGCGTGCGGCACTCGGCATGGCTATCGTGATGATGTTGCAGGGTTTCGCCACCAACGTCTGGCAGTTGTTCATCCTGCGCACGCTGATGGGGCTGACGTCCGGCTACATTCCCAACGCCATGGCGCTGGTCGCCTCGCAGGTGCCACGCGATAAAAGTGGCTGGGCGCTGGGAACACTCTCAACCGGCCAGGTTTCCGGGGTGATCATCGGCCCGTTGCTGGGCGGTTTTATGGCGGATCATCTCGGTTTGCGCACGGTGTTTTTCGTCACCAGTGGCATGCTGTTTATCAGTTTTCTGATCACGCTGTTTTTGATTAAAGAGCGCGTGGTACCGGTCACCAAAGCCAACCGGCTCAGCGGCAAAGCCGTCTTCACCACGCTGCCCTATCCGTGGCTGATTGTCAGCCTGTTCGTGACCACCATGATGATCCAGTTAGCCAACGGGTCCATCAGCCCGATCCTCACCCTGTTTATCCGCGAACTCTCCTCGGACACCAGTAACATCGCCTTTATCAGCGGCGTGATTGCCGCCGTGCCGGGCGTTTCCGCCCTGATGGCCGCACCTAAGCTCGGCAAGCTCGGCGACCGCATCGGCGCGCACCGTATTCTGATCGCCGCCCTGGTCTTCTGTTTCATTCTGTTTTGTCTGATGGCGCTGATTAATACGCCGACGCAGCTGGGCATCCTGCGTTTCATGCTGGGTTTCGGCGATGGCGCACTGATGCCCGCCGTGCAGGCGTTGCTGGTGAAATACAGCAGCGATCAGGTGACCGGCCGGATATTCGGTTACAACCAGTCGTTCATGTACCTCGGTAATGTCATAGGCCCGCTGATTGGTTCGAGCGCCTCGGCGCTGCTCGGATTCCGCTGGGTGTTTATCGTCACAGCGATTCTGGTGCTGTTTAATACGGTTCAGGTGTGGTGGAGTTTTCGGCAGGTACCGACGGGGCGGATCAGAATACCGTAACCGGGTATCCGGGGCGGGTTAGGTCATTGGGAAAGGGGGTAACTTGTTGATTTAAAAATTTTCAGCTTTCTAAAAGTGTTCAAAGCCGCCCATGCCACGGCCATAGGCATAAAAAAAGGGACACTTCTCAGTGTCCCTTTTTATTTTCAATCAAAAACCTTAACGACGGTTGCCGAAAATACGCAGCAGCATCAGGAACAGGTTGATGAAATCCAGATACAGCGTCAGCGCGCCAACAATCGAATATTTGCGGAAGTTATCGCGGTCGTCTGCGGACAGCTGCGCGCCCATATTTTTCAGCTTCTGAGTGTCATAGGCGGTCAGACCCACGAAGATCAGCACACCGGCGTAAGAGATGATGTTGGCAAGGCCAGAGCTTTTCAGCCACATGTTCACCAGTGACGCCAGAACCAGACCAATCAGCGCCATGAACAACATGCTGCCGATACCGGTCAGGTCGCGCTTAGTCACGTAACCGTACGCACTCATCGCGCCGAACATCCCGGCTGCCACAATGAAGGTGCCGAAAATAGAGTCGCCGGTGTAAACCAGGAAAATACTGGAAAGCGTCAGGCCGGTCAGCGCCGAATACAGCATGAACAGGCCGGTCGCGACCGTGCCGCTCAGGCGATTCACCATGCCGGAAATCACGAAGACCAGCGCCAGCTGCGCGATGATCAGACCGAAGAAAGTAATCTGGCTTGAGAAAACAAAACTCATTATTTTTTCAGAACCGGAAGCATACCAGGCCACAAATGCGGTCAGCAGCAAACCACAGAACATCCAGCCATAGACTTGCGCCATATAAGCCTGAATGCCGGTATTCGCGCGTTCAACAATTGAACCGTTACTGCGTGGATATCGATCCATGATGATTACCCTTTTGCATGGAGGACGAAAATGAGGCTGAATCAGCCTCCCGATTTTTAAAGCGTATCACAGATAGACAGAAATGCATGGACGGTCTGCATGCGGTTGAGGCGCGATTTACCAGCGCGCGGCAGCGTCTTTATCGCTGTCACGGGCATCCACCCAGCGGTCGCCCTCTTCCGTCGCTTCACGCTTCCAGAACGGCGCACGCGTTTTCAGGTGATCCATAATAAATTCAGTGGCTTCAAACGCCATACTGCGATGCGCGCTGGTCACGCCGACGAACACGATTTCATCGCCCGGAAACATCGGGCCGATGCGGTGATAAACAGACACCCGTTGCAGCGGCCAGCGGCTGCGGGCTTCGGCGACAATCTCAGCCAGCGCTTTTTCGGTCATGCCAGGATAATGCTCCAGCGTTAACGCGCTGACGTGATTACCCAGATTGTGATTACGCACTTTGCCTGTAAAGGTCACCACAGCGCCATCAGCGTCAGATTGCGCCAGCCAGTTGTACTCGTCGCCGACGTTAAACCGGGCAGCATCGACGATAATTTTGGTCTGCTCCATCTCAGCCTCCGGTCACCGGCGGAAAGAATGCCACTTCATCACCGGCTTTCAGCGGATGCGCCATGTCGGTCAGCGTCTGATTGACCGCCACCAGCAGTTTTCCCGATTCCAGCGCCAGTGCCCAGCGGTCGTCCCGCCCGGCAAGTGACTGACGTAAATCATTTACGGTCGGAAATTCCGCCGGCAGTTGCAGCGCAGAAGTGCCGATCAGTTCGCGCACCTGGGCGAAAAATAAAATGTCGATCATAGCTCCGCCTTACCTTCTGCCTGAGTTTCCGCCTTAAAATCCCCGGATTTGCCGCCGGTTTTTTCCAGCAGGCGGATCGGGCCGATAACCATGTCTTTCTGAACCGCTTTACACATGTCATAGATGGTCAGCGCGGCCACAGAAGCCGCCGTCAGCGCTTCCATTTCCACACCGGTTTTACCGCTCAGACGGCAGCGGGATTCGATGCGCACGCGGTTATGTTCCGGCTGCGCTTCCAGATTCACTTCTACTTTGGTCAGCAACAGCGGATGGCACAGCGGGATCAGATCCCAGGTTTTTTTTGCCGCCTGAATGCCGGCGATACGCGCCGTGGCGAACACGTCACCTTTATGGTGATTGCCGCTGATGATCATAGCCAGCGTGCTTTCCGCCATCTCAACAAAGGCTTCCGCGCGGGCTTCGCGTACGGTTTCAGCTTTACCGGAGACATCCACCATGTGGGCGTCGCCGGAAGCGTTAATGTGTGTGAGTTCTGACATGCTTATTTCTTCAAATGTGGAGTGAAATTGCACGGGCCCTGACGGGCGTCGAGCTGGGCTTCAATGATGTTATCCCAGGCAGTCTGGCAGGCGCGGGGGGAGCCCGGCATGGCGAAAATCACGGTCTGATTGGCTATGCCCGCAATGGCCCGTGACTGAATGGTCGAGGTGCCGATATCTTCGAATGACACCATGCGGAACAGCTCGCCGAAGCCTTCGATTTCGCGGTCAAACAGCGGTTTCAGCGCTTCCGGGGTGTTATTTCCGGCATTAAAACCGGTACCGCCGTTGATCAGAATCGCCTGGGTTTTTTCATCCGCAATCCATGCGGAAACCACCGCGCGGATGCTGTAAATATTCTCTTTGACGATGTGCTGTGCGACGACGTGGTGACCGCTTTCGGTCACGGCTTCTTTCAGGTAATGCCCGGACGTGTCTTCAGCATCGGTGCGGCGGTCAGACACCGTCATGATCGCGACAGATAAAGGCAAAAAATCTTTACTGGCTTTGCTCATCAGTTTGCTCCTTAAACGATTAGTACCGGATTCAGCCGCCGATAAACGACAGATTCTGGGTAATGCCGGTATTGCCTTCATGCAGGAAGTGAGTCTGTTTTTTACGGCTGAGGCCGCCCTGAATGCGGTCCATCAGGTCGTCCTGCTGCATGTCGTCGGCCAGTAAATCGCGCAGCGCAATACCCTGCTCGCCGAACAGACACAAATGCAGATTACCGGTGGCAGATACGCGCAGGCGGTTACAGCTGGCGCAGAAGTCTTTTTCATACGGCATGATCAGACCGATTTCACCGAGGTAATCCGGGTGGCTGAAGACCTGCGCAGGGCCGTCGCTGCGGGAGCGGATCTGTAACTGCCAGCCCTGACGCACCAGTTGCTCGCGCAGCACTTCGCCGGAGACGTGGTGTTTACGGAATAAATCTCCGCCGTCGCCGGTTTCCATCAGTTCAATGAAACGCAGCTGAATCGGGCGGGTTTTTATCCAGTCGAGGAAGGTACCGAGACTGGCGTGATTCACATCGCGCATCAGCACAGTATTGACTTTCACCTTGCTGAAACCGGCATCAAAGGCAGCGTCAATGCCGTCCATCACCTCGCGGAATTTATCCTGGCCGGTGATGGCGTGAAACTGGCGGGCATCGAGGCTGTCAACGCTCACGTTGATGTTGGTCAGCCCAGCATCACGCCATTTGCTGATGTCACGCGCCATGCGATAACCGTTAGTGGTCACCGCAAGGGTTTTGATAGAGGGGTTTTCGCGCACGGCGGCAATGATTTCGCAGAAGTCGCGGCGCAGCGACGGTTCGCCCCCGGTCAGGCGCACTTTTTCCGTTCCCAGATTGGCGAACGCGCGGCTGACCCGACGAATTTCATCGAGCGAGAGAAAACTTTTATTGCTGTGTCCGTGCGGCTTGTAACCGTCCGGCAGACAGTAGGTGCAACGGAAATTGCACACGTCGGTGATCGACAGCCGCAAGTAATAAAACTTGCGGGCAAAAGCATCAGTAAGTTGAAGCACCTTAAACACCTTTCCAAATACGGGAGATGCGGGCATTTCTGCCATGCACCCTGGTGACGTTCGTCACGGCCAGCGCACCATATTGTTTCTGTGGGAAAATCGTCAGAAAGCAACTTAGGAACAAAGGCTAGGAGTTGATTCATTGCATTCTTTGCAGAAGCCATGAACTCGGGTAACGGCGCATATTCTAACGCCGCAAAGTCCGGATCACCAAGATGGTTTTTCGTTATGTATTTTGATATATAACGTTTTTTCACTACAAAAAGCCGCATTTTCAACGCCAAAAGCACTGGTTTTTGAATACAGTGAGACAACGGTGAAGTGATAACATCTTGTTGCAAAATTATGTAAAATCCGCAGCAGGAAACAGACTCCCTCACCCGCTTCAGAAGGAAATTATGCGCAACAGAACTTTAGCCGATCTCGACCGGGTGGTGGCATTAGGCGGAGGCCACGGGCTTGGCCGCGTGATGTCTTCGCTTTCCGCCCTTGGGCCACGCCTGACGGGCATTGTAACCACCACGGATAACGGCGGGTCGACCGGCCGTATCCGCCGCTCGGTGGGCGGTATCGCCTGGGGCGACATGCGCAATTGTCTGAATCAGCTGATCACTGAACCGAGCCTGGCATCGGCGATGTTTGAATACCGCTTCAGCGGTCAGGGCGAGCTGGACGGCCACAATCTCGGCAATCTGATGCTGCGCGCGCTGGATCATCTGACCGTGCGCCCGCTGGAAGCCATCAATCTGGTGCGCAGCCTGCTCAAAGTTGATGCGGAGCTGATCCCGATGTCAGAGCATCCGGTGGATCTGACGGCCATCGACGCCGACGGTGAAACGGTTCATGGCGAGGTGAATGTTGATAAACTTCAGCAGACACCGCGCGAACTGCGCCTTGAACCGCAGGTTCCGGCCACGCGTGAAGCATTACTTGCGATTGCCGAAGCCAATTTGATCCTGATCGGGCCGGGCAGTTTTTACACCAGCCTGATGCCGCTGTTACTGATGAACGATCTCACCTCGGCCCTGCGGCGCAGCCGCGCGCACATTGTGTATATCGGTAATCTGGGCAAAGAACTGAGCGTCGCCGCCGCATCCCTGACGCTTGACGATAAACTGGAGATGATTGAGAAACGTATTGGCCGCCGCGCCGATGCCGCGATTGTCGGACCCAAAGTGCAGATAGGCCACTGCGCCACTGAGCATCTGGTTATTCAAAGCCCGCTGGAAGCCAGCGATATTCCGTATCGCCATGATCGCGAAATGCTGCGAATGGCGCTGGAAGAAGCGCTGCAAAAGATGCAATAAAACCCAGCCCCATCAAAAACACAAAGGCCGCGCAATGCGGCCTTTGTCATATCAGAATCGGGGGAATGCGTTACTGCCAGTCTGCGATGATCTGCGCCGTGGTTTTCACCGTCACCGGATTGCCCGGTACCGACAGTTCTTGCCACACCTCATTGTGCTGGGCGATCAGTTGCTTCGCCGTCACGTGCGTCCGGTCGCCGGTAGTGTGGGCATCCGAAGCGACGGTAACCGCATAGCCTTTGCTGGCCGCGACTTTGATGGTGGTATCAACGCAATAATCGGTCGCGCAACCGCACACCGTAAAGCGCGTGGCCTGCAGGTCTTTGAGAACCGCCTCCAGCCCGGTGCGGTAAAACGAGTCGCAGGCCGTCTTGGTTACGGAAATCGCGTCATCCGGGCGATGCAGTTCCGGCAGCAGATCCCACAGCGCACTGCCCTCGCTCATGTCGCCTTCAGCGTGCTGGATAAAGATAACGCGACCGGCCTGGTCAATCAGACGGTTAATCTGCTCAACACGTCCGGCACGATCCCTCCGTTCAGAGGCAAAAACGCCATTTTGCATGTCCACGACAATCAGTACATTTTGCTCTGCCACAATCTTTTCCCCTCAAAAGAAAAACCTGAATTACTTTTTCACCAGCGGATGGTTATTCCACGGGCTGTCAGCCGCGGGGCTGGCGGTGCTGACTTTAGGTTTTTGCGGCGCCTGCGCAGACAGTGGTGTGCGGCGTTTGCTGCGGGTCATGTCAGGACGCAAGTGGCCTTCGATAAAATCCAGATACAGCGTTTCGACTTCCTTGCGCGCCCAGGGGGTACGACGCAGGAATTTCAGGCTGGATTTCACACTTGGGTCGCTTTTAAAGCAGTTGATATTCACCTGCGAAGCCAGCGCCGGCCAGCCGAAGTTATCCACCAGCGTTGTCAGCAGTTTTTCCAGCGTGACGCCGTGCAGCGGATCTTTCGCCGCACCGGGGTTTTGTGGTGTATCAGTCATCAGCAAGCTCACTCAACAAAATTCAGGGCGCGCAGTCTAGCACTTTTGTTCGTTGCCGGCACTGCGCGCGGCGGAGTTTACGAAACGGCGATAAACTGTTCGCGCAGGGCATGCAGTTCGTCGCGCGTATTGGCTGCCTCTTCGAACTCCAGATTTTGGGCATGCGCATACATCTTGCTTTCCAGCTCTTTGATGCGCTGCTCCAGCGCTTTTGGCGTAAGTGACTTGAAGGTTTGCGCCGCTTCGGCATCCCGCTTGTCTTTGTTCTTTTTGGTCTTTGGCTGACCGAGTTGCAGAATGTCGGAAATCTTTTTGTTCAGGCCCATCGGCGTGATGCCGTTTTCCAGGTTGTACTGCTCCTGTTTGGCGCGGCGTCGCTCTGTTTCTTCGATAGCTTTTGCCATCGATTTGGTAATGCGGTCGCCGTACAAAATGGCTTTACCGTTAAGGTTACGCGCCGCGCGACCAATGGTCTGGATAAGCGATCGTTCCGAACGCAGGAAGCCTTCTTTGTCCGCATCGAGTATCGCCACCAGCGACACTTCCGGCATATCCAGCCCTTCACGCAGTAAGTTGATGCCGACCAGCACGTCAAATTCGCCCAGACGCAGGTCACGGATGATCTCCACGCGCTCCACGGTATCGATGTCAGAGTGCAGGTAACGCACCTTCTCGCCGTGTTCTTCCAGATACTCGGTCAAATCCTCCGCCATACGTTTGGTCAGCGTAGTGACCAGCACACGCTCATTGATGGCAACACGTTTGCGAATTTCAGACAGCAGGTCATCAACCTGAGTCGTTACCGGGCGCACTTCAATCAGCGGGTCGAGCAGACCGGTCGGACGCACCACCTGTTCCACCACATCGCCACCGGATTTTTCCATCTCATAGGTGCCCGGCGTCGCCGAGACGTAGATACTTTGCGGGGCGGCGGCTTCGAATTCCTCAAAGCGCATCGGGCGGTTATCCAGCGCGGACGGCAGACGGAATCCGTATTCCACCAGGGTTTCTTTACGCGAACGGTCGCCTTTGTACATGCCGCCGATTTGCGGAATGGTGACGTGGGATTCATCGACAATCAGCAGGCCATCGGCGGGCAGATAGTCAAACAGCGTCGGTGGCGGCTCGCCCGGCCCGCGGCCAGAAAGATAGCGCGAGTAGTTTTCGATACCGGAGCAATAGCCCAGTTCATTCATCATTTCGAGATCAAACTGCGTGCGCTGGCTGATACGTTGCTCTTCCAGCAGCTTGTTGTTGTCCAGCAGCACTTTGCGCCGGTCGGCCAGTTCGATTTTGATGTCTTCCATCGCCTGCACAATACGCTCGCGTGGCGTCACGTAGTGCGTTTTAGGGTAGATGGTGAAACGCGGCACTTCATGCTGAACCTGACCGGTCAGGGGATCAAACAGCGACAGCCGCTCAACTTCCTGATCAAACAGCTCAATGCGCACCGCCAGATCGTCTGACTCCGCCGGGAAGACGTCAATCACTTCGCCGCGCACGCGGAAGGTACTGCGCTGAAACGCCTGGTCGTTGCGGGCGTATTGCAGTTCGGCCAGACGGCGCAGGATAGAGCGCTGATCGATAATCATGCCCTTGGTCAGATGCAGCATCATTTTGAGATACAGATCCGGATCGCCCAGACCATAAATCGCCGACACTGACGCCACCACGATCACGTCGCGACGCTCCAGCAGTGCTTTCGTGGCCGAAAGACGCATCTGCTCAATGTGTTCGTTTACCGAGGCATCTTTTTCGATAAAAGTGTCAGAGCTCGGGACATACGCCTCGGGCTGATAGTAATCGTAGTAAGAGACAAAATATTCGACGGCGTTGTCCGGGAAGAACTCTTTCATTTCGCCGTAGAGCTGTGCGGCCAGCGTTTTGTTGGGCGCCAGCACCATCGTCGGGCGGTTCAGATCGGCGATCACATTCGCCACGGTAAAGGTTTTGCCGGAGCCGGTTACACCGAGCAGCGTCTGATGGGCCAGGCCGTTCTCCAGCCCCTCTTCGAGACGACGTATCGCGTCGGGCTGATCGCCTGATGGTTTAAATTCGGAATGCAGTTTGAACACTTTACTCATGACGGGCTACCTGACTGAAGAAGAAAACGCACAAGACCATTCTAAAAGAACAAGACCGTGGGCGGTGAATGAGTATGGAAGACTCCGCGCTTTTTGCCACTCTTGATTTTTACCGCCGCTATAATACTGTATATAAAACCAGCCTCCAATGACTATTCTTCACACAAGGCTTAACCGGTTGCCTTACCTGCACTTTTTTAGGTGATGACAATCCCCTCTTTTCACCATCAGATGACATTTATCCTCAAAATTTATCATCTGATAACTTACTGACAACAGGTTGACGAAAACTGACACAGTAAAGACGACAGAATTGTGACCGTATTGCTTTTAACTAACCTGTTGATAATAAATCACTTCATGAAAAAGCTGCGAATACGGGCAAACCGAGCGCAACCCGCGTCCCGTCTCGCCTGTAGCATCTTTTCTCACTCTCATGCACAAGGTTATCCACAGGAATAGTGGATAAGTCACAGCGCGCCGCATACAGCGGGAGTTAGTAAAAAACCTCATTTAGGCATCCGGGACCCCTGAGTGGTCTTTTTTAGTTATTTTTTATCTTTTTTATCACCTTATTTATGCCTATTTTGACTGAATTTCAGGGCGTAAGTTTCTTGCAAAAACCAAAACCCCAACTCTGAAGGACGGCTGAACAAAATATGCCCCGCCCTCTTGCACCAAAATCAGTGAACCCGGCACTGGCAAAGTGCAGCGCTATTCTCCATATGCACTGTGAACCACATCAAAACCTGAGCAACGCTTATGAATAATCCGAAATCCCTGCCCGCTGCCGCGTTAACAGCCCGGTAACTTCTCTTTTTATTGTCACCACAAGAAACTTGGCCTGAGAGTTGCAAATTCCCTGCTGTGAGAGATTTTATGAAGCATTCCGCTGCGTAAGGTGCAAACAGTGGAATAAAAATGTCAGAAAAATGACAGTGGCCGTCAAAGTGATGTTCAGCGGAAAGCTCCGTGAGCGAGGGAGGTCTGATGTTAAGTGTAAAATCAGTTAATCAGTATTACGGTCAAAAACACATTCTCTGGGATATCAATCTCGAGCTTTATCGCGGGCAATGTACCGGGCTTATCGGCAGAAACGGCGTGGGGAAAACCACGCTGATTAACTGCATCATGGGGCATCTGCCGGTGAAAAGCGGCGCGATTTTCTGGCAATCAGCCAATGAAGAACCGCAAAGTTTGCTGAATTTGCCGGTAGAAAGCCGGGCGCAGATGGGCATTGGCTACGTGCCGCAGGGGCGGCAGATTTTTTCGCAGATGAGCGTCGATGAAAATCTGCAAATTGCCATGATGTCCAGCCGGAATAAGACGCGTCGCGTGCCTGAGCAGGTGTACGACCTGTTTCCGGTACTTAAGGAGATGGGAGCACGCAAGGCGGGAGAGCTGGATGAGAGCCAGCAACAGCAACTGGCGATCAGCCGCGCGCTGGTTCAGCAGCCGGAACTGCTGATCCTCGACGAACCGACCGAGCACACCAGCGCGGCGATGGCAGCGAATATGGGGAATATCATTCACCGTCTTAACCGTGATCTCGGCCTGACGCTGCTGCTGGTGGGCCATAAGCTGCCCTTTATCCGCACCGTCGCTGACCGGTTCTGTCTGGTTGATGGCGGGCGTAACGTCGCGCAGGGCACGCTGGCACAGCTCGACGATACGCTGGTCAAAGACTATCTGACCTTCTGACTGCCGGTTTTAACGCTCAGTGTGGCCGAGGCGGGTCAGATCGAGATATTGCCCCAGATTACCGTCAGGCCCGGTTAACAGGTACGGGATCTCGCCCAGCAGTGGCGCAGGCAGCATACGCGTGAGCGTATCGATATATGCCTGATGATGCTTCCCCGTTTCCTGTATATCGTTGGCTATCCATCCCGCAAGCTGTAAACCGCTGTGTGCGATGGCCTGCGCGGTCAGCACGGCATGGTTGATACACCCCAGGCGCATACCGACCACCAGCACAACCGGTAACTGTTCAGCCTTCACCCAGTCGGCAAAGGTATAACTGGCGGTGAGCGGCGTAAACCAGCCGCCTGCGCCTTCCACTACCACCCAGTCAGCCAGCGGTTCGAGGTGACGCAACCCTTGCGATAACACCGCCGGATCGATCGGACGCTTTTCAATTTCGCTGACGATGTGCGGCGAGGTCGGTTCGATAAAGGTGCACGGATTCACTTCGTCATAACGTAAACCCACAGTGCTGAACGCCTGCAGCGCCAGCGCGTCACTGTTGCGCGCTCCTTCCGGCGTCATTTCACTGCCAGAAGCCACCGGTTTGTACCCGGCGGTGGTGTGTCCGGCACGCGCTGCGGCCTGTAAAAATGCGGTAGTTGCGACGGTTTTACCGACTTCAGTGTCGGTACCGGTGATGAAGTATTTTGTCATGATTTATTCTGCTAAAAATCTGATGTGGGTTTAGCTCTCTCCCCTTCACAGGGGAGGAGTTGATCAGCGTGGGATCAGTTCTTCGACCTGCAAAATACCGTAGACCAGCCGGTAGTTGAGGGGCAGGATGCCGTCGCGGCGAACGTAGTGTTTTTCCAGCAATTGCAGGCGCTCCCGGCCACCCAGCCCGCCGATGCGGCCATTTTTAATGTGCGTCGCGCCGATGCCTTTTAGTGAGCGCATCAGCGACATCACGTCCGGGAATTCTGCAATGTGATCGCTGAAGGTGACTTCATGGCGATACGGCGCGCAGGCCTCGGCAATTTTGTCCGGCGTGAGAAATTTGTTCACGTGACGACGTCCGTCTACTTTCATCCAGGCAGCGGCCAGCTCATTGAGCGAACCTTCCGCCAGCGTCGAAAACAGCACCAGCCCGCCGTTGCGGGTCACGCGGTGCATCTCTTCCAGCGCACGGGGCAATGCATTGCACCACTGCACGGCCAGATTGCTGAAACAGATATCGACAGAGTTATCCGCAAACGGCAGACGCTCGATATCGCCTGGCACATACTGTTGAGCCGAATCCAGTTCCCTGGCGCGGTTTAACATGCCTTCGGAGAGATCCAGCGCAATGACATTCTGCCCCTGCGCTTTCCAGAAGCGGCTGAAATAACCGGTGCCGCAACCTGCATCCACGACGGTATTCCCTGTCCCGTCCAGACCGTACATTTTCAGATAAGGCGCGGCGAGAGACAGCAATTCCTCCCCCACGTCACGCTGCAGTTGTGCGGCGTTTTCATAACTGATGGCGGCACGACTGAACGCGTCGGCCACCGCTTGTTTATTCACTAATTCAGTGACTGCACCCATGAAGGGACTCCAGCAAAAAATCGATATCTTCAGGTCCGTGCGCCGCCGTCAGCGTGATACGCAACCGCGCACTGCCCGGCGGTACCGTCGGTGGACGGATGGCGCTGACCCACAACCCGCGCTCGCGCAGCCTGGCGGCCAGATCCAGCGCGGGCTGATTTTCGCCCACAATAACGGGCTGGATCGCGGTCTGCGAGCCGGTCAGCTTATAAGGCAATCCGGCGGCACCTGAACGAAAACGGGCAATATTGGCGGCCAGTTTATCACGCAGGCCGTCGTCTTGCTGGATCCGCGCCAGCGATGCCTGTAACGCACACACCTGTGCGGCGGGCATTGCGGTGCTGTAAATCAGATGACGGGCGAACTGCAACAGGTAATCTGCGGTCGCATCATCACACAATACCGCCGCTCCGCTGCAGCCGAACGCTTTACCGAAGGTGACCACCAGCAGTTCCGGCCGAATGCCCTGCTGCCAGCAACTTCCCCGCCCTTCCTCGCCGATAACGCCCACCCCGTGCGCATCATCGACCATCATCCAGCTGCCATGCGCCTGGGACAGCTTATGCAGATCTGCCAGCGGTGCGGCATCGCCGTCCATGCTGAACACGCCTTCGGTCACCACCAGCGTTTCCCCGCTCACCGGTTTTTCCAGCAAGCGCTGTAAGGATCCCGGCTGATTGTGATGAAAACGACGCAGTTGCGAAGGCGCATGGGCGGCGGCTTCCAGCAAGGAAGCATGGCTGAGTTTGTCGGCCAGCACGCGATCCTCACTTTGCATCAGCGCCGCCAGAATCGCCTGGTTGGCAGCAAAACCGGAGATGAACAGCAGCGCGCGCGGATAGCCCTGCCAGGCTGCCAGTTGCTGCTCAAACTCTGCGTGCGCATCGCTGTAGCCGGTGACGTGCCCGGAACCGCCACTGCCGACGCCATATTTCGCCGCGCCCTGCTGCCAGGCGGCGATCACCTCAGCGTCCTGACTCAACCCCAGATAATCATTACCTGAGAAGTTCAGATAGCGGCGGTCGCCCTGTGTCAGATAGCGCGCGCTGCCGCCCCGGTTTGGCTGCCGCACTCGGAAAGCGGCGGCCTGCTGACGGGCCAAAATCGCGGCGTCGATCCGCGTTTGCCAGCTCATGGGTCAGACGGCAGCGTTATAAAACTGTGGCGTATCCGCATGAACCAGCTGTTCAGCCAGCGCGGCCTGCTGCTGGTTATCGCCCATCTCGGTTTCGAAGGTCTGCGGGTTCAGCCCCAGTTTGCCAAACAGAATTAAATCTTTGTCTTCCGCCGGGTTTGGCGTGGTCAGCAATTTGCAGCCATAGAAGATGGAGTTGGCACCGGCCATAAAGCACATCGCCTGCGTCTGCTCGCTCATCTGTTCACGGCCTGCGGAAAGGCGCACGTAAGATTGCGGCATCATGATGCGCGCGATAGCAATGGTACGGATAAAATCGAACGGATCGACGTCGTCGTTATCCGCCAGCGGCGTGCCTTTGACCTTCACCAGCATGTTGATCGGGACGCTTTCCGGTGGCACCGGCAGGTTCGCCAGCTGCATCAGCAAACCGGCCCGGTCTTTCACCGTTTCACCCAAACCCACAATCCCGCCGGAACAGACTTTAATGCCGGCACCGCGCACTTCCGCCAGCGTGTCCAGACGTTCCTGATAACTGCGGGTGGTGATGATGCTGCCGTAAAATTCCGGCGAGGTATCCAGGTTATGGTTGTAAAAATCGAGCCCGGCGTGCGCCAGACGTTGCGCCTGTGTGGTATTGAGCGATCCGAGCGTCATGCAGGTTTCCATCCCCATCTCTTTCACGCCCTGCACCATTTGTTCAAGGTAGGGCATATCGCGGTCGTGCGGGTTTTTCCACGCGGCGCCCATGCAGAATCGGGTGGAACCGGCGGCTTTCGCCTGACGCGCCGATTCCAGCACCTGCTCGACTTCCATCAGACGCTCTGATTCCAGCCCGGTTTTGTAACGGGAACTCTGCGGGCAATATTTACAGTCTTCCGGGCAGGCGCCGGTTTTGATCGACAGCAAGGTGCTGACCTGCACCTGGCGCGGATCAAAGTGCTGACGGTGGATCTGCTGAGCTTCAAACATCAGCTCCAGAAAAGGTTTGTTAAACAGTGCCTGAGTCTTCTCAAGCGTCCATTGGGTGCGGGTGGTCATCGCGACAACTCCAAAATAAATGTTTCGTGAACGTTTTTATGGTCGGTATACTGTCAACCATTCTCGATTCGTTTTAGTTTACGGTCAACGATAATTATATTTTTTGGTTTACAACTTATTCACCGCAGGACTCTTTTATGAACCCCGCCGATCTCGAGTTCGACCAGCGCCACATCTGGCATCCTTATACGTCTATGACCAAACCGCTGCCTGCCTATCCGGTCGAATCTGCCTCGGGCGTCATGTTGCATCTCGCCGATGGCCGCGAGCTGGTGGACGGCATGTCGTCCTGGTGGGCGGCGATCCACGGTTATAATCACCCGCAGCTGAATCAGGCGGCGATCGAACAAATCGGCAAAATGTCCCACGTGATGTTTGGCGGGATCACCCATCCTTCGGCGGTGGCCCTGTCGCGCCGCCTGGTTGAGATGACGCCGGCCGGGCTGGAATGCGTTTTTCTGGCGGATTCCGGTTCTGTGGCGGTCGAAGTGGCGCTGAAAATGGCGATGCAATACTGGCAGGCGCGCGGTGAAAAACGCCAGACCTTGCTGACGCTGCGTAACGGCTATCATGGCGATACGTTTGGCGCGATGTCGGTGTGCGATCCGCAAAATTCGATGCACAGTTTGTATCAGGGATACCTGCCGCAGCATCTGTTTGCCGATGCGCCACAAAGCCGTTTTGGCGGGGAGTGGGACGAGGCGGATATCGCACCGTTCGCCAGAATGCTGGAAGAGAATCACCGCAAGATCGCGGCGGTCATTTTAGAGCCGGTGGTACAGGGCGCAGGCGGGATGCGGATTTATCATCCTCTGTATCTCAAACGCGTGCGCCACTTGTGCGATGAGTACGGCGTGCTGCTGATTGCCGATGAAATCGCTACCGGATTTGGCCGCACCGGCAAGCTGTTCGCCTGCGATCACGCGGGGATTTCGCCGGACATTTTGTGTCTCGGCAAAGCCCTGACCGGCGG
The DNA here is from genome assembly GCF_049206505.1 of Rahnella sp. EDr1-12. Classification (NCBI taxonomy): domain Bacteria; kingdom Pseudomonadati; phylum Pseudomonadota; class Gammaproteobacteria; order Enterobacterales; family Yersiniaceae; genus Rahnella; species Rahnella sp. EDr1-12. The sequence goes on from NZ_JBLZNY010000001.1 coordinate 979,204, forward strand.
TTACATGACGCTTTCCGCCACGCTGACGACCCGTCATGTGGCCGATGTGATCAGTAACGGCGAGGCCGGATGCTTTATGCATGGCCCGACGTTTATGGGCAACCCGCTGGCCTGCGCGGTCGCCAATGCGAGCCTGCACTTGTTGTCGGAAAACCGCTGGCAGGCGCAGGTATTCAGCATCGAAAAACAACTGAGTGCCGAATTGCAGCCGCTGGCTGAACACCCGGCGGTGGCGGATGTGCGCGTACTTGGCGCGATCGGCGTCGTGGAGATGCATCAGCCGGTGAACATGGCGCAGTTGCAAAAACACTTCGTGGCCGAAGGCGTGTGGATCCGTCCGTTTGGCAAACTGATTTATCTGATGCCGCCTTACATCATCTCATCCGCCGAACTGACCCGGCTTACCGGCGCGATTGCCGGTGCGCTGGCGGCGCTGTATTAACGCCTGCGAAAGCAACGCTACAAAGCGCTGACCAGGCGATGAGAGGTGGAAAGCAGCGCGCTCAGTTTCTCACGGCTGAGCCGCGCTTCTTCGGTCAGAAACTCTATCGCCACGGTCAGCGCGGGCGTAGGATTTTCCGGATACAACAGGGTGTAAGCTGCGCCGCTTGCGACACACAGCGGGAAAGGTGCTATCACCCTGCCCGCCTGCAAATCATCTTCGATCAGCGTCAGATCCCCGATCGCCACGCCATACCCCTGTAACGCCGAATTGATCGCCAGATCCAGCGTATCAAAATGCTGAGATTTGCCTGACGGCAGGCTCTGCACCCCCTCTTCCCGCAGCCACATCAGCCAGTCGCGACGATCGCGTGTCGGATGCAGCAGGGTTTTATCGGCCAGATCGGCGACTTCGGTATGCCCGTTGTGACGCGGTAAAAAATCTGGCGTGCACACCGGCGTCAGCACTTCATCAAACAGATGATGTGCGCGGCGCGGTGACTCCGGCGGGCGGCCAAAAATGACCGCCGCGTCAAAATGTTCATTGCTGAAATCCACACCGTGAGCAATCGACGCCGTCAGCTCAATACGCATATCAGGCCGGTCGTTTTGCAGCTGGATCACCCGCGGCAACAGCCAGCGCATGGAACAGGTCGGGCATTTGATGCGTAAGGTATCGGGATGAGAACCGACACGTTTCAGGGCATCCCCCATCAGTGCCAGCGCCTGCTGTACCGGTGGCAACAGCTGTGCGCCGCGCGGGGTCAGCGTTAATCCGCGCGCCTGACGTAAAAATAACGGATAGCCCAGCGCCACTTCCAGCCCGGTAATCTGACGGCTGACCGCGCCCTGCGTGATGTGCAGCAGGGTGGCGGCGTGAGTCAGATTCAGCGTCTGCGCCACGACGGCAAAGGTTTTCAGCACATTGAGCGAGGGTAAATTCAGCGCATTGAGATGCGACAGTTCAGGAGAAAGGGCCACACATACCTCGTTAAAACTGCAATAAGCCATGACGAAAACTCATAGCGAGTATGACAAATTTTCTATTGTCGGCACAGGGGAACTGTTGCTTAATCGTTGAACACCTGTTTTGACCTACTGATGGCCGTCTGGCCTGAATTTTTGGGAAGTCTGCCATGAAAAGCGCACTGTTACCGCAGTCAAAATTACCGGACGTCGGCACCACCATTTTTACGGTGATTGGTCAGCTGAGCGCCGAGCACAATGCCCTTAATCTGTCGCAGGGCGCACCGAATTTCTCCTGTCAGCCGTCGCTTATCGACAGCGTGACCAAAGCCATGCGTGAAGGTCATAACCAATATGCCCCGATGAGCGGCGTGTCGGCATTGCGCCATGCGTTGTCGGCGAAGGTCGAGGCACTTTACGGCTGCCAGTATGACGCGGATGCGGAAGTCACGGTCATGGCCAGCGCCAGCGAAGGGCTTTACTCCGCCATCAGCGCGCTGGTGCATCCGGGCGATGAGGTGATTTACTTCGAACCCTCGTTCGACAGTTACGCGCCGATTGTGCGATTGCAGGGGGCAAAACCGGTCGCTATCAGTCTGTCGATGGAAGATTTCAGCATCGACTGGGATCAGGTGGCGAGTGCAATCAACAGCCGCACGCGAATGATCATCATCAACAGCCCGCACAACCCGACCGGCGCCATCTTTTCCGATTTCGACATTGAACGCCTGACCGCGCTGACGGAAAACACCGACATCATCATTTTGTCCGATGAAGTTTACGAACACGTGGTGTTTGATGGCGAACGCCACGAGAGCATGGCCTGCCACCCGCCACTGGCGGAGCGCAGCGTCATTGTGTCGTCGTTCGGCAAAACGTATCACGTCACCGGCTGGCGCGTCGGTTACTGCCTGGCGCCTGAAGAACTGATGAATGAGATCCGCAAAGTGCATCAGTTTATGATGTTCTCCGCCGACACGCCGATGCAGGTCGCCTTCGCCGAAGCGATGGCGGATCCGCAAAGTTATCTCGGGCTGGCAGATTTCTATCAGCAAAAGCGTGATTTGCTGGCTGACGCGCTCAGTGAATCCCGCTTTGAATTACTGCCCAGCCGTGGCAGTTTCTTTATGCTGGCGCGTTTTAGCCATTTCAGCCCGCTCTCCGACGACGAATTTGTGCTGAGTTTGATCCGTGATCATCAGATTGCGACGATTCCGCTGTCGGCGTTTTACAGCAATAACAAACCCACCGGGCTTATCCGCCTGAGTTTCGCCAAAGATAACGACACGTTGTATGAAGGCGCACGCCGCCTGTGTCGCGTCTGAGCCTTTGTATTTATCTGCATCACGCTGGGGAATTGTGAATAATGAAAAAATTGAACATCGCATTACTGTTAGGTTGCGCCGTGGCGTCTTTCTCCGCACTGGCTGACGGTTCCACGCTGAAATTTGGCCTGGAAGCGCAATATCCGCCGTTCGAATCTAAAAGCGCCACCGGCGAATTACAGGGTTTTGATATCGATCTGGGCAACGCCGTCTGCGCTGCCGCCAGCGTAAAATGCGAATGGTACGACACCTCTTTCGATGGCCTGATTGCCGCCCTGCAGTCACGAAAATTTGACGCCATTAACTCCGCAATGAACGTCACCGAAAAACGCCGTCAGGCCATTGATTTCACGGACGTCATTTACCGCGTACCCAGCAAACTGATCGCTAAAAAAGACTCCGGCCTGCTGCCTGTCGTTGACTCGCTGAAAGGGAAACACATCGGCGTGTTACAGGGTTCGATTCAGGAAAGTTATGCGAAGGCGCACTGGGCACCTGAAGGCGTGGATGTGGTGTCATATCAGGATCAGAACCAGGTTTATCTGGATCTTTCCTCGGGCCGGCTTGACGGCACATTAGTGCTGGCTCCTGCCGGTCAGACCGGTTTCCTGTCCCGTCCGGACGGAAAAGATTACGGATTTGTCGGTGACGCCGTGCGTGACGATAAGATCCTCGGCAGCGGCATTGCGTTCGGTCTGCGTAAAGGCGATACCCCCACCAAAGAGAAACTCGACAAAGCCATCGCCAAAGTGAAGCAGGAAGGCACCGTGCAAACGCTGTCGAAGAAATATTTCGGCGATATTGATGTGAGCGTGAAGTAAATTTTCGAGCCAATGCCAGTTGACATGATCAACTGGCATTATCTGCTGACGCTTTGTGTTGCGGCTTTACTGCCCGTCAGTATTCCGAATTCACCACCACTTCTTCGCCATAGGCGCCGGCTTGCGGCAGCGGTTTATAGCTTGAGTTAGACGCACGCAGAACACGGATGCCCCTGGCACCTGCGGCTTGCGCTGCGGTGATGTCGTTGTCTGAATCGCCGTAGAAAATCTTGATCTGCTTGTCTTTCAGCCACTGCGTTTTGGTGTTCTGCCCTGCTTTATCACCGGCGAAAATCACCGGATTCACTTTGTCTTGTGGGATCTGGAAATCTTCCTGCAAGGTTTTGGTGACCGTCTCGGTTTTGGTTTCGCTGCGGCCGGTGACGAAATAAATGCTGTCACCGCGTTTGATGTGCATGGCAATCAGACCTTTCGCCACTTCTTTCGGCATGCTGAACTCATCCCAACCGTTGTTCATCTTTTCCCAAAATTGCGGGTTTTTCAGATAATCCTGTTTGCCCGGCGAGAACTCGAGTTGCCCGCGATAAAAGCCCGGCGAAGAGAACAGCACCGTATCATCAATATCAAACCCGACCGCCACCGGCCCGCGCCCTTGCAGGCTGTTTTCAATTTGTGCGACGGATACCCAGTGTACCGGCGACTGCTGCGCAAGTTGCGCCACGTTGACGCCCGGATAGAGCGGCGCAGGAGCGGACTCTTTGGCAACCGCAGAGTGATTCAGGCTGAGCATCAGGCAAACGGCACTGAGTGCCAGTGTTGTTTTACGCATCGTGATCCCTTTTTTATGCTTATTAATCTTGAAGATAAGATGGAGCAATTGGTCAAAAATCTTACCAAACATACCTGTGTACCTCTCCCGGGCAAAGGGATTTCCCGGCGGGTATCATAGGAAAAGATGATGATCACACTTTGATGCAGAATCGTCTGACTTAGCCAGGTACAGCATCAACCGCTTTATGCGCAAATGACTTCGCGTCCTATACTTATTCCCTATTGTTTGAATTTTTAACGCTCTTATACGCAAACGGAAAGGAACAGGTATGCCTCAATTACAGTCCGAAAACCGCCGCATCGTGCTGGCTTCACGCCCTCACGGTAAACCCGTTGACGAAAATTTCCGCCTCGAAAAAGCCCCTTTACCGCAGGCCAAAGACGGTCAGTTATTACTGCGCACCGTGTGGCTTTCACTTGACCCGTACATGCGCGGCCGTATGAGCGATGCGCCTTCTTATGCTGCGCCCGTACAAATCGGTGAAGTGATGACCGGCGGCGCCGTTTCCCGCGTGGTCGAATCTCACAGCCCGGATTTCAAAACCGGCGATCTGGTGGTCGGCAGCACCGGCTGGCAGGATTACGCGGTGGCAGACGCCAAAACCGTGAAGAAACTGGAAGCCGCGGCGCTGAAACAACCTTCCCTGGCGCTGGGTGTGCTGGGTATGCCGGGCTTTACCGCCTTTATGGGCCTGCTGGATATCGGCGAACCTAAGCCAGGCGAAACGCTGGTTGTGGCTGCGGCGACCGGCCCGGTCGGTTCGCTGGTCGGGCAGATCGGCAAGATCAAAGGCTGCCGCGTGGTCGGTATTGCCGGGGGTGAAGAGAAATGTCGTTACGCCGTTGAGCATTTCGGTTTCGACGAATGTCTGGATCACCGCGCACCCGATCTGGATAAGCGCCTGAAAGCCGCCTGCCCGGACGGTATCGACGTGTACTTTGAAAACGTCGGCGGCGAGGTGTTTGATGCTGTACTGCCATTGCTCAACACCAAAGCGCGTATTCCGGTCTGCGGGCTGGTTTCACAGTACAACGCCACCGGCCTGAATGAGGGGCAGGATCGTCTGTCGCTGCTGACCGGGACTATCCTTAAGAAACGCCTGCGTATGCAGGGTTTCATTATTTTTGATGATTACGGCCACCGTTATCATGAATTCGCGGCGCAAATGAGCGAATGGTTTGAGGCCGGTAAAGTGAAATTCCGCGAGGATATCGTGGAAGGTCTGGAAAACGCACCGCAGGCATTCTTCGGGCTGCTTGAGGGGAAAAACTTTGGCAAACTGGTTGTCCGTGTCGGGCAGGATTAATCCCTGCTGACGTCCACAGGAGGTAACATGAAATTACTGATTGTATTGACATCGCACGATAAACTCGGCGAAACCGGCAAGAGAACCGGTTTCTGGCTGGAAGAATTCACCGCGCCTTATTATGAATTTCTGGATGCGGGTGCCACGCTGACGCTGGCTTCACCGAAAGGCGGTCAGCCGCCGCTGGATCCGAAAAGCGATGAGCCGGACGCCCAGACAGAAACCACCGACCGATTCCGGCAGGATAAAGAGGCGCAGCACGCACTGGCCACGACGGTGAAACTCGCCGACGTCAGCGCCGCAGACTTTGATGCGGTGTTTTATCCGGGCGGTCACGGCCCGTTGTGGGATCTGGCAGAAGATGCGCATTCCATCGCGTTAATTCAGGCATTCTGGAAAGCGGGCAAACCGGTTTCCACCGTCTGCCATGCGCCGGGCGTTTTGCGCAATGTTCTGCTGGAAGACGGCACGCCGCTGGTGAAGGACAAGCGCGTCACCGGGTTCAGTAACAGCGAGGAAGATGGCGTGGGCCTCACCGACATCGTGCCGTTCCTGGTAGAAGATGAGCTGAAAAAAAATGGCGGGGATTACAGTAAAGCGGCCGACTGGCATTCTTATGCCGTGACCGACGGAAAACTGATCACCGGCCAGAACCCGGCCTCTTCAACCGCCGTTGCTAAGGCATTGTTGAAAATGCTGGGCGCTGAGGCAGCTGGCAAGTAATCTGACGAACAACGACACACTATCAGATGAGGGTTTTATGGCATTTACACTGACCAGTAACGATCTGCGCGACGGCGAGAAAATGCCGGAAACGCAGGTCTTCAACGGTATGGGCTACACCGGCGACAATCTGTCACCGCATCTGGCCTGGTCCGGCGCACCGGAAGGCACCAAAAGTTTTGTGATCACCTGCTATGACCCGGACGCGCCTACCGGATCCGGTTGGTGGCACTGGGGCGTCGCCAATATTCCGGCTGACGTCAGCGAGTTGCCGCAGGGCGCAGGTTCCGGCAAAGGCGGTCTGCCTGCCGGTGCCGTGCAAACCCGTACGGACTTCGGCAAGGCCGGATACGGCGGCGCAGCACCTCCGCAGGGCGAGCATCACCACTACCATTTCACCGTGTATGCCCTCGATGTGGAACACCTCGACGTCAACGAAGAGGCCAGCGGTGCCTACCTCGGTTTCAACGTGCACTTCCATACGCTCGGCAAAGCATCACTGACAGTGATATACAGCTGATTCCTGTGGTATAAAAGAACCAGAAAAGGTGGTCAGTTTTGCTGACCACCGTTTTTTATTGCGGCTTTCACCGCAACTTTTAAAAAAAGAATAATGTTCTTCATCAAGGAGTCAGTCACAGTGAATATTTCCACCCTGTCGCGCGCGTGCGCTGTGTTGTCAGCCAGCCTGTTCCTGGCGGCATGTAGCAGCAGCCACGAAGGCTTATCGAGCCAGGTTGCTCCGGGCACCGCGTCCCTGCCCGTGTTATCTGCGGACGAAGCGGCCAACTTCACAACAAAAAATTATCTGGCCTTTGGCGGCCCTTCTTTGCAGGTTCAGAAACAGGGTTGGTTCCCTAAACTGGCCAGCACGGATGGCGTAAAAACAGACTTCGTGGTCGGCCCGCAATTGGGTACCGACGGCGCGGCATACACTAACGTACAGCTGGCGGTGAACGCAGCGCTGGCCGTGCGTAACCACGGTGAACGCATCTTCATCAAGATCCTGCCAGGCACCTATAACGGCGCGGTTTACATTCCGGCAGGTTCTCCGCCAGTCACCTTATTCGGTGCAGGCACCAGCCCTTCTGACGTCACCCTGTCTCAGGGTCTGGAAGCGGCCAGCACACCGGCAACTTACCGTGCAACCGTCAGCCCTAACGGCCAGTTCCTGCCAGGCGATCGTGCATTCTACATGTATAAAAACTGCGCAACGCTGACCACCGACACTATCGGCACCGGCTGTTCTGCCACCGTCTGGTCACAAAGCAACGGCCTGCAACTGCAAAACCTGACGATCGGTAATGCCACCCTCGACACCGTTGACGCAGGCGATCATTCCGCCGTGGCGCTGCGCGCCGATGGCGACAATGTGGTGATCGATAACGTGCGCCTGATTGGCCGTCAGAACACCTATATGGTCAATACCGCCAACATCCATAATGAAACGGACAACAACCGTTACAGCCGCGCTTACGTGCACAACAGCCTGATCGTGGGTGATGTGGATTACGTGTTTGGCCGTGCCCTTGCGGTGTTTGACCATGTGGAATTCCACACCGTCAGCAGCCGTGGCGTGAAAGAAGCGTCTGTCTTCGCCCCGAATACTCCGGCCAATGCGCCTTATGGCTTCCTGGTCATCGACAGTAATCTGACCGGCGACCGTGGTTTCGAGCAGGCAGCGAAAGCGAAAATGGGCCGTGCGTGGGATGTGGACGGTGCCAGCAGCCAGCTGGTTATCCGCGACAGCAGCTTCGACAACAGCTACGACCAGATGAACCCTTGGGGCGCAGCAGCATTCTCAGGCCGTCCGTTCGCGGGCAATGTGCCGAAAGATGAAAAACAGCAGCGCAACCTGAACGACACAAACTTCAACCGCCTGTGGCAGTACAACAACGTGCTGACTCAGCCTGCGAAGTAATTCAGTCTGATGCGATGAAAAAACCGCCGGGGTTGCCTCCGGCGGTTTTTTTTCGTTCAGAGATGACCTTACTGCGCTTCGTTACCCAGACGGAAGACGGACACCGTTCGTTCCAGCGTCACCGCCTGTTCGTCCAGTGATGCCGCCGCGCTGGCTGACTGCTGCACCAGCGCCGAGTTTTGCTGGGTGACGGTATCCATTTCCGCTACGGCCAACGCAATCTGGCTGATCCCCCTGCTTTGCTCATCCGACGCCGATGCAATTTCATGAATAATCTGCGTAACGTGACGGACAGATCCGACAATCTCTTCCATGGTGTCACCCGCTTTAGCGACCAGTTGCGACCCGTTATTCACGTTGGCGACGGACTTCTGGATCAGCCCTTCAATCTCTTTCGCCGCCTGCCCGCTGCGCTGTGCCAGGCTGCGCACCTCGCTGGCGACAACCGCAAAGCCCCGCCCCTGCTCACCGGCTCTCGCCGCTTCAACCGCCGCATTCAGCGCCAGAATGTTGGTCTGGAAAGCAATGCCGTTGATCACGGTGGTTATCTCGGAAATCTGCTTCGAGCTGACGGCAATCTCTTTCATGACACCCACCACATCACTCACCAGCTTGCCCCCGCGTGCAGCGGTGTCTGCGGCGTCGGATGCGAGCTGGCTGGCCTGCGTGGCGTTATCGGCATTTTGTTTTACCGTAGAAGTCAGCTCTTCCATGCTGGCCGCGGTCTGCCCTAATGCCGCCGCCTGCTCTTCGGTGCGCGCCGACAGATCGATATTTCCGGCAGCAATTTCACCGGATGCACGCGACACCTGCGTCACGCCTTCGCGGATATTGCCGATGATCCCGTGCAGATTCTTGTTCATGCCTTCGATGGCGCGGCTCAGTTGCCCGACTTCATCAAAACTGTGGCTGGCGTTGTGCATAGTCAAATCACCGGCCGCAATGCGCTCCGCCGTCGCCAGCGTCCGGCGCAACGGCAGGGTCAGCTGGCGGGTCATCCGCCATGAAATCAACGCCCCTGCAATGATGGTGGCGATGACAATGCCCACCATTTCTGTGATGGTCTGGCTGACTTCATGATGGGTGTTGGCAATTTCATGATCGAGCATCGTGTTGGATGCTGAGGTCAGCGCCAGCCCGGCGGCGGCGAGTTGCGCGGCGATGTCTTGCGCGTCGCTTCCGGCCGGAGGATTCAGCGTATGTTGCCAGCTTTCCCGGTAACGACGGATGTTTTCCGGCATCGCCTCTTCCAGAGGCTGATCCTGTTCGTCCCACGTATAGGCGGCGACCTCGGCCAGTCTGGCCTCCAGTTTATCCAGCGCCTGAGCGTTCTCTTCGACAAACTTCGGATCTTTGGTCGCCATGTAGGACAGGCGGGAAAATTTCGCGCTGCTCAGCAGATCATTGACGGTTTTGAGCAGCGTCACTTTTTCTGCCCGCTCATTGATACGGGTCAGATGGTAAATCCCGGATACCGCTACGAGCGAGCCCAGAAGCAACACCAGTGCGAAACCGGCTCCCAGTTTATTAGCGATAGTGGCGTGGCGAACGGGGCCAGCGATCCCTGAAAGTACATTCATTTTCTTCTCCCTGATTGACCAAAAGGACTGACTCTGAGGTGGCAAGGCCAGCACAGAATGAGTGAATAGCGGGAGAGTTATCGACCTGATAGGCACAATATTTAGAGGGAGATGAAAATAAGTCTTAACAATAGCACGGGAAGCTCAGGGATAAAAAAGCCCCTTAATACAGGGGCTTGATCATTATTACCTGACGGTATTATTCACCTGCACAAAATGAATCATAAGCCTGACGCATTGATTGAGGTTTGTTTAGCCTTCAGTCTCAGCCACGAATGTCCAGAATACTGACCCACATCGGGCCTTTGCCCACCGGGTAAGTTTTCAGCGTGGTCAGCTGGCCGTTTGCCGGATCAATTTTCGCCACTTCAATAGCGTCGGATTTCTGACCGGCAGTGATCACAAACTGACCGCTGTGATCGATGTTGAAACCGCGCGGCTGTGTTTGTGTCGCGTGATGCCCCGCCAGCGTCAGTTCGCTGCCGTCTTCTGATACGGTCATCACCGAGATGAGGCTGGCCGTGCGGTCAGAGGCATACAGGAATTTGCCGTCCGGCGTAATGTGCAAGTCTGCTGCCCAGCAGGTGCCGGTGAAATCAGCAGGCATAATGCCCAGCGTCTGCACCTGACGGTATTCGCCGCTGGTCACGTCTTTCTGATACACATCCACGCTGCTGTTGAGTTCGTTCACACAGTAGGCGAAATGGTGGTTCGGATGGAAAGCCATGTGGCGCGGACCGGCACCTTCCACCGTGCGCAGTTCGGCGGATTCATGCGGCGTCGCCTCGCCCTGCTGGCTGAAATCAAACTGACGGATGCGGTCTTCTTTCAGCGCCGGGATCATCAGCAACTGGTTGGTCGGATCGATATTGGCAGAGTGCGGAGCCTGAATATTTTCCAGAACCTGCGTCGGTGCCAGCGCGTGGCCCTGCTCATCCAGCGGATGAATGCTGACGTTGTTGAAGCTGTAGGAGGCGGAGAACACAAAGCGCCCTTGCAGATCGATACCCAGATGCGTCGGGCTGCCCGGCAGCGGGGCCATCGATGCTTCTTCGAGTTTGCCTTCGTGATCGATACGGTAAGTGAGCACGCCAAATGCAGGACGCACACCCACATACAGACGGTGACCGTCAGGATGGATCACCATCGGCTGTACTTGCCCCGGCACTTCCACGGTTTGCAGCAGGCTCAGTTCACCCTTGTCCTCTAAACGAAAAGCGTGGATTTGCTGGCTATCAGGGCTGGCAACGTAGACAACTTGCTTCATCACAACTCCTTATTAAATCTCATTAGATTTGAAAGCGTAGTTCAGGATAACCCAACAACCCGGCAGCAGCCATGCCCTAAATCTGTTGGCCGTCCGGCAGGGCATTCACTGCACAAGTATGGCGGGTTTGCAGGTTTAATTAGCAGGCTTAACACGGTAACATGATGATAATTTCTTCGATCCTCTCACTTTATGATGGACTGCCCATGACTTATCGCATCATCGCACTTGATCTCGACGGTACGTTGCTCGACCGTCAAAAACGTATTCTGCCGGAATCTTTGTCTGCGCTGGCCGACGCCCGCGCACAGGGAATCAAAGTGGTCATCGTCACCGGACGCCATCACGTCGCGATTCATCCGTTTTACCAGGCCTTACAGCTGGATACACCGGCTATCTGCTGTAACGGTACCTATCTGTATGATTATCAGGCACGTAAGGTTCTGACCTCCGACCCGATGGATAAAGTGAAAGCCAAAAAAGTGGTCGACCTGCTGGAATATCACGGCATTCATGGCCTGCTGTATGTGGATGATGCCATGCTTTATCAGCAGCCGAGCGGCCACGTCAGCCGTTCTATCGCCTGGGGTGAAACCCTGCCGGAAGGCCAGCGCCCGAACATCGTTCACGTCAACAGCCTGCGGGACGCGGCCGATGAAGCGCAGTCCGTGTGGAAATTCGCCACCTCACATCAGGATTTGGATGCGCTGCACACTTTTGCCGCTCAGGCAGAAAATGAACTGGGCCTGGCCTGCGAGTGGTCATGGCACGATCAGGTGGACGTCGCCAAAGGCGGGAACAGCAAAGGCCGTCGTTTGCAGGAGTGGGTCGAATCTCAGGGCATGAGCATGCAGGATGTGGTGGCCTTCGGGGATAACTTTAACGATCTCAGCATGCTGGAAAACGTTGGGCTGGGCGTCGCGATGGGCAATGCGGTCGATGCCATTAAAGAGCGAGCCGCGCTGGTGATTGGCGACCATGAAACGCCGGGCATCGCGGAGGTTATCCGCAGTAAAGTCCTGAACTGATCCCGCGTTCACACCTGTCAACATAGACACCGTTAAAGCCTTCCTCCGCCACGAGGAAGGCTTTTTTTATGTCATGCCGGGCGGAACATCAGCATTCCGTCTTATGCTTTTCAGGCCGGACGCGGCGCTGAATTAACTGGTGATCTTCATCGAAATAGCGGCTTGGCCAGATCGTCGCCGGAGGCACCCCCAGCGCTTTCGCAATGATCATTTCGCCTTTCGCCCAGGGGCGCGCCAGTGCATTTGCCAGCGTCGAAGACCCTAATCCGGCTTCGCGGGATACCGCGGCCAGCGACGTTTTCCGTTTACGCAGTCCGGCAATGATATCCGCCGGATGCCAGTCACTTTCCTTTTTCATCGTTCTTCCTTTTGTTGTAGGTTCAGCCGTTGAAATGTGGTCTACACTTTCTCGTTACGTCGTTCAGTAACTCTAAACAACAATATGTTAAGGGATGCTTAACATAACGTCAATACAGTTTATATGGTTATTGACTATGATCCCGCACAGACTGAAATCAGCACGGAAGAAAGCCAAACTCACGCAGGAGAAACTGGGTGTGTTAGGAGGCATTGATGAAAGCACCGCGCGTTCGCGGGTATCGCAATATGAGAGCGGTACGTACAGCCCGAACTTCGACACCTTGTGCCATTTCGCGCGCGTGCTGAACGTACCGGAATGCTATTTCTATATTATTGACGACGATTTCGCCGAGCAGGTTCTGAGCCTGTATGAAAACTTCAATACGCCAAAAGATTAACGGTTGACCGACACGCTTTTAATCTGCGCATACAGCCACTGGCCTGCGCGGATCATCAGCTCGTCCCGCGCCCACGGCGTGATACGCGCCCAGATGACGTGTCCGGCCATCGCCAGTTTCACTTCCACCTGATTGCCGACCTCCAGACATTCCAGCACCTGCGCGGGCAGTACGTTGCGAATGCTGCTGTTATTGGCGGTCGGTTGCAGCACCAGCGAAACGTCGGTGGCATTGACCCGCACCCGCAACGGCGTGCCCGGTTCTTCGTCCACTTTGCTTATCCACAAACGCTGATCGCCGATCGCCAGCGCGGTCATTTCGTAACGCGGATGGTGCTCCAGCACGCTGACGTTCAGCACGCTGCTTTGTTCTTCCTTCGGCAGCCACGGGCGCATCACGTTGCTCGCCCAGACCTCTTCCAGAGTGCCCATCGCTAATACCTTACCGGCATCCAGCACCAGGACTTTTTCCGCCAGCCGCAGAATTTCATCCAGGCTGTGCGTCACGTATAAAATCGGAATACTGACTTCCTGCGCCAGCCGTTCGAGATAAGGCATGAGTTCGCGTTTACGCGGAAGATCCAGCGCAGCCAGCGGTTCATCCATCAGCAAAATTTCCGGTGCGGTGAGTAACGCACGGCCAATGGCGACGCGCTGCTTTTCTCCGCCGGAAAGTGTGAGCGGAAAACGGTCGAGCAAAGCTTCAATGCCCAGCAAACGGACAATACTGTCGAACTGGCCGCGCATCGACGCCGCCATGCCGTATTGCAGATTTCCCTTCACCCGATAGTGCGGGAACAGCCGCGCATCCTGAAACACATAACCGACACGCCGCTTTTCCGGCGGCAGAAAAATCTTGCCCTGCACATCTGACAGCAGACGGCCATTCAGGGAAATATGGCCGCTGTCGGGTTTTGTCAGCCCTCCGATGGCGTTAATAAGCGAGGTTTTCCCTGCGCCGGATAACCCGAAAATGGCAGTAATGCCCTGCGCCGGTAAGGTTTGTGTGACCTGTAAATTCAGCTCACCCAGTTGCTGACTGAAATCCAGTTCCAGCATGTCAGCCTCCCAGCCGCGTTCGGCTGCGCTTTGCCAGCCAGTCAGAAATCAGTAATGCCGCCAGTGACAACAGGATAGCCAGCACGCAAAGCCGCGCGGCGGCGCCCTCTGCGCCGGGGGTTTCAATCAAAGTGTACATCGCCAGCGGAATGGTGCGGGTTTCACCAGGGATGTTGGAGACGAAGGTAATGGTTGCGCCAAATTCTCCCAGCGAGCGGGCAAATGCCAGCACCACGCCGACAATCACGCCAGGAACGGACAGCGGCAGGGTAATGGTGAAAAACACCCGCCACGGTGAGGCGCCGAGCGTCCGGGCGGCGAGTTCCAGCTTGGGGTCAACGGCTTCCAGCGACTGGCGGATGGCACGTACCATCAGCGGGAAGGCAACGACGGCAGAAGCCAGTACCGCGCCGTGCCAGCTGAAGCTGAAGCTGAATCCGAACCACGCGTACAACCACTCGCCCACCACGCCGCGCCTTCCCATCACCACCAGCAGCAAATAGCCAATCACCACCGGCGGTAACACCAGTGGCAGATGGATAATGCTGTCGAGCAGGGATTTGCCGGGAAAACGGCAGCGGACCAAAATCCACGCCATCAGAATACCAAGTGGCAGACTGCAAACTACGGACAGGCTCGATACTTTCAGACTGAGAAATACCGCCTGCCACTCATATTCACTCAACATCATTTGCGTGGCGTAAATCCATAATGGGTGAAGATCTCAGCGGCAGCAGGCGTTTTCAGATAATCGTAAAACGCGCTGACCGTCGGATTTTCATGGCCTTTAACAATAGCCATCGGATATTCAACCGGCTTATGGCTTGCAGCCGGGAAGATACCGACAACCTTCACTTTTTTGCTGGCGATGGCATCAGAGCCGTACACGATACCCAGCGGCGCTTCTTCACGCTCTACCAGCGCCATCGCGGCACGCACGTCGCTGGCGCGCGCCAGTTTCGGTTCCAGCGTGGTCCAGGCACCCAGTTTTTGCAGCGCCTCTTTGGCATAAATGCCCGCCGGGACGTGATCCGGATCGCCTACCGCTAAGCGGCTGTCGCCAATCAGTTTCAGCCATTCTGTTTTTTCAGAGATATCGACTTTATCGATTTTGCTGGTTTTAGCCGAGATCAGCACCAGCTCATTGCCGAGCAGAGTATAACGGGTGTTATCGACAATTTGTTGCTTGCCGATGGCGTAATCCATCCATTGCTGATCGGCAGAAATGAACAGATCAGCCGGTGCACCCTGCTCTATCTGGCGTGCCAGAGTGGATGACGACGCGAAAGAAGACACCACCTGCACGCCTTTTTCTTTCTGATACTGCGTGGCGATATCCTGCAGGGCGTTAGTCAGCGACGCGGCGGCAAACACCGTGATTTTCTCTGCGGCCTGCGCCTGAACGTTCAGACCTGCTACCAGCACGGTCGCCGTTAATAATTTCGCCCAAGAAGTTTTCATCATTTTTCCTCGCCTGTTATGGGTTATTCATGCTTTTGAAGATGCGTTATGTACGCAACAATATAGCGCAGGAAAAAGGAGTGTCATCTGATTTATCGGCGGAAATGGCAGGAACTTGATGTTTGTTGATCTGGCTTCGCTGAAGAGTTTTCCAAGGGCTGTCTGCTTCACTGCACTTAGAAAAAAGAAAACCCGGCACAGGGGCCGGGTTATTCGAATCAATACTGCAGGTATCAGTAATGAGGCTTATTGCGGGACTCTTTAGAGTGGCCGACGACCGAAATGATGTTGAAAACTTCGCCCAGTCCCCAGATCAGGCCCAGGATCACCGCGATGAAGATCGGCACCATGATGGCAGCGAATACCAAACTTTCGATTAATTCTAACATGATAGCCTCACTTGACTGGCTGAATCGCACAACACGGCGATGTTCATAAACTGAATTACAGACTGTGACGGATAATAACAGCACGGGGCTGCAATTACTTTAGCATTTCGCCAACTTGCCTGCAGACCGGTTTAACGGCGACAATGCCCCTTCGTCCATTAAGGAAGCTGACATGCAAGCTGAAATCCTGTTAACCCTCAAGCTGCGGGAGCGGTTGTTCGCTGACCCGCGTCGTATGGAATTACTGCGCCAGATACGCCATACCGGTTCAATCAGCCAGGGCGCGAAGCTGGCGGGTATCAGTTATAAAAGCGCGTGGGACGCCATCAACGAGATGAACCAGCTGGCGGATGATACCCTGGTCGAGCGCAGTACCGGCGGTAAAGGCGGCGGTGGCGCGATCCTCACGCCTTACGGTGAGCGGCTGATCCAACTGTACGAACTGCTGGCGCACATCCAGCAAAAAGCTTTTGATGTGCTTAAAGAAGATTCCCTGCCCCTCGACAGCCTGCTGGCCGCCATTTCGCGCTTCTCCCTGCAGACCAGCGCGCGCAATCAGTTCTTCGGCAACGTGGTGGAACGCAGCCACGAAACGGTACAACAGCATATTGATGTGGTGCTGGCTGATGGCAAAACCCGGATCCGCGCCGCCATCACCGAACAAAGTGCTGACCGGCTGGCGCTGACGCCCGGCAAAGAAGTGCTGGTGCTGATCAAAGCGCCGTGGATCACCCTCGGGCTCAGCGCAGAAAATCCGCATAACGCATTACCGGGCGAAGTGACCCATATTCAGCGCGGCGAACTGAACAGCGAGGTGCTGCTGAAACTCACCGGCGGCGAGACGTTGTGCGCCACCGTGCCGAACCAGGATACCGACAGTCTGCGGCTGGCGACCGGTCAGTCTGTGTTTGCTCAGTTTGATGACGATAAAGTGATTCTTGCCACGCTGTGCTAAAAATGCTCTGTTAATCATATCCTTGCAGAATCAGCGTTAACACTTTGCAGAATTGTCAATTGACTTGCACGGCGGCAGCGCTTATCCCTTCTTACATAACATGCCTGCATAAAAAGGGATAAATCATGCCGTCGTTGCACATCTCGCAAGGTATTTTCCGCCTGAGCGATACCCGAACCCTCACACTTTCCGATCTGACCCTGCAGCAGAGTGACACCTGGGCCTTCGTTGGCTCCAACGGCAGCGGAAAATCCGCGCTGGCGCGTGCGCTTGCCGGTGACTTGACGCTTCTCAAAGGCACGCGCGAGACCAGTTTTGCGCATATCGTCAGGCTTTCTTTCGAGCAGCTGCAAAAACTGGTGGCCGATGAATGGCAGCGCAACAACACCGATTTGCTCAGCGAAGGCGAGGACGATACCGGCCGCACCACCGCTGACATCATTCAGGAAGAGGTGAAAGATCCGGCGCGCTGTGCCGCCCTCGCCGCCCAATTTGGCATTGAGAAACTCCTCGATCGCCGCTTCAAATACCTTTCTACCGGCGAAACCCGCAAAACACTGCTGTGTCAGGTGTTGATGCAACAACCCGATTTGCTGGTGCTCGACGAACCCTTCGACGGTCTGGACGTCAACGCCCGCGCCCAGCTGGCGCAGTTGCTCGCCACGCTGGCAGAACACGGGCAGACCATGGTGCTGGTGCTGAACCGCTTTGACGATATTCCGCCGTTCGTTCAACACGTCGGCGTGCTGGCCGATTGCACGCTGGCGTCATTCGGCCCGCGTGAACAGGTGATGGCCGACGCCCTGGTGGCGCAGCTGGCGCACAGTGAAAGCCTGAGCGGCATGGCGGTACCGGAAGCCGAAGACCCGACGATGCGCGTGAGCCCGCCGGCAGACTGCCCGCTGATCGTTTTGCGCGACGGTGTGGTGCAATACGACGATAAACCTATCCTGCATCACCTTAGCTGGCAGGTTGACCCCGGTCAGCACTGGCAAATCACCGGGCAAAACGGAGCGGGTAAATCCACCCTGCTCAGCCTGATTACCGGCGATCACGCGCAGGGCTACAGCAACGATCTGACGCTTTTTGGCCGCCGTCGTGGCAGCGGTGAAACCATCTGGGACATCAAACGCCATATCGGTTACGTCAGCAGCAGCCTGCATCTCGACTACCGCGTCAGCAGCAGCGTGCGCAACGTCATTACGTCGGGTTTCTTCGATTCCATCGGGATTTATCAGGCCGTTTCTGACCGGCAGCGCCTGCTCACATCGCAGTGGCTGACTCTCCTCGGCCTCGGCGGCAGCGCCGGAGATACGCCTTTTCACAGTTTGTCATGGGGGCAACAGCGGCTGGCCCTGATTGCCCGCGCGCTGGTGAAACACCCTGCGCTGCTGATCCTCGATGAACCGTTACAGGGTCTGGATCCGATCAACCGTCAGCTGGTGCGCCGCTTTGTCGATATTCTGATTGGCGAAGGTGACACCCAGTTGCTGTTTGTTTCGCATCACGCTGAAGATGCGCCTGAGTGCATTACTCACCGCCTGAGTTTTATACCTGACGGCGATATCTACCGGTATCAGACAGAACAGCTGTAATCCCTCACGGCCTTCCTGCTGCGGAAGGCCGCTTTTCTGACGACATCCTGCTTTTTTCTCCCCTGAAACTGTTTTCAAACCCTGCTGAACAATCAGTGTAATCGATTACACAAGCCGCCTGTTGTGGGGCGAGATGATTTACACTCCGCTTTCGATATCGCCGGTATCACCTGTTTAGCGCCGTGGAAAGGTGATAAACTGTTTGTGTAAGCGATTCCATTTTATTGGGGATGGATCACCTTTTTCAGCCTAGCAGCGTGATATCGTTGCAACATTGATACTCATCGGGGAGCGATTATGTACGTCTTAGTCACAGGTGGTAGCGGTTACATCGGCAGTCATACTTGCGTGCAGTTGATTGAAGCGGGTTACACACCCGTCATTCTGGACAACCTTCACAACAGTAAAGTCAGCGTGCTTGAACGTATCAACACGCTCACCGGCAAAACGCCGCTGTTCTACGAAGGCGATATCCGTGACCGCGCGATCCTCGATAAAATTTTCAGCGAAAACCAGATTCATTCGGTGATTCACTTCGCAGGCTGGAAAGCCGTGGGCGAATCCGTCGCCAAACCGCTGGCGTATTACGACAATAACGTCACCGGTACGCTGGTCCTTCTTGAAGCCATGCGCGATGCGGGCGTCAAAAACCTGATTTTCAGCTCCTCGGCGACCGTGTATGGCGATCAGCCAAAAACACCTTACGTTGAGGACTTCCCGACCGGTAACCCTTCCAGCCCTTATGGCCGCAGCAAACTGATGGTCGAGCAAATTCTGGAAGACGTTCAGCGCGCTGAGCCGGAGTGGAGCATGACGCTGCTGCGCTATTTCAACCCGGTCGGCGCACATCCGTCAGGCCTGATGGGTGAAGATCCGCAGGGCGTGCCGAATAACCTGATGCCGTTTATCGCGCAGGTGGCTGTCGGGCGCCGTGAGTCCGTTGCCGTATTTGGCAATGATTATCCGACCAAAGACGGTACCGGCGTGCGTGATTACATCCACGTTGTCGATCTGGCTGACGGCCATCTGGCGGCGATGAAAACCCTGCACAATAAATCCGGCGTTCACATTTACAACCTCGGCGCGGGTTTCGGCCAAAGCGTGCTGGAAGTGATCAACGCCTTCAGCAAAGCCTGCGGCAAACCGGTGAAATACACCTTTGCACCACGCCGTGACGGCGACTTACCGGCCTACTGGGCAGACCCGGCCAAAGCCGAAAAAGAGCTCAACTGGAAAGTCACCCGTACGCTGGAAGATATGGCGAATGACACCTGGCTGTGGCAGTCGAAAAACCCGCAAGGTTACCCAGACTAAGGCGGACTAAGGAATCTTTATGACCACGTTTAACCCAATTGATCACCCACATCGTCGCTACAATCCGCTGACCGATCAGTGGATTTTAGTCAGCCCGCACCGCGCCAAGCGCCCGTGGCAAGGGCAGCAGGAAGCCGTTTCGGATGAGGTTCTGCCGGCGCACGATCCTGACTGCTTCCTGTGTCCGGGGAATACCCGCGTCACCGGTGATGTGAATCCGCAGTACACCAGCACCCATGTGTTCACCAACGATTTTGCCGCACTGATGCCAGACACACCGTTTGCGCCACAAAGTACCGATCCGCTGATGCGTCTGGAAAGTGCGCGCGGCACCAGCCGGGTGATTTGCTTTTCACCCGATCACAGCAAAACGCTTCCGCAACTTTCCGTAGAAGCGCTGACCGATGTGGTGAAAACCTGGCAGGAACAGAGCGCTGATCTGGGTAAATCCTACCCATGGGTGCAAGTTTTCGAGAACAAAGGCGCGGCAATGGGCTGCTCCAACCCGCATCCGCACGGCCAGATCTGGGCCAACAGTTTCCTGCCAAACGAAGCTGAACGTGAAGACCGCCTGCAACGTGCCTATCTCGAACAACAGGGTTCGCCGATGCTGGTCGATTATGCTCAGCGTGAGCTGGCCGACGGCAGCCGTACGGTGGTGGAAACCGAACACTGGCTGGCGGTGGTGCCTTACTGGGCGGCGTGGCCATTCGAAACACTGCTGCTGCCGAAAGCACACATTCTGCGCATCACTGATTTAACCGACGCACAGCTCAGTGATTTAGCCCTGGCCCTGAAAAAGCTGACCAGCCGCTACGACAATCTGTTCCAGTGTTCTTTCCCGTATTCGATGGGCTGGCACGGCGCGCCGTTTACCGAAGGCGACCACCAACACTGGCAGTTACATGCCCACTTCTATCCGCCGTTGCTGCGTTCAGCCACGGTACGCAAATTCATGGTCGGCTACGAAATGCTGGCTGAAACCCAACGCGACCTGACGGCGGAACAAGCCGCTGAACGTCTGCGGGCGGTGAGTGATGTCCATTATCGTGAGGCCGGAGAAAAACAATGAATCTGAAAACTAAAACCCTTGAAATCTTTGCTGATAAATTCGGCTACCCTGCGACCATCACCATCAAGGCGCCGGGCCGCGTGAATCTGATTGGCGAACATACCGATTACAACGACGGCTTCGTGCTGCCGTGTGCCATCGACTATGAAACAGTGATCGCCTGCGCGCAGCGTAATGACCGCACGATCCGCGTGATCGCCGCCGATTATGACAACGATGAAGACAGCTTCTCTCTCGACGAACCTATTCTGCACTCCGACACGCACCCGTGGGCCAACTACGTGCGCGGCGTGGTGAAACATCTGATGCTGCGGAATAAAGATTTCTCCGGCGCAGACATGGTGATCAGCGGTAACGTGCCACAGGGCGCGGGCCTGAGTTCATCGGCATCTTTGGAAGTGGCGGTGGGGCAGGCGCTGAAATCCTTGTACGACCTGCCGCTGGACGGTGTGGCGCTGGCGCTGAACGGCCAGGAAGCGGAGAACCAGTTTGTCGGCTGTAACTGCGGCATCATGGATCAGCTGATTTCCGCCCTCGGCAAGGAAAATCACTCCCTGCTGATAGACTGTCGCTCGCTGGAAACCCGCGCGGTGTCTATGCCGAAAAATGCAGCCGTCGTCATCATCAACTCCAACGTGAAACGCGGCCTGGTGGACAGCGAATACAACGCCCGTCGCGAACAGTGCGAAGTGGCGGCCCGCTTCTTCGGCGTGAAAGCGCTGCGTGACGTAGACCCTGCCCTGTTCTTCTCCATTCAGGACGAGCTGGATCCGGTGGTGGCCCGCCGTGCGCGTCACGTTATCACTGAAAACGACCGCACGCTGGCAGCGGCTGACGCACTGGCCAGCGGTGACCTGAAACGTATGGGCGAACTGATGGCGGAATCTCACGCCTCCATGCGCGATGATTTCGAAATCACCGTACCGCAAATCGACAAGCTGGTGGACATCGTCAAAGAAGTGATCGGCGATAAAGGCGGTGTGCGCATGACCGGCGGCGGCTTCGGTGGCTGCATCGTGGCGCTGGTGCCGGAAGACATGGTGGAAAAAGTCCGTTACGCGGTTGAACAGCAATATCAGGCGCACAGCGGCCTGAAAGAAACCTTCTACGTCTGCACCGCTTCACAAGGAGCAGGCGTATGTTAAAACCTGAAAACACACAGCTGGCCCCAGATGGCCAGCCGTTTGAACAGGTAACGCTACAGAATTCGGCGGGTGCCACCGCCACATTCATGGACTGGGGCGCAACCTGGCTTTCTTTCACGCTGCCACTGGCGGACGGTTCCACACGAGAACTGTTGCTCGGCTGTGAGTCGCCACATGACTACATGAACCAGAGCGCATACCTTGGCGCGACCGTGGGACGTTATGCCAACCGCATCGCCCGTTCTCAGTTTGAGATCGACGGTAAACCGCATCTGGTGGTCGCCAACCAGGGCGTTCATCAGCTGCACGGCGGGCCGGAAGGTTTTCATGCGCGCCGCTGGAAGATCCTTTCCCGGACCGCACAGAAAATCAGTTTCCAGCTGTTTTCCGCCGACGGCGATCAAGGATTCCCTGGCAATATGACCGCCACGGTGCATTATCAGCTGACCGACGATAACCGTCTGGAAATCCGCTACGAAGCCACCGTGGATAAACTATGTCCGGTCAATCTGACCAATCACGCCTATTTCAACCTTGATGGCGAAGGCACCGATGCGCGCCAGCACAAGTTACAGCTGTTTGCCGATCGCTTCCTGCCGGTCGACAGCGACGGGATTCCGTGTGCTGATCCGACGACGGTGGAAAACACCGGCATGAACTTCAATGCACCGAAAACACTGGCGAAAGATTTCCTCAGCGACCGCGATCAGCAACGTGTGAAAGGCTACGATCATGCGTATTTGCTCAACCGTACCTGCAATTCCGGTGAATTCCCGGCGGCGCATTTATGGTCCGCTGACGGTAAAGTTCAGATGAGCGTTTTCACCTCAGCCCCGGCATTGCAGCTCTACAGCGGCAACTTCCTTGGCGGAACGCCAAACCGCAGCGGCGGTGAATATGCCAGCTACAGCGGTGTGGCGCTTGAAAGTGAATTTCTGCCAGACAGCCCCAATCACGCCACCTGGCCGCAGCCAAGTTGCTGGATAAAACCGGGGCAGCCCTATAAGTCGGCCACGACTTATCAGTTCTTCGCGCTGTAATTCCCAGGGACAGGATCGCCCGATCCTGTCCTTTTTGTGACTCATCCCGCATCTGCATCAGCACATTTTCAGCTAAAGACTTCCGCCGCATCTACGCTTAAGGGGTGTCCTGCGAAAAGGACGTTCATTAAGGAGTTCGTTATGCGCTTACCTGTTTTATTCACCCTGCTGGCTACCTTGTGCACCGCCGGTTCAGCTCTGGCGGCCGACCCGGTCAAAACCCCTTCTGCGGCACAGACTGCGCAACGTCAAAAGATGACAGATTGTAATTCGCAGGCCACCACGCAGTCACTCAAGGGTGAAGACCGCAAAAAATTCATGAGTAATTGCCTGAAAGCAGAGGCTAAAACTGACGATAAAATGAATCCTCAGCAGAAGAAGATGAAAACCTGTAATGCCGATGCGGCGAAGCAAGACCTTAAAGGCGACGCGCGTAAAACGTTCATGAGTACCTGCCTCAAAAAAGCCAGCTAATTACGCTGCACTTTTAGACAAAATGCGCGGTTCGGGCAACCGTCTGCGCGTTTTGTTTTACATCCCCGCAGCAAATTCGTTATGTTTAACCTCAAACGGTATGACACACCGCCAATCAGCGTACATACAGATTGCCGATGAGGATACCAAGACCCTATAATGATAATTGTTATCATTGAAAATTCAGTTAACTGAGGAGTTTAGCTATGGCTGTAACCAAACTGGTACTGGTAAGACACGGTGAAAGTGAGTGGAACAAAGAAAACCGTTTTACCGGCTGGCATGATGTTGAACTGTCCGAGAAGGGCCGTACCGAAGCAAAAGCGGCCGGTCAACTGCTGAAAGACGAAGGCTTCCACTTTGACTTCGCCTACACCTCTGTGCTGAAACGTGCCATCCATACCCTGTGGAGCGTTTTGGACGAACTGGATCAGCCATGGCTGCCGGTTGAGAAATCCTGGAAACTGAACGAACGTCACTACGGTGCGTTGCAGGGTCTGGATAAAGCTGAAACCGCGAAAAAATACGGTGACGAGCAAGTTAAACAATGGCGTCGTGGCTTTGCCGTGACACCACCAGAACTGGAAAAAAGCGACGAGCGTTTCCCAGGCCACGATCCACGTTACGCAAAACTGAAACCGGAAGAGCTGCCGACCACTGAAAGCCTGGCGCTGACCATCGAACGCGTGATCCCTTACTGGACTGAAGTGATCAAACCACGCATCGAAAGCGGCGAGCGCGTGATCATCGCAGCACACGGTAACTCCCTGCGTGCTCTGGTGAAATACCTGGATGATCTGGGTGAAGACGAAATTCTGGAACTGAACATCCCTACTGGTGTTCCTTTGGTTTACGAATTCGACGAAAACTTCAAACCTGTTAAACATTACTATCTGGGCAATGCCGACGAAATCGCAGCGAAAGCAGCGGCCGTGGCAAACCAGGGTAAAGCGAAGTAATTTCGCGTTTTCTGCGTCACGCAGAAAAACTGACAGAGGCACGCGAAAGCGTGCCTTTTTTGTCTGTGCACCCGCAGGAGGAAACCTATGCCCGTCAGACTCGCGTCACCCGATGAAGCAGAAACACTGTGGGGCATCCGTAACCGGGCTATCCGCCACGGATGTCACAATACTTATGATGCCGGGGTTGTCATGGCGTGGACGCCGGATCAAATGCCTCCCGGCTACCGGAAAGCGATTGAGGAAAACCCGTTTTTCGTCGCGTACGCGCACGGGCAAGATACGCCCGCGGCAACCGGTTTTCTCGATCTGAAAAATGGCAGTGTTGAAGCGATTTTTACGTTGCCGGAATTCGAAGGGAAAGGCCTCGCCACGCAAATCCTTGAGGCCATAAAAGCCGAGGCGAAATCCAGGGGGTTCAGAGCGCTGACGCTGGCTTCCACGCCCAATGCTTTTGAATTCTATAAGAAGAACGGGTTCAGTCTGGTAAAAGAGAGTCTGTACCGCTCTGAGATGGCGAAGGCTGATTTGCGTTGCATGGATATGCGCTGCGAGCTGTAAGGCGCGTTCTGATAATAAAAAGCCCCGCAAAACAGACGGGGCTTGTAAAGGCAATTCAGAGAGTGGAATTAACCGCGGCGCGCTTTTACCGCGTCAGCCAGGCTGCGCAGCAGCACTTCGGTATCTTCCCAGCCGATGCAGGCATCCGTTACGCTCTGGCCGTAAACCAGCGGCTCGCCGCTGTCGAGATTCTGATTACCTTCTACCAGATGGCTTTCGACCATCACGCCCATGACAGCCTGCTCGCCGCCAGCGACCTGCGCACAAACATCTTCACAGACTTCCATCTGCTTTTTGAACTGTTTGCTGCTGTTGGCATGGCTGAAATCGATCATGATACGCGCCGGAAGACCGCCTTTTTTCAGGCCTTCTTTCACTTCCTGCACATCCTGCGCGCTGTAGTTTGGTTTTTTGCCGCCGCGCAGAATGATATGGCAGTCGTTATTTCCGCTGGTATTCACAATGGCGGAGTGACCCCATTTGGTGACCGACAGGAAGCAGTGCGGTGCGCCCGCGGCGTTGATCGCATCGATCGCCACTTTAATGGTGCCGTCGGTACCATTTTTGAAACCGACCGGACAGGACAACCCGGAGGACAGCTCGCGGTGAACCTGAGACTCGGTGGTACGCGCGCCAATTGCGCCCCAGCTCATCAGATCGGCCAGATATTGCGGGGTGATCATGTCCAGGAACTCACCCGCCGCAGGCAGGCCGGTATCATTAATATCCAGTAACAATTTGCGTGCTATGCGCAAACCATCATTAATCTGGTAACTGTTGTTCATATGCGGGTCGTTAATCAGACCTTTCCAGCCAACGGTCGTGCGCGGTTTTTCGAAGTAAACACGCATCACGACTTCCAGCTCGCCCTGCAGTTCTTCACGCATTTTCATCAGGCGGGCGGCGTATTCTTTGGCGGCTTTGGGATCATTGATGGAACAGGGACCGATCACAACCAGAAGACGATCATCGTTTCCTTTCAGAATCTTATGAATGGCATTGCGTGCCTGAGAGACTGTTTTCGCCGCTTTATCTGTCGCAGGAAATTTTTCCAGCAAGGCGACAGGTGGCAAAAGTTCCTTAATTTCTTTAATACGTAAATCGTCGTTTTGATAATTCATAACTGTTCCATTCGGGTATTCATAAGAGACGAAGCGAAACGCTGACCGCGTTCAATCTAGCCGTATTGGGTGACGGTGTAAATCTACTTTTACACTTACGAATAGTCTCATTTTGATTCAGGACATGAATTCATTAGCTAGGCTTTAAGAGTTCACAAAAAACGACGACGGATCCTTCTGGAATAATGGAGATGACAATATGAATAAGTTCGCAATCGCATTTTTTACCGCAGCTCTGGCCCTGACTTCAGGTGCCGCGCTTGCAGAAGGCACAGACGCTGGTTCAAATAACGGCGCAGCAAATCAGTCAGACAGCCCGGGTTCAATTCAGAAAATCGCACCTAAAGGTGTCGATAACAGCAAAATCAACGAAACCAATAAACCCGTTGATGAAGTCCATAAAAAAACGCACAAAACGACTGACAAAACTCACAACATGAGTAAGAAAACAGTCGACCATAAAAAAGCCATGTGTAAGGACGGCCGTTGTCCGGATCAGGTCCCAGGCACTAACCAGTCTAAAGCCACGGGTAACTAATTCCCGCCCCGGCAATGCTGAACAGGAGGAACTTCGGTTCCTCTTTTTTTGCCCTTTCCCCTTCTTGCAACACCTCAAGATTACGTTATTGTAATCCCCTCTATTCATCATCTTTGTGAATACAACTATGTCTTCTTTTTTACCTCAGGATAAAAACAGCCGCCGTCTGTTGCTGGCGTTTTTAATCACCGTCACCTTTATGGTGGCGGAAGTGATCGGCGGTTTAATTTCCGGCTCGCTGGCGCTGCTGGCCGACGCGGGACACATGCTGACCGACGCCGCTGCACTGCTTGTAGCGCTGATGGCGGTACGTTTCGCTAAACGTAAGCCTAACTCGCGACATACCTTTGGTTATCTGCGCCTGACCACCATGGCGGCTTTCGTGAATGCGGCAGCGCTGCTGGTGATTGTCGTGCTGATTGTCTGGGAGGCGATTGCCCGTTTCTTCAATCCGCAGCCGGTGATGGGCACTACGATGTTGGTGATCGCCATTGCCGGGCTTTTTGCCAATATTTTGGCATTCTGGCTTCTGCATCAGGGTGAAGAAAAAGCCAATATCAATGTGCGTGCTGCCGCGCTGCACGTACTGGGAGATTTGCTCGGATCGATTGGTGCGGTCGGTGCAGCGCTCATCATCATGTATACCGGCTGGACGCCGATTGACCCGATTCTGTCTGTGCTGGTGTCTTGTTTAGTGCTGAGTAATGCGTGGCGGTTACTGCGCGAGAGTTTCCACGAGTTACTGGAAGGGACGCCGGAGGAAATCGATATCGAGCAACTGCGCAGGGACCTGTCGCAGAGCATTCCCGAAGTGCGCAATGTGCATCACGTTCACGTCTGGCAGATTGGCGAGCAGCGGCTGATGACATTGCATGTTCAGGTCGTTCCGCCACATGACCACGACGCACTACTTGACCGTATTCAGCATCACTTACTGGAAAAATGTCGCATTGGCCATGCAACGATACAGATGGAGTACGGTACATGTGAAACGCCAGATTGTGTGATTAACGAAGTGCCTGCCGCCAGCGCGGGACACGATCATCACGGTCATAGCCACGCACATCATCACTGACTGTCAGTTGTTTCATAAAGAAAAACGCCTCCGCCCGGAGGCGTTTTTCTAATGCAAGGAACTCAGGTCGTTTGCAGCGGCAGTGAACCGTTTTGCTTCGCGCTTTTGATCCACAACCATGAACCGTTCAGCGCGATCAGCGTGAGCAGCACATATTCAAGCGCCATGGCATACACGCCCTGATAGGCGAATATCGCCACGCTTATCACGTCTATCACCACCCACAGCAGCCAGTTCTCGACGTATTTTCGGGTCATCAACAACATCGCTACTATCGACAGCACCATCATGGAGGAATCCCAGAACGGGAAAGCATCCGGCTGCAATTCCGGCATCTGAACATTCAGCCCTAACGCCTGCATCAGATTGACGGCCAGCAACGTGAGCGCAGCAAATACACGGTCAATGTTGAACGTCATCAGTAAAATACCCGCGAGGCAAACCACGCCCCACACCACCGCCTTTCCACGTGGCAGCCAGCGAATTTGCAGCTCTGCCTGTTGATCTGCCGTCTGACGGCTCCAGGCGTACCAGCCGTAAATATTGGCACCGAAGAAAAACACCTGAAGCAAAAGGCTTGCGTAAAGCTGGATCTGGAAGAAGATGATCGCAAACAGCGTGACGTTAATAAGGCCAAACGGGTAGTTGATCAGTTTCTCTTTGCTGGCATACCAGATGCACAATAAGCCAAAGAGTGTACCGACAGCTTCGATCCATGACAGGTCATATCCGCCTTTTCCCAGCGGAATATGCACCAGGATATTGCTGGTACTTAAAAAATCCATCATTGCACATTTCCTTTTCGACAGTTACAAAGCTGTGGCTTAGAGCGCTTTCGTCTGAGGGCGTAATTTCAGTTCCGCCGCAAACGCCAGCATACGGTTCAGCGGTATCAGCGATTTCACCCGCAGCGCTTCATCTACTTCTATAGCATGTTGTGCACCGCCGGACTCAAGCCCGTCTGCAATGGCTTTCAGGCCATTCATCGCCATCCACGGACAATGCGCACAGGTGCGGCAGCTTGCGCCCTCGCCCGCCGTCGGGGCTTCGAACAATTCTTTGTCCGGGCATGCTTGCTGCATTTTGTAGAAAATTCCACGATCGGTCGCCACAATCAGCTGCTTGTTTGGCAACGTCCTGGCTGCCTGAATCAGCTGGCTTGTAGAACCGACGGCGTCAGCCATGTCTACGATCGCCTGTGGAGACTCCGGATGCACCAGCACAGCGGCATTCGGGTACAAACCTTTCATTCGGGTCAGGGCCTGTGTTTTGAACTCGTCATGGACGATACAGGCCCCCTGCCAGCACAACACGTCGGCACCCGTTTGTTTACGTACGTAATTTCCGAGATGACGGTCCGGCGCCCAAATGATTTTTTCACCCAGACTGTCCAGATGCTCAATAAGTTCAACCGCGATGCTGGATGTCACCACCCAGTCGGCGCGTGCTTTTACCGCCGCAGAGGTATTAGCGTAGACCACCACGGTGCGGTCAGGATGCTGGTCACAAAAATCTGAGAACGCCTGCTCCGGACAACCGAGATCCAACGAGCACTCGGCATTGAGCGTCGGCATCAGCACCGTTTTCTCAGGGCTAAGGATTTTGGCCGTTTCGCCCATAAAGCGCACGCCGGCTACCAGCAGCGTGGAAGCGGGATGCTGACTGCCAAAACGCGCCATTTCTAAAGAGTCCGCGACGATACCGCCAGTTTCCTCGGCCAGCGCCTGAATCTCAGGATCGGTGTAATAATGCGCCACCATCACGGCATCACGTTCTTTTAGCAGTTTTCTGATCTTCTCTTTATAGAAAGTCTTTTCATCTGCATTCAGAACGGCGGGTTTCGGGGGGAAAGGATAAACCGTCGCATTCAGATCCAATGTTTCGCTCATACTCGTCATCTCATTCAGTCAGGCCATATGCCTGAAGGCGGGAAGCCACTCTCTGGTTCATGATGAAGCAGAGTAGTTTTGTATGCTAAACAAAATACCGTAAAACACGAGTGAAGTCGTCCAAATTATAGACGTAGAGCTTAAAATGTTTACTGGACTTAAAAGAGACGAGGTTTGAGCAAATTACAGGAAAAACGAAGACCGCGATGGAAGGAAGTTTCGGGCGTCAGATGCGAAAAAAGCGCCAAAAGGCGCTTTTTTCTGAATTCTGCAATTTAGAGGGTTGGACCGTGCTGGATTGACTCGGTTTCACCTCGCCCTGCGGGCAACGCTTACGCGTTGTCGTCTCGCTTCGCTCGGCTCGAACACATGGTTCTCATCCTGCACTGCTTCACTACATTATCCACTTCAAAAGTGGTGGGCCGTGCTGGATTCGAACCAGCGACCAATTGATTAAAAGTCAACTGCTCTACCAACTGAGCTAACGGCCCATCTAAATGCTGGGTACTGATTTACTAATGGCTTTCAAAATCTTCAGGGGTTACACCTAAAAGTGGTGGGCCGTGCTGGATTGACTCGGTTTCACCTCGCCCTGCGGGCAACGCTTGCGCGTTGTCGACTCGCTTCGCTCGGCTCGAACCCATGGTTCTCATCCTGCACTGCTTCACTACAGTTTCCACTATAAAAGTGGTGGGCCGTGCTGGATTCGAACCAGCGACCAATTGATTAAAAGTCAACTGCTCTACCAACTGAGCTAACGGCCCTTCCTGAATACTTTCGTCTGCCTTCGTGTCTTGCAGTTGGTGTGCAAGCCACATGCAATAATGGTTTAGATTTGGTGGGCCGTGCTGGATTGACTCGGTTTCACCTCGCCCTGCGGGCAACGCTTGCGCGTTGTCGTCTCGCTTCGCTCGGCTCGAACCCATGGTTCTCATCCTGCACTACTTCACTACTGTGTCCACTTTGAAAGTGGTGGGCCGTGCTGGATTCGAACCAGCGACCAATTGATTAAAAGTCAACTGCTCTACCAACTGAGCTAACGGCCCCTCTAAACCTACTGCATATTGCCTAAATCTCTGACAGCGTTAGCCGTTTGGAGTTGTCTGGGCAACGGCGGCATATATTACTTATTTAACTTTTCAGTGCAACTTTAATTTTCAGAAAGAGTGCTAACTGATGGCGTTTCACACACTCAAGCCCAGAAAATGCACGATATGTACATTTTCCAGACCTGAATGAAGAACTAGTTTGCAGATAAACGTTTTTGAGCTTGTTTTGCCGCATCGGTATTTGGGTACTGTTTCACGACCTGTGCGAAGACGGCTTTGGCTTTATCAGCCTGACCTTTCTCCTGCATGATCACCCCAACCTTGAACATTGCGTCAGAACTTTTTGGAGACTTAGGATAGTTTTTGACCACGACTGCAAAATAATATGCAGCGTCGTCTTTTTTACCCTTGTTGTAATACAACTGTCCTAACCAGTAGTTGGCGTTAGGCTGATAAGTCGAATCAGGATATTTTTTGACGAAACTCTGAAAAGCCGCA
Source organism: Rahnella sp. EDr1-12 (assembly GCF_049206505.1). NCBI lineage: Bacteria > Pseudomonadati > Pseudomonadota > Gammaproteobacteria > Enterobacterales > Yersiniaceae > Rahnella > Rahnella sp. EDr1-12. The sequence continues at coordinate 1,010,326 of NZ_JBLZNY010000001.1, forward strand.
ATGGCTTCATCATACTGTTTCTTTTCCAGCGCCAGTGAAACCGCAGCATTGTAATCGCTGTTCACGTCACCGGTGCTTGCAGGCGCTTGTGCAGCCCCCGCATCCGGCGTTGCAGCAGCAGACCCAGACGCATCACCTGTGGCTGCAGCAGCGCCCGTACTGGCGGCTCCGGCATTACCCTGGCTTAAGCTGTCCATCTGGTTAAAGATCTGCTTCTGGCGATCAGCAAGCTGACTCAACTGATACTGGTTCTCCTGGATTTGACCACGAAGAGTATCCATATCACGTTGGGAATCAGAAAGTTGTTGCTGGAGTTGAGTTAATAGCTGGCTGTGAGCGTTAGAAATACGCTCCAGAGAGGTGACCCGATCTTCAATCGAGCCTGAGCCGACATTACTGATTGGCGCTTGGGCAGTAGCGGCCCATGGGACCGCTACGCCAACCAGTAACGACAGACTCAACAAGTGAGTTCTGAAGTTACTGCTCATACTATTCTCTTAGTAAACCAGTACGGCACGACGGTTTTTGGCGTATGCCGCTTCGTCATGGCCCAGTACAGCTGGTTTTTCTTTACCGTAAGAAACGATAGAGATTTGGTCTGCAGAAACGCCTTTGCCTTGCAGGTACATTTTAACTGCAGTAGCACGACGTTCGCCCAGCGCGATGTTGTACTCAGGAGTACCACGTTCGTCAGCATGGCCTTCTACGGTCACTTTGTAAGATGGGTTGCTACGCAGGAAAGCTGCGTGTGCATCCAGCATCTGAGCGAATTCAGAAGACACATCGTACTTGTCCAGGCCGAAGTAAACGATGTTGTTTTTCTGCAATTCTTGCATCTGCAGACGTGCTTGCTCTTCTGAAGACATGTTTGCGTTTTCAGTGCCAGCGCCGGTGTTCAGACCCATACCTGATTGGTCGTTGTCTGCGTTCTTGTGAGAACTACAAGCAGCGACTGCCAGTACAGGCAATGCCAGCATCAGCCCTTTCAGAACTTTGTTCAGTTGCATCTATTCGATCCTTTTATAATTTTTTGCCATACATAGTTGTATATGCATCACAGATACGGCGACCAGGCAGGAAATTTGACCTGTCCATCAGTTGCCGGAAGACGCGCTTTGAAACGTCCATCAGTCGATACCAACTGCAACACGGAACCCAGACCCTGTGAAGAGCTGTAAATAACCATGGTGCCATTTGGTGCGAGGCTAGGCGTTTCATCCAGGAACGTGTCCGTCAATGTTTGAACGGCTCCCGTTGCCAGATCTTGTTTAGCGATGTGCTGTGTACCGCTGGCGCTGCTTACCATTACCAGGAACTTGCCATCTGCACTGACGTCAGAGTCCTGATTTTGAGCACCTTCCCAGGTCAGACGTTGTGGCGCACCGCCATTAATATTCACTTTATAAACTTGTGGTCGACCGCCCTGATCCGAAGTAAACGCCAGGTTCTGGCTGTCCGGGAACCAGGTTGGTTCGGTGTTGTTGCTGCGACCGTTAGTCACCTGGCTGATTTGACCAGAGCCAAGATTCATTACGTACAGGTTCAGGCTACCGTCTTTAGACAGGGCGAAAGCCAGTTTGCTGCCATCCGGAGAGAACGCAGGTGCACCGTTGTGACGTGGGAAGGAGGCAATTTGTCTAATATTGCTATTAGCCAGCGTCTGCACAACCAGGGCAGAACGGCCACTTTCGAAGGTCACATAAGCCAGTTTGCTGCCGTCTGGGGACCAGGCCGGTGACATTAATGGTTCTGGTGAACGATGAACAACGAACTGGTTGTAACCGTCGTAGTCAGCAACGCGCAGTTCATACGGGAACTTGCCGCCGTTAGTCTGAACGATGTAAGCAATACGGGTACGGAATGCGCCTTTCACGCCAGTGAGTTTTTCAAATACCTCATCGCTGGCCGTATGGGCAGAATAACGCAGCCATTGCTTGGTCACTTTGTACTGGTTTTGTGCCAGAACGGTGCCAGGTGCGCCAGAGGTGTCAACTAACTGATAAGACACTACATAGTTGCCATCGGCAGCAGGTTGAACCTGACCGATAACCACCGCATCAATACCCAGGGCGGTCCAGGCGGCAGGCGTGACTTCTGCTGCGGTGGACGGCTGCTGTGGCATACGAGATGCATCAATAGGGTTAAACTTGCCGCTGTTACGTAAGTCAGCAGCAACAATGCCACCAACGTCTTCAGGTGGTGTACCTGGACCAACCCATTTGAATGGCACAACGCCAATCGGGCGAGCCGAATCCACACCCTGGGTGATTTCGATACGAACTTCTGCATGTGCTACAGATGCCCACATCATTAAAAGGCCGAACGCTACTCGAAATGCCTGCTTCATTGTATCTCCCTTATCTGGACGTATCTGCCCGCGATAATTTAGCAGAATTTTAACAAACCAACGCATACAAAACTAGAATTACACCCTGCAATCTATCGTAAAAATCTGAAAAGAAATTATTTTCGTCTTTCTACGGTTTAAAATCTATCGGAGCATTTTTAAAGACTTCATAGACTGCTTCAGAAGGCGGTTTCGGGAACTTCGCCTGTCGGGCCGCGGCAAGCGCTGCCTGACAAAGTGCAGGATCCCCACCTTCCGCCGACACGCTGATAAGCGAGCCATCCGGATTCATTTTAACGCGCAACGAACAGGTTTTACCTGCATAGGATGACGCGTCATAGAATCTGCTCTCAATGGCGGCCTTAATCTGGCTACCATAGTTCGCAATATCTGCACCTGATGCGCCTGCCTTTTTCTGAGTGCCCTTCCCTGCCGGAGCAGAAGCACCGCCCCCCGTTGCCCCTTTCGGTGCATTTTTAGAGTCGGCGAGGCCATCAAATAAATTATTCGCATCAGCCGCCTCTTTGGCAGCTGCTGCAGCAGCAGCCTTTTTATCGGCTGCAGCTTTCTTGGCTGCAGCGGCAGCTTCCGCTTTTTTCTCCGCAGCAGCCGACGCTTTGGCATCAGCGGCAGCTTTTGCATCAGCGTCAGCTTGTGCCTTCGCATCCGCAGCAGCCTGAGCTTTGGCTTCGGCAGCCGCGGCTTTTTTAGCTTCGGCAGCTGCTTCTTTCTTCGCATCTGCTTCGGCTTGTTTCTTCGCGGCAGCGGCGGCGGCAGAAGCTTCAGCCTCTGCTTCTTTTTTAGCATCCGCAGCGGCTTTTTTCTGCGCGTCAGCTTGTGCTTTAGCCGCCTCTTTCGCGGCATCCGCTTTCGCCTGTGCGGCTGCTTTGGCGGCTTCAGCTTTCGCTTGTGCGGCAGCAGCCTCTGCTTGTTTCTGTTGTTCTTTCGCTTGCTCAGCAGCTTGTTCGGACTGCTTTTGCTGCTGGGCCTGTTCCTGCGCCTGCTGTTTCGCATTTTCCTGCGCTTGCAGACGTTCTTTTTCGAGCTCTTTCAGGCGCTGCTGTTCTGCGGCCTGTTTCTGCTGTAACTCTTCAGCCTGCTGTTCTGATTTTTTCTGACGCGCTTGTGCAGCACGTTGGGAATCAGCCTGTTGCTGCTGTTGACGATTGTACTGATCAACCACGGCACTCGGATCGACCATCACAGCGGAAATATCACTACCGCCACCGCCGCCACTCATGCTGGTATCTTCGTCCAGCGATCCCAAAATCAGCAGGCCTATAATGATGATATGCAGAACGACCGAAACAATAACGGCGCGTTTGAGCTTATCGTTTTGTTCAGTTGCAGTTGCCTTTACCAAAATAGATTTCCCAAGACAGGATTACTAAAAACCCGGGTTCCTTCGTTGCCTGTCGTCTTTTTTAACAGTGCAGGGAAAGCCGGGTTTCAAATAAGTGTTACAAATTACCTATCCTCAGATAGGTTGTGTCATCAATCCGACAGATTTCACACCGGCCTGATGCAACATATTCAGCGCCTTGATGATTTCATCATAAGGCACGTCTTTTGCACCGCCGATCAGAAAGACTGTCTTCGGATTGGCCTGAATTCGGCTGGTCGCTTCCGCGATAACCTGCTGTTCAGGCAACTGTTCCATACGCTGATGATCCACCACAATGGTGTATTGCCCCACGCCAGAGACTTCAACAATCACTGGCGGGTTATCATCGCTGGATACCGTTTTGGAATCCGTCGCGTCTGGCAGATCCACTTCCACGCTCTGGGTAATGATGGGGGCTGTTGCCATAAAAATCAGTAACAGAACCAGCAGTACGTCCAGCAGCGGAACAATGTTGATCTCCGACTTACCTTCGCGACGGTTACGACGACCTCGTGAACGAGCCATACTCTCCCCCTTTAGTTACTGCTGGTTTCGCGAGAGAAAGCCTGACGGTGCAGGATGGCCGTAAATTCTTCCATGAAGTTATCGTAGTTTTGCTCAAGCTTGTTTACGCGTTGGTTGAGGCGGTTATACGCCATAACCGCCGGGATAGCAGCAAACAAACCAATTGCGGTGGCAATCAGTGCTTCTGCAATACCCGGTGCAACCATTTGCAAGGTGGCTTGTTTCACAGAACCTAAACCGATAAAGGCGTGCATGATCCCCCAGACCGTACCAAACAGGCCGATATACGGGCTGATTGAACCGACGGTACCGAGGAAAGGAATGTGCATTTCAAGGGATTCGAGTTCACGGTTAAAGGAAATACGCATCGCGCGTGAAGAGCCTTCAATCACAGACTCAGGCGCATGGCTGTTCGCACGATGAAGACGCGCAAACTCTTTAAAACCGGAATGGAAGATTTGCTCTGCCCCGCTCAGGGTTTCGCGACGGCCCTGGCTTTCCTGATACAAACGGGAAAGCTCAATACCGGACCAGAATTTATCTTCAAACGCTTCTGCCTCACGGGTGGCGGCATTCAGTACCTTCGTACGTTGAATGATGATCGCCCAAGACGCGACAGAGAAGCACACCAGGATAAGCATAATCAGCTTAACCAGGATGCTGGCCTTTAAAAATAAATCAAGCATGTTCATGTCAGTCACTGCTTAAACTCCGCGACAATAGACTTAGGAAGCGCACGTGGCTTCATTTGGTGTGGATCAATGCACGCAATTAACACTTCTGCAGAACTCAGAAGGTTTCCATGCGAATCAAGAATTCGTTGTGCAAAAGTAAGAGAAGCTCCGCGAATGGACGTAATCTCACTCTGAACATCCAGCATGTCATCTAAACGAGCTGGTGCAAAGTATTCGACCGTCATGCGGCGGACAGCAAAAGCGACGTGTTCTCCCAGCAACTGCTGCTGGTGAAAATTGCGTTGGCGCAACATCTCTGTGCGAGCCCTTTCATAAAAGGCGACGTATCGGGCATGGTAGACCACACCTCCCGCGTCTGTGTCCTCATAGTAGACACGAACCGGCCATCGGAACAACGAATTACTCACTCTACATCCCGTAATGCAATTTGACGGCACTACTATACTCAAGAGGACTGGGGTTGGGAATGGGTTGCATTGCTGGAATGAAAATAATTATGGGCCAGAACGGCCCATAGGAGTTTTACTGTAAATCTGTGTATTTAATCGACAATAAAAGTCAGCTAAAGAAGTAAAACAGACCGGCAGCCAACGCAATCATGGCCAGCAGAGGGCAAAAGAACGCTTTCCACAACGACTTGTGCGGGCGAAACCCGACACCGTGGATAACGCCGCTGCACACGGCCCAAATCAGAATGATCCCATGCCAGACTTCCAGCTGGCTGGTCGACGAGGCAAACATGCCCGGCTTCCAGAAAACGCAGCCGGCAAGCAGCAGTGACATCACCAGTGAAAGGGCCCGCAAGGGGCCCTTGTCGGTGACGGCGTAGAGCTTATCCGCGATCACACTCATTACTTCTCTTCTTTCGCAGCTTTATTGGCTTCGCTGTGCTCAAACGCCAGCGCGGTAATGATACCAAACGAGCAAGCCAGTAAGGTGCCGAGGATCCAGGCAAAATACCACATGGTGTTCTCCTTAATACAACGAATGCTTGTTGTTCTCGATGTAGTGTTTATCGAGGCGACCGAACATCTTGTAATACGCCCATGAGGTGTAAATCAGGATGAGAGGCACAAAGATACAGGCTACAACGGTCATCACTCTCAGCGTCAGCAGTGTGGATGTCGCATCCCACATGGTCAGACTGGCATTTGGCTCAGTGATGGATGGCATCACGAACGGGAACATCGTGATACCCGCCGTCAGGATCACACAGGCGATGGTCAGTGAGTTACTGATAAACGCCAGTGCACCTTTATTGATGCGTGAGAACAGGATAGTCAGCAGTGGCAGAATCACGCCAAGAGCCGGAATAGCCCACAGGCCTGGCATCTTATTGTAGTTAGCCAGCCATGCGCCTGCTTCATGAGAAACCGTTTTGCGCAGCGGGTTAGACGGGCCCGCGTGATCCATTACGGATGTCACGGTGAAACCATCAATACCTTTTACTAACCAGATCCCTGCCAGCAGGAAGCACACCATCATCACCAGCGCAGAAATCTGCGAGGCAGTGCGGGTACGCAGGTGCAGCTCGCCCACGGTACGCATTTGCAGATAGGTTGCGCCCTGGGTGATCAGCATGGTCAGGCTGACCAGACCGGCCAGAATACCGTACGGGTTCAGCAGGCCAAACAGATTGCCGGTATAGAACAGACGCAGATCGTTGTCGATATGGAACGGCACACCCAACAGCAGGTTACCGAATGCCACACCGAACACTAATGCAGGCACGAAGCTACCGATGAAGATGCCCCAGTCCCACATGCCACGCCAGCGCGCGCTGTCCAGTTTTGAACGATAGTCAAAGCCCAGCGGACGGAAGAACAAAGCACACAGCACCAGCACCATCGCGGCATAGAAGCCGGAGAATGCAGCAGCGTAGACCATCGGCCAGGCGGCAAACAACGCGCCGCCTGCGGTGATCAACCAAACCTGGTTGCCGTCCCAGTGCGGGGCGATGGCGTTAATCATGACCCGGCGGTCAGTATCGGTTTTACCGATAATCCGCACCAGGATGCCCACGCCCATATCAAACCCATCGGTGACTGCGAAGCCGATAAACAGCACGCCAATCAGCACCCACCAGATGAACCTTAGCGATTCATAATCAAACATAATTCGACTCCCTTTTACCGAGTTTGCTCAAGTGGCGCTGGAGTTTGTTCAAAATGATAGCGGCCCGTTTTCAGGCTGCTTGGGCCCAGGCGTGCATATTTGAACATCAGGAACATTTCAGCGATCAGGAACAGGGTGTACAGGCCACAAATCAGAATCATTGAGGTCAGCACATCACCTACCGTCAGCGAAGAGTGTGCAACCGCAGTCGGTAACACTTCACCAATCGCCCAAGGCTGACGACCGTATTCCGCCACAAACCAACCCGCTTCCACTGCAATCCACGGTAATGGCAGGCCGAGGAACACCGCGCGGTGCAACCAACGTTTCTGACCAATCTTGCCGCGAACAACGGCCAGGAAGGACAGACCAATCAGCACCAGCATCAGGATGCCGCAGGCAACCATGATACGGAAGGCGAAGTACAACGGCAGGACGCGTGGGATAGAATCTTTGGTCGCTTTCTGAATCTGGACGTCGGTCGCATCAGCCACATTGTCGGTATAGCGTTTAAGCAACATACCGTAGCCCAGATCCTGCTTAGCGTTTTCGAAGTCGCTGCGCACTTTCGGGTCGGTGTTACCTGAACGCAGTTCTTCCAGCAGGGTGTAGGCTTTCATCCCGTTACGGATGCGCACTTCGTGTTGCGCCATCAGGTCTTTCAGACCGGTGACCGGCGTGTCCACAGAACGCGTCGCGATAAGGCCAAGCAGGTAGGGGATCTGAATAGAATATTCATTTTCCATTTTATCCTGATTCGGCATACCGAACAGCGTGAAGCTGGCAGGTGCAGGCTGGGTATCCCACTCGGCTTCGATAGCGGCGAGTTTGGTTTTCTGCACGTCACCCATTTCATAACCGGATTCATCACCCAGCACGATAACGGAGAGCACGGCAGCCAGACCGAAACTGGCTGCGATGGCGAATGAACGCTTCGCAAAACCGATGTCACGGCCTTTTAACAGGTAGTAAGAGCTGATAGCCAGAATGAACATCGCACCCGTCACATAACCTGACGCTACGGTGTGAACGAATTTAACCTGCGCAACCGGGTTCAGCACCAGCTCGGAGAAGCTGACCATTTCCATACGCATGGTTTCGTAGTTGAAGGTCGATGCAATCGGGTTTTGCATCCAGCCGTTCGCCACCAGGATCCACAGAGCGGATAAGTTCGAACCGAGCGCGACAAACCAGGTCACGGTCATGTGCTGAACTTTTGAAAGTCGATCCCAACCGAAGAAGAACAGGCCAACTAATGTAGATTCAAGGAAGAACGCCATTAAACCTTCAATCGCCAGAGGCGCACCAAAGATATCACCGACGTAATGTGAGAAATATGACCAGTTAGTCCCGAACTGGAATTCCATGGTTAACCCGGTGGCAACGCCCAATGCAAAGTTAATTGCAAAGAGTTTGCCCCAGAATTTGGTCATATCTTTATAGATTTGTTTGCCCGAAAGCACATAAACCGTTTCCATAATTGCCAGTAAAAACGCCATACCCAGCGTTAATGGGACAAATAGGAAATGGTACATGGCTGTTAAAGCAAACTGTAAACGCGACAGTTCAACGATATCAAACATCTTGACCCCTTGCTCCTCGGAGGAAGACCCCAACTTGCGATCTCTGACGAAACGGTTGCCCGTTGCGCCTCATGACTACCAGAATTCAAATCAAATGTGTGCAGAACAGACATACCGAAAATCAGGCGGATACGCCCTCTCGCAGGCATTCTGAACCCCGGAAAAAAACTCGCCTTTAAGCCTCGAACCGGGCCTGGCGGACGGGAGAAATTTCGGGGAAAGTAAACATACAAAAAACTGATGTTACAGAGCCAATATGTTACGCCACTAATTCCACACAATAAATAGGTTTTTTAGTGACCCAAAGCGGATTTACGCGTACAGGTCAATTAGCGTGCAGATCTGCTTCATGCGCTGAAATTGATCTGACGCAATTTAAGCCTATCTCATTGTTTATTTCTATATTAGTGGCAGCAAATTTCGAAAAAATATTTCAGGATGTTACTTGTGAGTTTCAATAGTCTTTATTGATGACTTTATTGTTAATTAATTGTGTTTGTATGGTTGGCGATAATATCCAAATTGCTACTTTAGCAATCCTATTTATTAACCTTTTATTCTCAATGAACCTATCGTGCGTTGTTAATAAAAATGACTGAAATCAGTTATTGTTAAACATTATAGCAGCAATAAAAAAGGTCACCCGAAGGTGACCAACATGTCGAAACGTTGTTTTGCCTCATCCGCCAGGATTTTTACCCGCGGAGAGCATTTTTCCTACTGTGGCAGCAGTGATTTCACCGCTTCGCCGATATCAGCCAGGCTGCGAACGGTTTTCACGCCAGCGGCTTCAAGCGCGGCGAATTTATCGTCCGCAGTGCCTTTACCACCGGCAATGATGGCGCCAGCGTGGCCCATACGTTTGCCTTTTGGCGCAGTCACACCCGCGATATAACCCACAACCGGTTTAGTCACGTGTGCCTTGATGTATGCAGCCGCTTCTTCTTCCGCATTACCACCAATTTCACCGATCATCACGATCACTTCAGTCTGTGGATCTTCCTGGAACAATTTCAGGATATCGATGAAGTTAGAACCAGGGATCGGGTCACCGCCGATACCGACACACGTTGACTGGCCGTAGCCGTAGTCCGTGGTCTGCTTAACCGCTTCATAGGTCAACGTACCAGAGCGGGAAACGATGCCCACTTTGCCCGGCAGATGAATGTGTCCCGGCATGATGCCGATTTTGCATTCGCCAGGAGTGATAACGCCCGGACAGTTTGGCCCGATCATCACCGCGTCGCTTTGATCCAGCTTCATCTTCACGACCAGCATATCCAGCGTCGGGATGCCTTCAGTGATACAGATGATCAGTTTGATACCTGCATCCAGCGCTTCCAGGATGGAGTCTTTGCAGAACGGAGCCGGAACATAAATCACAGACGCCGTCGCGCCGGTGGTTTCTACGGCTTCGCGCACGGTGTTGAACACCGGCAGACCCAGATGCTCAGTGCCGCCTTTGCCCGGCGTTACGCCGCCGACCATTTTTGTTCCGTAAGCGATGGCTTGTTCGGAGTGGAAAGTCCCCTGGCTACCGGTGAAACCCTGGCAGATAACTTTGGTGTTCTTGTTGATTAAAATGGACATTATTTCCCCTCCACTGCCGCGACTACTTGTTGAGCCGCATTTGTCAGGCTGGTCGCTGCAATGATGTTCAAACCGCTGTCTGCCAGTTTTTTGGCACCCAGCTCGGCATTGTTACCTTCAAGACGTACCACAACCGGCACGCTGACGCCCACTTCTTCCACCGCACCGATGATACCGTCGGCGATCAGGTCGCAACGAACGATACCGCCGAAGATGTTGACGAAGACAGCTTTCACTTTTTCATCTGACAAGATGATTTTGAAGGCTTCGGTCACGCGCTCTTTGGTCGCGCCGCCGCCAACATCCAGGAAGTTAGCCGGTTCGCCGCCGTGCAGTTTCACGATGTCCATGGTACCCATTGCCAGGCCGGCACCGTTGACCATGCAACCGATATTACCGTCGAGCGCAACGTAGTTCAGTTCCCACTGCGCAGCCTGCGCTTCGCGGGCATCTTCCTGACTGTGGTCGCGCATTTCGCGCAGTTCTGGCTGACGGAACAAGGCGTTGCCGTCTGCACCCAGTTTGCCGTCGAGGCAGATCAGGTCACCCGCGGTAGTGACCACCAGCGGGTTGATTTCGATCAGCGCCAGATCGCGCTCAAGGAAGATGTTCGCCAGACCCATGAAGATTTTGGTGAACTGCTGAACCTGCTTACCGGTCAGACCCAGTTTGAATGCCAGTTCGCGGCCCTGATACGGCTGCGGACCTGCCAGCGGATCCAGTGCCACTTTGTGGATCAGGTGTGGGGTTTCTTCCGCCACCTTCTCAATTTCCACGCCGCCTTCAGTAGACGCCATGAACACCACGCGACGGGAGCTGCGATCGACTACCGCACCGAGGTACAGTTCTTTATCGATGTCAGTGGCTGCTTCAACCAGGATCTGGTTAACCGGCTGGCCCTGTGCGTCTGTCTGGTAAGTGACCAGGCGTTTGCCCAGCCAGTGTTCTGCGAAAGCACGAATTTCTTCTTTGCTTTTCACGACTTTCACGCCGCCCGCTTTACCGCGACCACCGGCATGAACCTGACATTTTACCACCCACGGACCGGCACCGATTTTCGATGCAGCCTCTTCCGCTTCACGCGGGGTGGAACAGGCGAAGCCTGATGGTGCTGGCAGGCCGTAGCGCAGGAAAAGCTGTTTCGCCTGATACTCATGTAAATTCATGATGTTCTATCCATTCTTATTCAGTAGGAGGGCTTTATCAGTGACACGGCGAACCGCGCCACTGAGGGTCGAGATCTCTTTTACTTACCGCAACCGGGGACTAAACGTCCAGCAGCAGACGAGCCGGATCTTCCAGCATCTCTTTAATGGTCACCAGGAAGCCGACGGATTCGCGGCCATCCACCAGACGGTGATCGTAGGACAGTGCCAGATACATCATTGGCAAAATCACCACCTGACCATTGACTGCCATCGGACGATCTTTAATGGCGTGCATACCCAGGATCGCGCTCTGCGGTGGGTTGATGATCGGGGTAGACATCAGGGAGCCGAAGACGCCGCCGTTAGTCACGGTAAAGTTACCGCCGGTCAGCTCTTCCACTTTCAATTTGCCGTCACGACCTTTGATCGCCAGCTCTTTGATTTTCTTCTCGATGTCAGCCATGCCCAGCGTATCCACATCACGCAGAACCGGCGTAACCAGACCACGCGGCGTCGATACCGCAATGCTCACGTCGAAGTAGTTGTGGTAAACCACGTCTTCGCCATCAATAGAAGCATTCACTTCCGGATAGCGTTTCAGTGCTTCAACCACGGCTTTCAGATAGAAGGACATGAAGCCCAGACGCACGCCGTGACGTTTTTCGAAACCATCACCGTACTGCTTACGCAGATCCATGATGGGTTTCATGTTGATTTCGTTGAAGGTTGTCAGCATCGCAGTGCTGTTTTTCGCTTCAAGCAGACGCTCGGCCACGCGTTTACGCAGGCGGGTCATCGGTACGCGTTTTTCGCTGCGTGAACCCAAAGCCGGTGCCGGAGCATCGTTGCCAGCAGCAGGCGCGGAGGCCGGTGCGGCGGCAGGTTTTGCCTCTTTAGCTTTTGCCAGATGTTGCTCAACGTCTTCACGGGTCAGACGTCCGCCCACACCGCTGCCTTTGATGGCATTGGCATCAAGAGAATGTTCGGCAATCAGGCGGCGGATAGCCGGGCTGAGGGCGTCGTTGCTCTCTTCTTCCAGCGCAGCTGTGTGGCGTGCAGCAGGAGTCGCTTCTTTATCGGAGCTTTTCTCGGTGCTTGGTTTGCCAGAGCTGTTACCCGGACGAATGCGCGCCAGAATCTGACGGGAAATGACCGTTGCGCCTTCGTCTTCGATGATGCTGTCCAGAATACCCGCTTCGCTCGCCGGGACTTCCAGAACCACTTTATCGGTTTCGATTTCTACCAGTACATCGTCACGCTCAACACTGTCGCCCGGTTTTTTGTGCCAGGTGGCAACCGTCGCATCCGCAACGGATTCAGGAAGGTCAGGGACCAGAATATCTACGCTACTCATTATCAATCCTTCTTATGTTCCATTTAGTTAACTGACGCCAACGCGGTTATTTAACGTTCAGCGCATCGTTAACCAGATCTTGCTGCTGCTTCTGGTGAACGGACATGTAGCCGACTGCCGGAGAGGCAGAGGCCGGGCGTCCTGCGTAACGTAAAGAAGCCCCGAAAGGAATCACTTCACGGAAATTGTGCTGGCTGCAATACCACGCGCCCTGGTTCAGCGGCTCTTCCTGACACCAGACGAAATCATGAACGTGTGAGAATTTCTCAAGCACTTCCTGAATTGCCTTGTGCGGGAACGGATACAGCTGCTCGATACGGACGATCGCGACGTCGGTTTTTTCGTTCTTACGACGTTGTTCCAGCAGGTCATAGTAGACCTTACCTGAACACATCACGACGCGCTTAACCTCTTTCGGATCCAGTTCGTCCACTTCACCAATCGCCGGCAGGAAGCTGCCGTTAGCCAGTTCGTCCAGCGTGGAAACCGCCAGCGGATGACGTAACAGAGACTTCGGTGACATCACGATCAGCGGACGGCGCATACCGCGCAGAGCCTGACGGCGGATCATGTGGTAAACCTGTGCCGGGGTCGACGGGATACACACCTGCATGTTTTGCTCAGCGCAAAGTTGCAGATAACGTTCCAGACGCGCGGAGGAGTGCTCCGGGCCCTGCCCTTCGTAGCCGTGCGGCAGCAGCATCACCAGGCCACACATACGGCCCCATTTCTGTTCGCCGGAGCTGATGAACTGGTCGATCACTACCTGCGCACCGTTGGCGAAGTCACCGAACTGCGCTTCCCAGATGGTCAGGGTGCGCGGTTCAGCCGTGGCATAACCGTATTCAAATGCCAGCACCGCTTCTTCGGAAAGCACGGAGTCCCAGACGTTGAATTCGCCCTGGCTGTTATGAATGTTCGACAACGGCACATACACCGAACCGTTTTTCTGGTTATGGATCACCGCATGGCGGTGGAAGAAGGTGCCGCGGCCGGTGTCTTCACCGGACAGACGGATAGGAATGCCTTCGTCAACCAGTGTGGCGTACGCCAGGTTCTCGGCACCGCCCCAGTCAAACTTCTTATTCCCTTCGGCCATCTCGTTACGGTCGCCGTAAATCTTGGCAACGCGTGACTGCATTTCGATCGCATCCGGCACATGGCTGACGCGACGCGCCAGTTCCTGCAGACGTTTAAACTCAACCTTGTTCGGATAAGCTTCGTCCCACTCATGGTTCAGATACGGCGACCAGGTGAAAGTGTGCATATCGTTCTGACGCCACTCTTCCACCACACACTCACCGGCATCCAGCGCATCACGGTACAGATTGACCATTTCCGTGGCGTCTTCGAGGCTCGCAACATTCTGCTCAGTCAGGATATCGGCATAGATTTTGCGCGGGGTCGGGTGCTTCTTGATCTTGTTGTACATCAGCGGCTGGGTTGCGCTTGGTTCGTCGGCCTCGTTATGGCCGTGGCGACGGTAGCAAACCAGATCGATCATGACGTCACGTTTAAAGGTGTTGCGGAAATCCAGCGCCAGACGGGTGACGAAAGCCACGGCTTCCGGATCATCCGCATTGACGTGGAAAATCGGCGCCTGCACCATTTTCGCGATATCAGTACAGTAATCAGTAGAACGCGCATCTTTTGGATTCGAGGTGGTAAAGCCCACCTGGTTATTAATGACGATACGCACGGTACCGCCCACTTCATAACCACGAGCCAGTGACATGTTCAGCGTTTCCTGAACCACACCCTGGCCGGTAATTGCCGCGTCACCGTGAATGGTGATAGGCAGAACCATGTTACTGCGCGCTTCGTCCAGACGGTCACGTCGTGCACGAACGGAACCGATAACCACCGGGCTGACGATTTCCAGGTGCGACGGGTTAAACGCCAGCGCCAGGTGAACCATTCCGCCTTCGGTTTCCACATCAGACGAATAGCCCATGTGGTATTTCACGTCACCGGTACCCAGGTGTTCTTTATGTTTGCCCGAGAACTCGTCAAACAGGTCCTGAGGTTTTTTCCCCAGCACGTTAATCAGCACGTTCAGACGACCACGGTGCGCCATACCCAGCACCACTTCACGCGTCCCATTTTTGCCCGCGTGACGGATCATGTCTTTCAGCATCGGCACCAGAGCATCGCCGCCTTCCAGCGAGAAGCGTTTGGCACCGGGGAATTTCGCGCCCAGATAACGTTCCAGACCTTCTGCTGCGGTCAGCTCTTTCAGGAACGTTTTCTTCTCTTCATCAGTGAAATTCGCACGACCGGCCACGGATTCGACACGCTGTTGGATCCAGCGTTTCTCTTCGGTGTTGGTGATGTGCATATATTCCACACCGATGGAGCCACAATAGGTTTGCTTCAGGGCTTTATACAGCTCGCCGAGCTGCATGGTTTCCTTGCCAATGGCAAAAGAACCGACGTTGAAGGTTTCCTGGAAATCAGCTTCAGTCAGATGGTGGAACGCAGGGTCCAGATCAGGCACATCGTCCAGTTTCCACAGGCCGAGCGGATCAAGGTTTGCGTTCTGATGGCCACGGAAGCGGAAGGCATTGATTAACTGCAACACCTTAACTTGCTTGGCATCCGTTTCAGGATCGCTGATGGAGGAGTTATAACGTGACGCGTCTTTCGCCAGACGGCGGAAGTAGTCCCGTGTTTGAGAATGGAGTTGCTCTGGTTTCACACCCACTGTTGGTAGCTGTTTAAAAATTGAACGCCAGCTATCGTCAACGGAACCAGGATCGGTTAAGTAGTCTTCATAGAGTTGTTCTATGTAAGACTGGTTTGCACCCGCCAGATAGGAGGAATCCAGCCAGGCCTTCATTGCGCCGTTCTGCATCGTGATCCCTTAAGCTTTGAAGCTTTAGTTTTCGCCGTGGTTAATAATAATGACCGTGATACACCGCGGTAAAACGGTTTTCCTTACTAAAACAGTTCGTTGGTTGAGCGTTTGGCTCTTCAAGGAACCTTCAAAAATCCGCCATGCGCGTGACTGACTTGTGAAGTTGCCCTGCTGTCTTTCCTCCTTCTTAGTGCAAATACGCCTGAGATTGATGCCCCTGATTTTTACCCGACTATCTTACTCCAGTCAGGCGCAACTTTGTTGCACTTGTTGCTACTTTGTTATTAAAAATTTACTTATTTGCTATCAGCGCCTCAGTTACTGCATTTGTAACTAAAGAAAGCGGGAACCTGAGTTCCCGCTGTCGCGTGGCTTATCTCATCAGGCACCGCGTTGTAGCAGCATCGACTTGATATGACCGATGGCTTTGGTCGGATTCAGCCCCTTCGGACACACACTCACACAGTTCATGATGCTGTGGCAGCGGAATACGCTGAAAGCATCGTTCAGATCGTCAAGACGCGGTTGTGTTTCAGTGTCGCGGCTGTCGATGAGGAAACGGTAAGCGGCCAGAAGACCTGCCGGACCGACAAACTTGTCCGGGTTCCACCAGAAGGAAGGGCATGACGTCGAGCAGCAGGCGCAGAGAATACATTCGTACAATCCGTCCAGCTTTTCGCGCTCTTCCGGCATCTGCAAATGTTCACGCGCCGGAGGATTTTTCCCATCATTCAACAAGTAAGGCTTAATCTTCTCATACTGCTTATAGAATTGCCCCATGTCCACCACCAGGTCACGGACAACCGGTAAGCCGGGCAACGGACGGATAACAATTTTCTTGCTGCCATGACGCAAGGTCGATATAGGCGTGATACAGGCCAGACCGTTTTTCCCGTTCATGTTCAGACCGTCAGATCCGCACACGCCTTCACGGCACGAACGGCGGAAGGCCAGCGTCGGATCCTGCTCTTTCAGCAAAATCAGCGCGTCCAGCAACATCATGTCGCGCCCTTCCTGAGCTTCCAGCACATAGTCTTTCATGTACGGCACGTCATCGACGTCCGGGTTATAGCGATAAATCGAAAATTCGAGTTTCATATAATGTCCCAGCTCACGCCCTAGTAAGTACGCGCTTTCGGCGGGAACGCCGCGCGAAGCTTAGGCTGCATGTTCACCTCACGGCGTGTCATGCTCTCGGTTTCCGGCTGATACAGCGTATGACACAACCAGTTCGCATCATCACGATCCGGGAAGTCAAAGCGGCTGTGTGCGCCACGGCTTTCGGTGCGGTAGTTGGCGGAGACAGCCGTTGAAAACGCGGTTTCCATCAGGTTATCCAGCTCCAGACATTCCACGCGCTGCGTGTTGAATTCTGTTGAAGTATCGTCCAGACGGGCCGTTTTCAGGCGCTCACGGATCACTTTCAGCTGTTCCAGCCCTTCTGCCATCGCATCGCCTTCGCGGAAGACCGAGAAGTTATTCTGCATACAGGCTTGCAGATCTTTGCGGATCGCCACCGGATCTTCACCTGAACGGGTGTTGTTCCAGCGGTTCAGGCGTTCCAGAGAGACATCGATATCGTCCTGAGACGCATCGCGGCTGTCGCCCTGTTCGGCAATCGATTCCTGCAAGTGCATGCCAGCGGCGCGACCAAACACCACCAGATCCAGCAGTGAGTTGCCACCCAGACGGTTTGCGCCGTGTACGGAAACACAGGCAATTTCGCCGACCGCAAACAAACCTGGGATCACCACGTCTTCGCCCTTCTCGTTCACACGCAGCGCCTGACCGGTCACTTTGGTCGGAATACCGCCCATCATGTAATGGCAGGTTGGCAGAACAGGAATCGGCTCTTTGATTGGATCAACGTGAGCAAAGGTGCGGGACAGTTCCAGAATACCCGGCAGGCGGGATTCCAGCACTTCACGACCCAGATGATCGAGTTTCAGTTTGACATGCGGGCCCCACGGACCTTCGCAGCCACGACCTTCGCGGATTTCGATCATGATGGAACGCGCCACCACGTCACGACCGGCCAGGTCTTTCGCATTCGGCGCATAACGTTCCATGAAACGTTCGCCGTCTTTATTGAGCAGATAACCGCCTTCACCACGGCAGCCTTCTGTGACCAGAACGCCCGCGCCGGCGATGCCGGTCGGGTGGAACTGCCACATTTCCATATCCTGCACCGGCACGCCTGCGCGCAGCGCCATACCCACACCGTCACCGGTATTGATATGGGCGTTCGTGGTGGACTGGTAAATACGGCCCGCGCCGCCGGTCGCCAGCACGGTCGCTTTGGCTTTGAAATACACCACTTCACCGGTTTCGATGCAGATGGCGGTACAGCCGACGATCGCGCCGTCCTGATTTTTCACCAGATCCAGTGAATACCATTCGGAGAAAATCGTGGTGCCGTTTTTCAGGTTTTGCTGATACAGCGTGTGCAGCAATGCGTGACCGGTACGGTCGGCCGCTGCCGCAGTACGTGCCGCTTGTTCGCCGCCGAAGTTTTTCGACTGGCCGCCAAACGGACGCTGATAAATACGACCGTCTTCAAGACGGGAGAAAGGCAGCCCCATGTGCTCAAGTTCCAGAATCGCTTCTGGCCCGGTTTTACACATATATTCAATGGCGTCCTGATCACCGATGTAGTCGGAACCTTTTACGGTGTCGTACATATGCCATTCCCAGTCGTCCTCATGGGTGTTACCCAGCGCAACGGTAATACCGCCCTGCGCTGACACCGTATGCGAGCGGGTCGGGAAGACTTTGGAAATCAGGGCACAGGACTGGCCCGTTTGTGAAATCTGTAATGCTGCACGCATACCGGCGCCACCTGCACCGATCACCACAGCATCAAACTCTCTGACTGGCAGATTCATTTACTACGCTCCCCAAACAACAATTGTTCCGTAAAGTAGGTAAACCACTAACGTCACGACAATGGCCAGTTGCAGCACAAGCCGAACAGCTACCGGTTTGACATAGTCCGTTAACACCTGCCACATGCCGATCCACGCGTGAATCAAAATCGACAACAGCGCCAGCAGTGTGAATACTTTGGTGATGGAGGAAGAGAAGAAGCCATGCCAGACATCAAAAGTCAGTTCCTGAGCCAGAACCACGAAGCCCAGAATATAAAGGATGTAAAGGGTGAGGATGATCGCGGAAGCACGCAGCAACAACCAGTCGTGCACACCATTGCGTCCTAATGCAGAAACGTTGCTTACCATACGAGGACTCCAGCCAGAATTGACAGCACGACGGTCAGACCGATTGCCACCTGGGCAGAACGGGTACCGGCAGCCAAACTCTCTTCGATATAGCCAAAATCCATCAGCAAGTGGCGGATGCCACCGCAGACGTGATAGGCCAGCGCAGTAAGTATTCCCCAAAAGATGAATTTGACGACGTAGCTATTCATGATGGCAGCCGCTTGCGCAAACCCTTCAGGAGAAGAGAGAGACAGGCCTAACAGCCAGAGGAGGATACCGACGGCGACGAAGGTTATTACGCCAGAGACTCGGTGTAAGATGGACGCTATCGCAGTAACGGGAAACCGGATCGTTTGCAGATCCAGATTGACAGGTCTTTGTTTTTTCACGGTTTTGCCCACACAGCTCTTATTATTTTACTTCCTCCGGTCTGGAGCAGTGTCAGACAGCATTAAGACTGTTTAGCCTTCATCCCTCGCGCTCAAACAACGACATCCAATGTGCTTAAACGGCGCGTGATGCATTTTCAAAGTTTTGCGTTTGGGAAACGTAAAATGCTCAGAAAACAACGCTGGGTGCTCCTACTTCAGGGTTTGCCCGGAGACCTCGTTGAAGTATAGGTTGATCACATTCCCATTACAATTGCCCTACAAATGCTTTATTCACATTTCTGCGAAACAGTGAGTTAGCTCCCAAATTCAACAAATCGCACAAAATAAATTATCGAGTTTGACATTTGATCAACATTTCCATTACATATGTCCCATCCCTGAAGGACTGTGATACTGAGCACATACCGGCGTTACCCTGACGCACCAAAAAGGGGAAAGTATTAAGAGAATCAGTGGATCACACAATCGTAAGACGGGGTCTTCCCTGTCGGGCCAAGTTATGCAAAAGTGGTGATTGTGTAAATCCTCATACTCTTCACAGGTACTGAGCGACAGAACAGTAATGATTTACCGAATCTTTAACAACGATGAAACGCCGCTTGTTTGTCACAGAGCAGTCTGAGACTGCGATTCGACTCAGCTCTACGTTCCCTTCCCATACGATCGCAGAGTTAAGGCTGATAATAATAATGACCTTACAAGGCGTCGCTTCCAGGCATTTCTGTTGTTATCGATTTTTAAAAATAAGGCGCTAAGGAGACTGTAAATGGCTGATAAGAAAGCGACACTTACCCTACAAGGTCACGACCCGATTGAACTGGATGTGCTGTCCGGCACGCTGGGCCAGGATGAAATTGATATCCGCACCCTCGGTTCAAAAGGCCTTTTTACCTATGATCCCGGTTTTACGTCTACCGCATCCTGCGAATCCAAAATCACCTACATTGATGGTGACGAAGGGATTTTGCTGCACCGTGGCTTCCCGATTGATCAGTTGGCAAAAGAGTCCAACTTCCTCGAAGTCAGCTACCTGCTGCTAAACGGTGAAACCCCAACGCCGAAGCAATTCGAAGAATTCAAAACCAATGTGACCCGTCACACTATGGTGCACGAGCAGATCACCCGTCTGTTCCACGGTTTCCGTCGTGATTCTCACCCGATGGCCGTCCTGTGCGGTGTGACCGGCGCGCTGGCAGCGTTCTATCACGATTCCATTGACGTCGAAAACGAACGTCACCGCGAAATCGCCGCCTACCGTCTGCTGTCCAAAATGCCGACCGTGGCCGCAATGTGCTACAAATATTCCATCGGCCAGCCTTTCGTCTACCCGCGCAACGACCTCTCTTACGCCGGGAATTTCCTGCACATGATGTTCTCTACGCCATGTGAAGAATACAAAGTGAACCCGATTCTGGAACGTGCCATGGACCGCATTCTGATCCTGCACGCTGACCACGAACAGAACGCCTCAACCTCGACCGTGCGTACCGCCGGTTCTTCTGGCGCTAACCCGTTTGCCTGTATCGCCGCCGGTATCGCGTCGCTGTGGGGGCCTGCTCACGGCGGTGCCAACGAAGCCGCACTGAAAATGCTGGAAGAAATCAGCAGCGTTGATCACATTCCAGAATTTGTGAAACGTGCAAAAGACAAAAATGATTCATTCCGCCTGATGGGCTTCGGTCACCGTGTTTACAAAAACTACGACCCGCGCGCCACCGTGATGCGTGAAACCTGTCATGAAGTGCTGAAAGAGCTGGATCTGAAAGACAACCTGCTGGAAGTGGCGATGGAGCTGGAACACATCGCGCTGAATGACCCGTATTTCATCGAGAAAAAACTCTACCCGAACGTCGATTTCTATTCAGGCATTATCCTGAAAGCGATGGGTATCCCGTCTTCCATGTTCACCGTCATTTTCGCCATGGCGCGTACGGTCGGCTGGATTGCACACTGGAGCGAAATGCACCAGGACGGCATCAAAATTGCCCGTCCACGCCAGCTGTATACCGGCTACGACAAACGTGATTTCCACTCCCAGCTGAAAAAATAAGCTCGTCTCTTTTCAGCAGTATAAAAAACGCCAACTTTTACGTTGGCGTTTTTTATGGCTGAAAAACATTATTTCTTTATTCGTTCTGCACGCCGACCAGCATCAGTTGTGGTGGATACGTTGTTTCCTTGGTGTTAAAGGTGAAAATATTGGTATTGTTGTTCCCGCCTGTGCTGATACAAAAAGCGATCTGCTGTTGTCCCTTTTGCTGGGCCTGTTTAACCAATGTCGTGACATCAAAATCGCGGTATTGATTTTTCTCATCCAGATACAAGGTAGAGGCCGTCTGGTAATCACAAACAGGATGATTATTCCAGGTGACGGTATTTTCATCCCAGTCCGTGGTGGTCGGGTACATATAAATTGTCATACCGCCGGTTGACGTAGTTCTTCCGCCATAAATATGGAGTTTATATTTAAACAGCGCTGTCAGCTCATCTGAATACGTCGTTGGCATTGGCGGTATCTGATATTTAAGCAATGTCATTTTTTGCGGATTATTTGTTTCTGACGTATTTTTCGTATTACCATGTACTAATAACTGTGTGGCTGAACCAAAGTTTTTATCACTCTCTTCCTGATTACTTACATAAGTATCAGCAATAGGATCGTTATAGGCATAAGGCATATAACTTGTGCAATCATAATTATTATTCATGCAGCGTTCCGTCATAAATTTCGCCGCATCTTCTGTCCAGCCGTTGACAAAATCTCCATGCGCGGTATAAACACTGCCCCATTGCTCAAGACGCTGATCGCCGTTCATGATCGGATCCAGTGACAGCTGAACCGTTCTCAGGTCAAGAGATGTCAGCCCGGGGAACAGATAGGCGACATTCATATTTACCGTAGGAATATGCTTCGGATAATCAGCCGGGCAGGCGCCATTATTGTCAGCGTATACCGCGTTAGGCTTATGTGCCGTACCGGAAGGTTTTGCGGCGATGGTTTTACCATCCCAGCAGTTAGGGAACTGAATCCCGATATTAAACTGCAAGGTGTCTCCGTTCGCAGGCTTGGTACAGGTGCGTTCAGCGCTGCTGGAATAACCCGTGCCATCATTACATAAAAAACTAATACGCGGGTTTGGTGACGTGCCCTGGTGATTACCGGCTAAAAGCTGTAAACCGTCCGGAAATGAGGTCAGCGGGTTTTGCGGGCTGTTAACGGTCTGATAATAGGTTTTCTGATACTGAGGCCGGACTTCTGTACCATCCGGCAATTTCAGGGAAGGTGCCCAGTAGGCAGATGAGTCGGCCAGATCTGTACAGGTTGTGGTGGCTTTTTGTCGTAAGGTTGTATATGTCGATGAGGCATCTGTACTTGTATTACCGAAAAAGTCATGCCACATCGCATGCCCCGGCATATTAAACATCATAATAGCGTCATCCCCTAATGTGTGAGAATAAGCACATTGCACACTGGTTTGATAATAATCAGCATGGCTGACAAAGGGAATAACGCTCAGACTACAAATGGAAATAAATAACGCACTGGTACGTTTACGCATAAAACACCCTCAGTTAATTAAACTGCAAAGAGGCAATAAGAGAAAGATATTGCGTTCTTCACTGTATAATTCCCCTGAGGGCATTAAAAATCATACCCGCTCATTCATGAACAGCACAAATCTCATCGCGGTAAATAACATTTTATATCTGGCACACAGGGCACCAGAAAAATGGACGGGATGACACACTGCCCTTTTCAATCGGATCGCCACACCGCTCGCACGGTTTCCCGGTCCGGCCAAAAACTTTAAATCTGAACAGTGCGCCGTGATGCACATTTTCATCCATCGTCCCGCGCGTGGCATAGGACAACCGCGCTACCGACAGGCAGGCATCCGCCAGCGCATCCAGCTCAGCCTCTTTCAGGTCTTTGGGTTTATGCCCCGGCAACAGTTTTGCCAGCCATAAAATTTCCGCCCTCAGGTAGTTTCCCAATCCGGCGAGAAAGGCCTGATCGAGCAACATGCCGCCTAACTGACGGTTGCGAAATTTAGGGGAGAGTAAACGCTCACGAACCTGTGCGACTGTCAGAGACGCATCGAGTACGTCAGGGCCGATACGCCGCAGGAAGGGATGATTCTCTATCTCTGCCGTATCATAAATCCCAATTTCGGACGCGCTGTATAACAGGATCGCCGCATCGGTGGTTTGCAGCTGTACGCGTAACGACCGCTGGGTTTCTTTCGGTGTTTCACCGGCATTCACCACCCGCCACACGCCATAAAGCTGATTGTGGCTGTACAGGGTAAGACCGTTGGAAAAGTGCGTCAGCAGCGCTTTCCCGCGTGTTTCAATGGCCGTGATTTTCGTGCCACGCAGCGCAGACTGATAAGGTTTCAACGAAGGAAAGGCAAACCAGACATCCGTAAGGGGTTTGTTCACGACCGCGCGCACCAGCAGATCGGCCGCGCGGCGAATTTCAGGACCTTCAGGCATCAGTGAGTCGCACCCTCAGCAATTCGCAAATCCTGCTCGGTATGCAGCGCGATGGCGATAGTGAGTTCAAGGGCGTTCATGACAGTGTGTACTGACATACTTGGCTCGCCCGGATGCTTCGCTGCCTGCTCCGGCAAATAAGGAATATGGATAAAACCGCCCTTCACCACGTTGCAGGACGGCTGCGCCAGACGGTGCATCAGCCCGTACATCACGTGATTGCAGACATAGGTTCCCGCCGTCTGAGATACCGACGCCGGAATGCCCGATTCCCGCAGGCCGTTCACAATCGTCTTAATCGGCAGAGAAGAAAAATAGGCGGCAGGACCGTCAGCGACAATCGCTGCGTCCACCGGCTCATTCCCTTCGTTATCAGGAATACGCGCATCGTCGATGTTAATCGCCACACGCTCAACGCTAAAATCACTGCGTCCGCCCGCCTGCCCCACGCACAACACCATTTCCGGATGCACGTCATCAATCGCGGCATTCAGCGCTTCAATGGCTTTACCAAACACACAAGGTAGCTGGCGCACCACAATCTGCGCGCCCGACAACTCCAGGTCACCCAGTTGTTTCACCACTTCCCACGACGGATTGACGCGCTCGCCGCCAAAGGGTTCGAAACCGGTCACTAAGACTTTACGCATGATAGATCCTTGTTGTAGGGCAAAACGGAACCTCGTCTGGGGTCATGAGATCATTATGAATGAATTTCTATCCCTTGTTCATCAAACGCCTCACGCAACCGCATCGCAAAAGTCAGTGCGTGCTCACCATCACCATGCAGGCAAACCGTGTCGGCTTTCACCGGCACCCAGACGCCTTCGCGGCTGAGCACTTTCTGCTGCTGAACCATCGTCAGCGTCTGCTCCAGCGCCTGTTGGTCACTGTCGATCATCGCATCGGGCTGACTGCGGGGGACCAGCGCACCGTTGCTCTGGTAGCGGCGGTCGGCGAACACTTCCTGACGCGTTTGCAGGCCCGCGCGCTCACCGGCGCGGATCAGTTCGCTGCCCGCAAGCCCGACCAGCCGCAGCGTCGGGTCGACGTCAAAGACCGCGCGGGCGATGGCATCAGCGAGCACGGCGTCGGTCGCCGCCTGGTTGTAGAGCATCCCGTGCGGTTTGACATGTATCATTTTCCCGCCTTCGGCACGGGTAATGGCCGCCAGCGCGCCGAGCTGATACACCATCTGCGCATACACCGTTTCCGGCGGCAGTTGCATGGCGCTGCGGCCAAAGTTTTCGCGATCGGGAAAACTCGGGTGCGCGCCAATTGCCACGCCGTATTTCATCGCCAGGCGCACCGACTGTTGCATGGTCAGGGCGTCTCCGGCGTGAAAACCGCAGGCGATATTGGCGGAACTGACCCGCTGCAACAGCGCCTCATCATTGGCACAGCCTTCACCCAGATCGGCATTAAGATCAACGATCATACAATCCCCGCTTAATCTGTCCGATAAACAGCGACTGTTCGCGTAACGCTTTTTGCGCCTCTTCCGGCGTGCATTTCACAAAATGAATGGGCTCGCCGAGGCGGATCTGGGCCAGATTATAGAGATCAGCTTCGATCACACAGGCGATACGGGGATAACCGCCGGTGGTCTGCGCATCGGCCATCAGTACAATTGGCTGACCGCCGTGCGGCACCTGCACCACGCCCGGTAACAGGCCGTGAGACAGCATTTCGCGATCCGTTTCCCGTTTCAGCGCGCGGCCATGCAGGCGATATCCCATGCGGTTACTTTGTGGGCTCAGCTGCCATGAGGCGCGCCAGAAAGCATCGCGTGATTCGGCGCTGAACTCCTGATATTCCGGCCCGGCTAATGCGCGGATACGATTGCCGAACAGCAACTGTTTGATGCCGCCGATGCTTTTCGGTGTATGGAAAGTATCCCCGGTTGGCAGCAGATCGCCGTCCTGCAGCGCACGCCCGTTAAAGCCGCCGAACTGAGCTTTCAGATCGGTGCTGCGCGAGCCCATCACTTGCGGCACATCAATGCCCCCGGAAATCGCCAGATAACTGCGCATTCCGCGCGTCGGCATTTTCATCGTCAGAACCTGGCCCGGCTTCACCGCGTAACGCCAGCCGGTCCAGACGTCTTTCCCGTCGAGCTGGGCGTGGCAGCCGGCACCGGTCAGCGCTATCCAGCCTTCGCGATGAAACTCCGCGCTGAACTGCCCGAGGGTGATCTCAAGCCCTGCGGCATCCTCATCATTCCCGGCCAGCAGATTGGCGATGCGCAGTGCGGGGCCGTCAAGCGCACCGGACTGACTCACACCCTGCTGGCGATAGCCGTTGCGGCCCAAATCCTGCACGGTCGTAAACATCCCGGCGCGTAAAATTTTCAGCATACGCCCTCCTTTTGTGGCACAAAGCGCACGGTGTCACCGGGTAATAATAAGGTCGGCGAGGCGCGCGTGGGGTCAAACATCGCCAGCGAGGTCAGCCCGATCAACTGCCAGCCGCCGGGCGTGGCCAGCGGGTAAATGCCGGTCTGACTGCCGCCGATGCCCACAGAACCTGCGGGCACGGAAAGACGGGGTTCGCCGTGACGCGGTGTCGCCAGTTGTTCCGGCATCCCACCGAGGTAAGGAAAACCCGGCTGGAACCCCAGAAAATAGACGGTGTAATCAATGCCCGAATGGCATTCCACCACCTGACGCGGCGTCATACCGGTATGGCTGGCAACATTCTCCAGATCCGGGCCCTGCTTCCCGCCGTAAATCACCGGGATCTCAATCAGCCGTGATTCCGGTTCAATGGCTTCACTCTCTTCCCACCAGTTTTGCAGACGTTCAATCGCGTCGAGCGCAGAGCTCTGCGCATCAGTGAGCAGAACCGTCAAATTATTCATGCCGGGAATGACTTCGCGAACGCCAGGATAGGCCGTGCGATCCTGTAAACGTTGGGTCAGTCCCCAGATCCGCTGCTGGCTGGCCAGGGTCACTGGCGGTTCCAGCTCCAGCACTACCGCGCGTTCACCCAGCAGGTAACATCGTGCTCGTTGCACTCAGACACTCCTCAAAGAAGGGTTGTGGATCATCAAGTTATTCAGCAACTCAATATATCGGAATTTGTTTTTAGATTAAGGGTAGTTATGCGGGAAAGCGACTGATGATGTCAACTTGTCCACGGCATGTTCAGGCCGGTGAAGGTTTCCCCTGCCGCCCGCACCTGCTACTCTCGGGGGTGTTGAAGTTTTTTAGCGTTTGGATAACGCATTCTTTACATCAAGAACGTCACAACAAGAAAGGGACGACCCGTGAGAAAACCTTTAGCACTCTTTTTTCCGCTTTATACCACCACATTACTGATGCTGCTCGGTTCCGGCCTGCTCACCACTTACATCTCCCTGCGACTGTCAGCGATACACGTCAGCGGTGCCATGATTGGTGCGATCATCGCGGCTAACTACATCGGGCTGGTGATCGGCGGCAAAGTCGGCCATATCCTGATCGCCCGCGTCGGCCACATTCGTGCGTATGTCTCCTGCTCCGGCATCATCACCGCCGCCGTCCTCGGCCACGGTCTGACCGACATTATTCCGGTCTGGGTGGTACTGCGTCTGATCATCGGCCTGTGCATGATGGTGCAATATATGGTGCTGGAAAGCTGGCTGAACGATCAGGCAGAAGCGAATCAGCGCGGCGTGGTGTTCGGTTTTTACATGGTGGCGTCGTATCTCGGGATGTCGCTGGGCCAGGTGGTGCTGATGCTCGACAGCGGCCTGGGCGTCAGCACGCTTATCATGATTGCGCTGTGTTTTGCACTCTGTCTGGTGCCTATCGCCCTGACCACGCGCACCAACGTCGGCCATATGTCGCCCGCCCCCATGGAGCTGAAATTCTTTATCGGCGCGATCCCTAAAGTGCTGGCGATCACCCTGGTCATCGGCATGGTTGTCGGGTCGTTTTACGGCATGGCGCCGATCTATACCAGCCAGCAATCGCTCACCACGCAGCAAACCGGTCTGTTTATGGCGCTGGCGATTTTCGCCGGTCTGCTGGCGCAGTTCCCGCTGAGCTGGCTGTCGGACCGTTATAACCGCAACATGCTGATGCGCATAAACGCGATCCTGCTGGCGGTCGCCGCCCTGCCGCTGGCGCTGCTGACCCACATCTCGTTCCCGCTGCTGCTGGGCATCGGTTTTGTGGTCAGCCTGATGCAGTTCACGCTGTACCCGCTGGTGGTCGCACTCGCCAATGACATGATCGAACCGGAGCGGCGCGTCTCACTTTCTGCCTGTCTGCTGATGGCATTCGGCGTCGGTGCCTGTATCGGGCCGCTGGCCGTCGGCGCGCTGATGGAGCCGCTGGGCGGCAATATTCTGTACGCCTTTTTCGCGCTGTGCGGTGCCGCCATTGTGGCGCTGAGCCGGACATCGGCCAAAGAAGAAGAGACGGTGATGGCGGTGGATGCGCCGCTGCCGCATATTGCGATGCCGGACAGTCTGAGCAGTTCGCCTCTTTCTCCGGCGCTGAATCCGGCCTTTGACGAGCAGATGATTCAGGAAACCATGCCCGCGCCGGAAAACGTCACCGAACCGGTGGTGGAAGAAAGTGAAGTGGCAGCCGATGAGGAGGAAGAGAGCCCGTATCCGCCGCAGGGCGCAGACCCCGACGTGGATACCGGCTTACAGCGGGCATTTACCTTGCTTGAAGACAGCGTGCCTGATGAAACGACAGAGAAAGCGTCAGCCAAGTCAGAAACCTAATGCTTGACGTCCGTGGGGATCCGGCCAGCGCACAGGAACCGACGCGTACCAAGCGTACGTGATGGTCACCTGTTCTGCCCGGATCCCCCATGGCAAATACGTCAGCCCTTAAGCCGGATTGTCGATGTCGATAAACATGACATCTAATCCGTGATAATCCTGAAGCCATTCGCCCAGCGCTTTCACGCCATAACGTTCCGTGGCGTGATGGCCGGCGGCGTAAAAATGCAGCCCCATTTCGCGGGCAATATGAATGGTTTGTTCGGAAACTTCACCGCTGATGAAAGCATCTACACCAAAGTCTGCCGCCTGCTGAATGAACCCCTGACCACCGCCGGAACACCAGGCGATGCGACGGATCTCATCCGGCCCGCCCTGCGCGCTGTGCAGCACTTTGCGATCCAAAATCACTTCCATGCGCTGACGTAATGCTTCACCGGACAGCGGCTTTTTCAGTTCGCCATAAGGCACCAGCGGCATCACTTCTCCCTGCACATCAATGCCGAACAACTCCGCCAACTGCGCGTTGTTGCCCAGTTCGGGGTGCGCATCGAGCGGTAAATGATAACCGTATAAATTGATGTCATTGACCAGCAGGGCTTTCAGCCGGTTGCGCTTCATTCCGCGCACCACCGCCGGTTCATTTTTCCAGAAATAACCGTGGTGCACCAAAATCGCATCTGCTTCCACCGCAATCGCCGCATCCAGCAGATCCTGAGAGGCCGTCACGCCGGTGACCACGCGCTGCACGTTACGACGCCCTTCGACCTGCAGGCCATTCGGCGCGTAATCATGGAAATTACTGACATCCAGTTTCTGGTTAATCAGGGCTTCGAGCTGGAGATTGTTCATGGTGTTCGGCTTCTCACATAGGGACGATTCTCACGATGATAACCGACATTTCCCCAATGCCCCAAATGCCCGCTGTCTGCCTGTGGGTCTTCTGAGATTAACTGACATTCACGGATTGAAATAAAAAAGGGAAACGTGGCCGTTTCCCCTTCCCTGCGTTTACAGCTCGAGCCTGTCGCCCTGCTGCATCCGCACAAACTTCACGCCCAGATTGTTACCTTTTTCCAGCTGCGCCATGATCTCTTTTTCAGGATCCACGCCCGCTTTCAGGCTCGGTTTAACATGGCTGATAATCACCGTCAGGTCTTTCAGCGAACCGTCGCCGCCCGCATGTTGTTGCAGGCTCGCCAGCTCTTTCAGCAGCCAGTGCGGTGTGAGATGACCATACAGTTTGCTGTCAGGAACATCGTCAGGATAGGAGGTTTCGATGATCAGCCCTTTCAGGCGTTTGGCTTTGATTTCGCTGCCCAGCACGCGCCAGACAGTGTCCAGATTCTTCGATTTTTCCACTTCGTCCGGGCCGGTATCCCCGAAGAAGGCAAACGACTGATTGTTGCGGCTCACCAGGATCATGCTCGAAGACGTACCGCCGTGGCTGAGCGGATAAATATTGCCGTCAAGCCCGGTCAGGCCGAGGGAAAAACGTTGTTCAGGGCGCTGTAAGTTCAGGCGGTACGTGCCGATGCGCAGACCGCTGCCGGAGTCGGTGAAGTTCGGCCAGACACGGCCATTGAAGTAATGCTGACGCAGGGTGCCGATGGTGTCGGCGGTGCCATAAATGGGTTTTTTACTGTCTTCCGGCGAGCCGATGATCAGCCCCGCCAGATGGTCGAGATGTCCATGGCTGATAAAATATCCGCCGATCAGGTTGCGGAACACGGCACCCTGCGGGGTCAGCGGCGCGGCATTTTCAGCCGTCACCTGAGGGAAACTGCCCTTCTCCAGCGCCTTACGGATCCCCGGCATCACCGAACCGGCATCCAGCCCGAGGTACAGTTTTTGATCGTCACTGCGCACCAGATACGACGTCAGATTGCCCTCTTCGACCCCTCCATTGACGCCCAGCGCAACCACATCAAAGGCCGCCATGGCCTGGCTTGCCCAGCACGTCAGCATCAGCGCCAGCAGGTGTTTGTTCATCACATCGCTCCTTGTCGTGGTGATTAGCAAAAGGTCAGTCTGACCGGTTTTTTGCCGCCTCAAACGCCGCCAGCGTGTCTTTTCGCGCCCGTGCGTGATCAATAATCGGCAACGGGTAGTCTAGCACGCGATGGTGTTTTTCTGCCCAGCGATGGGGCTGATGAATGTCTTTTTCCGGCACGTCCGACAATTCTGGTACCCAGGCCTTGATAAATCGTCCGGCTTTGTCGAAGCGTTCGCCCTGCGTTGTCGGGTTAAAAATTCGGAAATAAGGTGCGGCATCGGTGCCGGTTGACGCGCCCCACTGCCAGCCGCCGTTGTTCGCCGCCAGATCCCCGTCGAGCAGTTGCGACATAAAATATCGCTCGCCTTCACGCCAGTTAATCAGCAAGTCCTTCACCAGAAAACTGGCGACAATCATACGCAGCCGGTTATGCATCCAGCCCGTGGCATTGAGCTGACGCATGGCGGCATCCACAATCGGGTAACCGGTTTTGCCGTCTTTCCACGCCTGTAATTCGTCCGGGGCATGACG
Source organism: Rahnella sp. EDr1-12 (assembly GCF_049206505.1). NCBI lineage: Bacteria > Pseudomonadati > Pseudomonadota > Gammaproteobacteria > Enterobacterales > Yersiniaceae > Rahnella > Rahnella sp. EDr1-12. Next base: position 1,041,278 of record NZ_JBLZNY010000001.1, read on the forward strand.
CCAGCGCACGCCGTCTGTCCAGGCCACAAAGGGCTGATGCTTGCAAAGCTTCGGCCAGGCAACAATCAGGTGACGGTAAAACTCGCGCCACACCAGTTCGTTCAGCCAGCCAAACGCGCCGCCGTCGGTTCTCTCCAGCACCTGCGGGCACTCAGTGCGCAAACGGTTAAGGCACTGACGCGGAGAAAGCACGCCGATCGCCAGATACGGAGACAGAGAACTGGTGCCATCGACCGCTGGTAAATCGCGCTGTTCGAGATAATCCTGCACCCTTTCACGGCAGAAACTGCGCAGCTGATTGCGCGCCGCTTCCTCGCCAATGGGGAAAGCGTCGTCGATGTTTTCCAGCGGATAGTCAAAGGGCATCAGCTTATGCAGCACCGTTTTCTGCCCATGTTCACGCGCTTTCGGCGCAGGCAAAGAGCGGCTGTCGGACTCGGTCAGGCGGGATAAAAATGCCCGGCGAAACGGCGTGTAGACTTTGTACATTTCGTTATTGCCGGTAGTGACAGAACCCGGCGGCAACAGCAGGCTGTCGTCAAAAGCGCGGCATAACACCTCTGCGCTCAGGGTTTTCTCCAGCGCCTCATCACGCAGCCGTTCATTGATTTCATACTGTTTATTGTAAAACAGCGCATCCACCTGTTCGCTGGCACAAAAATCCTTCAGCCAGCTGACGCTCTGCGTAAAATCATCACACTGATGGTAATGCAGCAGGATCCCGCGCTCAGCCAGCGCATGTTGCAGCGCCTGAAGATGCTGATAAATAAACGCGGCCTGACGCGGCGCCATCTCATGCTGTTTCCACTGTTCAGGCGTTGCGACAAAAACGCCAATGACGCGCGCCTGCGGATCTTCACAGGCGGCGTGTAACGCGCGGTTATCGGTTATCCGTAAGTCATTTCGGAACCAGACTAAATGCGTGGTCATACGTTTCCTTTTAATGTCCGTATCGAAGTCTTAACGCTTCCGGGTAGGGCTCGAAATATCGCTGTCCTGCCAGGTATTCATCCGGATATTCCGACATGTAATGTTTAAGCAAAGTGATCGGTGCCAGCAGCGGCTGCATCCCCTGACGGTAACGGTCGATCAGACCCGCCAGTTCCTGACGCTGTGCCGAACTGAGCTGTTTGCGGAAATAGCCCTGCACATGCATCAGCACGTTGGTGTGATTACGACGGGTGGCTTTGTGATTAAGCAGTTTCATCAGCCGCTGACGGTATTCGATGAAGTAGTCTTCAAGGGATGTCCATTCGGCCATGGCGGCGACAAAGCGCCCCAGCTCACGGTATTCAGGCTGAGAATGGGCCAGTAAAGAGAGTTTGTAACGGCTGTGAAACGCCATCAGTTTGCCGCGCGTCAGGCCGCTTTCACGCAGCTGATTCAGCTCGAACAGCGTAAATACGCGCTCGACAAAATTCTCGCGCAGCACCGGATCGTTGAGCCGCCCGTCTTCTTCCACCGGCAGCCACGGATGCTGCTTCATCAGTTCAGCGGTATAGATCCCCACACCGCTTTTCTTCGCATCTTTACCGTTGGCGCTGTACACCCGCACGCGTTCCATGCCGCAGCTTGGCGATTTGGCGCAGACGATGTAGCCGCAAAGCGCGGTCAGAGGGGCGACGCGCGTCTCGGAATAGCTCTGCATCTTTTCAGTGATATCAATGGTTTCGTCATTGCTGAAACGCATGGCAACGCCGTCATCCATTCTGACCAGCCGCAGCGCAGGGCGTGGCGTCGGCAAGCCAATCGCCATTTCAGGGCAGATCGGTTCAAAACGCACATACGGCGCCAGTTGCTCCACCGCGAATGCCAGCCGCTTATGCCCGCCATCGAAGCGGACCCTGTCGCCCAGCAGGCATGCACTGATGCCAATGGGAATCGTTTTAGTCATTGTCAGCTCCGGACGTTGAAAGAGGAAAAGGAGGTGCCCGTAACTCATCACCTGTAGGTATAACCTTAGCACAAGTTATACATAAAAATAATGTTGTACAGGTTTTATCGCGGGCAATAAAAAACCCCGCTGTGAAAGCGGGGTTTCCTGGGTTTCTCAGCCTGCGAAGGGGAGAGGCCGGGAGGGGACTAACTCAATAAAAATCTTGTGTCGCCATTTCAGCGTGGGTCAGCCAGACCGGTTTGTCGCTGGTTTTCATCCAGACGCGGTGTAAATAGCTGTAAAAACGGGCGCGGTCAGCGCGGAACAGCATGACCGGCAGAGCCAGCACACCGGCTGCGATAACAAAAGCGCGGCGGGCCAGTATGCGGGTCATTGTATATGGCGTGTAATCATTCATGGCGTTGCTCCTGTCATATTTTTCGGAAACTGTAATTGGCGAAAAATATACCGCAATTGATGAAATTTTACCACTCATCTGACCACTTTAATGTGTAAATATTCACCATTTTTGGCTTGCCGGTGTAATTGAGTTACAGAATGGTTAAATAAATACGCAATTTAGGTTTCTTTTGGGTTTCATTTTTTGCGCATTTTTATACTTTTTTTACACGTTGGGCCGCTTTCTTTTCAGGATCTTTTCCCGCCTTTCCTTATTCTCGCCACAACATAAAAACACACCTGTGGAGGTGGATTGTGAGTGTTGGCGTAATCTGCGGCGCATTACTGGTTCTTCTGCTGCTCGGCTATCTGGTTTATGCCCTGCTGAATGCGGAGGATTTTTAAATGGCTGCAACCGGATTCTTACTGATTGCCAGTTTTATGCTGGTGCTTTTGCTGCTGGCAAAACCACTGGGTAACTTTATTGCACAACTGATTGAAGGACAGCCCGGCGCATTTATTCAGCGCATAGAAAACGGTGTTTTAAGCACCTCTGGCAGCAGCCATGCCGAAATGACCTGGTGGCAGTACGCGCTGGCGATCATGGTATTTAACATTCTGGGCATTGTTGTCCTGATGGCCATGCTGATGTCGCAGGGCGCGTTGCCAATGAACCCGCAGCATTTTGGCGGGCTGTCATGGGATCTGGCATTTAACACGTCGGTGAGTTTTGTCACCAACACCAACTGGCAGGCCTACAGCGGCGAAAGCACGCTGAGCTATTTCAGCCAGATGGTCGGGCTGACTGTGCAGAACTTCCTCTCCGCCGCGACCGGTATCGCCGTGGCGTTTGCCCTGATCCGCGCTTTTGCGCGCCCTTCAGCGCAGACCCTCGGTAACGCCTGGACGGATTTATGGCGCATCACGCTGTATCTGCTGCTGCCGGTGTCGTTCCTGCTGGCGCTGTTTTTCGTCAGCCAGGGCGTGCTGCAAAATTTCGAAGCGTATCAGCACATCACCACGCTGGAAGGTCTGCAACAGACGTTGCCGATGGGGCCGGTGGCGTCTCAGGAAGCGATCAAAATGCTCGGCACCAACGGCGGTGGTTTCTTCGGTGCTAACTCTGCGCATCCGTTTGAGAACCCGACGGCACTGACCAACATGGTGCAGATGCTGGCGATTTTCATCATCCCGTGCGCGCTGTGTTTCGCGTTTGGCCGCGTGGTCGGCGACAACCGTCAGGGCCACGCGCTGGTCTGGGCGATGTCAGTGATTTTCGTGGTTTCCGTGGTGGTGGTGATGTACGCCGAACTCCAGGGCAATCCGCACTTCACCGCGCTCGGTGCCAGCAGCAATGTCAATATGGAAGGTAAGGAAAGCCGCTTCGGCATTCTGGCCTCCAGCCTGTATGCGGTGGTCACAACGGCCGCGTCGTGCGGTGCGGTTAACGCCATGCACGATTCCTTTACCGCGCTCGGCGGCATGGTGCCGATGTGGCTGATGCAGATTGGTGAAGTGGTGTTCGGCGGCGTCGGTTCCGGCCTGTACGGCATGCTGCTGTTCGTGCTGCTGACGGTGTTTATCGCCGGGCTGATGATTGGCCGCACACCGGAATATCTCGGTAAGAAAATCGACGTTTACGACATGAAGATGACGGCGCTGGCGATCCTGGTGACACCGACGCTGGTACTGCTCGGCACCGCGCTGGCGCTGGTCACCGATGCCGGTCGCGCAGGGATTTTAAACCCCGGCGCCCACGGTTTCAGTGAAGTGCTGTACGCGGTGTCTTCCGCCGCCAACAACAACGGCAGCGCGTTTGCCGGGCTGAGCGTCAACACGCCGTTCTACAACCTGTTGCTGGCAGCCTGCATGTTCTTCGGCCGCTTCGGGGTGATCATTCCGGTGCTGGCGATTGCCGGTTCACTGGTGGCGAAAAAGCGCCAGCAGGCAGGCAACGGCACCCTGCCGACGTCCGGCCCGCTGTTTATCGGCCTGCTGGTCGGCACCGTGTTGTTGGTCGGCGCACTGACCTTTATTCCGGCGCTGGCGCTGGGTCCGGTGGCGGAACATTTGCAAGTCTGGTCAGCACAGTAATGCTGCGTAACTCGTTGAACTGATGAATATAGAGACTAAAAAGATGAGTCGTAAACAACGTGCGTTATTTGAACCCCGTCTGATCCGCACTGCCCTGCTGGATTCGGTGAAAAAACTGGATCCCCGCGTTCAGTGGCGCAATCCGGTGATGTTCGTGGTGTATCTGGGCAGCATTCTGACCACGCTTATCTGGCTGGCGATCCTGATGCATCGCACCGATGGCAGCGCGGCTTTTACCGGCAGCGTTTCGCTGTGGCTGTGGTTCACCGTGCTGTTTGCCAACTTCGCCGAAGCGCTGGCGGAAGGCCGCAGCAAGGCGCAGGCACAGAGCCTGAAAGGCGTGCAGAAAACCAGCTGGGCGAAGAAGATCTACGAACCGCGCCCTGAATCGCCGGTGATTAAAGTCGCCGCCGATACATTGCGTAAAGGCGACTACGTGCTGATCGAGGCCGGTGATACCGTGCCATGCGACGGTGAAGTTTTGGTCGGCGGCGCATCGGTGGATGAAAGCGCCATTACCGGCGAATCTGCGCCGGTGATCCGCGAGTCCGGCGGCGACTTCTCCTCGGTCACCGGCGGGACGCGCGTGCTGTCTGACTGGCTGGTGGTCGAGTGCTCGGCGAACCCCGGCGATACCTTCCTCGACCGCATGATTGCCATGGTCGAAGGCGCGAAACGCCGCAAAACGCCAAACGAAGTGGCGTTGACCATTTTGCTGGTGGCGCTGACGCTGGTGTTCGTGCTGGCGACGGCCACGCTGTACCCGTTCTCGCTGTTCAGCGTGGGCGCCAGCCACGCCGGTATTCCGGTGACCGTCACCGTGCTGGTGGCGCTGCTGGTGTGTCTCATTCCAACCACCATCGGCGGCTTGTTGTCGGCTATCGGCGTGGCGGGTATGAGCCGCATGCTGGAAGCCAATGTGATTGCCACCAGTGGCCGTGCGGTGGAAGCCGCCGGTGACGTGGATGTGCTGCTGCTGGATAAAACCGGCACCATCACGCTGGGTAACCGCCAGGCATCGCAGTTCCTGCCCGCGCCTCAGGTGACGGAACAGGAACTGGCCGATGCCGCGCAGTTATCGTCGCTGGCCGATGAAACGCCGGAAGGCCGCAGTATCGTGGTGCTGGCGAAGCAACGCTTTAACCTGCGCGAACGCGACATTCATTCGCTGAATGCGACCTTTGTGCCCTTCTCCGCACAAACCCGCATGAGCGGCGTTAACGTCGGCGAGCGCAGTATCCGTAAAGGCGCGGTCGATGCGATCCGTCGCCATGTGGAATCCAACGGCGGCACCTTCCCGAAAGCCGTCGATGGCCTGGTGGAAAACGTCGCGCGTAAAGGCGGCACGCCGCTGGTGGTGGCGGAAGGCGGGAAAGTGCTGGGCGTGGTGGAGCTGAAAGATATCGTCAAAGGCGGCATCAAGGAACGCTTTGCCGAGCTGCGCAAAATGGGCATCAAAACGGTGATGATCACCGGGGATAACCGTCTGACCGCGGCGGCGATTGCCGCTGAAGCGGGCGTGGATGATTTTCTGGCAGAAGCCACGCCGGAAGCCAAACTGGCCCTGATTCGTCAGTATCAGTCGGAAGGCCGTTTAGTGGCGATGACCGGTGACGGGACCAACGACGCCCCTGCGCTGGCGCAGGCTGACGTGGCGGTGGCGATGAATTCGGGCACCCAGGCGGCGAAAGAAGCCGGGAACATGGTCGATCTCGATTCCAACCCGACCAAGCTGATCGAAGTGGTGCACATCGGTAAACAAATGCTGATGACGCGCGGATCGCTCACCACATTCAGTATCGCCAACGACGTGGCGAAGTATTTCGCTATCATCCCGGCGGCGTTTGCGGCGACCTATCCGCAGCTGAATGCGCTGAACGTCATGCACCTGACGTCGCCGTCTTCGGCCATTATGTCAGCGGTCATTTTCAACGCGCTGGTGATTGTGTTTCTGATCCCGCTGGCGCTGAAAGGCGTGAGCTATAAAGCCATGAGTGCCGCCGCGCTGCTGCGCCGCAACCTGTGGATTTATGGCGTCGGCGGTTTGCTGGTGCCGTTTGCTGGTATCAAGCTTATCGACATGATTCTGACCGTTTTACATCTGAGCTGATTTTGAGGAAGACCACTATGTCCGTAACAAAAATGTCCTATGTCCGTCCGGCTCTGGTGATGACGGTTCTGCTGACGCTGGCGACCGGCGTGGCGTATCCGCTGCTGACCACCGGCGTTTCCGAGCTGGTGTTCCGCGCGCAGGCGATGGGTTCGCTGATGAAAGACAGCGGCAATAAAGTGATTGGCTCACAGCTCATCGGGCAGAATTTTACCCGCAATGATTACTTCTGGGGCCGCCCCTCTGTCACGTCTGATTCGCCGTACAACCCGATGGCCTCGGCGGGCAGTAATCTGGCAGCCAGTAACCCGGCGCTGGATCAGGCGGTGAAAGACCGCGTGGCGGCGCTGCGCAAAGCCAATCCGCAAAGCCCGGCGACGGTGCCGGTGGATCTGGTGACCGCCAGCGGCAGCGGGCTGGATCCGCAGATTTCCGTTGAGGCCGCGCAATGGCAGGCACCGCGCATTGCCACCGCGCGCGGACTGCCACTGGCGCAAGTGAATAAATTGATTGATGATAATACATCATCACCGCTGATAGGTTTCCTCGGCCCCGACGTGGTCAACGTGCTCGGGCTGAACCAGGCGCTGGATGCACTGAAAGCTCAATAAGGAAAATATGACTGACGATCGCCCCGATCCTGACAGCCTGCTGGCGCTTGCCAATGAGAAGCCGCGCGGGCAACTGAAAGTCTTTTTCGGCGCCTGTGCGGGCGTCGGAAAAACGTTCGCCATGTTGCAGGAAGCACAGCGCCTGCGCGCCACCGGCCTCGACGTGCTGGTTGGCGTGGTGGAAACCCACGGACGGCAGGAAACGCAGGCACTGCTGCCGGGGCTTTCGCTGTTACCGCCAAAACGCATTCAACATCGTGGCCGTCAGGTGCATGAATTTGACCTCGACGCCGCGCTGGCCCGCCGCCCTGCCCTGATCCTGATGGACGAACTGGCGCACAGCAATGCCGCCGGTTCGCGCCACCCTAAACGCTGGCAGGATATCGAAGAATTACTCAATGCCGGTATCGACGTTTTTACCACCGTGAACGTTCAGCATCTGGAAAGTCTGAACGACGTGGTCAGCGGCGTCACCGGCATTATTATTCGCGAAACGGTTCCCGACCGTTTGTTTGATGACGCCAGCGAAGTGGTGCTGGTGGATTTACCCCCCGATTCCCTGCGCCAGCGTCTGAAAGAAGGCAAAGTTTATATTCCCGGTCAGGCCGAGCGCGCTATCGAACACTTCTTCCGCAAAGGCAATCTGATTGCCCTGCGCGAACTTTCCCTGCGGCGCACCGCCGATCGCGTTGACGATCAGATGCGCGAATACCGCGACGATCAGGGTGTCAACCGCGTCTGGCATACCCGCGATGCGCTGCTGTTGTGCATCGGGCACGGCGGCGGTAACGAGAAACTGGTGCGCGTCGCGTCACGGCTGGCGGCGCGTCTTGGCTGTGTCTGGCACGCGGTGTATGTCGAAACCCCACGTCTGCACCGTTTACCGGAAGGACAGCGCCGGGCCATTTTGCATTCGCTGAAACTGGCGCAGGAGCTGGGCGCAGAAACCGCCACGCTTTCCGAGCCACATGAAGAACAGGCGATTTTGCGCTACGCCCGCGAGCACCGTCTGGGCAAAATCATGATGGGTCGCCGCCGTGAAAAACGCTGGAAGCCCGGCGGCAGTTTTGCCGACAAGCTGGCCGATATCGGGCCGGATCTTGATCTGATTATTGTCGGGCTGGAAGATTCCCCGGCATCACCGGCGCGCAAAGAACAAGATTCACGCACTTTCGCCGACCGGTTCAGCCGCCAGCTGTGGGGCTGTTCGCTGGCCGTGGCGCTGTGCGCAGTGATTACGGTGATGTCGCAGTGGCTGGTGCCGACCTTCGATCAGGCCAACCTGGTGATGGTGTATCTGCTCGGCGTGGTGGTCGTTGCGTTGTTTTATGGCCGCTGGCCGTCGGTGCTGGCGGCGGTGATTAACGTCGTCAGCTTTGATCTGTTTTTCGTACAGCCACGCGGTTCGCTCGCCGTGACTGACGCGCAATATCTGGTGACCTTCGGCGTGATGCTGCTGGTCGGGATCCTGATCGGCAATCTCACCGCCGGGGTACGTTATCAGGCGCGCATCGCCCGCCACCGCGAAAAACGCGCCCAGCATTTGTATGAAATGTCGAAAAGCCTCAGTCAGGCGCTGACGCCGGAAGCCATCGCGCAAACCAGCCGCCACTTTATCTCCTCCAGTCTGCACGCGAAAACCGCCATTCTGCTGCCGCAGGAAAATGGCGAACTGGCGCAGCCCGCCGGAGAGGTCACCGCCATCGTGGTGGATGACGCGATCGCTCGCTGGAGTTTCGACAAAAAACTGCCAGCCGGCGCGGGTACTGACACCCTGCCCGGCGTGCCGTATCAGCTGCTGCCGCTGGTCGCTTCAGGAGAATCGCGCGGGCTGCTGGCGGTCGAACCGCCGAGCATCCGTCAGTTACTGGTGCCGGAACAGCAGCGCCTGTTGCAGACCTTTACCGTGCTGATTGCCAATGCCCTCGAACGTCTGCATCTCGCCGCCCGCGCCGAATCCGCCCGGCTGGAAACCGAACGAGAGCAACTGCGCAACTCGCTGCTTTCGGCGCTTTCTCATGACCTGCGCACGCCGCTGACGGTGCTGTTCGGGCAGGCAGAAATTCTGACGCTGGATCTGGCGTCGGAAGGCTCGAAGCACGCGCCGCAGGCCAGCCAGATCCGCCAGCAGGTGCTGAGCACCACGCGGCTGGTGAACAATCTGCTGGATATGGCGCGCATTCAGTCCGGCGGATTTAATCTGCGCAAAGAGTGGCAGTCGGTGGAGGAAATCACCGGCAGCGCGCTGCGGATGCTGGAACCGGTGCTGGCGCACGACAACATTGAGATCGATTTGCCGAAGGAAATGGTGCTGGTGAGTTGCGACGCCAGCCTGATCGAACGGGTGCTGATCAATCTGCTGGAAAACGCCCATAAATATGCCGGAACCGGCGCGACGATCGGCATTAAAGCCACGCCGTTCGACGAATGGCTGGAGATTGAAGTCTGGGATAATGGCCCCGGCATTGCGCCGGGCAGCGAACACATCATCTTCGAGAAATTCGCGCGCGGAAACAAAGAATCGGCCATTCCCGGTGTCGGTTTGGGATTAGCCATATGTCGTGCCATTATTGAGGTGCACGACGGACGGATCTGGGCTGAAAACGGCCCGAACGGCGGTGCACGTTTTCGTTTCAGGTTGCCGCTCGAGGCGTTGCCGGAGATGGAAAGTGACATGGAATCAGACATCAATGAGGTATCGTGAGCGCATCCCCGGTCAATATTTTAATTGTTGAAGACGAAAAAGAGATCCGCCGCTTTGTGCGCACGGCACTGGAGGCGGAAGGCCTGCGGGTGTTTGAAAGTGAAACGCTGCAACGCGGGCTGATTGAGGCCGGAACCCGTAAACCGGATCTGATCATTCTCGATCTCGGTTTACCGGACGGTGACGGCCTGACCTATATCCGCGATTTACGCCACTGGAGCGCTATCCCGATTATTGTGCTGTCGGCCCGCACCAGCGAAGAAGACAAAATTGCGGCGCTGGATGCCGGTGCCGATGATTTCCTCACCAAGCCGTTTGGCGTCGGTGAACTGCTGGCGCGGGTTCGCGTGGCATTACGCCGCCATGCGGGCAGCGCGCAGGAAAGCCCGCTGGTGACGTTTGCGGATGTGACGGTGGATTTGATCAACCGGCGCGTGCAGCGTAACGGAGAAGATTGTCATCTGACGCCGATTGAGTTTCGCCTGCTGGCCGAACTGCTGGCAAACAGCGGAAAAGTCATTACTCAGCGTCAGTTACTGAGCCACGTCTGGGGCCCGAATTATGTCGAACACAGCCATTATCTGCGCATCTACATGGGGCATCTGCGCCAGAAACTGGAAGCCGACGCCACCCGGCCACGTCATTTACTGACTGAAACCGGCGTGGGCTATCGTTTTATGCCTTAGGCTGGTCAGTTTCCGGTTTGGCTTCGCCAAATTCGGCTTCCAGGCTTTCTGCCGCCTGCTGCAAAATCGCACTGACCCGCACCACCTGCTCCGGCGTTAAATCTGCCCGCATCATGTTGCCGCGCAGCGCGTGACGCAGGCGGTGCATCGCGTCGTGAATCCCCTCTGCCAGATTGTTTTCACGCGGACGCTGCGCACCCGCCAGACGAGCAAAAATCGCATCGACTGCCTCCTGATGTTGCGCCAGTTCCACTTTGCCGGCGTCGGTGATCTGATAGCTTTTACGGCCATTACCGGTGGCGACAGGCTCGAGGAAATCCTGCTCTTCCAGCAGCGTCAGCGTCGGGTAAATCACACCAGGGCTTGGCACATAAAGGCCTGAAGAGGCTTCTTCGATGGCTTTGATCAGCTCATAGCCGTGGCTCGGCTTTTTCGCCACCAGCGCCAGCAGCACGCGGCGTAAATCACCGTGTTCAAACAGACGATGTACTCCGCGCTCACCACGCCCCCCGCGGCGACCTTCGCCACGTCCGCGACGCTCATGCCCTTCTTCACCGCGTTCTTCACCACGATGACGACCATCACGGCGTAACATGTGGCGTTCACTGTGATCGCTGCATTCTGATTCATGGCGGCAATGGCCGCGATGCCCTTCTTCCCGGCTACCGTGACCGCGATGGCGGCCTTCAAACATTTTACTAAACATAATGTATGTCCCATTTAGATATATCGAATTATTTCGATATATCTAAACTAGATCAGTTTTTCGACACTGGCAAGCAGGAATGCGCATTTAGATATATCTTTTTGTATCTGAACGACAGGCAAAAAAAAAGCGCTGAATAATCAGCGCTTTTGATGAGAGGAAGAAAGGGGCTTATTTGGCGTCAGCGAGCACTTTGCTGACGATTTCTACCGCTTCTTTCTCGATTTGTTCGCGGTGTTCAGCACCGAGGAAGCTTTCACAATAGATTTTGTAGGCTTCTTCTGTGCCGGACGGACGTGCCGCGAACCAGCCGTTTTTGGTCATCACTTTCAGGCCGCCGATAGACGCGCCGTTACCCGGCGCGTTGGTCAGACGGGCAGTGATCGGGTCACCGGCCAGCGTGTCGGCTTTCACCTGTTCAGGAGAAAGTTTGGACAGCGCGGCTTTTTGCGCGTGAGTCGCAGGTGCCTGAATACGGTTGTAGCTTGGCGCACCAAAGCGGGCCGCCAGCTCGTTGTAATGTTCCTGCGGGTTCTTGCCGGTGACAGCGGTAATTTCCGCCGCCAGCAGGCACATGATGATACCGTCTTTGTCGGTAGACCACGGAGTGCCGTCGAAACGCAGGAAAGAAGCCCCTGCACTTTCTTCGCCACCAAAACCGAAGCTGCCGTCAAACAGGCCATCAACGAACCATTTGAAACCGACCGGCACTTCCACCAGTTTACGGCCCAAATCTTCCACCACGCGGTCGATCATCGCACTCGATACCAGCGTTTTACCGACGGCAACGTCTTTGCCCCACTGCGGACGGTGCTGGAACAGGTACTGAATCGCCACCGCCAGATAATGGTTCGGGTTCATCAGACCGGCTGGCGTTACGATGCCGTGGCGGTCATAGTCAGGGTCATTGGCGAAAGCCAGATCGAATTTATCACGCAGCGCCAGCAGACCGGCCATGGCGGATTCCGACGAACAGTCCATACGGATCACGCCGTCGTGGTCGAGGTGCATGAAACGGAAAGTCTGATCGACTTCATCGTTCACCAGCGTCAGATCCAGTTTGTAATGCTCAGCAATACGTTTCCAGTATTCGATACCGGAACCGCCGAGCGGATCAACGCCCAGTTTCAGGCCCGCTTTCTGAATCGCGGCCATATCGACGATCTCGGTCAGCCCTTCGATAAACGGCTGAACCAGATCCTGTGCCACCAGATGACCGCTTTTCCACGCCTGATCCAGAGACTGACGCTTCACACCGGCCAGTTTTGCTGCCAGCAGCGCGTTGGCGCGTTTCTCAATGACGGATGTCAGATTGGTATCTGCCGGGCCGCCGTTGGTCGGGTTGTATTTGATGCCGCCATCTTCCGGTGGGTTGTGCGATGGGGTGATGACAATGCCATCAGCCAGCGCGCCGCCTTTGCGGTTATGGGTCAGGATCGCGTGAGACACCGCCGGAGTGGGGGTGAATCCGTTATCTTCCTGCACAATGACGTCAACGCCATTGGCCGTCAGCACTTCCAGCACAGAAATAAACGCCGGTTCGGACAGCGCGTGGGTATCTTTACCCACGTAGCACGGGCCGGTGGTGCCCTGCTCTTTACGCACTTCGGCAATCGCCTGAGCAATGGCCAGGATGTGCGCTTCGTTAAAGCTGTGACGCAACGAACTCCCGCGATGGCCGGATGTGCCGAATTTCACAGCATGCGCTGTGTTAGCCGGATCCGGTTGCAGAACGTAATACTGTGACGTTAACTGCGCCACGTTGATCAAATCGCTTTGCTGAGCAGGTTGCCCTGCACGGGGGTGATTAGCCATTGGCGCTTCTCCCTGACGCTGAAATTAGAGGGTGCCGCACACTTTGTCAGTCAGTTCCGCAGGGAACTGCATGAACTGCATGATGTGTTCGATCATGCTGCGTTTGCGACCTGTGTTGGTATTTGTAATAACCCAATACGGCGTTCCGGGAACGTGTTTAGGCTTGGTATGAATGCCGTTTTGCAGCAACGTTTGCTGGTCACCGGCAAAATAGGTCCGCGTGCGGCCAGTCAGTGACTCGGTCGCAACAGCAAATTCTTTCGCGTTAAGGTTGTAGAGCGTAGACAGGATCAACATAAACCGGTTGACCGCTTTGGTCTGCTCTGCGTACTCGTCAGACAGCAGCATTTCACGCACGGCGCGGACTTTATCGCGCGACGTCGGTGCCGGAGCGGCAGCGGCGGGTTTTCCCGCAGCCACGGTGCCGGCAATAACAGGAGTGTTCGCGGGCGCGGCAGGCGAGGTCTGACCGGCAGTAAATTTCAGCATGCGGCGCAAAATATCAGACGCACTCTCACCGATGGCTTGTGTGTGGCTGGCAATATAGCGGTAGAGTTCTTCGTCAACCTCAATAGTTTTCATCTTTATCCAGTACTGTTTTTCTACTTAATTCAAAAGGATTATACAAATTTCTACGCAGTAACGAACAGGGGAATTGTGCCGCGAAGCAAAAAGCAGAATTATTACCTTTTCGCTGCATGCTGGCCCCGGCCTGTTCTGTCCCACATAGTGAAATCCCGCTCAGGCATCTGGCAGAAACTTTCTGTTTTGAAAAATTATCCGCCACTCATGATAACCTAATGAGATTGTTTATCTGTATGAACTTCGCCATGAAATTACATTATCGCCTGCAAGAACCTGAAGTGGCTGGCAGCACTGCCCTGCCGGTTTTGTTAATCCACGGTTTGTTCGGAACCCTTGATAATCTGGGCATTCTGGCCCGCGACCTGAAACAACAGCATAGAGTGTTGCAGGTTGATTTGCGTAATCACGGCCAGTCCGGCCGCGCGGATGAGATGTCTTACGCCGCGATGGCGCAGGATTTAGTGGAAACGCTGGATGACGTCGGTTTCCAAAAAATCATCGTTATTGGCCATTCAATGGGCGGAAAAGCGGCGATGGCGCTGACGGCGCTTATCCCCGATCGCATCGAAAAGCTGATTGCCATAGATGTCGCGCCGGTGGATTACCATGTGCGCCGCCATGACGAGATTTTTGCGGCGATCAACGCAGTAACGAAAACAGGGCTGCGCGACCGCACGTCCGCCACGGAGTGTATGCGCGAGCATATAAAGGAAGACGGTGTGATCCAGTTCCTGCTGAAATCGTTCGCGCAGGGAGAATGGCGCTTCAACGTGCCGGTGTTGCTCAGTCAATACGACACCATTACCGGCTGGGAAGACGTCCCGGCGTGGGATCACCCGGCGCTGTTTATCCGTGGCGGGTTATCGCCGTATGTACAGGATGAATATCGCAGCGCCATTGCCCGCCAGTTCCCGCAGGCGAAAGCGCATGTGGTGGCCGGTGCCGGTCACTGGGTGCATGCGGAAAAACCTGAGGCGGTGTTGCGCGCTGTGCATCGTTTCATCGATGCAGCCTGAGGTTTAACATCCTGGGGATAAATTGTGCAAAAAGTCTGCACAACGTCAGAAGTTATCATGAAATCAGGGCAATCAGGCGTTGTGAACCCCAGGCGCGCTAGGGTATGATTGCGCGCTATAATTTTTGCCGCCCCGTTTCACTCAGGTCGAGTGGCGGGAGGTGAATTGGGTCAGGGTTTCTTAGCCCAAAATGTGTGAAACGCTCGTCAGGAATCGGCTTGCCGTTTTCCGATGTAAAAACTTCCCTGGTTGTACCGCTACCTATGGCAAAAGAACAACTGGATCGCACGACGATTGATCTGTTCGCAGATGACCGCCGTCCGGGGCGTCCAAAAACAAATCCGCTATCCCGTGATGAACAGCTCAGGATCAACAAGCGCAATCAGTTACGCCGCGATAAAGCGAGCGGTCTGCGTCGCGTGGAGCTGAAAATGAACGCCGATGCTGTTGATACCCTCAATAAGCTGGCAGAAGAACGCAATATCAGTCGTAGCGAATTGATTGAAGAGATGCTGCTTGCGCATCTTAACGGTCATGAAGGCTGATTGAAAACGGGTAACCTTCTCAGGCTACCCGTTTGTTTTTTCTTACTTATTCCCGGCTAACTTCCTTCTTCCCACTCAGAACGTTTCCCAGTTTTCAGCACCCTTCGCCGACATCATTCCTGTGTCCGGTCGCAATAACGGCGCTGGCATCTTACCGGTCGGTTTTGCCCCAACGCGCGTCACGCTGTCGCTGAGTTTAAAGGTCGCGACGGCGTTGTTCAGCAATGCAGCCTGCTCTTCCAGAGAGACGGCGGCCTGAGACGCCTGTTCAACCAGCGCGGCGTTCTGCTGCGTGACGCTGTCCATCTGCGTCACGGCCACAGCTACCTGGCTGATGCCTTTACTTTGCTCATCAGATGCTGACGCGATTTCGGCCATAATATCCGTGACGTGTGTGATCGAACGCACCACTTCATTCATGGTCTGACCGGCGTTTTCGACCAGTTTGGAACCGCTGTCAACGCGGGAAACGGATTCGCTGATCAGCGACTCAATCTCTTTTGCTGCCTGCGCACTACGCTGTGCCAGATTGCGCACTTCGCTGGCGACCACGGCGAACCCGCGGCCCTGTTCGCCTGCACGGGCGGCTTCAACCGCGGCATTCAGCGCCAGAATGTTGGTCTGGAAGGCGATACTGTTGATGACCGAGGTAATCTCCGCGATTTTCTTCGAGCTGCCTGAAATATCTTTCATGGTGCTGACCACATCCGCGACAATACTGCCGCCCTTCTGCGCCGTGGTAGAAGCTTCTATCACCAGCTGGCTGGCGTGATGCGCGTTGTCAGCATTGTGTTTCACCGTGGCTGTCAGCTCTTCCATGCTGGCCGCCGTCTCTTCCAGCGCAGACGCCTGCTCTTCGGTACGGGAAGAGAGATCGTTATTGCCGGCAGAAATTTCAGACGCGCCCTGGTAAATATTGTTCGTGCAGTTACGGATGGTTTGAACGGTATTCACCAGACTGGCTTGCATGATGTTCAGCAAAGGAATCAACTTACCGGCGCAGTTTTTACCGAACTCTTCCATGCTATGCGTCAGGTCACCACTGGCAATCAGCGCGAACTGATCGCGGAGTTTATCCAGCGGTTTGACTAACGCCATCACCAGATAGCGATCGGTCAGCAGCAGGATAATCAGCCCAATAACAAACGCGGTGATCTGAATCACTTTGCTGAGATTAGTCAGATGATTAGACTCCGTTTGCGCCGCGCTGAAATCCACCGCGATCTGGCTGCTGACTTTTTGCATGGCAGCCCCGAAATCACGGCTTAACGCCGGAACGCCAGACTGCGCCAGCTGATTGTACGCATCGATATTTTTGCTGCTGGCCGCCTCAAATAACGGCTTCACGCCCTGCGTTATCAGACTTTCCCAACTGGTGAGTAATTCCTGAACCGCTGAATCTTCCAGCCCCGGATGCGGGGCCGCTTTGAAATCCGCCTGCGCCTGCGTCAGGGCTTCAAGGGATTGTTTTGCGGTATCAAAAATTTCCGGCCCTTTGGTCGGATCGGCCTGAAGCTGCGACACCGCACGGCTTAAGCGGGTTACGGTACGAAAATACTGATCATTTCCTTTGCTGATCAGCGCCATATTGTTGACGAGCTCAGAACTGTTGCGGGTGTTTTGCGTCAGCGTATTCAGTGAGTTGACGGTGTAAAGGGATACACCCGCCCACATAACGCAGAAAACGCCAAGAATGGTTAATAACGCGGCCCTGATGGTGATATTTTTTAAAAACTGCACGATATGCCTCTCTCGAAACATGACTGTTTCTGGTCTGAGGATTGAGGGGGATGCGGAGAATCAAGACAAGTAACCATCAGGCAAGTGCCCCAGGACATGTTTGAACACCTCTCCGGGCATCGATTTCTTTATTATGTTGAGATTGCTCTCGCATCATCTATCGGCGGGACGTGCTTAAAATTTAGTATTGTTAAGATATATTTCTTCACTTTGCTTTTAACCCCGTCAATTTTGAGGATTTTATCTGGATTAAAAGCACACGAAGGCGATACCACTTAAAAAGATTGCCCGATAAACTTATTCGTCAGTTAAGAAGGCGAGCAGAAGCATATTCTCCGCCTCACGAGTTTGCTATTATCAGCACTATTATTGCCTGCAATGTAGGGCTTATCATTGAGAACAAGAGGTTAGACATCTTATGGCCGTAGTAGGAATCTTCTTTGGATCCGATACAGGTAACACCGAAAACATCGCAAAAATGATCCAGAAACAACTGGGTAAAGATGTTGCAGAGGTGCATGACATTGCGAAGAGCAGCAAAGAGGATCTGGAAAAATTCGATATTTTGCTGATCGGTATTCCAACCTGGTATTACGGTGAAGCTCAGTGTGACTGGGACGACTTCTTCCCAAGCCTGGAAGAGATAGATTTCGAAGGTAAGCTGGTTGCGCTGTTTGGTTGCGGCGATCAGGAAGACTACGCAGAATATTTCTGTGATGCGCTGGGCACCGTGCGCGACATCATTGAGCCACGCGGCGCGGTGATTGTGGGTCACTGGCCAACCGAAGGCTATCACTTCGAAGCATCCAAAGGTCTGGCAGATGATAAACATTTCATCGGACTGGCTATTGATGAAGACCGTCAGCCGGAATTAACCAATGAGCGCGTTGACGCCTGGGTTAAGCAAATTACTGAAGAATTGAGCCTTTCAGAAATTATTGGCTAAAAACCCTGTTGGCCCTGAGGATTTATTCTACAATTGAAGGGCCAAACTATTACTGAAATTAACAATTTAGCCACAACAAAATTGTTACTTTCGGTGGTATCAAGGTACACTGAGTTCATCTGTTTTTTCTATCGATCAAGTCGTTGCATTGTCTTATGTGACTGGCATTTAGTGATCTTTATTAACAGGCTATCGTTTAGGGGATCGGCACACTTCCGTTAAAAGAAGGATCCTAATCGAAGAATTTTGTGCCGCTGATGCCACAGGCTCCATGCCTCAACTTGATTAGCACATAGTAACAGGACTGAATCCGCATGACTGACAACAACACCGCACTGAAGAAAGCCGGCTTAAAAGTCACGCTTCCGCGCCTTAAAATCCTGGAAGTGTTGCAAGCGCCGGAAGGTCATCACGTTAGTGCGGAAGATCTGTACAAACAATTGATTGATATGGGTGAAGAGATTGGTCTGGCGACGGTTTACCGCGTTCTGAACCAGTTTGATGACGCCGGTATCGTGACCCGCCATAACTTCGAAGGCGGCAAGTCCGTGTTCGAACTGACTCAGCAACACCATCACGATCACCTGATTTGCTTAGATTGTGGCCGTGTTATTGAATTCCGTGACGAATACATTGAAGGTCGTCAGCGCGAAATTGCTAAAAAACACGGTATCAAACTGACCAACCACAGCCTGTACCTGTACGGCCACTGTGAAGCAGGCGACTGCCGCGAAGATGACTCTTTGCACAATGATAAACCTGCGCAGTAATCTGCCGGGCTCGTTGATATCGACCAAAATTAACCGCTGAAAAGCGGTTTTTTTATGCCCGTTTATCAGCGATGACAGACATAAAAAACCCCGGCAAGCCGGGGTTTTCTGTCTCACCTTCAGGTGATTGATGAGGTCTACTGCACCGGCACGGGTGAGTTATTGGCTTTAATTTCCTTCCAGATTTTTCCACAATCGGCGGCGTAAGCCTGCCCGTCACCGGTTTTGCGTGCCGTCAGGCAGCGCTGGTAATCCAGCACGCGTACCGTTTCCTGTTGTGCAAACTGCTGGTGAGCTTTCTCTTCCTTCAGAACGTTAAGAACCGCCTGGCAGGATGCAAGTTTGTCCGGCGAACCTTCGGCAGTGTTGATGCAGGCGCTGTAAGCCTTACGCAGTCTGGCATCTTCAGCCTGCCCTGACGTCTGGGAACAACCGGCCAGCAATAAAGACGTGGTCACGATCAGCAGTAATTTATTCATCGACATAGTGACCTCAGAAAATAGTGAATGGAGCGATAACGATAAATTTCACATCTTTTTCATCCTGGAAGATGTTGCCGTAACCACCGCCCCAGCTCGGAATATCTGAATGGTTGTCATACTGGGTGTAATGCAATTTAAACAACGTGCCTTTGGCGCGCCCTTCCTGAAGGGTGTAAAGCGCATCCAGACTCCACGCACTTTCTTTCAGACGCTGGCTTTGGTCATAAGCCGCATTGGTGCTTGGCTTGGCATCCCATGCATAAACATAAGAACCGCCGACCGCGAAGCCCGGCAGATCCCATTTCGCCAGATCATATAAAACTCCGGCATATACCGCTTTTTCGCCGTTGGCGTTGAAGTCTGAACGGTTATCCCACCACACATCGAGACGACCATTGGACGAGGAATACGTTGGGGTCATACGCTGAAGGAAGTAGCCCTGATTCCCCTCCGCCTTGACCATCGTCCCTTCCAGACGCCAGTCAAACTGGCCGGTGGTGTAACCGAACGTCAGAGCCTGCAACCATGCCAGCCCGTCGTACAAACTGTTAGGATCGTTTTTATCACTGATGCGGTCTTCTGCACCGTAGAACTGGTAGCTGGTGGTCAGCGGGTTACCCAGCAGATCCAGTTTGTAAGAGGCTTTAGCGAAATACTGATCGACGTAGCTTTCCGCTTCGCCATAGGCGGCTTCGAGCACCAGATCATTTTTGAAGTCGTATTTCGCGCCCAGCGAGTGAATATAGGAAACACCGGTTTTTTTGTCATTCTGGCGGAAATCATCCATTTCCAGATGCCACGGTGATTTATATTCATCCGCCCACATGTAGGAAAAACTCAGTTCGCCCGGCTCGCCGAAATCATGTTTATATCCGGCTTCTGCGCCGCGATACGTGCCCGGCATGAAACTCCAGTGCGGCGCAATCAGGGTCTGGCCGGTCGGCTGAATGTAACCCGCGTGGCCCCAGAAGCCGCCGTACTTAAACTTACCGGCAGCTTTATACAGGCTGACTCCGCCTTTATCGCGAGAGTAATCTTCATCGTAGGCGTGATTTTTTGAGGAGAATGCAATTTCGTTCGGGTGGCCGCTGTCGCTGGCTTCGGCCATTTCAATTGCCGTGAAAGCCGCAACGTCGATGCCGAACATATCCCACGCATAACCGGAGGAGAAATCCAGATTCAGGTTGGCGGTGGCATGAGAAAGGTTAGTGGCGTATTTATCGTAATCAGAGTTGTTGACGGTGACTTTAGAGCCGTCGGGGCGGGTTTCTTCTTTGGTTTTATTCAGATCTTTGCGATCACGTTCGCGCTGCCAGTAATACACGCCACCAGTGAGCGTCGAATCATCAATAAAGCCCGCCGCGTTTGCCTCTTCAGAAAACATTAATCCGCCACCCAATAAGGTGCCGGCCAGAGAATACATCACAGGTTTCAGATAAGCCGATCCCCTGCCCCGGTTAAGGTGCTTGTGCATAGAAATTCCTCATTTTTGACTAAAAAGTAACTGCAAAACCCAAACGGGTATTAAAAGCGGGCGTCAGAGACGTCACCGTAAAAGCAAGGGTAGAGTATTTTTCGCGACGCGAATTATCAATGAGTAATTCATCATTGATCTCTGAAATATGACAAAGTGCACATAAAGATGAAAAAGTATTACAGAAAGAACTTTGTGGGAATTTAAGCGAGGAAAAAAGTGAAAACAATTAAGAATCAAATAACTAAAAAGATAAGTCTGTGGTTTACACGTTTCAGCTTTCAGCGATATTTAATCAGAGCCGCTAAAAAGTGCGCATCATAAACACATTAATTCGCGACAGAAATCAATTTCGATATTGCTTAAGGCATAAAAAAACGCAGCCGAAGCTGCGTTAAAAATAAGTCTTACTTCAATCAGGCAACCGGTTTGCTTTCCCAGGTATCGCGCAGACCGACGGTGCGGTTAAACACCAGATGCTCCGCGCTGGAATAGCGGCTGTCGGCACAGAAGTAACCTTCACGCTCGAACTGCAGGCTGACTTCCGCCTGCGCCCCTGCCAGAGAAGGCTCAACGAAGCCCTGAGCGATAACCAGAGACTCCGGGTTGATGGTGGTCAGGAAATCCTCTGCCTGACCGGGGTTCGCTACGCTGAACAGACGGTCATACAGACGGAATTCTGCTGGCTTACCTTCAGTGGCGGAAACCCAGTGGATCACACCTTTCACCTTGCGGCCATCAGCAGGATCTTTGCTCAGCGTGTCGATATCGTAAGAACAGAAGATAGTGGTGATATTCCCTTCGGCATCTTTCTCAATGCGTTCCGCTTTAATCACATACGCATTGCGCAGGCGCACTTCTTTGCCCAGCACCAGACGCTTGTACTGCTTGTTAGCTTCTTCGCGGAAATCAGCCTGATCGATGTAAATCTCGCGGGTGAAAGGAACGTCGCGGGTGCCCATTTCCGGCTTGCTCGGATGGTTTGGCATTTTCACCTGTTGCACGTCATCACCGGTAAAGTTTTCAATGATCACTTTAACCGGATTGATAACAGCCATGGCTCGCGGTGCGTTCTCGTTCAGATCGTCGCGAATGCAGGATTCCAGCGCCATCATTTCGACGTTGTTGTCTTGCTTGGTCACGCCAATACGACGACAGAATTCACGGATAGATGCAGCGGTATAACCACGGCGGCGCAGACCTGAAACGGTCGGCATACGCGGGTCGTCCCAGCCTTCTACAATCTTCTCGGTCACCAGCAGGTTCAGCTTACGCTTGGACATGATGGAGTATTCGAGATTCAGACGGGAAAACTCATACTGACGCGGATGGCATGGAATAGTGATGTTATCCAGCACCCAGTCATAAAGACGGCGGTTGTCCTGGAATTCCAGCGTACATAAAGAATGGGTGATCCCTTCCAGCGCATCGGAAATGCAGTGGGTGAAATCGTACATCGGGTAGATGCACCATTTTGTGCCGGTCTGATGATGCTCAGCAAACTTAATACGGTAGATAACCGGATCGCGCATCACGAAGAATGGCGATGCCATATCGATTTTGGCACGCAGACAGGCCGCACCTTCAGCGAATTCACCGTTGCGCATTTTTTCAAACAGCGCGATGTTTTCTTCCACGGAGCGATCGCGGTACGGGCTATTTTTACCCGGCGCAGTCAGGGAACCGCGATATTCGCGAATTTGGTCGGGGGAAAGTTCATCAACGTAAGCCAGACCTTTGTTGATTAATTCCAGCGCGTATGCGTGCAGTTGATCGAAATAGTCTGAAGAGTAGTGGATATCACCGCTCCAGTCGAAGCCCAGCCACTGGACGTCGTGCTTGATAGACTCAACGAATTCGATGTCTTCTTTTGCCGGGTTGGTATCATCAAAACGCAGATTGCACTGACCCTGGTAGTCTTGTGCAATGCCGAAGTTCAGGCAGATAGACTTTGCATGGCCGATATGCAAATAGCCATTAGGCTCAGGCGGGAAACGGGTGTGAACGCTATTGTGTTTCCCGGTCGCCAGATCTTCATCAATAATCTGACGGATAAAATTTGTTGGGCGGGCTTCAGCCTCACTCATTGTGCAATTCCTCTACGCAACATTGACTCTACGGATAACCGCTTATGTTCCAACAAGCCACGTCGGGAAACAACCGTTAGTTGCATTAAATCGTGGTTATCCCCTCACAGGCTGTCCGAAAACAATAAAAAACGGGAAGAGATCGCTCTCTTCCCGTTTTGTTATCACTGTAACGACATTTTCAGCAGCGGCGGTGACTGACACCGCCTCACTCAGTCAAAAAATTATTTGCCCTGAATGTCGAACAGCTTGGTCTGACCCGCGACAACTGAGCCGCTCGCCAGTGCACTGACACCTGTGTAATCATCGATATTGCTGACGACGACCGGGCTAATCATTGAGCGCGCATTGGCATTCAGATAATCCAGATCCAGTTCCAGAACAGGCTGACCGGCTGTCACAGTGGCACCTTCTTCGACCAGGCGGGTAAAGCCCTGACCGTTCAGCGTAACCGTATCAATCCCCATGTGAACCACGATTTCAGCGCCAGAAACAGTTTCCAGGCAGAACGCATGATTGGTATTGAAGATTTTCACCACAGTACCCGCAGCAGGCGATACCACGATTTTACCGGTAGGACGAATGGCGACACCATCACCAACGGCTTTGCTGGCGAAAGCTTCATCAGGTACCTGATCCAGCGCCACGATGTCACCGGTGACCGGAGACACCAGAGTTTCAACCACCGTTTTCACTGTGTTTGGCACGGCCTGAGGGGCAGCGTTGCTCATGGCGACTGGGGCGGCAGTTGCCACACCGGCAGCAACCGGACCACGGGCAATCACCTTCTTCATGGCATCGGCCAGAGATTCAGCTTTTGCACCCACAATAACCTGAATGCTTTGTTTATTCAGACGAACGATACCCGATGCACCAAGGCGCTTACAGGCAGCATCGTCAACCGTACCCGCATCTTTTACATTCAGACGCAGACGGGTAATACACGCATCAATCCCTTTGAAGTTATCAGAACCGCCCAACGCACCGATGTAGCTCAGCGCCAGTTGGTTAAGACCTTCTTCAGTATTACTGTTGGCTTCCGGTGCACCCATGTCTACCGTGTCATCTTCGCGACCCGGCGTTTTCAGGTTGAACATACGGATGATCACGCTGAACAACACGAAGTAGATGATGAAGAAGACCACACCCATCACCAGCAACATCCAGACGTTTTTACTTGCTGCTGGCAGGTTGTACATCAACGCATAGTCGATCGCACCCGCAGAGAAGGAGAAGCCGGCATGAATACCCAGCGCCGTGGCAACGTACAGGCTGATCCCGGTCAGGATGGCGTGCACTAAATAGAGCAGCGGAGCGAGGAACATGAAGAGGAATTCTAACGGCTCGGTGACACCGGTCAGGAACGCCGTAACCGCAACGGACACCAGCATACCGCCAACCAATGGACGACGTTCTTTAGGCGCGGCGAAATACATCGCAAATGCTGCACCTGGCAGACCAAACATCATGATTGGGAAGAAGCCGGACATGAACATCCCCGCCGTGCCGTCACCCGCGTAGAAGCGGTTGATGTCACCGTGGAACACAGTGCCTGCAGCGTTGGTGAAGTCACCAATCTGGAACCATGCGATGGTGTTCAGTACCTGATGCAGACCGGTTGGGATCAGCAGACGGTTAACGAAACCAAAGATACCGGCACCGAATGCACCCGCACCCACGATCCACTCACCACCGGCGCGGATAGCATCCTGCACCGGAGGCCAGACGTAACCGAAGATCGCGGCCAGAACCAGACAGAAGAAGCCGGTTGCGATAGGAACGAAACGTTTCCCACCGAAGAAGCTCAGGAAGTCAGGCAGTTTGATATCAGACCAGCGGTTGTAAACCATACCGCCCACCAGACCGGTGATAATACCGGCCAGCACGCCCATGTTAACGGCCGGGTTAATGGTGATCATCGCTTTGGTCAGGATAAAGTAACCGATGCCGCCTGCTAATGCTGCGGCACCTGCGTTGTCTTTAGACCAGCTGGACGCCACACCGATGGCGAAAATGAGCGCGAGGTTATCGAAAATCCCGCCACCGGCTTGCGCGATGAAAGGCATGTTAAGAAGATCAGGCTGACCGAAGCGCAGCAATAACGCAGCGACCGGCAGTACGGCTATCGGCAGCTGTAGCGCTCTGCCTAAACGCTGAAAGAATCCAAGAATATTCACATTTCCCCCTATCCGCCGTCAGGCGAATCACCTAAGTAGTTTAATTAGTATGGTTACTACCTTTACTGTTTACCGTTCCGATTTAACCAACTGCTCTGCGAGTGTAAAAAGATTATTTCGTATCGCAAATTAAAACCTCTCTTTTTGTGATAATTGTCACCAAAAAGAGGTGATAACATGCCATCAGACTGGTCAACACACAAAACTTATTTTATTATTAAAAAAATCTAGACGGTATTGTGCCAGCCATAAACTTTCACGGTGGTTTACGCTTAACAAGACCGCCTTTGAATCGAAGAACTTTTGCTTTTGTTTTGTCTACACATGTCCCAAGGTCTTCAGTTTCGACTAAGGGTATGAACAGTATATTCAATATTCTGAAATCAAGAGGTACGTGATGAGACTTATTCCTTTAAATACCACCACTGAAGTCGGCAAATGGGCTGCGCGCCATATCGTTGAGCGCATCAATGCCTTCAAACCCACTGCCGAGCGCCCTTTCATTCTCGGTCTTCCTACCGGTGGTACCCCGCTTGAAGCTTACAAACACCTTATCGCTATGCATAAAGCAGGCCAGGTTAGCTTCAAAAACGTTGTGACCTTTAACATGGATGAATATGTTGGCCTGCCGCAGGAACACCCTGAGAGCTATCATACCTTCATGTACAAAAACTTCTTTGATCACGTTGATATCCCAAGTGAAAATATCAATCTGCTGAATGGTAATGCGCCAGATATCGATGAAGAATGCCGCAAGTACGAAGAAAAAATTAAATCCTACGGCAAAATTAACCTGTTCATGGGCGGCGTGGGCAATGATGGTCATATCGCGTTTAACGAACCGGCTTCTTCACTGGCATCCCGCACACGTATCAAGACGCTGACTCATGAAACCCGCATCGCGAACTCCCGTTTCTTCGACAACGACGTGTCTCAGGTGCCAAAATATGCCCTGACCGTTGGCGTAGGTACACTGCTGGATGCGGAAGAAGTGATGATCCTGGTGACCGGCCACGCGAAGGCGCAGGCGCTTGAAGCCGCTGTTGAAGGTAACATTAACCACATGTGGACCATCAGCTGCCTGCAACTGCACGCGAAAGCCGTTATGGTGTGTGACGAGCCGTCCACCATGGAGCTTAAAGTCAAAACTGTTAAATATTTCCGCGAGTTAGAAGCGGAAAATATGAAAAATCTTTAACTAAACATTATGCCCGAAGCCAGTCGCGTTGCAGCACCGCAGCGGCCGCGCGACTGGAGCAGGGCAAACGTACTAGGGGGCATGATGTACGCATTGATTAACGGCCGGATCTATACCGGTCATGACGTTCTGGATAACCACGCGGTCGTGATTGCTGATGGCAAAATCGAACGTGTCTGCCCGCTCAGCGAGCTGCCAGAAAATGTGGAAACCCGCGATCTGGACGGTGCCATTCTTGCTCCCGGATTTATCGACCTGCAGCTTAACGGCTGCGGCGGCGTGCAGTTCAACGATTCTCTGGAAGCCATTTCGGTAGAAACGTTAGAGATCATGCAGAAAGCCAACGAAAAATCTGGCTGTACCAGTTTCCTACCGACGCTGATCACCTGTAGCGATGACTACATGAAACACGGTATCAGCGTGATGCGCACTTATCTGGAAAAATACCCTAATCAGGCACTGGGTCTGCACCTTGAAGGGCCTTATCTCAGCCCGGAGAAAAAAGGCACCCATAATCCGGCCTTTATCCGCCTGCCAGACAGCGCAATGATTGATTTCCTGTGTGCAAATGCCGAAGTGATTACCCAGCTGACGCTGGCACCTGAACAGGTCGATGCAAAATACATTCGCCAGCTGCGTGATGCAGGGATTGTAGTGTCCGCGGGACATTCCAATTCAACGTATGAGCAGGCGCGCACCGGTTTCGCCGCGGGTATCTCCTTCGCTACGCACCTTTATAATGCAATGCCTGCCATTACCGGCCGCCAGCCTGGCCTGATTGGTGCAATTTTCGATACACCTGAAGTCTATACCGGCGTGATTGCTGACGGTCTGCACGTTGACTGGGCGAATATCCGCAACGCGAAAAAGCTCAAAGGTGACAAGCTGGTGCTGGTCACAGATGCCACTGCGCCAGCAGGTGCCAACATTGATGAGTTCATTTTTGCCGGTAAAACAATATACTACCGTGATGGACTCTGTGTGGACGAGAACGGAACACTGAGCGGCTCTGCCCTGACCATGATCGAAGCGGTACAGAACAGCGTCGAACATGTTGGCATCGCACTGGATGAAACGCTGCGTATGGCGTCACTTTATCCGGCACGCGCTATCGGTTTCGACGACCAGTTAGGCAGCATCGAAGCAGGCAAAGTCGCCAACCTCACCGCGTTCACTCATGATTTTAAAATCACAAAAACTATCGTTAACGGTGACGAAGTTTAATTGAGCGGATAACAGCATTGATGACAACTGGCGGACAGCAGGCACAAATCGGCAACGTTGATCTGGTTAAGCAGTTAAACGGCGCGGCGGTTTACCGCCTGATTGATCAACAGGGGCCCATTTCGCGCATTCAGATTGCCGACGTGAGCCAGCTTGCGCCCGCCAGTGTGACCAAAATCACCCGACAGTTACTTGAGCGTGGCCTCATAAAAGAGGTGGAACAACAGGCGTCCACCGGGGGCCGTCGCGCGATTTCGATCATTACCGAAACCCGCCCTTTTCATACCATCGCCGTACGCCTTGGTCGCCACGATGCGACGATTACGCTTTACGATCTCAGCGCCAAATCACTGGCCGAACAGCATTACGCCCTGCCGGAACGCACTCAGGAAACCCTTGAGAACGCGCTCTTTGAGGCAATCTCGCAATTTATCGAGCTGAACCAGCGCAAAATCCGCGAGCTGATTGCGATTTCCGTCATCCTTCCCGGCCTGGTTGATCCCAACAAAGGTATCGTCCGTTACATGCCGCATATCAGCGTCGGCGCATGGAAATTAGTGGACGCGCTCGAAGCCCGCTTCAAAGTCACCAGTTTTGTTGGCCACGATATCCGCAGTCTGGCGCTCGCTGAGCACTATTTCGGTGCAACCCGCGACTGTCAGGACTCCATTTTAGTTCGTTTGCACCGCGGTACCGGCGCGGGAATTATTGTTAACGGGCAGATTTTTCTGGGCAGTAACGGAAATGTGGGCGAGATCGGCCACATTCAGATCGACCCGTTGGGTGAACGCTGCCATTGCGGGAATTTTGGCTGTCTGGAAACTGTTGCTGCCAACGCGGCCATCGAAAATCGCGTGCGTCATCTGCTCACACAAGGCTATGCCAGCAAACTCAGCCTCAATGACTGTTCGATTTCCGCTATTTGCAAAGCGGCAAATCGCCACGATGCCCTCGCGACGGAAGTGATCGATCACGTAGGCCGTCAGCTGGGAAAAGCCGTGTCGATTGCCATCAACCTGTTTAATCCGCAAAAAGTGGTGATCGCCGGTGAAATTACTGAGGCCGATAAAGTCCTGCTGCCTGCGATTCAAAACTGCATTAATGCGCAGGTTCTGAAAGATTTTCGCCGCAACCTGCCGGTGGTGACATCGGCGCTGAATCATCAGTCGGCGATTGGCGCTTTTGCACTGGTCAAACGCGCCATGCTCAATGGCGTTCTTTTGCAGCGTCTGCTGGAAAATTAAGACGTGCTATAGTTGTTGGCTGCCAGAAATGGAGCTGGAAAAGTGGGTTTGGAAATCATGACTATAAAGAATGTTATCTGTGACATTGAT
The DNA here is from genome assembly GCF_049206505.1 of Rahnella sp. EDr1-12. NCBI lineage: Bacteria > Pseudomonadati > Pseudomonadota > Gammaproteobacteria > Enterobacterales > Yersiniaceae > Rahnella > Rahnella sp. EDr1-12. The sequence goes on from NZ_JBLZNY010000001.1 coordinate 1,069,857, forward strand.
GGCGTGCTGTTGCACGACAATTCCGCAGTACCCGGCGCCGATCGTTTTCTCGCCCGTATTCAGGAACAGGGAATGCCTCTGGTCATTCTCACCAACTACCCTTCTCAGACCGCGCAGGATCTGGCAAATCGCTTCAGTGCGGCCGGTCTTGACGTGCCGGAAAGCGCTTTCTTTACCTCCGCTATGGCGACCGCAGATTTCCTGAAACGTCAGGAAGGCAAGAAAGCCTACGTGGTCGGCGAAGGTGCGCTGATCCACGAACTGTATAAAGCCGGTTTCACCATTACTGACATCAATCCTGATTTTGTGATCGTCGGCGAAACCCGCTCTTACAACTGGGATATGATCCATAAAGCGGCGTTCTTCGTTGCGAACGGCGCACGCTTTATTGCCACGAACCCTGATAACCACGGCCACGGATTTACCCCGGCCTGCGGTGCGCTGTGCGCGCCAATCGAAAAAATCACTGGCCGCAAACCCTTTTATGTCGGTAAACCGAGCCCATGGATCATTCGCTCAGCGCTGAACAAAATGCAGGCGCACTCCGATGGCACGGTGATCGTGGGTGACAATCTGCGAACCGACATTCTGGCGGGCTTCCAGGCCGGTCTGGAAACTATTCTGGTGCTCTCCGGCGTTTCAACGCTCAATGATATTGAAGGCATGCCGTTCCGGCCGACCTGGATTTATCCTTCTGTCGCTGACATCGATATCATTTAACGACGTCCTTTAAGTCCTTGAAAGCGAGCCCTGACTTTTGTTCTGGCTCGCTTTTTTTTGTCTTGTTGCTTGTTTTATCTCCTCTTTTCTCATTTTTTGCATGCCCGTCAATATTTCGCGATAAAATTGATGATTCATCAATAAAAACATCTTAAAACCAATAATCCGCTAAAGATCTGCACTGGTTAACAGACTATTTGTCAGAAGAGCATTAAACCGCTTGCACAGGATGGGGGTTTTGACGCATTTTCATAGTCAGCAACGCAACATCGCCAGACTCAAACAGAAAGACCGGCAACGTTGACCCTCATAAAAATGACAGCCAGAGAAACGTTAGGGAGAAAGACTTATGTGTTCAATTTTCGGTGTGCTCGATATCAAAACTGACTCCGTCGAGCTGCGCAAAAAAGCGCTGGAACTTTCGCGCCTGATGCGCCACCGCGGACCCGACTGGTCCGGCGTATTTGCCAGCGATAAAGCGATTTTGTCGCATGAGCGTCTGTCCATTGTCGACGTCAACAACGGCGCACAGCCGCTGTACAACGCAGCACACACCCACGTTCTGGCTGTAAACGGCGAAATCTACAACCATCAGGCTTTGCGCGCTGAGTTAGGCGACAAGTATGAATTCCAGACAGCTTCAGACTGCGAAGTGATTTTGGCGCTGTATCAGGAAAAAGGTCATGACTTCCTCGATGACCTGCAAGGCATGTTCGCCTTTATTCTCTATGACACAGAAAAAGACGCCTACCTGATCGGCCGCGACCATCTGGGCATCATCCCGCTGTACATGGGTTATGACGAAAACGGCAACATGTATGTGGCGTCAGAAATGAAAGCGCTGGTGCCGGTTTGCCGCACGATCAAAGAATTCCCGGCGGGCAGCTACCTGTGGAGCCAGGACGGTGAGATCCGCGAATATTATCATCGCGACTGGTTCGATTTTGACAACGTCAAAGACAACGTTACGGATGCCAAAGCATTGAAAGATGCGCTGGAAGAATCTGTAAAAAGTCACCTGATGTCTGACGTGCCTTACGGCGTGCTGCTGTCTGGTGGTCTTGATTCCTCCGTCATTTCTGCGATTACCAAGAAATTTGCCGGTCGTCGCATCGAAGACAAAGATCAAAGCGAAGCCTGGTGGCCGCAACTGCACTCCTTTGCTGTCGGACTGGAAGGTTCACCCGATTTACGCGCAGCCAAAGAAGTCGCAACGCATTTGGGCACCGTGCACCATGAAATTCATTTCACCGTGCAGGAAGGGCTGGATGCAATTCGCGACGTGATTTATCACATCGAAACCTATGACGTCACCACCATTCGCGCCTCGACGCCGATGTACTTAATGTCACGTAAAATCAAAGCGATGGGCATTAAAATGGTGCTGTCGGGTGAAGGCGCAGACGAAGTCTTGGGCGGATACCTTTACTTCCATAAAGCACCGAACGCCAAAGAATTCCACGAAGAAACCGTGCGTAAACTGCTGGCCCTGCATATGTATGATTGTGCCCGCGCCAACAAAGCGATGTCTGCCTGGGGCGTTGAAGCCCGCGTACCGTTCCTGGACAAAAAATTCCTCGACGTGGCAATGCGCCTGAACCCGAAAGACAAGATGTGCGGCAACGGTAAAATGGAGAAACATATCCTGCGTGAATGTTTCGAGTCCTATTTACCACACAGCGTTGCATGGCGTCAGAAAGAGCAATTCTCTGATGGTGTGGGCTACAGCTGGATCGATACGTTAAAAGAAGTGGCTGCTCAGCAGATCACCGATCAACAACTCGAAACTGCACATTTCCGTTTCCCGTACAACACGCCGACCTCGAAAGAAGGCTACCTGTACCGTACGATTTTTGAAGAGTTATTCCCGGTTCCAAGCGCGGCAGAATGCGTGCCTGGCGGCCCTTCAGTGGCCTGTTCTTCTGCGAAAGCCATCGAATGGGATGAAGCGTTCAAAAACATGGACGATCCTTCTGGCCGTGCGGTGGGCGTACACCAGTCTGCCTACAAATAATCGATTTCAGAGTTACTCTTCCCTTCATTAATGGGCCACTTTTGGCCCATTTTTTTATGGGTAAAGCCAATAAAAATAATGTCTTTTGCCCAATTAATCACCAGAGTGGTTATAAGCCAGACAAATGAACGCCATCAACGCTTTTTCTCCAAAAAAGGTGTTGACGCAAAACGGTCATATACGCATAATGCGCCCCGCAACGCCGATGAAGGTAGCGCGAAAAAAGATGGCTACGTAGCTCAGTTGGTTAGAGCACATCACTCATAATGATGGGGTCACAGGTTCGAATCCCGTCGTAGCCACCATCTTTTTTGCGGGAGTGGCGAAATTGGTAGACGCACTAGATTTAGGTTCTAGCGCCGCAAGGTGTGCGAGTTCAAGTCTCGCCTCCCGCACCATTTCCGGACATCGGTAGCACAGTTGGGGTATCGCCAAGCGGTAAGGCACTGGTTTTTGATACCAGCATTCCCAGGTTCGAATCCTGGTACCCCAGCCATTTCTTTATTGTCATGTCTTTGATGTGTCAGCAGAGAAAACCCAGTTTGAAGTTGTTGTACTGTTGGGGTATCGCCAAGCGGTAAGGCACTGGTTTTTGATACCAGCATACCCTGGTTCGAATCCAGGTACCCCAGCCATACTTCTTCTTTTCGCTGGTAAGCACTTGAAATTTATTATTAAGTTAGTTAAATTAGTGCTTGAAGTTTTGAAGTAAATCAGTAAAATTTGGCTACGTAGCTCAGCTGGTTAGAGCACATCACTCATAATGATGGGGTCACAGGTTCAAATCCCGTCGTAGCCACCATTTTACAACTGAGCATTCTTATTAAAGAGTTCAATTGTAGAAAGCAGTAAGAAACACCATTGGGGTGTCGCCAAGCGGTAAGGCTCTGGTTTCTGATACCAGCATACCCAGGTTCGAATCCTGGCACCCCAGCCACATTAGAAAGGCCCGCAAATCATTTTGCGGGCCTTTTGCATTTCTGAGCGTTATTTTTCTGCCATGTTTAAGCTGGCAGAGAAGATTCTGCCAGCCTTCTGATCGTCAGATCCCCAGTGCGTACTTTAATGCTTTCGTCTTCAGGCCACCGGCGCGCTCAGCAGTCATCAGCGCCAGATTACGCAAGGCTTTCACTGGCGCCAAATCATTGCTAAACGCGGTGTAGAACAAATCCATTCCACTTTGCATCAGCAAATTATCCAGACGTCGCTGACGCTGATAACGCAACAACACCTTTTCGCTGCTCCAGGCTTCATCATGATCACGCGCTTTTTCCAGCACGGATAATAACGACTCAACGTCACGATAGCCCAGATTCACGCCCTGCCCGGCTAGCGGGTTGATGGTATGCGCTGCGTCACCGACCAGGGCTAACCCCGGTAAGACATAGCGCTGGGCATGGCGGCGAACCAATGGGAAAGCCCCGGCAGACAGCGCCTGAACCTTTCCAAGCCGCGCCGGAAAGGCCTGCATAATTTCTGCGCTCAGCTGTTTCATGTTCAGCGTTTGCAAATAACGGATACGCTGCGGGCTGTCGTACCAGACCAGCGAGGCCTGGTGCCCAAACAGTGGCAGGAAAGCCCGCGGACCTGACGGAAAGAATTGCTGCCATGTAACATCCTGATCCGGCGTTTGTGTTTCGACATTAATCAGCATGCAGTTCTGACGATACTGCCAGCCATCCACTCCAATCCCCGCGAGCTGGCGCACCAGCGAGTTTGCCCCATCAGCAGCAATCACCAGCTGCGTATGCAGCAGCTCACCGGTGGTTAGCTGGAGCGACCAGGTATTGTCGTCATGCTTTAAGAGATGGCGCAATTTTGCCGGGCAAAAACGGGCAAGATTCGGACAGGCATCAAACTGCTGCCACAGAGCAAGCTGAAGCACACGGTTTTCTACCATGAACCCGAGCTCCGGCAACCCCAGGGACTGCGCATCAAACTTCACTTCGGAGCCATCGACCTCCCAGGTTTCCAGGCGGCGGTAAGGCACGGAGCGCATTTTTTCAACGGCATGCCACGCACCCAGTTTCTGTAAAAAGCGTGCAGATGCACAGCCAATGGCGGAGATGCGTAAATCAGCCGGTGCTGACGGGTCAAATCCGGCAGGCTCTTCATTCTCGATCAATGCCACCTGCAGGCCCTGCTGTGCCAGACCGAGCGCCGCCGCGGCCCCCACCATCCCGCCACCGACAATCACTGCATCAAATAACTTCTCAGGATTATTCATTTTATTCCGGCTTTTTATTCAGTTCATTGAGCAAAGTGTACCGGATTTTTGTGTCTGTATCCGAACCTAAGCTGCTTTCCTGCACTGGTCACCACCGGAGTGAGGGTTTACAATAGTTTCCCTGAACTGCGCTATGCATTACGGCATTGCCAAACATCCGTTTTTTCCTCCGTATTGAGTACTGACACGCTGATGACTAAAAAACTGCACATCAAAACCTGGGGCTGCCAGATGAATGAATATGATTCATCCAAAATGGCAGACCTTCTCGAAAGCACCCACGGTTATCAGCTGACGGATAATGCTGAAGAGGCAGATATTCTCCTGCTCAACACTTGTTCAATCAGGGAAAAAGCTCAGGAGAAAGTGTTCAGTCTGCTCGGCCACTGGAAATTACTCAAAAAGAAAAACCCGGATGTGATTATCGGTGTCGGCGGCTGCGTGGCCTCTCAGGAAGGTGAGTTACTGCGTAAGCGCGCGCCGTGCGTGGATATCGTCTTCGGCCCGCAGACCCTGCACCGCCTGCCGGAAATGGTGAATCATGTGCGCGGAACGCACAGCCCTGTCGTGGACATCAGCTTCCCGGAAATCGAAAAATTCGACCGTTTACCAGAACCCCGTGCCGATGGCCCGACAGCGTTCGTCTCTATTATGGAAGGGTGCAACAAATATTGCAGTTTCTGCGTCGTGCCTTACACACGTGGCGAGGAAGTCAGCCGTCCTTGTGATGACGTTCTGTTTGAAGTCGCGCAACTGGCGGCGCAAGGCGTACGTGAAGTTAATCTGCTCGGGCAGAATGTGAACGCTTATCGCGGCGAAGCGTTTGAAGGTGGGATCTGTACGTTTGCAGAATTGCTGCGTCTGGTTGCCGCGATTGACGGCATTGACCGCATTCGCTTTACCACCAGCCATCCGGTTGAATTCACTGACGATATCATTGAGGTGTATAAAGATACGCCGGAGCTGGTGAGCTTCCTGCATCTGCCAATTCAGAGCGGTTCGGACCGAATCCTGACCATAATGAAACGCCCTCATACGGTGCTGGAATACAAATCGACCATCCGCAAATTACGCGCTGCCCGTCCGGATATCCATTTCAGTTCTGACTTCATCATCGGCTTCCCTGGCGAAACCCACGATGATTTTGAACGCACCATGGACCTGATTGCACAGGTCAATTACGACGTCAGCTTCAGCTTCATCTACTCACCACGCCCCGGCACCCCCGCTGCAGACATGGTCGATGATGTCGCTATGGACGAGAAGAAACAGCGTCTGGCGCTGTTGCAGGACAGAATTACGCAACAGGTCATGCGCTTTAGTCGCGCCACGCTCGGCACAGTTCAGCGTATTCTGGTCGAAGGAACATCGCGTAAGGATATTATGGAGCTGACCGGGCGCACGGAGTGTAACCGCGTGGTCAACTTTGAAGGCACCCCCGACATGATTGGTAAATTTGTCGACGTAGAAATCGTCGATGTGTATACCAACTCGTTGCGTGGCGTAGTCGTGCGGACCGAAGAGCAAATGGCGCTGCGCCTGCATGAATCGCCGCAATCTGTGATCGCCCGTACGCGTAAAGAAAATGAATTAGGCGTTGGAATGTATCAACCCTGAATCATCAAAGTAATGCATTAAAAAACCTGCACAGGGCGCTTTGGCGTCCTGTTTTCATTTATGAATTTCCACATTACGGCCGTCAGAAGGGTTTAATTTTTCGTGACAGGCCGCATATTCGAATGAAGGTCCCTGCAACGCTCGCCGCAGCGCAGCATATTTTGCCAAGGGGATGTATTATTAACTCAGGTATGGTTAACGGCTGTCAGCAGTTCGCAGCCGGGTAAAATCGCAACAGGTCCAAAGTGGCCCAGAGGATTCGTTTGAACGTTGTAACACAAGAGATTTTACTGGAGCCCGAAGACAATCAGCGCCTGATGAGCCTGTGCGGGCCGTTTGATGACAACATCAAACAACTGGAACGCCGGTTGGGCGTGGAAATCAACCGTCGTGATAACGCATTTAAACTGGTCGGTAAAAGCCTGGCCGTCGCCGCAGCGGCAGACATCCTGCGTGATTTATACGTCGACACGGCACCGGTGCGTGGTGAAACTCAGGATATCGATCCTGAGAAAATCCATCTGGCCATTAAAGAAAGCCGGGTGCTTGAGCAAACCGCAGAAAGTGTGCCTGACTACGGCAAATCGGTCATCATCAAAACCAAACGTGGGATGGTGAAACCGCGTACGCCGAATCAGGCGCAGTACATCGCCAATATTTTCGATCACGACATCACCTTTGGTATCGGTCCGGCGGGTACGGGTAAAACCTATCTGGCGGTGGCCGCTGCCGTTGATGCGCTGGAGCGTCAGGAAGTGCGTCGCATTCTTCTGACCCGCCCGGCAGTAGAAGCCGGTGAAAAACTGGGCTTCCTGCCTGGCGATCTCAGCCAGAAAGTTGACCCGTACCTGCGCCCGCTGTATGACGCACTGTTCGAAATGCTCGGTTTCGAGAAAGTCGAAAAGCTGATTGAGCGCAACGTGATTGAAGTCGCCCCGCTGGCCTACATGCGTGGCCGTACACTCAATGACGCCTTTATTATTCTCGACGAAAGCCAGAACACCTCTATTGAACAGATGAAGATGTTCCTGACCCGTATTGGTTTCAACTCCAAAGCGGTGATCACCGGCGACGTGACGCAAATTGACTTACCGCGCCATCAGAAATCCGGTCTGCGCCACGCCATTGAGGTGCTGTCGTCGGTTGAAGAGCTAAGCTTTAACTTTTTCCACAGTGAAGACGTGGTTCGCCACCCTGTCGTGGCGCGTATCGTTGTCGCGTACGAAGCCTGGGAAGAAGAAGATCAGAAACGCCGCGATGCGATTACCGCAGAGCGTAAACATGAACACATTTCATCCCAACAGGTCAGTCAATGAATACGGTAATCCTCGATCTACAAATTGCCTGTGAAGAGACAGCAGGTTTACCGTCAGAAAATGACTTCCAGACATGGCTGGAAGCCGTGCTTCCACAGTTTCAGGAAGAATCAGAAGTCACCATTCGTCTGGTCGATATCCCTGAAAGCCATGAACTTAATATGACGTATCGTGGCATGGATAAACCGACCAACGTGTTATCCTTCCCGTTCGAAGCTCCTCCGGGCATGGAAATGCCGCTGCTGGGCGATTTGATCATTTGTCGTCAGGTCGTCGAGAAGGAAGCCAAAGAGCAGGAAAAAGAGTTGCTGGCACACTGGGCACATATGGTTATTCACGGCAGTTTGCATTTGCTGGGGTATGACCATATCGTTGACGAAGAAGCCGAAGAAATGGAATCGATTGAAACTGAGATCATGCAGGGGCTGGGTTATCCGGACCCGTATATTTCAGAGAAAGAAGATAACTGAGATTAGTTCTGTCTATAGCAACCCGATGGAAAGGAGAGTTCTCCTTTCCATCGGCGTTTACTAAGCGAGCTAAATATTTTTCACTAACACGAGTAAAACAAACCAAACGCCATGAGCGATGACCATTCACAAAATAGTGACAGCCCCAGTCCCAAGAAGGGCTTCTTTTCCCTTATCCTTAGCCAACTTTTTCACGGTGAACCGAAAAACCGTGGCGATTTGGTTGAGCTGATCCGTGATTCAGAACAAAACGATCTGATCGACCCCGATACCCGTGACATGCTGGAAGGCGTGATGGATATCGCCGAGCAGCGCGTCCGGGACATCATGATCCCCCGTTCTCAAATGATCACGCTTAAACGCAATCAACCGCTGGAAGAGTGCCTCGATGTCATCATCGAATCTGCCCACTCACGTTTCCCGGTGATCAGCGAAGATAAGGATCACATTGAAGGCATCCTGATGGCCAAAGACTTGCTGCCGTTTATGCGCACAACGTCTGAGCCATTCAGCATCGATAAAGTGCTGAGAACCGCCGTGGTAGTTCCTGAGAGCAAACGCGTCGACCGCATGCTGAAAGAATTCCGCTCCCAGCGTTATCATATGGCGATTGTCGTTGATGAATTCGGCGGCGTTTCCGGTCTGGTAACCATCGAAGATATCCTCGAACTGATTGTCGGCGAAATCGATGATGAGTATGACGAAGCGGAAGATCTGGATATCCGCCAGCTCAGCCGTCACACGTATACTGTTCGCGCCCTCGCGCCGATTGAAGACTTCAATGAAGTGTTCCAGACAAATTACAGTGACGACGAAGTTGATACTATTGGTGGTCTGGTCATGCAGTCATTCGGCCATTTACCGGCCCGTGGTGAAAGCATTGAAATTGACGGTTACCTGTTCAAGGTTGCGATGGCAGACAGCCGCCGTATCATTCAGGTTCACGTAAAAATACCGGACGACGCGCCGCAACCAATACTGGAAGAATAATTCTCCATGGCAATTGCCTCTTTATACCAACGCCAGCGGGTTCGCGCCCTGCTGGCGCTCTTATTCGGTGCCTGTGGCACGTTCTCCTTTTCCCCTTATGACTTCTGGCCTGCTGCGATTGTCTCGCTCTGCGGCCTGCTGGCATTAACGCTGGATCGCCGCCCGTCTCAGGCCTCGCTGATCGGCTTCTTCTGGGGAATGGGTCTTTTTGGCAGTGGCGTAAACTGGGTGTATGTCAGTATCGCCACCTTTGGCGGCATGCCGGAAGCCATCAACCTGTTTCTGGTGGTTTTGCTGGCGGCGTATTTGTCGCTTTACACCATGCTGTTTGCCGGCGTATTCAGCAAACTGTGGCCGAAGACAACCTGGTGGAAACTGGCGCTTGCCGCGCCCGCCCTATGGCAAATCACCGAGTTTTTGCGTGGCTGGGTGCTGACTGGTTTCCCGTGGCTGCAATTTGGCTACAGCCAGATCGACGGTCCGCTGAAAGGCCTCGCGCCGATCACCGGTGTTGATGGCATTACGCTGCTGCTGACGTCGTTGAGTGGCCTGCTGGTTTACGCATTCCACCAGCGGCGCATCACGCCGGGAATCATTGCGCTGGCCATGTTAATGCTGCCGTGGCCGTTGCGTTACGTTCACTGGTATCAGGAACAGACGGACAAAACGGTGGATGTCGCGCTGGTTCAGGGCAACATTCCACAGTCGATGAAGTGGGATCCGAAAGCGCTGGAAAGTGCTTTGCAAACCTATCTGGATCTCAGCCGCCCGTACCTTGGCAAAGCCAATATGATCATCTGGCCGGAATCAGCAATTTCAGATATTGAATCCGATCAGCAAGCCTTCCTGAGTATGGTGGATAACATTTACCGCTCGCACGGTACGCAGCTGGTTACCGGCGTTATTGATGCCCGTCGCAATGAAGAAGGCATGAAGGTGTATAACAGCGCCATTGTGCTCGGCGGCGAGCAGTCTTATCGCTATCCGGACGACAACCGTTTCAACAAACATCATCTGGTACCGTTCGGGGAATTCGTGCCGCTGGAAACCATACTGCGCCCTCTGGCACCGTTCTTCGATTTACCGATGTCGGGGCTGACCAGCGGGGCGTACGTCCAGAAACCACTGATGGTCAGCGGCCTTAATCTGACCACCGCGATTTGCTATGAAGTGGTATTTGGTGAACAGGTGCGCGATAACCTGCAACCGGATACTAACTTTCTGCTGACGATTTCCAACGATGCCTGGTTCGGCCATTCGATTGGTCCGTGGCAGCATTTCCAGATGGCGCGCATGCGTTCACTGGAACTGGGGCGCCCTCTGCTGCGCAGCACTAACAACGGTGTTACCGCGGTTGTGAATGCGCAGGGTGACGTTACGGCTGAAATCCCGCAGTTTACCCGTCAGGTGCTGAACGTGAAGGTTACGCCAACTACCGGCATGACCCCTTACGCACGCATGGGCTGGTGGCCGGTGTGGTTTGTGACCCTGCTCATGGCCGTTGTGGCTATCTGGCTGGGACGTCGTAAAGGCCAGATCATCCCCTGACGTAAGTCATCAATAAGCCCTGTTAAGACAGGGCTATACTGTCAGGCGCCTTCGGGCGCCTGTTCTTTTTTGTCGCACCCCCTTCCCTGCCTGCAAAATCCCTCCCTGTTACCTGCTGCCGATTGTTTGAAAGGCGGTATTAAGCGCTGAATTTTAATTTGCCTTCGAAGTTAAATCAGGCCAACTGGCACGCGTTTTGCTACATCTGTTTGAAAGATATCTGATTAGTGACATTTTTTGACGTCTTGCATCATTTTGGTACAAAAAGGCTGTTCCTCATGCACTTTTGAAGTGCATGGCCTGTTGTCTGCTTTGATTTGGTGCGCGCCCCGTCTCAAAAAAGAAACAATGTTGTTTCATAAATTTCACATTCAGTTATTTTCTAGCTTCATATGACGAGGCATTAGCACTTTCTGATCCCTGAGTTTGGATCCCTAATGACAGCAAGGAGTTGGACATGCAATTGCGCAAATTGGCGTTATCAGTACTGTTGGCAAGCGTTGCCGCAAGCAGCTTTGCCCACGCGGAAGAACTGACCGGCACTCTGAAAAAAATTAAAGATAATGGCGTTATCGTCGTCGGTCACCGTGAGTCCTCGGTGCCATTCTCTTACTACAATAACGAACAGAAAGTCGTAGGTTATTCACAGGACTATTCCAACGCTATCGTTGATGCAGTCAAGAAAAAGCTGGACCTGCCAAACCTGCAAGTAAAAATGATGCCAATCACCTCGCAAAACCGTATCCCGCTGCTGCAAAACGGCACTTACGATTTTGAGTGTGGTTCAACCACCAATAATCTGGAACGTCAGCAACAAGCGGCCTTCTCAGACACCATCTTCGTTATCGGCACCCGTCTGTTAGTCAAAAAAGGCTCAGACATCAAAGATTTCTCTGACCTGAAAGGCAAAACCGTCGTGGTCACCTCCGGCACCACCTCTGAAGTGCTGCTGAACAAACTGAACGAAGAGAAGAAACTGGATCTGCGCATTATCAGCGCCAAAGACCACGGTGACTCTTTCCGTACGCTGGAAACAGGCCGTGCGGTAGCGTTCATGATGGATGATGCACTGCTGGCGGGCGAACGTGCCAAAGCCAAAAAACCTGATAACTGGGAAATCATCGGTACGCCGCAGTCGAAAGAAGCTTACGGCTGCATGATGCGTAAAGACGATGCGGAATTCAAAAAACTGGTTGATGACACCATCGTGAAGGCGCAAACCTCCGGTGAAGCAACCAAGTGGTTTGAAACCTGGTTCAAAAAACCTATTCCTCCGAAAAACCTGAACATGAACTTTGAATTGTCTGACGACATGAAAGCCCTGTTCAAAGCACCAAACGATAAAGCACTGTAATAGTAAGCAGACGGGTAGTACCGGGTATTAAAAATAAAGGCTGGCCAACCAGCTTGTGATGATGGTCCGAAAGGACAGACAGACCAGATGCGGGGTGGTCGTTCCCCACCCCGCATTTTTTCCGCCACTCACCCATGTTTATGGTTACGTCATCACTCAGAGGGGTAGTTTATTACCCGTGTCATGGAGTTTTTATGTCAATAGATTGGAACTGGGGCATCTTCCTGCAAGACGCCCCCTTCGGCAATACCACCTATCTGGGCTGGATTTGGAATGGATTTCAGGTCACGGTCGCGTTGTCGATTTGTGCCTGGATTATTGCCTTCTTCGTCGGCTCCCTGTTCGGTATTTTGCGTACCGTCCCCAACCGTTTTCTCTCCGGCATCGGTACCTGTTACGTTGAATTGTTCCGTAACGTGCCGCTGATTGTGCAATTCTTTATCTGGTATCTGGTGGTGCCTGAGCTGTTGCCGGAAAACATCGGCATGTGGTTCAAATCAGAACTCGCGCCGAACGTGCAGTTCTTCACTTCTTCCGTTATCTGTCTCGGCCTGTTTACCGCTGCCCGCGTGTGCGAGCAGGTACGCGCCGCCATCCAGTCGTTACCCAGCGGACAACGCAATGCCGGTCTGGCGATGGGGCTGACGTTGCCTCAAACCTACCGTTATGTGCTGCTGCCAAATGCCTACCGTGTGATCGTGCCACCGATGACCTCCGAGATGGTCAATCTGGTGAAAAACTCCGCCATTGCCTCAACCATCGGTCTGGTGGATATGGCGGCACAGGCCGGTAAGCTGCTTGATTACTCTGCGCATGCGTATGAATCATTTACTGCCATTACCGTCGCCTACGTCCTCATTAATGCGGTGATTATGCTGCTGATGCATTTTGTAGAACGTAAAGTCCGCCTGCCGGGCAACATGGGAGGTAAATAAATATGCATGAATTTGACTGGAGTTCTATTGGCCCCGGCCTGCCCTATCTGTGGCAAGGCATGGTCATTACCCTCAAGATCACTTCACTGGCGATTGTCGTGGGGATCCTCTGGGGTACCCTGCTGGCGGTAATGCGTCTGTCGACCTTCAAACCGATCAGCTGGTTTGCCACGGCGTACGTCAATCTGTTCCGTGCCGTTCCCCTGGTGATGGTGCTGTTGTGGTTTTATCTGATTGTGCCGGGCTTTCTGCAGAAAGTGCTCGGGCTGTCACCGAAAACCGATATCCGCCTGATTTCCGCGATGGTGGCATTTGCGTTATTTGAAGCGGCTTATTACTCAGAGATTATCCGTGCAGGGATCATCAGTATCGCCCGCGGGCAGTCTTCTGCCGCACTGGCGCTGGGCATGACCCAGTGGCAGTCGATGAAGCTGGTTATCCTGCCGCAGGCCTTCCGTGCGATGGTGCCTTTGCTGCTGACGCAGGCCATCGTGTTGTTCCAGGATACCTCGCTGGTCTATGTGCTCGGCCTCGCAGACTTCTTCCGCAGCGCCTCCAACATTGGTGACCGTGACGGTACGCTGGTGGAGATGGTGTTGTTTGCAGGACTTATTTACTTTGTTATCAGCCTTTCCGCTTCCTTGCTGGTGCGCTATTTGAAGAAAAGGACCGTTTCATGATTTCACTGAAGAATGTTTCTAAATGGTACGGGCACTTCCAGGTGCTCACCGATTGCAGTACCGAAGTTAAAAAAGGTGAAGTTGTGGTGGTTTGCGGGCCGTCCGGGTCAGGTAAATCGACGCTGATTAAAACCGTTAATGGCCTCGAGCCCGTGCAAAAAGGGGAGATTCTGGTTAACGGCACGCAGGTGAACGACAAGAAAACCAATCTGGCGCAGCTGCGGGCGAAAGTCGGCATGGTGTTTCAGCATTTCGAACTGTTCCCGCACTTGTCCATCATCGACAACCTGACGCTGGCTCAGGTCAAAGTGCTGAAACGTAATCAGGCGGAAGCAAAAGACAAAGGGCTGAAACTGCTGGATCGTGTGGGGTTATCTGCGCACGCCAACAAATTCCCCGGTCAGCTTTCCGGGGGACAGCAGCAGCGCGTGGCGATTGCCCGTGCACTGTGTATGGATCCTATCGCCATGCTGTTTGACGAACCGACCTCCGCGCTCGATCCGGAAATGATCAACGAAGTGCTGGACGTCATGGTTGAGCTGGCAAACGAAGGCATGACGATGATGGTGGTGACCCACGAAATGGGCTTCGCCCGCAAAGTGGCTAACCGCGTGATCTTCATGGATGAAGGAAAAATTGTGGAAGACCGGAATAAAGACGACTTCTTCAATAATCCGCAATCCGATCGTGCCCGTGACTTCCTGGCAAAAATTCTGCACTGATAAGATGATTCAGCCTGCTACCGGGAGAACCCGGTGCAGGCTGACTTATCAATCAAGGTTCAAAAGCATGGCGTGAAAATTCAGTATGTCCGCATTTAGGGCATTTACTCAGGATTTCAGGCGTATACACCGCCAGGCTGAACTGGCAATTCTCACACACCAGATTCCCCAGCCCCACCACTTCCCCGCTGTGATACACACCGTGATGATTTACGTCTTTAAAGACTTCTTTCCATTCAAGCTGCGTTTTGTCGGTCATGTCCGCCAGCTCTTTCCACAGACTTTCTTTCAGTACCCGCATAAACACGCTGTCGGTGCTGTCATCAGCGACGGCCTGCTGGTTCTCGGTATAATTACGGGCAAATTCATGCAAATCACGCCGCACGGCGGAGGTTAACTGTTCAATCTGGATTTCAGACAGCTTGCCTTCCTCCTGCAAACGTACGCGGGCATCCTGTACCAGCGCACTGATATCACGTTCACCATTTTTTAATCGCTCAGTCAGCGAAGTGACTAACTGACGGTAATTTTGGGTAATATTGCTCATCATTTCCTCTCCTTGAACACACATAACCGTTCACCCGGCAGTTGCTTACTTGTCTTTATTTTAGTCGTAAATCCCTGATCCGTGGCGAAGATTATCCCGGCCTGCTTCGCAGATTGTGAATAATGGGCCATATGCGGGCAGAAATCCCCGTTAGCCCGTCGCTGGGTGTTGTTGCTGCCTCTGCTTATCGGCTATGCTATGCGGATCTTTTGATTAAAACTTTTTGAGCTACAGGCGTAGCTGTTTTCACTCACAGGACCACCGGCCGCCATGCAAGAGCAATACCGTCCAGAAGACATCGAGTCACACGTTCAGCTTCACTGGCAAGAGAAGCAAACTTTCAAAGTTACCGAACAGCCTGGCAAGGAGAAGTACTACTGTCTCTCCATGTTGCCTTACCCGTCAGGCCGCCTCCACATGGGGCACGTGCGCAACTACACCATCGGTGACGTGATTTCCCGTTATCAGCGCATGCTCGGTAAAAACGTTCTGCAGCCAATCGGCTGGGATGCATTCGGCCTGCCAGCTGAAGGCGCGGCGGTGAAAAACAACACTGCCCCTGCGCCATGGACGTACGAAAATATTGAATACATGAAGAACCAGCTAAAACTGCTGGGCTTCGGCTATGACTGGGATCGCGAAATTGCGACCTGCAAACCCGATTACTACCGCTGGGAACAATGGTTCTTCACCAAGCTGTATGAAAAAGGCCTGGTTTATAAGAAGACTTCCGCGGTGAACTGGTGCCCGCATGATCTGACCGTTCTGGCGAACGAACAGGTGATTGACGGCTGCTGCTGGCGTTGTGATACCAAAGTAGAACGCAAAGAAATTCCACAGTGGTTTATCAAAATCACCGATTACGCCGATCAGTTGCTTAACGATCTGGACACGCTGGAAAGCTGGCCGGAGCAGGTGAAAACCATGCAGCGCAACTGGATTGGCCGTTCCGAAGGCGTGGAAATCACTTTTGACGTGGCAGACAGCGACGAAAAAGTGACGGTTTACACCACCCGTCCGGACACCTTCATGGGCGCGACTTATGTCGCCGTAGCCGCGGGTCATCCGCTGGCGCAACAAGGTGCACAAAACAATCCTGCCCTGAACGATTTCATCGACGAATGCCGTAATACCAAAGTGGCCGAAGCAGAAATGGCGACAATGGAGAAAAAAGGCATGGCAACCGGCCTGTTTGCTATTCACCCGCTGTCCGGTGAAAAGCTGCCAATCTGGGTCGCTAACTTCGTTCTGATGGAATACGGCACCGGCGCAGTGATGGCCGTTCCGGGTCACGACCAGCGTGACTGGGAATTCGCCACCAAATATAACCTGCAAATCAAACCGGTTATCCTGAACGCCGATGGCAGCCATCCTGAAATCACCGCAGAAGCGATGACCGAGAAAGGCACGCTGTTCAATTCAGGCGAATTCGACGGGCTGAACCACGAAGACGGTTTCAATGCCATTGCTGACAAACTGGTTGCTCAGGGTGTCGGTCAGCGCAAAGTTAACTACCGTCTGCGCGACTGGGGGGTTTCCCGTCAGCGTTACTGGGGCGCCCCTATCCCGATGATCACGCTGGAAGACGGCACCGTGATCCCGACACCAGAAGATCAACTGCCGGTCATTCTGCCGGAAGATGTGGTCATGGACGGCATCACCAGCCCAATCAAAGCTGACCCTGAGTGGGCAAAAACCACCGTGAACGGCATGCCGGGTCTGCGTGAAACCGACACCTTTGACACCTTCATGGAGTCTTCCTGGTACTACGCACGCTACACCTGTCCGCAATACGATGAAGGTATGCTGGATCCGGCTGCGGCCAACTACTGGCTGCCGGTTGATCAGTATGTGGGCGGTATCGAACACGCCATCATGCACCTGATGTACTTCCGCTTCTTCCACAAGTTGATGCGCGATGCGGGTCTGGTTGATTCTGACGAACCGGCAAAACGTCTGTTGTGTCAGGGCATGGTGTTGGCTGATGCCTTCTATTACACCGGCAACAGCGGCGAACGCGTCTGGGTTTCCCCGGTAGATGCCACCGTTGAGCGTGACGAGAAAGGCCGTATCACTAAAGCGACCGACCCGCAGGGCCGTGAGCTGGTGTATGCCGGTATGAGCAAGATGTCCAAGTCTAAAAACAACGGCATCGATCCTCAGGTTATGGTCGAGAAATACGGCGCAGACACCGTACGTCTGTTTATGATGTTCGCTTCTCCGGCAGAAATGACGCTGGAATGGCAGGAGTCCGGCGTTGAAGGGGCTAACCGCTTCCTCAAACGTGTCTGGAAACTGGCCTTTGAGCATTCACAAAAAGGTGCCACCGCCGCGCTGGATGTTGCGTCACTGAACGAAGCGCAGAAAGATTTGCGTCGTGATGTGCATAAAACCATTGCGAAAGTGACCGATGATATCGGCCGTCGTCAGACCTTCAACACCGCGATTGCCGCTGTGATGGAACTGATGAACAAGCTGGGCCGTGCGCCGCAGGAAAGCGAACAAGATCGCGCCCTGCTGCAGGAAGCCCTGCTGGCCGTGGTTCGCATGCTTTATCCGTTCACTCCGCACGTGTGCTTCAGCCTCTGGCAGGCGCTCAACGGCGAAGGTGATGTGGATACCGCACCGTGGCCACAGGCTGATGAACAGGCTATGGTCGAAGACTCCAAACTGGTCGTTGTGCAGGTGAACGGTAAAGTGCGTGCTAAAATCACCGTAGCCGCTGATGCTACCGAGCAACAAGTGCGCGAGCGTGCGGCAGAAGAACATTTGGTCGCTAAATATCTGGATGGGGTTACGGTTCGCAAAGTAATCTACGTCCCGGGCAAACTGCTTAACCTGGTTGTAGGTTGAGTCAAGGAGGAGCTGTGCGACATCGAATAGTGACACTGCTGCTGACCGCAGCAGTTATGGTTACCGCAGGCTGTGGATTCCACTTACGTGGAAAAACCAATGTGCCTGACGAACTGCAAACTATCGTTCTGGACAGCGGGGATCCGTACGGGCCGTTAACGCGGGATATCCGTTCACAATTGCGTTTAAGCAATGTGACGATCGTTGATGATCCAACCGGTAAGCACAAAGATATTCCATCACTGCGAATCGGGCCTGAACTAAGCGGTCAGACTACTGCCTCGGTATTCCAGGACGGTAAAACGGCTGAGTATCAGATGCAGATGAGCGTCAGCGCGACGGTTCTGATGCCGGGTAAAGACATCTATCCGCTCCACGTGACCGTCTTCCGTTCATTCTTTGATAACCCGTTAACGGCGTTGGCAAAAGATAACGAACAGGAGATTATCCTGGAGGAGATGCGTCAGCAGGCCGCTCAACAACTGATCCGTAAATTATTAACGGTCCACGCGTCGGAAATGCGTAAAGCAGAGCAAGTTGATGGTCAGGTAGAAGTGATCACTACCGGTTCCTCTGCCAGCAAATCCTCTGATGCCATGACGTCCCCGTCGTCTGTTACCCCTGCGGTATCAACGACACCGGCCAGCACAACGGCACAATGATCCGAGTTTATCCGGAACAACTCGACGCGCAGCTCCGTGAGGGGCTGCGCGCTTGTTATGTGTTATGTGGCAATGATCCGCTTCTTTTGCAGGAAAGTCAGGACAGCATCCGCAAAGCAGCGCAGCTGGCTGATTTTCAGGAACACTACACGTTTATTCTCGATGCCCATACCGAATGGGATTCAATTTTCAGCACCTGTCAGGCACTGAGCCTGTTTGCCAGCCGGCAGACACTGATGCTGATGCTGCCTGAAAATGGCCCAACCGCGCCAATGGCAGAACCGTTACTGAAGCTGACCACGCTGCTGCACGATGATATTTTGCTGGTCCTTCGCGGCACAAAACTGACCAAAGGCCAGGAAAACAGCGCGTGGTTTAAAGCGCTGAGTGATAAAGGCGTGTTTGTCAGTTGCCAGACGCCGGAGCAGGCACAGCTCCCACGCTGGGTAACCCGCCGTGCAAAAGCCCTTTCGCTTGAGCTCGATGAGCCCGCCAATCAGCTACTATGCTACTGCTACGAAGGCAATTTACTGGCTTTAGCACAATCCCTGGAACGCCTTTCATTGCTTTATCCGGACGGGAAACTGACATTACCCCGGGTAGAAGCGGCCGTGAATGATGCGGCGCATTTCACGCCATATCACTGGCTTGATGCACTGCTGGCAGGAAAAAGTAAACGCGCCTGGCATATTTTGCGTCAGCTGCAACAGGAAGACAGCGAACCGGTGATATTGTTGCGTACTGTGCAACGCGAACTGCTGATGTTGCTGAATCTGAAACGTAAAATGGACAGCACGCCGCTGCGTACGTTGTTCGATCAGCAAAAAGTCTGGCAAAATCGCCGCACACTGGTGACGCAGGCGCTTCAGCGTTTATCTCTGGAAGAACTTTATCGGGCGGTACGTTTGCTGACGCAAATGGAAATTACGCTCAAGCAGGATTACGGTCAGTCCATTTGGCCGGAGCTTGAAAGTCTTTCCATGCTACTTTGTGGCAAACCTTTACCCGCCAGTTCGTACTGACGCAGGACTTGGACATTTCCATGCCGGTTATCCCTACGCTCTCCTCTGAAGATGCTGCGCCGTTACAGGCTTTTTTTGGCGGGACTTTCGATCCTGTTCATTTCGGCCATCTCAAACCAGTCACGCGTCTGGCGCAGGACATCGGTCTGGAACGTGTGACGTTACTTCCCAACAATGTGCCCCCGCATCGCCCGCAACCCGGTGCCAGCCCGCAACAACGTTTGCGCATGGCAGAACTGGCCGTGGAGGGGAATCCGTTATTTTCAGTGGATCCCCGGGAACTGTCCGTCGACACCCCGTCGTACACCATTGAAACACTTGCAACGTTACGTAAAGAACATGGCGAGAGCTGTCCTCTGGCGTTTATCATTGGCCAGGACTCGCTGTTGACCTTACATAAATGGCATCGCTGGGAGTCTTTGCTGGATTTTTGCCACCTGATTGTCATGGCACGACCGGGTTATCAGGAACAACTCGATACACCGGCGCTCCAGCACTGGTATGATGCCCACCGGGTGACTGAGCCTCAAAAACTCAAACAACGCCCTGCTGGTTTCATTTATCAGGCGCATACACCTTTGCTGAATATTTCAGCGACACAAATTCGCGAGCGCCGCCAGGCCGGTCTTGATTGTTCAGATCTGCTGCCTTTCGCCGTTGAGCGCTATATAGAATCACAGGGCTTGTACCGCGCGTAGCCATCGCGTGGTATACTGCGCCGCTAAATTTCGGCTCCCGATAACGTCGCGTCTTTCATCAATTTAATTTATTGATTATTAAACGCTTTAAGACGTTTTACAGATTGCCGCTATGCCACTCCTTCATGAGAACGATCATCGCTCAGGTGCTTCACCGGCGGACGTCTTATGGAGTCAACGTGTTTCAAAACATCCCCAGGGGGAACCTTTGCAAGGTAAAGCGCTCCAAGATTTTGTTATCGATAAAGTCGATGACCTGAAAGCACAAGACATCATTGCCATTGATGTTGTAGGTAAATCCAGTATTACTGATTGCATGATTATCTGTACCGGTACATCCAGCCGTCACGTTGTCTCTATCGCCGGTCACCTGGTGGAAGAAGTCAAAGCCGTGGGCATTGATGCAATGGGTGTAAAAGGCATTAACGAAGCCGACTGGGTTGTTGTCGATCTGGGTGAAGTGATTGTTCACGTCATGCAGGAAGAAAGCCGTCAGCTTTACGAGCTCGAGAAACTCTGGGGCTGATACGTGAAACTGCAACTTGTCGCCGTCGGCACCAAAATGCCAGACTGGGTACAAACCGGTTTTACCGATTATCTGCACCGTTTTCCCAAAGATATGCCGTTTGAACTGACTGAAGTTCCGGCCGGGAAACGTGGGAAAAATGCAGACATCAAACGCATTCTTGAAAAAGAAGGCGAACAGATGCTGGCTGCAGTCGGAAAGGGAAACCGCATTGTCACGCTGGATATTCCAGGGACACCGTGGGAAACCCCGCAACTGGCGCAACAACTGGAACGCTGGAAACAGGACGGGCGCAACGTCAGCCTGTTGATAGGCGGTCCGGAAGGGCTGGCACCGGCCTGTAAGGCCGCGGCGGAACAGAGCTGGTCGCTCTCTCCGTTGACGCTTCCGCACCCGCTGGTTCGGGTTCTGGTCGCGGAAAGCCTTTACCGCGCCTGGAGTATCACCACCAATCATCCATACCACCGCGAATAACGGGTGGTGAATTGAATGTCAGCAACATGAATTAAGTAGTGGGATGAAAATAGATCGTAACCCTTTTCGCGACTATACGGCTGAATCAGCCCTCTTCGTGCGCCGTGCACTGGTGGCGTTTATAGGCATTCTGCTACTTAGCGGTGTCCTGGCCTTCAATCTGTATAACCTGCAAATTGTTCGTTTTCAGGACTACCAGACCCGTTCCAATGATAACCGGATTAAGCTGGTGCCCATTGCGCCCAGCCGCGGGATTATCTATGACCGCAACGGCACCCCCCTGGCGCTAAACCGCACCATTTACCAGCTCGAACTGGTACCGGAAAAGGTGGATGACTTACAGGCCACGCTGGAAGCCCTCAAGCCTATCGTCGATTTAACCTCTGACGATATCGATAATTTTAAGAAAGAACGTCAGCGTTCCCGCCGCTTCACGTCCATTGCGGTCAAAACCGCATTGACAGAAGTTCAGGTCGCCCGTTTTTCTGTAAACCAGTTTCACTTCCCCGGCGTGGAAGTAAAAGGCTATCAGCGCCGCTACTATCCTTATGGATCTGCGCTGACGCACGTCATTGGCTATGTGTCGAAAATTAACGATCGTGATGTGGAACGTCTGGATAAAGACGGGATTTTGGCGAACTACGCAGCCACGCATGATATCGGCAAACTCGGCATCGAACGCTATTACGAAGACACCCTGCACGGCAAAACCGGTTACGAAGAAGTCGAAGTTAATAACCGTGGACGGGTGATCCGCCAGTTGCATGAAGAGCCACCGCAGGCAGGTAAAGACATTTATCTGACCATCGATCTGCCTTTGCAGCAGTATATCGAAGAACTTCTGACCACCAGCCGCGCGGCGGTTGTGGTGAGCGATCCGCGTGATGGTGCGATACGCGCGCTGGTTTCCAACCCAAGCTACGATCCGAATCTGTTCGTCGAGGGGATCTCCAGCAAAGATTACAGCCGGCTGCTAAATGATGCCGATAAACCGCTGATCAACCGCACCACGCAGGGCGTGTATCCACCGGCCTCAACGGTAAAACCTTACATTTCTGTGTCTGCGCTGACCTCCGGCGTGATCACCAAAAACACCTCATTATTTGATCCGGGCTGGTGGCAGTTACCAGGCTCGGATAAGCGTTATCGCGACTGGAAACACTGGGGGCACGGGCGTCTGAACGTCACCAAAGCGCTTGAGGAATCCGCCGATACCTTCTTCTACCAGGTTGCGTACGATATGGGTATCGACCGGCTTTCAGAATGGATGGGTAAATTTGGTTACGGGCATTATACCGGGATCGATTTATCGGAAGAGCGCAGCGGGAATATGCCAAACCGTGACTGGAAGTTTAAACGCTTTAAGAAACCCTGGTATCAGGGTGACACCATTCCGGTCGGCATCGGGCAAGGCTACTGGACCGCCACACCGATACAGATCATGAAGGCGATGACGACGTTGATCAATGACGGGGATGTCAAAACACCGCATCTGTTGCTGAGTACCACAAATGACGGCAAACAAGTGCCTTATCGCCAGGAAGAAACCACGCAAATTGGTGATATCCATTCCGGCTACTGGGAAATTGCCAAAGACGGCATGTACGGCGTAGCCAACCGGCCGAACGGTACCGCAAGGAAATATTTTGCTGATGCGCCTTACAAAGCCGCGGCGAAATCCGGTACAGCACAAGTTTACGGTTTGAAAGCCAATGAAATCTATAATGCGCATAAGATTGCCGAGCATCTGCGTGACCACAAACTGATGACCTCTTTTGCCCCGTACGACAAGCCCACCGTGGCTGTGGCTGTGGTGCTGGAGAACGGCGGTGCGGGTCCGGCGGTGGGGACAATTTCCCGACAGATCCTCGACCATATTTTATTGGGCGACAACAAGACACAATTACCGGCTGAGGCCCCCGTGGCACCCGGAACCGAAGGTGATTAACCGGCAATGACTGAGAACCAACAAAAAAGATCATTGTGGTCGAAAATGCATATCGACCTGACGATGCTGCTGATCATTCTTGCGCTACTGACCTACAGTGCGTTCGTGATGTGGAGCGCCAGCGGTCAGGATATGGGCATGATGGAACGTAAAGTCGGCCAGATCCTGATGGGTCTGGTGATCATGCTGGTCATGGCGCAAATCCCGCCACGCGTCTATGAAAGCTGGGCGCCGTATCTCTATATTTTCTGCGTATTCCTGCTGGTGCTGGTGGATGCGTTCGGCAGTATCAGTAAAGGCGCGCAGCGCTGGCTGGATCTGGGCATCATTAAATTCCAGCCGTCAGAACTGGCAAAAATCGCCGTACCGCTGATGGTGGCGCGTTTTATCAACCGCGATGTCTGCCCGCCTTCGCTGAAAAATACCGCCATTGCGCTGGCGCTGATTTTCATCCCTACCCTGCTGGTGGCGGCACAGCCCGACCTCGGCACCTCCATTCTCATCGCCGCTTCCGGCTTGTTTGTACTCTTCCTGTCAGGCATGAGCTGGAAACTGATTGCCGTCGCCGCCATTCTGGTCGCGGCCTTTATCCCGATTCTGTGGTTCTTCCTGATGCACGATTATCAGCGCGACCGCGTGATGATGTTGCTGGATCCGGAAAGCGATCCGCTCGGGGCGGGCTATCACATTATTCAGTCGAAAATTGCCATCGGCTCAGGCGGTTTCTCCGGTAAAGGCTGGCTGCACGGCACCCAGTCCCAGCTGGAATTCCTGCCGGAACGCCATACCGACTTTATCTTTGCCGTGCTTGCCGAGGAACTGGGGCTGATTGGCGTTCTGGTGTTACTCGGCCTGTACCTATGCCTGATTATGCGCGGACTGATGATCGCCGCCCATGCCCAGACAACCTTTGGGCGGGTGATGTCCGGCGGCCTCATGCTTATACTGTTTGTCTATGTGTTTGTTAACATCGGCATGGTCAGTGGTATTGTCCCGGTGGTTGGGGTACCTTTGCCTCTGGTCAGCTATGGCGGGTCAGCACTCATCGTGCTAATGGCAGGGTTTGGTATCGTCATGTCGATACATACTCATCGAAAAATGATGTCAAAAAATTTATAGAGGTGAGCAATGCGTAAGGAGTGGCTTGGAGCTGTCATTATCGGTTTGCTGTTAAGTGGTTGTGCCACTGAAGAGACACAGCAACAACAACCGGCACCGCAGCAAGCCTACAATGGCCCTGTGGTAGAAATCGGCGGGGCTGATCCGCGTTACGAACCTTATAACCAGGGCA
This sequence comes from Rahnella sp. EDr1-12, assembly GCF_049206505.1. Taxonomy (NCBI): domain Bacteria; kingdom Pseudomonadati; phylum Pseudomonadota; class Gammaproteobacteria; order Enterobacterales; family Yersiniaceae; genus Rahnella; species Rahnella sp. EDr1-12. Next base: position 1,094,471 of record NZ_JBLZNY010000001.1, read on the forward strand.
CGATGCAGGATTATACCGTTAACGGTAAAACCTATAAAATCGTCAAAGATCCGTCCAACTTCTCGCAGGTAGGTCAGGCAGCCTGGTACGGGCAAGAAAACGGCGGGAACACGACCGCGATTGGCGAAGAATTTGATCCGACCGCCATGACCGCCGCCCACCCTACACTGCCGATCCCAAGCTATGTGCGCGTGACGAACATGGCAACCGGCCGCATGCTGGTCGTGCGTGTCAATGACCGTGGTCCTTATGTGCCGGGTAAAATTATTGACCTGTCACAAGCCGCCGCCGATCGCCTGAATCTGACCAACAGCACGAAAGTACGTATCGATTTCATTAATGTGGCGCAGGACGGCACGATGACAGGGCCGGGCACCATCGGCACGACCGTCGCCAAACAGTCTTACGCGCTGCCCGCGCGCCCGAGTTTAGGGGCCAGTGAAATGGGCACGCCAACGCTGTCTGCTGAACCGGTAAATGCTGCGGATGTCCGTCCGATCAGCAACAGTACGCTGAGCAATCCAGGCGCTGCCCCGCTCACAAATGATGAGAGTGGAAGTGCCAACGTCACGGCCGCGACGCAATCCGGTAACAGCGGCAGTGGAGGTTTCCTCAGTGCACCGACGCCGCTGCGTAATGGCGTTCTTGAAAGCAGGGAACCTGTCGCCGCACCGGTAATGGCCAGTGCAGCGCCTGTCGCCGCGACGGCTGCCGTGGCCGCACCTGCGCACACGTCTGCCATCCCGACCTCAGGCTATATGGTTCAGGTTGGCGCGCTGAGTAATCCGCAAAATGCACAGCTTTGGCAGAAAAGCCTCAGCCAGCGTTTCTCGGTGCCAGGAAAAGTTCAGGCTAATGGCAGCACCTATCGCGTGCAGCTCGGCCCGTTCAGCACCCGCCAGCAGGCCGAACAGTTGAAACAACGACTGGCCAGCGAAGCACAGCAGCAATCCTTCGTCACAGCCGGTATGTAACCGATTGGAACAGGGCGTAAGCCCTGTTTCATAAGTAAAAATCAGTAAGCGCCGGTAATCGCAGATGTCTGACGTCTGACTCTTCTGCTATAGTGACGCACGTTTATCACCTACTCCTACGGATGTTGTTGTCCCGATCATGAAACTTGTAAACACTTCACGTCTCGTCAAAAGCCTCGCATTTGGCACCTTTATCTCCTTCAGTGCAGCGTCCGCTTATGCCGACGATGTTAATTTAAAAACAATGATCCCTGGCGTTCCGCAAATTGATGCAGAAGCCTATGTCCTGATCGACTACAACTCCGGCAAAGTGTTGGCAGAAATGAATGCCGATGCCCGTCGTGACCCGGCCAGCCTGACTAAAATGATGACCAGCTACGTGATCGGTCAGTCTATCAAAGCAGGTAAAATCAGCCCGACCGATATCGTCACCGTCGGCCAGGATGCCTGGGCAACCGGCAACCCGGTCTTCAAGGGCTCTTCCCTGATGTTCCTCAAACCGGGCGATCGCGTGCCGGTTTCTGAACTGAACCGTGGCATTATTTTACAATCAGGTAATGATGCCTGCGTGGCGATGGCTGACCATGTCGCCGGCAGTCAGGACGCCTTTGTTGCCATGATGAATAACTACGTCAACGCGCTCGGCCTGAAAAATACCCACTTCGGTACAGTTCATGGTCTGGATGCGGAAGGCCAGTACAGCTCGGCGCGTGATATGGCGTTAATCGGCCAGGCACTGATCCGCGATGTACCGGAAGAGTACGCTACCTACAAAGAGAAAGAATTCACCTTCAACAATATCCGCCAGATGAACCGTAACGGTTTACTGTGGGATAACAGCCTGAACGTGGATGGCATCAAAACCGGTCATACCGAATCTGCAGGTTACAACCTGGTGGCTTCGGCGACTGAAGGCCAGATGCGTCTGATCTCAGCAGTGATGGGTGGTCACACCTACAAAGGGCGTGAAGTTGAAAGCAAAAAGCTGCTGACCTGGGGCTTCCGTTTCTTCGAAACCGTTTCTCCGCTCAAAGCAGGCAAAGAGTTCGCATCTGAACCCGTCTGGTTTGGTGATACCGATCGTGTGGCGCTGGGCGTGGAAAAAGATGCTTACCTGACCATCCCTCGCGGTCGTATGAAAGATTTGAAAGCCAGTTACGTCATCAATACGCCAGAACTGCACGCACCATTGCAGAAAAATCAGGTGGTCGGCTCGATCAACTTCCAGCTTGATGGCAAAACCATTGATGAGCGCCCTCTGGTTGTCATGAACGAAGTGAAAGAAGGCGGTTTCTTCGGGCGTATCGTGGATTACATCAAACTGATGTTCCATCACTGGTTTGGTTAATTTGCCTGCTTGAAATAGTTTGCAACAGTACCCATATAGTGGGTATAGATATTAGCTCCCGCTCCGGCGGGAGTTATACTTTCAGAGACAATACTTAATACGCGGTACAACACGCTGGAGTGCACATGAAAACCAAACTGAACGAACTGCTCGAATTCCCTTGCACCTTTACCTACAAAGTAATGGGCCTGGCACAACCCGAGCTGGTGGACCAGGTTGTGGAAGTCGTGCAACGCCATGCGCCTGGCGATTACAATCCTCAGGTAAAACCGAGCAGCAAAGGGAATTTCCACTCCGTTTCTATTACGATCACTGCCACGCACATCGATCAGGTCGAAACCCTGTACGATGAGCTGGGTAATATCGAAATTGTCCGCATGGTGCTGTAAGCCCTTTCTGAATGATCCGCGCCTGAGCGACTCTCTCGCGCGGTTTTCTCCCTTCTGATGACGATAACCGCCGTGCAATCACAAAATCCGCAAGAACGTATCGTACTGCGCCAGCTTGGCCTGCAGCCTTATGAACCGGTTTCACTGGCTATGCATCATTTCACTGAACACCGTACAGCCGACTCTTTTGATGAGATCTGGCTGGTTCAGCATCACCGCGTCTTTACTCAGGGTCAGGCGGGCAAAGCAGAACACGTGCTGATGCCGGGTGATATTCCTGTTGTCCAGAGCGATCGCGGCGGCCAGGTGACCTACCACGGCCCCGGCCAGCAGGTGATGTACGTCATGGTAGATTTGAAGCGGAAAAAGCTCGGCGTACGCCAGCTAGTTACCGCCATCGAACAGACCGTTGTCGATACGCTGGCGCATTTTTCCATTGATGCCTATCCGCGTGCCGATGCGCCGGGTGTCTACGTCGATGGCAAAAAAATCTGCTCTCTCGGGCTGCGCATTCGCAAAGGATGCTCACTGCATGGTCTGGCGCTGAACATTGATATGGATCTGGAACCTTTCCATCGTATCAACCCTTGCGGTTACGCCGGGCTGGAAATGACGCAGGCCAGTCTTGAGAAGCCGGGGCTGACGGTTGATGACGTCATGCCTGTACTGGTAAAGTCCTTTAATCATCAACTTAATTATCTGCAGGTTGATGATCTTCCATGGCGGCCGGAGTCATATTCCTCCCCCACCCTGTGATGCCGGATTGTGTATCAGGCAGGCAAAACGACTAATAACGAGTTTTACGGCGAGATTTGGTTTAGTATCACCGGGTTAAGTATCGCAAAGCATCTGATCGCTTACGGATAAGCGCACCCCCGGCCACCCGCACGCCGGGACAGTCTTCAACACTGTCAGGAATGTTTTATGGATGATAAAGATATTAGTGCCAGCCTGAATAAGCTCCGCAATTTGGATCTCAACCTGCTGACAGTTTTTGAAGCGGTGTATCTGCACAAAGGCATTGTTCATGCAGCAAAAGCGCTGAACCTGACTCCGTCGTCGGTCAGCCAGTCTATTCAAAAGCTACGCAATACCTTCCCTGATCCTTTGTTTATTCGCAACGGCCAGGGCATCAGCCCGACAGCCTATGCCACTAATTTGCATAAACACATCAGTCAGGGACTCAGCGCCATTCTCACCGGGCTGGACTTCACGCACGATAATGATAAATCTCGCGTACTGACGGTAAGTTGTTTCCCCTACATTGCGCTGATTACTTTCCCGCTGATCCTCAAAGAACTTGAGAAAATAAACTGTAACTACACACTGAAGCACCTTCCGCTCAGTGATCCTGAAGATACGCTGATTCAGCATCGTGCCGATTTAGTGATCGACACCAGCCCGTTGTTCAACAAATCGCTCAGGGGCTGCACGCTGATGTCGGATCACACCGTATTTGTGTGCCGCGAGAACCATCCGACCGTGAGCAAAACGCTGACGACTGAACAGGCGCTGACCATGCCGCAAACGACGATCATGACCAATGCCAGCGACCTGAGAAGAATGCAGTTTGAGCTCAGTGAATCCTTGCCCGATCGCCCGATTGTGTTCACCAGCTATAACGCGATCAATATTCTCTCAATGGTTGCCAATACTGATCTGCTGGGCATTTTGCCGGAAAAGATGGTGGATATGTTCGCCCCCACGTTCAAAGTGCAAAAACTGAGCTGCGAAATTCCCACACTGTCATACAGCGTGATCATGTATTACAACAAAACCGCCAAGAGCGACAAAACCTTGAGCATGATTATCGATGCTATTGATGTTGCGTTCGCCGGGCAGGAAAAGCGTTCTCGTTCGTAACGTCTGAAAGATAAAGCCGACGCCCGGGGAAATACCGGTTTTCCTCTTGTAAATTTTCACGGGCAGTTAAAAATTTACACACCATTAACACCCTCCTGCCTCGCCCGCCACACCTGATAAATACCTTTTATTTTCAGTTGATTATGATAATGCATAACCCGCGATTATCTCCTCAGGGTGTGACTCAGGTTAAATATTTGCAGCATTTAGCACTTCATGTCATGACGAAGGGCTGAACGAAGTGATGCTTCAATGATATAATTTCCGCATTATTTCTACTTTTTTTGATGAATCAGCCAGTTCATTGAATGTCCTGAAAAATCTCGAGTTACGAGAGACAAACCTGGAAGCTGCAAGACTATGAGTAAACCGATTCAGATGGAACGCGGCGTTAAATACCGCGATGCAGATAAGATGGCGTTAATCCCGGTGAAAACCGTGGTCAGCGACCGGCAGGAAATGTTACGTAAGCCGGCATGGATGAAAATCAAATTGCCTGCCGACTCATCCAAAATTCAGGGCATCAAAGCGGCACTGCGCAAGAACGGCCTGCACTCCGTTTGTGAGGAAGCGGCCTGCCCGAATCTGTCAGAATGCTTCAACCACGGTACCGCGACCTTTATGATCCTCGGCGCCATTTGTACGCGCCGCTGCCCGTTCTGCGACGTGGCCCATGGACGCCCGACCGCGCCAGACACTAACGAGCCTGAAAAACTGGCACAGACCATTGCGGATATGGGCCTGCGTTATGTGGTGATCACCTCGGTTGATCGTGACGATCTGCGCGACGGCGGTGCTCAGCACTTTGCCGATTGTATTGCCGCCATTCGTCTCAAAAACCCGACGATTAAAATCGAAACGCTGGTGCCTGATTTCCGTGGCCGTATGGATCGCGCGCTGGACATTCTCAATGAGACACCGCCAGACGTCTTCAACCACAACCTGGAAAACGTTCCGCGCGTTTACCGCCAGGTGCGTCCGGGGGCAAACTACGAGTGGTCGCTGACCCTGCTGCAACGTTTCAAAGAAGCGCATCCGGAAGTGCCTACAAAGTCAGGCCTGATGGTGGGTCTGGGTGAAACTAACGAAGAAATTATCGAAGTGATGCGCGATCTGCGCCGTCACGGGGTGACCATGCTGACGCTCGGCCAGTACCTTCAGCCAAGCCGTCACCACCTGCCAGTGCAACGTTACGTGAGCCCGGAAGAGTTCGATCAGATGAAAGAAGCCGCGATGGAAATGGGCTTCACTCACGCGGCCTGCGGTCCGTTCGTGCGTTCGTCTTATCACGCCGATCTGCAAGCGAAAGGGATGGAAGTTAAATAATCTGAGGCGCTGAAGTCACCTTCAGCGCTTAATATTTTGTTACTTCTTTATGCCTGAATGCAAAAAAGGTTGTTCGCGAGAACAACCTTTTTTATTTTGGCCGCCACACCAGAGACTTCAGTACGGAATACTCAGTCTTTATGCTCTACGCGCTTTTCTTCTTCAGCCGTTTTTTCAGCTGTCGCAGGTGCCGGGGTAGCATCATCATTCATCGCTTTCTTAAAGCCACGCAGTGCAGCACCCAGGTCACCGCCCAGAGAGCGCAACTTGCTGGTACCGAACAACAGAACGATCAGCACGCCGACCACTAACAATTTAGTAATACTTAGACCTTCCATACATACCTTCTTTACACTGAGTGCCAGAAAACAGCGGTAACAACCTGTCATTATTAACGGCCATTCACGACGCTAATACAAACCGAAAATGTAACAGAACGGATCCAGTATTGTGCGCATTATGACCAGCGACGGCGATTATGAGCGAGAACTGCCTGCTCATAAAGCACTTCTGCCATCGGGCGGAGGAAATACGCTGCAAACTTGATGTTGACCCGGATTTTGTTGCACCGCTGCCCGTCAGATAAAGCGGCTTAAGAAGGCCTGCGTGCGAGGATGCTGTGGATTAACCAGCACCTCGCCCGCCGTTCCCTGTTCGACCACAACACCGCGATCCATAAACACCACGCGGTCCGCCGCCTCTTTCGCAAAACCAATTTCATGCGTCACAACAATCATCGTTAAGCCCTGCTTCGCCAGATCCCGCATGGTTGACAGCACTTCGCCCACCAGTTCCGGGTCGAGCGCCGAGGTCGGCTCATCGAACAGCATCAGTTTAGGTTTCACCGCCAGCGCGCGGGCAATCGCCACACGCTGTTGCTGTCCGCCAGAGAGATGGCGCGGATAAGCATCGGCTTTATCGCTCAGACCGACCTTTTCCAGCAGCTCGCGGGCATATTTTTCCGCCTCCTGCCGCGACTCTTTATGCACGCCAACCGGGGCTTCGATAATATTTTGCAGCACGGTCATGTGCGGATAAAGATTGAATTGCTGGAACACCATACCGATATCCCGGCGCTGGCGTGCAATCGCCCGTTCAGACAATTTATGCAGCCGCTCGCCACGCAGCTCATACCCGATTTGCTCGCCGCCCACCATGATTGAACCGCGATCGATATCTTCCAGATGATTGATACAGCGCAGAAATGTCGATTTACCCGAGCCCGAAGGCCCGAGGATGACCACAACTTCGCTGGGTTTCACATCCAGATCTATGCCTTTCAGCACTTCATTGTCGCCGTAACTTTTATGCACGTTACGGGCAACCACCAGTGACGCCGGTTCGGATGACCCGATGTCGGAGGGTAAATGACTCATAAGTCCTCCTTTCGGGCCATGCCCGGTGAATTCATAATCGGCGCGGCTTTATCTTCCGCAGCATGTTGACGGCGCTTCACGCTGGGCAACGTGCGGCGCGTGCCACGGGAGTAGTAACGCTCGATGGCGGACTGTCCGAGATTAAGCAACGACGTGATGAACAGATACCAGATCACCGCAACCATCAGCATCGGCACCACTTCGAAGGTCCGGTTGTAAACGGTTTGCACCGAATATAACAGGTCACCCATGGCAATGACGCTGACCAGCGACGTCGCTTTGATCATACTGATCAGCTGGTTACCGGTAGGCGGAATGATCGAGCGCATGGCCTGAGGAATAATGATCCGGCGCAGCGCACGACCACGACTCATGCCAAATGCCTGGGCCGTTTCAGCCTGACCGTTATCGACTGACAGCAAACCGGCGCGAATGATTTCTGCCATGTACGCGGCCTCATTCAGCGCCAGCCCCGCAAAGGCGGCCGTCAGCGGTGTGATCAAATCATTGGTATTCCAGCTCATGTATTCAGGGCCAAACGGAATGCCCAACACCACGCGCGGGAACAACGTCGACATGTTGTACCAGAACAACAGCTGAACCAGCAGCGGCGTACCCCGGAAGAACCAGATATAAAGCCCCGCCAGCTGCCGCAGCAATAAGCTGTTCGACAAACGCGCTATCGCCAGCATCAGACCAATGAACACACCGAGCACCATTGAAACGACGGTCAGGCCGAGCGTGACGCCCAGACCTTTAATCACCGTACCTTCCGTGAACCATTGGGCAACAACGTGCCATTCAAAGTTTTTATTCTGCGAGATGCCCCAGAGAACATCCGCGGCGATCAGCAGCACCACAATCCATGCCACCCAGCGGCCAACGCTGCGTGGCGCATGGGAGAACTCAACGTTACGACGTGGATCCTGCGTATAGTCGTCCTTGACTGCCGGCTTTAAACTATACGTTTTATCGGTCATTTAGGTTGTGCCTTTGCCAGATTGATGCCCGGTGCCTGGATCATGTTGCCTTCCAGACCCCATTTTTTCATGATGATGGCATAGGTACCGTTATCAAACAGCTTCTGATAACCGGCGAGAATCGCATCCCGCACCGCTGAGTCTTTCGGCACCACCGTCCCCTGGAAAATATCACCGAAACCATTCGGCTGGCCGGTACCGGTCAGTTCCAGTTGGCCATTGGCTTTCTCAACAAAATAGGTCAGCGGCGCCTGAGAAGAGAAGAATGCGTCAGAGCGGTTGGAACGCACCGCCAGAATGGACGTTGGCTGATCGCTGAAAGATTGCACGGTCACGGCAGGTTTGCCGTCTTTCACGCACACTTCAGACTGCTTGCGGATAACCTGTTCCGCTGACCCCCCCGCCATCACGGCAATGCGTTTGCCGCAGGTATCGCCGAGAGCATTGATCTTTTCCGGGTTGCCTTTACGCACACCAAACACAACGAACTCTTTGACGAAATCGACGAAATCATTCTTAGCCTGACGATCAGGATAATCGCCAATCGGGCCGATGCCCATCTGGTAGCGGCCAGCGGCCATACCGCTGAGGATCCCGGACAAACCGGTCACCGAGGCATGTTCAATTTTTACACCCAGCACTTCTCCCAGCGCATGGGACAAATCGGCACTCGCGCCGTCGAGGCCGTTGCTGCCGGTCACGATTTCATAAGGAGGAAAAGAGCCATTATTCACAGAGGTCATCACACCCGACTTCTGAATGTCCGCAGGTAATTTGGCGTGGATCGCCGGGTCCATCGTCTGAGTCGGGATCGCAACACTTTCAGCAGCAAAAGCATTTAAGGAAGACACGGAAAGTAAAGCAGCAGTCAGCACCGCGGCCTGACGTAATTGTTTTGCCATCATCTCTTATTCCTCTGTGTAAAAAATCAGTCTGTGAGTTTATGAATGTTGTGTATTTATAATTGGAGCCTTCCGTGGCGAACTTCTTTTGAGTGATATTTTTGGGGTCTTTCTTTACAACGAGTTCCCTGGTGAGGCGCTCGCGTTACTGCCTTGAGCACTGAATATCAGCCGTTGAGGACCGGCCGGATCAGGCTCAGTCGTTGTGCAGCTGCGGCAAACCAAAACGACGGTTTGCCAGCACCGGCAACACTTTTCGGGCATGTGCCAGACGTGCTTTGTCCAGCTCGGCAAATATCAGGGCGGGGGCTTCGGCGGCGCGGGCAATCGCCACGCCCAGCGGATCCACCACCATACTGTTGCCGATATTACGCTCGCCACATTCACCCACTGCCACCATGTAACTGGTATTTTCCAGCGCGCGAACCGAGACCAGCATGTCCCAATGCATTTCTTTCAGCGGACCTTTTACCCAGGCAGCAGGCAGCACCAGCACGTCTGCGCCATCCAGCACCAGACGGCGCGCCAGCTCCGGGAAACGCACGTCGTAACAGGTCATCAGGCCGATGTTAAACCCGGCCACCTCAACCAGCGGCGGCACATCATCGCCCGCGGTGACGTTCTTGGATTCCTGTGACGAGAAAGCGTCATACAAATGCAGCTTGCGGTATTGCGAAATAATTTCGCCATTGCGGATAGAAATCAGCACGTTATAGGCACGATTGTCTGGCGCAGGCGTATGCACGCTCATCATGGTGGTCATCTGATTGCCACGACTGGCGGCCAGCAACTGACTGACAAACGGGCCGTCCAGCGGTTGTGCGGCTTTGAGAACTAAATCCGGATCAGTGATATCGCGCGCCAGAATACCTTCCGGCAGCACCAGCAAATCCGCGCCTGCTTCCAGGGATTTCGCCATCAGCGAAAGGCAGGTTTCTACGTTAGCTTCCCACTCGCGGGAAACGGCAAACTGACCTAATGCAACTTTCATCGTGATTTCTCCGGCCATTAACGGGTGGCAAATTGCGGGAACAAATCTGCCGGCGTCAGGCGCTGAGCGGTCAGCCCCTGGGCATGTAATTCATAAGCAAAATCGTCGATCATTTTTTCGTTGGCGGCGAAACCGTTTGCATTCCAGTTCGCAGGCAAATCGACCACTGTGCGGCGTAAATCATCCAGCAACCACGGCGTGGTATCGGCGTATTTCGCGCGCTTATCCATCCAGAGTTCATAAGACTGATCGATAATGTCGCTTAACGCCTGCGGCAGCCAGGGGTGAGCGTCAGCCAGCGCCGGTTTGATCGCCAGTAAGTGAATACCGGGGATGTAACCCACGCGGTTAAAATAGGCCAGTTCAGCCGCGCGGAAATCCGGCTGGAACTGACGGAAACCGGAATCCGGTTTAAAGAAGCCGTCAGGCATAAATGGCGTGAAGATCGCGTCCAGCCAGCCTTCCTGCAACAGTTCCATCATAGGACGTTCGCCCGGAACCGCTTCGATACGCCCTTCGCGGCCAAAACCCGCCAGACGATCAACAATCGGGTGCGCCTGCGTCAGACGGCCCACGTACCAGTTAGCGTCTTCGATACCCACGCCTTCCAGCGCCAGCAGCGTACGGGTCCAGGTATTGCCTGAATCCTGCCAGCCGGTAAGGCCGATGCGTTTACCCGCCAGTTGCGACAGTTCGGTCAGCGGACTGTCTTCGCGGGTGATAATGCAGCGCTGACGAAAACCGCGCATCAGGAAGTGCGGTATGGCCAGCAGATCGGTTTCACCACGGGCGCGGCCCTGGGCATAGCGGCTGAAAGAGACTTCACCGGCGTCGTACTTCTCGCTGGTCGCCAGGTTATCGACCAGCGTACCCACACGATCAATCTCGAGGGTAAACCCTTCAGGTTTAAGATCGCCCAACGCCAGTGGCGTAAAATAATCCCAGTCACGAACGGCCAGCCTGATGGTAATCGTCACATCTATCCCCTTAAGTGTCAGCATTTGATATGCAGAAAGACAATGCTGCGCTGCGCAGTTTGTTCATCATTCGTTCACAAACTCGTCCACAAACGCATTAGATTCTTTTACGAAGGAGATGATGTTCACGACAGCATGATTATTTTATCGCCTCCGTTGGCTAAGTTTGATACTAATGGCATAAATTAATATGTACAATAGAATCTTTGTTACTGAACAAAAGGCAAAAAAATGGCTGAAAACTCCCCGGAAAAAACGCTGGACGCAGAATGGTTAGCAATACAATTGCAGGACCGTTCAATGCGGGGTATTGCGATTGAAACGGCGGCGCTGATCCGCTCGGGCGTGATCGAAATTGGTACCCATCTGCCTGCCGTGCGTGAGCTGGCGCAGGCGTTAGGCGTCAGCCCGGCCACGGTTTCCGCCGCCTGGGGCCAGCTGCGTCGGCAAAAAGTCATTGCCGGACGCGGCAGAAATGGCGTCTGGGTTTGCGGCGACATGCTTTCACCGCGCCCTGCCCGTTTTGAAAAAATCGGTAATTTTGGCGAGCACATCATCGCCGATCTGGCGCTGTCTTCGCCCGATCCCGCGCTGTTGCCAGATCTGCATGAAGCCATGCAGCAAGGGGTCAGCGCCGATAACCTCAACAGTTATCAGCGCGAAGCCATTGCCCCGGCTTTACTGGAGGCGGTGAAACCTGACTGGCCGTATGACGCACCGGCGTTTATGGCGGCTGACGGCGGGTTCGATGCGATGAATCTGGCACTGCAAACCTTACTGATGCAGGGCTCAGTGGTCGCGATTGAAGACCCGACGGCCACGCGATTGCTGGATATGCTGGATAATCTTGGCGCGCAGGTGGTGCCGGTGAAATGTGATGAATTCGGCCCGACGCCGGAATCACTGAGCCACGCGCTGGCCAAAAACCCGTCGGCATTTATTTTCCAGCCCCGCACTCATTCCCATTGCGGCCATGCACCTGATGCAGAACGTTTTGCGGCGCTGGCGGCCATTCTCGCCGGGAGCAATGCGCTGATTATCGAAGACGATGGTATCGGACAGCTCTCCGCTTATCCGCCGGTCAGCATGGGCAGCGTCCTGCCGGAGCGCACCGTACACGTGCGCTCCTATTCAAAAGCCTATGGCCCGGATTTACGGCTGGCCGTGCTTTCCGGTTCTGAAGATCTCGTCAAACAAATCAAATCTTTCCGCAACTTTGGCGCAGGCTGGTCGAGCCGCATTTTGCAACAAGCGCTGGCATGGCTGATTAAGGATCAGAACACTCAGGAAGGGATTACGCATGCCAAAGCGATTTATGCCGCACGGCGCAAGGCAATGTCAGATGCCCTGCGCATCCGCGGTGTGAACATCCCTGAGCGCGACGGGCTGGCGATGTGGATCCCGGTGCCGTCAGAGCAGTTCGCGCTGGTGACGCTGGCCGCACGCGGTATCGCCGTGTTGCCGGGCGAGCGCTGCCGCATCGGACCGGGGCAGTTTATCCGCATCAGCACCAGCCAGATCCACGCAGATAAAGTCGATCTGATTGCCGATGCCATTGTGCTGGCGATGGGCTGACGTTTTACGCTAAAATCAGCCCCTGCTGTATGGAGATGACATTCCTCCCAAACCGCCTTTACCGGCTGATGATGTCTACGCAATCTCGCGAGAGGTTCGTAGCATCGTGCCCGGACCTTTCTGTTTTTTCTCTGTTTATAAGGTTTTCTATGTTCAGCACCTTACTTGCAGTTTTTATTGGCGGCGGTATTGGCAGCGTTGTCCGTTGGTATGTCAGCCTGAAAATGAACGGAATGAGCCCGGTGCTGCCGGCCGGCACACTGACGGTCAATCTGGTCGGCGCATTTATCATCGGGCTGTGTATCGCCATTTTCAGCCGGATGACGCATCTTGATCCGGTATGGAAAATGCTGATCACCACCGGCTTTTGCGGCGGGTTAACCACGTTTTCCACCTTCTCGCTCGAAGTGGTGTACATGTTGCAGGACGGTCGTTTTGGCGCAGCCTTACTCAATATGGCGCTCAATCTCGCCGGTTCACTCGCCATGACCCTGCTGGCGTTTGCACTGGTCAGTTGGTACAGCGCGCACTGATTCACCCCGGCGGCGATCTCTTTTCTGCTCTGAGACGCCGCCGTGGCTTCATTTTGTGACCTGCGTTCCGCTTCCTCTCCTTTGTCTTAATGTTTCCTTCATGTTCTGCCGCGATAATGGCCAGCATCAATTCCGGTTCATTCATGTACACATGAGGTATGCCATGTTCTCTGCTCCAAAAACGTCATCCGAATATCTGGTTGTGGCCCTTTGCGTCCTGACCGTCGCCGCTTTTTTCCAGGCGTACTTCGCTTAATCACACCGCCTGCAGGTTGTGATACCCCTCTTTTCGCTGACGGCGCATTTCTCTGGAATGCGCCGTTTTGCCGTCTTCATCATACAAATATTTACCTGCCGGACCTTATTGCCTATAATTGAGAATGATCGTTCACACTCATTAACGGCGACCCGCCAGGACATCCATGCTTGCCCCACAAACCTGCACTAAAGACGCGCGCATCAACGCCCGACGTGACCAGATCATCGCCGCCGCCCGCCTGTGTTTTCGCAAACATGGTTTTCACGGTGCCGGTATGGCTGAAATCGCCAAAACGTCACAGCTCAGCGTCGGACAGATTTACCGCTACTTCGACAATAAAGACGCCATCATCGAAGAAATTGTTCGCCGGATGGTGACGAATAAAATTCAGCTGATCACCGGTAATGCCCATAATTTACAGCAGGTAGCGCACAATCTGGCGCACCGGCGCATCGGCAATCTGAGCTCGCCGTTTAAAGAAGACATCTGCATGGAACAAAAAGAACAGGCCGAAATAGATCACGCCCTGATGCTCGAAGTCGCTGCCGAAGCGACCCGCAATCCGGTGGTGGAGAAGATCTGGCGTGACTCAGAAAAACAACTGTTCAATGAAGCAAAATCCTTCTTAAGTAAAAGTTTCCCGCAGTTTTCAGATGCTGAAATGACCGCGAAAGTGGAAAGCCTGGCGGTCATCTGCGAAGGCACCGCATTCCGCCGCCTGACTACCGCTCACGCTGATGCAGAACGCCTGGAAGCCTTATACCATCGCTACTTTCAGGATCTGTTCAACACGGATTTTCTCTCCCCCAAACCGGAATAACTCTTCACCATGAGCGCTCACTTGCATGAAAAACGCCTCGGCTACGCCCTGGTTCTCGGATCAATCGCGGCTCTCGGTCCGTTGTGTACCGATCTGTATTTACCGGCTCTGCCGGAGCTGGCCGGAGAACTGAATACCTCGACCGCCAGCGCCCAGCTAAGCCTCACAGCCGGTTTACTCGGCCTCGGTTTCGGCCAGCTGATCTTTGGTCCGCTCAGCGATCGTTATGGCCGTATTCGCCCGCTGTTATGGTCGCTGGCTCTGCTGCTGGCGGCGTCGGTGTGGTGCGCCATGGCGCAGGATATCCATCAGCTGATCGTCGCCCGCTTATTGCAGGGGATCGCCGGTGCCGGTGGCGCGGTATTGTCCCGCGCCGTCGCCAGAGATTTATACAACGGCCATGAACTCACACGGTTCTTTGCGTTACTGATGCTGGTTAACGGGCTGGCACCGATCATTGCGCCGGTGCTGGGTGGTGCGATGCTGAGCTGGATGAACTGGCGGGGGATTTTCGGCGTACTGGCGGTGATCTCCATCATGCTGTTTGCTTCCGCCGCGCTGAAACTGCACGAAACCCTGCCGCAGGAACGCCGTTCTCAAGGCGGAATTTTCAGTATGCTCGGCTCGGTCTTTTCGCTGCTCAGGCACCGTCCGTTTATGGGGTTGTGCCTGACGCAGGGGTTCGTGATGGCCGGAATGTTTGCCTACATCGGCGCATCGCCCTTCGTGTTACAGCAGATTTACCACCTCAGCCCGCAGATGTTCAGCCTGTGTTTTGCCGTTAACGGCATCGGGTTAGTGATTTCCGCGCAAGTATCAACGCGCTTTAGCCGTCGCTATGGCGAAATGGCGCTGGTTAAAACCGGATTGTGTATTGCTGCCGTAGCCTCTGTCGCGCTGGTGATTGCCGCAAGCCTTGGCGCACCGCTGATTATGCTGCTGATACCGCTGTTCTTCTCGGTGATGGTGATCGGGATTGTCAGCCCGAATGCGGGATCGCTGGCGATGCAAAGTCAGGGGAAAAATGCGGGCAGCGCGTCAGCACTGCTGGGGGTGTGCATGTTTGCACTGGGTGCGATTGCCGTGCCCGTCACCGGCTTTGGCAGTATGCCAGCGCTCTCGATGGCGCTGACTATGCTCGGATGCTACGCGATTGCCATCGTGCTGTTTATTACGCTGGTGAAAAAACCGGCGTAATACTCTGCGTATTACAGGCAAAATCTTCTGCGTATTACAGGCAAAAAAAAACCCGCTTCGGCGGGTTTTTAAGTAATCGGCTAAAGTCAGATAGCGATAACGTTAGCAGCCGACGGGCCTTTGGCACCATTGGTGATTTCGAACTCTACGCGTTGGCCTTCAGCAAGGGTCTTGAAGCCCTGGCTGGAAATAGCAGAGAAATGAACGAAAACATCTTTGCTGCCATCTTCAGGGGTAATGAAACCAAAACCTTTAGATTCATTGAACCACTTAACGCTACCTTTAATCTTAGACATCAAACTTACCTTTACGTGAATGTTGGACACAAAATGTGTGTCAAATACAGTACAGCAACAGATCTCCATTTTGTCCAGAATTCTGATGGCAATAAGCGATAAACCTCTCATTCCTGACTTTTCATTGCCGCTTTCTTCTGCAAAATCAGCCATCCACGGCGTGCTGTCGCGAGACGTCAGAAAAACGAATCATCGTCATCGTTGAAATCATCAGAACCCATATCATCGGAACCGAAGCCGGAATCGAGATTGTTGTCGCCCAGGGAAGCATCTTCCCAGGACGGCTGATTGCTGTCGAAACCCTGATTATTGTTATCCAGAAAACTGCTGTCAGCAGGATTGAGATCCTGCACCGGCGGTTCCTCAATGATATTGACGATTTCCTGTGGCTGACTGTGATGGAACATACCGGTCAGCATATCGGCCAGCACCACGCCACCGGCCACACCCGCCGCCGTGCGCAGCGCGCTGCCCAGAAAACCCGGCGCCTGCGCAGCCTGAGCCGGTGCCGGCTGTTGTCCGGCATATTGCGGTGGCTGTTGAGGCTGCGCGCCCCACCCCTGCGTGCCGGGAATCGGCTGACTGCCCTGCTGCGCCGTGCGCTGCGGTTCAGGTTGGGAAGAACCCCCGCCAAACAGTCCGGCCAGAAAACCGCTGCTCTGGGGTTTGGTCTGCTGCGCCTGCTGCAACTGCCCGATCTGCTGTTGCAACGCCTGCACCTGGCCGTTGAGTTTGGTCAGCGCCGCTTCCTGAATAATCATCGCCTGCGCCATGTAGTAAGGAGCCGACGGCTGCTGGCGGATATGATCCTGAATCACACGTTCCGCTTCCGCATCACGCGGCGCAGTGCTGGACTCAGCTTGTTGCAAGCGACTAAAAAGCCCGTCAATTAAACGCTGTTCTTCAGATTGCATACATTCACCTTGTTGATATGGCGTAATTCGCCGTGCGTCGCCCGCTGCAACACACAGCCAGAACTTACGAATCACACTAATACAATTGAATTAAAGTATGAATTAACCGAGTGTCAACGAATGTGACGAATGTAAATGGCGTTCGGGGAGTGTTGCGCAGAAGGAAACCCGCCTGCCGGAAAGCAGGCGGGAGAAGGCCGTACTTATTTTTTAGCTGACCAGCCGAGGATGAAGTCCTGATCCGGCAGCTGGGTGTATTGACGCACGATGTCGTGATACGTCTTCGCAGGATCCAGGGTTTTGAATTCCTGCGGATAGATAAATTTCGCCAGATATTCCATCCCGACGATGTTGTACGGATGGTTATAGAACTGGTGATAAATCGCGTAAACATTGCCGTTCATTACCGCAGGAATTTGCGCCACGCCGGTACGTGAGGTCAGCACTTTCGCTTCTTTATCCAGGCTGGCCTGATCGGCGCCGTAACCGAAAGGCAGAATGTGGGTGACAGAACCGCCCTTCGGACGCGCGGAACCGGTCATGATGTACACGTCCGGCTTCATGCTGATCACCTGCTCAAGCGACACGGTGCCCGACGCGCCCGGCAACAGTTTACTGCCAATGTTATTGGCCTCTACCGCCTGGATCAGTTTGCCCCAGCCTGCGTTGCCGTGGGTGAAACAGCAGGAATCATCGCGACCGGCAATGGGTTCGATGAAGACGTTAGGTTTGTTTTTAATGCCCGCGACGGCTTTCTGAATGCTCTGCAGATGCTCGTTATAGAACTGGGTGTATGCACGGGCATTGTCTTCCTGATTCATCACTTTACCCAGCAGATCGATGCTCGCTGCGGTATTTTTTGCCGGGTCCAGTTCATAGTCCAGGAACACCACCGGAATGTGCAGTCCGGCGAGTTTATCCAGTACACCGGCCTGCGCCAGGGAATCTTTTGCACGCAACTGGGCGATCATCAGATCGGGTTTCTTCGCGATCACGGTTTCCAGATCAATCTGCCCTTTATCACTGAAACCCATATCGAGGATCTTCGCAGATTCCGGCCATTTGCTTTTCAGCATGTCCCAGGTGCCGCTGTCGGTTTTCTTCAGCAGGTTGTTCCATGCCACCACGTGCTGGAAAGGATTGGCCTTATCCAGAACCGCCAGCGCCAGCAAATCACGGCCATCCTGCAAAATCACGCGCTGCGGCGCTTTATCGATAGTGACTTTCTGCCCGGCCAAGTCCGTCACGGTAAGCGGGTACGTGGTGGCAAAAGTGGAGAACGATGCGGCCATCAGACCGGCAACAGACAGCACGCGAGCGGTGTTCTTATACATGCAAAGCCCCGAAAATGAGAATGAATGAAAAGTGATTTTGATAATTGTTATCAAAAAAGGAGGAAATAATAAACAAGGAATGATTGATGAGGCAATGGTTTTGCGGGGATGAACGAGGATAAAACATGTCGAAATATGAACGGGATACCTGAAAGGCATCCCGTTTGGCTTAAGTCATAGGATAAATTTACCGCACCGGTTAACCGGTTACCGGCCAATAAACCGCAGCAGGAATTCGCTCACCATCGCCCGTTTAAAGGCAGACTGCGCCTTGTCCGCCGCCGCGCTGTGCCCGCCTTCGGTATTCTCATAAAAATAGACATCAGGAATACCCATCGCCTGCATTTTCGCTGCCATTTTACGCGCATGGTCTGGCCCGACGCGGTCATCGCTGGTCGCCGTTGAGAACAGCACCGGCGGGTATTTTTTTGCCGGAGAGAGGTTGTGATACGGCGAGAACTCGCGGATAAAAGCCCACTCTTCAGGATCCTGCGGGTCGCCATACTCGGCAATCCACGAAGCACCGGCAGAAATCTGCGTGTAACGTTCCATATCCAGCAACGGCACTTCGCAGACAATCGCCCCGAATAATTCCGGGTAACGCGTCAGCATATTGCCGACCAGCAGACCGCCGTTGCTGCCGCCCTGCGCGGCAAGATGCGCCGCAGAGGTGATGTTACTGGCGATCAACGCTTTGGCGACTGACGCGAAATCTTCATATGCCCGCAGACGTTTTTCTTTCAGCGCCGCTTTGTGCCATTCCGGTCCGTATTCGCCCCCACCGCGAATATTGGCCAGAACAAATACACCGCCGCGATCCAGCCACGCCACGCCGCTGACGCCGAGATAATACGGGTCCAGCGACACTTCAAACCCGCCATAACCGTACAACAGCGTCGGATTTTTACCGTCATACACCACGTCTTTGCGGCAGATAACAAAATAAGGCACGCGGGTGCCGTCGTCGGACTGCGCAAAATGCTGGCTGACCTGATACCGGGACGCATCGAAATGCGACGGATCCTGTTTCAGTAATTCCGCTGGCTGGTGTGTGCCGTTGTCCAGATCCCCCAGCGACAGGCTGGCCGGTTGCAGGAATCCGCTGACACTCATGAAATATTGGTTCGAATCGTCTGCCACGCCCCAGGCATTGATTTTGCTCAGTTCAGGCACGTGTCCGAACGGCTCACGCCGCCAGTCACCCTGTTCCGGCGTCAGGACTTCGAGGCGGTTTACCACGTCGCGCGTGATACTGAGAATGATGTGATCGCGGGTGCAGGAATACCCGCTGAGCTGATCCTGTGCGGTCGGCACAAACAGCGGTTTAAGCGTGCGTTCACCGGCCATAAAGGCGTCAAAATTCATGGTCAGCAGAGAACCCGAGGGCCAGCTTTCGCCGCTGACCTGCCATTCGCTGGTGGGTTGGATCAGGATCCACTCGCGCCACGAGCTGAATTTAGCATCGGTCGGCACATCAATTTTGACCAGATGCTTTTTCTCATCCAGCAGGAACACTTCGCGATGATAAAAGTCGATCACCCGCACCACATAATCGTGTTCGAAGCCTTTAAAACTGTCGTGATAGCCGACCGCCATCATGTCTTTTTTACCGGCGCTGTAAATCGTTGTAGCTTCGCTGAGCGGTGTACCGCGTGACCAGATTTTCACGATGCGCGGGTAACCGGAGTCGGTGAGTGAATCTTCCCCGAAGTCGGTGGCGACAAACAGGTGGTCATGATCAATCCAGCCCGTGCGACTTTTTGCCACCGGCAGGAAAAAGCCGTCAGAGACAAATTCGCGCGTTTGCAGATCAAACTCACGCACTTCCGACGCATCACCGCCGTCGGGTGAAAGAAAAATCAGCGCGCGCTTAAAATCGGGTTTGAGCGGGTACACGCCGTGGTACACCCAGTCTTTCCCTTCCGCTTTGCCCAGCGCGTCGATGTCCAGCAGCGTTTCCCAGTGCGGTTCGGCTTTGCGGTACTCCTCCAGCGACGTGATGCGCAGCAGGCCGCGCGGATTCTGCGCATCCTGCCAGAAGTTGCACCAGGTTTGGCCGAATTTGCTGATGCCGGGGATCTGATCCGGAGAATTCAGCGCCTCAAGCACTTTCTGGCGAAGAGGCTCGAAATCGCGGCCTTGGGTAAACGCCGCCAGCGTGACCGGATTTTGTTCATGCGCCCAGGCCAGCGCCTGTTCGTTGCGTATGCCTTCCAGCCAGATAAAGTCATCCTGCTGCGGGGTCGTTGAGTCAGTCGTCATGCGGTTCTGCTCCTTCAGTCATGAGTTTGCGAAGTTATTGCACCAGGATGCCCTGAATCAGGCTGGCCTTGACCACGGTCACCTGCGAAATGTTAAGCGCCTGCATAAAGCCTTCCACCAGCAGTAAATTACTGACGTCGGTGGCGCGATATTCACCGGTAAGTTCGCTGTCGCCTTTCCATACCTGATTTTTTGACACGCGCTGCACATCTTCCAACGTGTAAGTATTGTTCGCCAGACGCAGCTGATCTTTTACTGAAAAGCCGTGAACACCACCGATACCAATCACCCGGCGGGTCTGCGCATCCTGTTTGATTTGCGGGCTGACGTGCGTTCTCGCATAGAAATTCACGTAACGCAGCACGGTATTGCGCAGCGAACCGATCGGGTTCGGAGACGCGGCTTTATCCAGCGCCTGATTCTTCAGTACGCTGATAATAAATTCTTTCAGCGTCACCGACGCCAGTTTGCCCTGATAAATGTCCGTGACCGTTTTGCCGTTTTGCTCACGCAATGCCGTCATCTGCATCGATCCGCCGCCGATGTCCCACACCAGCAAATCTTCATTTTTCACGCTGTTGTCATGCAGTGCGGCTTTCGCCGAGAGGAACCCCAGCGCGGCTTCCTGTTCCTGCGTGATGATACGCAGCTGGACCTGTGCCTGCTGGTTAAACAGGTCGATCACCTGCTGCCCGTTTGATGCCGAGCGGAACACGGCCGTCGCCACACCGGTGATGCGCTGCGGATGGAAAGTGCGGGCCTTGTCCACCATCTCTTTCAGCGCAGTGACGCCCTGCTGCTGCATCGCGCTGCTGATTTGATTGTTGCCGGATTTGCCTAAATCTTCGTTAAACCCCAGCGGACGCTGATCTTCATACAGCACTTTGCCCAGCTGATGACGGCAGATATCGACCTGTGCGACCTGAATTTTAGTGGTGCCCGAGCCCATATCAATACCGGCGCGGGTTTCTATACACTGGCTGGCCAGCGCCGAAAAAGTGCTTAATGCCAGTACCAGCCCCAGAAGACTATTACGTGTGAAATTCATTTCATCCTGCCCTGAAAAATATAACAAAAATCATAAAGCACTCAGGAATACCTGTTTTATCGCTGTGATTTCAAGCTTTTTTGCTTTCTGTTTACCTGCTGGCTTTGCCAAAAAGCGCAATCCGGCGGCATAAAAAAAGCGAAAAGACACTGCATTTTGTCCTAAATAATGAGTTATGCGATCCAGCGATGATCTGGCTATGGCTTTTTGTGAGTCAGTTCAAGCATTGAAATAACAGGAACGCCTATAAAGAAATCATTACCTTGTGATGACAAAAAATGACGGAATTGTGAGGTAAGAATGAGGCACTAAATCAGGCAGTACGATAAAGGAGTAGAAATATGGAATGGAAAATTATAGATATCCTGAACATCCCGCACACAGGCTTGAAATATATCTGCATTCAGGC
Source organism: Rahnella sp. EDr1-12 (assembly GCF_049206505.1). Lineage (NCBI taxonomy): Bacteria > Pseudomonadati > Pseudomonadota > Gammaproteobacteria > Enterobacterales > Yersiniaceae > Rahnella > Rahnella sp. EDr1-12. The sequence continues at coordinate 1,116,244 of NZ_JBLZNY010000001.1, forward strand.
TTTTAAAAACCTGAAGCTGATTTTGTCAGTCGATGACAATTTCTCCCTGAAGACCGGTGACACGTTAGAAATCACACCGGAAGGTTATTCACTGAACCGCCATGAACCACAAACGCTGAAGATCCACCGCATGATGCCGTATTGTCAGCAACGCTGGCAGTCGCTTTCCATCCAATGAAGACGTCTTTGACATGATGATCCCCGCTTTGATGAAAGTGTTAAATGCATTACTCGAATAAAAAAGCCGGTTATGACACCGGCTTTTTTTTATCTCTTTTTTGGTCAGATAACCCGTCATGCTCGCCGAATACCTGCTGCGGCACATCCACCCAGCGGTCTTTACGTGTGGCTTCGTATTGCTGATTCTTCGGATAGTAGATCCGATTTTCCGCTTTATTGGCTTCGCCAATCGTCAGTAAATGCACCTCATCATCGGTGTTATTAATGAAGGTATGACAGATACCGGTTCCCTGGGGAAAGGCGACAGCATCACCCGGTTTCAGCGGGTGCAAATCCCCGTTGATCCAGGCATCCGGATGCCCCTGCAACACATACACGAACTCATCTTCCGCACTTTCTGCGTGCGGGTAGCAGGTACGACGCCCCGGTAACAAACGTTCGTGGTGAATACCGATACGCGTCAGCCCCAGTGCTTTACCGAGCGGCGCGCCAATTGACATCAGCTCATCATCGCCGGGATAACTGCCGTCGTCCGGGCCTTCAAGCTCCGTCCAGTGACGGATAAAATCGGGTCTTTGCTTGCTCATAGTGCCTCTGAGGAAACTGGATTTAATACTGCGTTGGCGATTTCACCGGCGTGGCATAAATGCTTTGCACCTGCTCTTTAGGCAGACAGGCAAATTTTATGTGCACCTTTTCGCCGTCATTACTTTCGCCCAGCGTCTGGAATTTTCCGCTACAGAAATCAAAAATCTTTTTATAGGTATCCGCGCGGCGGTGACGTTCCAGAATGGAAAATACGGACGAGAAATAACTCGCCTGCCCCTGTGCGAAAGACGCATCGAAATTGGCAGGACGATAGGTTTCATCGCCCACCGGTTCATCAATACTTGAGCATCCTGCCAGTAAACTCATCAACACTACTGTTGCTATCATCACTTTTTGACTATTTTTCATCATTATTCATCCCGAAAAATGTTTATCCCAATCAGAAAAAAAAGGTTATGCCCTGCCTGCACTGCCAATACTGTTTTTGCCATTTTGCTTCACGCTGGCGACCGCACGCTCGGCGGCGGCCAGCCATTGATGGTAATCTTCCCGCCCGCGTGACGTGGCAATTCCCACACTCAGCGAACACTGGAAACCCGCGTCCTGCGACAGGCGGATCTCCGACACCTTGAGTAATAACCGGTACCCCACCGCGTAGGCTTCTTCTTCGGAAATTCCCGGCAAGATCACCACAAACTCATCGTCGCCCAACAGCGCCGGAAAATCGTGTTCGCCGGTTTCCTGACGCAATATCGTCGCAACGGCCCGCAGGACATAGTCGCCCGCCTCAGTGCCGAACAGGTCGTTCACCATTTTCAAATCATCGACATCCAGCACCATCAGGCACGAAAGATCGTGTTTTGAACGCTCGAACTCCAGCATCAGCCGCCGGTCCAGCAACCGGCGGTTCGGCAACCCCAGAAAAGGATCCATCAGCGCGGTTTTCTCCAGCTCATGCTGTTTATCACGCAGTTTTCTGGAGATGGAATAGTTGGCGGCGCTGAACGCGATAATGTAAATCGTCGACAGCGGCAGCGTCAGCCACAGCGTTCTGTCGGTGACCACGGGATACAACGTCATGCCGGACAACGGCCAGCACACAATAAAACCGGCGCAGAAGAACACCATCGCACGGCGTAATAACCGCCAGCCGCCCGCTGAGAAGCGGTCAGCAATAAGGATAGACGTAATAATGGCCGACGGCAGCGGACAGAGCCCCATCATCGCCACCCAGGCGCCTCCGGCAACGGCATCAAAAGCCAGATTTCTGAACTCAGCCTGATTCGATTTTTTAGCGCGGCGGGAAATCCGCATGGCGACGTGTGGCCAGACAAACACATTGAGTACCAGCAACCCGAGAGGCAGCCAGGATGCACCGCGCTCCACTAGTACCGACGCGATCGGGAAAAAGCACAGGAAAGTGCCCAGCATGCGCATGAGATACATTCGTCGCAGAAAACGATCCGAACGTTCACGCACATGGTGATCATCCGGGAAATAATATGGCATACCTGACAAAGCTCGCTGAATGTAATTCTTTTTATAGTAGACGAGTTAGTGATAACTCATCTACAAAAAGCACGGTATTCAATGGCAGGAACAGAGGGTCTTTTTGACTTATTTAGAGCGTCTTAGGGATTTAACGGGGAAATTTGAGATAACACTGGCAAATGAATAAAAAACGGCCATATCAGAATGGGCATTCCAGTATGGCCGGGAGGGTTCAGCTGACTCTGTTCTTACGCCGTCAGCGTCGCCATATCGATTACAAAGCGGTATTTCACATCACTTTTCAGCATACGTTCGTAGGCGTCATTGATGTCCGGCATGCTGATCATTTCGATGTCAGAACCGATACCGTGTTTAGCGCAGAAATCGAGCATTTCCTGCGTTTCCGCAATACCGCCGATGCATGAACCGGCGACAGAACGACGGCCCAGAATCATCGACAACGTGCTGAGCATCGGGCTGATATCCCCGAGGAAACCGACGAAGACCAGCGTACCGTCGATATTCAGCGTTGGCATGTACGGGTTGATATCGTGGACATAAGGAACGGTATCGATGATGAGATCGAACTCGCCTTGGGTGGCCGCCATCTGCGCGTCGTCTGTCGACACCACGATGTGATGCGCCCCAAGACGGCGGGCATCTTCCGCTTTACCGGCGGAACGGGTGAACAGCGTCACTTCTGCGCCCAGCGCGTTGGCCAGTTTCAGCGCCATGTGGCCCAGACCGCCCAGACCGACCACGCCGACTTTGCTGCCTTTGGTGATGTTCCAGTGACGCAGCGGCGACCAGGTAGTGATGCCCGCACACAACAGCGGCGCAGCGGCTTTAAGATCGATACCTTCCGGCATTTTCAGCACGAAGCTTTCACTCGCCACGATGGTTTTGGCGTAACCGCCGTAAGTCGGCATATGGTCGTGACGGTCAACGCTGTTGTAGGTTTGCGTATTGCCTTCCAGACAGTATTGCTCCAGACCTTTTTCGCACGGGGTGCAGACACGGCAGGAATCGACCATACACCCGATACCGGCGTAATCACCGACTTTGAACTGAGTGACGTTTTTACCGACTTTCGCCACGCGGCCTACCACTTCGTGGCCGGGAACCAGCGGATAAGTGCTGAATCCCCAGTCGTTGCGCGCCTGATGCAAATCAGAGTGGCAGACGCCGCAGTACATCACGTCGATGACAACGTCATCTTCACGCGCTTCGCGTTGTTCGAATTCAAAGGGAGCTAAAGGCACTTTGGCTGACTGAGCAGCGTATCCGAGAACTTTCAGGGTCATGTTATTTCTCCGAAATGAGGGGTGAGCACGGACAAAGGCCCTGACATAACCATGTCAGGGCTGGAAATCTGAAGCAGGACCGCGTTTCTGCCGATGACGGAAACCCGGCCTGCGCGTTAATGATGCCGGAATTAACGTTTCTGATACTGGGCGTCGGTCACTTTTTCCAGCCATTCGACCGGGCTGCCGTTCAGGGATTCGGCGATCGCAATATGCGTCATGGCATTTTCCGGCGTCGCGCCGTGCCAGTGTTTAACCCCTTCCGGGATCCACACAATATCCCCCACGCTCATGTCGCGGATCTCGCCTCCCTCTTCCTGTAACCAGCCGCGACCGTGGGTCACAATCAGCGTCTGTCCCAGCGGATGGGTGTGCCATGCAGTGCGTGCGCCAGGTTCGAAGGTCACGGTCGCGCCGCCAACGCGGGCAGATTCGGTGCCGCTGAATGGCGCGTCAATACGCACGTTGCCGGTGAAGTAACTTTCCGGTCCTTGCTGCGATGGGGTGGAGCCGTTCCGGGTGATTTTGATTTTTTCGCTCATTGAATTCTCCGCTTCGGCATAAGCTGCCGGGGCCATACAGGACATCATGATAGACAGTGAAAGCGTAGTTGCTCTGATGCCGTTCATGTCACTTTTTCCTTCATGATGGGCTGCGTGAGTGTAGTGGCACTACGTTACCGCCATACGGCGAACAGGACTAGGCAGCAAAATGTGAAAGGCGCTATGAGGAGAATTCATCAATCAGGCGGCGGACAGGCACAACACTCAGCACCATAAATAGACAGTTATCTTTCGCCCGCAAGCCGCCGAAGGTGCCGGGTTGTGCGGGCTGCCCGGTGTTCCCCCGCAGCCGGTGAACTGATCGGCAAAAATGTGCAGTGAAGATCACACTTTAAATATGTTAACGTTAACATTTGTGATTAACATCATAAATCCGTTATCGCCTGTCTGGGAAAAGCAATAAGTTAACGTTAACAATGTGAACTACCTCTTCGAATGCGCACGGATATGCCATGAAAACAAGTCACCGAAGTCACTACATGCTGTTAAGCGGATTACTTTTCTGCTTCTTTTACACCTGGTCATCTGCTTTTTCGCTGATCTCACTTTGGCTCAGCCAGAAGGTCGGGCTTAAAGGCGCGGAAACGGGGTTATTCTTTTCCGCCATTGCCCTGACGGCGCTGTGCGCGCAGCCGCTGTACGGTTTTATTCAGGACAAGCTGGGGTTACGTAAAAACCTGCTGTGGGCCATCGGCATACTGTTACTGGCCAGCGGACCTTTCTTTATCTTCATCTTTGCCCCGTTGCTGCAAATCAATATTCTGCTGGGCGCCGCCGCCGGCGGCTTGTACGTGGGCGCGACGTTTTTTGCCGGGATTGGTGCGCTCGAATCTTATACCGAGCGGGTCAGCCGTATCTTAGGGTTTGAGTTTGGTAAAGCCAGAATGTGGGGATCGCTCGGCTGGGCGGCCGCCACCTTTCTCGCCGGGATCCTGTTTAACATCAACCCGAACCTTAACTTCTGGATGGCTTCGTCTTCTGCGATCATTTTCCTGCTGCTGCTGTGGCGGCTGCGTGAGGTGAAGACCGATGCGCTGAATCAGCTCGAGTACGGCAAGCCCGGTAACCTTCAGCTTTCTGATGCGATTGCCCTGTTCCGCCTGCCGCGTTTTTGGGCGCTGATTGTGTTTGTAACCGGCGTCAGCGTTTACAACGTCTACGATCAGCAGTTTCCGGTGTACTTCGCTTCACTGTTCCCGGACGTTAAAAACGGCAATGAGATGTACGGTTTCCTTAACTCCTTCCAGGTGTTTTTAGAAGCGGGCGGCATGTTCCTCGCGCCGTTCGTCGTCAATAAAATCGGGGCAAAAAACGGCTTGCTGCTCAGCGGGCTGATTATGGCGCTGCGCGTTTTTGGTTCAGGTCTGGCAGCGGATGCGGTGACCATTTCCTGCATGAAACTGCTGCACGCCGTGGAGCTGCCGATCCTGCTGATCGCCATGTTTAAGTACATCACCACCCGCTTCGACCCGCGCCTTTCAGCCACGCTGTATCTGGTCGGGTTCCAGTTCATCACGCAGGTGTGTGCCAGTGTGTTTTCCCCGCTGGCCGGTTACGGCTACGACCGGATCGGCTTTGCCGACACCTACATGATTATGGGGATGCTGGTGCTCATCCTCACCACGATCTCGGGATTCCTGCTCATCGGCGAAAAGAGCCGGACAACCCCTTCCGTATTATTCAAAAAGAGTGAGATTTTATGAAACAGCGACTGGAACGCGCAGAACAGGCGTTGCGCGACGGAGCAGCAACGCGCGGCAAATCCTTTTACCCGCATTTTCACCTCGCGCCACCGGCGGGATGGATGAATGATCCGAACGGGCTGATTTATCACCAGGGGCGATATCACGCGTTTTATCAGCATCACCCGTTTAGCGAGAACTGGGGACCGATGCACTGGGGGCACGCCACCAGTCAGGACATGGTGAACTGGCAACATCAGCCTGTCGCACTGGCGCCGGGCGAAGAGTACGACCGGGACGGCTGTTTCTCCGGCAGCGCCGTGGACGATAACGGCGTGCTGAGCCTGATTTACACCGGCCACGTCTGGCTGAGCGGCGAAGGCAACGACAGCGCCATCCGTGAGGTGCAATGCCTTGCCACCAGCGAGGACGGCATTCATTTCACCAAACAGGGCGTGGTGCTCACACCACCGGATAACATCATGCATTTTCGTGATCCGAAAGTCTGGTACGAAGACGGCCACTGGTGGATGGTGATCGGGGCGCGGGATGACAGCGATATCGGCCAGGTGTTGTTGTACAAGGGCAACAGCCTGCGCGACTGGACGTTCGACCGCGTGCTCGCCAAAGCCGACCGCAACACGGGTTACATGTGGGAATGCCCGGATTTTTTCCCGCTTGGCGATGAACATATTCTGATGTGTTCCCCGCAGGGCATCAAAGCACAAGGCGATGATTATCTGAACTTATTCCAGAGTGGCTGCCTGCGAGGAACCTGGCGGCCGGGGCAGGAGTTTGAGGTTCGCGAAGGTTTCCGCGAGCTGGATCACGGCCATGATTTTTATGCGCCCCAGTCATTTACCGCAGCCGATGGTCGTCGGGTGATCATCGCCTGGATGGACATGTGGGAATCCGTGATGCCGTCAAAGGCCGAAGGCTGGGCGGGTTGCATGACGCTGCCGCGCGAACTGACACTGCACGATGGCAGCGTGCGGATGGTTCCGGTGCAAGAAGTGCAGACGCTGCGCCGTGAGCATTCTCCTCTTTCGCCATGCCTGCTCAGAGACAGCGTTCAGCACATCGCAGATGACGCGCAGGCGCTGGAGATCATCACCCGGTGGGATCGCCCTGCCTGCGACGCAGAACGTTTCGGTATCAAACTCGGTGACGGCGTGACCCTCTTTGTGGACACACGGGCGCAGAGACTCTGTCTGGAAAGGGACTTCCCGATGCACGGGATCAAAGACCAGCGCAGCGTGGCGTTAACGCAAGGAAAGGTGCTGGAACTGCGGATCTTTATCGACAGCTCGTCTGTGGAGATTTTCGTTAATCAGGGAGAAGCCACGTTAAGCAGCCGGATTTACCCGCAGCCCGGTCAGCGCGCCCTCTCCTGCTTCGCCGCTCACGGTCAGGCGGCGTTGATTGAGGGAGACGTCTGGAGGCTGAGCGCGGGTTAACGCTGAATGCACGATAAAGACGCACGCTCCAGCACGGGCGAGGCGATCTTTATCAGGCCGTGATTGGGGCGTTGCTCAATAAGATGCAGCACCGCTTCACGGCCTATTTCGCTGTGCGGCAATTGCACCGTGGTCAGCGGCGGAAGGAACAGATCGCCGATACCGACCATGTTGTCATACCCGAGCACCGCGACCTGTTGCGGTATTGCAATCCCCTTCGCCAGCAGCACCTGATACGCCAGAAAGGCAATACGATCATTGCCGCACACCAGCACGTCGAAATCCGGTTTTCCGCCGGGGATAAAGCCCTCAAGCATTGTCACAACATCACGATAATGCTCATCGCCCAGCGCCATATGCAGCTGACGAAGATCTTCTGCCGCCAGCCCCGCTTCGCGCCATGCCTGTTCCGCACCGGCGCGACGGCGGGTTCCGGCGGGGATGGACTCCGGTAAATAAATGCACAGCGGATGGCGGTAGCCTTTGCGGATCAGCAGCTTGGTGGCCTGATACTGGCCGTCAAAATCATCAGGAATGTAGCCCGGCAGCGCGTGTTCACGGCTCAGGCAATTCGCCAGCACCAGATTTTTATCCACCAGACGCGAGGGAATATCGACTTCACGCAGCCCCATGGTGGTAAAAATAATGCCGTCCGGACGCTGGGAAAGCAGCTGGCTGACCGCGCGCTCGCTGTCTTCCTGCGAGGTAATGCTGACCAGAAAACTGCTCCAGCCAAATTCGCGGGCCGTGAGTTCAATCGAGAGAAGCAGTTCAACGGAGAATGGCGTCGTGGCGGTATCGAGCGCCAGCACGCCGAGCGTGGAGACTTTGCTGCTTTTGCCGCGCATCTTGCGCGCCGAGAAATCGGGCACATAGTGAAGTGCGTCAATGGCCTGCTGCACGCGCGCCAGCGTTTCCGGCTTCAGCCTTTGCGGCTCATTAATGGCGCGGGACACCGTCATCAGCGAGACGGATGCCCGTTGTGCTACTTCTTTCAGCGAAGCCATAACTCTCCCGATTGGCAATTTTACAGCCCTGATCCTACACACAAAAACGCCGGTAGCGTAAGCCTAAATCTGTGACGGCGGGTTAACTCTCACCTGAACTTCTCAGGCAGGCGCAAGAAGAAAAGACACCTTTCGCCGGTGTCTTTTCTCTATCCGCACTTAATATTGATAAAGGTGATTATTTAATTGATATACACATAACAATGAAATTAATACAACGTAATATGACGCGGGGTTTTATATCAATACATCATGAGTTGGTTATAGATGTTTTTTAGAAACTAAATCAAACCTTCCCTATAAAAAATTATTCCGTTCTTTATTGTAATGATAATAAGCAGACATAAAAAAACCCGCCGACAGAGTCAGGCGGGCTTAACACTCAGGATGGCGCATTAACGGAAAGGCGAATCCATCGGCACTTCAGCATCGGGTTCGTGCGTGATTCGGTTTCTCAAATCACGGCGGATCATTTCAATCGCCCAGAACCAGAAGATGTGGCCCAGTAATTCAGACACATATTCATCCAGCGGAAGCCCGGACAATGGCGGTGTCAGACCCAGCAGCGGGAAACTTATCCAGTGGACGGCAACAGTCGCAATAATACCGGCCAGCGCACCCTGCCATAATTTTACTTTCGGGAAGACTTCCGCGACCAGGCAATAGCCTATCGCGAAGACCAGGGAGAAAATAATATGGGTAATATGGACAGGATTAATAATATGTTCAGAGAACTGGTAAACGGCATGCGTCGGATCAATGCCCAGATAATCTCTCAGGAACAAATACGGCGGGTTAAATTCATCGCGACCGCCTGAGAAAGTACGCGGGGGCAAAGGCACTTCCGCGCCCCACTTCACGAAAGCTGACATCACCCCGGCAATAATACCGACAAAAAAAGCCACGCCATAACGGCGACGGTTCGGTGCAGTCATCACAAAAAAGTCTTTAATTTTCATAGATCCCCAGTAGTCAGTAAATTTCCGTAAAGAGTAAAACTTTACAGATTGTTACCGTTGATCTTGATCAGGGTTCTATGGATTTTACTCATAAACAGAAGATTTGCAGGATTAAGCCCTTTGGCGCAGGACAGAAAGGGAATATGCGAATGGCAAAGCTCATGCGTTATTCGCGTAGGATTTTTTCATCCCATGATGACTTTACTTACTGCTCCAAAATCTCCTGCACCCAATCATTCCAGCAATCGCACCCAAGTTGCGACTCGATGGTATTAGGGTTGTTTTCAATCCACCACGCTTTCACCACTTCATATTCAGAGAGGGTCAGTGCGAAGCGCCGCCAACGTCCCATCCGACCATCTTGATCGCAGGGATCACTGCCCGCCACGAAGAATTCATTCAGGAAAGGCAACGGTGGAAAATAGCCAGAACCGCTGATGATACCAAATATGCCGTAAAGCACTTTAGTATTATCCTCTAGGACGCGCTTAGCATTATTAATATTATCCATAGAAACCCCTGCGGCTGATGTTTACCCTATTATATTGCTCTGAATTATATTTAACAGAATATGTCTGCTCCATGGCCGCCAGCTCCCACCTGATTCTGGCAGGCTTTCAGGCGGCCACTGCGTTTTCCTCGGTTGTCAGAAAAATTTTTGCTTTTCAGTTTGCACTGAGCCGTCTCTGGCGTCAGGATCTCCTCTGATTCTTTTCATGGCAGTGATTAAGGCTTATCGATAATGACGACCCAGACACCTGAAACGCCGGTTCCGGCAGGGACAATTTTTAGCGCAGCCGGTTTGCAATTTCTGAATAAACTCGCACAAAACAACTCCCGCGACTGGTTCAAAGCGAATCAGGATGAATACGAAAATACGCTGAGAACCCCCGCACTGCGGTTTATCGAACACATGCAGCCAGAGATTATTGCCATTTCCCCGAGGCTGACTGCCGTCGCCAGAAAAGTGGGCGGCAGCCTTATGCGTCCGCAGCGGGACAGCCGTTTCAGCAAAGATAAAACGCCTTACAAAACCAATGTCGGCATCCAGTTTCGCCATTTTCAGGGCAAAGATGTCCACGCCCCCGGACTCTATCTGCACATTGCCGAAGATAATTGTTTTCTCGCGGCGGGGATCTGGCATCCGGAATCTAAAGCGTTAAATGCGATCCGTACGTGCATTGATGAGAATCCGAACGCCTACAAGAAAGCGCTTAAGACATTGCACGACAACGGTTTCGTGATGGATGGCGACAGCCTGATTCGTCCGCCAAAAGGCTACGACAAAAACCACCCGTTGTTAGAGGAATTAAAGCGCAAAGATTTTATCGCGATTAAAAATATCGCCTTCGAAGATTTGTGCAAACCTGATGTGGTCGATTTTTGTGCGGCGCAGTTTAGGCATTGTGCGCCACTGATGGCTTACCTGTGTTTTGCACTTGAGTTGGATTTCTGAGGCGGCAGGAAGAGCAGTACAGGACATCTTGCGCACTGAATTCCAGGCATAAAAAAAGACGCCAGCGGGCGTCTGTTTTTCCGGTTTTACACCGCGAAGATGGTACGCCCTACAGGGCTCGAACCTGTGACCTACGGCTTAGAAGGCCGTTGCTCTATCCAACTGAGCTAAGGGCGCATTGCTTGTCCCATTCGGGAGCGTTGCGGGTTCGGATTATACGGGCAGACCGTGATGAGTCAATGGCTTTCGAACTCTCTGCTTAATGCCTGAACAATTTCAGGTTATTCCCGGCCTGCCCCGCAGCAGAATGTGATGCGTCTGGATTATTTTTCAGACTTCAGCGCCGCGGCAATCACGCGTGCAGAAGCATGGTATGCCACGCCTTCGTAAACGGTCAGCTCTGGCCGCAATGTCTGAACCACGCCGTTTTTGCCGATCACCGCAGGCTGGCCGATGTACACGTTCAGCTCTTCATCCCACGCCGACACCGGATATACGCTGTGCGCGTCAGATAATATCGCGTCCACCAGACGCGCCGTTGCCGTGGCAATGCCGAAACTGGTCCAGCCCTTGCCTTGCAGGATTTCCCAGCCACCGCCGCGCACGGCGTCCTGCATGTTGGCCCAGTCAACGTCACGGTCGCCCGCCAGTTGCGCCACCGGACATCCGCCCAGAGTCACGGTGCTCCAGGCGACAAACTGTGATTCGCCGTGCTCACCCATCACGTAGCCGGTGACGCTTTGGGGGTCGATATCGAAGAATTCGCCCACGACGCGCTTCATGCGTGCGGTATCGAGCGACGTGCCGGTGCCGAAGACCTGAGAGTGCAGGAAGCCGCTGGTTTGTTGAATAATCTGGGTAATGACATCGCACGGGTTGGTGATGTTGACGATAACACCGCCAAAACCGCTGGCAATCACGCGCGGGATCACTTCACGCACGGCGGCGCGCGTCTCTGCCAGTTCTTCGAGGCGATCTTCACGCAGCAGCGTTTTCGGGCCGACGGCGATGACCAGCACATCTGCATTGTGCAATTCGCTGTAATCGTTAGAGATTATCTTAACGCGTGACGCGGTGAGAGATGCCATGTCGCGCAGTTCGAGTGCCTGACTGCCCGCCTTTTTTTCGTCTTCATCCAGCAAAACAATCGTGTCGCACAATCCCTGTGTGACCAATGAAAATGCAACGTCAGCCCCTACGTGGCCTGCGCCTATAATCCCGACTTTACGTGTCATGGGTTCCTTTCCTGATGATTTAAAAAGACCTGTTTCTAAAATAGACACTTTTTTAAGCACTGTCTCAGTGAATTTTCGAACAAGTAATTCGCATTCAACGCCTGACAGCGCCCGCCGCTTCTGACAAAATAGGCGCATCCCCTGCATTTTTTAATTGATGGATTTATTCCCCGATGGCAGCAAAGATTATTGACGGTAAAACGATTGCGCAGCAAGTCAGAAGCGAAGTGGCGGCGCGTGTGCAACAACGACTGGCGCAAGGTAAACGCGCTCCCGGCCTGGCCGTGGTGCTGGTCGGTGAAAACCCGGCATCACAGATTTATGTCGCCAGCAAACGTCGCTCATGCGAAGAAGTCGGCTTCATCTCCCGCTCTTACGATTTGCCCGCCACCACCTCTGAAGGCGAACTGCTGAAACTGATCGACGATCTGAATAATGACGGTGAAATCGACGGTATTTTGGTGCAGCTTCCGCTGCCAGCGGGCATCGATAACATCAAGGTTCTGGAACGCATTCATCCGGACAAAGACGTCGATGGCTTCCATCCGTATAACGTCGGACGCCTGTGTCAGCGCGCTCCCACGCTGCGCCCATGTACGCCGCGCGGCATCGTCACCCTGCTTGAGCGTTATGGTATTGATACCTTCGGGCTGAACGCCGTGGTGATCGGCGCATCCAACATTGTGGGCCGTCCGATGAGCATGGAACTGCTGCTGGCAGGTTGCACCACTACCGTCACGCACCGCTTCACCAAAAATCTTCGTCATCACGTTGAGAATGCCGATCTGGTGGTAGTGGCGGTCGGTAAACCAGGCTTTATTCCGGGTGAATGGATTAAACCGGGTGCGATTGTCATTGATGTCGGTATTAACCGTCTGGAAAGTGGTAAAGTTGTCGGCGATGTGGAATATGATGCCGCCGCTGAGCGTGCTTCCTTTATCACACCGGTGCCGGGCGGCGTAGGCCCGATGACGGTCGCGACGCTGATTCAAAATACCTTGCAGGCGTGTGAGGAATATCATGACATCAGCGCCATTAAGTCTTAATTCATTCGTACCAAACACAAAGTCAGGAATACATGGAAACTTTTTTTCTCGAAAAGCACCCGCACGTTGAACTGTGCGACCTGCTCAAATTTATGGGCTGGTGTGACAGTGGCGGTTCCGCTAAGTCGGTCATCGCTGAAGGCCAGGTGAAGGTCAACGGTAAAGTAGAAACCCGTAAGCGCTGCAAAATCGTTGCCGATCAGCAAGTCGAATTCGCCAGCAATATGGTTGTCGTCAAAGCGTCTGTTGAATAACGTTTCAACGACGCAGACCGCGATAAAAGAAAATGCCCTGAAAGCCTAAGCTCACAGGGCATTTTTTTATCCGCAACATAACGCCGCAGCGGGAATTAAGGCGCCTGAGTCACCCACAGAACCGGCCATTCTCCGCCGCTGCTGTAGCCGTCACAGGCGGGTTCAGACGAAAATGCCGCCAGCCTGAACGCTTTGCCATCAAACACCCAGCGCGAGGAGACGCCGCAATCCCCGATCCCACGGCCTTTATCATAGGTCGAAAGCATGCCGGTTTTCGGGTCGAAATCTGCGTTAATCAGCTCGGGCGCCTGTTCATCCTCACCCAGTTTGAACGGCATGTTCAGCGCCAGATTTTCCATTTTGTAAGGTGCCTGACGCGAGACCACAAATCCCAGAGCAAACAGATTGTAAGCCCCCATGTCGCAGTTGACGGTCATCAGCGCCTTCTCGTTACTCAGGGCGAAAATATGCACTTCACGTTCTGAGGGATCGAGGCTGCAATCATTGTTCTCAATGGTGGTCGCAGCGTTCTGCGTGATGGCTGAGATCTCACTCTCGGACAAGGCGTGCGGTTCACTAAAACGTGGCAATACCGGCGCGACCGGCGCAGGTGGCACGGTATTCGCCGGTTTCGTGCCCCGGCTGGCCCAGGCCGTTTTGGTGCCGACCCGCCCCTGCTGGGCATCGATGGCCAGCAGCACCGCTTTCAACCCTTTGAGCGAAATCATCGGTTTCACCGGTTGTGCGGGATCCGATTTACCTGCCAGCTGAATGCTGCTGCCTTCACGAATGGCGGCGATGAAATCATTGACCACCAGACGGTTACTGCCCGAAAGGTGCTTTTTACTGATATCCCATTCGCGGTGATTAAAACTCAGCGTTTTTCCGTTCATCTGCAACCGCCCGGCAATCGGCGCATCGCTGCTTTGCTCGTCGCTGTTACGCTGGTAATCAATACTGAGGGTTGATTTGCCCTCCGGCCCGGCTTCGCGGGTGATTTTCATCACCAGTTCCTGACCATCCTGACTGTTGCGCGCAGCGCAGTGGTTCAGGTTATCGCAGCTCACCTGCCAGTCGTTATACATTGCCTGTATCGGCTCGGCCTGCACGCTAAAAGCCAGCATTCCGGCCAGCAGGCATAAAGGGGCGGTCATCCATCTGCACATTATGAGTCTCAGCTCTTCTCTAAGTTATCTCCCTGATAATAGCGTAACCTCCGCCGGGAGACTGCTAACAAACCAGCATTTTTTTATTCGAAATTAGAAAGAGATACCTTTCCCGATGGCTTTTTTGGGCAAACGATAATTTTTTTCTACTTATCAGATCACGTAATGGTGACGTAACGAAACTTTCAGTACACTGGCTTTCGCACGTCATTGCCTATAACGAAAAAATAATGGCGCAAAGGATGATTTATTTCTCTGGGAGATACTGATGAAGTTGTGGATTTGGTTGATAGCCCTGCTTGCATTGCCTGCTCTGGCTGAAGAGCCGCCTGTGGTGTATTCCGGTACGCTGGGTAAAACCAGTATTGTGGTCGAGCTGGATTTAAATAAACCCGATGAAGTGACGGGCCGTTACTTCTATCAAAAATACCGTCTCGACCTGCCGCTTAATGGCTCGCTGGACGGGCAGGAGCTGAAACTTCAGGAAGGTCTGGATGATTTTGATGACACCCCGCGCCCTGAATTTTCCCTGACCAAAGATGAGAAAGGCAACTGGCAAGGGAGCTGGACCAATCCGCAAGGCAAAACCTTGCCGGTGAAACTGCAACCTGCGCAGTTACCTGCTGTCACCACCGATGATGCCTGGCTGACCGCACTTGCTCACATCGAACCTTATGAGTTTTTACGCCTTTCAGGCCTGCAGCTGACCGCCGGTAAAAGCGAAAATTTCATGGGGTATCAGCTGCAATGGTGGACAGAGCCGCAATCCAAAATTACGTTGTTCGAAATTGCCTCCGGCTACCCTGACGCCGAGCTGCACGCGATCAATCAGAAGCTGCGCACCCGCCTGTGGCAGGAAGTCAGCGGCTGGCATGCCTGTATGCTCGGCGCAAGCCGCTTCGGTCAGGGTGAGTATATGCAAACCGTGACGCCGAAATACCTGAGTAAAGACATCGTCAGTATCAGTATTTTCACCTCTTACGATTGCGGCGGTGCGCACCCTGATTTCGGTGAAGCGCCGGTGAATATGAATGCCAAAACGGCAGAATCGCTGACGCTGGAAGATGTGGTCTGGGTCGGCGAAGGCGCCCCTTTCCATTATCTCAATGCGGAAGATGGCGTCTCTACCGGTAAAAATGATGTCGATTTCGACACCTTTGCGCAATATCGCGACAAGAAATGGGCGCCCTGGCTGGTTAAAGAGCTGACGCTGGCGCATCCGGCAGAGATGAAAAAACCGACCGAAGAAAGTGATGACGATTGCGATTACTCGCAACCTGAAATCTGGCAGTTCCCGGCGTGGTATTTCACCCCTGCCGGGCTCTATTTTGATCCGAGTTTTGCCCGTGTTCAGCGCTCATGCGAAGGGCCTGAATGGTCAGTTCTTCCGTGGTCAGCGATCAAGAAGCAGGCTGGCACTGCCGCGGTCGCCACGGTGCAGTAACGCTTGTAGCGTCATGCAAAAACAACAAAGGCACCTTCGGGTGCCTTCTTCATTCTTAAGTGCTGAAATCAGTGCTGAACGTACCAGCGCGGTTCAGGCCATCCATCCCTGAATCTGAGCGTATTGCAACAGCATGATGGTTTTACCGTCTTTGATACGCCCGTCTTTGATCATGTCCAGCGCCTGGCTGAACGGCACCTCAAGCACATCGATGTCTTCGTCCTCGACCCCACCGCCGGCGTTCTGACGCTGCGACTCATCATATTCCGCCGCAAAAAAGTGCACGATTTCCGTCACGCTGCCCGGCGACATGTAAGCCTCGAACAGTTTATCGACTTTACCGACCGCAAAACCGGTTTCTTCGATCGCCTCTTTACGGATGCAATCTTCAGGGGAATCGTTGTCCAGCAGGCCCGCGCAGGTTTCCAGCAGCATTCCGGTGCTGTTGCCGTTGACGTAGGTCGGCATACGAAACTGTTTGATCAGCAGGACGGTTTTTTTGATTTTGCTGTAAAGAAGGATCGTCGCGCCATTCCCACGGTCATACACTTCACGGGTTTGCGACTGGCGTTCGCCATTGCGTTTGATTAAGTCGTAGGAGAATTTACGCAGAACATACCAGTTGTCAGAGAGCAACTCGCTCTGGACATTTTCGATTCTGGAAGATGTTGGGTCAGATGCTGTTTCTTGAGAAAAAGTGTCGTGAGATGACATTCAATGCCCCCGCTCAGAAGTGGTGAGAGAAGCCAGGCATCATAGCCGTATTCTACTTCTCCCGCCATACTCAACCCTGCGCTATTGCCGCGATAAGCTGTTCGCGATGGCGTTCAATCCATTGCCTGTCCAGCGGCCCCCAGCTGGAAAGCTGATAGTAGCCGTCATTATTGCGTATTCCCTGTTGGATAAAATCCAGTTCAACGCCCATTCCCGGCAGCGCTTTCAGTACGTCCTGCAAGGTGCGGCGTGGCCAGCCGGTGATTTCCATCAGCTTCGGCACGTTGGGTTTTTGTTCGTTGTCCAGCAACCAGCAAAGGTAGAGGCGGCGGGCAAACACCGAATTTAACATCATGTTGAACGCTCCGGGCGTTGTCATTAAAAGGATCCATCAAAAGCGTAGACTGTCTGGTGAAATATAACCCCGTGTTCAGGTGGGCTTTTTTACATTATCTCCTTTATTTCTCCACGTTTTATTCGCCCTGAGAAGGTAAAGTGCTTAGACGTAGAACGACACTCTAACATTCACTCCGTCCTGTTTGGACAGTACTGCCGCTGGGAAAATCTTCTCAGTGGATTTTTTTGTCAGATTACTGACATTCTGTTTGTTTGCTGATGTGAGTCACTCCCGCCAGAGTGATAACGAGGTTTTTGACGCATGGCCAATTTTTTCATCGATCGCCCGATTTTTGCCTGGGTATTAGCGATCATTCTGTCTTTGTCCGGCGCACTGGCGATTTACTTTTTGCCGGTCGAACAATATCCCGATCTCGCCCCTCCTAATGTTCGCATCTCGGCAACATATCCCGGCGCATCAGCACAAACATTAGAAAATACGGTTACCCAGATTATCGAGCAGAACATGACCGGCCTCGACAATCTGATGTACATGTCTTCGCAAAGCAGTAATGACGGTAAATCGCAGATTACACTGAGTTTTACCGCCGGCACTGACCCGAATGAAGCGCTGCAACAGGTGCAGAACCAGCTGCAACAGGCGCTGAAACGTTTGCCGCAGGATGTGCAAACGCAGGGGGTGACCGTCTCGAAAACCGGTGATACCAACCTGATGATGGTGGCGTTTGTCTCCACCGACGGCAGTATGGATAAGCAGGATATCGCCGATTATGTGGCCTCGAACATTCAGGATCCGCTGAGCCGCGTGGACGGCGTTGGCAGCATCGATGCTTACGGTTCACAGTACGCCATGCGTATCTGGCTTGACCCGGACAAACTCACTAATTACCAGCTGACCACTGCCGATGTGGTCACCGCGATCAAAGCGCAAAACAGCCAGGTGGCGGTCGGGCAACTCGGCGGCGCACCTTCTGTCGATTTCCAGGCGCTGAATGCCACGATCAATGCGCAATCGCAATTACAGACGCCGGAGCAATTTCGCCAGATCACGCTGAAAGTGAATAAGGATGGTTCGCAGGTCAAACTGGGTGATGTGGCAGAAATTGGTCTGGGGGCTGAAAACTACAGCCTGCTCAGCCGCTACAACGGCCAGGCCGCGTCCGGTATGGGGGTAAAACTGGCGTCCGGCGCGAATGAACTGCAAACCGATAAAGCGGTACGCGCGCGCCTTGAAGAACTTTCGCATTACTTCCCTCACGGTCTGAAAGCGGAAGTGGCGTATGAAACCACGCCGTTCGTTAAAGCGGCGATCACTGATGTGGTGAAAACGCTGTTTGAAGCCATCGTGCTGGTTTTTCTGGTGATGTACCTGTTCCTGCAAAACTTCCGCGCAACGCTGATCCCAACCATTGCCGTGCCGGTGGTGCTTCTCGGCACTTTTGCCGTGCTGCATCAGTTCGGCTACAGCATCAATACGTTAACCATGTTTGCGATGGTACTGGCGATCGGCCTGCTGGTGGATGATGCCATTGTGGTGGTGGAGAACGTCGAGCGCGTGATGAGCGAGGAAGGCCTCAGCCCCAGAGACGCTACGCGTAAATCGATGGGTCAGATACAAAGTGCGCTGGTCGGTATCACCCTGGTGCTCTCCGCCGTGTTCGTGCCGATGGCGTTCTTTGGCGGCACCACCGGCGCGATTTACCGTCAGTTCTCCATCACGATTGTGTCAGCGATGGTGCTGTCGGTATTTGTCGCACTGACACTGACACCGGCGCTGTGCTCAACCCTTCTGAAACCTATTGCGAAGGGGCATCATCACGGCAAACGCGGCTTCTTTGGCTGGTTTAACCGCATGTTTGACCGCAACGCGCGCCGCTATGAAAACGGCGTGGCGGGGATTTTACGCAACAGCCTGCGCTGGATGCTGTGTTATGCCGCGCTGGTCGCGTTGCTGGCATTTATGTTTATTAAGTTACCGACCTCGTTCCTGCCGCTGGAAGACCGTGGTGTCTTCACGGTTCAGGTGCAGTTACCGCCGGGTTCGACGCTGCAGCAAACGCAAAAAGTGGTTGAGAAAGTCGAAAACTACTTCCTTAAAACCGATAAAAAAGATGTGCTTTCGGTGTTTTCCACCATCGGCGCAGGGCCGGGCGGTAACGGGCAGAATGTCGCTCGTATGTTCGTGCGCCTGACCCCGTGGGATGAGCGTACAGGTGCGGATGACTCCTCCTTTGCGCTGATTGAAAAGGCCACCAAAGAATTCAGTAAGATTACCGAAGCCAGAGTGATCGCCAGCAGTCCGCCGGCCATTAACGGTCTCGGCAGCGCCACCGGTTTCGACATGGAATTGCAGGATCACGCCGGGCTGGGCCACGCGGCACTGATGTCAGCGCGTGATCAGTTGCTGGATATGACCGCCAAAGACAGCAATCTGATCCGCGTGCGTCATAACGGTCTGGATGACAGCCCGCAGTTGCAAATCGACATCGATCAGGTCAAAGCGCAGGCGCTGGGCGTGTCGATCACAGATATCAACAGCACGCTGAGCACCGCCTGGGGGTCGACTTACGTCAACGACTTTGTTGATCGCGCCCGCGTCAAAAAAGTCTACGTTCAGGCCGGTGCAAAATTCCGTATGCTGCCGGACGATATTAACCGCTGGTATGTCAGAAACGCCACAGGAACCATGGTGCCGTTCTCCGCGTTTGCCACATCATACTGGCTGACCGGCTCGCCGCGCCTTGAGCGCTACAACGGATATTCCGCGCTGGAGATTGTCGGGGAACCGGCAGAAGGCGTCAGCAGCGGTACGGCGATGGATACCATGGAAAAACTGGTGGCGAAATTGCCGACCGGGATTGGCCTCGAATGGACCGGGCTGTCCTATCAGGAGCGTTTATCCGGTTCACAGGCGCCTGCGCTGTATGCCCTTTCCCTGCTGGTGGTGTTCCTGTGTCTGGCGGCACTTTATGAAAGCTGGTCGATTCCGTTCTCAGTCATGCTGGTGGTACCGCTCGGCGTGCTCGGTGCGGTGATTGCCACCTGGATGCGCGGGCTGGAAAACGACGTGTATTTCCAGGTCGGGATGCTGACCATCATCGGGCTGTCGGCGAAAAACGCCATTCTGATTGTCGAATTTGCCAATGATCTGAACGTCAGGGGCCGGGAACTGTTAGAAGCTACGCTGGAAGCCTCGAGAATGCGCCTGCGCCCTATCCTGATGACCTCGCTGGCCTTTATTTTCGGCGTACTGCCGATGGCGACCAGCACCGGCGCAGGTTCTGGCAGCCAGCACGCGGTGGGTACCGGCGTCATCGGCGGGATGATTTCCGCGACCGTGCTGGCAGTCTTCTTCGTGCCGTTGTTCTTCGTGCTGATCCGCCGCCGTTTTCCGGGGAAAACCACGGAACCGGTAATAGCCGATATCGTTGAGACAGCACCGGCGGAACTCAAATAACGGTAAAAAAAGTCGACAAAAAAGGCGTTAATGAGAATTAACGCCTTTTTTATTATTGATTTACTGGCTGTGAGAACCGTCGCTAACTGGACGTAATGGTCTTCCTGAACAAACGTTTTTTATAATGACGTGCTGACACTGAGAATAAATCTGTGTGCTTTACCGGCTATGTTTTTACTGTCACGGTGTGGCTGTTACGCGTTCAACATACGGTCGATAAAGTCTTTCCAGTTTCCTAATTCTTGCTCTAACATTTTGCTCCCCTTGATTGGACGATGGGATTATACGGTTATATTTTAAACAAACAAATTATACCGATCGCTTATATAACCTGGATCACAATCCCGCCCCGTCTGGATCCTGCCCGCGTTTTGCCTCATTATGTGCCCTATCCTCGCGCCCGCATTCTGTGCTGGTGAAAAGTTCATAATTACTGACAGGTTACGTTTTTCTATGGCAACGACTTCGGCTTCAGCCCCATTTATTCTTTATGGCATTAAAAATTGCGATACCGTGAAAAAAGCCCGTCGCTGGCTGGAAGAAAACGGTGTCAGTTGCCAGTTTCATGATTACCGGGTTGAGGGGCTGGATGACAGCCTGTTGCAGAACCTGATCGACAAACAGGGCTGGGAAGCGATGCTAAACACCCGTGGCACCACCTGGCGCAAACTCGATGAAGCAACCCGCGCTGGCTGTGACAATGAAGCCCGCGCTAAAGCGGTGATGCTGGCGCATCCGGCTGTCATCAAACGCCCTTTTTTACTGGCACCCAATGGCCAGTCTCTGCTGGGATTCAAACCAGAGAGCTATCAGCAATTCCTTGCGGAGGTAAAATAACATGAGCTGTCCCGTTGTCGATCTTGCCCAACAGTTGATCCGTCGTCCGTCACTCAGCCCGGACGATGCAGGCTGCCAGGAGATCATGATCGCCCGCCTCGAGGCCATTGGTTTCCACGTTGAGCCGATGCATTTTGGCGATACCCTGAATTTCTGGGCGACGCGCGGTGAAGGCAAAACGCTGGCCTTCGCCGGACACACCGACGTGGTGCCGACCGGCGATCACAAACTCTGGGTCACCGGCCCGTTTGAACCCACCCTGCGCGACGGCATGCTTTATGGCCGCGGCGCGGCGGACATGAAAGGTTCGCTGGCGGCAATGGTGGTTGCAGCAGAACGCTTTGTGGCCGCTAACCCGCATCACAAAGGGCGTCTTGCCTTTCTGATTACCTCTGACGAAGAGGCCAGCGCGGTCAACGGCACGGTAAAAGTGGTCAATGCGCTGATGGAACGTAATGAACGCCTGGATTATTGTCTGGTCGGCGAGCCTTCCAGCACGACCCGCGTAGGTGACATTGTGAAAAATGGCCGTCGCGGTTCCATGACCGCCAACCTTCACGTTCACGGCGTTCAGGGCCACGTAGCCTATCCGCATCTGGCTGATAATCCGGTGCATCGCGCCATGCCTGCACTGAACGAGCTGGTGGCTACCCTGTGGGATAATGGCAATGAATTCTTCCCGCCAACCAGCATGCAGATCGCCAATATCAATGCCGGTACCGGCAGCAACAATGTCATTCCCGGCGAACTGTATGTGCAGTTTAACTTCCGCTTCAGTACCGAACTGACCGATGAAATCATCAAACAGCGCGTCGCCGCGCTGCTGGACAGCCATAATCTGCAATATACCCTGAACTGGGTGGTGTCCGGCCAGCCGTTCCTGACCTCACGCGGGGCACTGGTCGAAGCCGTGATTAACGCGGTTCGTCACTACACTGAGATGACTCCCGAGCTGCAAACCACCGGCGGAACCTCCGACGGGCGCTTTATCGCACTGATGGGCGCGCAGGTGGTCGAACTGGGGCCGGTAAACGCCACCATTCACAAAATCAACGAATGCGTTCATGCCGCCGATCTTCAGGTTCTCAGCCGTATGTATCAGCGCATCATGGAGCAGTTAGTCGCATGATAACCCAAGAGATGCTGACCGGACGCTCAACCGCTCACCTGGTCACATTGGGCGACGGGCCACACCGTTTGCAGCCAGAGGCGGCACAGGCGTTTGCCCGGATGCAGCAGGCAGCGCGTGAAGCGGGGTTTGATCTCCAGCCAGCCAGTACCTTTCGTGATTTTGATCGCCAACTGGCTATCTGGAATGGAAAATTTCGCGGTGAGCGACCAGTATTAGATAAGGACAGCCAGCCAGCAGACGTCAGCGGATTGTCTGCCGCACAGCGGTGCGAACTGATCATGCGCTGGTCGGCATTGCCGGGCGCCAGCCGCCACCACTGGGGCAGCGATCTGGATGTGTACGATCCGCGTCGGGTGCCTGCCGGCCAGACGTTACAGCTGGAGCCGTGGGAATATGAGCAAGGCGGGTATTTTTATTCGCTGAACAACTGGATGTCAGACCATATGGCGGAGTTTGGTTTTTATCGTCCGTATGCTGAAGACCGTGGCGGGGTAGCTGTTGAACCCTGGCACCTGAGTTATCGCCCGCTGGCGCAGTTGTGTGCATCACAACTGACGCCGGAGGTGCTTATCAGTGCATGGCAAGGGCAAGATGTGGCCGGTTCTGACTGGGTTATCAGTGAGATGGCCACCCTCTTCCCGAGATTCATCGCCCTACCAACAAACAACATTTAAGGAGCACGCCATGGAGTGGATTAAAGATTACTGGTGGATCATTTTGATCATTCTGATTGGTATGTTGATCAGCGGTGTGAAGGAACTGCGACGCGTTGATGTGAAAAAATACCTCAACGACAAACCCGAAATTCCACCGCATCGCGATAATAATGCCGAGTGGGACAAAGATGATGAATGGCCGAAGAAGAAGTAAAAGCAGTTAAAAACGAAGGCAGCCAAACTGGCTGCCTTTTTTGATCAATGCACCGGTGGTTCGTCATTCTGCAAATGCGAAATGGCGGTGTTGATCATGTGCGAATCCAGCCCGTGCGCCATGCCCGCCTGAATATTCAGGGTACAGGCGCAGCCTAAAGCGTTGAGCCGTTCGGCCGCACTTCTGGACTGGAACGGATTGATCACCGGATCCTGCTCGCCGTGAATAAAATGCACCACAGTGCCTGCCGAAATGGGTTTTTCCGGCAGATTAGCGAAACGGCCACTGAAAGCGATAATGCGCGAAGCGAGATGTTCTTCCACTTTGGTGGATTCCAGCGCCATGATGGTGCCCTGTGAAAAACCGACTAACGTGGTATTTTCAGGAGTGACGCCGGTTTTTTGCTGCCAGTCGCGGACAATCTCAATAAACAGCGGCATCGCGGCATCAATGCGCGGCTGGCGGTTTTTCTCCGTCACGCCCTGTACTGAGAACCACTGAAACCCACGGCCAAAGTCACAAATATCCGGGCTGCCGACGCTGACGACCTGAGCCTGCGGGAAAGAGACGGCGAAAAACTTGCCAATTTCACCCATCGAAATCGGGTTATCGCCCACGCCGTGAAATAATAAAATCAGCTGGTTAGCACGCGCTTCCGGCTGCTGGACGATAATCTGTTCTGAGCTCATGGGTTTCTCCCGTTTTAGGTTAATGCCGTCACTATACGCCGCCTGCCGGTGAGTGAAATCGGGTTTTATTGAATGAGTCTTTCCATTTTTTGCAATGAAATCTGCCCGTTATTGTCCCCGGCCACAGGCTTTGAGCGCCTGCTGCGTTTCCTCTCGCCAGCGGGCCAGCAGCGCCCTGCGGCCGGTTAGTTGCAACATTTGCACGATTTCCGCGGTGCTTTTTCCCTGTTGTAACCAGGCACGCAGCGCCTGCAACGGCAACGGGCTGGACATCAGCAGGCGGCTGAGGGCGGGAAGACTGCTTTGTGCAGGCCGGTGCGCGAAGGCAAATCCTGCCAGTTCGCGCCAGTCGGCGTCATTCATCTGGGTATCACCTTCAGGCGGGAACGGCAGCCGGATATCGGTCAATGTCGCCAGCCAGCGCCAGTCACGGTGAAGTTGATTTAATGCTGCCTGAGCCAGTTCATGCCCCGCAGGACTGAGCGGTAATATCGCCATCGCGGCATAACATCCGCTGCTGGCTTCTTTCTGCGTGCTGATACGCGCAAGCTGAAAACCGGCCTGATGCCACAGCGCGGCAAGTTCTTCGGTATAACCGAAACTCACCGACAGAAAATCCAGCCCCGCCTGCAGCGCACGCTTTTGCTGTTCCGCCAGTAAATGGCGGGCGATCCCCCGCCGCCTCAGCGCCGGGTGTACTGCAATGCGACTGACGCGCCGTGAACGTAATACGGCGGCTTCGGGGAAACCTGCGTGAGCCGCGAGCGACTGCGCCACCAGATTGCCGCGCGGACGCCGCCGCCCCGCCCAGACATCCTGCGCCAGCGCCTCGCTAAGTCCGCCCTCATCCACCAGCCACAGCGCACCGGTTAACGTCGGACCTTGTCTGGCGGCGCTGAAGGTCATCCCCGGCGCATCCAGTAAACGACGCAAATCCAGCGGCGAAGTACGGTAATGCGCGCTGGTCAGCAGGCCGTAAAAATCCTTTAGCAGCGCGGGCTCCTGACACCAGCATGCGGCGCTAACAGGGAAAATTTCCGGCGTTTCACCGCTGTTATGCACGTCTGGCAGATGTTCTTCAAACAGCAGCAGTTCGCTTATCAATGGCTCGAGCGGATCCTGTTCCGACCAGCGTATCGGTGCACTCAGCCGCAGATCGTGCCATTGCGGCAGTGATGCACAAAACTTCAGCAAAAAACCGCGCCCGGTGCCTTCGTAGCCCTCCACCGTGGTGGTAAGCAACACACGCGGGAAGGCTTTGACCATTACCGAAAGCATCGGCGCAGGGATGGCAGCGGCTTCGTCGATAATCAGCCAGTCAGCGCCGTTGACCGCCCCTTCGCGACATAAGGTCAGCAGAGCATCAGGCGCTATAAACCGTACCGACTCCGGTGCATGACAGAGAATGTGATCAACCGAACGTTTGCCCGGCGCCGTCACCCAGCAGGTGCCCGGCCATTGTGCTGCCAGCATACCTGCCAGCGTGGATTTGCCACGGCCACGAGGCGCAGTCAGCACCCACACACCGGATTTAGCCTGCATCAGCCGTTGCAGAATCGTCTGCTGCTGCGGCGTTGGCTGACCATCTGGCGGCAGCCAGCGCGCAGCAACGGGCAACGGGGAAAGTTCAAAATCGGTGTCTTGTCTGCACAGTGCAACGTGCGGCGCGTTTTGCAGCAAACGCTGAAAACGATGGATAAAACGGGGCGTAGCGATCGGTTGCGGCTGTTCACTCCAGCGCAGGCTGTCGCTGTCCGGCTGTTGCACCCAAAGCTGCCATGGCGGCACCAGCAAAATCAGCCAGCTTCCGGCTTTCAGCGTGCCGGAAAAGGCAGCCAGTGCCTCGACATCCAGCCCGCTGCGCGCATCAAAAATGCCGTGTAAAACGTCCTGACCCAGCAGCGTCCGGGCCGCAGAGGGTGAGCAGGCGTTCACTCCGGCGGGCGGCGAATCACTGAGCCACAGCCAGTCGCCTTCGCAGCCTGCCGACACATGTCTGGCCTGATCTTCACACCAGCCCGCTTCCCCGCTAAACACCAGTAAACGCCGCACCCCCTGGTGCTGCATCTGATGCTGTAATGAGGTCAGGGACGCGGCGGGCATGTCAGCTTTTCCCTACCAGCATCGACAGTAAACCGGCGGCGATCAGCGGCCCGACCGGCACGCCTTTAAACAGCGCGACGCCGAGTACGGTACCGACCAGCAAACCGGCAACCAGATGGGGCTGCGTTCCCATCAGCGTCAGACCGCGCCCACCCAGCCACGACACCAGCACGCCGACCAAAATAGCGGCGATAGATTTCCAGTGCAGGAAGGAATGCACAATGGTGCTGGCACTGATTTTTCCGCTGGCAATAGGCGCCATCACTCCGACAGTCAGGATGATAATGCCGATGGTCAGGCCGTATTTTTCTATCCAGGGGAAGAAGTTGTTCAGCGGCGTGATACGTACCGTCAGCAGGAAAAACATCGCGATAGTCACCGCGCTGTTGTGACTGATAATGCCGAGCCCGGCAAACACCAGTAAGATCAAAAGGGTTGGATCGAGAAAAGCCATAGCGTTCCCTGCGTTTTCCTGTCAGGAAGTAAAAAAGGCTCCGGGGAGCCTTTTGAATCGGTCATTGATTATTGAACAGTTTTTGCAGCCAGACCAGAACTGAATAGCCTGCATTTCACCGAATCAGCGGCTGGCAAAGGTGTTGCACTGATCGGGATTACCGGTATCGAAACCGCGCTTGAACCAGGTATACCGCTGCTGAGAGGTGCCGTGCGTAAAGCTGTCCGGCACCACGCGCCCCTGGCTTTGCTGTTGCAGACGGTCATCGCCGATCGCCTGCGCGGCGTCCAGCGCCTCTTTCAGATCGCCCTCTTCGAGCACATTTTGTTGCTGCATGGCATGGCCCCAGACGCCGGCGTAGCAGTCAGCCTGGAGTTCCATTTTCACCGACAGCTGATTCACCGCCGCCTGCGATGCGCCCTGCTGCATCTCGCGCACCTTGCGTTCAATGCCCAACAGATTTTGTACGTGATGGCCGACTTCGTGCGCCACGACGTAACCCTGTGCAAAATCACCGCCCGCGCCCAGTTTGTTCTGCAATTCCTGATAGAAGGAGAGATCGATATACACCGTGCTGTCCGCCGGGCAGTAGAACGGCCCCATCACCGACTGGCCGGTACCGCAGCCGGTGCGGGTTGCGCCACGGTACATCACCAGTTTCGGTTCGCGGTAAGTCATCCCCTGTTTCTGGAAGATTTCTTTCCAGGTGTCTTCCGTAGAAGCGAGGATCACCGAGGTGAATTTCGCCTGCTCATCATCTTTCGGGCTGATGGATTGCGATTGTGTCTGCTTTTGCACACCACCGGACTGCCCGCCATCGATAAGCGGTGTCAGATCAATGCCGTAATAACCGGCGACCAGCACCACGATAATAATCACGATGCCACTTTTCCCACGGATCGGCAGACGCATTCCGCCACCGCCCGGACCACCACCGGAGTTGGATCCCTGTCCGCGTCTGTCTTCCACATTGTCGCTTTCGCGACGCCCTTGCCAACGCATACTCCACCTCCAGACTGTTTTTATAAAGACTAGCCAGCGCGCGCGGTTAATACCATCCGCGCAAGGACGTAATTTTAGGTCAGAAGGCATTAAATGAAATAAAACAGTGGGGAAAAGGGGAAATTAAATGCGTAAGAAGAAATCGGGTGGCACAAATACCACCCGGTTTGATACAGCCCCGCTACGTAAACGATTGCGCGTCAGGGCTGAAAACTGACTGACGATCAGTCCAGTTTCACACCGATGCGGCGAGCAACTTCTTCGTAGGCTTCGATCAGGCCACCCAGACTCTGGCGGTAGCGATCTTTATCCATCTTGTTCAGGGTTTCTTTATCCCACAGGCGGCTGCCATCTGGCGAGAATTCATCACCCAGTACGACTTCACCGTTGAACAAACCGAACTCGAGTTTGAAATCGACCAGAATCAGACCGGCATCATCAAACAGTTTGGTCAGCACGTCGTTGGCTTTGTAGCTCAGCTCTTTCATGCGTGCCAGATGCTCTTCGTTCACCCAACCGAAGGTTTTGCAGTAAGACTCATTGATCATCGGATCATGCATCGCATCGTTTTTCAGGAACAAATCGAACAACGGTGGATTGAGTACCAGACCTTCTTCAATGCCCAGACGTTTTACCAGCGATCCTGCAGCACGGTTACGGATAACGCATTCAACCGGGACCATATCCAGTTTTTTCACCAGCACTTCGTTGTCAGACAGCAGGCGTTCCATTTGTGTCGGAATACCGGCTTCTTCCAGCTTAGCCATGATGAAATGGTTAAATTTGTTGTTAACCATGCCTTTACGGTCGAACTGCTCAATACGCTGACCATCCAGTGCTGACGTATCGTTGCGGAATTCCAGCACCAGCAGGTCCGGGTTTTCTGTGGTGTAGACGGTTTTCGCCTTGCCGCGATACAACTCAGCTAACTTTTGCATCTTTACTTACTCCAGTGGAAAAAACAGATGTAAAAAGGGGCCGAAGCCCCTTGGTATTATTTTGCACTGCTCTGGCTAAATGCGGCCTGCATGACCGCCACCATCGCGTCGTTCTGCGACTGGCTGAGAGCATGTCCTTTTGGATCAAGGAACTGCAAGCTACTGCGGTTGTCGAGGTCGCCAACCTGAAGTTTGTAATCACCGGAGGACAGACCCGGATCTTTCGCACCCAATGTCTGCCACGCATCGTCATTCAACGGTTTGTAGGTGACGGATATTGTGCCCTGCGGACGGCTGCTGTCGGTCACTTTCATGCCGGCTTTCGCCAGGGCATTCGGCAAGCGATCCCACACCACGCCATAACTGGTACGCACGATCAGCACCGGCAGGCCGGTATCGTCTGCGCCGCTTTGCACGTCGATCTCGCCAACGCGACGATTATCGAGACGGGCTTGCGTATCCTGCTGCACTTTATCCAGATTTGCGGTGATGGAGTTCATCATCTGGCTGTTATAACGCTGGATTTCAGCCGATGTGGTGACCGCTTTATCCTGCTGTTTCAGTTCAAGCGTTTTCACGGTCAGGGCTAACTGGTAGCTCTGCTGTTTCACGCTGATCTGATAACGGCCCTGATACTGGAAGTCTTCATCTGCACGATTCCAGTTAACGAAATCTGTGGTCAGCGTCTGGTTAGCATCATCACGGTTAGCGATGGTGTAATTGTTTTGCTGAACGGCTTTAACCACGTTGTTCCACAAATCACGGTTCTGAGCAGTGTTTTCCAGCAGCACGGTACTGCTGTCGCCGGAGAATTGCGTTTGTGAACCGTTCAGCAAGGCCAGAGGCTGCATCGGTGGACGGATGTCGAGCTGTTTGCCCACCGCACCTTGCATTGCACCGGCCTGAACATCGTACGTTCCGTTCTGTACAGGCAGAATCATCCCGGCAGGGGCTTTCAGCTCATGCAGGGCGGGTGCATCCAGATAGGATTCATCGCCGCTCACCTGGCGCTTGTAGCGCTGGTCGCTTGAACAGGCCGCCAGCAGCATGATCAGGGAAACCCCAACCACTTTCGCTACGGCTGATTTCTGCAATCGGGTCATCTGGAAACTATTCTTGTCAAATAAAGAGGCCATCAAATCTTCCTAAGAGTTACAGCAAACCGGCGCTTTTTAATGCGTGTTCCACGACCGGACGGGCAGCATCTGTTAACGGCGTCATAGGCAGACGCAGAGTATCTGTTGCCATCAACCCCAGTGCCTTACAGGCCCATTTCACCGGGATTGGGTTTGCTTCTACAAACAAATTCTGATGCAACGGCATCAGGCGCTGATTCAGGCGACGCGCTTCGGCAAAGTTGCCACATGCCGCCAGTTCACAAAGTTGAGCCATTTCACGCGCAGCCACGTTGGCCGTCACAGAAATCACCCCTTTGCCACCGAGTTGCATAAAGTCCAGACCGCTGGCGTCATCGCCGCTCAGCAGAATGAAATCTTCATCATCAACCAGCACTTGGATCTGACTAACACGACTTAAGTTCCCTGTTGCTTCTTTAACAGCAACAATATTCTTTAATTTGGCTAAACGCGCGATGGTCGGCGGCAACATATCGCAGCCGGTACGTGAAGGCACGTTGTAGAGAATTTGTGGCAGAGAGGTGTTTTCAGCGATGGCTTTAAAGTGCTGAAACAGACCTTCCTGAGTCGGACGATTGTAATATGGGGTGACTGTCAGACAGCCCACAACGCCACTCTTTTCAAAACGTTGCGTCAGTGAAATCGCTTCGGCGGTGGCGTTTGCCCCGGTGCCTGCGATAATAGGAATGCGTCCATCGGCCAGTTCCAGCGTTTGCATGACCACGTCACCGTGTTCGTCATGACTTAACGTCGCCGACTCGCCTGTTGTGCCAACGGAAACGATCGCCGCAGTACCACTGGACACATGATAATCAATCAGTTTTTTCAGACTCGCGCGATCGACAGCACCTTTGGCGTCCATCGGCGTAACCAGTGCAACAATACTTCCCGTAAACATTGACCTTCCCCTCCACAAACAGGTCACTCATGGTACTTTTGACACCACTGCAAAAGCAAGCAAACAACGTGTTGTAAGCGCTTGTCCGGCGGTTTTTTTTATGTTTACCTTGGGAATACTCCCAAGCACGACAGGAAGACCCATTTTGCCGCAGCCACAACAACATTATCTGGTTATCACCGCGTTAGGTGCCGATCGCTCAGGTATCGTCAATACCATCACCCGCCAGGTCAGCAGCTGCGGCTGTAATATTGAGGACAGCCGGCTGGCGATGCTCGGTGATGAATTTACCTTCATCATGCTGCTTTCCGGCAGCTGGAACGCGATTACGTTGATTGAATCGACACTGCCGCAAAAAGGCGCCGAGCTGGAATTGCTGATCGTGATGAAGCGCACCAACGCGCCGGAACGCCCGCCGATGCCAGCGACCGTATGGGTGAAAGTGGAAGTGAAAGACTCCCCGCACCTGATCGAGCGTTTCACGGATTTATTCGATACGCACCAGATGAACATTGCAGAACTGGCGTCAAAAACCCGTCCTGCTGAGGGCACAACGGCCGCCCAGCTTTCCATTCAGATGACGGCGCACAGTGCTGCTAATACCGATCCGGTAATTATTGAACAAGCCTTTCATCAGCTATGTACAGAACTGAATGCGCAAGGCAGTATTAACGTCGTCAGTTATTCTGAGAATGAAAATAAACTGCAGTAATCGCTAAGAGATACGGAGAAAGACAATGAGCCCACTGAAAGCCGGTGATCCTGCGCCGCAATTTAGTTTACCCGACCAAGACGGTGAACAAATTAATCTGGCCGACTTCCAGGGACAGAGAGTCCTGGTTTATTTTTATCCAAAAGCAATGACCCCTGGCTGTACCGTACAGGCCTGTGGACTGCGCGATAACATGGATCAGTTGAAAAGTGAGGGTGTGGAAGTGCTGGGCATCAGCACGGATAAACCTGAAAAACTGTCGCGTTTTGCTGAGAAAGAGCTGCTGAACTTCACGCTGTTGTCCGATGAAGATCATCAGGTTTGCGAGCAGTTTGGCGTCTGGGGTGAAAAATCCTTTATGGGGAAAACCTACGACGGTATTCATCGCATCAGCTTCCTGCTTGACGGCACTGGCAAGGTCGAAAAAGTGTTCGACGACTTTAAAACCACCAACCATCATGACATCGTGATGGCCTATCTGAACGAGAAGTCCGCCTGATAACTCACGGGTGACCCACGTTCATAAAAAAAAGCGCAGACGCGCTTTTTTTATTTCCTTCATTCATTTCGCCCTGCCGGTTCAGACGCTTTCGTTGAGCAGTTCATCCGGCCAGACGTGCACCACAGCTTTGACCAGGGTCGCCAGCGGGATCGCAAAGAATACGCCCCAGAACCCCCACAAACCGCCGAACACGACAACCGAGAGGATAATCACCAGCGGGTGCAGATTCACGGCTTCCGAGAATAGCAGCGGCACAATCACGTTTCCGTCCACGCCTTGTACCACCAGATAGGCAACGAGCAGCGTCCAGAAATCGGCACCCAGTCCCCACTGGAACATCGCCACAATCACCACCGGGATGGTCACCAGCATGGCGCCGATATAAGGGATTAACACCGAGATCCCCACCAGCACCGCCAGCAGCAGCGAATAACGCAAGTCCATCACCCAGAACACCAGATAGGTGGCGACACCCACGATAATCATCTCAAGCACTTTGCCGCGAATGTAATTGGTGACCTGCTGATTCATTTCTGCCCAGACCTGCCCCGCCAGCCCGCGATCGCGTGGCAAAACGCGACGCACGGCATTCAGCATTTGCTCTTTATCCTTGAGCAGGAAGAAGACCATCATCGGCACCAGAATCAGGTAAATCGCCAGCGTCAGCAAACCGACCAGCGAGGCCACTGAATACTTCACGACCGATTCGCCCAGCCCGGATAGTTTGCTGCGCATATTTTCGGCCATCATGTCGATGATACCGGCATCAACCAGCGCCGGATAACGCCGGGGCAGCGTAGCGGCAAAATCATAGAAACGGTTAAGCATGCTGGGTAAATCCGCCAGCAAATTAACGCCCTGTTGCCAGGTCACCGGCGCAACAACAAAAATACCCAGCATCAGAATACCGGCGAACAGAATCAGCACCACGCTGACCGCCAGCGTGCGCGAAAGCCCGACATGTTGCAGGCGCACAGTTGGCCATTCCAGCAAATACGCCAGCACTATCGCCACCAGCAGCGGTGCCAGAATACCGTTAAGAAAGTAGAGAATACAAAAACCTGCAACCAAAATTGCCAGCAACGCAATGGCTTGCGGGTCGGTAAACCGGCGGCGATACCACTGTAATAACATGTCCAACATCAGAGAATGCTCCTGTAAATTCCGGTATCTGGTAGGGTTGCGCTCTTCGTTCCCTGCGCACTCTGACACAAGTAACTATCTTTTATATTTGTTGTCACACAACTGTAGCCGCAGAGTGTTTTAAACTCTCACGAGGATAGCTACTATAAAGTTCAGCGCAAACAATAGCGCCAGAAATAATGTTCATCCCTTCAGTTCACGGAAGAAAAGCTCTTAAAGCTCATCGGTGTGCGGATAAATTATTGGGAAGCAAATGTATATGGTAATGCGATTGAAAAAAACCGTGATCGCCCTGTGTCTGGGCAGCCTGTTCAGTAGCGCAATTTTTCCGGCAGGCGCTGATGACAGTTCATTCTGGTCGACACCGGCAACGTCTTCCGCCAAAACGACGACATCCCCCTTAGCGCCTTCGGTGAGCGATCAGTTACCGGATATTGGCACCACGGCAGGCGGAACGTTAAGCATTAATCAGGAATTGCAGATGGGCGATTTCTACGTCCGTCAGATGCGCGCCAGTACCCCGCTGATTAACGACCCTTTGCTCAATCAGTACATCAATGAACTCGGACAGCGTCTGGTTTCTCATGCCTATTCAGTCCGCACGCCGTTCCATTTCTTTATTGTGAATAACGACGAGCTTAACGCCTTCGCTTTCTTCGGTGGCAACGTGGTGCTTCACTCCGCGCTGTTTCGTTATACCGACAACGAAAGCCAGCTGGCATCGGTGATGGCGCATGAAATCTCCCACGTCACCCAGCGCCATCTGGCCCGTGCGATGGAAGATCAGCAGCGCAATGCGCCACTGACCTGGGTCGGCGCACTGGGCTCTATTCTTCTGGCGATGGCCAGCCCGCAAATGGGGATGGCGGCGCTGACCGGCACCCTGGCAGGCACGCAACAGGGGATGATCAGTTTCACCCAGGGCAACGAGCAGGAAGCGGACCGTATCGGTTTGCAGGTTTTACAGCGCTCCGGGTTTGATCCGCAGGCAATGCCGGCGTTTTTACAGAAACTCGCCGATCAGGCAAGTTATTCCACCCGTCCGCCGGAAATGCTGCTGACGCACCCCCTGCCCGACAGCCGTCTGGCGGACGTGCGTAACCGTGCCAATCAGATGCCGCATACGGTGGTGCAGTCTTCGCAAAATTACCTGATGGCGAAAGTGCGAATGCTCGGTATGTACGGTTCTGAAAGCTTCCCGCTGACCGATGACTATCTGCAAAAACTGAGCAACGGCAACGTGCGCGAACAACTCGCCGCGAAATACGGTCAGGCGCTGCAGTTTTATAAAGCCAAAAAATACGATCAGGCACGGGCAATACTGGATCCGCTGATGGCGCAAAATCCGGGCAATGACTGGTTGCTGGATTTATCAACTGATAACGATCTCGAAAGCAAACGCGCACCTCAGGCCATCGCCCGTCTCGAAGCCGCAGGGGCCGCCAGCAGCACCAATCCGGTGCTTCAGCTCAATCTGGCGAATGCTTATTTAGAAGGAGCGAAACCGGCCAATGCCAGCAGGATCCTCAACCGTTATACGTTCAATTATCCGGGTGACCCTAACGGATGGGATTTACTGTCTCAGGCGTCTGCCGCGCAGGGGATGCGCGCGCAGGAACTGGCCGCCCGCGCTGAAAGCATGGCGCTGATCGGCAGGTTAGATCAGGCGATAGAAATGCTGAGTAACGCCAGCGCATTGCAAAAATTAGGTAGTCTGGAACAAGCCCGCTACGACGCACGTATCGACCAGTTGCGTCAGCTGCAGGGACGTTTCCGCCAGTATCAGAAAGGCTGAATTTGATGATTAAGGAAGAGTGTATGCCAAAAGATGTCGCTATCTACCACAACCCGCGCTGCTCAAAGAGCCGCGAAACGCTGAAATTGCTGGAAGATGCCGGGATCGAGCCGGAAGTGATTTTATATCTGGAGACGCCACCGACCGTTGCGACCTTGCAGGATCTGCTGAACAAGCTGGGGTTCAGTTCGGCACGCGAACTGATGCGCAAAGGCGAAGAGATTTATAAGACACTGAACCTGAGTGAGAAAAGCCTGAGCGAAACACAGTTGTTGCAGGCGATGGCTGAAAATCCAAAGCTGATTGAACGTCCGATTGTACTGGCAAACGGCAAAGCGCGTTTAGGGCGGCCACCGGAACAAGTCAAAGAGATTTTGTAACCCCGCACGCCGGTTCGGGTTCGTGATGCGAACCCGGACTCCTTTCCGCTTACAGCCCCAGAATATCCTTCACGAACGGGATCGTCAGTTTCCGCTGAGCGGTAATCGATGCGCGATCGAGCTGATCGAGCGTTGTGAACAGCGTGCGCATTTCACGATCCAGACGTTTGAGCAGGAAACGGCCAACATCTTCCGGCAATTCAAATCCGCGCAGTTTTGCGCGCAACTGTAATGCCTGAAGTTTTTCTTCATCGGAGAGCGGCTGCAGTTTATAGATTTGCCCCCAGTCGAGGCGCGAAGCCAGATCCGGCAGGCTGAGGTTCAGCTGGCGCGGAGGACGGTCGCCGGTAATAAACAGACGCGTGCGGCCGGTTTCAAGAATGCGGTTATAGAGATGGAAAACTGCTGCTTCCCATTCGTCATCTCCGGCAATGCCCTCGATGTTATCAATGCAGACCAGCGCAAGATGCTCCATGCCGTCCAACACTTCTGGCACAAAATAGGCGCGTTTATCTAAGGGCACATACCCCACGGCTTCGCCACGCTGGGATAATTCCGCGCAGGCCGCGTGAAGAAGATGGCTGCGGCCGCCGCCTTCGCGTGACCAGAAATAAATATAGGTGCCGTGTTCCTGATGCAATGCGGTCTGAATAGCAGATAGCAGAGAGGGATTCTCACCCGGATAAAAACTGGCAAAGGTTTCATCATCGGGAAGATAAAGTGGCAGGGAAAGCTGTGCCGGCGTATTCAGAAGCACCTCAACCAAAGCGGTATGAAGACCGCAGATGTTGTCTCGTCAATAAAAAGGAACGACCGAATTCTAGCAAGGATCCGCAACGAAATGAACTCTGCCGAGTGCAACCGCTTGTGATCCGAGCACCTGACCGGGAAGCGCTGCGCCCGCCGGTCAGGTGTTTCGTGAAAATACCGCCATCAGACAGGCGGATTTTCCCGCTCGTCTTCAATATCAATGATCTTTTCTTCGCCACGGAAGATCTCAATCACCTTAAACAGCAGGCTGAGGAAGATGCCAACGATGGTCGCCAGCGCCATGCCTTTCAGCTCCGCCGCGCCGATGTGGATCTTAGCCCCGCTGACGCCGATGATCAGGATCACCGCCGTCAGGATCAGGTTCTGCGCTTTGTTGTAATCGACCTTTGATTCGATCAGTACGCGGATACCCGATGCACCGATCACGCCGTACAACAACAACGACACGCCGCCCATCACCGGAACCGGCACCGCCTGAATGGCCGCCGCTAATTTACCGATGCACGACAGCAGGATCGCCAGTATTGCCGCGCCGCCGATGACCCAGGTGCTGTAGACCTTGGTGATCGCCATGACGCCGATATTTTCGCCGTAGGTGGTATTGGGCGTGGAACCGAAGAAACCAGACAGCACCGTCGACAGGCCGTTCGCCAGCATTGAACGGTGCAGGCCGGGGTCACGCAGCAAATCTTTTTTGACGATGTTTGCCGTCACGACCAGATGCCCGACGTGCTCTGCAATCACCACCAGCGCCGCCGGCAGGATGGTCAGGATGGCCACCCATTCAAAACGTGGAGTGTAGAAGGTCGGCAGTGCAAACCAGTGCGCACTGGCAATCGCAGAAACATCTACCACGCCCATAAAGAAGGAGAGCGCGTAACCGACCAGCACACCGATCAGGATCGGGATAATCGCCAGAAAACCACGGAATAACACCGAACCCAAAATGGTCACCGACAGCGTCACCACTGAAATGGTCACGGCGGTGGAATCCACCGGCGCGCCATCAGCAGGCAGCAGCCCGGCCATGTTCGCCGCCACACCGGCCAGCTCCAGACCGATGACGGCAACGATTGCGCCCATCGCCGCCGGAGGGAACATCACGTTGATCCAGCCAATGCCCGCTTTCTTCACAATCAGCGCCACCAGGCAGAACAACAGCCCGCAGGCGATGAACCCGCCGAGCGCCACTTCATAACCCATCGGCAGCAGTAACAGCACCGGTGAGATAAAGGCAAAACTCGAACCGAGATAAGCCGGTATTTTCCCTTTACAGACAAACAGATACAGCAAAGTCCCTATGCCATTGAACAGCAGCACCGTCGCCGGATTGATTTTGAACAGAATCGGCACCAGAACGGTGGCACCAAACATGGCAAAAAGATGCTGGAAACTCAGGGGAATCGTCTGCAATAACGGCGGACGTTCACTTACCCCGATGACACGACGGGTCATGGATTGATCCTCTGTAAAAAATGGCGGGTAAAAAAATCTCAAAAAAAAGCCGACTGCTTAGTCGGCTTATTGCTTGCTGCTTATTTCGTACCAAATATCTTATCGCCCGCATCACCGAGTCCCGGGATGATGTAGCCTTTTTCATTCAGCCCCTGATCAATCGAGGCGGTGTACAACTCAACGTCAGGGTGCGCAGCTTCCAGCGCGGCAATCCCTTCCGGTGCAGCCACCAGTACCAGCACTTTAATGCTCTGGCAGCCGGCTTTTTTCAGCAGGTCGATGGTGGCAATCATAGAACCACCGGTCGCCAGCATCGGGTCAACAACCAGCGCCAGACGTTCTTCGATATTAGAAACCAGTTTCTGGAAATACGGCACAGGCTTGAGGGTTTCTTCATCACGGTACACGCCAACCACGCTGATGCGTGCGCTCGGTACGTGCTCCAGTACGCCTTCCATCATGCCCAGACCGGCACGCAGGATAGGCACAACGGTGATTTTCTTACCTTTGATCTGATCGATTTCGACCGGGCCATTCCAGCCTTCAATCGTCACTTTTTCAGTTTCTAAATCGGCAGTCGCTTCATACGTCAGCAGACTTCCCACCTCAGAAGCCAGTTCGCGAAAACGTTTCGTGCTGATGTCGTTCTCACGCATCAGGCCCAGCTTGTGTTTCACCAGCGGGTGTTTCACCTCGACGATCTTCATTTTTTATTCTCCTAAGGTGGTTGAGCTGCAAAAAAAAATCGCGAGATTATAACGCCATTTTTTTTCAACGCCATAGCTTATAGCCTGATCTGGATCATCAGGAGCCCCGATAGAGTATAGACAGCCTAAAAATCATCATCGAATAAGGCGCTCGCAAACGTTTGCCTGCGCTGTTAGAATTGCCCCGCTTTATTCTTCAACCACCAACCCAAACCGCCGTGGGGACTTCGCAGTGACCGACAAAACCTCTCTCAGCTATAAAGACGCAGGCGTAGATATCGATGCCGGTAACGCATTGGTAGATCGCATTAAAGGTGTAGTAAAACAGACTCGCCGCCCGGAAGTGATGGGTGGACTGGGCGGTTTTGGTGCTCTCTGCGCGCTGCCGCAAAAATACCGTGAACCCGTTCTGGTTTCGGGCACCGACGGCGTTGGCACCAAGCTGCGTCTGGCGATGGATTTGAAACGCCACGATACTATCGGTATCGATCTGGTCGCGATGTGCGTCAACGATTTAATCGTTCAGGGTGCTGAACCGCTGTTCTTCCTCGACTATTATGCCACCGGCAAACTGGACGTCGATATCGCCGCCAGTGTGATCACCGGGATCGCCGAAGGCTGTAAGCAATCGGGCTGTGCGTTAGTCGGTGGTGAAACCGCTGAAATGCCGGGCATGTATCACGGCGAAGATTATGACGTCGCAGGTTTCTGTGTCGGCGTGGTGGAAAAATCAGAAATTATCGACGGCAGCAAAGTGGCTGACGGCGACGTGCTTATCGGTCTTGCCGCCAGTGGCCCGCACTCCAACGGCTATTCTCTGGTGCGCAAAATTCTGGAAGTCAGCAACACCAATCCGGAAACCACCGATCTGGCAGGCAAACCGCTGGCCGATCACCTGCTGGCACCGACCAAAATCTACGTGAAATCGATCCTTAATCTGATCGAAAACGTGGATGTTCACGGCATCGTTCACCTGACCGGTGGCGGCTTCTGGGAAAATATTCCCCGCGTTTTGCCGGACAATACGCAGGTCATTATCAACGAATCCAGCTGGGAATGGCCGGACGTCTTCACCTGGTTGCAAACCACCGGTAACGTCAGCCGTCATGAAATGTACCGCACCTTTAACTGTGGCGTGGGCATGGTCGTGGCACTTCCGGCAGAGCTTGCCGACCAGGCGATTGCTTTACTGAATGACAATGGTGAAAAAGCGTGGAAAATTGGCTATGTTAAGGCCTCTGATTCCGCTGAACGCGTGATCATTGAATAATCAGGTAAATCAACTGACTGAAGACAGGTACTGATATGAAAAGGATTGTGGTTCTGGTATCGGGCGAAGGGAGCAATCTCCAGGCTCTGATAGATGCCTGCCAGCAGGGACGAATTAACGCGCAGATCAGCGCTGTCTTCAGTAATAAATCCGCCGCTTACGGTCTGGAGCGCGCGCGACTGGCAGACATTCCGGCACAGGCTCTGGATGTTAAAGCCTACGAAGACCGCGCGGCATTTGATATCGCGCTTGCCGATGCCATCGAGGCTTATCAGCCCGATCTGGTGGTGCTGGCGGGGTATATGCGTATTCTTACCGCGGATTTCGTCCAGCGTTTCGCCGGGCGCATGATCAACATCCACCCTTCCCTGCTGCCGAAATATCCCGGTTTACACACTCACCGTCAGGCGATTGACAATCAGGATGATGAGCACGGTACGTCCGTGCATTTCGTGACAGAGCAGCTCGACGGTGGCCCGGTTATTTTGCAAGCCAAAGTGCCGGTATTCAGTGACGACAGCGAAGACGATCTGGTGGCCCGCGTGCAAACGCAGGAACACAATATCTATCCGCTGGTGGTCAGCTGGTTCGTTGAAGGACGTTTATCCCTGAAAAACGATCAAGTTTTACTGGATGATAATCCACTCCCCGAACAGGGTTACGCGGCGGATTAATCTGCCTTATCGCGATGATTTCACCAGAAACCGGCCCAGTGCCGGTTTTTTATTTCCTGTCATTTGACACTTGTTTACAGTTTAGCCGATATAATCCCCTTCCCGGCGCACGTTTAAACGTCGTTTGTGCGCCGACCTTCGTCTGAAACTCAGTCGTTTCAGATTTCATCTTCAGGAAGGTTACCTCAGGTAAAACGGCTTTTGATTTTTTGAGGAACACCCCATGTTTAGCAATAACAGCGTCAGATTACGTCCACTGGAAAAGGACGATCTGTCGTTTGTTCATCGTCTTGATAATAACGCCAGCATTATGCGTTATTGGTTTGAAGAGCCTTATGAGGCCTTTGTCGAGCTGACCGATCTTTATAACAAGCATATTCATGACCAAAGCGAACGCCGCTTTATCATTGAATTCCAGGGCGGACCTGTCGGCCTTGTGGAGCTGGTGGAAATTAATCACATCCACCGCCGCGCGGAATTTCAGATCATCATTGACCCGCAGCATCAGGGCAAAGGTTTCGCCGGAGACGCGGTGCGTC
This sequence comes from Rahnella sp. EDr1-12, assembly GCF_049206505.1. NCBI lineage: Bacteria > Pseudomonadati > Pseudomonadota > Gammaproteobacteria > Enterobacterales > Yersiniaceae > Rahnella > Rahnella sp. EDr1-12. The sequence continues at coordinate 1,156,572 of NZ_JBLZNY010000001.1, forward strand.
TGGCAATGGATTACGCCTTCTCTGTGCTCAACCTCTATAAACTGTATTTAATCGTCGATAAAGAAAACCAAAAGGCGATCCATATCTACAGCAAATTAGGGTTTGAACTGGAAGGCGAATTGAAACAGGAATTCTTCGTGAACGGAGAATATCGCAGCGCCATCCGCATGTGTATTTTCCAGCCGCAATTCCTGGCGAAATATAAAACCAAACCGGTGCAGATCAAACCGGAAGCGGTGATTGGCGCAGGCGCAGTCTGATTTAATTCAGCGGATCCTGCCTCATTTTCTGCGGGTGAAGGGCGTGAATGTCCTTCACCCGTAAGACTTTTCCCCTATTTCCCCCTCTTTTATTCCTTCTTCTAAAACTCTCCCTGTTATGTTGGACTTTCCTGTCAATCTTTCGCAATATTGTTAGTAGACACTAGGCCCCTCACACAAAAGGCTTGCTGTTACGCTGACGGTTTCGAAAAGCGAACGGCACGAAGATGATGTTGAGCTAAATTGCGGTGTTTTCAGGCAAAATTTTGCCTGTATGGGCCAGGTTGCAAGCTAAACGAACGGAGTGAAAATGGGTCAGGAAAAGCTTTATATCGAGAAAGAACTAAGCTGGCTGTCCTTCAATGAACGCGTCTTGCAGGAAGCAGCAGACAAAAGTAATCCCCTGATCGAACGGATGCGGTTTTTAGGCATTTATTCCAACAACCTCGATGAATTTTACAAAGTCCGGTTTGCCGATTTAAAACGACGCATCCTCATCAGTGAGGAGCAGGGATTTCTTGGCGCTTCCCGGCATTTGCTGAAAAAAATTCAGGCGAAGGTGCTGCGCATCGATCAGGAATTCGACAGCCTTTATAACGATTTGCTGCTGGAAATGGCGCGTAATCAGATTTTCCTGATTAACGAGCGTCAGGTGTCTGAGAATCAACAGCTCTGGCTGCGACAGTACTTCAAACATCATCTGCGCCAATTTATCACGCCAATCCTTATCAATCACGACACCAATCTGGTGCAGTTCCTGAAAGACGATTACACCTATCTGGCGGTCGAAATTATCCGTGGCGAAGAGATCCATTACGCGCTGCTGGAAATCCCGTCCGATAAAGTGCCGCGTTTCGTCAATCTGCCGCCGGAAGCGCCACGCCGCCGTAAGCCAATGATCCTGCTGGACAACATTTTGCGTTATTGTCTGGACGACATTTTCAAAGGCTTCTTCGATTACGACGCGCTGAACGCCTATTCGATGAAAATGACCCGTGACGCCGAATACGATCTGGTCACGGAAATGGAATCGAGCCTGCTGGAACTGATGTCATCGAGCCTGAAACAGCGTCTGACCGCCGAACCGGTGCGGTTTGTTTATCAGCGCGATATGCCCAATGAGATGGTCGAATTGCTGCGCGGTAAGCTCGGCATTTCTAACTACGATTCCGTGATCGCCGGTGGCCGATACCATAATTTCAAAGATTTCATCGGTTTCCCTAATGTCGGTAAAGCCAATCTGGTGAACCGCCCGCTGCCAAGATTGCGGCATCTCTGGTTCGATAAATTCCGCAATGGTTTTGCAGCGATCCGCGAGCAGGATGTGCTGCTGTACTATCCGTACCACACGTTTGAACACGTGCTTGAGTTGCTGCGTCAGGCGTCATTCGACCCGAACGTGCTGTCGATCAAAATCAATATTTACCGCGTCGCCAAAGACTCGCGCATTATTGAATCGATGATCCACGCGGCGCACAACGGCAAGAAAGTCACCGTGGTGGTTGAGTTACAGGCGCGCTTCGACGAAGAGGCAAACATTCACTGGGCGAAACGTCTGACGGAAGCCGGTGTACACGTTATTTTCTCTGCGCCGGGCCTGAAAATTCACGCAAAACTCTTTCTTATTTCCCGCCGCGAAGGCGACGAAATTGTCCGCTATGCTCATATTGGAACCGGGAATTTTAACGAGAAAACGGCACGCCTTTATACCGACTATTCGCTGCTCACCGCGGATGCGCGAATCACTAACGAAGTCCGTCGGGTATTCAACTTTATCGAAAACCCTTACCGTCCGGTGTCCTTTGAGCATCTGATGGTTTCGCCACAGAACTCGCGGGACATGCTGTACCGGTTGATCGACCGGGAAATTGCCAATGTTCAGGCCGGCGGTACCGGCGGTATTACGCTGAAAATCAACAACCTTGTGGACAAAGGGCTGATCGACCGTCTTTACGTGGCATCCAACGTCGGGGTAAAAATCCGTCTGCTGATCCGCGGGATGTGTTCACTGGTGCCTAATCTGCCCGGTTTTAGCGAAAACATTCAGGTCACCAGTATCATCGACCGTTATCTTGAACATGATCGCGTTTACGTGTTTGAAAACGGCGGCGATGCCAAAGTGTTCCTGTCTTCCGCTGACTGGATGACGCGTAATATCGATTACCGTATCGAGGTGGCCGTCGCGTTGCTCGATCCGCGGCTTAAACAGCGCGTGCTGGACATTCTGGAGTTACTGTTTAATGACACAGTCAAAGCCAGAGTGATTGATAAAGAACTGAGCAACCGGTATGTTCCACGCGGAAATCGCCGCAAAGTCCGTGCGCAGCTGGCGATTTACGACTATCTGAAAGATCTGGAACAACAGAGTCAGCAAGCCTGAACCCCCTGGAGCGTTACATAACTATGCCCCTTAAAAACAGCTCATTGAGTGCCAAGCCACAGGAAATCGCGGCGATCGATCTCGGGTCGAACAGTTTCCACATGGTGATCGCGCGCGTCGTTAACGGCGCATTACAGGTTTTAGGTCGCCTGAAACAACGCGTTCATCTGGCTGACGGCCTCGACAGTAAAAATGTGCTCAGTGAAGAAGCCATTCAACGTGGGCTGGATTGCCTGGCTTTGTTTGCCGAACGCCTGCAAGGTTTTCCGGATAACAACGTCACCATCGTCGGGACGCACACTCTGCGTCAGGCGGTGAATGCTGAGGAATTCCTCAAGCGCGCCGCAGAAGTCATCCCCTACCCGATCGAAATCATTTCCGGTCAGGAAGAAGCTCGCCTGATTTTCATGGGTGTGGAGCATACGCAGCCGGAAAAAGGCCGCAAACTGGTGGTCGATATTGGTGGCGGATCCACGGAACTGGTCATCGGGGAGGATTTCGAGCCATTGCTGGCCGAGAGCCGCCGCATGGGTTGCGTCAGCTTTGCGCAGATGTTTTTCCCCAACGGTGAAATCAGCCGCAGCAATTTTAAACGCGCCCAGCTCGCCGCCGCACAAAAACTGGAAACGCTGGCATGGCAATACCGTCTGCAAGGCTGGCAGTATGCACTTGGCGCATCCGGCAGTATTAAAGCCGCGCATGAAGTCCTGGTGGAAATGGGCGAAAAGGACGGTTTGATTACGCCTGAACGTCTGGAAATGCTTACCGAAGCGGTGCTGAACTTTAAGAACTTCGACGCGCTGGATCTTCCGGGGCTGTCAGAAGATCGTCAGTCAGTTTTCGTGCCGGGGCTGGCCATTCTGCGTGGCGTATTTGATGCGCTGGCGGTCAAAGAACTGCGTCTTTCTGACGGCGCGCTGCGTGAAGGTGTGCTGTATGAAATGGAAGGCCGCTTCCGTCATCAGGATATCCGCACGCGTACCGCGAAAAGCCTGGCCGAGCATTACAACATCGACCGGGAACAGGCGCGCCGCGTACTGGAAACCACAGAGCAGCTTTACAGCCAGTGGCTGGCGCAGAACACCAAACTGGTTCAGCCGCAGCTCGAATCACTGCTGAAATTCAGCGCCATGCTGCATGAGGTAGGTTTGAGCATCAACCACACCGGTATGCACCGTCACTCTTCCTATATTCTGCAAAACACCAATTTGCCGGGGTTCAATCAGGAACAGCAAACGCTGCTGGCAACGCTGGTGCGTTTCCATCGTAAAGCGATCAAGCTGGAAGAGTTGCCGCGCCTGAATTTGTTCAAGAAGAAGCACTATATTCCGCTGATCCAGCTATTGCGCCTCGGGGCACTGCTCAATAACCAGCGTCAGTCCACCACGACGCCGGAATCTCTGCGGTTATCGACGGATGATAATCACTGGACACTGCGCTTCCCTGCCGGTTATCTGGCGCAGAACAACCTGGTTCAGCTGGATTTCGAACGTGAACAAAGTTACTGGGATGACGTCACCGGCTGGAAACTGATGCTGGAAGAAGAAGACGTGGGGTCTTCAGAAAGCTAAGCCTTCCCGGCGATAAACCAGCAAAAAAAACCTCTGCACGCGAAGGCGTCAGAGGTTTTTTATTTTTAGGATGAAAACTGAAGGTCAGTCTTTGCGAAACGCCAGCAGGGACGCCAAAGGTTCAGGTTTGCCCACCAGATAACCCTGCATGTAATCAACCCCCAGCGCGTGCAGTGCTGCCTTCTGCTCTTCGGTTTCGACGTACTCCGCCACAATGCTCAGATGTTTCATTCTGGCGACCTGACAGATCGACTGTACGATATAGCCATCCAGCGAATTGGTCAGCATATTGCGCACGAAGCTGCCGTCAATTTTGATGATATCGGCCTGAATGGCTTTCAGACGGCCATAACTGGCATAACCGGTACCGAAATCGTCGATGGCAATCCGGCAGCCGTAATTACGCAGCTCGCGCATGGCAGAGTCAGCGTATTTCACGTCCTGCAATAAGTGTGATTCCGTCACTTCCAGAACGATCTGGAAAGGCTCCACCTCAAACTCAGCCATCAGGGTTTTGAAATCACGGGTGAACGTCGGGCGGCACAGCGTTGATGGCGTAAAGTTGACGGCAAAACGCAGGCTCGGCAGACGCGAGCGGTTCGCGTTGATAAACATCAGCGTGTGCCTGAGCACCCACATATCTAACTGATAGGAAAGCCCAAACTCATGCACAACCGGCAGGAACTTATCCGGCATGACCAGATTTTCCTGCGCGCCATCGAACATGCGCAGCAGGATTTCATAATAATTGTCACCCCGCACGCCTGAGATAGGTTGCGCCATCAGAACGAAGCGATCGTCATCCAGCGCGCGCTGGATTTTATGCAGCATATCGACCTTTTCTCTGATTTCCAGTTGCACCTGGCTGTGATCGCTTTTGTTCGATTCCGGTTTACCGGTGGTCAGCGACACTTCGGCAATCCCGCTCAGTTCGCCCAGCAAGATCGGCAGATGCTCGACCGGTGAGTAGACCGTGCAATAAGACAGACCGATATTAGGATGGAGCGGTAATCCGTTCCAGATCAGACGAAAATCTTCAACATACTCATACAGTTGCTGGAGTTTGCCTTCCACGTCTTCACTGTTAAGCCGCAGCACCAGATCGTAACCCGGTAAGTGATACACTTTTTCGCCCGGCTGCAGATACGGCTTCAGCCCCATCGCCAGTTGCTGCTTAAACTGAATACGCAGCTGCATACCGTAGTTACGGCTCAGCACATCCATATCGGAAACACGAACAAAGCACAGCAAGGAGCGCGGATAAATCGCCAAATCACGGTTAAAAGCGCGCAGGTTCGGCAAGGCGAAAACCGGATCCTGTAATGCGGCAGCTTTGAATTTTTTCATCAGCAGCCGCTGGCGGGAAGAGATCACCGCCATCAGCAACAGCGTGATGGTATAAACCAGCATCAGGGCGGAGACGAAAACCAGATTATGGACAAAGTTAGTGTCAGAGATAAAACCCTGATAATAATGGAATAAAATGGTGAGCGTGATGGTCCAGACAATACTGATGAAGTAATAGCCATAGCGCAGTGCACCGAACAGTAACACCGGGAACAGCAACGTCAGCGTGTAATCACTCAGCAGGATTTTCATGAAAGGCTCGCTGAGCCCCTGAATGCACAGCAGCGCTACCATTGTGCCCAGCACAATAAACCACAGCACCATTTCAGCCGGTTTCACACCGGGCGCACATTGTTTTCGCAACATCATGCGCAACACGCGCCAGTAACGCGGGCGGCGGATAATGCGGATAATCAGATAGATCAGATGCGAGTTGAGCAGAATACCCAGAATCATCGCCTGAAGATTGATAAGCGTACGCAGCGTCATAAAATCGCGTGTCGCCATCCCCAGATATTCTGGCAGCAGGCCGCTTTCCACGACAATTTGCAACACAATAATGAAGAAGAACGTCAGGAAAATCAGCAGCCAGCCGACCCGCACCCAGGCCTGATTCATCAGCCCGAGCGGTGCAGACCAGCGGCTTCCCGCCTGCCAGCGGTAGCCCAGCCAGGCAAGAAACAGTGACGTGAAATAAATCACCGTCATCAGCGTTCCCATTTCCGCGCCCACGCGCAGGTAGTAGCGCAGGAAAAGCGTCAGCACAATGCCGGGGAATGCCGCCCAGTCAAACACCATCAGCAAGGCCACACAGGTCGCCAGCGGCATGTAAATCAGATAGGTGCGACCTTCCGGCAAGAAAATGATCGGAGAAAGCGACGAGCTGAGCGGGATCAGCACCAGCGCACAGAAGATCGGAAGCCCCCACCATTTATGGCGCAGTTCATTCCACGAGAAGAGTTTTTGCATCGGATCCATCGTAAGTTTCGCGTATGAAAGTCATGACGCAGTATAGGTGTCAGGATGAAACGGGCGTGTGTAAAACGCCGGGTGACAGTGACAACGGGTTCCGCGCGCAGTTATCGGCATAAACATCTTTTCACTGAAAAACGCAGAAAGAATAGAAACAGCGGAGGTTGGTGTCATGAATCACAAATTATGGCTGAATTCTAATCGGCTTTATATTAATGCTCTTGATGCTGATCAATAAACACATTCTTCCAAATATCCGCTAAATGAAGCTCAAACAATTTCGCACGTGATTAACCAAATAATAAATACATTCAAATCCATGAGATTAACTTTAAACGTATAGATTGTCTGAATGGTAAAGTTATCGTGCGACTTTACTTACCGGCGAAAATAAACCGCACTTTTTGCATTTTTCCTTTATCTGGAGCGTCGTTTAGTTGTGCGTTATATTGTAAACGTTATCATTTACACTCTTTCATCACTTCTACCGGAGCAAAGATCCACTGAGCCGACACGACTATGTCTCGAAAATCCAACATCAAGATGACGAAAATTGTTCTTTCGGTAAGCTTCATTATTTTGTTCGGGCGACTGGTTTACTCCGCTTTCGGCGCGTATTCGCATCACCAGAATCAAAAGCAAACGCAGACCGATACGCAGACAGTGGGGCCACAGCAACAGACGCCGGAAAAAACCTGTACCGGTACGCTGAAAACCTGCCGTTACTCAAAGGACTAAGGATCTCAAATGTCGGGTGAAAAACCGAAAAACTACGGCCAGAAACTGGCCGAAAGCCGCAGCAGGATCCTCGATCTCCTTCTGAACACCGATGACCTCGCCGACAGTATTCTGGGCGAGGAACCTGACGTTGATGACGCCACGCGCGCGCAACTGATGGATTACACCGCAGAGCTCAGCTCGCGGGTGCAAAAACTCCACGCAGCCGACGTCGCCGACGTCCTGGAAGCGTTGCCGATCCGCGAACGTCTGGCGCTGTGGCGTCTGGTCGAACCGGCAGCGCGCGGTAAAGCACTGGTCGAAGTCTCCGAAACCGTCTGGGACAGCCTCATTGAAGAGATGAGCGACAAAGACCTGCTGAAAACCATGTCGCTGCTTGATGTAGACGATCAGGTGTATCTGGCAGAATATCTTCCCCGTGACCTGACTGGCCGTGTACTGACTTCGCTGGAGCCAAAGCAGCGGGAAAAAGTCCGCGAAGTGATGAAGTTCAACAAAGAATGCGTTGGCCGAATCATGGATTTCGAGCTGCTGACCGTCCGTCCGGACGTCACGCTCGGCGCCGTTCAGCGTTTTCTGCGCTCCCGCAAAATCATTCCGCAGGCCAGCGACAAGCTCTTTGTCACTGACCGCAAAAACACCCTGCTTGGCGAACTGCCGCTGACCACCATTTTACTCAATCCGCCGGAGACGAAAGTCGCTGACGTGATGATTACCGATCTCACCAGCTTCGAGCCGGAAGATAAAGCCGAAGACGCCGCCAGCGCGTTCGAACGTTATGACCTGATCACCGCGCCGGTAGTGGATAAAAAAGGCAAGCTGATGGGACGGCTGACGGTGGAAGAGATCGTTGATTTCGTCAACAACGACACCGACAGCAATCTGCGCCGGATGGGCGGGTTAAGCCCGGAAGAAGATGTCTTTTCTCCGGTCAGCAAAGCGGTACGCAACCGCTGGGCGTGGCTGGCTATCAATTTGTGTACCGCCTTTGTGGCTTCGCGCGTGATTGGTCTGTTTGAACACACGATTTCGCAGCTGGTGGCGCTCGCCGCCCTGATGCCGATTGTGGCGGGCATCGGCGGTAACACCGGGAATCAGACCATCACGATGATCGTGCGCGGTCTGGCGCTGCACCATGTTCAGGTAGGGAACCTGAAATTTCTGATGTTCAGGGAGCTTGGCGTGGCGTTGATTAACGGTCTGGTCTGGGGCGGACTGATGGGTATCGTCACCTGGCTGCTGTACGGCGACTGGCAGATGGGCGGCGTAATGACCCTGGCCATGATCCTCAATCTGCTGCTGGCGGCGCTGATGGGCGTCATTATCCCGCTCACGATGGTCCGCATGGGCCGCGACCCCGCCATCGGTTCCAGCGTGATGATTACCGCACTGACCGACACCGGCGGCTTCTTTATCTTCCTCGGCCTCGCCACTATATTCCTGATCTAAACCTCTTTTCCGGCCTGCGGGCCGGTAAACGCTTTCCCGCAGAATTTTCCCGATAATACCCGCTGAGAAACGCGTTTGATTTCTGCTACTGATTATTCGTTATCGCTGTAAGAGTGATGTAGAATTCATACTAATAATCTTAAAAAAATAGATATCCCTCCGACGCGAAGAATGTCGTCTTAACAGACGTTGTCTCAGGTGATGCGGGGGTTAATAACAGAAAAAACAAGTTTCACCGTAACTGCCTGCCACTCACGGCCAGTCAGAAAAAGGTTTGCACCGTGGAAAAAATAAAACAGACCACTTTCTTTTCGGAAAAGGTCAACTGGAAGGTGCCTCTGCTGACGGGCATTGCCATTTGTCTGCTGGCCCTTGCCTGCCTGGGAATCATTCAAAAAACCTCGAGTCTGGCCGGATTGTGGTTGCCGACGGCGTTGCTGATCCCGGTGCTGTTTCATCACCGCTATCTCGACTGGATCCCGCTGCTCTGCGCTGCGGCGCTGGGGATTGTTGCCGCGCATTTTATCGCGGGTACGCCGGTGCTGCTTTACCTGCCCTACACGGTGAATAATCTGATTGAAGCCACGCTCTGCGCCTTGCTGCTGCGCCGCGCGTTACCGGCGCAAGATCCGCTTTCCGGCCTGAGCCACTGGGTCAAATTTCTGGTGATCGCGGTGATCTTCTGCCCGCTGGTAAGCTCGGTGTTTATGATGCTGTTCATTCTGCACATCCACACCGCGGCGGAATTGCAGGATCGTTTTGCCACCTGGTATATGTCAGAAGCGGTGGCTATCCTCGCGCTGACGCCGCTGGGGCTGATTTATCAGCGCGGCTACCTCAAACAAATTCTGACTTCACGTCGTCTTGTTGAACTGCTTGCCACTCTGGTCATCACGCTGGCGCTCGGTTTTATGGCGCTTAAATGGCTGCCTTATACCTTTGCCTTTATCACTATTCCGTTGCTGTGGTCAGCTATCCGCCTGCCGCGCCTTGAAGCCTTTATTATTTTCCTGTCGATGACGCTGATGATCGCCCTGCTGCAAACCAGCGGTATTATCACCGTCCAGCCCCATGCCATACAGATCCCGCAAGGGCTGATCTTCCTGCCGCTGTTACTGATCCTGCTGCCCGCCAATGCGATGGCGATGGCGATGCACACCCTGCGTACTGAAAAGTCACATATCACGCAGAGCGAAAACCGCTTTCGCAATGCCATGGAATACTCGGCAATCGGCATGGCGCTGGTTTCCCCGCAGGGTAAATGGCTGCAGGTGAATAAATCGCTGTGTAAGCTGCTGGGGTATGAAGCTGACTACCTGAAAACCCTGTCTTTTCAGGACATCACTCATCCGGAAGACTTAGGTAAAGACCTCGCCTTGCTCCAGCAATTGCTGGATGACGAAATTCAGAGCTACACCATGGAGAAGCGCTACCTGTGCCGCAATGGTGAAATGGTCTGGGTGTTGCTGGCCGTCTCCCTGGTGCGTGATGAAGATCAGAAACCGCTCTATTTCATCTCGCAAATCGAAGATATTACCGAGTTGAAACACACCGAAGTGACTAACAAACGGCTGTCCGAAGCGCTGCATGAAGAAAAAGAACTGCTGCACATCACGCTCAATTCCATCAACGAAGCCGTGATCTCCACCGACCGGGATTTGAACGTCACCTTCATGAATCCGGTCGCCGAGAACATGACCGGCTGGAAAGAGTCTCAGGCACAGGGTCAGCCGGTCGGGCGCATTGTACACATCACCAAAGGGCCGGAGGGGCCGCTGCTGGGTAATTTGCAGCAGTTCGATATCAACGAGAATTTGCACTCCTCCGTCGAACAGTCTCTGGTTCTGCACGGCCACAATACCGGCATGTTTGACGTCCAGCTGGCCGTCTCGCCGTTGCGCACCCTGAAAGATGAACCCATTGGCATTGTGCTGGTGTTGCAGGACGTCAGTAAATCCCGCGAACTGATGCGCAAACTCAGCTACAGCGCATCACATGATTTACTCACCGGTTTAGCCAACCGTGGCAGCTTTGAAAAGAGCCTGAAGAAAGCACTGAGTCTGACCGCCATACATCAGCAGCCGCACAGTCTGGCGTTTATCGATCTCGACCGGTTTAAGGCGATCAATGACACGGCGGGCCACGCGGCGGGGGATGAACTGCTGCGCCAGCTGAGCACGCTGATGCAGGATCACATCCGTAACAGCGACCGTCTGGCACGCCTGGGCGGCGATGAGTTTGCACTGATCCTGTTTGATTGTCCGCTGGAACAGGGGTTGTTAACCCTTCAGCAACTGGTGAACAAAATCAACGCGTTTCAGTTTATCTGGGAAGAACAGATTTACCGCATCGGCGCCAGCGCCGGGTTGACGCAAATTAATGATGCCAGGATCAGCGGCAGCGAATATATGGCGCAGGCCGACGTCGCCTGTTACACCGCCAAACACAACGGGCGCGGCCGGGTCTTTACCTATGAATCGCGGCAAAAACTGCAACTGTCTTCACACACGGCGCTGTTCCGCCCGGAAGATATCACCCGCATTCTCACCGAAAATCAGCTGACGCTGCATTGCCGCGCCGCATCCCCGCCGAAAACGCCGTTGTCGGTGTGTTTCTATCAGATATCGGTACAGCTGGCGATCCCCAATCAGATAGTGCAAACGGCAGCGCTGTTCCTGCAGGCCGCCCATTTTTACGACATGATGCCGGACGTTGACCGCTGGATGTTACGGCGCGTGCTTTTGGATTACGGACAAGGCATCGCCAATAAAGGCATTTGTGTGGCTATCCCGCTCTCAACCGAAGGTCTGTTGCAACCGGCGCTGCGAGATGATCTGCTGCATCTGCTGGAGACCACGCCGCTGCCGCTGTCGTCGATCACCCTGATGATTGATGATGCCGTCTTGCTCAAGCATCCCGATTTGCGGACATTTATCGCCGGTATCCGTCAGCAGGGATGTAAGATCGTGGTGCAGAATATCGGCAAAAATATGCTCGAATTTAACCAGTTAAAGGCCAACATGGTGGATTACGTGCAGATTGATCCGAGCTTTATGGCACAGATCCACTACAACCAGATGCATGAAGTGCTGGTGACGATCCTGCATGGCAACACTCATCGCTTAAACGCCCAGACGCTGGCGGGCCCGGCGGATATCAATGAAACGCTGGATAAACTCACCGGCATCGGCATCGATCTGGTCGGCGGCGATACCATTGCCCCGGAAACCTCACTGGAAAAACTGCTCAATACCGGTTACTTCGGCATTCACTAAGGCGTATCGGGCTGCCAGTCATTATTGAACCATAAATGCAGCGTGGCATAAGTGCGCCATGGCCGCCAGACTTCGGCGTAACGGGCAATTTTACCCGGTGTCATCCCCGGAAAACGCTGCTTAATCAGATAATCACCACCGAGAAAAACGTCGGGCGCCGACCAGGCGCGCATCGCGACATAACTGGCGGTCCAGCTGCCGATGCCGGGCATTGCCAGCAGCAATCGGATCCCTTCCTGCGCATCGGTTATGGTATCCAGCGGTAACTCCCCTGCTTCGACCGCCTGCGCCAGCCCGATCAGACAGGCTGCGCGTTTGGCCTGCACGCCGATACCGCGCAAATCATCCACCGTTAATTGCCCGATAGCGGCCGGAGACGGAAACAAATGCGTCAGGGCCGCAAACGGCGTGTTCACGGGTTCGCCCCATTTTTCCGTCAGCCGGGTGGCAAGCGTCGCCGCCATTTTTACGCTGACCAGTTGCCCGAGGATCGCCCTGACCGTCAGCTCAAAACGGTTAACGCATCCCGGTAATCTGAGTCCCGCCGCATTGTCCGCAAGTGCCCCCAGACCGGCGGCAATCACGTCGGGTCGGGCATCCAGATCCAGCAAACGCCGCACCTGCTGCACAACCTTTTCGGCAGCCGGCTCCAGCGACGGTGAGAGTTCCAGTTCAACGCGATTTTCCGCCGGTACAGGCCGCAACCGCAGCCAGCCGGTCAGCCGCTCGCCGTTGTGTAACACCGCCAGGGTACGCTGATAATCATCTCCGTCCTGCTGCTCAACGCCCTGCAACGCCCGCGCGCCGAGAAACGCCGTCATCCACTGCCAGTCATACGGAGGCTGATACGTCAGAAGCATGTTGCTCACAGGACAATCCTTATAAAAATGGCCCCCGGTTGGGAGCCATTGGTGTCATTTCAGGTAGCAATGAGATTACTTGCGACGCCAGGTGGTGCCCGCCGCACCATCTTCTAACACGATGCCCATTTCATTGAGACGGTCACGCGCTTTGTCCGCCATACCCCAGTCTTTGCTGGCGCGGGCATCGTTGCGCTGTTTGATCAACGCTTCGATTTCAGCGACTTCATCGTCGTTATCCGCCTGCGCACCGGATTTCAGGAACTGCTCCGGATCCTGCTCCAGCAGACCGAGCACACCCGCCAGCTGACGCAGTTCTGCCGCCAGACCGTTGGCCGCAGACAGGTCTTCCGCTTTCAGGCGGTTAATGTCGCGCGCCATATCGAACAGCACGGAGTAGGCTTCCGGGGTATTGAAATCGTCGTCCATGGCGGAGCGGAAACGGGCAACGAAAGCGTCACCACCGGCTGGCGTTGCGGCAGCATCCGTCCCGCGCAGTGCGGTGTACAGACGTTCCATCGAGGTACGCGCCAGTTTCAGGTTCTCTTCGCTGTAGTTCAGCTGGCTGCGGTAATGACCAGACATCAGGAAGTAACGCACACTTTCGGCATCATAATATTTCAGCACATCGCGCACGGTGAAGAAGTTATCCAGCGATTTGGACATCTTTTCGCGATCGATCATTACCATGCCGGAGTGCATCCAGGTGTTCACATACGGGCCGTCGTGCGCGCAGCTGGACTGCGCAATTTCGTTTTCGTGGTGCGGGAACATCAGATCAGACCCGCCGCCGTGGATATCAAAATGATCGCCCAACTGTTTGCAGTTCATCGCAGAACATTCGATATGCCAGCCCGGACGGCCTTCGCCCCATGGTGACGTCCAGCTCGGCTCGCCCGGCTTGGACATTTTCCACAGCACGAAATCCATCGGATTGCGTTTTACATTGGCTTCCACTTCCACGCGGGCGCCCGCCTGCAGCTGGTCGAGATCCTGACGGGACAACAGGCCGTAATCAGGATCGCTTTCCACCCAGAACATGACGTCGCCGTTTGAGGCCACATAGGCGTGATCGCGGTCGATAAGCTTCTGCACGATTTCGATAATTTCCTGAATATGCTGCGTCGCGCGCGGTTCGGCGTCCGGCGGCAGAATATTCAGCGCAGCAAAATCATTGTGCATTTCAGCGATCATACGGTCGGTCAGTGCGGAGAAATTCTCGCCATTCTCTGCGGCACGTTTGATGATCTTGTCGTCGATATCAGTGATATTACGCACGTATTTCAGGTCATAACCGAGGTAACGCAGGTAACGCGACACCACGTCGAAAGACACAAAAGTCCGACCATGACCAATGTGACACAGGTCGTAAACAGTGATCCCACACACGTACATCCCGACTTTACCGGCATGAATTGGCTTGAATTCCTCTTTTTGGCGACTCAGGGTATTAAAAATCTTCAGCATCAGGCTATTCCGTGTGTTGGGCGTAGAAAATGATGGTTGCGCGCTTTCGCGACGCTCGGGCTCATAATATAACGAAAACGCCTTCACCGAAACGGCATAAGGCCGCCGGACGGGCTTTAGTCCTCACAAACCGCCTGCTGACGGCAACTTTTGAGTTATGGTATAAGAAAAGGCTATAGTAGCGGCTCTTACTGAGAGCACACATCAACATAAGCAGGATGATTAATATGGTCACTTTCCACACCAACCACGGCGACATCGTAGTAAAAACTTTTGCTGACAAAGCACCCGTTACGGTTGAAAACTTCCTGAACTATTGCCGTAAAGGCTTCTACGACAACACAATTTTCCACCGTGTTATCGACGGTTTCATGATCCAGGGCGGCGGTTTTGAGCCAGGCATGAACCAGAAAAACACCGACGCACAGATCAAAAACGAAGCAGACAACGGCCTGAAAAACACCAAAGGCACGCTGGCGATGGCGCGTACCAACGATCCGCATTCTGCCACTGCACAGTTCTTCATCAACGTAACTGACAACGATTTCCTGAACCACAGCGGCAAAAACGCACAGGGTTGGGGTTACTGCGTATTCGCAGAAGTGGTTGAAGGTCAGGATGTGGTTGATGCGATCCGCGCAGTGAAGACCGGCCGCAGCGGCATGCACCAGGATGTTCCAAAAGAAGATGTTGTGATCAAAAGCGTCACAGTCAGCGAATAATCAACGTCGGGATGACCACGTTTTTTATCGCAGATATTCATCTTTGCGCACAGGAACCGGCAATCACTGCCGGTTTTCTGCGTTTTTTACGCGAAGATGCGCCGCAGGCCGACGTGCTGTACATTCTCGGGGATTTATTCGAAGCCTGGATTGGCGACGATGATCCACAGCCGTTACACGCAGACATCGCTGCGGCGTTAAACCACTTACACCAGCAAGGCGTTCCCTGCTTCTTCATTCACGGCAACCGCGATTTTCTGCTTGGCCGCCGCTTTGCGCGCGACAGCCTGATGACCCTGCTGCCAGAGAAAAAAGTCCTCGAACTTTATGGCCGCCGCGTCCTGATCCTGCACGGCGATACGTTGTGTACCGACGACGTTGCCTATCAGAACTTCCGCAAGAAAGTGCATAATCCGCTGATTCAAAAGTTGTTCCTGATGCTGCCGCTGAAATGGCGTTTAGGTATTGCCGCCAAAATGCGCGCCAACAGCAAAGCGTCTAATCAGGGAAAATCACAGGAAATTATGGATGTGAACCCGCAGGCGGTGGTGAATGACATGCAGGCGGCAGGCGTAGAGTGGATGATCCACGGCCACACCCATCGCCCGGCGATCCATGATGTACAGCTTGGGGCCAAAACCGGCCACCGCGTGGTGTTAGGGGCGTGGCACGAAGAAGGGTCGGTGGTCAAAGTCACCGCCGATAACGTAGAGCTGATCAGTTTCCCGTTTTAAGGCTGCACACTGGCGTACCACTGTGGAAACGGAATTGCTCATCCGGCGCCAAAATCAGTTCCGCTTCTATTCTGCCAAAAAACTCTACCCGATCGCTGATGTCTCCTCCGGCATATTGCTCCGCCAGCGCCAGATAATCGGCAAAATGACGTGATTCTGAGCGCAGCAGCGAAGTGTAAAAACGCGATAACGTTTCATCGAGATGCGGCGCGATTTTGGCAAAACGCTCGCAGGAACGCGCTTCGATATACGCCCCGATAATCAGGCGGTCGACCAGAATATTTAAATCATCATGATGACGGGTATGTTTAATCATCCCGCTGGCGTAGCGCGACGGTGAAAGCTGGGTGTAAGTGACATTGCGTTTTTGCATGATTTCCACCACCTGCTCGAAATGATGAAGTTCTTCCCGCGCCAGACGCGCCGCGCAAAACAGCAGTTCAGTGCGATCCAGATATTTCGTCATCAGGCTCATCGCCGTGGCCGCCGCTTTTTTTTCACAGTTGGCGTGATCAATCAGCATCACCGCCTGATTTTCCAGCGCCACATCCACCCACAAAGCCGGTGTTTCACAGTGCAAAAAATCATAAATCGGTGCCAGTAAAGCCTGCGTCATCATTCAGTTTCCAGTGTTGATTGCTCATCATAGTGTGGTCCGGATTATACAAATCTGCCCGCCACTTCTCATCAAAAATGCACCGTATTCCGGCGACGCAACCGTTTTCCTTGCTTCGTGAGCATGATATCATTTGCGCCCTCGCAGTTTCTATTTCCGAATCACAGGAGCTTTACAGACATGTCATCCAACGTTACCCCGGCAAAAATCGCCATCGTTATGGGGTCTAAAAGTGACTGGGCGACCATGCAGTTCGCCGCCGAAGTCCTCACAACGCTGAATATTCCTTTCCATGTCGATATCGTCTCCGCACACCGCACGCCGGACAAATTATTCACTTTCGCTGAACAGGCTTCGGCGAATGGCTTTGATGTGATCATCGCGGGTGCAGGCGGCGCGGCACATTTACCCGGTATGCTGGCTGCGAAAACGCTGGTGCCGGTGCTTGGTGTGCCGGTGCAAAGTGCTGCGCTGAGTGGCATCGACAGCCTGTATTCCATCGTACAAATGCCGCGCGGCATTCCGGTTGGGACACTGGCGATTGGTAAAGCCGGTGCGGCAAATGCTGCGCTGCTGGCCGCACAGATTCTCGCGCTGCACGATGCTGAGATTGCGAAAAGTCTGGCCGCATGGCGCACCGCTCAAACTGATGAAGTGCTGAATAATCCCGATCCACGGGAGCAAGCATGAAGCCGGTTTGCGTGCTCGGAAACGGCCAGTTAGGCAGGATGCTGCGTCAGGCCGGTGAACCGCTGGGGATCGCCGTTTTTCCCGTCGGCCTTGATGCTGAACCGGAAGCCGTGCCGTATCAGCAAAGCGTTATTACCGCTGAAATCGAACGCTGGCCGGAAACCGCGCTGACCCGCGAACTGGCGACACACAATGCGTTTGTTAACCGCGAAATCTTCCCGCGTCTGGCCGACCGCCTGACGCAAAAACAATTGCTCGATCAGCTCGGTCTGGCAACCGCACCGTGGCAGTTACTGGCCGATGCCGCCGAATGGCCGCAGGTATTCTCCGAAATTGGCGAACTGGCGATTGTGAAACGTCGCGTCGGCGGTTACGACGGCCGTGGTCAGTGGCGTTTGCGCTCCGGCGAAGAAAATACGCTGCCGCAGGATTGCTACGGTGAATGCATCGTTGAACAGGGCATCAATTTTTCCGGCGAAGTGTCGCTGGTCGGTGCACGGGGTCACGACGGCAAAACCGTGTTTTACCCGCTGACCCATAACCTGCATCAGGATGGCATTCTGCGCACCAGCGTCGCGCTGCCGCAGCCGGACGCCGCCCTGCAACAGCAGGCGGAACGCATGTTGTCAGCCATCCTCAACGAACTGAATTACGTCGGCGTGATGGCGATGGAATGTTTCGTGGTCAGTGAAGGTTTGCTGATTAACGAGCTGGCCCCGCGCGTGCACAACAGCGGTCACTGGACGCAAAACGGTGCATCCTACAGCCAGTTTGAAATGCACCTGCGCGCGATCCTCGGTCTGCCGTTGCCGCAACCGATGGTCAGTACGCCGTCGGTGATGGTGAATCTGATTGGAACAGAGGTGTCAGAAGCATGGCTGAGCCTGCCGCTGGTCAATCTGCACTGGTATGAGAAGGAAGTGCGTCCTGGGCGTAAAGTCGGACACCTGAATCTCAACGACGCCAGCGCCAGCCTGCTGAAAGATAATCTTAACGCACTGATCCCGATGCTGCCGGCAGAATACGCCAGCGGTATTGAATGGGCGATTGAAAAGCTGTGATTTTCAGGCTTCCTCCCCTGCAAAGGGGAGGAGTTTACACACTACGAATCATACTGCCTGAACAACGCCCTTCCCCGCAGTAACCGCACACCCAGCCAGCCACCGCAGACCGACAGCAGTAACGCGCTCACCACCGGTACGGCGATCCACATCAGGTAATTCGGTTCCCATGGGAAATCGAACACTTTGCGTTGCAGCAGCCACAATGCGGCTTCCGCACCGATGGCGGCAGCGACACCGGCCACCAGCCCGAGCACGGCAAATTCACACCACAGCGTGCGATGCAGCATCTTTTTGCTGGCGCCCAGCGTGCGGTAAACAATCAGCTCCTGACGGCGCTGACGCATGCCGACCTGAATCTGCGCCAGCAGCAGTAAACCGCCGCACAGCATCACCAGAATCACCATCACTTCCAGCGCCCTGCTCACCTGCTGCAATACCTGCCCTACCTGACGCAGGATCGAGCCGATATCCATCAGGCTCACCGTCGGGAACTGGCGGTTGAGCTGCGTGATGGTGCGGTCATCGCCGTGATAACGGAAGCTGGTCAGCCAGCTTTGCGGCTGGCCGTCGAGCGCGCCCGGCGGGAAGATGAAGTAGAAATTCGGCTTCAGGCTGTCCCAGTCCACTTTTCGCAGGCTGGTGATTTTGGCGCTGAACTCCTGGGTATCGCCGCTGAACGTGACGGTATCGCCGAGCTTCAGCCCCAGACGCCCCGCCAGCCCTTCGTCGATCGACACTTCACCGGCTTTCGGCGGCCCGTTGCCTGCCACCAGCGGATTATGATCCGGCAGCCCTTCCATCCAGGTCAGATTCAGTTCACGGTTTACGGCTTCACCGCCCGCGTCGTCCGGTTTGATGATCTCGGTGGCGACCTTGTCGTTAATCCCGGTCAGGCGAACCCGCACAATCGGATAGAAGGTTTCCGGCTGTGCTTTATGCTGATGCAGGAAATCCGTCACCTGCGGAATTTGCTCTTTCGTGATATTGAGCAGGAAGTAATTCGGGCTGTCCGGCGGAAGCTGTTGCTCCCAGCGATCCAGCAAATCCCCGCGCATCACCAGCAGCAAAGCCAGCAACATAAACGACATGGAGAACGCCGCCAGCTGGCTGAGCGTCACCCACGGCTGTCGCAGCAGACGGTTGACGGCTAAACGCAGCGGCAACTGACGGAAAGTCAGACGGCGCAGTAACAACAGCGCCCCCCAGCCAATCACGCCCAGCAGCAACGACAGCACCAGCACGCCAGCCAGCAAAGACCACAGCAGCGAACTTCCGCCCATCAGCGCCGCCAGCAGACCGACCACCACCAGAATCATGACCGGCAGGAAGTAGCGCAGCGGCCAGACGTTGGCGACCACATCATTACGCAGCACGCGCAATGGCTGGGTAGCCAGTAACTGGCGATAAGGACGAATACCAATCAGGAACGAGATCACCACCATCGCGCCCATCGACCAGACCCACGGCCAGACACCGGCGGGAGGAAGCGCCGCAGGCAGTACCGGGGCCAGAACTTTCATCAGCACCGCTTCAAATGCCAGACCGACCAGACTGCCGCAAATTCCCGCCAGCACCATTACCGCAACCCACTGGCCGATGATCAGCCTGCGCAGGGCTTTTTTCCCCGCACCGAGGGTTTTGAGTACCGCCACCAGATCGTAACGGCTGCGGCAGTAATGCCCCATCGACACGGCAATGGCGGCAATCGACAGCATCAGCGTCAGCAATGCTGATAACGTCAGGAACTGCTGCGAGCGCTGCAACGATTTCCCCAGCGCACCGTCGGAATCTTCCATTCCGGTCCAGCGCTGATCGGGTTTCAGCAGCCCTTTTATCGCATCGCCATAGATCTGAATCGCCTGCGGCGAACCGGCAAACATATAACGGTAGGTCAGGCGGCTGCCCGGCTGAACCGCGCCGGTTTTCGGCACATCCGCCAGATTCATGATCACCCGTGGCGCGGTCTGGAACGGGTTGAAGCCCGAATCCGGTTCCTGCACCACCACACCGGCAATTTTCAGCGTGGAGTCACCCACGTCCAGATTGTCGCCCACTTTCACGTTGAGCAACGCCAGCAGACGCGGCGCAACCAGCACGGTGCCCGGCTCAGGTTTCAGCCCGGCGGGTTCGGTTTGTAGCGTGCCATACAGCGGGTAAGCCAGATCGGTGGCTTTTACCGCCGCCAGTTGTGGCGTTTCACCGGCAAACGTCATGGTCATGAAAGAGAGCTGACGGCTGACCTTCAGCCCCTGCTTTTCCGCGTCCTGCAACCAGGCTTCGGTGATCGGCCGGGCGGAGCGCAGCACACGGTCACCGGCGATAAACTCGCGGCTTTGCTGACTCAGCCCTTTGTCCATACGGTCACTGATGCTGCCGAGCGCCAGCACGCAGGCCACCGCCAGCGTCAGTGCCAGCCAGACAATCAGCAGCGAAGGCGAACGCCATTCGCGCCAGAACCAGCGCCAGATCATGCTTCCTCCCACAACTTCCCGTCACGCAGACGCAGGCGCCGCTGGCAACGCGCCGCCAGTTGCTCGTCGTGGGTGACCAGAATAAGGGTGGTGGCCGCATCGCGGTTCAGGGAGAACAGCAGATCGACAATGCGTTCGCCGGTCGCACGATCCAGATTGCCGGTCGGCTCATCGGCGAACAGCAGTTTAGGTTTTCCGATAAATGCCCGCGCCAGCGCCACACGTTGCTGCTCGCCACCCGAAAGCTGCGCAGGCAGATGGTGCAGACGCCCGCCGAGCCCGAGACTTTCCAGTAACTGCACCGCCTGCTGACGGCTGTTGCTGTCGCTTTCGCCGCGCAGCAATGCCGGAAGCTGGACGTTTTCCAGCGCGTTGAGCGTCGGAACCAGCATGAAGGACTGAAACACGAAGCCCACATTTTTTGCCCGCAGCGCGGCGCGACCTTCTTCGTTAAGTTTACTGAGAGATTTGCCGAGCAAAACCACATCGCCGCTGGTGCCGTCATCCAGCCCGGCAAGAATGCCCAGCAGGGTGGATTTACCGGAACCGGATTCCCCAATCAGCGCAATTGTCTGCGCCGGTTTGACAACCAGCTCCACACCGGACAGGATGGTGAGCTGTCCTTCACCCTGACCGACGTGCTTATTAAGATGATGAACTTCAAGAACGTTTTCCGCTGGCATCTCCCCTTCCTTATGTTGTTAGGATTACTGAGTTTTCGCGCCGTTGCTGCTGATAACTTGCTGATTATTGGCGACAGTTTAAGTGCTGTCTATCGCCTGCCTGTAGCCGAATCATGGCCGTCACTGCTGAATAAAAAATGGCAAAAAGAAGGGGGGAAACCCACCATTATTAACGCCAGCATCAGCGGAGATACCGCCGAACAAGGGCTGGCGCGATTGTCTGCGCTGCTGCAACAACATCATCCACGTTGGGTGCTGATTGAGTTGGGTGCCAACGACGGTTTACGCGGATTTCCGCCACAAACCATTTCGCAAACCCTGACCCAAATTATCGCTCAGGTTAAACACGCCGATGCCCAGCCGTTGCTGATGCAAATCCGCCTGCCGCCAAACTATGGCCGCCGCTACGGTGATGCGTTCTATGCCATCTATCCGGCGCTGGCGAAGCAGGAGAATATCCCGCTGGTGCCATTCTTTATGGAACAGGTCGCCGTGAAACCGGAATGGATGCAGGATGACGGCTTGCACCCGGCACTGGCAGCCCAGTCGTTTATTGCCGACTGGATGTCTGAAAAACTCACGCCGCTGCTGACGCATTAGGTTTAAAATACGAAAAATAAAATAATACCGGGACGTGAGTAAAACCAGGACGTTACCTTTTTCACCCGACTCCCTAGTAAATCACAGCCATAAAAAATAGGGACACCTCACAGGTAAAGTTATGCAAAAAGCAGTATTAATCACCGGTTGTTCCAGCGGTATCGGGCTGGTGGCTGCACAAGATTTGCGCAGCCGTGGTTACCGGGTGCTGGCTGCATGCCGGAAACCGCAGGATATCGACACACTTCAGCAGATGGGTTTTGAAACCATACCGCTGGATCTTGATGATGAAGAGAGCGTCATACACGCCGCCGCGCAGGTGATCGCGTTGACCGGCAACCGCCTGTATGGCCTGTTCAACAATGCCGGATATGGCGTTTACGGCCCGCTTAACAGCATCAGCCGCGCGCAGTTCGAGAAACAATTTTCCACCAACCTGTTCGGCACACATCAGCTGACCCAACTTTTGCTGCCCGCCATGCTGCCGCACGGCGAAGGCCGCATTATTCAGACCAGTTCGGTGATGGGGCTGATTACCACGCCCCGCCGTGGCGTTTATGCCGCCAGTAAATTCGCGCTGGAAGCCTGGTCCGACACGCTGCGCATGGAGCTGCACGGCACGGGCATTCAGGTCAGCCTGATTGAACCCGGCCCGCTCAGCAGCAATTTCACCGCCAACGTCAGTCAGTCACAA
Source organism: Rahnella sp. EDr1-12 (assembly GCF_049206505.1). Classification (NCBI taxonomy): domain Bacteria; kingdom Pseudomonadati; phylum Pseudomonadota; class Gammaproteobacteria; order Enterobacterales; family Yersiniaceae; genus Rahnella; species Rahnella sp. EDr1-12. The sequence continues at coordinate 1,179,165 of NZ_JBLZNY010000001.1, forward strand.
GCTGACCAGCCGGTAGAAAATCCGGGCATCGCCCGTCGTTTTACACTCAAGCCGGAGGCGGTTTTACCCAAACTGCACCATGCTTTGGAGAACCCGCGAGCGCGCCTGCGTTATCCGGTGACCCTGGTCGCCCATGCGCTGACGGTGCTCAAACGCCTGTTGCCCGGCCGGTTGCTGGATAAAATATTGCGCGGAAACAGCTAAGTAAAAGCGCCGGGGGGTTGAAGCAGTAAGAGTCGCCCCCATCTCATTTTTAACGCTTTAAACGCCTTAGTCAGAGAGAACGAATTCATGCTTGCACAACCTACGATTATTGATATTGACGAAACAAACCTGCAACAGGCACTGGAGCAATCCATGTCTGTGCCGGTGATGTTCTATTTCTGGTCAGAACGCAGTCAGCATTGCCTGCAACTCGGGCCGATTCTCGACAAACTGGCGGTGGAATATGCCGGTCAGCTGATTCTGGCGAAGGTCGATTGCGATGTGCAGCAAATGGTCGCTCAGCAGTTTGGTCTGCGTTCGATTCCGGCGGTTTACCTGTTTAAAGACGGTCAGCCGGTTGATGGTTTCCAGGGCCCGCAGCCGGAAGACGTGATCCGCGAACTGCTGCAAAAAGTTTTGCCGAAAGAAGAAGAGCTGAAGCTGGCTCAGGCACAGGAACTGTTGCAGGCAGGCAATGCGGCTGAAGCCCTGCCCCTGCTCAAAGAAGCCTGGCAGCTGAGCAATCAGCGCAGTGATATCGGCCTGTTGCTGGCAGAAACGCACATTCATCTCAACCGTAGTGATGACGCTGAGGCCGTACTGGCCACCATTCCGTTGCAGGACAAAGATTCCCGCTATCAGGGGCTGGTCGCGCAGATTGAGCTGCTCAAACAGGCAGCGGATACCCCTGAGATTCAGCAACTTCAGCAGGAGCTGTCGCAGGATCCTGATAATGCAGAGCTCATTGTTAAACTCAGCCTGCAACTGCATCAGGTTGGCCGTAACGAAGAAGCGCTGGAACTGCTGATGGCGCCGCTGAAGAAAGATTTAGCCGCGGCTAACGGCGCGGCGCGTAAAACGCTGATGGATATCCTGGCCGCACTTGGCACCGGTGATGCCCTGGCTGCGAAATATCGACGTCAGTTATATTCCTTGCTTTACTGATTCATCAGAATTTTAATTTAAAAATGCCGGCCTTGCGCCGGCTTTTTTATTTCCACGTATTAAGAAGAAGTTACATATCCCATCACAATATAAAATATATTCAGCGTTTTTAATTTGATATGTGAATGTATTTATTTTCTCTTAAAGAAGAATACATCCTTACAATCACGTGATATTCTCGCCGCCCTAAAAACATCGAAGACAGATGTTATTCGCAAAATAATTAAACGATCAACGCATAACCTGAAAATAATCGTCAACAAAAACAATTCAATAAAACCGTTATTATCCATCGAGCATGAGTAATATTATTTACATGGAGTTTGTTATATGAAGTTTAAAAAAGGATTGATTTCTTCAATATTATTCATGGGGCAAATTAGTGATGCGTCAGCTGCCTTAATGCGTGATGATATCAATGTTCAGGTTTACCGGGATTACGCGGAGAACCGTGGCGTATTTTTCCCCGGCGCAGTTAACGTTCCGGTCTATCATATTGACGGTTCCATGAGTGGTACGCTTAACGTTATCCCTGATTTCAGTTCGAATGCTGATGGCGGTTTTTCAACGCTCATCTCTGCACAGGTCGCCCCCTCTGCTGTCCATGTTGGTTATACGGACAATCTCACTTTCGGCAAACGATTCCAGCAATTAGATGCCACCCTTTTCAGCGGTGCCGAGAAAGCCGAAAGCTACACCTTAATGAACGAGGTGACCAAACGCGCTTATGATGTGGAGACAACTGACGATTATAAAATTACACGTTTGCGCACCCTCGTGACCGATGCGGCCCCTTCAGAATTATTTACCGATACGTCGCAAATAAAAAAAGGACTTGTTATTGCCCGTGTGGGTGGCGGGACTTTTGCCGTTGCGCTGGACAAAAATACGATTCAAGATCTGGGTTATGGGCCAATGGCAGGCGGCACAAACATCATCGAAACCGTGAGCCTTAACGGCCAGGTATACAACCTAAGAATAACGCTGACAGAAGCGCAGAAGACCGCTCTTGATGTCGGCACTCTGGGCGGTGACAGTGGCAGTGGCGTATGGGGATGGGATACAAAATCTCAGAGCTGGAAATTGGTGGCGATCAACTCGGCTGGCGGCGGCACGAAAGGCTACGGAAAGACGAGTTTTTTCAGGACAGCCCCGCAGTGGACGCTGGACACCATGGAAAGCTTTAACGATGCGGCGATTAGCACGTTAAATAGCTCGGATATTATTTACGCAGGCGCACAAGACAGTAAAAGTGGCGAAGGTTATCTGACGCTCAATGGTAACGATATTCTTTACCACGGAATACGCACAGATATCGCCGCTTCCGCATTGGTCAATAATGACTTCAAAAGTAACAAGAACCTTATATTTGGTGGCGCGGGCGGCACTATCCAGCTCACGGAAAAAAATCTGAATTTAGGTGCGGGATCGATAACCTTTAATTCAGATTACATTCTTTCCGACGGCGGCGATAATAACCGCCGGTTAAACAGCGCGGGCTATATTATCAACGCGGGTGCGGTCGTCACCAGTTTACTTACCGGCGGCGTCGGCGATATCTGGCGTAAAATTGGCGATGGCACGCTGATCATTGCCGGTAACGGGAATAATCAGGCCGGATTAAATGTTGGCGACGGCCTGACTATTCTGCAACGCGTGGGCGGTTCCGCGCTGAAAACCCTGCATATCGGCAGCGGACGGGCTATCGTCCGGCTGGGTGCCGCCGATCAGCTGGTGGGGACGCAGGTTGGCTTCGGCACGCGCGGCGGGATCCTTGATCTCTACGGTCAGTCGCTGAGCTGGAATGACATTATCCACATGGACAACGGCGCAACCATTGCCGCCACCAAATCCGGCGCGCAGTCCACCTTCACCTTCACCGGTAGCGGACCAAAAACGTTCCTCGGGAACTTCGTCGACGGCGGCTCACTGAGCGACGGGCTGCTGCATCTGGTGTATGCGCCAGCGACGAAAGATTCTTCCTGGACACTGAAAGGCTATATCGATACACGCGGCGGGATGGATATCACCTCCGGTAATCTGGCGGTTCAGGGCGCGCTGACGCTGCATGCCGGTGGATATATCGATCCGACCCAGTATGAGAAAGCCAGCTTTGATCTGGGCGACAGCCTGGTCAATCTTACTGATGCCAGTTTCACCGTAGCCCGCAACGCCACGGCACGCGGACGTTTTGTGCTTGATGATAAATCGACTCTGATCGTCGATTCCCGTGGTGAGACGAGCAGCGATGCTCAGGGCGTGCTTGAAGGCGCTTATTTAGACGGCAGCGTGAATTTAACCACCAAAAACTCAACCCTGCGCGTGACGCCTGATGACAAATTCAGGGTACAAATCAATGCCGATTTAAGCGGGCAAGGCCGGATTATCAAAGAAGGTGCAGGCACCCTTTTTCTCACCGGCATCAATGCGCTCACCGGAAGCAGCCTGATTTCAGAAGGCCGCGTGATCGTCAACACTCTCGCCAGCCTGGGTACGCAGCGTGACGGCTGGATCATCGAAAAAACCGGCGTGCTCGATGCAGGCAACAACGCCGGCAGCATTGCTTCCATTTTAAACACCATTTCTGCCGCATCCCGTGGCGTGCTGGCGCTGAGCGGTTCAATCACCTCTGCCGCTGATATGAAGAGCCTGAAGGATGAGTTGTATATCGGCAGCAGCGGCTATTTGTCGCTGGGTACTTTCGGGCAAAACCTGACTGCGGGCGCTGACACATTCTATCTGGGCGGCGGTGATGGCGAAGTCGGCATCAAAGGCAACCTCACAACGGGAGACTCGCTGTTCCTGGGGAACGGGGAAAGCAGCGGCATTGTTCGTATAGAAAGTCACAACGCCAACTGGGTGGGCGACATTGATTTGCGGCGCGGAATTACCCTTATCGGTGATTTTGATGATTCCCTTGGCAATGGCACCCTGAGCGTGGGTTACGGCGCGATCGCAGGTTCGAAATTCATCTCAAATATCTCCCACGATTCTGCCGGGATGATCAACATCGATCAGGCGCAACGTTTTGGTTACGACCTCAGCAATTTCCAGCAGTTAGCGCTGGGTGCGCTGGCAGGCGAGACGCTGACGATCGACCAGCCGCTGATTGCCGCCCAAAACGGCTATTACTTCTCAGGTACCGGTAATGTGCTGGTAAACAGCGCTCTGGATAAAAACAGCGATCTCAGCATTGATGCGCAAGATAACCAGGGCGGTATTATCACCCTCAACCATGCCTCTGATCTGGAAGGCATGGTCAACGTGCGTGGTTTTAACGCCAGCAATATAGCTTCAGCAAAAAGTGACATGACCCTGAAAATGGGCGTTGATGAGGCGATTGGCGGCAAAGCACACGTAATGTTAGAAGATGGCGGCGTTCTGGATCTGAACGGCCATACTGCTTCCCTGAATATTGAGAAAAGCAGCACACTGTCAAAAATAACTTCCTCGCAAACTCAAAGCGATTCCACGCTGAATCTTCTGGTTAATTCAGATACCACACTGAACAGTTCTATTTCCGGTTCCCATATTCACCTGAACAAAATGGGGCTGGGTACGCTCATTGTGGCCGGGGAAAATACCTTCAGCGGAGAGACGTTGTTAACCGCCGGGAAAACGCGGCTCAATGGCAGCCATGCCTTTGGTCTGAAGACGAATGCCGTGACCATCGCGAAAGATGCGGTGCTCGATCTGTATGGCCACAGTATTGAAAACACCCTCACCCTGGATTCTGGCAGTTTGCTTAATACGCACTCCGGAGCTGTCAGCATTGGGGGGATTAACCTTCAAAATGACAGTGCGATGACCCTCTACGGGACATCGGACAGAGCAACTATTGGCTCTTACCGGCTAAACGGCCATCACCTTACTGTCAATAATACGCTGACGAGGTTAGACGCATCCGCTTTTGATGACGGCGATATCACGTTCAATAAAAGTAAACTGGAATGGAACGCTAACAACAGTCTGCTAAGTCATAGCACCGGCTCCTTCACGGTCGGAAACGGAACCACCCTCGAGTTGCGAGATGTGGATCAAACATCCGGACCTTCAAAAACACTGGTACTCGATGGCGGTATCATCGCTTCAGGCACGAACGGCAATGGTGGCGGAGGCGGGGCAAAACTTCGTAGTGACATTAATGTCGCCAGTAGCGGAACGTTAGTGGGAAACAACACCGCATTTAACATTATGTTCCGCATTTTTGGCTCATTGACGGGCAAAGGGATACTCACTATTGCGGGCAGTCATTCCGTAGGGTTACTTGGCGATACATCGGCCTTTACCGGCAAAATTTATATACAAAACAAAAGTACTTTACGTCTGTTGCCGGAAATGGACACCTCATTGTCAGCCAGCATGGAGAGTCAGGGGGCTGGGAAGATTATTAAAGAAGGAACCCGCAAACTCACATTAAGCGGTAACAATCATCTCTATATGAATGAACTGGAGATTAAAGCCGGCGATTTGGTATTCACGAATGCCGACTCCTTAACCGGTGGCAAAATTAAAATGACCGGCGGGAACCTGGGGTTCGCCAGCGATGAAAACCTGATCCTCAATAACGCCATCAGCGGCACATCCGGCAGCCTGGTTAAACAAGGCACGGGCAGCGTCGTTCTCAATGCGGTGAATACGTTCAACCAAAAAACAGTGGTTGAAGACGGCACGCTGGTGGTGGGTGATGCCCTGCATGCCAGCGCGCAGTTAGCCGGAAATATAGAGGTTAATCCTTTCGGCACACTGCATGGTTACGGCACGGTCGGTGGAAATGTCTCTAACAGCGGCCTTGTACGCCCGGCGGGTGCAGGGAAAACCTTCAACGTTAAAGGCAAATACACCCAGACGGCGGATGCGACGTTGTTCATCGATATCGATCCCCTGCTGGGTGCTTCAAAACTTGCCGTTACGGGGATGGCAGAACTTGCCGGACACCTGCAAACGCTCTTCGCACCAGGCACATACACTGAACAGGCGTATGAAATTCTGACCGCCGCGGGCGGCGTCACCGGTGTGTTTGCCGATAACCTTCAGGTGGGCAACGACGTGATGAGTCAGTCGCTGACTTATGCGGCCAACGGCGTGACCCTGACGACAGTGGCGAACCCGGTCAATCCTGTTAACCCGGTCAATCCTGTAAACCCGGTTAACCCTGTTAATCCTGTTAACCCGGTTGATCCGGTTACCCCTGTTAACCCGGTTGATCCTGTAGACCCTGTTAATCCGGTCGACCCGATTGACCCCGCTGATCCGGTTATCCCTGTCGACCCGATTGACCCTATTGACCCTGCTGATCCGGTTATCCCTGCCGATCCAACTGATGATGTTAAGCCGCAGCCAAGGTTTGTCGTGCGTCCGTCGAATATTCACGCCTATGACCCGCAACTGATGGCTATCGGCTTGCAGAAATCTACGCAATGGAGCCTGCACCAGGTGGACTGGGCATTAAATCCGTTCGTTAAATCGGGCTGCGATATGTCCGGGCAATGCTTCAGTGACGATGCGATGTGGATTATGCCGCACACCAGCAAGGGTTCCGGCAGTTCCGGCCTGAGTGCGGATATCAATGGCATTTCTATCGGCGGATATATTGAGAGTCAGGCCACCCGCGTGGGCGTCTCTGTCGATTACTCGGATTATGACCTCTCATCCGACGGCGCCTCTTCTTCTGCCAGTCGCTACGCCGTGAATGTGTTTGCATCCGAAAAATTAAGTGACATCGTGCTGTCCGGCTCGCTGGGATATACGCACTCCCCTACCGATACCACACGTCAGGTCACCCGCAGCGGCATCTCTCTGGGCGAAGGAAAAAGCTCAGTGTCCGCCGAGGCGATAACCACGGCCCTCAGCGCCAGCTTACCGCTGACGTTGGGTGACATGAGCATCGTTCCTCAAATCGGCATAGAAGGCCTGAACGTTTATTATTCTGGCTTTGATGAAAGCATGTCAGCGAATAATGAAATGTTCGATTCAGTCATCGGCAAGATGAAAGTTCGCGGTGACGCCGATCGCTACACCAGCGTGCAGCCGAACATCGGCGTCAGCGTTTCCAACACCTATGTTGTTGCGGGCAAAGAAGTCACTCCGAATCTGAACCTGACCTACCGCAGGGAATTGATGAATGACAACGACAGTCAGGTCTACAGCAATGACGGCACGCCATTCACTGTTTCCGGCAATACGTTAGGCCGTGATATTGCGGAGTATTCCGCTGGCGTTGACGTGAAACTTACACCGAATCTGCGGGCAACACTCAGTTACACCGGCAGCCATCAGCAGGGATATCAGTATCAGGAAGGCATGGCTCAGGTGAAATACAGTTTCTGATGACAGAGGAAGCAGAAATTCACCCTGCTTTATGACATCAGCACTCTTCAAAGGCCGCCGATTTTTCGCGGCCTTTTCATTATGTTCATTCACAGCGATCTTCTTTATTAATACGAAGCCTTATTGAATTGTGCGACAATTCGCCATGCGCCTGACCGTTTGGTGAGTGCGCCAGGGAGATATTTTATCGGGATGTTCCAGCCGGAATATTCAGGACTCAATTTACAGGAGTTTCATCTATGTTTGATCTCATTCCCATTCCAATCCTTATCCTGATCGTCCTTGCCGTGCTGGTGGTTTTTGCCGGCATCAAAATCGTGCCGCAGGGCTACCAGTGGACCGTCGAACGTTTCGGGCGTTACACCAAAACGTTGATGCCGGGGCTGAACCTGGTGGTGCCTTTCGTTGATCGCGTTGGTCGCCGGATCAACATGATGGAACAGGTACTGGATATTCCGTCTCAGGAAGTGATTTCCCGCGATAACGCCAATGTCGCCATCGACGCCGTCTGCTTTATTCAGGTGATCGACCCGGCGCGCGCAGCCTATGAAGTCAGCAACCTGGAGCAGGCCATTGTGAACCTCACAATGACAAACTTCCGTACCGTACTCGGCTCAATGGAGCTCGATGAGATGCTGTCACAACGCGACAACATCAACGCACGTTTGCTGCATATCGTCGATGAAGCGACTAATCCGTGGGGCGTGAAAATTACCCGTATCGAAATTCGCGACGTGCGTCCACCGGCAGAGCTTATTTCTGCCATGAACGCGCAGATGAAAGCCGAACGTACGAAACGCGCCGATATTCTTGAAGCCGAAGGTGTGCGCCAGTCGGCGATCCTGCGGGCTGAAGGTGAAAAACAGTCGCAGATCCTTAAAGCGGAAGGTGAGCGGCAGTCAGCGTTCCTGCAGGCCGAAGCCCGTGAACGTGCGGCAGAAGCCGAAGCCCAGGCGACCAAAATGGTGTCAGAAGCCATCGCTGCCGGCAGCGTCCATGCCATCAATTACTTTGTGGCACAGAAATACACCGACGCACTGACAAAAATCGGTTCTGCCAACAACAGCAAAGTGATCATGATGCCGCTGGATGCCAGCAGCCTGATGGGCTCGATTGGTGGTATCGCTGAATTACTGAAAGAATCAAAAGGCGAAAAATAATGCTGCAAAACCTGATGGCTACGCCGCATCTGTTCTGGCTGTCGCTCGGCGGTCTGTTACTGGCGGCTGAGCTGGTCGGGGCGAGCGGTTATTTACTGTGGAGCGGCGTGGCAGCCGCGCTGGTAGGGTTAATCACCTGGATCCTGCCCCTGCCGTGGGAATGGCAAGGTGTGGCTTTTGCACTGCTCACCGTTATCGCAGCCTGGCTGTGGTGGAAATGGCTCAACCAGCGCATGGATAAAAACAGCGCCAATGCTTCATTAAACCAGCGCGGGCAGCAGATGGTCGGTACCTATGCCACCGTCATTGAGCCTGCGGAGAATCACTTCACCCGTGTAAAAGTCGGTGACAGCAGCTGGCGCGCGGTGTGTACTTCGCCGCTCAACGTCGGTGACGAAGTGATGATCACCGGCGTGGAAGGCGCGACGCTGCGCGTGGAGCCTCACCGCCGCTAACGGGTGTGGCAGCAGCCGCTGAGGTTGTCGATAATCGGGCAACTGGCGCCGTCGTCACCCGGACAGGATTCCGCCAGCGTCAGCAGACGCTGGCGCATCACGTTCAGTTCTTCAATGTGCCGCGCAATATCTGCGGCCTTTTCCAGCGTCCTCGCTTTCACATCCGCACTGTGCCGCTCCGGGTTATGAAATAACGCGATCAACTCCTGACACTCATCCAGCGTGAACCCGACCTGCCGCGCCTGTCGCAGCAGCGTCAGCTCTTCAATGTGTTTTTGCGCATAGCGGCGATAGCCGTTATTACCACGCATCGGCGCGGTCACCAGCCCCTTCTCTTCGTAAAAACGAATCGCTTTGCTGGTCAGCCCGGTTTTTTTTGCCACATCACTGATATTCATTTCGCCTCCACGACGTGCTGGTTTTTGCGCAACAGGTCACCATCATACGCCTGGTATGCCCATTCGCAGAAATCAGCGGTAATGAATGGCCTGTTTTTTAGTGCGCAGAAGCAGCCACATTGGCAGCGGCAAGGTGACAATCAGCAGGATCCACAACAGGGAATAGACCGACGTCACGCCGTCGTTTTGCAGGTTGATAAACATTTTGACCGGAATGCCCTGCGGGAAATAGCAGAACACCATCACGATGCCAAACTCCCCGATGGCACGCACCCAGGCTATCGCCACGCCAGCGGCAATTCCACGTGAGGCCAGCGGCAATGTCAGGCGAACCAAAACCTGAAACGGTGAGGCACCGAGCGTATTCCCGGCTTCTTCGACATCTTTCGGCACGGCTTCCAGCGCACCTCTGGCGGATAAAATGAAATAGGGTAACGCGCCATAAATCTGCGCCAACACAAAGGCTGGCGCATTATTATTGAGGGTCAAGCCGATGGCAGACAGTATTTCACCCACCGAGCCGTAAGGTCCGTACACCGACACCAGCAAAATCCCCATCGCCAGCGGTGGCGTCAGCAGCGGGATCAACACCAGCATTTCCACCAGAACACGCCAGCGCGATGCAGTTTTTGCCAGCCAGTAAGCCACCGGAAGTCCGAGCAGAATAATCAGCCCTACCGACACCAGACTGAGCCCGAGAGACACCGCCACCGCGTGGCTGTCGCCGTAAGCCAGATGAAAATCCGACCACGGCGTCAGGAACAACAGCGTAATAAACGGCACCAGCAGCAACGCCAGCGCGGGAACCGCCAGACCTGACGCGCGCAACTTAGAGGTTTCCGCCTTTCGGTTTGTCATAGCCATTTTGTTTAAACAGCTGCTGCGCCTCCGCGCTTTGCAGGTAGCGGATGAACTCTTTGGCCAGTTCAGGGTGCGGGGCGTTGTTCAGCACCACGGCGTAGAAGACCAGCGGTTGCGTGCTCAGGGTTTTCTCTTTTCCGGTCGCGTCTTTCACGTTGAAAGTGACCTTGCTGTACCAGTCTTTCGACATCTGCGGATTACTGAGGTTAATTTCATCCGGCAATTTGATGTACGGCAAGTGAGCAGAAATAGTGGCACTTTCGTAACCTGAGGCCGCATCAACCTGCCCCGCTTCCAGGCGGGTCAGTAATCCGCCTTCACCGGAAATCTGTTTAGGATTTTGCACATCCCCCAGCACCGCTTTTTCCAGCCCCGGTTGTTTGTAATAATTTTCCGCCAGCATCAGGGTGAAAATGATGTTCTGCCCCTGCGGATCACTGACCGGATCGGTACGACCGAATTGCAGCCCCGGCGTCTGTAACACTTTCCACCACGGCTCTGCGCCCGCTTTACCGTCTTTAATCGCGGTAAATTTTTCGGCGTATTTGCCTTTCGGGTTGTAGGCGATCACCATGCTGGTGCTGGCAACCGGAACAGCCTGCCCGGCAAGCCCGGCTTTTTGCAGGATTTCAACCGGCCCCAGCGTGATAGAAACGAAAACATCTGCCACCACTTTTTTAGACGCCAGCAGATTTGCCATGCCGTAAGCGCCCTGCCCCTGTCCCTGATAATTCACATTTTTTTGCTTTGCAAAATCTGGACCCAGAAATTTATCCATTACCACGCCCATCGAACCGGCGTACGTCACACGAAAATCCTCCGCCGCCTGTGTGGACTGTGCCACCAGCAAACCGGCCATCAGCAGAAACGTTGTTTGCATCTTTGCCATTATCTTTCCCTTATTACCCACCGTTATATAGTTAGGTAGATAACGATAATCCATCAGAGAGGGAGATTCCTAAATAAACTGTTAATGAACAAGAACGCGAAAGCGAAAAATGCAGGCTTGACCTTCCCCTTGCTGGAAGGTTTATCCTCTGTCCTTAGTGAAGTTAACCCTGAGGAAATTCATCATGACGACGACCGTATTATCGCTGCAAGGCTTGTCCTGCGGGCACTGCGTGGCTTCAACGCGTAAAGCGCTGGAAGCTGTGGAAGGCACTACTGCCGTTGAAGTCTCTCTGGATAAAGCCATCGTCAAAGGCGATGCCAGCAGCCAGAGCCTGGTCGATGCCGTTGTTAACGCCGGTTATGAAGCGCAGGTTGTGGAGGACGCCTCCCCAAAATCTGAGCCGCTGACCGATAAGGCGAACATTTTGCCGGAACCCCTGTCAGCGGCGGCGTCATCTGTTCCGGCATCCGATGAGAGCGTGCAGCTGTTACTCAGCGGCATGAGCTGCGCCAGCTGCGTCAGTAAAGTGCAGAAGGCGCTGGAAGGCGTCAGCGGCGTCGAACGGGCGCGGGTCAATCTGGCGGAACGCAGTGCGCTGGTCAGCGGTGACGTTGATCAGGCAGCGCTGATTGCCGCCGTTGAACACGCAGGTTACGGCGCTGAAATTATTATTGATGAAACCAAACGCCGCGAGCGCCAGCAACAGACCGCGCGCAGCAGTATGATCCGTTTCAGCTGGCAGGCCGCTCTCGGTCTGGCCGCCGGTATTCCACTGATGCTGTGGGGGCTGCTTGGCGGTGAAATGATGGTCACCGACGCCAGCCAGACTGGCTGGTTAATCGTCGGCATTCTGACGCTGGTGATCATGGTTGTCGCGGGCGGGCATTTTTACCGCAGCGCGTGGAGAAGCCTGATGCACGGCAGCGCCAATATGGACACGCTGGTGTCGCTCGGCACCGGCGCGGCGTGGATATTCTCCTTCGCCGTCTGCCTGTGGCCGGAGGCGTTCCCGATGCAGGCCCGCCACCTTTACTTTGAAGCCAGCGTCATGATTATCGGCCTGATCAATCTCGGCCATGCGCTGGAGCAACGCGGACGCCAGCGTTCGTCTCAGGCGCTTGAGCGTTTGCTGGATCTCACGCCGCCCACGGCCCGCGTGGTCACCGCGCAGGGTGAAAAAAACCTGCCGCTGGCCGAGGTTCAGCAGGGCATGACGCTGCGCCTGACCACCGGCGATCGTGTGCCGGTTGACGGTGAAATTCAAAGCGGCGAAGCCTGGATGGATGAGGCCATGCTGACCGGTGAACCGGTTCCGCGGCAGAAATCGCAGGGTGAAAAAGTGCATGCGGGTACGCTGGTAAAAGATGGCAGCGTGCTGTTTCGTGCAGACGCCATTGGCAGCCAAACCACCCTGTCGCGCATCATCAAGCTGGTGCGCGAGGCGCAAAGCAGTAAACCGGAAATCGGCAAACTGGCCGACAAAATCTCTGCGGTTTTCGTGCCTGCGGTGGTGCTGATTGCGCTGTTCAGCGGTGCTGTCTGGTATTTCTTTGGCCCTCAGCCACAGCTGATGTATACGCTGGTGATTGTGACCACGGTGCTTATCATCGCCTGCCCTTGCGCACTGGGACTGGCAACGCCGATGTCGATTACTGCGGGTGTGGGCCGCGCGGCGGAATTTGGCGTGCTGGTACGCGATGCCGATGCGCTGCAAAAAGCCAGTACCCTCTCCACGCTGGTTTTCGACAAAACCGGCACGCTGACCGAAGGCCAGCCGAAAGTGACAGATATTCATACGTTTGGTGATATCAGCGAGCCTCAGGCGCTGCGCTTTGCTGCCGCGCTGGAACAGGGATCGCATCACCCGCTGGCGCAGGCCATTGTCGAAAAAGCGCAAGATCAGGCCATTCCCGACGTGCAGAACTTCCGCACGCTCGGCGGTCTGGGTCTGCGGGGTGAAACGGAAGGCAAAATGCTGCTGCTTGGCAATCAGGCGCTGATGCAGGAAAACGGCATTGACGTTCAGGTTACCGACGCGTTGCTCAATGCAATGACCGCGCAAGGCGCAACGCCGGTTCTGCTGGCGGTTGACGGGCACCTTGCTGCGCTGTTCGCCCTGCGAGATCCGCTGCGCGAGGACAGCGTCAGCGCCTTGCAGCGTCTGCATCAGTTCGGTTATCAGCTGGTGATGCTGACCGGCGACAACCCGCGCACCGCGCAGGCCATCGCTGCACAGGCCGGTATCGATACGGTGATTGCCGGTGTGCGGCCGGAAGGCAAAGCTGATGCCATCAAAGCCTTGCAGGCCAAAGGCCAGCAGGTGGCAATGATTGGCGATGGCATTAACGATGCTCCCGCGCTGGCACAGGCGGACGTCGGCATCGCAATGGGCGGTGGCAGCGATGTGGCTATTGAAACCGCCGCAATTACCCTGATGCGCCCCAGCCTGCACGGCGTTGCCGATGCACTGGCGATGTCTCAGGCCACCCTGCGCAATATGAAACAGAACCTGCTCGGCGCCTTTATCTACAACGTGATTGGGATACCCGTGGCCGCCGGCGTGCTGTATCCGCTGACCGGTACGTTGCTCAGCCCGGTGATTGCGGGCGCGGCGATGGCTCTGTCGTCCATCACTGTGGTGGCGAACGCGAACCGACTGTTGAGGTTCACACCGAAAAAACCGGCCTAAAAAACAAGACGTTTCCTCTGTTCGCTCAACCGCTGACGCGTTAGCATGGTCTTTCATTTTTCGGGAGACCATGCGATATGGCGAAGTTTTTCAATCAGGCATTCAGCTGGCTCCGCAGGCTGTTCCCCGTCGAGTATTCCTATCCCGCCCTTGATATTCAGCTTCCCGGCAACCGTTTTTTACATCTGGTCGGCAGCATTCATATGGGCACTCAGGACATGCAGCCTTTGCCCGCGCAGTTATTACGCCGCCTGCAAAAAGCCGATGCGCTGATCGTCGAGGCCGATATCAGTGGCACCGAGTCTCCTTTTGCGATGTCAGGTGAGTTTCCGCCGCTGGCCGAACGCCTTCCTGAATCACACTATCTGCACGTCGAACGCTTATGCGAAGAGCTGGGCGTCTCGATGTGGACGTTGAATCCGCTGCCCTCATGGCAGGTCGCGCTGATGTTGCAGGCCACTCAGGCTCAGCGCCTCGGGTTACGCGGAAATTACGGCATTGATTACCAGCTTTTGCAAAAAGCCAAACTGCAAAACACCCCGGTCATTGAGCTGGAGGGGCCGCAGGAACAGTTCGCGTTGTTGCAGCAACTTCCCGACGACGGTCTGGGGCTTTTGGAAGATACGCTGACCCACTGGCATACCAACGCCCGGCTGCTGCAAACCATGATCAGCTGGTGGCTGGATACCAAACCGGTGATGGCGTTAGATCAGCTGCCGAACACTTTCAGCGGCGATCTTTACGACGTGCTGATGAATCAGCGAAATATTCGCTGGAAGCAACTGCTGCTGGAACTGCCGCCGGGGCATTACGTGGTGGCCGTCGGCGCGCTGCATTTGTATGGCGAGGGGAACCTGCCGGAGCTGCTGAAAGGATAAAAAAATGGCCGGGTTTTAAGGCCGGCCAGTCAAAGAGGAATTTCATTTTATTTTTATAGCTACAGTGCCTGCCCTCGCGGACGCGACACCGGCGGGCACAGGGTAACAACCTGTGTTGGGTCTTGGCAATAACCATTCATTGCACTACTATTTCTCCCTCGCTTAATAATCATACTTTATTGTTAAATTTCATCGAATTGAACTGCCGACGATTTTTCGAACAAAAAAGTAATCAGAGATGAAAGATCATGACCCCAGCGGTACTTCTTCTGGAAAAAAATAAAGTCAGCTTCACTCTTCATTCGTATGAGCACAGCAGCGACGAAACCCACTTCGGCGATGAAGCGGTGAAAAAGCTGGGGCTGGATGCGCGTCAGGTCTACAAAACCCTGCTGGTTTCCCTGAACGGTGACCCTAAAAACCTGGCCGTGGCGGTAACGCCGGTGGCGTCCATGCTGGATCTGAAAAAGGTGGCGAAAGCCCTCGGGGCGAAAAAAGCCGACATGGCGGATCCGGCCATCGCCCAGCGCGTGACCGGTTATCTGGTCGGCGGCATCAGCCCGCTCGGGCAGAAAAAACTGTTGCCGACGGTGATCGACAGTCCGGCGCAGACATTTTCCACCATTTATGTTTCAGGCGGTAAACGCGGGCTTGATATTGAGCTGGCGGCAGGCGATCTTTGCCGGTTACTGAAAGGCCAGTTTGCTGAGATCGCCAAAGTCGACTGATCTCCCAGCCCCCTCTGCACAGAACATTAAGGTTTACGCGCCATGACCGACAATACGGCAACGCCGGACAGCCCGCAGAAAGACGCAGTCAAAAAGACTGCGTTTTCTATTCTGGCGGCGATCAGCGTTTCTCATCTGCTTAATGACATGATCCAGTCGCTGATCCTCGCGATTTATCCGTTGCTGCAAAATGAGTTTTCGCTCAGCTTCACCCAGATAGGCATGATCACGCTGACCTATCAGATTACGGCTTCTTTGCTGCAACCGCTGATCGGTTATTACACCGACAAACACCCGCAGCCCTACTCCCTGCCCGTCGGCATGGGGTTCACCCTCTCCGGCCTGCTGTTGCTGGCTGTCGCGCAGAGTTTCCCGGTGGTTCTGCTGGCCGCCGCGCTGGTCGGCACCGGCTCCTCGGTTTTCCACCCTGAGTCTTCCCGCGTGGCGCGCATGGCTTCCGGCGGACGTCATGGCCTGGCGCAATCGCTGTTCCAGGTCGGTGGAAATTTCGGGGCTTCCCTGGGGCCGTTGCTGGCGGCGCTGATCATTGCGCCTTACGGTAAAGGCAACGTTGCCTGGTTCTCACTGGCGGCATTACTGGGCATTGTGGTGTTACTGCAAATCAGCAAGTGGTACCGCCAGCAGAATCAGATCGCCAAAAAGCGCGGGCCGGTGAAAATGAACATCACCGTCCTGCCCCGCAAAACGGTGGCAATGTCGCTGGGCATTCTGCTGATACTGGTATTTTCAAAATATTTCTACCTGACCAGTATCAGCAGTTATTACACCTTCTACCTGATCCATAAATTTGGTGTATCGGTGCAAAGTGCTCAGATTCACCTGTTTGTTTTCCTGTTTGCCGTCGCAGCAGGCACCATCATTGGCGGGCCGGTGGGAGATAAGATTGGGCGCAAATACGTCATATGGGCGTCAATTCTCGGCGTCGCGCCATTTACCCTACTTTTGCCCCACGCCAACCTGATGTGGACCAGCGTACTGAGCGTGATTATTGGCGTGATCCTCGCCTCGGCGTTTTCGGCGATTCTGGTGTTTGCACAAGAGTTAATGCCAGGAAAAGTCGGTATGGTTTCCGGGCTGTTCTTCGGGCTGGCCTTTGGTATGGGCGGTCTGGGCGCTGCGGTACTGGGCTATGTGGCAGACATCACCAGCATTGAACTGGTGTATCAGATTTGTGCCTTCCTGCCGTTGCTCGGGATATTCACTGCATTCCTGCCGAATCTGGAAAATCACCGCGCCTGATAGCCTGCCTTTCGCTGCCGGCAACCCAAATGCCGGCGGCTTCTTATCCCTTCTCCCCTTGAGCTTTGTCGGATAAAACCCATTTAAATCATCCGTTGGGATTTTTTTTGTTGTCTGCGGGGGATTTACTGCAAAAAAGGCCAAAATTCCTCAACGCCGGAACGATTTTTACCATAAACTTAGAAACAATCTGCAACACATTGCTTTGTGCATCACCAGAAGGAGTCTGAATGCATCATTCTACGCCCTTGATTACCACGATTGTCGGTGGCCTGGTACTGGCCTTTCTTTTTGGCATGATCGCCAATCGTTTACGTATTTCTCCTCTGGTTGGCTATCTCGCCGCGGGCGTGCTGGCCGGACCTTTCACACCTGGCTTCGTTGCTGATACCTCTCTTGCCCCCGAACTGGCTGAAATTGGCGTCATTTTGCTGATGTTTGGCGTCGGGCTGCATTTCTCTCTGAAAGATTTACTGGCCGTAAAGGCGATAGCCATTCCCGGCGCTGTAGCGCAAATCGCGGTAGCGACGCTGCTTGGGATGGGGTTATCACACCTTATGGGCTGGGATCTCGCCACCGGGCTGGTGTTCGGGCTCTGCCTGTCTACCGCCAGTACCGTGGTGCTGTTGCGCGCTCTGGAAGAACGGCAACTTATTGAAAGTCAGCGCGGGCAAATCGCCATCGGCTGGCTGATTGTTGAAGATTTAGTGATGGTGCTGACGCTGGTGCTGCTGCCAGCATTCAGCGGTATGCTGGAAAGTCATCACTCCAGCCCGGTGGAACTGCTGACCGGCCTGGCGGTGACTATCGGTAAAGTGATCGCGTTTATGGTGCTGATGATGGTGGTCGGACGCCGCGTGGTACCGTGGATCCTGGCCAAAACCGCCAGCACCGGTTCACGCGAACTGTTCACGCTGTCGGTTCTGGCGCTGGCGCTGGGTATCGCTTACGGCGCGGTTGAAATCTTTGATGTCTCGTTCGCGCTCGGTGCCTTCTTCGCCGGGATGGTGCTGAACGAATCCGAACTGAGCCAGCGTGCCGCGCACGACACCCTGCCGCTGCGCGACGCTTTTGCGGTGCTGTTCTTCGTGTCAGTGGGCATGTTGTTCGACCCGATGATTCTGGTGCGCGAGCCGCTGACGGTGATCGCAACCCTGGCGATTATCGTATTCGGTAAATCCATCGCTGCCTTCCTGCTGGTGATGATGTTCGGGCACTCCAGACGCACTGCGCTGACCATCTCCGTCAGCCTGGCGCAGATTGGTGAGTTCGCCTTTATTCTTGCCGGCCTTGGGATTTCGCTGGGGCTGCTCTCCGAGCATGGCCGCAATCTGGTGCTGGCGGGGGCCATATTGTCGATAATGTTTAACCCGCTGTTGTTTACGCTGCTGGAAAAATATCTGGCGAAAACAGAAACCATCGAAGATCAGAGTGTTGAAGAAGCGGTAGAAGACGAGAAACAAATCCCGTTCGATTTGTGCAATCACGCGCTGCTGGTCGGCTATGGCCGCGTCGGCAGCCTGCTCGGTGAGAAACTTCAGGCCGCCGGTATTCCGCTGGTGGTGATTGAAAACTCCCGCCCGCGCGTTGAAGCGCTGCGTGAACAAGGTATCAGTACGGTGCTGGGCAACGCCGCCAATCAGGAAATCATGGATCTGGCACGTCTCGACTGCGCGCGCTGGCTGCTGGTGACCATTCCTAACGGTTACGAAGCCGGAGAAATTGTCGCTTCAGCCCGTACCAAACGGCCAAATATCGAAATTATTGCCCGTGCACATTACGATGACGAAGTGACCTACATTCTGGAACGCGGTGCCGATCGCGTGGTGATGGGCGAACGTGAGATCGCCAACAGCATGCTGGGTATGCTGCAAATCGACATCATGACCGAAGACGAGAAACGGCCATTTTGTCCGGTGTGATGACGCCTTAACAACGTAATGAATCAGGGGTGCAGTCCTGCGGCTGCGCCCTTTTTATTGCCCGTTTTTTTCCCTTTTATCTCTGTAACATAAAAAACGCCAAATCAGATCATTTCGCGGTATTCTGTGGTTACGCCAAATATTGATCGGTCGTCGCAATGTCGTTACCCCATCTGGAAACGTTAAACATATTGAGTACGCCGATCTGGGTTGTTTCGGCGCAAAGTCAGCACATCCTTTTTGCCAATATCGCTGCCAGAAAGCTGGCAGGCAACAGCCTGCTGGGGCCGCTGCGTAACGGCCAGTTTTCCGTTCATTCTCACCAGTCTCTCGATGCCTATTTGCCGAATCTGGCGAAAGGCGATCAGATTGTCGAAATCTGGACGATCCACAAAGAAGGCCGCGCATTTCCGCTGACCTGCCGCTTATCCTCGATACCGCTTGATGGCAGTGAATATGCCATTGTGTTCGAAGGTGCCCACACGTCCGCCGCCAATGTTCCGGTCCCCGTTCCCAGCAACACACGCTATCGCCGCGATGAAAGTGGTTTCTATGAGCGCTTCTTTCAGACCAACAGCGCCCCGATGTTGTTAATCGATCCCGCCAATAATGGGCAGATTGTCGATGCCAATCAGGCCGCCACCCGTTTTTATGGCTATACGCGTGACGAAATCTGCATGAAACACACCTGGGAAATCAATGCGATGGGGCTGGACGTACTGCCGGTGATGCATGAAATTGCCCGACTGCCCGGCGGGCATAAGCCGCTGACGTTCGTGCATAAACTGGCGGACGGCAATTTGCGCCACGTCCAGACCTATGCCGGGCCGGTGGAACTGAACGCAGTACGGCTGATGTTGTGCATCATTCACGACATCACTGAGCAAAAACGTCTTGAGCAGGAACTGGAACATGCAGCGCTTCGTGATCCGCTCACCGGGCTGGGCAACCGTCGTCAGTTCATGCAGCTGGTGGAGAATGCGCGCACGCAAAATCCGCAGCGGACACACAATTTCAGCCTGATGCTGGTGGACGCCGATCATTTCAAAATGATCAACGATCAGTACGGGCATAACAAAGGCGATGATGCGCTGGTGATGCTGGCCAGAACGCTGGAAACCGGGATCCGCGAAAGCGATACGGTCTTCCGCTGGGGCGGTGAGGAGTTCCTGATTTTGCTGCCGCTGACGCCTCTCGAAGGCGCGATGATCGTTGCCGAAGCCCTGCGTGAAAGAGTGCAGCAGTTATCGCAGCCGGAAATGCCTGCGCTGACTGTCAGCGTGGGCGTGGTGCAGTACGAAGCGGGGGAAGACTTTACCAGCCTGTTTAAACGTGTGGATGACGCGCTGTATCGCGCCAAAACGTCAGGCCGTAATCAGGTGCAGGCAGGATAATCAGAAAGCCGGACGGGGGTCACCCCGCCCGCTTCACTCAGCGTTCCCAGTAACTCTCTTCCAGACTGTCTTCACGTTCCGGCAGGCCACGCGTCAGACGCGGTGAATGCTGGTTAAGCACCTGATAACTCACACGGTTGGCGTATTTACACACCTGTGCCAGCGAGGAATAGGTCAGATACTCGCGCGAATGCTTGCTGGAATTGGGAACGGACGTGCGGTGAAAACCGTTCGCCGCAATGTCATGCAACAGCGCCGATAACGCGCCATCGCCTGCCCCGTTGGTATTCATGATTTTTTCCGGGCCGCCCATGTAAGGCGCGATGTGGGAATAAATCTTCAGCGGTTGCTCACAACATTCACGGCGCATCGCACGGCTGAATTCGTATTGGTTAAATTCGGCAATCGCCCCCGGCAGCAGGGGATGCTGCGTGGTACGCTTGAACGCTTCTTCGGTATAACTCGCCATAAACAGGCCGTTCGGCCCGGCGGTACACAACACCAGATCGACCCAGTCCAGCGCCTTATCGGCGGCCATCAGCGGATCTTTCATGCCGGTGAGTGCAAATCCTTCATCTTCGTTCATCGCCAGAATCGAGACATGATCGCGCAGGAAATCGCGCCATGCCTGCGGATCATCTGCAATCACATATTGCGTCCCGAGCGTTAGTACCACCGGCACATGATATTTTTTCGCGTACTCAATCGCCTGCATGGTGGCTTGCGGAATAGGCTCGCCGGGTTTGCTGCGTAACAGGTATGAGGTCAACAGCAGCGCGGAGGCGCCGGCGATGACGTCTTCCGGTACGCTTTCGGCTTTCAGTCCGTTCATCTTGCCCGGACTGATGGCAAACGTACGTTCGCCGGTGTCGCTGATAAGCGTAAAGCATCGGCCGATCGCGCCATCGACGCCCTGCAGGAAGTTTAGATCTACACGGCTTGAGGTGTTGCACAGGTAGCGGTAGGCGTAATCACCGATTCTGACGTTGTTACACATCACCCCCAGCAGAACCGAGCGGTCATCGGCCAGCACGGAATAGTTGTGCAGCGTATTGCCCACGGTGCCGCCTGCAAACTGGTGCGTAATCAGCGCGTTTGCCATCAGTTCCTGGTAAAGCGCTTCCGACATGTCATCATCAAGAATATTGGACTCGCCGGGCGTCAGACCGTAACGGGCGACAAAACTTTCATCCACGCGCGCTTCGATATCCACCATCGTCTGATCGATACCAACAATATAGGATGCCCCGCCCTCGGATTCCGGCTGCATCGCCTGCAGCATAGAATCGCGCAGTAAAGGGTCACGTGCGCTGACCGGAAAATAGTGTTTTGACTTACGCTTACCAGGAAATTTCATTGCTTGTTCTCAGGAAATTCAAAAAGCTCAGCCTTCCATCAGAAGTGCTGAGTGACCAGTTGTTGCAGCAGATCGATATGCTCCGGCTGGTCGTTTAAGGCGTCAATATATTCGAAGCGCTCGCCGCCTGCATGCATAAAAATCTCACGATTCTCTTCTTTGATCTCTTCCAGCGTCTCCAGACAATCCGAGGCGAAGCCGGGACAGATAATCTGGATAGACTTAACGCCCTGAGCCGGAAGGCCTTTGAGGGTTTCGTCCGTGTACGGCGTCAGCCACGGTTCACGGCCAAAGCGCGACTGGAAAGTCAGCATAATTTTGCCGGTCGGCAGTTGCAGCGCATCGGTCAGCGCCTGCGCGGTGTCGCGGCAGCGCTGTTCGTAATCATCACCTTCCGCCACAAAACGCTTTGGAATACCGTGGAAGGACAACACCAGACGGTCCGGTTCGCCATGTTGCGCGAAAGAACGTTCGATACTGGCTTTCAGCGCGGAGATGTAGGCCGGATGGGTGGCGTAATCACGAATAAAGCTCAGGGAAGGCAGACGGCGCTGTGATTTCAGCACCCGCGCTACGCCGTCGAAAACGGCGGCACTGGTGGAACAGGAATATTGCGGATACAGCGGCAGCACCACCATTTTGGTCACGCCCTGCGCCAGCAGTTTTTCGATCGGATCTTTCATGCCCGGCTTGCCGTAGCTCATCGCCAGTTCAACCGGCGTACCCGGCAGGCGCTCGGCCAGGGCTTTTTGCTGTCGACGGCTGAAAACCATCAGCGGCGAGCCTTCTTCCATCCACACGGATTTGTACAGCTTGGATACGCGCGGAGAACGCAAAGGCAAAATCACCAGATTCAGGATTGGCCACCAGAGCAGGCGGGGTGTATCTACGACGCGGATATCACTCAAAAACTCACCCAGGTATTTTTTTACGGCCTTAGGCGTCGGTGCTTCAGGTGTTCCGAGATTAACCAGGAGGACCCCGAATTTGGTCTGCGTCATGCTGAATTTCCTAAATTGATGGCGTTGAAGCCAGAGTGAAAAATCATGGGCGCTCCCGTTTACGGTAGCTCAGGAAGAAGCGCACGTCATTGTAACGAAAACAAAGGCGATCGGAACAACGGCAATGGCTATCAATGCGAATTGTGACTATTTCTGGCGGGGATGGCGTAAAAACAAACGGGGCGACCTAAGTCACCCCGTTAACAGAACCGGTGCAGCGGGAATCAGCTTAAGATAGCCGCGAGTTCGTCACGCACGGCAGAAACCTGCTGGGTGCCGTCAATTTTGACGTAGCGGGTGTTGCCTGCTTCAGCTTCTTTACCGTAGTAGGACACCAGTGGCTCAGTCAGCTCATGGTATTCCACCAGGCGTTTACGCACGGTTTCTTCCTGATCGTCTTTACGGGTGATCAGGTCTTCGCCGGTCACATCGTCTTTACCTTCCACTTTTGGCGGATTGTACTGGATGTGATACACACGGCCAGAGCCCGGATGTACACGACGACCGACGATGCGATCCACAATCAGTTCGTCAGGTACGTCGAATTCCAGCACGTAATCGACCTTGATGCCCGCTTCTTTCATGGCATCAGCCTGCGGAATGGTGCGAGGGAAACCGTCTAACAGGAAACCGTTACGGCAATCTTCCTGCTGAATACGTTCTTTCACCAGAGCGATAACCAGTTCGTCCGTCACCAGTTTACCGGCGTCCATAATCTCTTTTGCTTTCTTGCCGAGCTCACTTCCGGCCTTCACAGCGGCGCGCAACATATCACCGGTAGAAATCTGAGGAATACCAAATTTCTCCATGATGAATTGGGCCTGAGTACCCTTACCTGCGCCCGGAGCGCCCAGCAGAATGATACGCATTGCGTAAATCCCCTTGCATGTAATTTTTATGAATCTCGAAAAACGGTCAACCATACCATTCTGAGCGCTTTTGCTCAAGGAACAACCCCTACGGGCACTGGGGTTAACGCGGCTGATTTGGGGGCGACCATAAAAAAAGGGCCTCGTTTTCACGACGCCCTTTTCAGTTTTATTTCAGCTAATTACGCCTGCAACAGCGTATTCATACGGCGAATAAACAGGTTTGGATCTTCCAGCGTGCCGCGTTCTGCGAACAGCGCCTGATCCAGCAACAGTTCGATCCACTCACTGAACTGGTCTTCGTCAGCCACATCAGATGCACGTTTCACCAGCGCATGTTCAGGGTTCAGCTCGAAGATGTATTTCACTTCAGGCGCTTCCTGACCGGCAGCGGCAAACAGTTTGGCCATTTGCGTGGTCATCTCGTCAGCACCGGTGGTCACGATGGCTGGCGTATCGGTCAGACGGTGCGTCAGACGCACTTCTTTCACACGCTCACCCAGCAGCGTTTTCACGCGCTCAACGAACGGCTCCAGCGCTTTTTCCGCTTCTTTCTGCTCTTCGCTTTCGTCAGCCAGTTTGTCCAGTGTGTCGTCTGCCTTGCTGACGGACTGGAAGACTTTGCCATCGAACTCAGTCAGATAGCTCATCATCCATTCGTCGATGCGGTCAGACAGCAACAGAACTTCGATGCCTTTCTTACGGAACAGTTCCAGATGCGGACTGCTCTTCGCCGCGGCGTAGCTGTCGGCTGTGATGTAATAAATCTTGTCCTGACCTTCCACCATGCCCGCCACATACTCTTCCAGCGACAGAGTCTGCTCGCTGCTGTCGTTGCGGGTGCTGGCGAAACGCAGCAGTTTGGCGATGGTTTCTTTGTTCGCGCCGTCTTCTGCCGGGCCTTCTTTCAATACCAGACCAAACTGCTTCCAGAATTGCAGGTATTTTTCGTTGTCGTCTTTCGCCAGTTTTTCCAGCATTTGCAGAACACGTTTGGTCAGCGCACTGCGCAGGTTCTGAGTAATGCGGCTGTCCTGAAGAATTTCACGGGACACGTTCAGCGGCAGATCGTTGGAATCTATCAGACCACGCACGAAACGCAGGTAGTTCGGCATGAACTGCTCGGCTTCGTCCATGATAAACACACGCTGAACATACAGTTTCAGGCCGTGCTTGTGATCGCGGTTCCACATATCCCACGGCGCCTGTGAAGGGATGTACAGCAGGCTGGTGTATTCCTGCTTACCTTCAACGCGGTTGTGGCTCCAGCTCAGCGGATCACTGAAGTCATGGGAAATATGTTTGTAGAACTCAACGTATTCTTCGTCGGTGACTTCAGACTTGCCACGGGTCCACAGGGCCTGTGCCTTGTTGATTTGTTCCCAGGTGACAGTGCCGTCTTCTTCGTTACGGGTTTCAACTTCAACCGGCAACGCAATATGGTCAGAGTATTTGCTGATGATGGAGCGCACGCGCCAGTCATCAAGGAATTCGTCCTGATCTTCGCGCAGATGCAGGGTGATTTCAGTCCCCCGATCGGCTTTCTCGATATCCGCCAGGGTATATTCACCTTCACCGGCAGATTCCCAGAACACGCCTTCGTCGGCGCTGGCACCGGCCGCACGGGTGCGCACGGTCACTTTGTCGGCCACGATAAAGGCAGAGTAGAAACCGACGCCAAACTGGCCGATCAGCTGGCTGTCTTTCGCCTGCTCAGAACCGACAGATTGCAGGAAAGCTTTGGTGCCGGATTTGGCGATAGTACCGAGGTTGTCGATGACTTCATCGCGGCTCATACCGATACCGTTGTCGCTCAGCGTCAGGGTGCGTTTTTCTTTATCAAACGCCAGACGCACGTGCAGTTCGCCATCGCCTTCATATAACTCAGGCGTGGACAGCGCGCGAAAGCGCAGTTTGTCAGCCGCATCGGAAGCGTTGGAGATTAACTCACGCAGGAAAATTTCTTTGTTTGAATACAGAGAATGGATCATCAGATGAAGAAGTTGTTTTACTTCAGACTGGAATCCGCGTGTCTCTTGTCCTTTCATACTCATCAAATTACCTCAATCCAGATACTGTTATTGACCAAATCAGACGTTGAGGAATAAGTGGGGTTAGGGACGGGGGTTTTCAAGCATGCGGCAAAATAATTTAGAAGAAATTCAGCAGGACAGGAGAAAATAAACCGGGCGCGCTGCGCTGCGCCCGATCCATAACAGTCAGAACTTGAAGGGATTACGTCCGGCGAGGGAATGTGACAGCGTGGTGCCGTCCACCATATCCAGTTCGCCACCGACCGGCACACCGTGCGCGATACGGCTCGCCAGCACGCCGTACTGGCCGCACATTTCAGCGATGTAGTTGGCCGTCGCTTCACCTTCGACCGTCGGGTTAGTCGCAAGGATCACTTCCTGAATGTTTTCACTTTCAAGACGCTCTTCCATACGGCCCAGACCAATGTCGTCCGGCCCGATGCCATCAAGCGGTGACAGGTGACCCATCAACACAAAATAGCGACCAGAGAACTGACCGGTTTGTTCTATCGCGTGAATGTCTGCCGGGCTTTCCACCACGCAAATCTGGCCGTTTTCTTTACGCCGTGGATTGGCGCAAATCGTACAGATTTCCTGCTCGGTGAACGTACGGCAATCGGCACAGTGGCCGATTTCAGACATCGCACGCGTTAAAGACTGCGCCAGCCGCATTCCGCCGCTGCGATCGCGTTGCAGCAGCTGGAATGCCATACGTTGCGCAGACTTCGGGCCAACGCCCGGCAGGCAACGCAACGCCTCCATTAAAGATTCAAGGAGAGGGCTGGTTTGCATCAGAACGGCATCTTAAAGCCTGGTGGCAACTGCATGCCGCCAGACACGGCGGCCATTTTTTCTTTCTGAGTTTCTTCGATACGACGTGCAGCATCGTTGAACGCCGCAGCGATCAAATCTTCCAGCATGTCTTTATCGTCTTCCAGCAGGCTTGGATCGATTTCAACGCGACGCACATTATGCGCACCGTTGATGGTGATTTTTACCAGGCCAGCGCCTGATTCACCGGTGACTTCCAGCAGAGCGATTTCCGCCTGAGCCTGTTGCATTTTTTCCTGCATTTGCTGGGCCTGTTTCATCAGGTTACCAATGCCGCCTTTTCCAAACATAGTCTTCTCTCTCAGCAATGGCCGCGTCACAATCGCGGCGTTTAAATTGGGCGGATACTTTCTTCATCCAGCTCCGCGTCGAAGAACCGGCGCAGTGTCTGAATGTTGTTATCCGCAATAATTGACTGACGCGCCTGCGCCAGTTTTTCTTCATAAATGGCCTGTCGCCACTCAAGCGGCGTTTTCACCGCCAGATTATCATCTTCCAGCACGGTGAGTTCAACCGGTGTCTGATGCAGCGCCGATAAGGCCTCCGCCAGCACTTTCTGCGCGGACGGCGAATTCAGATGCTTTTGCGAAGAACGCAGGTGCAGGCAGATTTTGCCCGGTTCCGGCTGTTTCCGGTACGAATTCAGCGCCAGTTGCTGAACCAGTTTCGGAATGGTCAGACGGCTGATTTCGGCCGCCCATTCATCACGTTCAATCGCTTCTTCTGCCAGACGGGAAGCCAGTTCCGGCGATTTTTCATGCTCAAGAGCCGTTCGCAAGGCTTTCGGCGTGGCCACTGGTTCGGAGGACTCTTCCGGCTCAGTCAGCGCTTTCCAGCGGTACGCTTCTTCTTTGACCGGCGCAGCGGGCTCTTTCTTCGCGCTGGCCTGTGTCTGCGCACGTTCAGTCACCGAAGCGAGGCGCTCCAGTGCTGAGTTTGCCGGCCGCGCTTTTCCTGGCGCTGCCGGCTCAGCTTTTTTTGGGGTGGTACTCCCCTGCTGCCTGAGTAATTGTGTTCGCGCCTGCAACAGCTGTGCGGTGGAATCCGGCATCGAAGCCGGTTCTGCGCCGCCGTGCGGCGGTGGCGAATCATTGTGGCCCTGCTGCGGCGACGGCTGCTGCGGTGTGGCGGCGCGCGGCGCGGCATGCTGTGCGGGTGCGTGAGGTTGCGGCGCAACGTAAGCAGGTGCCGCGGCCGGTTGCGGAGCCGGTTCAGCAATGATCACTTTCGGATGGAAGGCCAGCGCGCGCAGCAGCGTCATTTCAACGCCCATGCGTTTGTCCGGCGCGTACGCCAGCTCTTTACGGCCAATCAGTAAGGTCTGGTAATAAAGCTGGACGTCAGCCGGCGGAATGACACGCGCCAGTTCACGCAGGCGTTGTTCAATCGCCGCGTAATGATTATCGAGCACTGACGGCAACAGCTGAACCATGGCAATGCGGTGCAGCAGCGCCAGCGTTTCTACCAGCAGATTTTCCCAGTCCACACCACGGGACGCAGCTTGCTCGACCTGCGCCATCATCTGGCCGCCATCAGCGCTGACCAGCGCTTCCAGCATCGCCAGCGGCTGTTCGTCGTCGAGGGTACCGAGCATTTGTGCCACGGTTTCGGTGGTCACCGCGCCCTGCCCCATAGCGATGGCCTGATCGGTCAGGCTCAGTGCATCACGCATACTGCCGTCGGCAGCACGGGAAAGCAGCTGAAGCGCGCGCGGTTCAGTGGCAATGGTTTCCTGAGTTAATACGTTTTCGAGCTGTTTGCGGATCTGTTCCGGATCCAGCGCTTTCAGATGGAACTGCAAACAACGCGATAAAATCGTGACCGGTAATTTCTGCGGATCGGTCGTCGCCAGCAGGAATTTGACGTGCGCGGGCGGCTCTTCCAGCGTTTTCAACAGCGCATTAAAGCTGTGACGCGAGAGCATGTGAACTTCGTCAATCAGATAGACTTTGAAGCGGCCACGGGCCGGCGCGTACTGAACGTTATCCAGTAATTCGCGGGTATCTTCGACTTTCGTCCGGGAGGCGGCGTCGATTTCGATCAGATCAACAAAACGGCCCTGTTCGATCTCGCGGCAGTTGTCACACACGCCGCATGGCGTGGAGGTGATGCCGGTTTCGCAGTTCAGTCCTTTCGCCAGCAGACGGGCAATGGTGGTTTTCCCCACGCCACGGGTACCGGAAAACAGGTAGGCGTGATGGATGCGCCCGAGCGACAGGCCATTAGCCAGTGCGGTCAGCACATGTTCCTGTCCGACGACGTCGGCAAAAGTTTGGGGGCGCCACTTACGGGCAAGAACCTGATAGCTCATTAACACTTCATCGTTGATTTATAATGAATAATTTGACGATACACGAAAAAACATCGTTTAACCCGTCTTTCTGCGCTGGTCTGCGAAACGGAGACTGAGGACTCAGCATAATGATGCCGGAGCCAGACTGCCACTCCTTAGTGTACCAGCAGGGTCGCCATCATTCCTATTACTTTACTTTTTGCGCAGCGCGCCGCAGTTTCTCCGCCTTCGTCCTCCTCCTGATAATTCGCGTCAGGGGATGAGGGCAAATTTTGTGCACTGATTACACTCAATTCACCTCTGTTCCGATAATGCTTCCTGCCCCGCGTAAGGAGAGCCATGAAACGCCTGACACTGCCGTTATTACTGCTCGTTTCCCCTGCTGCCCACAGCTGGACGCTGCAAGGGTTCCCCACGTTTGCCGAACCGGTGAGCGGAATATTCATCAGCCACGCCGCGCTACCCAAAGGTCAGCGCGCACTGGAATTACATCAGGATAATCAGTGCTGGCAACCCACCGGCGCGGTAAAGCTTAACGAGATGCTGTCGCTGCAACCCTGTGAAAACAATGCGCCGGTTAGCTGGAAACAGTTCCGCGCAGGGGATTATCAGGTGCGGATTGATACCCGCAGCGGCACCCCCACGCTTCAGCTGAGCCTGAAAACGGTGCAGGAAAGTGTCGCCGCCGTGACAAAAACCTGTCCGCGATGGGATGGCAAACCGCTGAACGTCGATGTCTCCGGCACATTTGCCGACGGCGAAACGGTGCGCGACTTTTATTCCGGCCAGACCGCACAGGTCACCGGCGGTCACATCACGATGACACCCGATCCGGCCAGCGGCGGCCTGCTGTTGCTCGAATCTGCGGAGCACAAAAAACCCGCTGCCTTTAGCTGGAAAAACGCCACTGTCTATTTCGTGCTGACCGACAGATTCGTAAACGGCAATCCGGATAACGATCACAGCTATGGCCGTCACAGTGACGGAATGCAGGAAATCGGCACCTTCCACGGCGGCGATCTGGCCGGGCTGACCGGCAAGCTGGATTATCTGCAACAACTGGGCGTGAACGCGCTGTGGATAAGTTCTCCGCTGGAGCAGATCCACGGCTGGGTCGGCGGTGGCACTAAAGGCGATTTCCCGCATTATGCCTATCACGGCTATTACACCCTCGACTGGACAAAACTGGACGCCAATATGGGCACCGGCGAAGACTTGCAAAAACTGGTCAGCGAGGCCCATAAGCGCGGGATCCGCATTCTGTTTGACGTGGTGGTCAATCACACCGGCTACGCCACGCTGGCGGATATGCAAACCTATCATTTCGGCTCGTTATATCTGAAAGGCAACGACATCGAAAAAACGCTCGGCAAAAACTGGATCGACTGGAAACCCGGCCCCGGCCAGAACTGGCACAGTTTTAATGATGACATCAATTTCAGTGACAAAGACGGCTGGAGCACGTGGTGGGGCAAAAAATGGATCCGCACCGACATTGGCGATTATGACTCACCCGGTTATGACGATCTGACCATGTCGCTGGCGTTCCTGCCGGATATCAAAACCGAATCCACACAAGCCAGCGGCCTGCCCGTTTTCTATCGTCACAAACCTGATACCGCCGCCCGTGAAATTCCGGGGGCAACGCCGCGTGATTATCTGGTGACCTGGCTCAGCCAGTGGGTGCGGGATTACGGCATTGACGGATTCCGTGTCGATACCGCTAAACACGTGGAAAAACCGACGCTGGCCTTACTCAAAGCCCGCTCAGCCGAAGCGCTGAAACAGTGGAAAGCCGCCAATCCGTCCCAGGCGCTGGATGACACGCCATTCTGGATGACCGGTGAAGCCTGGGGTCACGGCGTAATGAAAAGTGATTATTACGACAATGGCTTTGACGCAATGATTAACTTTGATTTTCAGGATCAGGCCGCGGCGGCGCTGAGCTGTTTTACCAATATCGATGCAACTTATCAGCAGATGGCAGAGAAAATGCAGGATGTTAATGTGCTGAGTTATCTCTCATCCCATGATACCCGGCTGTTTTTTGCGGCTGATGCCAAAGGATCTCTGTCTTTGCAGCAACGCGCAGCCGATGTGCTCCTGCTGGCACCCGGCGCGGTACAGATCTTTTACGGCGACGAAAGCGGACGACAGTCTGGCCCGACGGGCTCGGACCCTTTGCAGGGAACGCGATCTGACATGAACTGGCAAGAGCTGACCGGCGCGAAACAGGCACTGCTCACGCACTGGCAAAAGCTGGGCATATTCAGGGAGCGGCATCCGGCGGTCGGCGCAGGGGTACAGAAATCGCAGCAGACGGCGCAATATTACGCCTTCAGCCGTCAGCATAATGACGATAAAGTGATGGTGGTCTGGGCGGGAGAAAGCGGAAAAGAGTAACACAGAAAGCAAAAGGCCTCGCGTTAACGGCGAGGCCAGTTCACATCAACTGTTTATATCAATCAATGCCCGTCGAAAGAAACCAGGCTGTAACAGTGAATGTTCAGGGAGTTCAGGCGTTTTTCACCGCCCAGTTCCGGCAGATTGATGATGAAAGCAGCATCGGTCACTTCCCCACCCAGACGGCGGATCAGTTTCGCGGTGGCTTCAATGGTGCCACCCGTTGCCAGCAGATCGTCGATCACCAGAATTTTTTCGCCCGGCTGAATGGCATCCACGTGGATTTCCAGACTGTCAGTGCCGTATTCCAGATCGTAGGTTTCGCTGATGGTTTCACGCGGTAATTTACCCGGTTTGCGCACGGGCACGAAGCCTACGCCCAGAACCAATGCCACCGGGGCGCCAAACAGGAAACCACGTGCTTCGGTGCCCACCACTTTGGTGACACCGGCATCGCGGTAACGATCGGCCAGTAATTTAATGCTTTCAGCGTACGCTTTCGGGTCTTCCAGCAAGCTGGTGACGTCGCGGAACAGTATGCCTGGCTTAGGGTAGTCAGGGATGGTTTTAATACTGTCTTTAATAAACTGAAGCTGCTGTGCGGTAGCGGTCATAATGTCATTGCCTGATATAGCTGCTGTTCATACTTAAACGCGGGCGGTCAAATGTCCCCCGTCATGCTCTGTAAAAAGCATGTCGTCTAAGGAAGGAAATTGGGAGCGCACCGACGTACGAGATGCCCAAATCTATGCAAAGCCGCTTTAAAAAGCAACCCGCAGCCGGACATGATCGCCTTTTTTATTGCTCAAGGTCAACCACTGGTAATCGCCACATCATAAACAGCAGCATAAACATCATGCAGAGCAATAAAATACGCACCCATAATAACGGCACGAAATATATCGAGACGGCGAAAGTGACCAGAATCAGGGCAACCGCTTTGGGTTTTGCCCCTTTCGGCAATGCGCGATGTTGTTGCCAGTGGCGCAGATAGCTACCGAACCAGGAACGGTGCAGCAGCCAGTGATGAAAACGCGGCGACGAGCGGGCAAAACACCAGGCGGCCAGCAAAAGAAACGGTGTGGTGGGCAGTAATGGCAGCACCACACCCAGCGTCGCCAGCACCACGCAGATCCAGCCAGCGATAATCAGTAGTACGCGTTTCATTCAATTCCTTTTAATTCGGATAAACCACGGCAAGTATTGCTCCGGCCAGTGTAAACTGACGCGGCAAAGCTGTCATATTTGCGAACTATCAATGGAGATTTCCCGTGAGCACAGAACGAATTTTACATGTCCTTGATCAGCAGATCGAAACACTGTCGCGGGAAATTGAACCTATCGGCCATGTCTCCGCCACGCAGGCGCGCTTCGATATCGCCCTTTTTTCCACCAAAGGCACACGCCTGCGGGATTATCTGGCAGAAATCAAAAATAATTTGCGTCAGCTGAATCAGGAAGTGGCAGAAAAGCGTTCCGCTCAGGTGGCTTTTATCGCAGAGCGGCTGGTGGCACAAATCACCGCCATGCAACGCGAACTCGCCACCCAGACCCTGCGGAAAACGCATCAGACCCCGGAACGTAAAAATCATGATAACTACACCAAACTGGCGGAAACACAGCAGTTTGAGCGTCGGCTGATTGCGATGATTGAGGACCGGGAAACGACGCTGGGACAACTGTCAACGTTCAGCGATCAGCAGCGCGTACAAAAGGAGCTGGCGGCATTAGAGGGACGCCTTATGCGTTGCCGCCAGGCGCTGGCAAAAATCGAGCGTCAGATTGAAAGACAGGAAAAAGGTTTTTGAATCTTTATCACATTTTTTTAATCCGGCCTGCTAACCCGGCCTTTTGTTATCTATAATGATAAGTCCAAAACCTGCTAATTATAATGTTGGCCAATATGTCAGTAGAAAATGCGCCTCCCGAACTTCAGCTTGCTGTCGATCTGATTTACCTGCTCGAGTGCAATGAAATCGCCCCTGAAACCGCCCTTGCCGCACTGGAAATTGTGCAGCGCGATTATCAGGAAAAGCTGAAAAACAGCAAAAGTTCGCTTTCCGTGAGTTACCTGTAAACCGTCAGCCTCGCTGAGCGCCGACCTGTTGCTGGTCAGGGGATCTGATACTTTCCCCTGATTTGCACTCCCTCCCTAGCCTTGCGTGACCGCGTCCGGTTCATCTCCCGGCTGCCTCATCATCCGCTTCACTTCCTGAATTTCATTACCGTCCTGATTATGCAAATACACTTCGAGCTGATTGAAGGCGATATTGATGCCGTTTTCACGGCAAAGTTTATCAATGCTGCGGTTCAGCTCATCGACGGTGTAACTGCGGTCACCCAATTCACGGACATACACGCGCAATTCATGATCCAGCGTGCTTGCGCCGAAGTTAAGGAAAAATACCAGCGGCGAAGGATCGTTCATTACCCGCGGGTTTTCATGCGCCGCCTGCAATAAAATCTCCTTCACTTTGTCGAGGTCTGACCCGTACGCCACACCGATTTTTATCAGCACGCGGGTCACGGTATCCGTCAGCGACCAGTTGATCAGCCTTTCGGTCACGAAGGCTTTGTTGGGAATAATCACTTCTTTGCGATCAAAGTCAGTGATGGTGGTGGCGCGGATCCGGATCCGGCTCACCGTGCCGGAGAAGCTGCCGATAGTCACGGTATCGCCGATACGTACCGGGCGCTCAAACAGGATGATCAGGCCGGAGACGAAGTTGGCGAAAATTTCCTGTAAGCCGAAACCAAGACCGACCGACAGCGCGGCCACCAGCCATTGTAATTTGTCCCAGGAGACACCGAGCGATCCGAGCGCAGTCACGGCACCGATCACCGTGATCGAATAGGTGAGGATCGTCGTAATCGCGTAAGAGGTGCCCTGCCGCAGTTGCAACCGTGAGAGAACCACTACTTCAAGCAAGCCCGGTAAGTTGCGCGTGAGCACATAAGCGACAATCACCGCCAGGAAGCCGAGCAGTAAATTCCCCAGCGTCACGGTTTGCTGTGTCACCGTGCCCGCGACCGTGCCGGAGTAATGCCACAGCGAAATACTGTCGAGATAAGAGATGACCGTCAGTAAATCCGACCAGATCCAATAGAACACTGACGCGAAAATAAAGAACAGCACCATGGTGGTCAGTCGCAATGACTGCTGGTTGATCTGATCCAGCCCAAGCGGAGGTTCTTCGACCGGTTCATTCCCTTCCACGCCGTCTTTGACCGCCGTGGTCTGACGCCGTGCCAGCGCACGCCGGTACGCCAGACGCCGTGCCGCAACGCTCAGTCCGCGCAGCGCAGTAAGGTAGATAATGTTCCAGAATATAAGCAGATACAGGCTGTCAAGCCAGCGCCCGGCCAGACGCAGCGTGGTGTAAAAATACCCCGTGACCACCAGCCCGACGAGGAAAGCCGGCGCCAGCGCGATGGCCGTCACCATGACCAGACGAATGCTGTGTGAGTCTTTATCCCGCCAGCCGTCGCGCGCGATCGGAAAGACCAGCACCGTCAGCGCAATAAGCGTCAGGAAAATCACCACCTGCCCGATGATGTCATCCACCAGACCGAGCGGCGCTTTTTCACCACGCACCGACCAGAAAATCAGTGGCAACATCACCAGACTCAGGCGGATCACCGAGCGGCGGTAATGCGCACACGTCGTCGCGGGCATCGCGAAGTGGCGCTCATTGATTCCACCGGGTTTAAGTATGCGATAACAGAATCCCATCACCAGCTGGAAAACGGCCAGCCGCTGCGAGAGCGTCCATAAGAAGTCGTTGAGTGCGATATCGCACTGCGAAAACCAGTAGCCAACTCCGAGCATCAGCAATACGCCCGGCAACACGTTGAGCACCATCAGCAACAGCGCCTGCGGCGTGTGCATCTGGCTGTCGCGCCTGAGCTGCCCGACATCGTTACTCAGGCTTTCGATCCGCTGATTGATGTATTTTCTTCGCCAAAGCAGCACAAGGATCGCCACCAGCAACGGAACGGTCACCGGCAACGAGTGAATCGCGCCCAGCATCAGCTCGCCACGGGGAATGCTGATGCTCAGACTGCTCAGCTGGTTTTTGACGTCACCGGGCAGCGATTTGATGAACTCCCAGTTCATCGGCTTATTACTGCTTACCCAGAAAATCTGCTGCGTCAGCGTTTCCGTCAAAGACTGGTTGATGCTGAGCAACTGCTGCTGATTAATCTGCAAATTAATCGCCAGCGAAAGCTGATTACCGAGCTGTTTATTCAGCTGATCCAGCAATTCACGGCGCATATCGACGATCTGGTCCAACGCGTCGCTGATATCTTCATTAATGGTTTCTTTACTGTTGCTGACCACGCCCTGAATGTAGCTGTCACCCTGAAACAGCGCATCACGCTGCTGGTTAATTTTGAACTGTTCGAGGCGTAAATCTGCAATACGCGTACTCATGTCGGTCACCAGCCCTGAAGGCGGGATGGTATTTTGCTGCTGCTGATAAAGGATGCGCGACAACAGGAGGCTGCCCTTTAGCACGTTAATCTGTTCTTTCAGGTCGTGCTCCGCCTGCGCTGAACGGTCCAGCCAGTTTTTCACCGTGATGTTGTTCTGAACCAGCTGATTGCCCTCTTCGGTCGCGGCAATCAGACGCTCACTCAGCTTGCGGTTGATGTCCAGCTCCTGCGCCACCAGCGGGTCGTTCTGGATATTGGAGGTGTCGTCCGGCGTCTGGGCTTCTTTCGCGGTGCGCTCGGAGAGGATCAGGCGTTTACCGTTCACCACCTCCTGTAATAACTGAGCGGTATGTTCTAGCTGATTGATATGCGCATTGGTGTAATCACGTTGTTTTTGCAGTAAATCTTGCAACGTGGTGTTGGCTTCAAGACTTTTACGTTGCAAATCAATCTGCGCATTCAGCAATGCCTGCTGAGTCACCAGCATGGTTTGCTGCGTATTACGTAAATCCTGCTGCCCTGGCGACATCCCGTTAAGCTGATTACGGATTTTTTGAATGGCCATGGAATAGGAATACATGGCGTTCTGCACCCTTTCCGGCTGGGTTTGCAGCGAGATTAACTGGGTGTTGAACGTCGAGAGATCTTCCTGTGAAGACTGAAGATCGTCGAGGGTATCGTTAAGACGGTTCTCCAGCTGGCGCAGGGCCAGAGAAGAAAGCTGCGCTTTATTCACGTCGTCTTTCGCGCTGTTTTTGAGTTGATCGAGCCCGTCCATTGCTGCGCGCAATTTCTGCGGCGCTTCGGTCACCTGCTGATGCAATTGCGTGGCATCCTGCTTCACGCGATCCAGCGCATCAAGATACTCGAGGGTGTGAATCAAATCCTGTTGTGACAATTTATCAACCGGCGTGAGATTTTTTTGCCGGTTAAGGGCATCGAGCTGGTTTTGCACTTCATTGCGGGAGGGAACATCGTTACTTGCCGCCAGAGAAGGAAGCGAGAAAAGTAAAAGTGCTGCGCACATAATGAGCGAATAAATACGAATTATCCCGTGTTTTTTCCGGGTTAATGTGCGGTCAGAAGGTGCGGTCAGAAACCGGATCAACATACGTAAACTTCAACTCATTTACCGAATGAATAGATGGTGACGACAATAGCAGCCTTCAGTCCGAAAGGAAGGGGAAAAGCGTTTCAGAATACAACATGCGATGGGTGATATTTTACGCAGAATAAAGGATAAAGATTGCAGGCTTATTATTTTTAACAGAAATGATTAATGCGGCGTTTTAGTTGCAATGAGATAGGAGGAATGGCGAAGCATATCAAGATAGGTATCGATGAATCTGCCGGCATTGGCTTCTAAATCAAAGCTTTCCGGTATAAATAACCAGTTTTCCATCAGACCCGTGATGTAAGCGCGCAGGATAATGGCCGCCTGGCGGGTATCCAGTTCGGCGGGCAACTGTTTTTCATCTATGCAGCGCAGCAGAATACGTTCAATTTTACCGTACCCTTCCATATAAAGTGATTTGCGCGCTTCGTGTACCGACGTCATCTCCCCAACAAATTCACATTTATGGAATATAATCTCCATCAGTGCTTTACGTTGTGTATCGGTCACCGTAGAAACAAGAATGTAAATTAAGATTTCGCGCAAAATGCGCAGTGGATTATTCGGAAACTTTGTCTGATACTCTACTTCGAGCACTTTTATACGGGATTCATAGGCTTCCCAAATCGCGTTAAACAGTTCTACTTTGTTCCTGAAATGCCAATAAATTGCGCCCCGCGTCACACCGGCTGCATTCGCAATATCAGTCAGTGATGTCGACGATACCCCACGGGCAGAAAACTCTCGCACAGCAGCATCCAGAATCTGTTGTCTGGTTTCCAGTGCCTGTGATTTGGTTTTTCGTGCCATAGGTTTATCTTTCAGGGGAGTTTGATTTACATACATTCTTGAATGTATGTAACATAGCATGCACATACTAAAAGCGCAGCAATGGATTTGGAATGTTGTGATCCATTGGACAATTTGAAATCGGACACTTGAGGTTTATTTATGAACAAAAACAGAGGGTTAACGCCTCTGGCGGTAGTTCTGATGCTATCCGGAAGCATAGCACTTACAGGATGTAACGATAAAGAAGCTCAACAAGGCGCACCCCATGCTCCGCAGGTTGGCGTCGTTACCCTGAAAACTGAACCGCTGAATGTGACTACCGAACTTCCAGGTCGTACTGCTGCTTTCCGCATTGCTGAAGTACGTCCGCAAGTTGGCGGTATCATTCTGAAACGCAACTTTGTTGAAGGCAGCGAAGTCAAAGCTGGCACCTCTTTATATCAAATTGATCCAGCCACTTATCAGGCCGCGTATGACAGCGCTAAAGGCGATCTGGTTAAAGCTCAGGCCAACGCACAGATTTCCCGCGTGACCGTGAATCGCTACAAACCTCTGCTCGGCACCAACTACATCAGTAAGCAGGATTACGACACCGCAGTCGCAACCGCTGCGCAAGCTGATGCTGCCGTGGTCAGTGCTAAAGCGGCCGTCGAAACCGCCCGTATCAATCTGGCTTACACCAAAGTCACCTCCCCTATCAGCGGACGTATCGGTATTTCGTCTGTCACTGAAGGCGCCCTGGTGTCAAACGGTCAGGCGACTGCGCTGGCGACCGTGCAACAACTCGATCCTATCTACGTTGACGTGACTCAGTCGAGCAACGATTTCCTGCGTCTGAAACAGGAACTGGCTGACGGATCCCTGAAACAAGCCAACGGTAAAGCACAAGTCAAACTGCTGATGGACAACGGTAAGGAATATTCACAGGCGGGTACATTAGAATTCTCTGATGTGACTGTTGATGAAACCACGGGCTCTATTACGCTGCGTGCCATCTTCCCGAACCCACAGGACTCACTGCTGCCAGGTATGTTTGTGCGCGCGCGTCTGGATGAAGGCGTAAACAACAACGCTCTGCTGGTTCCTCAGCAAGGTATTACCCGTAACCCACGTGGTGATGCAACGGCGATGGTGATTGGTGCTGACAACAAAGTTGAGCTTCGTACCGTGACGACCACACAGGCAATCGGCGATAAATGGGTTGTGACCGATGGCCTGAAAAGTGGCGATAAAGTCATCGTAACAGGTCTGCAAAAAATTAAGCCGGGCGTACAGGTTACTGCACAGGAAGTTGATCAAAAAGCAGCTGCATCCGATACAGCGACGAAGTCTTAATAGGAGCCGGTAATTCATGGCTAAGTTTTTTATAGATCGTCCCATCTTTGCATGGGTGATCGCCATCATCATCATGTTGGCAGGGGCATTGGCAATTCTTAAATTGCCTATCGCACAGTATCCAACGGTTGCGCCACCGGCTATCCAGCTGACCGCAACTTATCCGGGCGCCGATGCGCAAACGGTTCAGGATACGGTCACCCAGGTTATTGAACAGAACATGAACGGTATCGACAACATGATGTACATGTCGTCGACCAGTGACTCTTCAGGTACTGTCCAGATCACGCTTACGTTTGCTTCCGGTACCGATGCGGATATCGCACAGGTTCAGGTTCAGAACAAACTGCAGCTGGCAACGCCGTTGCTGCCGCAGGAAGTTCAGCAACAGGGTATTTCCGTAGAGAAATCGAGCAGCAGCTTCCTGATGGTCGCAGGCTTTATTTCTAACAACGGCACAATGACGCAGGATGATATCGCCGACTACGTGGGTTCGAACATCAAAGACCCGGTCAGCCGTACATCAGGCGTAGGTGACGTTCAGCTGTTTGGTGCTCAGTACGCGATGCGTATCTGGATGGATCCAAACAAACTGAACAACTTCCAGCTGACGCCGGTTGATGTCATCAATGCCATTAAAATCCAGAACAACCAGATTGCAGCAGGTCAGCTCGGTGGTACACCGCCGGTTCCTGGTCAGCAGCTGAACTCCTCTATCGTGGCGCAGACACGTCTGAAGTCCGCCGATGAGTTCGGTAAAATCATTCTGAAAGTGAATCAGGACGGCTCTCAGGTTCGCCTGAAAGACGTGGCGAAGATTGAACTGGGTGGTGAAAACTACGACGTTATTGCCCGCTTCAACGGACAACCTGCTTCCGGTTTGGGTATCAAACTGGCGACCGGCGCGAACGCCCTTGATACAGCAGCATCGGTTAAGGCAACGCTGGCTAAACTGCAGCCGTTCTTCCCGGCAGGCCTGGAAGTTGTTTATCCTTATGACACCACGCCGTTTGTAAAAATCTCGATTAAAGAAGTGGGTAAAACACTGTTCGAGGCCATCGTCCTGGTATTCCTGGTGATGTTCTTGTTCCTGCAAAACTTCCGCGCAACGCTGATCCCAACGATTGCCGTTCCGGTGGTATTGCTCGGTACGTTTGCCGTCCTTTCTGCGTTTGGCTATTCGATAAATACCCTGACGATGTTCGGGATGGTGCTCGCGATAGGCTTGCTCGTCGATGACGCCATCGTCGTGGTCGAGAACGTCGAGCGCGTCATGGTTGAAGATGGGCTGCCACCGAAAGAAGCTACCAAGAAATCCATGGAGCAAATCCAGGGGGCACTGGTGGGGATCGCGATGGTGCTGTCCGCAGTATTCATCCCGATGGCCTTCTTCGGCGGTTCGACCGGGGTTATCTATCGTCAGTTCTCCATCACCATCGTATCTGCCATGGTGCTGTCGGTTCTGGTGGCAATGATTCTGACGCCGGCGCTTTGTGCGACCATGCTTAAGCCGATTGCCAAAGGCGAGCACCACGAGAAGAAAGGTTTCTTCGGCTGGTTTAACAAGAAATTCGAGCAAAGTACGCACCACTACACCGACAGCGTGGGTAACATTCTGCGCAGCACGGGCCGTTATCTGGTGATTTACCTGCTGATCGTTGTCGGCATGGCATTCCTGTTCATTCGCCTGCCAACCTCCTTCCTTCCGGAAGAAGACCAGGGCGTATTCCTGACCATGGCACAGTTGCCTGCAGGTGCGACCCAGGAACGTACTCAGAAAGTGCTCGATGAAGTCAGCGATTACTATCTGACGAAAGAAAAAGCCAACGTAAACTCCGTGTTTACCGTTAACGGCTTTGGTTTCGCGGGTCGTGGTCAGAACACCGGTATCGCGTTCGTCAGCCTTAAAGACTGGTCTGAGCGTAGCGGCGCTGAAAACAAAGTTCCTGCGATTGCAGGCCGTGCAATGGGCGCATTCAGCACCATTAAAGATGCACTGGTGTTCCCGTTCAACTTACCGGCAATTGTTGAGTTGGGTACGGCGACAGGCTTCGACTTCCAGCTGATTGACCAGGCTAACCTTGGGCATGACAAACTGACGCAGGCACGTAATCAGTTGCTGGGCATGATTGCTGAGCATCCGGACTTGCTGACTCAGGTTCGTCCGAACGGTCTGGAAGATACTCCACAATATAAAATCGAAATTGATCAGGAAAAAGCTACGGCGCTTGGCGTGTCTATTTCCGACATCAACACCACGTTAGGTGCTTCGATTGGTGGTAGCTACGTCAACGACTTTATCGACCGTGGTCGCGTGAAGAAAGTGTACGTGCAGGCTGAAAACAAGTACCGCATGTTGCCTTCGGACATTAACAATCTGTACGTCCGCGGCAGCGCGGGTCAGATGGTGCCATTCTCCGCGTTCTCCAGCGCGAAATGGGAATACGGTTCACCGCGTCTGGAACGTTATAACGGTTTGCCATCGATGGAAATCCTTGGTCAGCCAGCTCCGGGTAAGAGTAGTGGTGATGCGATGGCGATGATGGAGTCTCTGGCTTCTAAACTGCCAAGCGGCATCGGCTATGACTGGACGGGTCTGTCTTATCAGGAACGTTTATCCGGTAACCAGGCTCCGGCGTTGTACGCTATCTCGCTGATTGTCGTCTTCCTGTGTCTGGCGGCGTTGTATGAGAGCTGGTCGATTCCGTTCTCGGTCATGCTGGTCGTTCCACTCGGTGTTGTGGGTGCGCTTCTGGCGGCAACGATGCGCGGTCTGAGCAACGACGTTTACTTCCAGGTGGGTCTGTTAACCACCATAGGGCTGTCAGCGAAGAACGCCATATTGATTGTTGAGTTCGCCAAAGACCTCATGGATAAAGAAGGTAAAGGACTGATTGAGTCAACGCTGGAAGCCGTCCGTATGCGTCTGCGTCCGATACTGATGACGTCACTGGCCTTCATCCTCGGTGTAATGCCGCTGGTTATCAGCTCCGGCGCAGGTTCCGGTTCTCAGAACGCCGTAGGTACCGGCGTTATGGGCGGGATGATCACGGCAACGCTGTTGGCGATCTTCTTTGTTCCGGTCTTCTTCGTGGTGGTTCGTCGCCGCTTCGGTAAGAAGAACGAAGACATTGAACATACGCATAAAGTAGAGCATCCGACGCTGTAACCGGATCCCCTACCCTGATGAAAGGCCGCTTATGCGGCCTTTTTTTTCGTCTGATGCTTGAACATGAAAACAGATG
This sequence comes from Rahnella sp. EDr1-12, assembly GCF_049206505.1. Taxonomy (NCBI): domain Bacteria; kingdom Pseudomonadati; phylum Pseudomonadota; class Gammaproteobacteria; order Enterobacterales; family Yersiniaceae; genus Rahnella; species Rahnella sp. EDr1-12. Next base: position 1,220,991 of record NZ_JBLZNY010000001.1, read on the forward strand.
GGCGCATACTTATTGTTATAGTATAACATAACATTTAGAGGCATTATGAAACCCGCTATCCATCCTGCTTACCGCACGGTTGTATTTCACGACACCAGCGCTAACGAATACTTCAAAGTCGGTTCGACCATCTCGACTGACCGTACCATTGATCTGGAAGGTGTCACTTTCCCCTATATCACTATTGAAGTGTCTTCCGCATCGCATCCGTACTACACCGGCAAGCAGAAAGAGTATTCAAAAGAAGGCAGCACCGCACGCTTCAACCAGCGTTTCGGCAGCTTCCTCGGTAAGAAGTAATCAGCATCAGGGAGAATTTTTATGCAGGTTCTGAGTTCACTACGTTCGGCTAAAAAACGTCATCCGGATTGCCGCGTTGTTCGTCGTAAAGGGCGGATTTATGTGATTTGCAAAAGCAATCCACGGTTTAAAGCCGTGCAAGGCAAGAAGAAAAAACGCTAAGCGCTGTCTCATACGGCCTTACGCCTGAAAAAACAAAAGCCCCGTCGCTTGCCCGACGGGGCTTTTTCTGTGCTAAGACATGATGTAAATCTCCCCACGTAAAAACCGTGGGGAGGGTTAGATCTTATTTCATGCTGGCGACAATTGTCTCAACGTTATGTTTGAACGCTTTGACGTAAGTCGTTGCCGGGCCTTGTGGCCCTGACAGCGCTTCCGGATACAACTCCCCACCCGGTTGTGCTCCGCTGGCGGCAGCAATCTGCTTCACCAGGCGCGGATCGGTCTGATTCTCGATGAAATAGGTTTTTACCTTCTCATCTTTGATCTGCTTAATCAAAGACGCCACCCCGCTGGCGCTGGCTTCCGATTCAGTTGAAAAGCCTACCGGCGCCATAAAACTCACATGATATTCCTGGCCGAAATAACCGAAAGCATCATGGCTTGTCAGCACTTTACGTTTTGACTGAGGAATGCCGGCGAACTCGGTTTTCGCCCACGAATCCAGTTTTTGCAGTTGTTCAATGTAGGCCTTACCACGCTGACGGAAATAATCAGCATCTTGTGGATCGGCTTTGATCAACGCATTCATCACGTTGGTCGCATAAATCACGCCATTTGCCATACTGTTCCAGGCATGTGGATCCGTGATTTGCTTTCCGTCTTCTTCCATTTTACGGGAATTGACGCCTTCAGATGCGGTCACCAGATGGCCTTTGTAGCCCGATGCCTTCACCAGACGATCGATCCAACCTTCCAGCCCTAAGCCACTGACGAAAACGACATCAGAGGCATTAATGGCTTTGCTGTCCTTTGGCGAGGGTTCGAAACTGTGCGGATCACCATCCGGCCCCACCAGCGAAGTGACCTTCACGTGCTCGCCCCCTACCTCCTGAACAATGTCACCCAGAATAGAAAAACTGGTCACCGCATTCACGGTTTTCGCCATCGCCAGCGGGCTCGACAGCAGGGCAGCTACTGCGAGTGATACAGGTAATACTTTCATCATGTCCCCTTAATTGTGGTACTGCATTTTCATTGTTTTACTGCTAACAACGCGAGGCCGTTAACATCCCGCCCCGCCTTCCAAATAATACTGAAATAAAGAAAATCACCGTTGCGCTGAGGACGATCGCCGGTCCGGCGGGCAATGAGGCGTAATAAGACCAGATCAGCCCGACAACGCTGGAGAGGATGCCGATAATCATCGCGCTCAGAAGAGTGTGAGGTAAATCCCGGGCCCAGAATCGCGCGCTGGCCGCGGGTAACATCATCAACCCGACGGACATCAGCGTGCCGAGGATTTGAAAACCGGCCACCAGATTGATCACCACCAGCGCCAGAAAAATGCCGTGGATCACCGCCAGCCATTTTCCGGCGCTGACCCGCAAGAATAATGAGTCAAAAGACTCAATCACCAGTGCGCGATAAATGCAGGCAAGCATCAGTAATGACGCGCTGCTGATGATCCCAACCATGATCATTGCAGAAGAATCGATGGCCAAAATGGAGCCAAAAAGCACATGCAGCAGGTCAACGCTCGACCCCCGCAACGAAACCAAGGTGACGCCCAGGGCAAGCGAGCCAAGATAGAAACCGGCAAAGCTGGCGTCTTCTTTCAATTGCGTTTTACGACTCACCAGCCCCGATAACATCGCGACCGCCAACCCGGCAATAAATCCGCCAATGCCCATCGCCACCAGTGACATACCCGAAATCAGATAACCGATCGCAGCACCCGGTAATACGGCATGAGAAAGCGCATCACCCACCAGGCTCATGCGACGTAACAAAAGGAAAACACCCAAAGGCGTGGCGCTTATCGATAACGCAATACACGCGATCAAAGCACGGCGCATGAATCCGAATTCAATAAACGGGTCGGCAAGCAAATGGAAAAGCATCATGAATTTGCGACTCCCGCCGCCAGAGCAAAAGGTTCTACCGAGACACAGGCATGCGACGGGTTGGGGAAATGGCTCAGAACCTCGCGGGCGCTTCCCCACAGATTCTGCTGAGCACTGAGGTAAAGCACGTCAGGAAAATGACGCGCTACCATAGAAATATCGTGCAAAACCGCGATGACGGTTTTACCTTCCTGATGCCATTGCGCAATCACGTTTAACAACAGCGCGGTGGTCTGGCTGTCAATGCCGGTAAAAGGCTCATCAAGCATAATCAGCGGCGCCTGCTGGACCAGCAAGCGGGCAAACAAGGTGCGTTGCAACTGTCCGCCGGAGAGCGAACCTACCGGGTAATGTTCCATTCCGGTCATTCCAACGGTTTCCAGCGCCTGCGCAACATTTGTCGCAGACTGCCGGTTAATACCCCCAAATAAACCGCTCTGCGGCCAGCACCCCATGGCGACAAGATCCACAACGCTGATGGGAAATCCGCGATCCAGTTCAGTCTGCTGAGTTAAGTAGGCCAGGCGCGGCCGCTGGCCCTGACTGAAGGTAAAATCTCCCGTAATCGCCTGTTGCAGGCCTGCCACTGTTTTTAAGAAAGTCGATTTACCGGCACCGTTAGCGCCAATCACCGCCGTCAGCGAACCCGTTAAAAATCGTCCACTTATTGGCATCGCAACAGCGCGGCGGTCATAGCCGACTTCAAGGTTGTTAACGAAAATCATGGTAGCGAAATCGCCCAATAAATTGCGGTCCAGAGAACAACGAGCACGGCCAAAACCCCCATGCAGCGTAGTGGCGAAGAAATGGTAAAGAGTGTTTTAGTCATGGTGCCCCCAAATAGTTATAATATAACATCACATGAAGGCATTTTTATCAATACATGAACTGTTTCAGTTTCTTAACGGCGTGAAGTCCCCCAAAACTGTAAGAAAAGGGTAAAAAATAATGTACATATCCTAAACATGATGAAAATCAACTGACTATGCGTAAAGGCATTGGAAATTTTTTTTTCCACTAAATCCACAGAATACTCAAAGTATGTAATAATGAAGAGATACAGGTTCAGAGGATAAAAGGCGTGCGGAAAATCATTCCCGGTAATATTTATGGGCAAAATCCGTCTCTTAAAACGTTACAAGAGATTATTGAACGTTCTTTATCTGAAATTGAAGAACCTTTAATTGGCGATTTATCTTATTTTTCTGAAAATGCCCGTTATGAGCCGAATTCCATGGAAATCGTGTCTATAACTCAAACAGGCGAAAGCATATATTCAATGAGTTACAGGTTCAAATGGACGATTTTCAATGGATGCTTGGACATTAATGCTGATGAATTCACAACGCAAAATGTCACATTCTCAGTCACCCCTGAAGGGCTTGAGTTTGATATTATTGATATGACCAGAGGAACAACTTCAGACGAATTGTAAGTTTGAGTAATACGTTTGCACAGCGTTCTAAAAATGAATTATATTTAAACCGTTGACTGTAGAATTATCCCATGTAAAACCTCCTGTCTGAGTCCGTTTTATTGTGATTGTTACTGATGTTTAACTCATGATGTGTAGTTCTTAAAAAGTGTAGTGAGAGCTGTTTCCTGTAAGCCATTAAGTTTTGTTGTTTACTCACAGAGTGTTATCAACACCGAATAAACCATTACGGAGGGGATGATATGGATGAGTACTCGCCTAAGCGGCACGATATCGCTCAGTTACGATTCCTGAATGAAATGTTGTATGATGAAGGGATTGCGACACTGGGTGACAGTCATCATGGTTGGGTCAATGACCCTACATCAGCTGTTAACCTGCAACTCAACGAACTGATAGAACACATTGCATCTTTTGTGATGAGTTTTAAAATTAAGTACCCCGACGATAACCATTTAAGTGATCTGGTTGAAGAGTATCTGGATGATACCTACACCCTCTTCAGTAATTATGGAATTAACGATTCTGATTTACGCCAATGGCAAAAGACCAAAAAGCGATTATTCAGAATGTTCTCAGGGGACTACATCTGTACCCTAATGAAGACTTGAGTAATAATTTATATGTTGTCATCAGAACAAAATGAAAAGGCTACGATGAACAAAATCGACTATTTGATGCGTTTAAGAAAATGCACCACTATTGATACGCTTGAACGTGTTATTGAAAAAAATAAGTATGAGCTTTCCGACGACGAACTCGAATTGTTTTACTCGGCAGCTGACCATCGTCTGGCTGAACTGACGATGAATAAGCTATACGATAAAATCCCCGTTGCCGTATGGAAGTTTGTACGTTAAGTGCTTGCACTGAGCCGAATTATCGTCCGGCTCAGTGTTTATTATTTCAGCAATACTACGTTAGCGTTGTTAAACAATTTCCCTCACAGCACTCTTTCATTCTTTTCTTTGATTCGTTGATGAAACGTCTTTAAGAGAAATTGAAAACACTGTTCTGTTTTTGCCGATCGTAATGGAACCGGTTTACGCATCATAGCGACCGTTCGACTTAACATCGGCTGCTGCAGGTGAATGACCGTTAATTCATTATCGTTCAGCGTTGCCGTGTATAATTCCGGTAAAATCGCTAATGCCATGCGCGACCGCACCAGTCCATATAACGTTTCCTGAAAATCTACCCGGTAACTGACGCGTAAATTCAGACGATGACTCTCATTCATCGCCGTCACCAGCCTGCTCACATTTCCTTTTGAAAACAACGCAATGTCCCTTTTTGCCAGTTGCCGCCACGGGATGTTATGCCCTTCTGCCAGCGCGTCATCACGCCTGATCACCACGACAAACGGATCCTCGAGCAGCGGATATATTGCTATCGATTCCGGTACGATACTGTCGGTAGCGCCGATACCAAAATCAACAGAACCGTTCTCGAGTTCCAATAATAATGCGTCATTTGTCAGGTCATGGAATTCCACACGCATATCAGGGAAATATTCAGATAATAATTGTGGCACCGCCGGAAATAATAATGTGCTGACTGAAGGCACTAATCCGATACGTAAAGTTCCATCTCCGCCCTGGTGCATAATTTGCTGCATATCATCGAACACGCTGTGAGCAGTATTCAATAAGCGTTCTGCATACGGCAGCACAGCTTCACCCTGCTCAGTGAGACTGACGTTCTGCGCCGTCCGGTGCAATAACTTCCCACCCAACACGGATTCAATTTGTCGCAGCGCACTGCTTAACGCAGGTTGGCTGATTGCCAGACGGTTCGCCGTTTCAGTAAAACTGCGCAATTGCGCCAGCGTCACAAAATATTGAATTTGCTTGAGAGACAGCGCAGGCAGACGACGCCAGGGTTCAGACATAATGTGCAGAGGTTCCGGTCAAAATAGAAAACGTTTGCCCAGCATAACCGCATCTTATAATCGGATAAAATAAATCATCTGTGCAAAGCCCCTTCCTCTCCCTACATTAGCCACATCATTCTGCAAATCCGGAAACTGCTATGACCGAGAACCTCGCTTCCCTGCCCTTACGCCAGCGGGCGATTGATGCCGCATTGGGGAAAATTCCTTTTGACCATTTGCTGATCAACGCAAAGATCGTCGACATGGTGACGGGTGAGATCCGTGATGCAGACGTGGGTCTGGTCGGTCACATGATTGCCAGTGTCCACCCGCGTGGAAAATTTACCCGGTCGAAAAATATTGATGACTTATCAGGTCTTTATCTTTCACCCGGCCTTATCGATACCCATGTTCACATTGAAAGCTCCCACCTGCCCCCTGAAAAATATGCGGAGATCGTTGTCGCTCAGGGGACGACGACCGTTTTTTGGGATCCCCATGAGCTGGCAAATGTGCTGGGCGTGGCCGGCGTTGAGTACGCAGTCAAAGCCAGCCGGGGTTTGCCATTGCGTGTGATTTGCGCGGCGCCTTCCAGCGTGCCTTCAACGCCGGGTCTGGAAATGTCGGGAGCGGATTTCAAAGGCCAGGAAATGCAAACCATGCTGAGCTGGCCGGAAGTTGCCGGCGTCGCGGAAGTCATGGATATGTATGGCGTGCTGAACGGCAGCGAACGCATGATGGAAATCCTTGATGCCGGATTACGCAGCGGCAAACTGATCGAAGGCCATGCGCGCGGGCTTAAAGACGAGCAGCTCCAGGCCTATCTGGCGGCAGGTGTGACTTCCGATCATGAACTGACCTCAGCGGAAGATGCGCTGGAGAAATTGCGCGCAGGCCTGACTCTGCAAATTCGTGGTTCTCATCCTTATCTGCTGCCGGATATTGCTGCCGCTCTGCTGGCCTTACCGCATCTTTCCTCGCAAATTACGCTGTGTACTGACGACGTGCCACCCGATCATCTGCTGGAAAAAGGCGGACTGATCGCGCTGGTCAAACTGCTGATCTCCTTTGGCTTACGTGCTGAAGACGTGTTGAGAATGGCGACATTTAACGCCGCCATCCGTATGCGCCGCTCAGATCTCGGGCTGATTGCCGCAGGCCGCACTGCTGACATTATTGCATTCGACTCTCTTGAGACGCTCAACCCGCGCAAAGTGTATGTCGCCGGAAACTGCGTTGCAGAACACGGGAAAATGTTATTCAGCCCCGCTGTCGCCAGTGACGTTATCCCCCCACGCGACACCATGCGCCTGCAAAAAGTGGCCGAAGCTGATTTTCATTTAAAAATCCCCGGACTGAAAAAAGGTAAGGCGCGCTTACGTAACATCAAGGGCGCTCGCTTCACGCAATGGAGCGAAGTGATTGTGGAAGTCAAAAGCGGAGTCGTACAAATTCCGGAAGGTTTCAGCCTGATTTGGGTACAGCACCGGCATGGGCGTCATGAAGCCACGCCGAAAATGGCGTTGCTGGAGGGCTGGGGAGAATTACGCGGAGCGATAGCCACCTCTTACTCCCATGACTCACATAATCTCGTGGTTATTGGCCGTCATCCCGCCGACATGATGCTGGCCGCCAATCAGCTGATCGCCAGCGGTGGCGGTATGGCGCTGAGCCAGAACGCGACGTTGCTGGCCAGTGTCGATATGCCAATTGCCGGAATGCTCTCAGATTTACCCGCAGACGTGCTGGCCGCACAGTTTAAAAATCTTCGCGAGCTTAGCGCGCAGATCGCTGACTGGGAGCCCCCGTACCGGGTCTTTAAAGCGATCGAAGGAACCTGTCTCGCCTGTAATGCAGGGCCACATCTGACGGATTTAGGGCTGACGGATGGCGGATTGCGCGAGATTGTCGATCCTGTTTTGGAAATCTGGCCCGACGAGGCCTGATCTTTATTAATAAGAAACACAAAAAAAACAGCACGCACCACTCATTAATGACGATGTTCAGGGGAATTTTATGACCGACAGCTCTGTGAAAAATGTGACAGCCTCATCGGGTGAAAGCTGGTTGCAGCGCCGCTTTCAGCTTCGTCAGCGGGATACAAAAGCAAAAACCGAATGTCTGGCCGGGATCACCGGTTTTCTGGCAGCGGCTTATTTGCTGATAGTGATCCCCGGTCTGCTGGCGGCGGGTGGCATGGATAAAGGAGCCGCCACCACCGGCGTCATTTTGGTATTTGTGTTGGGTTCTTTGCTGATGGCGTTCTACGCGAATCTGCCGTTTATGGTTGGCCCTGGCATCGGCGGTTCGGTACTGGTCGGTATTACGCTGGCCGGAGACGGTATCACCTGGCCAATTGCGCTGGGCATTGCCTGCTGGTCCGGGATCTTATTTTTTGTGATGACGGTATTCGGCCTGCGTGAAGTCGTCACCCGCTCGGTTCCGCAATCCATCAAACTGGGTCTGACGGCGTCGATCGGTATTTTCGTCGCGCTGCTGGGTTTTCGTAATGCAGGCCTGGTGCTGGCCAATGCCAAAACGCACGCGCTGGCACTGGGCGATTTCACTTCTCCGGGTGCGCTGATTGCTTTGCTGGGTTTGCTGGTGGCAGTGGGTTTACAGGCTCGTAAAATCCCCGGTGCTATTCTCTGGGCGATTCTGCTGGCAACGGTAGCCGGGATCCCGTTTGGCGTAACCCATTTACCTGAACAGTGGATCGCTTTGCCACATTCTCTCGCCCCGCTTTGGGGGAAAGTCGACCTGACTGGCGCCATCAATATCGCCTTCCTGCCATTTCTGTTTATCTTTTTCGCCTCAGAATTTTTCTCAACCATGGGCACCACGCTGGCGGTGGGCGGTGAAGCCGGACTGCTGGATGAACACGGCAACATGCCGCACATCAACCGGCCCTTTATGGTGGATTCGATTGCTGCGGCGCTGGGTCCGGTTGTCGGTATTCCTGCGGCAACCGCATTAATCGAATCCTCAGCGGCGGCTGAGGCGGGAGGGAAAACGGGTCTGACGGCGCTGGCGGCGGCGGTGATGTTCCTGCTGATGCTGCTGTTCACGCCGGTGGCACTGATGATCCCCAAAGAAGCGACCGCACCGGCGCTGATCCTCATCGGCCTGAATATGTTCAGTAATTTGCGCAAAGTGGACTTAGCGAATTTCACCGATGCTTTACCGGTGCTGCTCATGGTGATGATTACCCTGATTTCCAACAGTTTTGGTACGGGCATCGCGGGCGGATTGCTGTTTTACATCATCATCAACGTGGTGGCAGGAAAAATGCGCGAAGTGCCGACAGGGCTGTATATCCTGGCGATCCCGCTGGTGTATTACTTCACGACGCTGGTGCATCACTGAAACAAAAGAAAAAAGAGACTGGCGTTAGGAATCGAAAAGAGAAGGCGTAAAGTTTGCGGGGCCTGAAATGGTGGAGGCCCTGCCAGCTACATCCCGGCACACACGACACCTGCTATGGCTGCTTCCTTCCGGACCTGACCGAGTTAACAAGTTAGTGTTGCGGGAGAACCAACAGGGCCCCCATTGTCGTTGTTGGCTTCACTTCTCTTTACGGGAGAACTGAAGCGGTGGGCATTATCAGTGATGCCCACCGCAAAAGCAAGTTAACCGCCGACAACCGGTGTTTTCTTAAACAACAGCGCCGAAACTCGCCTGTCTGAGACGCAAAATTACGTCATACTGTCGGGCAGACACTGAGGAGGATGTAATGTCGGAGCCCGATAACTTTCGTCAGCGCGTATTTCAAATTATAGCGGCTATCCCCGCAGGCCAGGTCACAACATACGGTAATGTGGCACAACTGGCAGGATCGCCACGCGCTGCCCGTCAGGTTGGCGGCGTGCTGAAGAAATTGCCCGAAGGCAGCACCCTTCCCTGGCACCGTGTGATTAACCGCCACGGCGAGATTTCATTGCAGGGTGAAGATTTTAAACGCCAGCGTCAGGCGCTTCTGGCCGAAGGCGTCGTCTTTAGTAAAGGCAAAATCGATTTAGAGAAGTATGGCTGGAAGTGGTAATTCGCATAAAAAAACACCGCCGGAGCGGTGTTTATTGTGACAGCAGCGGACATTAATAAGCAGGCGACGGAGCGACTGCGCTGACCGGTGCCGGAGCGGTGCCTAATCCTGTCGGTTCAGACGGGTTGCTCAGTGGCCCTAATGCACCCGGCTTGGTGGCAACAGGAACGGAGACAACCGGGACAAGTTGCAGATCCGCACGTGTACCCTGTCCATTATTAATCACTTCTTTAATGGAGTCGGTCACGAAGGTCATCTGACCATTGATGGTCACCGCCGCACTCAGGATAACGTGTGAGTTCGGTGGAATGTCCTGCGGGTTATACGGCAGGATAAACGTGAATGGTGCCTGCTTACCCTGCGTTCTCGCCACTTTCTGCGAGATCACACGCGATGGTGCATCAGCAACAGAGGCATCGGACAATGTCACGGTCAGTACCGCATCAGGCGGCAACGCCACACGCTGAGCGATAAACACACTACCGGATACGTTTGGCCCCGTTATCGCGGGTTGGGTGGCCGGACTGGCTGCCGTATTCACCGGAGCTTGCTGCGCGGGTGCCTCATGATGCTGTGCGCATCCGGCAAGAGTCAGAGACAGCGCGGTTCCACCTACTATCTGCCAAAGTTTCATAGATCGTACTCCCTTTTTATTATTCGCTTGTCGACAAGCTGTAATAAACGCCGACATGAAAATGGTTTCTTTAACCAGCGTACCTGTTAATCATGGCACAATAATCTGAATTTTTCCTCCCGGTGGCTAAACAGGTCTTCTGAGCGCCCGTAAGATCCTCTATCATTAACAGGTTAGACCTGTGCTTTTGCTGCGCTTACGGGCTGCATCAGGCATGAATTAACCGGTAACTTTCATGAGGCCACTATGAGTCAGGCGTTAATAAATCTGCTGGATCTTCTGGATCTGGAAAAAATCGAAGAAGGACTGTTTCGTGGTCAAAGTGAGGATCTGGGCTTGCGCCAGGTCTTTGGCGGGCAGGTTGTCGGGCAGGCACTCTACGCAGCCAAACAAACGGTGCCGGTTGATCGCGGGATCCACTCGTTCCACAGTTACTTTTTACGTCCGGGTGACAGCAGTAAACCGATCATCTATGACGTGGAAAACTTGCGCGACGGCAACAGTTTCAGCGCCCGTCGTGTGAAAGCGGTACAAAACGGTAAACCTATTTTCTACATGACAGCCTCTTTCCAGAGTCATGAAGAGGGTTTTGAACATCAAAACACCATGCCTGATGTACCGCCGCCGGAGTCACTGATTTCGGAGTCAGATATTGCCAAAAATCTTGCGCATCTGATCCCTGAAAAAATTCGTGATAAATTCCTCCGTCACCGGCCGATTGAAATGCGCCCGGTGAAATTCCATAACCCGCTGAAAGGCACTAAAGAAGAGCCGCATCGCGCGGTGTGGTTCCGCGCCAACGGCGAAATGCCAGACGATCTGCGCATCCATCAGTATCTGCTGGGTTATGCTTCAGACTTCAATTTCCTGCCGACCGCATTGCAACCGCACGGAATTGGTTTTCTGGAGCCAGGAATGCAGGTCGCGACCATCGATCATTCGATGTGGTTTCACCGGCCATTCCGTATGGACGACTGGCTTCTTTACGCGGTTGAAAGCACATCTGCTTCCGGTGCCCGTGGTTTTGTACGCGGTCAGTTCTACACCCGCGAAGGGGTGCTGGTTGCCACTACGGTGCAGGAAGGTGTGATCCGTCAGAGAACGGCAGAATAAGCTTTTCGGTCTGAAAATCAGGCATTAAAAAGGGGCGATAGTGATATCGCCCCTTTTGCTATTCATCATTATTTTTAGTTTTGGTACTGCCGTTCAGAAAGCGTTAGCGCACTGCCTTCTCTGAATGTATATGACTGAGATTACTGGTTGTAAGCATTTTCGCCGTGGCTGTTGACGTCCAGACCTTCACGTTCCTGTTCTTCAGGAACACGCAGACCGACCAGCATATCAGCTACTTTATAAGCGATGAAGGCAACAACACCTGACCAGACCAGCGTAACGCAGACGCTGAAGAACTGTACCCAGACCTGATGGCCCATGGTGACGCCTTCTGCATAACCCACGCCGCCCAGTGAGCTGGAAGTGAATACGCCGGTCAGCAGGCAGCCTACGATACCGCACACGCCGTGCACACCGAATACGTCACAGGTGTCATCAACACGCAGCCATTTTTTCAGGGTAACCACACCCCACAGACCGGTAGCACCACCGACCAGACCGATAATCAACGCACCACCCACGCCGACCGTACCACAGGCTGGCGTGATGGCAACCAGTCCCGCGATGGCACCGGAGCTTGCGCCAAGCAGAGAAGGTTTACCGCGAACCATCCACTCTACAAATGTCCATGACAGGATTGCGCCAGCCGTTGCGATAACGGTATTGAGGAAAGCCAGAGCCGCAATTGGACTTGCTGCGCTTGCTGAACCGGCGTTGAAACCAAACCAGCCAACGTAAAGGATCGCCGCACCTGTGAAGACCATTGGCAGGTTGTGTGGCTTGAATGCTTCTTTGCCAAATCCTGCACGTTTACCTAACAGGTAGGCACCGACCAGACCCGCGATGGCGGCGTTAATGTGAACCACCGTACCGCCGGCAAAGTCCAGCGCACCGTCTGCTGCCAGGAAACCACCCGCCCAAACCATGTGAGCCATCGGAATGTAGGAGAAGGTCAGCCAGATCACAGTGAAAATCAAGACCGCAGAGAAACGTACACGTTCAGCGATACCGCCCACGATCAGCGCCACGGTGATACAGGCGAATGAACACTGGAACGCCACGTGAATCATCTGCGAGAAGGTGCCGGTGACCGAATCAAGGCCGATGCCTTTCATCATCACATTACCGAAACCGCCGAAGAATGCGTTGCCTTCGCTGAAGGCCAGGCTGTAACCGTAGAGGATCCACAGAACGCAGACCAGCGCGAACGTCACGATGACCTGAGTCAGCATAGATAACACGTTTTTAGAACGCAGTAAGCCGCCGTAGAACAGCGCCACACCGGGCACGGTCATAAACAGCACCAGTGCAGTACAAATCATCATAAAGGCATTGTCAGCACCGTTAGCGGCTGCCGGCGCTGCTGCCATGGCAAGCGAAGGCAACAATGCAACCGCGCCAAGCCCCATCATGGATAAAAGTTTTTTCATTAGTAGCCCACCCCTGTTCTCAAAACTGTTTTTCTAAGCTCTTTTATCTCAACTCTTCATTCAAAGAGATGAACCTGAAATTACAGTGCTGCTTCGTCGGTTTCACCGGTACGAATACGGATAACGCGTTGCAATTCAGCAACGAAAATTTTGCCGTCACCAATTTTTCCGGTGTAGGCCGCTTTGCTGATCACGTCGATCACTTCATCAAGCTGATCGTCAGCGATAGCAATATCGATTTTTACTTTTGGCAGGAAGTTCACGCTGTACTCTGCACCGCGATACAGTTCAGCGTGACCTTTCTGACGGCCGAAACCTTTAACTTCCGTTACGGTCAGGCCCTGAATTCCAACAGCAGACAGCGCTTCGCGCACGTCTTCCAGCTTGAAAGGTTTGATCACCACAGTAACCAGCTTCATTTTGCCACTCCTCGAATTAAGGGCTTGCCGCGGAAAAACCGCGCCCGATACGAAATGGATAAAGCAAAGGCTGTGCCAGAGTTGAAATTGCAGAGAGATTCGTTTGATTACCGCGTAATACGGCATTTTCAGAATATTCGTGACGAGGCGCACACTTGGCCGTTCACATCATTATCAGGACGCGCGCACCAATAAGGTGCCGACCGCTGCTTTTTAGTGCAGTGACATCACGCCCAGAGACTTGATGCCAGATGAAGGTGCAGGCCAGAAAAAAGGAGGGGGGAAATCGGGAGAAAAAACCACCCCAACGCGGTGCGCTATGCTGCGTTGGGGCGGGTATCAGGCGTTTTGCGTCGCTGGCGTAGCCTGCTCCGCTGAGGCAAGTTCCTGACCGGCAAGCTGTAGCTGATACATCTGATAATACCGGCCTTTTTCAGCCAGCAGTTGCAGATGATTGCCCTGCTCCACTGCCTGACCACGATGCAATACCAAAATGTTATCCGCATCGACAATCGTCGAAAGACGATGGGCGATCACCACCAGCGTCGTTTGCTGGCGGATGGCCCGAAGTGCACGCTGGATCGCCTGCTCAGTACCTGAGTCGATATTGGCTGTTGCCTCGTCAAGGATCAAAATCTCCGGGGCCTGCACCAAAACGCGTGCCATGGCCAGCAACTGTTTCTGACCCACCGAGAGATTATTGCCCTGTTCGCCGAGGCGAGTGTTTAAACCTTCCGGCATTTCGCGAATAAGAGGCGAAAGCTGCACAATATCCAGCGCGTGCCAGACTTGCGCTTCATCGATATCGCGCCCTAACGTGACATTGGCGAAAACCGACTCAGCCAGCACCACCGGATCCTGCTGAACCATCGCAATCCCTTTACGTAGGCTGGCGTGCGAGAGATCGGAAATATGACGGCCATTAACCCGGATCTCTCCTTTATTGAGCGGGTAATATCCCATCAGCAAATTCGCCAGCGTACTTTTACCGCTGCCCGTATGCCCGACCAGCGCAACGAAACCTCGCGATGGCACATGCAGGGATATATTTTCCAGCACCCATTTGTCCGGCAGATAGGCAAAACTGACGTCTTTAATGTCTATCTCGCCGCCGGTAAGTCTTTTGTCGTCAGCCCCGTATTGCTGCTGGGTTCGGTCCATCAGGTCAAAAATTCGCTCACCCGCGACGACGGCCTGCTGAAGAATCGACTGCTGCGAGGTCAGTTCGATCAAAGGCTCGTTCAGACGCCCCAGATAATTGATGAAAGCATAGAGAACACCGACGCCGACTGAACCTTCTGCGCTGAATCCGAACAGCAGTAACAATCCGCACAGAATTAACGAAGAGAACAAACTGAGCAATGGTCGCAGAAGAAAGCCTTCCAGCCGGAGCGTTTGCATACGCGCCAGATAATGCGACTGACTGGCACGGGTCAAACGTTCGCCAAAACGCTTTTGCTGGCGGAACTGCTGGATGACATTCATGCCGTTAATGACTTCGTTGAAACCGTCATTGATGTCCGCCAGATAGCTTCTTACTTTACGAACAATCGGGGTACTGTAAATCTGGTACAGCCCCATCACGACGAAAACCGCCGGGAAAATGCATATCGCCACCGAGGCCAGACGCCAGTCGAGGCTGAACATTGCCACCAGCATCGCGCCGATCAACGCAATACTGCGCAATACGGTCGAGACGACGGTTACGTACAGATCGCGGATCACTTCCGTATCATTTGTGACACGAGAAATCAGTTGCCCGACGGGCTGGGTATCAAACGCACTCAGCGGCTGGCGTAATGCAGCATCCATCACATCGGTACGCAAACGCTGAACCACGCCCACTGCGGCCCGGTTAAACAGCAACGCCTGGAAATAGTGCAATCCGGCAGCCAGAAACTGCAGCAGGATAAAGCACAATGCCAGCAGACTGATTTTGTCCCACGGCATTTCGCCTTTGGCGACATAGTGGTCGATAAAGAAACTGATCAGAATCGGCCCGGTCACCTCTGCTGCTGCCGCAATCCACAACATCAGCACCGCGACAGAAAGAGGTTTTCTGTAAGGCTTGCCGTAGCCCAGCAGGCGCTTCAGCGTCGGCCACATCTTTTGAATTTTACTCACTTTTTGCTCAGCCACGTTGTTCCGGCTCCTGTTCCTGCGGTACATCGTCCAGTGCGGCTTCCAGCTGCTGATAACGGAACATATCGCGATACCATCCTGACTCAGCGGCAAGTTGCTCATGGCTTCCGCGCTGGGAAATACAGCCGTGGTTAAACACCAGAATCTCGCTGGCTTCGGTCAGTGCGGAGAGACGATGGGCACTGATGATCACGGTGCGGTCGCTGCCCCACTGACGCAGGTTGTGCAGGATCTGATGCTCTGTCCTGCCATCAACCGCAGACAATGCATCATCGAGGATCAAGATTTCCGCTTTCAGCAATAAAGCACGGGCAATAGAAATTCGTTGCTTCTGCCCGCCAGAAAGCATCACTCCGCGCTCTCCGACCTCTGTTTCATAGCCGCCGGGTAAACGCAGAATATCGTCATGAACGCTGGCAAGCCGCGCCGCTTCCTCGATCTCTTCCCGGCTGGCCTCCGGACGTCCCAGCGCAATATTTTGTGCGACGGTGTCAGAGAACAGGAAAGGGGTCTGGCTCACAATCGCCAGACGTGCGCGCCAGTCATCCAGGCGGATCGTTTTCAGCGACAGGCCGTGATAAAGCACATCTCCTTCAGTGACATCAAACTGTCGCTGAAGCAGCGCCAGCAAGGTACTTTTACCGGAACCTGTCGGGCCGCACAGACCGAGCATTTGCCCAGGTTGCAGGGAGAACTTCACAGAGGACAAGGCCGGATGCGTTGTGTCGGGATAGTGGAAATCCGCAATGTTTGCTTCGAGTACAGCACGTCCGGCAGGCAGAGGCGCAGTACCATCCACGACACTTGGCGCTTCCTCAAGCAGGCTGCGGATGCGGCTGTAGGCGGCGCTACCGCGTTCAACGATATTGAACATCCAGGCCAGTGCAAGCATCGGCCAGATCATCAACCCGAGATACATGACAAAACTGGTTAACTGCCCGAGTGTCAGATGCCCGTTAACCACCATCCAGCTACCACCGCCGATAGCCAGCAAATTAGCCATGCCAATCGAGACATAAATAGTCGGGTCAAAACGGGCATCAACACGCGCTACACGCATGTTTTTCGCACCGGTATCAGCGGCCACATCAGCAAACTGGGAAGACTGATGGTTCTCAAGGCCGAAGGCTTTGATCATGCGAATACTGGTCAGGCTTTCCTGCGCCTGATCGTTTAATGAGGAAAAGGCAGCCTGCGCGGTTTTAAAGCGATGATGAAGTTGGTCGCCGTAGCGTTTAATGATAATGGCCATCACCGGCATTGGAACCAGCGACAGAAGCGTCAGCTCCCAACTGATTTGCGTCGCCATCACGATAAGAACAGCAAGCCCCATGACCAGCGAATCAACCAGCGTCAGAACGCCCTCGCCTGCGGCGAAAACCACGCGATCGACGTCATTGGTTGCCCGGGCGATAAGATCACCCGTACGGTGGCGTAAATAGAAGGCCGGATGCTGACGGCTGAGCTGCCGGAAGAAATCCTGACGCAGTTCAACGGCAAGCTGATAGGACGCACCGAACAACAGCACGCGCCAGACGTAACGCAGCAAATACACCACAATTGCCGTGGCGACCATGAGCCCAAGCCACGCAAACAGTACGCCGGTTGACATCGTTTTGGTCGTGACGCCATCAATAATGACACCGACTAGCTTGGGCGGTATCAATTGCAGAATGGCAATGATAATCAGCAAGGCAACGGCACCCAGATACCGGCGCCATTCACGTCGGAAGTACCAGCCTAATTGGGCGAACAATCTCACGCAGTGTTTTCCATACAAATAATAATGATGATTTTATTGAGAAAAAGCGCCCGAAGCAGGACTTTTTTCTCATCAGGCGACAAGGATAACAGAGTTAACTGGCGATTCTGATGAAACTTTTTACTGTAACTTTTGCATCAAATCGGCAATGCGGTGGTGGATTTTATGCGTTCCATCGCAAAACTGGAGGTCACATCATTCAGCCCTGGAATGCCGTTCACAAGTCGCTTGTAAAAGTTATCGTAGCTTTTCATATCGGACACCTGCACCTGCAGTAAATAGTCATATTCACCGGCCATCCGGTAGAAACCCAGCACTTCAGGAAATGCCTCAACCTGCTGAACAAAGCGCTGGTACCACTCGCTGTTGTGATGCTGAGTTTTGATGAGCACAAACGCCGTCAGGCTTAGCCCTAACCGATCGCCGTCCAGCAGGGCCACTTTCCCGCGAATAATGCCGTCATCTTCGAGGCGCTTAATCCTTTTCCAGCACGGCGTGGTGGTGAGATTGACCGCATCCGCCAGTTCATTCAGAGATAATGTGCAATCTTTCTGCAACAGGGAGAGCAATTTAAGGTCAATTTTATCTACCATACCGGCCTCCGGGAGGAAATTTTTCTATTAAATCTTATCTTCTTGGGTTAAAGGGTAACTTATTTCTCCGTGAGTTACGTTATTCTTGTGTGCATCAAGACACTTTTATGAGCCTGCATCATGCGCAATTCCTGGGTTAGTCACGCTATTAAAGAAATCGACGCCGATTTTCAGCGTTCCGCCGATACACACCTGATTCGCCTGTCACTCAACAACTTTCCCGGAATTTCACTGTATCTGAAGGATGAAAGTACCCATCCGTCCGGCAGCCTGAAACATCGCCTTGCCCGCTCTCTGTTTTTGTACGGTTTGTGCAACGGGTGGATACGTGAAAACACGCCTATTGTGGAAGCTTCTTCAGGCAGCACCGCCATCTCTGAAGCCTATTTCGCACGCCTGCTGGGATTGCCTTTTATCGCCGTGATGCCTTCTTGCACTGCTCCACGAAAAATCCAGCAAATTGAGTTTTACGGTGGCCAGTGTCACTTCGTCCAGAACTCAGGGCAGATCTATGCCGCATCCGAGCAACTCGCCCGTGAACTGAACGGGCACTACATGGATCAGTTTACCTACGCAGAGCGGGCAACCGACTGGCGCGGGAACAATAATATTGCTGACAGTATTTTCCGACAGATGTCGCATGAGCCGCATCCGATACCGCGTTATCTGGTGATGAGCGCGGGAACGGGCGGTACTTCCGCAACGCTGGGCCGCTATATTCGCTATCAGGGGCACGATACGGAACTGGTGGTCGTTGATCCGGAAAACTCAGTATTTTACGATTATTATCAACAGCGTGATGCCAGCGTCACTGCGCAATGCAGCAGCCGTATTGAGGGTATTGGCCGCCCTCGCGCTGAGCCATCGTTCATACCAAGTGTAATAGACGACATGATGCGCGTGCCTGATGCGGCCAGCATCGCGACGCTTCACTGGCTTGAGAAGGTGCTGGGGCGTAAGGTCGGCGGCTCAACCGGTACCAACGTCTGGGGTGCGCTGCAGCTGGCTACGCAGATGCGTGAGAGAGGGGAAACCGGCTCTATCGTCACCCTGCTCTGCGACAGCGGCGAACGTTATCTGAATACATACTTCGATGAGAGTTGGGTAGCGAAGAACATCGGGGACATTTCACGATACGCACAGCAGCTGGAAGGACTAAGTTAACTCCGCGTTAAATAAGACGTAAGAAAGGAAAAAAGCCGGGACAGATGACCCGGCTTGCTGCAAGACCTTAATATTCGGGGGAATAGGTGAGGTTTGGTGTGTGCAGCCAGTGTTGCAAAAAGTGAGACACCGCCTGATGACGGCAATGCCCGATAATTTGTAAGTGCGGTGACTTCTCTTTCAGAACGGGTAACGCGTTCCCCATAATCAGCCCCATCCCGACGCCCTCGAGCATTTCCTTGTCGTTCATGGCATCCCCAAACGCCATACACTCTGACATGTTGATCCCCAGACCGTCCGTCAGCAATGCAAGCGCGCTGCCTTTGTTGCTGCCTGCGGGCTGCACATCAAGACAATCCATCGCAGAGAAACATAAATCGATGCGCGGGCCAAAGTGAGCTTCGAGCTGAGGCACCAGCGACAACAACACGTCATGCGGGGCGCAGAAACACACTTTGCTGTTACCGGAATCCGGTAATAAGCGCAGATCCTGTAACTGATAGCGAAAACCACTGAACTGATGCGGAATGAGTAAATCCGGATCGTCGAGAGAAGTGAACCAGCCGTCATCGCGGAAAACATGCACACTGGCTGGCGTGTCCCACGAGGTATGCAGTAATTCGTGCGCACAATCCTCGGGTAAATCGCTGGCGTGCAGCCGGTGGCCACTGAGATCATGAATACGGGTACCGTTGCCGGTGATGAGATAGCCATCCAGCCCGATGTTAGCAAGAATATCTTTCATTTCGAGATAATGACGCCCGGTGGCAAAGGTCAGCGTTACCGGCTTTTCAGCTAACTGTCGCAACGTGGACAACGTTTTGTCGCCCAGCGTGTGGTCAGGTAAAAGCAGCGTGCCATCCATATCAAATGCAGCTAAACGGTACATATTTCCTCTCTGAGCGGCGTTGTTTTCACCCGCAAAGTATGGACTGAGATTTACGGAACTAATAGTGAACACTTTATGAATACTGTTCCGGTTTTAGCTCACACTTTGGTTTTTTACTTCAAGTCTGGTCGCGTCAGCTGGGATATGCTGAACAGGAAAAATTTACCCTACTCCTGAGGTTCCGTATTTACCGTGCGTCTGCAAAATCGGCTTAATCAGTTTCAGCGTCTGTACCTGAAAACCGGATCGCATCCGGCTCAATTTACCGTGGCAGAACTGGCAGAAATCTTCTGTTGCAGCGAACGCCACACCCGAACGCTACTGATGCACTTTCAAAATGCCGGCTGGATCCGCTGGCAGTCGCAGGCTGGTCGCGGAAAACGCGCATCGCTAAGCTGCCTCAAAACACCGGAAGAGTTACGCGGAACGTATTTACAGGAATTACTGAAAAAGGGTGAACATTCTGCCGCGCTGCAACTGAGCCAGCTGGATCCTTCGCATCTGAATACCCTGCTCGCGCCGCATCTTGGCGGCCAGTGGCAGGAAGATGCGCCGACGCTGCGCATTCCCTATTATCGCCCTCTCCAGCCTTTAGATCCGCTAACGCTTACCGGCCGCGCTGAACAACACCTGGCGCATACTATACATGCAGGTTTAACGCGCTTTATCCCCGGTGATACCTCACCGCAGCCCAATCTGGCGCATCACTGGCACGTCAGTAATGACGGAAAAACCTGGCAGTTTTTTCTGCGCAGTCAGCTTTTCTGGCATAACGGTGAACCGTTAAAAACCGCGCAACTGGTCGCACGCTTTCAGCAACTTCGCGAGTCAGCACGCGGTAAACATAATCTGGCGTCAGTGGTGACATTATCTCAGCCTCATGCGCTGTGTTTGCAGTTCGATCTGGATAAACCGGATTACTGGCTGGCACACCGTTTTGCCGACCTCAATTGTCTGTTGGCTCATCCGGACGATCCGCATATCGGCGCCGGACCGTTTCGCCTGACCACCTTCACCCCTGAGCTTATCCGCCTCGAGCAACACACCTATTACCCTTTACAACATCCCTATCTGGCCGCTATTGAGTTTTGGATCACTCCACAACTTTTTGCTCAGCGGGACAATGTCAGTTGTCAGCATCCGGTCAGAATTATTCTTGGCGAACAGAACGAGCTTTCGCAGGTAAAACCCGTCCGGCGAAGCACCAGTCTTGGTTTTTGTTACATTGCTACTAACTTGCGACGCGGCGTGCTCAGTGAAGCACAGGCGCAAAAAGTCATCCGAATTATCCAGCGCAGCGGCATGCTGGATAATCTGCCGATCGATCATGATCTGGTGAAAGCCAGTAAAGAAATGCTGCCCGGCTGGCCGATCCCGGTTCACGACCTTGCGGATGTTCAGCTGCCTGAAACTCTGCGTCTGCTTTACCATCCGCCCGTGGAGTTTGAACTGGTGGCTCAGGCGTTACGGGAAAAGCTGGCGGAAGAAGGTTGTGCGCTGGAAGTGGTTTATCACGCGGGCCGGTTGTGGGAAGACGGCGAATTACTGGAATCGGCAGATCTGCTGCTGGGCGACCGGCTGATCGGTGAATCTCCGGAAGCCACGCTGGAGAACTGGCTGCAACAGGATCCGTTGTGGCCGGGGATTTTGCGCGAAGAAGATCTTATCTTGCAGCAAGGACGATTGAGCCATATTCAGCAAATCCCGCAGGAAAACAGGCGGTCTGAAGAACTGCGCGATCATTTTTATCAGTGGATGGTGCGCAGCATTATTACACCGCTGTTCAACTATCAGTATCAGGTGAGCGCGCCGCCGCGCATCAGCGGAGTTCAGCTGACGGCATGGGGCTGGTTCGATTTCTGTCAGGCGTGGGTTCCGCCGCCGTTGCAATCTGAAAATGACTGAAGCAGCTGTTTCGCTACACTACGGCGGCAAAGGTAAGTACCATGAGCGTGGTTTTGCTGCCCGATGCGCGGTCAGTTCAGTAAACAGGAAATCAGAATGAAAAGAGCAGTGGTGGTTTTTAGCGGTGGACAAGATTCAACAACCTGTCTGATTCAGGCTTTGAAAGAGTATGACGAAGTACATTGCGTCACTTTCGATTACGGTCAGCGACATCGTGCTGAGATTGAGATCGCGCAAAAACTGTCAGTGCAGTTGGGCGCGCGTGCCCACAAAGTGCTGGATGTCGGTTTGCTCAATGAACTGGCGGTCAGCAGCCTGACTCGCGATAACATTCCGGTACCGGGCTTTGGTGAGGAAACTGAAGGCGGTTTACCCAGCACATTTGTACCGGGTCGTAATATTCTGTTCCTGACACTGGCGGCCATTTACGCTTATCAGATCCAGGCAGAAGCGGTCATTACCGGTGTGTGCGAAACCGATTTCTCCGGCTACCCGGATTGTCGTGATGAATTTGTCAAAGCGCTGAATCATGCAGTGTCTTTGGGTCTGGCGCGCGATGTGCGTTTTGAAACCCCGTTGATGTGGCTGAACAAAGCCGAAACCTGGGCGCTGGCAGATTATTATCAGCAGCTCAACCTGGTTCGCCATCATACTCTGACCTGTTACAACGGCATCGCCGGTGACGGGTGTGGGGAGTGTGCCGCCTGCCACCTGCGCGCCAACGGTCTTCAACAGTATCAGCAAGATCAGGCGGGCGTGATGGCCAGTCTGAAAAAGAAAACCGGTCTGCGTTAAAGTACCTGACGGATAACCGCGGGCAGCCCTTTCGCCGCCCGTGGTTATGTCAGTCATTCATGATTGGCCGCGTCATTTTCCAGCTCAAGTTCACGTAATCTTTCCAGCAACTCACCTTCCAGCGGCAAGGCCTTTTGTGTGCGTAAATCAATACACACGAAGGTCAGCGTAGCATCCGCCACGACATCACCCTCACGGGTTACCACCTGCTCAATGACTCCACTGCGACCATTCAACTGCTGAAGGCTGCTGTCGATGCGTAAAACATCCCCGAGCACCGAAGGCTTGCGGTAATTGATGTTGATATTTACCACAATGAAAGCAATGTTGTTTTGGCTCATCCACTGGAAGCCGGACTGATTGTCCAGCCATTCCCAGCGGGCGGTTTCCAGAAATTCCAGATAACGCGCATTGTTAACATGCTGGTAAACATCGATGTGAAAACCACGAACTTTAATAAACGTATGCATAGTGATTAAAAAACTCCTGCGTCTCGCCTGAGGTACAAACCAAACTGGTCAGATGTCTTAAGAGATTAGCAGAAGAAAACGGCGGCAACCGTTAAGGGTTCGCCGCCGCGACATCCGTCACAATTTCAGACGGTCCTTGTTACGTTCAAACAGTGCAGCGCCAATACCCGGCACTTCGCGAAGCTGTTCAATATCAGTGAATTGCCCGAGCTCTTCACGGTAGCTGATAATGGCCTGCGCCTTCTTCATCCCTACACCGTTCATCGCCCTGGCAAATTCTTCCGCTGTGGCCGTATTAATGCTGACGGTGGTGTCGTCAGTCACCGCGGCCTGCTCTTTTTTCACCTGCGGACCCGCCACTTTCCCCGCCGTTGTTGCCGGTGCCACAGATGTCGTGGCAACAGTACCGGACGCATTGGGTGCGGCCTGTAACATCACAGGCAACGTTGAAAGCCCAAGAGCCAGAGCGAGAGAGAGTGAAGTAATGCCTAGTTTTTTCATGCTGTATCCTCCATGTGTTTGACAGCACGAAGAGAGTGCATCAGGAATAAAAACCGGACAATGGGCAACTTTCAGATGTGGAAAAGGCCGCGAAAGCGGCCTTTGTTTGTTGCAACGCGTTGCAAAACTTTGCGGCGTTTACTGGTTTTGTGCAGCAGAACCGAACTTGATTTTTGCTTCCTGACGCAGGTTTGTCAGCAGCGCATCAAAGGTCACGTTTGAGGAGGTTTGTTGCATTTCCTGCGCAAAACGTGCGGCATCCGCTTCCGGCACAGCACCCGGGGTAACGGCAGTGAGTTTAATCAACACGCTGTTCCCTTTTGGATCCTGAGACAAGCCGTAAACGGCCTGGTCTTTCTGTGGATGCGGCAGTGCGAAGACATTTTCTTCGAAAGCAGAAGGCTGCTGGCTGCGCTGTACTTTCTGCACATCACCAAAGCTCAGACCTGCGGCTTTCATTGCGTCATCGCCTTTACCCTCTTTCAGGGCTGTCAGCAGTTTCTCGCCTTCCATGCGTGCCTGATCTTGTGCTTTCTGGCGTTTAACCAAAGTAGTCACCTGATCTTTCACTTCAGCAAAAGGCTTAACGCCTTCGGCTTTGTGCGCATCGACACGAATGACAAACGCACGATCGCCATCAACAGTAATGATGTCAGAGTTACTGCCAGGAGCACCGTCCTGACCAATCAGACCACCTTCAAAAATCGCCTGCACAACAGGTTTGAAATTGATGCCTGCCGGGATTTGATTCTGAGTGAACCAGTCAGTGTGTACCGCTTTCACACCGGCAACTTCTTCAGCCGAAGCCAGAGACTCGTTGTCGTTTGTCGCGGCTTCACTGACTTTCTGCTGCAGCGCATAGTAAGCATCCAGTGATTTCTCTTGTTTGAGCTTATCAGTGATGCTGGCGCGCACTTCAGTCAGAGGCTTAACCTGTTCAGGTTTGATGTCTTCAAGACGCAGGATGAAGAAACCATTGTCCGATTTAATCACACCGGAAACCTGACCTTTGGTGGTCAGATTGGCGCTTTTGAATTCTGGCAATGTGGTTTCAGGTTCCATCCAGCCTAAATCCCCCCCCTGCTTCGCACTCAGTGCATCGGTAGATTTAGTTTTCGCCAGTTCTGCGAAATCAGAACCGCTTTTCAGTTGGGTAGCGACCGCATCAGCGTCAGCCTGAGTTTTCAGGACGATTACGCTGTAACGACGACGTTCAGGCTGGCCAAACTCGTTCTTATGCTGGTCGTAGTAAGCGCTGATGTCGGCATCAGTCACGTCGGCTTTACCCTGCATGGCCGCGGCATCCATTTCGATGTAGCTGACTTTCACCTGCTCAGGGGACAAGAAGTTATTCTTGTTTTGGTCGTAGAACGCCTGCACTTCTGCATCAGTAACTTGTTGCTTAGCGGCCAGCGTGTCTGTGTCCAGCGTTGCCGTATGCACGTCACGGGTTTGCAGGATCAACGCGCCGAGCGTTGTGCTTTCAACAGGCAGAATAAAGTCAGTCTGACCGTAGGCTTGTTCGAGCTGCTGGCTGATCAATTGCTGTTTCATTAACTGAGCAAAATTATCTGCGCTGTAACCCATGCTCTGGATGCTTTGCAGGTATTTGGCGTTGTCGAAACGGCCATTAGTCTGGAATTGTGGGGTCGCAAAAATCGCGTCTTTGATCTGCTGATCGCTGACGGCAAAGCCGAGCTTTTTGGAATACTGATCCAGCAAAGTGACGTCAATCAGGTTGTTCAGGGATTCCTGGCGCAACTGCTGCATATAACCATCGCTGCCCGCCAGCGCAGAGAATTGATCTCCAAGCTGTTGCTGCAGTCGGCTACGCTGGTTTTGCACTGCTTGTTCCAGCTGTGCACGACCGATTTCCTGACCATTCACTTTCGCTGCATAGTCGCCTGAACCGCCGACCAGGTAGTTGCCCACCCCTGTCAAAATAAAGGACAGAATAATCAGGGCCAGAATGATTTTGAGCACGACGTTATTGGACGCCGCGCGTAAATTGTCCATCATAGTGAGGCAACACTCCGCTGTAATAAAAAAAGCGCACCGTTTTCGATGCGCCTTGTATCTTACCTTACCAGCCCGGTGACGTCAGGTTATTGTTTAACAACCAGACCTGAGTAAACAGGCATCAGTGATGCGCTTCACACAGATTTGACGTCAGCCCTTCGGGTAATTAGCCGTTAACGGCATCTTTCAGCGCTTTACCTGCACGGAAGCCAGGTACTTTAGCTGCTGCAATGCTGATTTCTTTACCGGTCTGTGGGTTACGGCCGGTACGCGCTGAACGTTCACGCACTGAAAACGTACCAAAACCTACCAGAGCGACTTCTTCCCCAGCTTTCAGGGTATCCGTCACAGATGCAAGAACAGCATCCAAAACACGTCCCGCTGCGGCTTTAGAAATATCAGCACCGGCAGCAATTTTGTCGATCAATTGTGACTTATTCACTCTTTTCATCCCCTCTTAAAATTCTCTCATCACGCCGAATTTCCCTTCGGACGTGACCGCGCTGCTGTTATATCAATCTTGTCAGGGCTATGCAAGCGACTGAAAGCAGCCTGAAACCTTCTGACCGTTGACTAACTTAACGGCACAAAAAAAAGCTGGCAAGTGAGATTTCACCTGCCAGCCTGAGTTTTATTCAACTGTGTAAGTCGACGTCACTATTTTGCCGCTACCGGTAATGCACCGTAAGCTGGATTTTGCAGTGCAAAGTTCAGAACATCATCAATGCGCTTAACCGGATGGATCTCGAGGTCTGCCAATACGTTCGCTGGAATTTCTTCCAGATCGCGTTTGTTATCGTCAGGGATCAGCACCACTTTGATACCACCACGGTGTGCAGCCAGCAGTTTCTCTTTCAGCCCACCGATTGGCAGAACCAGACCGCGCAAGGTGATCTCGCCCGTCATCGCCACGTCGGCGCGAACCGGATTACCCGTCAGACAAGACACCAGTGCGGTACACATTGCAATACCGGCACTCGGACCGTCTTTCGGCGTTGCCCCTTCAGGTACGTGAACGTGAATATCACGTTTTTCGTAGAAGTCAGGGTTGATGCCCAGTTTGTCAGCGCGTGCACGCACAACCGTCAGCGCCGCCTGAATGGATTCCTGCATCACTTCACCGAGAGAACCGGTATACGTCAGCTTACCTTTGCCCGGTACGCAGGCCGTTTCGATAGTCAGCAGCTCGCCGCCCACTTCGGTCCACGCCAGACCCGTCACCTGGCCTACACGGTTTTCGGTATCAGCACGGCCATAATCGACCTTTTGCACGCCGAGGAAATCTTTCAGATTATCGCCGTTAATTTCAATGTGCTTGATGGCTTTATCCATCAGCAATTGTTTAACCGCTTTACGGCAGAGTTTAGACAACTCACGTTCTAAACTACGCACGCCCGCTTCACGGGTATAGAAACGAATGATGCCGATAATCGCACTGTCATCTACCGTCAGTTCGTTCTTTTTAAGTGCATTACGTTCGATCTGTTTCGGCAACAAATGCTGTTTAGCGATGTTCAGTTTTTCATCTTCGGTATAACCGGAAAGACGGATCACTTCCATACGGTCAAGCAGCGGTGCCGGGATGTTCATTGAGTTCGACGTTGCGACAAACATCACGTCTGACAGGTCATAATCGACTTCCAGATAGTGATCGTTGAACGCGACGTTTTGCTCAGGATCGAGCACTTCAAGCAGGGCTGAAGCCGGATCGCCACGCATGTCAGAAGACATTTTGTCGATTTCATCGAGCAGGAACAGTGGGTTTTTCACCCCAACTTTCGCCATTTTCTGGATCAGTTTGCCCGGCATGGAACCAATGTAAGTACGGCGATGACCGCGGATTTCCGCTTCATCACGCACCCCACCCAGCGCCATACGGACATATTCACGCCCTGTAGCACGCGCGATGGACTGACCGAGTGACGTTTTACCCACACCCGGAGGCCCTACCAGACACAGGATCGGCCCTTTGATTTTGCTGACGCGCGTCTGAACTGCAAGATACTCAAGGATGCGATCTTTAACACGCTCGAGGCCAAAGTGATCGGTATCCAGAACTTCCTGCGCTTTACGCAGATCTTTTTTCACTTTACTGCGGGCATTCCATGGCACCTGAAGCATCCAGTCGATATAACCACGAACAACGGTGGCTTCGGCGGACATCGGCGACATCATTTTCAGCTTTTGCAGTTCAGCTTCTGTTTTTTCACGCGCTTCTTTCGGCATTTTAGCCGCTTCGATTTTGCGTTTCAGCGCCTCATGCTCATCAGGCGTGTCGTCCATTTCGCCAAGTTCTTTCTGAATCGCTTTCATTTGCTCATTCAGATAGTACTCGCGCTGGCTCTTTTCCATCTGCTTTTTGACACGGTTACGGATGCGTTTCTCAACCTGTAACAGATCGATTTCCGATTCCATCATCGCCATCAAATACTCAAGACGCTCGGTGATATCAAACATTTCCAGTACGGACTGTTTGTCAGCGAGTTTCAGGGGCATATGTGCAGCAATGGTGTCAGCCAGACGTGCAGCATCTTCAATGCTGTTGAGTGAAGTCAGCACCTCTGGCGGGATTTTTTTGTTCAGCTTGATGTAGCCTTCAAACTGATTAATCGCTGTGCGTACCAAGACTTCCTGCTCGCGTTCATCCACGGCAGGAGATTCAAGGTATTCTGCCTGGGCAGCAAAATGCTCACCACTGTCAGAAAGCGTGGTAATGCGTGCGCGTTGTAACCCTTCCACCAGCACTTTTACAGTGCCATCCGGCAGCTTCAGCATTTGTAATATTGAGGCAACCGTACCTACGGAGAAGAGATCGTTAACGCCCGGCTCATCGGTAGACGCTTCTTTCTGCGCAACCAGCATGATTTTTTTGTCGTGATCCATCGCGGCTTCAAGGCACCGAATCGATTTTTCCCTGCCAACAAACAACGGGATCACCATGTGCGGATAAACCACCACATCGCGCAGAGGCAATACGGGGATTTCTATGCGTTCAGAACGCTCAGGGTTCATAGAGCTCTCTCTTAGTTTAGCTTCCGCCAGGTTAAGGAAATCTCGTGAAACACGAGTCAGACGGGTTTCAGCAAGTCGTTAACTGAGTATATGGGGATGAATGTCCGACATTCAACGATAAGAATGTGCGAAAAAAAAATGGGGGACTAAATCCCCCATTTTGTGGCTAACTCTCTGGATAGTTTGGCTAATTATTCACCAGACGCTTGCTGCGCCTCGGGTTTGCCATAAATCATCAGAGGTTCTGACTGGCCCGCAATGACGGATTCATCAATCACCACTTTTTCCACATCGTCGAGCGACGGCAGATCATACATAGTATCCAGCAATGCGGCTTCAACGATTGAGCGCAGGCCACGGGCACCGGTTTTACGGTTCATGGCTTTTTTAGCAATCGCAATCAGCGCTTCATCGCGGAATTCCAGTTCAACGCCTTCCAGATTGAATAACGCCTGATATTGCTTAGTCAGGGCATTTTTCGGCTCTTTCAGAATTTGAATCAGTGCTTCTTCATTCAGTTCACTCAGGGTTGCCACCACGGGCAGACGGCCAATGAACTCAGGGATCAGACCAAACTTGATCAAATCTTCCGGTTCAGCCTGTGCCAGCAACTGACCTTCAGTGGCTTTTTGCTCTTTGCCTTTAACTTCAGCACCAAAACCAATACCGGTACTGGTGTTGATACGCTGACCAATCACTTTATCCAGGCCGGCAAACGCACCACCACAGATAAAGAGGATTTTCGACGTATCGACTTGCAGGAATTCCTGCTGCGGGTGCTTGCGTCCGCCCTGCGGCGGCACAGCGGCAACCGTACCTTCAATCAGTTTCAGCAACGCTTGCTGAACACCTTCACCGGACACGTCACGTGTAATCGATGGGTTGTCAGACTTGCGAGAAATCTTGTCGATTTCGTCAATGTAAACAATACCGCGTTGCGCTTTCTGAACGTCGTAATCACATTTCTGCAGCAGTTTCTGAATGATGTTTTCAACATCTTCCCCCACATAACCGGCTTCGGTCAGCGTGGTGGCATCGGCCATAGTGAATGGCACATCCAGGAAACGCGCCAGAGTTTCAGCCAGCAGCGTTTTACCGCTACCGGTAGGCCCGATCAGCAGAATGTTACTTTTGCCCAATTCGATACCATTGCTGGTGTCACCATTGCGCAAGCGTTTGTAGTGGTTATACACCGCCACGGCCAACACTTTCTTCGCAGGTTCCTGACCGATAACGTAATCGTCAAGGTGCTGACGGATTTCGTGCGGCGTCGGTAAAGCACTGCGTTCGCGGTGTGGCGCGACTTCTTTAATCTCTTCGCGAATAATGTCATTACACAAATCGACACATTCATCGCAGATATACACTGACGGCCCGGCAATCAGCTTACGCACTTCATGCTGGCTTTTGCCGCAAAAAGAGCAGTACAGCAGCTTTCCTGAACCGTCTTTGCGCTTATCTGTCATCAGTAAACCTCTTCTCTAGTATCAGTCCCGCAGCGTTACAATAACACTGCGACACGACCATATTACACAACAGCCGCATGGTGGCTGATGTCTGTTCATTCATGTTATGACTCACATCGGGCGGAAAAGTGTCATTTGTGATGTACTCTTTTTCCTTCACAGGAAAATATCCGCCCGGATAACCTCCGTATGAGTATAACTATAGACCATCAGCCCGGCACAATTGAGCCGTCAGGCGCGATGGGTAAATACGGAATCCACTAAACCGTACTGTACAGCCTCATCAGCAGACAGGAAACGGTCACGCTCTGTATCGCGCTCAATTTCTTCCAGTGTCTTGCCGGTATGTTTCGCCATCAGCTCATTCATACGGGATTTCACTTTCAGGATTTCTTTCGCATGGATCTCGATATCCGTTGCCTGCCCCTGGAAACCGCCCAGTGGCTGGTGGATCATCACGCGTGAGTTTGGCAGGCAGAAACGCTTACCTTCCGCACCCGCAGTCAACAGGAACGCGCCCATTGAACAAGCCTGACCCATACAAATTGTGCTGACGTCCGGCTTGATGAACTGCATGGTGTCATAAATCGACATCCCGGCAGTGATCACGCCACCCGGTGAGTTGATGTAAAGGTAGATGTCTTTTTCCGGGCTTTCTGCTTCCAGAAACAGCATCTGGGCAACAATCAGGTTAGCCATATGGTCTTCGACCTGGCCGGTCAGGAAGATGATGCGTTCCTTAAGCAGACGGGAGAAGATGTCGTATGAACGCTCGCCCCGTGAAGTTTGCTCAACCACCATGGGTACCAACGCCATGTTTGGTGCAAATTGCTCTCTTTCACCACTGTATGACATAACCGTCTCCTAATAGATTCTGTTTGGCGCTATTTAAAACCGATTCTACTTGAGATAGACACACATGACTATGCTCAAGCGGCCAAGTCGCCATTTACACGCCTGACGGTCGTTATCAGTCAGATTCTGACTACAAATTTACCTAAGTTCGTGTTTATCAATTGGGGGATTTAGGCCCCTTTTTCAAGCCTGCCGTGATAATTCTTTTCTTTCTCCCCCAATTTGCACCGTTCACATCACTGTTGCTGATGACTATCGAACGTTTCTACGTAGGTTGTGCCTTATAGAGCTAAATATAGTGCAAAAACAACAGTCAAAACAAAAATACCTGATTTTTGGCAAATAAAAAGCCCGCAGTGAAAACTGCGGGCTTCAGGAGGTGAATCTGCGGACAGATTCAGCAACGTGCAATAAAATTATGCAGGTTGAGTCTGGTTCATCAGCTCGGTAAAGGTAGTGGCTTTTTCAGTCACTTTCGCTTTAGACAACAGAGTTTCGACCGCTTGTTCTTCCAGCGCGACGTTACGCATGTTGTTCATCAGCTCTTTGTTTTTGCTGTAGAACTCAACAACTTCCTGTGGATCTTCGTACGCAGAAGCCATTTCTTCGATCAGCGCTTTAACGCGATCTTCGTCAGCTTTCAGTTCGTGCTGGCTGATCACTTCGCCCAGCAGCAGACCGACAACAACGCGACGTTTGGCTTGCTCTTCGAACAACTCGCGTGGCAATTCCAGCGCTTGTTTTTCGTTGCCACCAAAACGCTGTGCAGCCTGGCGACGCAGAACGTCAACTTCGCCGTCGATCAGTGCCGCTGGCACGTCGATTTCGTTAGCGCTGACCAGACCGTCGATTGCCTGAGTTTTGATGCGGTTACGAACAGCACCTTTCAGCTCACGTTCCATATTTTTACGCACTTCAGCACGCAGACCGTCAACAGAACCATCAGCCACGCCGAAACGTTTGATGAATTCTGGGGTCAGTTCTGGCAGCTCACGCTCTTCAACTTTCTTCAGGGTAATAACGAACTTAGCCGCTTTACCTTTCAGATTTTCAGCGTGGTAATCTTCCGGGAAGTTCACGTCGATCGTGAATTCTTCACCGGCTTTATGACCGACCAGACCTTCTTCGAAGCCTGGGATCATGCGGCCCTGGCCCATAGCCAGTACGAAATCAGAGGCTTTGCCGCCTTCGAAATCTTCGCCGTCGATAGAACCGGAGAAATCTACAGTAACGCGGTCTTCTGCGGTGACTGCTGCATCCGTTTCTTTCCAGTCAGCTTGTTGCTTACGCAGAGTTTCCAGCATGGTATCAACATCAGCGTCGTTAACTTCAACAACAGGTTTTTCAACTTCGATGTTTTCCAGATCTTTCAGCTCAACATCCGGGTACACTTCGAATTCTACGGAGAAGTTGAAGTCTTCACCCTGCTTGTACTCACCCGGGATGTAGTTAGGTGCGCCAGCTGGATTGATTTTTTCT
Organism: Rahnella sp. EDr1-12; assembly: GCF_049206505.1. NCBI lineage: Bacteria > Pseudomonadati > Pseudomonadota > Gammaproteobacteria > Enterobacterales > Yersiniaceae > Rahnella > Rahnella sp. EDr1-12. The sequence continues at coordinate 1,253,355 of NZ_JBLZNY010000001.1, forward strand.
TTGATGATTGCATCAACAAAGTTGCGTTGCATCAGATCACCCAGTACGTCCTGACGTACTGACGCGCCATAACGCTGTTCGATGATGTGGCTTGGTACTTTGCCTTTACGGAAGCCGTCAATACGTACTTTTTTAGAGACGTTGATCAGTTCACTGCTCACTGCTTTTTCAATGCTTTCAGCAGGAACAGTAATCGTTACGCGGCGCCCAAGGCCTTGAGTGGTTTCAACAGAAACTTGCATCTTGTTACCTCAAAAAAAAATCACAGTGCTCGGTCAACTCCAGAAGTCGTTCTCAAGATGAGCGCAAACTTACCTTGAAAACGACTTCTAAGAACCGGGACAGTTCTGTATCAGAACGTAGCCCTGTATTCGAGAGCGTCCGAAACCATTCCGGAAAAATTAGACGCGACATTATAGCGACGCAGACGCATTGAGTCGAGGACGGTGTCTGTTGCACGGGAGGGAAACTCACACGGGAACTCGATCCTTCGAAAAATGCGGTCGATGCAGAGGCGAAAACTGCCCTTATCGTCTGCCGGTCGTAAGAAAAACAAAAACGGCCCGCGGGCCGTTTCATGAAATTCGCATCTACTAATACCGCATCTGACAAGGAAAGTTCCAGTGATACTGCGTCAAACGACGATATTTATGCCTTTTGTGAATCAGATCGCGACGATCAGGCCATTGTTCCGGCACCACGACACGGCGGCGATGCCGGTACCGTGTCCTGTAACCCTTCCCATTCTTTACGGGTGTAGGTGTGTAATGCCAGCGCATGGACGCTGCCTGCGAGTTCTTCGGTTAAGTGACCATAAATAGCCCGGTGCCGCGCCAGAAAACGCTCTCCCAGGAATTTATCGGACACCATAACGACTTTAAAATGGCTTTCTGAGCCTGCCGGTACATTATGACGATAGCTTTCGTCAGTCACTTCCAGAAACGAGGGCTCGAATGCCTCAGCCAATTTTGCTTCTATTTGCTCACGAATCATCGCTATCTCCTTACACCGCATCAGCAGAGAACTGCGCCCGTCGGGTTCCCTTCAGTAACATTCCTTCACTTTCATTCCCTACCCTTAAAGAATAGGCTGTTTTCCGACGTCCACGTTAATCACATTAAAAAATTTATAAGAATGATTGATAAAAACGGCGCTCAGTCTGTCAAAGAAATCGCGGCTTCGCCACGCATGAAGTTCGTAATCCGCTTTCCTGATGAAAAAAAACGCTAAAAAATCGCTTTTCCAGATTGTTGGGACTTCCACCCGCAAATGGCAATGTTATGATGTCGGCATATTTTTGAGCACTATTCCCTTATAAATATTGAGAAAACACACATGTTAAAGAAAATCATTTTTCCCGTTCTGGCGATGCTGATGCTGGCAGGTTGCGCCACCAGCACCAACACGCTGGACGTGTCGCCGAAAATTGTTCTGCCTTCGCAGGATCCAACGCTTCAGGGCATCACCATCAGCATCAACGGCGCTGACCAGCGTCAGGATCAGGCACTGGCGAAAGTGAACCGTGACGGCCAGCTGATTTCCCTGACACCTTCCCGCGATCTGCGTTTCCTGTTGCAGGAATCTCTGGAAAAACAAATGACTGCCCGTGGTTACATGATCGGTGCTGACGGCGCAGTCGATCTGCAAATCGTGGTGAACAACCTGTATGCAGACGTGCAGGAAGGCAACCTGCGTTACAACATCACCACGAAAGCAGACATCTCCATCATTGCTACCGCGAAAAACGGCAGCAAGCAGGTGAAGAACTACCGCTCGACGTACAATGTTCAGGGTGCACTGTCAGCCACCAACGCGAAGATCACCAACGCGGTGAATACCACGCTGGGCGATGTCATCAGCGACATGGCGTCAGACACCAGCATCAGCGATTTCATCAAAGCTAACGCACGCTAAGCTTCGTTTGATCTCTGTGCAATACATTCTGCCCGGCGAGTCCGGGCAGAATGCTTTATAAAGTCAGTGAATTTACTCCCCGATAATCATCCCTTCCTTTATTATGCCCATGCGCCACTCTTTCACCGGTTCGCAGGAACATACTTTTCATGATCAGTCAGTACTTTAAGATTTTCACACAGCGAAATACCCTCATTTTACTTCTGCTGGGCTTTGCCTCCGGTTTGCCGCTGGCGCTGACCTCTGGCACCTTGCAGGCGTGGATGACGGTCGAGAATGTCGACCTGAAAACAATCGGTGTTTTTTCGCTGGTCGGTCAGGCGTATGTGTTCAAATTCCTGTGGTCGCCGATGATGGATCGCTACACGCCCTCTTTTCTCGGGCGTCGGCGCGGCTGGCTGGTACTGACGCAACTCCTGCTGGTGGTCGCCATTTTTGCGATGGGCTTTATGGATCCTTCAAAAGATCTTTTCTGGCTGGCGGCCCTGGCGGTTTTGATTGCCTTTGCCTCGGCATCTCAGGACATCGTCTTCGACGCCTATAAGACGGATTTATTGCCTGCGCAAGAGCGCGGAAACGGTGCGGCGGTGTCGGTGCTGGGCTACAGGCTGGCGATGCTGGTGTCCGGCGGGCTGGCATTATGGCTGGCCGATCGTTATCTCGGCTGGCAGCACATGTACTGGTTGATGGCCGCCCTGATGCTGTGCGGCGTATTGGCTACGCTGATGGCGCCTGAGCCTGAAAATTCACAGCCTGCACCGCGCACCATGGAAATGGCCGTGGTGGCGCCGTTAAAAGACTTTTTTGGCCGTAACAATGCCTGGCTTATTTTACTGCTGATCGTGATGTACAAAATGGGCGATGCGTTTGCAGGCAGCCTGAGTACCACGTTTTTGATCCGCGGCGTGGGATTTAACGCCGGAGAAGTCGGGCTTATTAACAAATCGCTGGGGCTTCTGGCGACAATCATCGGTGCCCTGTTAGGCGGAATGCTGATGCAGCGTCTGAGCCTGTTCCGCGCGCTGATGCTTTTTGGGATTTTACAGGCCGTCTCGAATGCGGGTTACTGGATCCTCGCCGTCACCGATAAGCATCTGTATTCCATGGGCGCGGCGATCTTCTTCGAAAATCTGTGCGGCGGCATGGGCACTGCGGCGTTCGTCGCCTTGCTGATGACGTTGTGCAACCGCTCCTTCTCCGCCACGCAGTTTGCGCTACTTTCCGCTCTTTCTGCCGTGGGCCGTGTTTATGTCGGTCCGATTGCCGGCTGGTTTGTTGAAGCCTACGGCTGGCCGTGGTTTTACCTGTTCTCTATCGTGGCTGCCGTACCCGGCTTGTTGCTGCTGGCAGTCTGCCGCGACACGCTGGAATACACGCAAAAAACCGACAGTTTCCTGCCGCGGATCCATTTTGGCACGCCCTATCGCTGGGCGTTGCGTTGCATGATTGTTGGCAGTTCGCTGCTGGGTTTGTGGCTGATAACGCTGATACTCAACAGCCTCGGCTGGGCATCGTGGCCATCGCTGACGATACTGCTTCTGGAAACCGGCGTGCTGATCTGTCTGGTGGGGATTGTTCTTGGTAGCCTGCTCGATTTCCTCTCCCTGCGCCGCACTGCCCGGGCATGATTTTCCCGCCATTCATTTTCAAAATAAATGGCGGATTTGATTTAACAATCCATCTATAAATATTGCTCAACAATTTACCGCCCAAAAAAATAATATTCTCAGTTCTATTTTTTCCGTCACGCATTTCATGCTTTTTATTTCACCTGAAATCTACATTAATTTAACATTAATTAAACCTTACGGCCGGATAATCAGTGAGAATAATATTTACAAATTCCGTCACCCCTTGTTTTTCATCACTATAGAAAAAAATCTATACGCAACATATTGTTGCCCACTGTGAATTGTCACGATCCGTGACATGTGTGACTGCGTTAACATAAAGTGTCAACAGCGCTTTGACACTTGTTTAAGCGTGTTTACAGTCCTGCAACCTTCCCGTAAAATGCCCGCACACCTGAAGCGACAATAGAGCCCTAGTTATTGAGGTCGTTAGATGAGACTTAAGAAATACAATAAAAGTATTGGGATGTTGTCCTTATTTGCCTCCGCGTTAATGTTAAGCGGTTGCAATACGGCATTGATGGATCCCAAGGGAGCAATTGGACTTGAACAGAGAACGCTGATTTTGACGGCGATCGGTTTAATGCTGATCGTTGTTATTCCAGTTATTATCATGGCGTTTGCGTTTGCCTGGAAGTACCGTGCTTCCAATACAAAAGCAACCTACAGTCCTAACTGGTCACACTCCAACAAAATTGAAGCCGTCGTCTGGACTGTTCCAATTATTATCATTGCCATTCTGGCAACGATTACCTGGAAGACCACCCATGCGCTTGATCCGTTCAAGCCAATCGTATCTGACCAAAAACCGATGACGGTAGAAGTCGTTTCTCTGGACTGGAAATGGTTGTTCATTTATCCGGAACAGGGCATCGCCACTGTTAACGAACTGGTTATCCCGAAAGACGTGCCTGTTCAATTCAAAGTCACTTCAGACTCTGTCATGAACTCGTTCTTTATTCCTCAGTTAGGCGGACAGATTTACGCGATGGCCGGTATGCAGACTCAGTTGCATTTGATTGCAAATGAAGCCGGTACCTACAAAGGCATCTCGTCAAACTTCAGTGGCCGTGGTTTCTCTGGCATGAAGTTCAACACAATTGCGACCCCAACCCGTGGCGATTTCGACACCTGGGTAGCGAAAGTGAAAAGTGCACCGAACCAACTGGCAACCACTGATGACTTCAACAAACTGGCAGCACAGAGCATCGACAACCCGGTCGAATACTTCTCTGTAGCAAAATCGGGTCTGTTCAAAGAAATCATTGGCAAATACTCCATGCATGACATGAAGGCAGCGCCAGAAGGTCATACCATGCCAATGCCAGCCGGCAGTGACATGAAAGGCATGGATATGGGTGGACAGTCTCACGCAGCCGGAGCCGAGGAATAAACGATGTTCGGAAAATTAACGCTTGATTCGGTTCCGTATCATGAACCGATTATCATGGTCACCGTTGCCGCAATCATTTTGGGCGGTCTGGCAGTCGTTGCCGCGCTGACCTATTTCGGCAAGTGGAAGTACCTGTGGACCGAGTGGATCACCTCCGTCGACCACAAAAAATTAGGTATCATGTACATCATTCTGGCCTTCGTCATGCTGTTGCGTGGCTTTGCCGATGCCATCATGATGCGTAGCCAGCAGGTGCTCGCGTCTGCGGGAGAACCTGGCTTCCTGCCTCCTCACCACTACGACCAAATCTTTACCGCGCACGGCGTGATCATGATTTTCTTCATGGCGATGCCTTTCGTTATCGGTTTGATGAACGTAGTCGTTCCTTTACAGATCGGTGCGCGCGACGTGGCGTTCCCGTTCCTGAACAACGTCAGCTTCTGGTTCACCGCTGCCGCTGTGGTACTGATCAACATCTCTCTGGGTGTCGGTGAGTTCGCACAGACCGGTTGGTTGGCCTATCCGCCGTTGTCTGGTAAGGAATACAGTCCGGGCGTGGGGGTCGATTATTGGATATGGAGTCTACAGATATCCGGTATTGGTACCTTGCTGACCGGTGTTAACTTCTTTGCGACCATCCTGAAGATGCGCGCACCGGGTATGCCGCTGATGAAAATGCCGGTATTTACCTGGGCCGCACTGTGCACCAACGTGTTGATTATCGTGTCCTTCCCGATTCTGACCGTGACTGTTGCACTGCTGACGCTGGACCGTTATCTGGGCACCCATTTCTTCACGAATGATATGGGCGGCAACATGATGATGTACATCAACCTGATTTGGGCCTGGGGCCATCCGGAAGTGTACATTTTGGTTCTGCCAGTATTTGGTGTGTTCTCTGAAGTCACGGCAACATTCTCCAAAAAACGTCTGTTCGGTTACACCTCACTGGTATGGGCAACCATCGCCATCACCGTGTTGTCGTTCGTCGTTTGGTTGCACCACTTCTTCACCATGGGTTCAGGCGCTAACGTCAATGCCTTCTTCGGCATCATGACGATGATCATTTCCATCCCTACCGGGGTGAAAATCTTCAACTGGCTGTTCACCATGTACCAGGGTCGTATCACGCTGAATGCGGCGATGCTGTGGACCGTTGGCTTTATCGTCACCTTCTCTGTGGGCGGTATGACCGGCGTTCTGTTGGCGGTTCCGGGTGCTGACTTCGTGTTGCACAACAGCCTGTTCCTGATTGCTCACTTCCACAACGTTATCATCGGTGGTGTGGTATTCGGTTGCTTCGCAGGTCTGACTTACTGGTTCCCTAAATCCTTCGGCTTCACGCTGAATGAGAAATGGGGCGTGCGTTCATTCTGGTTCTGGATCATCGGTTTCTTCGTTGCATTCATGCCGCTGTACGTTCTGGGCTTCATGGGTATGACCCGTCGCGTCAGCCAGAATATCGATCCTGAGTTCCACACGCTGCTGGTTATTGCGGCATGCGGTGCGGCGCTGATTGCTATCGGTATCCTGTGCCAGCTGATCATGATCTTCGTTTCCGTTCGCGACCGCGACCAGAACCGTGATCTGACCGGTGACCCGTGGGATGCACGTACTCTGGAATGGTCAACCTCTTCTCCTCCTCCGTTCTATAACTTCGCTATCGTGCCGCAAATTCACGACCGCGATGAGTTCTGGGACATGAAAGAGAAAGGCAACGCGTACAAGCAACCTGCAAAATATGAACAAATTCATATGCCACGTAACAGCGGCGCAGGCTTCATCATCGCTATGTTGAGTCTGGTTTGCGGTTTCGCATTAATCTGGGATATCTGGTGGCTGGCAGCATTAAGCTTCCTGGCTCTGGTAGTTTCCTGGATTGTGAAAAGCTTCGACGAAGATGTTGATTACTACGTATCAGCTGAAGAAGTCGAACGTATTGAGAATCTACATCATGAACAAATCCGTAAAGCAGGTGTGAAACATGGCAACTGATACCCTGACTAACCACGACGCAGCCCATGCAGAGCATGGGCACCACGATGCGGGCGAGACCAAAGTCTTTGGCTTCTGGATCTACCTGATGAGTGACTGCGTACTGTTTGCGAGCTTGTTCGCAACTTACGCGGTACTGGTGCACGGGACTGCGGGTGGACCGACTGGTAAAGATATTTTTGAACTGCCGTTCGTTCTGGTAGAAACCTTCTTCCTGCTGTTCAGTAGTATTACTTACGGCATGGCCATGTTGGGCATGAACAAGGGCAGCGTCAAAGCGGTCAATGGTTGGTTGTTCCTGACCTTCCTGTTCGGTCTTGGCTTCATCTGCATGGAAGTTTACGAATTCCATCACCTGATCAAAGAAGGTTATGGCCCGGATCGCAGTGGTTTCCTGTCAGCCTTCTTTGCGCTGGTCGCCACCCACGGGATTCACGTAACCTGCGGTCTTATCTGGATCATCGTGATGATGGTACAGGTGAGCCGTCGTGGTCTGAACGCCGTTAACCAAACCCGTCTGATGTGTCTGAGCCTGTTCTGGCACTTCCTGGACGTTGTCTGGATCTGTGTATTCACCGTTGTTTATCTGATGGGGGTATTAGCATGAGTCATTCTGCCACTTCCCACGGCGGCGCAAGCCACGGCAGCGTGAAGTCATACCTGATTGGCTTCATCCTGTCAGTGATCCTGACGGTTATCCCGTTTGCCATGGTCATGAGCGATACTGCTTCGCATTCACTGATCATTGGCACCGTGGTTGCATCCGCGGTCATCCAGATCGTTGTCCATCTGGTGTTCTTCCTGCACTTAAGCACTGCATCGGAAGCGCGCTGGAATCTGGTGGCATTTCTGTTCACCGCTGTGATTATCTTTATCGTCGTTGTGGGCTCATTGTGGATTATGTATAACCTCAACCTCAATATGATGGTCAGTTAAAGAGCCGAGCTGCACGTGATGATTAAGCAATACCTGCAAGTAACGAAACCAGGAATTATTTTCGGCAACTTAATTTCTGTCATCGGGGGATTTCTCCTTGCTGCCAAAGGCAACATCGACTTCCCACTCTTTCTCGCCACTTTGGTGGGCGTTTCGCTGGTCGTCGCATCGGGTTGTGTATTTAACAACTTCATCGACCGCGACATCGACCGGATCATGGAAAGAACGAAGAACAGGGCCCTGGTAAAAGGACTTATTCCGCCGAAAACAACCCTGGTTTACGCCACTATTCTGGGTATTGTGGGCTTTGCGTTGTTGTATATCGGTGCCAACCCGCTGGCCATGTGGCTGGCGGTGATGGGCTTTGTGATTTATGTCGGCGTTTACAGCCTGTACATGAAACGCAATTCGGTCTACGGCACGTTGATTGGCAGCTTGTCTGGCGCGGCGCCACCGGTCATTGGTTACTGTGCCGTTTCCGGCCAGTTCGATACCGGTGCGTTGATCCTGCTTCTGATTTTCAGCCTGTGGCAGATGCCGCACTCGTACGCGATTGCCATCTTCCGCTTTAAAGATTATCAGGCTGCAGGCATCCCGGTTCTGCCGGTTGTGAAAGGCATTTCCGTCGCCAAGCATCATATTACCGTCTACATTCTGGCGTTTATGATTGCCACGCTGATGCTGACCCTGAGCGGCTACGCAGGGTATAAATACCTGATTGTCGCCGGTGCAGTGAGCGTCTGGTGGCTGGGCATGGCATTAAAAGGTTACAAAGCGGAGAATGATGTGGTCTGGGCGAGAAAGCTGTTTGGCTTCTCTATCATCACCATCATGTCGCTGAGTTTCATGATGTCTGTGGATTTCAGTTCAACACCGACGTCAATGTTAACCTACGTTTGGTAACATGAGCTGTTAGCCTGACGCGCTGTCATTCATTCCGATAATCAGCACACTGAAAGGCCAGTAGCGATACTGGCCTTTTCTTTTATTCTGACGGAAAGCAAACCCGTAATATCTGCTAAAGATCCATCGTTTTACCCTAACTCGCCAAAAGCACTACAATGCACGATTGTTATTTTGAGGTAGTAATGTGAACGATAACCAGATGACCCCGCAGGAAAGTCGGGCAACATGGGGACTAGGGACAGTTTTTTCTTTACGCATGCTTGGCATGTTCATGGTGTTACCCGTCCTGACCACCTACGGTATGGCGTTATCCGGTGCCAGCGAAACGCTGATCGGCATCGCAATCGGTATTTATGGTCTGGCACAAGCCGTATTCCAGATCCCGTTTGGGTTGATGTCTGACCGCGTTGGCCGTAAGCCACTGATCGTCTTTGGTTTGATCATCTTCTGTATCGGCAGCATCGTGGCTGCTTCCACCGATTCTATCTGGGGCGTGATCATCGGTCGTGCCCTGCAAGGTTCCGGCGCCATCGCCGCCGCCGTGATGGCATTATTGTCAGATCTGACCCGCGAGCAGAACCGTACCAAAGCGATGGCGTTTATCGGCATCAGTTTCGGTGTGACCTTTGCGATTGCCATGGTACTCGGGCCTGTCATCACTCACGCCTGGGGCTTACACGCGTTATTCTGGGCGATCGCCGGCCTGACGCTGGTCGCTATCCTCATCACTGTCGCCGTAGTCCCCTCCCCTGCCACACATATTCTGAACCGGGAATCGAGTATGGTGAAAGGCAGCTTCAGCAAAGTGCTCAACAACCCGAAACTGCTGAAACTGAATTTCGGCATTCTGTGTTTGCACATCCTGCTGATGTCGAGCTTCGTGGTATTACCGCAAGTGATGGAGCACGCAGGTTTCCCGCCGGCTGAACATTGGCGGGTGTATCTGGTCACCATGCTGACGTCGTTTGTTGCAGTGATCCCGGTGATTATTTATGCCGAGAAAAAGCGCCATATGAAGCAAGTCTTTATGGGCTGTGTGGCCGTATTGTTACTGGCTGAGCTGGTACTGTGGTCGGCGGGCCTGCATTTATGGGTCGTCATCGCGGGTATCCAGCTGTTCTTCCTGGCGTTTAATGTCATGGAAGCCATTCTGCCCTCGCTTATCAGTAAAGAATCTCCGGCCGGGTATAAAGGTACGGCGATGGGGCTGTATTCCACCAGCCAGTTTATCGGCGTGGCGATTGGCGGGAGTTTAGGCGGATATGTTTATGGTAACGCCGGTGCCGACGCGGTCTTTCTGCTGTGTGCGGCTATTGCCGTGGTCTGGCTGCTGGTCAGCGCAACCATGACCGAGCCGCCGTATGTCAGCAGCCTGCGTATCACGCTTTCTGAGCTGGCCGTAAAAGACTCCGCCCTGCAGGCACGCATTCTGGCCCAGCCTGGCGTGGCCGAGGCCGTTGTGGTCCCGGAAGAATTCAGTGCCTACGTAAAAGTCGATACCAAACAGACCAACCGTAAAGCGCTCGAACAACTGGTCAGCGCCGCCTGAGATCAAACGCTGTGCTAAAAAATGGCACAGCGTTTCATTTTCATCCCCCCTTGTGACTTTCCTCACTTAAAAATTTTCTTCAATCATTATCCTCAAGAATTCCTTAACAAAATTTTGTCAGTGATGACGGCTTTCGGGCCTTTTGAGGATCTCATGAAAACCTATGCTTTAGTTGGCACCGGCGGACGCTCGGGTTTATACATTGAAGCGATCACCGGTAAATACCGCCACAACGCAAAGTTTGTGGCCTTCTGTGACACCAATCAGACCCGCATGGACTATGCCAATCAGCAACTGGTGCAAAATGACATCGCGCCGGTTCCGACCTGGAAAGCCGCGGATTTTGGCGACATGCTCACGGAAACCAAACCCGACATCGTGATTGTCACCAGTATGGATCGCACCCATGATGATTATATTGTCCGCGCCCTGCATGCCGGTTGTGATGTGATCACCGAAAAGCCGATGACCATTGATGAAAATCGTGCGCTGCGCATTCTCGATGCCGTCGATGCCACCGGTTTTCAGGTGCGGGTGGCGTTTAACTACCGCTACGCGCCGCATCACAGCAAAATCCGCGAACTGCTGATGCAGGACACCATCGGCGACGTGCTGTCTGTGCATTTCGAATGGCTGCTCAACACAGAACACGGCGCTGATTACTTCCGCCGCTGGCACCGTGACAAACGCAATTCCGGTGGCCTGCTGGTGCACAAATCTACGCATCACTTTGACCTGATGAATTTCTGGCTTAACAGTACGCCGGAGAAAGTCTATGCCCAGGGTGACCTGCGTTTTTACGGCAAAGAGAACGCCGAGAAGCGCGGCGTGACAGAATTTTATCCCCGCGCTCACGGCTATCCGCAGGCGCAGAACGATCCCTTTGCGCTGCACATGGAAGACAACGCCCAGCTCAAAGCGCTGTATCTGGATGCTGAACATGAAGATCACTATTTCCGCGATCAGAGCGTGTTCAGTGACGGTATCAACATTGAAGATACATTGTCGGTGCTGGTGAAATATCAGAACAAAGTCCAGCTCACGTATGCGCTGAACGCGTATCTGCCATGGGAAGGGTTGAACGTGGTGTTTAACGGCACTCAGGGGCGCATCGAAATGAAAATCGTTGAGATGTCCTACGTCAATGCCGGCGGTAAACGCGAGAACGAAGGCAGTATCGAGAAGGCAGAAATCACCGTTTATCCGCTATTTGCTGAACCGTGGAAGGCACAATTCCAGCTGGGAGAAGGCGGCCATGGCGGCGGCGATAATGCCATGCTGGAAGATCTGTTCGGCGAACGCAGAGAGGATCCGTTAAAGCGCGCTGCCGATCACCGTGCTGGCGCGATGTCGATCCTGACCGGAATAGCCGGAAACTTGTCGATGCAATATGACAAACCGATTTACTTCAAAGATTTCGAACTGGTGAAAAGACTGCGGCAGCGCAAGTAACTGATCATAAAAAAGGGACGCTTAACTCAAGCGTCCCTTTTTCATTTTCCCGGATAAAAGGCTATTAATCTCTGAAGTTTTTAAACTGGAACGGTTGCCCGAGATCACCGTTGCGCACCAGCGCCATGACGGCCTGCAAGTCATCACGCGCCTTACCGGTGACACGCACTTCATCACCCTGAACCTGCGCCTGCACTTTAATCTTGCTGTCTTTAATCAGTTTGACGAGTTTCTTCGCCAGGGCGGATTCAATTCCGGAATGCAGTTTCGCTTCAACGCTGTACGTTTTACCGCTGTGCTCCATTTGCTCAGGAATTTCCAGCGCCCCGCCTTCAATGCCACGTTTGGCTAACTTCTCACGCAGAATATCGACCAGCTGGTTTACCTGAAAATCTGATTCGCTGGCGACTTTGATGCTCTCGTTTTTTTCATTGAGATCAAAGCTGGCAGGAATGTTGCGGAAATCCCAGCGGGTTTGCAGCTCGCGGCTGGCATTTTCCACGGCGTTGCGCACTTCCTGCATGTCGATTTCGGAAACAATGTCAAAAGACGGCATAATCGCTTCTCCCTGTAGTTTTTGTATTGCACGTTATATGGCGTGCATAATACCGCCTTCAACCGTCGATGCCAAACGACAGCACAGCACCGAACATAAAATGCCCCGATGGTCAAAAAGTGCAGGTGAAAATGTGATCTACAGCACGAATGTCTATACTAATAAGATAACCGGACAGCAGAATATTCTTTCAACAACCGATTACCACGGCGTATTTCGCCGCATCACCCAGGAGGCACAATGAAAATAACAGTATTAGGTTGCGGTGCACTGGGACAACTTTGGCTATCAGCGCTTTATCAGCAAGGTCACGACGTTCAGGGGTGGATCCGCATTCCTCAACCTTTCTGCGCAGTAAACGTCATTTCTCCTGATGGCACGGCGTTTAACCGCAATATGCCCACCAACGATCCGCAGCATCTGGCACAAAGCGAACTGCTGCTGGTAACGCTGAAAGCCTGGCAGGTTTCCGGCGCGGTCAGTGCACTGATGCCGATGCTCAATGATAATTGTACCCTGCTGTTGTTGCACAACGGCATGGGGACGGTGGATGAATTGCCCGCCAATCGTTTCGCTATTTTACAGGGTGCCACCACGCATGCAGCCCGGCACGAAGGCAATGCGATTATGCACGTTGCAGCGGGAACGACGCACATCGGCCCGGTGACGCCGCGCGGTGCAGCGCTGAGTTCACTGGCAGATACGTTACATGACGCCCTGCCCGACGTCGCCTGGCACGATAATATCAGGCCATCACTGTGGAATAAGCTGGCAGTCAACTGCGTGATCAATCCGCTGACGGCGCTGCATGAATGCACCAACGGCGATTTGATCGGTTATCCTCAACAGATCGAGCAAATCTGTCAGGAAGTGGCGCAGGTCATGGCGATCGAAGGTTATGAGATCCACAGCGAGTCGTTACTGAGTTTTGTTTATCAGGTGATCGACACCACGGCGGCCAATCACTCCTCGATGTTGCAGGATATACAGCATCAGCGTCACACCGAAATTGATTACATTACCGGTTACGTGCTGCGCCGTGGTCGCAAACATGGGCTGAGCCTGCCTGTAAACACCCGGATATTTGAACACATTAAAAGAAAGGAAAACGACTATGAGCGCATCAGTTCTGGTCTGCCTGGCACCTGGTAGCGAAGAGATTGAAGCGGTAACCACCATTGATTTGCTGGTTCGTGCGGGAATTAACGTAACAACCGCCAGCGTGGCGGGCGACGGCAGTCTGGAAATCCGCTGCTCACGCGGGGTAAGAATTTTGGCCGACGTTGCGCTGGTAGACGTCGCAGACGACGATTTTGACGCGATCGTTCTGCCGGGTGGCCTCGGCGGTGCGACCTGTTTCAGCGAAAGCCCGCTGCTGGTGGAGAAAGTTCGTCAGATGCACATCAGCGGAAACATTGTGGCAGCGATCTGCGCGGCGCCCGCGCTGGTTCTGGAATATCACGATCTGTTCCCTGTCGGCAACATGACCGGTTTCCCCGGTCTGCGGGATAAAATTGATCCGATAAAATGGTCAGATCGCCGGGTAATTTTCGATCCACGTGTCAATCTGCTGACCAGCCAAGGGCCGGGCACATCGATGGAATTTGCCCTGAAGATTATCGATCTGCTGCTGGGGAAAACCAAAGCAGCTGAAATCGCCGCGCAGCTGGTGCTGTCACCGGGAATGTATAATTACACCGACGAAGGCGCCCGGGAATCCTGATCGGATAGTGGCAAACAAAAAGGGGCTCAGCCATGCTGAACCCCTTTTTTACATCGGGAATGCTGAACTAGGGACGATACACTTTCACATTATTAAAGCCCTGTTCTTTCAGATACAGCGCCTGTAAACGGCTCATCACGCCGCGATCGCAATACAGCAAATAGGTTTTGCTCTGATCCAAATCGCCAAACTGCGTCGCCAGTTTATAGAACGCCAGCGCCTTCACTTCGACATTTTCCAGCGCCAGCGGATCAGCATCCACTTCATCCGGGGCGCGAACGTCCAGCACGATATCCGTGGAAACAAACTCAGCGACGGTTTCCACTTCCGGCACTTCCTGAGCAGCCTGCTCAGCAATTTCACGGATGTCACAGTTACGCGCTTCACTGACCACTTTATCGAGGATAGCAAAATTGAACATCGCCTCTTCCGCTTCGATTTTGGCTTTGACCGCCTTAACCGTCGGGCTTTTTGAAATCACACCGCAATATTCCGGCATGGTTTTGGCGAAATCTTCAGTACCAATTTCGCGGGCAATCTTGATGATGTGTTCTTTATCGTGCGAAATCAGCGGACGCAGGATCAGGGTATCAGAAACGTTGTCGATCAAACGCAGGTTGGTCAGCGTCTGGCTGGAAACCTGTCCCAGCGCTTCACCGGTCACCAGCGCCTGAACGCCATAACGCTCCGCGATAGAAGACGCTGCGCGCACCATCATTCGTTTCAGCACGACGCCCATCTGGCCGTCTTCGATTTTTTCGAGGATCTCACCGACCACCGGCTCAAAATCAATAGCGATAAAACGCACGCGGTGCGAGCTGCCAAAACGATTCCACAGGTAATGAGCCACCTGTTTCACGCCGATTTCATGCGCCGCGCCGCCAAGGTTAAAGAAGCAATAATGCACACGACAGCCACGACGCATCAGCATATAACTGGATACGCCGGAGTCGAAACCGCCGGAAATGAGTGACATCACGTCTTCCTGCGTACCGATAGGATAACCGCCCTGACCTTCGAGACGGTTTTTCACCAGCACCAGTTTATCGTCGTTAATTTCCAGTTTCACCGTCACTTCCGGCGAGGTCAGGTTCACACGCGCCGATTCGATGTGTTGGTTCAGGCCGCCGCCCACGTAACGTTCTACGTCGCCGGAGCTGAAATCATGCTTGCCGCGACGTTTAACACGGACGCAGAAAGTTTTGCCTTCGACTTCAGAACGATAGGCTTCGAGTGCCTGTTCAAAAATATTGTGAACGTCTGTGTAAGGGCGGTCTTCCACTTCTTCGACATAGCGGATACCCGGAATGCGGCAAAGCAATTCCTGGATAAGATCGTGTTTACTTTCGTCTTTGCTGCGAACTTCGATATGATCCCAGTGGCGAACGACTGCCAGTGTCTCATCATGCGGTCGCACAATGTTGCGAATGCTGCTTGAGAGGATCTTAATGAAGCGCAAACGCACAGATTGGCTCTTGATGGTGATTTCAGGGAACAATTTAATGATAAACTTCATGGCAGTCTTTTGTTAGCAGGTTAAAAAACGGGGTAGTAAGTCGCTGAATAAGGATCTAGGATCCTATTATTGCTAAGCCTTATGTTTGTTTGTGAAACATAAGTTTTGTGCCACATTGGGCTTAGCAATAAACTCAGCGGCGCAGAGTATATCACTTTTAATGGATATTCTGCGCGCAAAACCAAACAGCAGTGCCATGCTTAACGGGAATGTCTCCCGGAGCTGAGAGCCGACCCTGCCGTCTCAGCACTCTGGTCATCGATTCTGATCAACGATATTGAAAGAGAATTATGCCGAAAAAATCTGCACCACCCGCCAATTTCGAAACTGCTCTGGCCGACCTGGAACAGATCGTTTCACGCCTCGAATCAGGCGAATTGCCTTTAGAAGAGGCGCTGAATGAATTCGAGCAAGGCGTCCAGCTGGCGCGTCAGGGACAGCAAAAGCTGCAACAGGCCGAACAGCGTGTACAAATTCTGCTCGACAGCGATGAAGATGCACCGCTGACACCTTTCACACCGGAAGCAGAGTAACGGTTTATGTCTGAAGCGATTTCTCTTTCTCCGGCTGGCGAGTTTTCACGTGAACTTCGCGCGATGCAACAACGCGTGGATGGCGTACTGACCGCTTACATTGACGCCCTGCCGCTGGCTGATTTACCGCTGGTTGAAGCCATGCGCTACGGTGCACTGCTCGGCGGCAAACGGATGCGACCTTATCTGGTGTATGCCACCGGTCAGCTATTCGGGCTGGATTTGAAAAATCTTGATGCGCCCGCTGCTGCGGTCGAATGCATCCACGCCTATTCGCTGATCCATGACGACCTGCCCGCAATGGACGACGACGATCTGCGTCGTGGCCAGCCAACCTGCCACATCAAGTTTGGCGAAGCCAATGCCATTCTGGCAGGCGATGCCCTGCAAACGCTGGCGTTCTCTGTCTTAACCGACGGGGAAATGGCGGACGTAGCAGTCAAAGATCGTTTGTCGATGGTGTCCGAGCTGGCTGGCGCCAGCGGTGCCAGCGGCATGTGTGGCGGACAAGCACTGGATCTGGCCGCAGAAGGCCAACAGATAAGCCTCGACGCTCTGGAAAAAATACACCGTCATAAAACCGGTGCGCTGATCCGCGCCGCGGTGCGCATGGGTGCTCTGGCCGCCGGTGACACCGGACGCGCCGTATTGCCTATACTGGATACCTATGCACAGGCGATTGGCCTGGCGTTTCAGGTTCAGGACGACATCCTTGATGTCATCGGGGATACCGCCACGCTGGGTAAACGCCAGGGCGCAGATCAACAACTCGGTAAAAGCACTTACCCTGCCCTGCTGGGGCTCGACGGCGCAAAGGCCAAGGCCATGGACCTGTATCAGGAAGCCGTTTCCGCACTGGACCAGCTCGCTGCGCTTTCTTACAACACAGCGCCACTTCTCGCGTTAGCCAGCTTCGTTATTGAGCGCGATAATTAATACTTACTATGAGCAACTGATGAGTCTTGAATTAGCCAAATACCCGACACTGGCGCTGGCGGAGAATCCTGAAGATCTCCGTTCACTTCCTAAAGAGAGCCTGCCCAGGCTCTGCGACGAACTGCGCCAGTATTTACTGGCCAGCGTCAGCCAGTCCAGCGGGCACTTCGCGTCCGGTCTGGGAACGGTTGAACTGACCGTCGCCATGCATTATGTCTACAACACGCCGTTTGATCACGTCGTCTGGGATGTCGGCCATCAGGCCTATCCTCACAAAATTCTTACCGGACGCCGTGACCGTATTTCCACCATCCGTCAGAAAGGCGGTTTGCATCCGTTTCCGTGGCGCGGTGAAAGCGAATACGACACGCTTTCCGTCGGACATTCCTCGACCTCCATCAGCGCCGGTTTGGGCATGGCCGTTGCCGCCGAACGCGAAGGTAAAAACCGTCGCACCGTCTGCGTGATTGGTGACGGCGCAATCACCGCCGGTATGGCATTCGAAGCCATGAACCACGCCGGTGATATTAAGCCCGATATGCTGGTGATCCTTAACGACAATGAAATGTCGATTTCAGAAAACGTCGGCGCGCTGAATAATCATCTCGCGCAATTGTTGTCGGGTAAGTTGTATTCGCATCTGCGCGAAGGCGGCAAGAAAGTCCTTTCCGGCATCCCGCCGATCAAAGAACTGGTGCGCCGTACCGAAGAACATCTGAAAGGCATGATGGTGCCGGGCACGCTGTTTGAAGAGTTGGGCTTTAACTATATCGGGCCGGTGGACGGTCACGACGTGGTGGCGCTGGTGCAAACGCTGAAAAACATGCGCGATCTGAAAGGTCCGCAGTTGCTGCACATCATGACGAAAAAAGGCAAAGGCTACGCGCCGGCCGAGAAAGATCCAATTGGCTGGCACGCGGTGCCAAAATTCGATCCGGCTTCCGGCATTTTGCCTAAAGGCAAAGAAGGCCTGCCAACGTATTCAAAAATCTTTGGCGACTGGCTGTGTGAGACTGCCGCCAAAGACAGCAAACTGATGGCCGTGACGCCTGCAATGCGTGAAGGCTCCGGCATGGTGCGCTTCTCCCGGGAGTATCCGCAGCAGTATTTCGACGTTGCCATCGCCGAACAGCATGCCGTGACGTTTGCCGCAGGGCTGGCGATTGGCGGCTACAAACCGATCGTGGCGATCTACTCGACTTTCCTGCAACGGGCTTACGATCAGGTGATCCACGATGTGGCGATCCAAAATCTTCCGGTGCTGTTTGCTATCGATCGCGGCGGTATCGTCGGCGCCGACGGCCAGACACATCAGGGCGCATTTGACCTGTCATTCCTGCGCTGCATTCCGAATATGATCATCATGACGCCAAGCGATGAAAACGAATGCCGCCAGATGTTGCATACCGGCTATCATCACAACAGCGGCCCGGTGGCCGTGCGTTACCCGCGCGGCAGCGGCACCGGTGCAACCTGCGAACCGCTGGCATCCCTGCCGTTAGGCAAAGGTGTTGTGCGTCGCGAAGGTGAAAAAGTGGCGATCCTGAACTTTGGTACGTTACTGCCGGATGCGCTGGAAGCGGCTGAAAAACGTAATGCCACCGTCGTGGATATGCGCTTTGTTAAACCGCTCGACGAAGCACTGATTCTCGAACTGGCGGCAAGCCATGAAGTGCTGGTGACGCTGGAAGAAAACGCCATCATGGGTGGCGCAGGCAGCGGTGTGAATGAGCTGCTGATGGCAAAACGCATGTTAGTGCCGGTATTGAATATCGGTCTGGCGGACCACTTTGTGCCACAGGGTACACAAGACGAAATCCGTCATGATGTCGGGCTCGATGCCGAAGGTATTGACCGTCAAATCACCGACTGGCTGGCCTGATCATTTCCCCTCTTTCGCCTGAAAGAGGGGTTTCTTTCCCCACATCTTCCTGTCTTCCCCAATCCCGCCATTCTGTGAGCTACAGTTAAGCATGCTAATCATTTTTTAACGCCTGCCGGTTATCACGCAGGCTTTTACGGAGAGATGCAATGCAATACACCACGTTGGGAAAAACCGGTCTGAAAATATCGCAACTGTGTCTGGGTTGTATGACGTATGGCGAACCGGATCGCGGCAGACATGCCTGGACCTTACCTGAAGAAAGCAGTCGCCCAATCATTAAACAGGCGCTGGATGCAGGCATTAACTTTTTTGACACCGCCAACAGCTATTCCGATGGCAGCAGCGAAGAGATCGTCGGGCGGGCGCTGAAAGACTTCGCGAAACGCGACCAGATCGTCGTCGCCACCAAAGTGTTTTATCCGATTACCGGCCTGGAAGGCGGATTGTCCCGCGCGTCGATTATGCAATCTATCGACGACAGTCTGCGCCGCCTCGGCATGGAGTATGTCGATCTGCTACAAATCCACCGCTGGGATTACAACACGCCAATTGAGGAAACGCTTGAAGCACTCAATGACGTGGTGAAAGCCGGAAAGGCGCGTTTTATCGGGGCTTCTTCCATGCATGCCCACCAGTTTAAGCAGGCGCTGGATGTTTCGCAGCAAAATGGCTGGGCGCGCTTCGTCTCGATGCAGGATCAGTACAACCTGATCCAGCGTGAAGAAGAGAAGGAAATGTACCCGTTGTGTCTGGAAGAAAACATCGCGGTTCTGCCGTGGAGTCCGCTGGCGCGCGGTAAGCTTACGCGCCCATGGGGAGAAACCACCGCCCGTTCGGTGTCTGACAGTTTTGCCAACACGCTGTACGATGCCACGGATGAAGCCGACGGTAAAATAGCCGAACGTGTGGGTAAAATCGCGGAAGATCACGGTGTTCCGCGCGCGCAGATCGCGCTGGCGTGGATCCTCAGCAAACATGTGATCACCGCCCCTATCATCGGCGCTTCCCGCCCTGCCCATCTCGACGATGCGATTGCTGCGCTGAACATCAAACTGTCGATTGAAGAAATCGCCGAACTTGAAATGGCTTATGTGCCGCATCAGGCTGTCGGATTTGAGTAAAACGGGCGAAACCCTCTCAGGTTAAAAACAGAAAAGGCGCTGCAGAATCAACATGCAGCGCCTTTTTTACTTCTTACACACCGTCAGAACATCGGCTCAGGCAAAATGGTCGAAACCCTGCCATTCCAGTTGCACCGGTGAACCGGCCCGCATCAGTTTGAGGCCTTCGGAAAGGGGAGCAATCTGGCCGATGCAGGTAAAATCAACGCCAAGATGACTCAGCGCCGCGTCCACCGCGCCGCGATTGATTTCCGGCACGGTGAAGCACAGTTCGTAATCTTCGCCGCCGGTCAGTGCCCATTTCAGTGCCTGTTCCGGATCGCCGAGTGACTTCATGGCATCAGAGAACGGAATGGCATCCAGATCCAGGCGCGCGCCGCAATCACTGGCTTTCAGAATGTGCTTCAAATCGGAAATCAGCCCGTCGGAGAGATCGATAGCCGACGTCGCCAGATCACGCAATGCCTGACCTTGCAGAACGCGAGGCGATGGCCGCAGATGGCGTTTGAGCAGGAACTCACGCGTTTTATCATCAGTGATGTTCAGCTGTTCCAGCACAACGGCCAGACCCGCGGCACTGTCGCCCAGCGTACCTGTCACGAAAATCCAGTCGCCCACACCGGCACCAGAACGCGTCAATGCGCGACCGACCGGCACCAGCCCCTGAATGGTTAACGTCATGCTCAACGGACCGCGGGTGGTATCACCGCCAATCAGTTGCATACCGTAGTAATTGAGTTGTTCGAACAAGCTGTCACTGAAAGACTGTAGCCAGTCAGCATTGACCTCGGGCAGCGTCAGCGCGAGAGAAACCCAGGCAGGATCCGCGCCCATTGCCGCTAAATCACTGAGATTCACCGCCAGCGCTTTGTAGCCGAGATCGGCCGGAGAAATGGTTTTCAGGAAATGGATGCCTTCGACCAGCGTATCAGTGCTGACGGCGAGGAGTTGTTTTTCGCCAACCGTCAGTAAGGCACAATCATCACCAATGCCTAACTGAACATCCTGTCTGGCGGTTCTGAACCGGTTAAAGTAGCGATTGATTACGTCAAATTCGCCGGATGCCATAATACAATTCCAAATCGTTAGAATGACTTAAGGCCGGAAAACCGGCCTTAAGAAGGGTGTCACACAAAGGATAAGCGAGGTGACATCACCAGAGTATCAACGAAGACAGCAATCGGGTGAAAATGAGTGTGATCATTTATCCGTCGGGCTGACCCTTGCTGACATTATTTCTTGCGAATATGCGGGCCCGCTTTGTCCAGCACACCGTTCACAAATTTGTGACTGTCTTCAGCGCCGAAGGTTTTCGCCAGTTCGATCGCTTCATTGATGGCCACTTTATAAGGGACATCCTGGCGCTTGCTCAGCTCAAACAGAGCCAGACGCAAGATCGCTCTTTCCACCTGGCCTAATTCATCCAGCTGACGTGACAGGTATGGCGCCATCAATGCATCGAGTTTCTCTGCACTGTTTGCTACACCAGCCAGCAGTTCGCGGAAATAGGCAATGTCTACATCTTTGACATCCTGCTCGGTCAGGAATTCTAATTCAACATCGGCGATGTCATTTTTCGACAACTGCCAGGAGTAAAGCGCCTGAACGGCACATTCACGGGCGCGGCGACGAGCAGCAGGTTTCACGGATTTCCCCTTAACTAGATTCAGGCCTTAATAGCCTTGATAACATTAATCATTTCAAGCGCGGTCAGTGCAGCTTCTGCACCCTTGTTACCGGCTTTTGTCCCTGCGCGTTCAATGGCTTGTTCGATGCTTTCTGTCGTCAGCACACCAAAGGCAACCGGGATTTCGCTGTTCATGGCAACGCTGGACAGGCCAGAGCTGCATTCGCCCGCGACGAATTCAAAGTGGGCTGTGCCCCCGCGGATCACTGTACCGAGCGCAACAACGGCGTCGTACTTTCCGCTTTCAGCCAGAGCACGGGTTGCCAGAGGCAATTCGTATGCGCCCGGGACCCAGACTACGGTGATGTTGTCATCGCTGACCTGACCAATACGTTTCAACGCATCAATAGCACCGGAAAGCAGGCTGTCGTTGATGAAATTGTTAAAACGAGCAATCGCGATCGCTACGCGCGCGTTAGGCGTGGCTACAACACCTTCAATAACGTTCATAGTTTTCCTTAAAGTGGGTTCAGGAGTTTCTCAACCCCAGCCGCAGGGGGGCGGATTCTATCATAAAATTACCCTGTCTGGACACGGGCTTTTCAAACCCGTGCAAACAGAGGAGGAGTAAAATGCTCAGTACACCGGCTTCAGACGTAAACGCAGATCCGGGCCAATCTGCCGGACATCACTGAAAACGAATTCCGGCGCATCTTTCAGATGCTGCAATCCGGGCAGTTCGCACAGTGCGCGGCCATTATCACCCAATAACTTAGGTGCCATATAAACGATTAATTCATCAACCAGACCCGCTTGTAATAAGGCCCCGGCAAGTTGAGCACCGGCTTCCACCCAGATGGAATTTACCTGACGTTTCGCCAGTTGCATCATAAGCAGAACCAGATCGATGCGATTTTCGCGTCCCGGAACGCACCATTGTTCAACGGAATCAGGCCAGGCCAGCTGATCTTTTTCAAGACGGGCCAGCAGAACGTCGCCGGGTAAATTCACCAGCTGATGCTGTGGCGTCACGCGGTTCTGGCTGTCGAGGATAATTCTCAGCGGCTGGCGAAGGCTCTGCTCAGGGTAAACGGCCTGCACATCACTGCCCAGTTCGCGCCAGCGCACATTCAGCGAGGGATTATCGGCCAGCACCGTGGCGCTGGTGCTCAGAACCGCTGAGCTTTCTGCGCGAAAACGCTGCACGTCAGCGCGCGCCGCCGCCGAGGTGATCCACTGACTTTCGCCTGAGGCCATCGCTGTCCGGCCATCCAGCGATGCGCCCATTTTCAGTTGTACGTAAGGGAAACCGGTGCGCATGCGTTTCAGAAAGCCGAGATTGACGGCTTCCGCCTGCGAATGCATCAGCCCATGGCTGACATCCACGCCATTTTGCTTCAGACGGTATAACCCTCGCCCGGCAACTTCCGGATTAGGATCCTGCATCGCTGCCACAACCCGGGTGATGCCTGCCGCCAGTAAAGCATCGGCACAAGGCGGCGTGCGGCCATGATGGCTGCACGGTTCGAGTGTCACATAGGCCGTCGCGCCTCTGGCTTTTTCACCGGCCATGCGCAGCGCATGGACTTCGGCATGAGGCTCACCGGCACGCAAATGGTAGCCTTCACCGACGATGTCACCCCCGGAGACAATGACACAACCGACGTTGGGATTCGGTGTGGTGGTGAAACGCCCGCGACGCGCCAGCTCGAAAGCGCGCGCCATAAAGCGTTCATCGGAGGGTAATTCAGCAGATTGTGGTGCAGCAGGCTGTTCGGGGAACATCAGTTTTCCTTAATCCTGAAGACGGGCGATCTCTTCACCAAATTCACGAATATCTTCAAAGCTGCGATAGACCGATGCGAAACGAATGTAGGCCACTTTATCCAGCCCTTTCAGGGCATCCATTACCAGATTGCCGATCATCTTAGCGGGAATTTCACGCTCGCCGGTGGCGCGCAGCTGCGACTTAATGTGGCTGATGGCGGTTTCAACATCGTCAGAACTGACCGGCCGTTTTTCCAGCGCTTTCAGTAAGCCGCCGCGTAATTTATCTTCGTTAAAGGGTTCGCGGACTTCATTGCTTTTAATGACACGCGGCATCACCAGTTCCGCCACTTCAAAAGTGGTGAAACGTTCATGGCACACCAGGCACTGACGGCGACGGCGAACCTGCGATCCGTCACCCACCAGGCGGGAATCAATCACTTTAGTATCAACAGCAGCACAAAATGGGCAATGCATAGCACTTCCTGATCGCGAACTCAATTGGACATCAGTTTAACCCGAAGTGTGCAGACAACAAAGGCTGTCGCTACTTTCATCGACATCGGGTTAAACTTAGGCTCTCTATTAGTGCCCGGACGGATGTTGCATCGGGCAGAAGAAAGGAAATCTCTGATATGACGAAACACCCCCGCCTTTGGCTTATCGGCGCCACGTTGCTGAGCCTGCAGGGCTGCGCGCAGCAAAATCCACAGCTGCCGGAATTGAAATCGGAAGTGGGTCAGCTGAATCAGAAACTGCAACGGCTGACCGATTTGGCGGTCGCACTTGAACAGCAAACCACGCTGAACCGGCAGTCCAGCAATGGCGTCTATTTGCTGCCTGCGGCTAAGAGCCCTGCCCTGCTGAAAAGTGATCTGGGTGAGCTGACCGTGACATTGCTGCGCGTGGCACCGGATGCCAGCGGTTTACAAGCGGTGTTAGAAGTGAAAAACGATGCCGGCAATCCGCTGCCGCCATTTACCGCGTCACTGAGCTGGGGCCAGCTGGATCCGGTCACCGGCAAACCGCTGACCGTCGATATGCAAACCCAAAACATCAACGTGGAAGCGGATTTGCTGCCCGGACCGTTGAAAACCTTCGAGGTGAAATTCAGTCAGGTCACGATGGAAACGCTGGGCTTTGTCCATCTGCACAATATTGTCGCCACCGTACCGCCTTCTGCCGCACCCGTTCAGCCATAACATCCCGAATTTCAGGCAAAAAAAACCCCGCAGCGCGGGGTTTTTTGATCACTGAACCATCAGCAGATTAAGGCAGAATCGAAGGCTGATCTGCACCTTCTTTTTCCACTTTTTGCTGCAACATGTGTTCACGCTTCATACCCAGTTTCAGGGCCAGCGCCGAAGCAACATATATCGATGAAGCCGTACCGATTGAAACACCAATCAACATGGTCAGTGAGAAACCACGCAGCAATGCACCACCAAACAAATACAGCATCAGGATCACGACTAACGTGGTACCGGATGTGATCAATGTTCTGTGCAACGTCTGGGTCAACGACACGTTAAAGATTTCGTAAGATGTCCCGCGACGGATCTTGCGGAAGTTCTCACGAATACGGTCCGATACGACGATGCTGTCGTTAAGCGAGTAACCGATAACCGACATCAGTGAAGCAACGATGGTCAGGTCAACCTCGATATGGAACAACGAGAGCACGCCCATGGTGATCACAACGTCGTGAGCAAGCGCGATAACAACACCTGCTGCCAGACGCCACTCGAAGCGGAAACCGACGTAAACCAGGATTGCGATCAATGCCACTAACAGCGCCATCGCACCATTTTGCGCCAAATCAGCCCCTACACTTGGGCCAACGAACTCGATACGTTTCACCTGGGCATTCTGGCTGGTCGTTTCGTTAATCACGCTAAGAACTTTAGCACCCAGTTCCTGGCCGCCTGTTTCACCCTTAGTCGGTGGCATACGAACCATGATGTCGCGGCTGCTACCAAAATTCTGTACCAGCGGTTCTGCAAAGCCTGATTTCTCAAGCGAAGCACGCATCATGTCCAAATCCGCAGGTTTTTCCAGCGAGATTTCAATAACCGTACCGCCGGTGAAATCCAGACCCCAGTTAAAACCTTTCACACCGATAATGGCGATAGAAAGGATCAACAGGAAACCAGAGATACCGAAAGCCCAGTAATCCCAGCGCATAAAGTCATAGACTCTACGGCCGTGGTTTAATTGTTCAACAGTATATTCCTGTGCCACAACGCACTCCTCAGATAGACAGCTTTTTGATGCGCTTGCCGCCGTACAACAGATTTACGAGGGCACGAGTACCGACGATTGCGGTAAACATTGACGTCGCTACACCAATACCGGTTGTAATCGCAAAGCCTTTAATTGCCCCGGTGCCGACGGCATACAGGATGATGACCTTGATTAGCGTCGTGACGTTGGCATCAAAGATGGAGCTGAACGCGCCTTTGTAACCTTCATCAATGGCCTGCTGCACTGAACGTCCGTTACTAAGTTCTTCCTTAATACGTTCGTTGATCAGTACGTTGGCATCCACCGCTACGGCAAGGGTTAATACGATACCCGCAATACCCGGCATCGTGAGTGTTGCCCCAGGTATCAGAGACATGATCCCAACAATAAGCACCAGGTTAGCAATCAGCGCAGAGGTCGCAATCAGACCGAACTTCTTATAGAAGAACAGCATGAAGATAATTGAGACCACAAGTCCTGCCAGACAGGCTTCCAGACCTTGCTTGATATTTTCCATCCCTAAGGTCGGGCCGATGGTACGTTCTTCAACAATCTGGATTGGCGCGATCAACGCACCGGCGCGCAGCAGCAGAGACAGCTGACGGGCTTCATTCGGATCGTTTACACCGGTGATACGGAAGCTGTTACCCAGACGTGACTGAATCGTCGCCACGTTAATAACTTCTTCTTGTTTCGCCAGAATTGAACGGCCATTGGCATCTTTCTTACCGCTGTCTTTGTACTCCACGAACAGGGTAGCCATCGGTTTACCGATGTTATCCTTAGTGAAGTTAGACATGGCGTTACCGCCAGCGCTGTCGAGAGAGATGTTAACCTGCGGCTGATTGTACTCATCCATGCTGGATGTGGAGTCAGTGATATGGTCACCGGTCAGGATCACGCGTTTGTACAAGACAACCGGGCGGCCTTCACGGGTATTTTTCACTTCGCTGTCACCCGGCACGCGGCCAGACGCTGCAGCAGTGGCATCCACATTGGTATTCACCAGACGGAATTCCAGTGTCGCCGTGGCGCCCAGAATTTCTTTCGCACGCGCCGTATCCTGAATACCCGGCAGCTCAACGACGATACGGTCAGAACCCTGACGTTGTACCAGCGGCTCGGCCACACCCAGTTGGTTTACACGGTTACGCAGGATGGTGATGTTTTGCTGAACGGCATACTCGCGGGCTTCATTCATGCGAGCATCAGTCATCACCACGCGAATGGCGTTATCGCCGCTGTTGGTGATCACTAAATCGCGGTGACGTGGGCTCAGGTAGCTGACCGCAGAATCGCGGGTGGCAGCATCACGAAAACGCACTTCAACGCCATAGTTGTCGAGCTTACGCACCGTGGCATAAGGAATATTCTTGTCGCGCAGATCGCTGCGCATGTTGTCCATCGTCTGCTCTTGCAGCTTACTCAGCGCAGTATCCATATCCACTTCCATCAGGAAGTGCACACCACCACGTAAGTCGAGGCCCAGCTTCATCGGCTCGGCGCCCAGCATGCTCAACCAGCGCGGCGTTGCCGGTGCCAGGTTAAGTGCAATAACAAACTTGTCGCCCAGCGCTTCAGTCAGCGCTTCACGTGCACGAAGCTGTACATCCGTGTCTTTGAAACGGGCAAGAATAGCGCCATTCTCCAGAGCAACTGATTTGATCTGGATTTTGCTTTGATCTAATACGTTACGGACTTGGTCCAGCGTTGCTTCACTGGCGTCGGAACCCCGAGCACCAGTGATTTGAACAGCCGGATCCTCACCATAAAGGTTGGGAAGTGCATAAAGCAGCCCGACGATGACCACAACGATCAGCATCAGATACTTCCACGCAGGATAACGGTTTAACACGGCAGTTCCCTTCGGGAAAATCGAAAATTAGATAGACTTCATCGTGCCTTTTGGCAGGACAGCTGCCACGAAGTCACGCTTGATCATCACTTCGTTAGTGTCGTTCAGTGCGATGACGACATAGCCAGTTTCAGCCACTTTCGTTACGCGACCGATCAGGCCACCGGTGGTCATCACTTCGTCACCTTTACCGATGGAATCCATCAGTTTTTTGTGTTCTTTAGAACGTTTCTGCTGCGGGCGCAGGATCATGAAATAGAAAATCAGACCAAAAACCACCAGCATAATAACCAGAGAGTAAGGACTTCCCTGTGACGGTGCGCCGGAAGCTGCGACAGCATCGGAAATGAAAAGACTCATTTAAATTCCCTCATTGTTGTTGTGAAGCAAAATAGTTGTTGTAAAAAAAACCGTATTTCCAAAATGGAGTCTGGCGATGAAACGTCTCGCACAATACCCCATTATGACGGCTCAACAAATGATAAAATCGGCACCGCCTTTCGGAGATGCCGACACGACTAAGAAATCAGAAGTTTAAAGGCGGAACCGGTTTGCCTTTACGCTCGTAGAAGTCTGTCACAAAGAGCTCTAATTTACCCTCTTCAATAGCCTGGCGTAAACCGGCCATCAAACGCTGGTAATAGCGCAAATTGTGGATGGTATTCAAACGGGCACCCAGAATTTCGTTGCAACGGTCGAGATGATGCAAGTAGGCGCGGCTATAATTGCGACATGTGTAGCAATCACAGTGTTCATCCAGCGTTGTCGTATCAGATTTATACTTGGCATTTCGGATTTTGACGATGCCATCGGTGACAAATAAGTGACCGTTACGGGCGTTACGCGTTGGCATAACACAGTCAAACATATCCACACCGCGACGCACGCCTTCCACCAAATCTTCCGGTTTACCGACGCCCATCAGATAACGAGGTTTGTCTTCCGGGATTTGCGGGCAAACGTGCTCAAGGATACGGTGCATGTCCTCTTTCGGCTCGCCTACCGCCAAACCGCCCACAGCGTAACCATCAAAGCCGATATCTACCAGCCCTTTTAATGATACATCTCGTAAATCTTCGTAAACGCTGCCCTGAATAATCCCGAACAAAGCATTCTTATTATTCAATTCGTTGAAGCGATCGCGGCTGCGTTTTGCCCAGCGCAAAGACATCTCCATGGAGCGTTTTGCGTAATCCCAGTCAGCAGGATACGGCGTACATTCGTCGAAGATCATCACGATGTCAGAACCGAGATCGTATTGGATCTCCATGGATTTTTCCGGGCTCAGGAAGACCGGATCGCCGTTGATCGGATTGCGGAAATGCACACCCTCTTCTTTGATTTTACGCATCGCCCCCAGGCTGAACACCTGAA
This sequence comes from Rahnella sp. EDr1-12, assembly GCF_049206505.1. Classification (NCBI taxonomy): domain Bacteria; kingdom Pseudomonadati; phylum Pseudomonadota; class Gammaproteobacteria; order Enterobacterales; family Yersiniaceae; genus Rahnella; species Rahnella sp. EDr1-12. The sequence goes on from NZ_JBLZNY010000001.1 coordinate 1,282,268, forward strand.
AGCCGCCGGAATCGGTGAGGATCGGGCCGTGCCAGTTCATGAAATCGTGCAGATCGCCATGCAGTTTCATGATTTCCTGACCCGGGCGCAGCCACAGGTGGAAAGTGTTGCCCAGCAGGATTTGCGCGCCGGTATCTTTAACTTCTTCCGGGGTCATGCCTTTTACGGTGCCGTAAGTGCCCACTGGCATAAATGCCGGGGTTTCGACCACGCCACGTTCAAAGACCAGACGTCCGCGACGTGCGCGGCCATCGGTAGTGCTTAATTCGTACTTCACATTGCCTCCAGCATCAGAGAAACAGTCTGATGAGGTTAAGTCCGTGGCATGACGCCCGGAAAAGAAAGCCCGGATACACCGAGTGCGTCCGGGCGGGTAGTTACAAAAACGTTACTGGCCGACCACTTCCTGCGGCGCCAGCGGGTTACGGTTGATGAACATTGCATCACCATAACTGAAGAAACGGTACTGCTCTGCGACAGCCTGATGGTAGGCATTCATCGTATTTTTATAACCGGCAAACGCCGACACCAGCATGATCAACGTCGATTCAGGCAGATGGAAGTTAGTGATCAGGGAATCAATCACCTGATAGTGATAACCCGGATAGATGAAGATCTTAGTATCGCCGAAGAATGGCGCAATCAGCGCATCTTCGCTGGCTTTCGCGGCACTTTCCAGCGAACGCACAGAGGTGGTGCCCACGGCCACGACTTTATTACCGCGCGCTTTACACGCCAGCACGGCATCGACCACGTCCTGCGGCACTTCAGCATACTCGGCGTGCATAATGTGGTCTTCGATAGTGTCCACGCGCACCGGCTGGAAGGTGCCCGCGCCTACGTGCAGCGTCACAAAAGCGAACTCCACGCCTTTGGCTTTCAGCGCATCCATCAGCGGCTCATCGAAATGCAAACCGGCGGTCGGCGCGGCGACAGCACCCGGACGTTCGCTGTAGACGGTCTGATACAGCTCGCGGTCGGCATCTTCATCAGGGCGGTCGATATACGGCGGCAGCGGCATATGGCCGATTTCGTTGAGCAGAGTAAAGACATCACGATCTTCATTAAATTCCAGCTCAAACAGCGTATCGTGACGGGCCACCATAGTGGCTTTAATGTCTTCTTTATCACCGAGCAGCAATTCTGCCCCCGGTTTAGGGGATTTGGACGCGCGAACGTGCGCCAGAACGCGGTGCGAATCGAGCACCCGCTCGACCAGCACTTCAATCTTGCCGCCGCTGACCTTACGGCCAAACACGCGGGCCGGGATCACACGGGTATTGTTAAATACCAGCAAATCGCCAGGCAGGATTTTATCGAGAATATCGGTGAACACGCCGTGCGTTAACTCACCGCCCGGCCCGTCCAGAGACAACAAACGACAGCCGCTGCGCTGGGTTTGCGGATAGCGGGCAATCAGGGATTCAGGGAGTTCAAAAGAAAAATCGGCAACACGCATGGTTTTTCACTTCACTTTAACGACAAAAACAGGCGGCTTAGTCTAGTGGGACGAGGCATCCCCTGCAAGCTTCTGCGCGAATAAAGGCGGCCACCCTGTCAGGGATCACATTTACTGCGTTATACTCGGCCAATGAATTTTTTAGCTCACCTCCATCTGGCCTCTCTGGCCGACAGCTCCCTGTTAGGCAATCTGCTGGCGGACTTCGTTCGCGGCAACCCTGAGGGGCAATATTCCGATGACATCGTCAGCGGGATCCGCATGCACCGCCGCGTCGATACCCTCACCGATTCCCTGCCGGAAGTCAGAATTGCGCGCAGTTATTTTCGTGATGATTTTCGCCGCGTATCACCCATCACTCTGGACGTCGTGTGGGACCATTTTCTCTCCCGCCATTGGGCCAGCATTCATCCGCAGCAATCCCTGGAAGACTTTCTTGACGACTGTCAGCAGGAAATTGAACCGCAGTTGCCTGAAATGCCAGAGCGTTTCCGGAATCTGAATGCTTATCTGTGGCCGGAACGCTGGATGGAACGTTATGCCGCGCTGCCTTTTATAGGCGACGTATTACGCGGCATGGCCAGCCGTCGGCCAAAGCTCAGTGCACTGACCGGCTCATTCCATGATATCGAACTGAATTACGACGCCCTCGAACAGCTTTTCTGGCAGTTTTATCCGGTCATGATGCAACAGGCGAAAGACCGGCAAATCTGACAAACCGCGTTGAATTTGTGAGAATGAACACAATATTTTGCAATTAAGTGTCTGTTGTTAAAGAACGATGGGACATACTTCAAAAACTGATAGCCGGATGCTATCTGATTGATTGGCGCGATGGGGTTTATTCACTTCGGGCTTGCCCCTATACTGGCAGTCGTTTTGTTCACCCTTTCCTCTCACCTACGACGCCCTTTTGGGTTTCATAAGGAGTAATATTATGGTTCTGGTAACTCGCCCAGCCCCTGACTTCACCGCAGCAGCAGTACTTGGTAGCGGCGAAGTAGTTGAAAACTTCAACTTCAAAAAACACACTGCAGGCAAACCAACTGTTATCTTCTTCTGGCCAATGGACTTCACTTTCGTCTGCCCTTCTGAACTGATCGCGTTTGATCACCGTTACGAAGAATTCCAGAATCGTGGCGTAGAAGTAGTAGGCGTATCCTTCGACTCCGAGTTCGTTCACAACGCATGGCGTAACACCCCTGTTGAGAAAGGCGGCATCGGTCCTGTTAAGTACGCGATGGTTGCTGACATCAAACGCGAAATTCAGAAAGCTTACGGTATCGAACATCCGGACGCTGGCGTTGCACTGCGCGGTTCCTTCCTGATCGACAAAGAAGGCGTTGTACGTCACCAGGTAGTGAACGATCTGCCACTGGGTCGTAACATCGACGAAATGCTGCGTATGGTTGACGCGCTGCAATTCCACGAAGAGCACGGCGAAGTGTGCCCGGCTCAGTGGGAAAAAGGCAAAAAAGGCATGGGCGCATCTCCGGATGGCGTGGCTAAATACCTGTCTGAAAACGCGTCAAACCTGTAATCCCTTCACGGATTTCACGTTCAATAACGGTCAGCTTTGCTGGCCGTTTTTTTATGCCTGCCGTCCGGCGGGATCACATTTTTTCCCCTTCCTTTCCTTACGCTCCTCTTTTACGTCTACGCTGAAAACGACATGTTTCGTTCACAATGGCGTGCGCTTTGCATCATTTCCTCAGACGAACGGAACACAGTCGTCATAAAAAAAGTGATATCACACAATAACCTGAAGGTTATGACTTAAAAGACAGGGTTAAAACAGGAGCCTATATGTTACGGAAATCACTCATCGCACTCACCATGCTGACCAGCCTGCCGCTGTACGCCGCGTCCAGTCCTGCGGTGGAAGCCAAAAACGGGATGGTCGTCACCTCGCAATATCTGGCCTCTCAGGTCGGCGTCGATATTTTGAAAATGGGCGGTAACGCCATTGATGCCGCCGTGGCTGTCGGCTACGCGCAGGCCGTCGTCAACCCATGTTGTGGCAACATTGGCGGCGGTGGCTTCATGACGGTGCATCTGGCCGACGGAAAAGACACTTTTATTAACTTCCGTGAAATGGCACCAGCGGCCGCCAGCGCCAATATGTACCTGGATGCCGACGGGAATGTGAAAAAAGGCGCAAGCCTTTACGGCTATCTGGCCGCTGGCGTACCGGGCACGGTATTGGGCATGGATACAGTCCAGAAGGAATACGGGACGCTGACACGTCAGCAGGTCATGGCACCGGCCATTAAACTCGCACGTCAGGGTTTCGAACTGACCCGCGCCGATACCGATATTCTCGACACCAAGGTTGACCGCTTCAAAGAGGATCCTGAAGCAGCGCGCATCTTCCTGCGCAAAGATGGCAGCGCGTTGCAGCCCGGCGATAAACTGGTGCAAACCGACTTAGCCAACACGCTGGAAGCCATTTCGAAAAATGGCCCGGACGCTTTCTATAAAGGAAAAATCCCGCAGGCGGTCGAAGCTGCCTCTAAAAAAGGCGGCGGCATCCTGACGGCGGCAGATTTCGCAAATTATAAAGTCACCGAAGACACGCCGGTTTCATGCAGCTATCGTGGCTATAAATTCGTGTCTGCGCCACCGCCAAGCTCCGGCGGCGTCACGATGTGCGAAATCCTCAACATTGTGGAAGGCTATGATCTGAAAAGCATGGGCTTCAATTCAGCGGCGTCGATTCACGTCATGACCGAAGCCATGCGTCATGCTTATATGGATCGTAATACTTACCTCGGCGATCCGGCGTTTGTAAAAAATCCTGTCGATCGTCTGATCAGCAAAAGTTACGCCGAAGAAATCCGTAAAAAGATAGAAGCGGATAAAGCCACCCCATCGACTTCCGTTCAGCCGGGCATGGAACCGCACGAAAAACCGGAAACGACGCACTATTCCATCGTCGATAAAATGGGTAACGCCGTCTCCACCACCTACACCATCAACGGTCTGTTTGGTTCTGTGGTGATCGCGCCCGGCACCGGTTTTTTCCTCAACGACGAAATGGATGATTTCACGGTAAAAGTCGGTGAGAAGAATCTCTTCGGTCTGGTCCAGGGCGTTAAAAATTCTATCGCCCCCGGTAAGCGCCCACTATCGTCGATGAGCCCGAGTCTGGTGACTAAAGACGGTAAAATCTTTATGGTTCTGGGATCGCCGGGCGGTTCACGCATCATCACCATTACGTTGCAGTCCGCGCTCAATGTCATCGACCACGGCATGGCACCGCAGGAAGCCGTGAACGCACCACGTATTCACCACCAATGGCTGCCGGACGAAGTGTATTACGAGCAGCGCGGTGTTTCTCCTGACAGCCTGAACATCCTGCAAAAGATGGGCTATAAAATGGTGGAACAGACGCCGTGGGGCGCGACGGAGTTGATTATGGTGGGGTTACCGGGGGCGGCAGGTGTCACCTCTGCCACTTCGGGTAATGACTCGGCGGTATCAGGCAAGGTTCGCGAAGGTTATCTCTATGGCGCGAATGATGTGCGGCGGCCAGCAGGCGCGGCCATCGGCTATTAACTGACAACAAAAAGCCCCCGATACCTTGAAGATATCGGGGGCTTTTTTTTACCGAAAGGTAAGTGCTTGCTTACTTACTCAGTGCCACTGCCTGCTTCTTGCGGTCATTACGCAGCTTGAAGGCATACCCAATCAGCAGGGCGGCAACCCACACCATACCGACGTAAAGCGACACGCGGGTATCCGGGAAGTAACCAATCAGGCCGATGATAAACACCAGGAAGATAATACCGAACACCGAGGTATACACGCCGCCACGCAGCGGGAACTCGAGCTCTTTAACCTGCTGCTTGCTCAGCTTGCGACGAAAACCAATCTGCGAGAACAGGATCATTATCCACACCCAGACGGTCGCAAATGTCGCCAGAGACGCGATCACCAAAAACACATTCGAAGGCATGATGTAGTTGAGGTAAACAGCAATCAGCAACGCGGCCATCATCACCAGCACCGTGACCCACGGTGTGCCCAGACGCGACACTTTGCTGAACATTTTAGGCGCCTGCCCCTGCTTTGCCATTCCGTGCAACATACGGCCCACGCCAAACACATCGCTGTTGATAGCCGACAACGACGCAGTGATCACCACGAAGTTCAGAATACCCGCCGCGGCAGTGATCCCCATATGCTGGAATGTCAGTACAAACGGACTCCCCTGCGTACCGATCTGATTCCACGGGAAAATCGACATGATGACAAACAGAGTACCCACGTAAAACACCAGAATACGCAGCGGAACCGAGTTAATGGCTTTCGGAATCGACTTCTTCGGATCTTCCGCTTCACCGGCCGTAATACCAATGATTTCAATACCGCCATAAGCGAACATCACCAGCTGTAACGACAGGATAGTCCCCATGATGCCCTGGCTGAAGAATCCGCCGTGGCTCCACAAATTATGGATACCTGTTGCCTGGCCGCCGTTGCCGATGCCCCAGAAGATAATGCCAAAACCCGCCACGATCATGATGATAATCGTCAGCACTTTGAAGAAGGAGAACCAGAACTCCAGCTCGCCGAACACCTTCACACTGACTAAATTGATGGCGCCGATGATCAGTACGACGCTGAGCACCCACGTCCACTGCGGCACATCCGGGAACCAGACGCCCATATATATGCCGAAGGCGGTAACGTCGGCGATCGCCACAATGAGGATTTCGAAACAGTAGGTCCAGCCAGTGATATAGCCCGCCATTGGCCCGAGGTAGTCCTGGGCATAGCGTGAGAACGAACCGCTTTGCGGGTTATGCACCGACATTTCGCCGAGTGCGCGCATGATGATAAAGGCGATGATGCCGCCGACCAGATATGCCAGCAATACGCTGGGCCCTGCCAGTTTGATGGCATCCGCCGATCCATAAAACAGCCCGGTTCCGATGGCTGATCCCAATGCCATAAAGCGAATATGACGCGTTGTCAGACCGCGTTTTAGCTTCGTGCCCGGCGCTTCTGGCTGCCCGGTTGGTTGTTCAGCTGATTCTTGCATGTACCTTAACCCGTCTCTGTATTTTAAAAATCACAATGCCAATTCAAAAAAACACCTGCACCCTGCCAATGAAAAAGCCACGGAAATGGTTTCCGTGGCCTGATTGGCGAACAATTCACTCAACTACTGTGGAACCTTCACCCGATAATTATTGATGCGCCGTGACGCTGCGCGGGCCACTGATTTTGTCATAGATCCCCACCAGTACCAGCATTAATACTGACGGCGGTAACCAGGCAAGACCTTGTGCAGCCAGTGGCAGGTTCGCAGTCCAGGCAGGCATGATATCAGCAAAGGCCGAGGTTTTGATGCCATCAACAATACCGAACACCAGACTGACCAGCATGACCGGCGCCACGATGCGCGTCGTATTATTCCACCAGCGCAGGGTGAAGCTCAAGACCACCAGCGCGATACATGGCGGGTAAATGGCCGTCAGCACCGGAATTGAAATCTGAATCAGATGGCTCAGGCCGAGGTTGGACACCAGCATGGAGAACAGACCCAGAATGAACACCAGTGTTTTATAAGACAGCGGCAGGTACTGAGCAAAGAACTCCGCACAGGCGCAGGTCAGGCCAACCGCCGTCACCATACAGGCGATGAAAATCAGCGCGCCGAGGAAGAAGCTGCCGACGCCACCAAAGGTATGCGCCACATAAGCATGCAGGATCACCGCGCCGTTAGTCGCGCCAGGCACCAGTGATGCACTGTTTTCGCCAAGTTTGAACAGGCTGAGATAGACCAGCACCAGACCTAAACCGGCGATCAACCCTGCCAGAATAGTGTAACGGGTCAGCAACTTAGCATCAGACACACCGCGTGAACGGGCGGCATTAACGATCACAATCCCGAACACCAGCGCTCCCAGCGTATCCATCGTCAGATACCCGTTTACGAAGCCACTTGAGAAGGGAACCGTTTGATAAGCATCGACCGCAGGCATTGTCTGCCCGGCTGGCCACAGCAGTGCTGCAACGCCCAGCGCAGCCAGTGCAACCATTTTCAACGGCGCGAGGAAATGCCCGACGGTATCGAGCAGACGGCCCGGATACAGGGAAATGCCGATCACCAGCGCAAAATAAATCACGCTATAAATCAGCAGAGGCAGCGGGCCGTCACCGGTCATCGGCGCGATCCCCACTTCAAAGGAGACGGTCGCGGTGCGTGGCGTAGCAAACAGCGGGCCCACGGCCAGATAGCAGACGGTGGCCAGCAAAATACCGGCACCACGGCCAATCGGTGAGCTCAGGGCGTCAACACCGCCCCCGACACGCGCCAGGGCAATGACGGTCATCACCGGGAGGCCGACGGCTGTGATCATAAACCCGGCAGCAGCCCACCAGACTTCAGGACCGGCCTGCAGGCCAACCATTGGCGGGAAAATAATATTTCCGGCCCCGACGAATAAAGCGAAGGTCATGAAACCTAACGCCAGAATATCTTTATTTGTTAAACGAGTACTCATGATTGGTGTCGTGTTGCCTGTTCAAATGAATAAAGTGTCCGTTGCTGTCGTCGTGCTGCTCGGTCAGAAGGATGAATGGCGAACAAAGCCAGAGAGCACCAAAATGAAGCCGGAAGGAGCCTAAAACGCCTGATGATATGCAGATGATTACGTTGTTATGCAGGGAGTATCGAGCGACAGCGGGGGCTAAGGTAAACGTTTATAGCGCAGAAAGGCAAGCCGAGATCCAAAAAGCAGAGTCTTCAACCAGATTAATGCTTGAGAGCAGCGATTATCACTAAATACAGCCGCAAACACGCAATATGATATGTATGATTTTTGAACGAAGTAAGCACAAGATATGCCCCGAAAAGGCAAAAAGTGCGTGAAATCACCACGAACGGGCAATTTCACGCACGATATCCAGCAGATTTATGAGGTCAATAAATAACCGGCGACGCCTTTACCAGACGCGCGCAGCGATATCGACGACCAGTTTTAATTTTTCCCACTGCTGGGCTTCGGTCAGGCTGTTGCCCTCTTCTGTCGAGGCGAAACCACACTGCGGGCTGAGGCAAATCTGATTGATATCCAGATACTCAGCCGCTTCTGCAAGACGCGCTTCCACCGTTTTCGCCAGCTCCAGTTCGCCGGATTTTGTGGTGATCAATCCCAGAACCGCCTGCTGATGGCCTTTTTTGATGAAGCGCAGCGGCTCGAAACCACCGGAACGCTCGTTGTCATATTCAAGGAAGAAAGCATCGATGTTCACGCCGCCAAACAGGATCTCCGCGACCGGCTCATAGCCGCCTTCTGAAATCCAGGTGGAGCGGAAGTTGCCACGACAAACATGCAGACCAATCACCAGATCGTCGGGTTTCCCGGCGATGGCTTTATTCAGCACGTCTGCGTAAGTGCGTGCTAACTCTTCCGGAGAATCCCCACGTTCGCGGATTTGCTTCTTCTGATCCTCTGAACACAGGTACGCCCAGACCGTGTCGTCGAGTTGCAGATAACGGCAACCGGCATCGTAAAACGCCCTGATGGCGTCACGGTAAACCTGTGCCAGATCGTCAAAATACGCTTTCAGGTCGGGGTAAACCTCTTTGCTGATGGCGTCACGGCCACCGCGAAAATGCATCACACTCGGACTTGGAATGGTCATTTTTGGCACCGCGTTGCCGCTGATGCTTTTCAGGAAGCGGAAATCTTCCAGCATCGGGTGGGCGCCAAAACCGAGTTTACTCACCACTTTAATGCTGCGTGCTTTCGTTTGTACGCCGTTGAACTGGATCCCCTGCACCGCGTCGTAACCTTCCACGCCGTCCAGCCCTTCGAAGAAATCGAAGTGCCACCACGCCCGGCGGAATTCGCCGTCAGTGACCACTTGCAGACCGGCTTCACGCTGCAAATCCACCACGCGACGAATTTCAGTGTCTTCCACAGCGCGCAGCTGAGCGGCATCAATCTCGCCAGCCTGAAACTGTTTACGCGCTTCTTTAATCGCCAGCGGGCGCAGAAAACTGCCGACAACGTCGGCGCGGAATGGAGGGGTTGTACGTTGCATGCATGACTCCTTTTAGGCACCCCGCGGCGTATGGCGGAATACCAATGATTTACAAAGTAAATAATTGCGTTGCGTTATATATAGACATCTGGATGTCTAAACGTCTTTGATTGGATAGTGTCATGCAGCACGCTTATCAGCAACAGAGGAATCTTCATGGGACGTGAATAAAATTCACGTTAGTGGGAAGAATGTTCATTTAGAGGAAATGTTCATTTGGAAGAGAGTAAGAAAGCCTGAAATCCGCAGATAACAGGCTTGAGAGGGTTAAGGCTTAACGGAAGCTTGCGCACCGGCGTCTTGCGGAACAATCAACCGCGGCGCCAGCGTAAACATAAAGCGGGTGCCGACACCCACTTCGCTCATGACTTCCAGCCTGGCGTTGTGGTGGCTCAGGGCATGTTTGACGATCGCCAGGCCCAGCCCGCTGCCGCCGGTCTGGCGGGAGCGCGCTTTGTCTACGCGATAGAAACGTTCGGTCAGGCGCGGAAGGTGCTGAGGCGCAATACCCGGCCCGTTGTCGCTTATCTGGAACTGCGCGCCGTGCGGCGTTTGCTGCCAGCTGACTTCAATGCGGGTGCCCGCCGGGGTGTGATTCACCGCGTTGTACACCAGATTGGAAACCGCGCTGCGCAGTTGATCTTCGTTGCCAAAGACCTTCAGCTTGTCGTTTATGCGGAATACGACCTCATGCTGGCCGCCGCTCAGCGTCTGCACTTCACGCTCCAGCATGCCGAGCATCACCGGAATATCGACTTTCTCGTGCAAATCCATATTGGCAGAGGCTTCTATTTTCGACAGCGTCAGCAACTGTTTTACCAGCCCGTCCATGCGTCGCGTCTGCTCCTGCATGGTATCCAGCGCTTTGGAACGAAACGGCTCTTCCAGCTTGGCGTCTTCCATCATTTCCAGATAGCCCTGCAAAACGGTCAGCGGCGTACGCAGCTCATGGCTGACGTTAGCGAAGAAGTTGCGTCGCGCGCCCTCGAGCTGACGCATCTGCGTGACATCCCGCGCCACCATCAGTAATTGCCCTTCAGAATAAGGCATCACGCGAAACTCCACGTAATGCTCATTATTCAGCTGAAGATTCAGTGCACGGCTGAAATCACGTGCCTGGATCCAGGCGCGAAACTCCGGGTAGCGCAAAAGATTAAAGATGTGCTGCCCGTTGTCTTCCGGCCAGCGAAAGCCGAGCAGTTCCTGCGCCAGACCGTTACACCAGAAAATATTGCCCTCTTCGGTGGTCAGCACCACCGCATCAGGTAACGATTCTGCACCGCTGCGAAAACGTTTAATTAATTGCCCTAATTCGCGACGACGACGACGGTTACGCATCTGCATCTGGTTCAGCCCGTAGAACAGCGGCTCCCAGCTCCAGCGCCCGTTTGGCGGGGTGATGCTGCGGTCAAGCCACAGCCAATGTGAGAGTTTAAGCTGGTTGTAATAGTTCCAGCCCAGCGCCGCCAGCAGCGACGCAAAGAGAAGCCAGCCAAAATGGCCAACAAAAATGCCGAGAATGATCGCTGGCAGGCAGAAGAGGAAAAATTCGCCGGCCAGCCGTTTCCATGACAAACGTTCTAACACACAGATTCTCCGCTGTGGGGATTAATAACGCGTTGAGAAACGGTATCCCGTGCCACGGACAGTCTGAATCATTCTGTCATGTCCACTGGTTTCCAGCGCTTTACGTAAACGACGAATATGCACGTCCACGGTGCGATCTTCCACATAAACGTTAGTGCCCCAGACGTTATTCAGCAACTGTTCGCGGCTGTAAACACGTTCTGAGTGGGTCATAAAGAAGTGTAATAATTTGAATTCGGTCGGCCCCATGTCGAGCGCCTGCTCGTTGGCCATCACCCGGTGAGAGGAAGGATCCAGGCTCAGCCCCTGCATGTCGATCACTTCTTCCACCGCCATCGGAGAAATGCGGCGCATTACCGCTTTGATGCGGGCAACCAGTTCTTTCGGAGAAAACGGTTTGGTGATGTAATCATCGGCACCCACTTCGAGGCCGCGCACCCGATCTTCTTCTTCACCGCGTGCGGTCAGCATCATCACCGGGATTTCGCGGGTCAGGGCTTCACGTTTAAGGTGCTTAATAAACTGAATACCGGAACCGCCCGGTAACATCCAGTCGAGCAGGATAAGCTCAGGATAAGGCTCGACCAGCTGGGCCACCGCGGAATCAAAATCTTCAGCTTCAACAGCCTGATAGCCATTTTGTTCCAGTACAAAACACACCATTTCACGAATAGGAGCTTCGTCTTCAACCACTAATATACGTCTAGCCATCGTAGGTCCTGCCAATAGGTTAGCGATCTTTTATTTGATTGCGGGCGCCATTATGCGTCAGTTTTGTGACAGATTTATGAATAGAAAGGATGGTTCATTACCCGGCAATTTAACAGCCATCTTGCTGAAATGCGTCCGATTTTCTCAGGACATCGTCCCCCGTCGGCGTTTATACTTTGCGCCATTGTTACCGCACCGCGAACCACAGGGAGTTTCATGCGCCTGATCCACACCTCAGACTGGCATCTTGGCCAGTATTTCTTTACCAAAAGCCGCGCCGCCGAGCACCAGGCCTTTCTGCGCTGGCTGACGGAACAGGTGGAAAATCATCAGGTTGATGCCGTGATCGTGGCCGGTGACATTTTCGATACCGGCTCACCGCCGAGCTATGCCCGCGAACTGTATAACCGCTTCGTGGTGGAATTACAACGCACCGGCTGTCAGCTGATTGTGCTGGCGGGTAATCATGACTCCGTCGCCACGTTAAATGAGTCCCGCGAGCTGCTTTCCTGTCTCAATACCCGGGTGATCGCCACCGTCGGCGAAGATCTGTCTGAGCAAGTGCTGGTGTTAAATCAGCGCAATGGTACGCCGGGAGCCGTACTCTGTGCGATCCCCTTTTTACGCCCGCGCGATTTAATCGCCAGTCAGGCAGGGCAATCCGGCAGCGACAAACAGCTGGCCTTACAGGAAGCCATTGCCGCGCATTATGATGCGCTGTGGCACGCTGCGCAGGCCAAACGCGACCAACTGGGTCTGCCGCTGCCAATCATCGCCACCGGCCATCTGACCACCGTTGGCGTCAGCACCTCTGATTCCGTGCGCGACATCTATATAGGAACTCTCGATGCCTTTCCGGCGCAGGCGTTCCCGCCGGTAGATTACGTGGCGCTCGGACATATCCACCGCGCGCAGTGCGTGGCGAAAACGGAACATATCCGTTACAGCGGTTCCCCTATTCCGCTCAGTTTTGATGAGCTGAGCAAAGCCAAAAGCGTCTATCTGCTGGATTTCGACGGTGCCACGCTCAACGCCATCGACACGCTGGAGATCCCCGTTTTCCAGCCGATGCAAATCATCAAAGGCTCGCTGGCGGAGATTGAACAGCAGCTGGCGCACTTCACCGGAGGCGATGCCACAAAACCGGTCTGGCTGGATATTGAAGTGGCGACGCAGGATTATCTCAGCGACATTCAGCGCCGCATTCAGGCGCTGACCGCCGAACTGCCGGTGGAGGTCGTGTTACTGCGCCGCAGTAAAGAACAACGGATCCACAGCATCGAACAGCAGGAAAAAGAAACCCTCAGCGAGCTGAGCGTCAGCGACGTTTTTGAACGCAGATTGTCGCTGGAAGCGGATACGGATGAACCGCGCCAGACGCGGATGCGCACGCTGTTCGCCCAGGTTGTCGAACAGGTCACCAGCGGTCAGAGCACGGAGGGCAGCGCACAATGAAAATTCTCAGCCTGCGTTTAAAAAACCTGAACTCGCTGGCAGGCGAATGGAAAATTGATTTCACCGCCGAGCCGTTCGCCAGCAACGGTTTATTCGCCATCACCGGCCCGACCGGCGCGGGGAAAACCACCCTGCTCGATGCCATTTGTCTGGCGCTATATCATCAGACGCCACGCCTGAACGTCACGCCAAGTCAGAATGAACTGATGACCCGCCATACCGCCGAGTCACTGGCCGAAGTGGAGTTTGAAGTGAAAGGCATCGGCTATCGCGCATTCTGGAGCCAGCGCCGCGCGAAAAACTCACCGGACGGCAATTTACAGGCGCCAAAAGTCGAGCTGGCCTTGCTGGCCGACGGCAAAATTCTGGCAGATAAAGTGCGCGATAAACTCGATGCCATCGCCGAACTGACCGGACTGGATTTTGGCCGTTTCACCAAATCGATGATGTTGTCGCAGGGCCAGTTCGCGGCGTTTCTGAATGCCGACGCCAACGACCGGGCCGAACTGCTGGAAGAACTCACCGGTACCGAAATCTACGGTCTGCTGTCAGAACGCGTGTTTGAACAGCATAAAGAGGCACGCGTCACCCTGGACGGTTTGCATCAACGCATGGCCGGTATCGAACTGCTTAGCGAAGAACAGCGCCAGGCGCTGGAAACAGAACTGACTGAGCTGAATGCGCAGGAAATCAGCCTCAGCCGGCAGGCGCAGCAGCGCCAGCAGGATCTTAACTGGCTGCAACAGTGGCAGCAGGTGCAGCAAAAACTTCAGCAGTCTCAGCAGCAACTGAGTGCCGCAGAGCAGGAAAATTTGGCTGCCGCGCCGCAATTGCAGCAACTTGCACGCAGCGAACCGGCAGAAAAACTGCGTCCGTTACTCAATGATCGACAGCGTTGTCAGGATGAATCGCAACGTCTTGTGCAGCAACTGGCGCAGCTCACGCAGCATCAGGAACAGCAAATTGCACAGATGACGCCGCTGACTCTGGCGGTGGAACAGGCGCAAACCGCACGCCTGAAACAGGCGGAAGAGCAGCGTCAGACGCAGACGCTGATCGAAGAAAAAATCCTGCCGCTGGATGGCGAAATTATCCAGTGGCGTAAATCACTGGCCGACACGCAACAGTCGGTCAGTGACGTGCAGAAACTGGTCAGTGAGCATAACGCGACGCGGGTGCAAATGACCGCCGAACGTCAGAAACTGGACGAAGAAAGCCGCCAGCATCAGACCCGCCAGACCGCGCTGACCGAGGCGCTGAACGCCGCACAACAGCGTCAGGCTGAGCTGGAAAAACAGCATCCGCTGGCAGCATGGCAGAAACGGCAAACAGAGCTGGCGCAGCTGCGCCCGGTGCGGCAACAGCTGTATTCACTCGCGCAGATTTTCCCGCAGCTGAACCAGCGCGTGCAGCAACAGCAAAAAGATTTGGCGCAATATCAGACGCAGCTGGCCGAAGAGGAACAGCGTCTGGGCGCGATCCGCCTGCAATGTCAGAAACAGCTGGAGCACCTGAACGACGTCAAAGCATTGCATAAACAGGAAATGCTGATCGTCAGCCTCGAAGCTGAACGAGCCAATCTGCAAAGCGGCAAAGCCTGCCCGCTGTGCGGTTCCACATCCCATCCGGCCATTGAACACTATCAGGAGGTTAAACCTTCTGAAACGGCGCAACGCGTCGAGAAAATGCAGCTGGAATTCGATGCGGCAAAGGCCAGCGGCATTGAGCTGGCAGCGAAAATCAAAAGTCTGAAAGAACAGCAAACACGCGTGCAAAACCAGCTGGAGCAGGAAAGTCAGCAACTGAATGCGCATACCGAAAACTGGCAGCGACTCAGCGCGCCGCTGAACCTGACATTCGGATTGCAGGATACCCTGGCCATTCAGCAGTGGCTGACGGAACGCGACGAAGAAGAACAGCAGTCACAGGATCTGATTAACCAGCACGAACAGCTGGCGCGGGCGTTGCAGCAGGCGAAAGATGCCCTGAATGACGCGCTGAACGCGCAGCAGAAAGTGCAGCAGCAAAGCGTGTTGCTGACCGAACGCATTACCCGACTGGAAGAGACGCAGGCAAAAACTCAGCAGGACTTTGCGCGGCTGCAAAAGCTGTTCACTGAAGGCGAGAAATCTCTTTCTGAACTCAATGCCAAACGCCTTGAACTGTTCGGTGATCGCCAGGTGGCGCAGGTTCGCGAGCACTTACATCAGCAACAACAGGCGGCGGAAAAAGCGGTCAGTGACGCACAGGGCGCGCTGCAAAAAGCGCAGGAACTGCGCGATCAGCTGGCCGGTCAGCTGGCGAGTACGCAGCAGCAACAATTGCAGGCTACGGAACAATTGAAGCGGGCGGAACAGGTGTGGCAACAAGCACTGAGCGCCAGCGGATTTGCCGATGAAGCCGCGGTGACACTGGCCCTGCTTGATGACGCACTGCGTCAGCAACTTCAGCAGCGCAAAGAACATCTGCAACAACAGCTGGCGCAGGCGAACGCATTGCTGAGCGATGCCAAAGCACAGCTGGAAAAACATCGCCTTGCCCGCCCTGCCCATCTGAGTGAAACAGAAAACGATCTCGAAGCCCTGACAGCGCAGCAGACGGAACTGGCGCAACAGCTGAAAGCCTTACAGCAACGTCTGGGCGAAATAACCAATAAACTTAACGACGATAAAGCGCGAAGCGGCAACCAACAGGTGCTGATCGCTCAGATTGCGCAGGCACAGCTGACGTGTGACGACTGGGGCTATCTGAATCAGATGATTGGCTCCAGCGACGGCGCGAAATTCCGTAAGTTCGCGCAAGGTCTGACGCTCGATCACCTGGTGTATCTGGCGAACCGTCAGCTGGAAAAACTGCATGGCCGTTATCTGTTGCAGCGCAAAACCAGCGATGCGCTGGAGTTGCAGGTGGTCGATACCTGGCAGGCCGATGCGGTGCGCGATACCCGCACGCTCTCCGGCGGCGAAAGTTTCCTGGTCAGTCTGGCACTGGCGCTGGCGCTCTCCGATCTGGTGAGCGATAAAACCCGTATTGATTCGCTGTTCCTCGACGAAGGTTTCGGCACGCTCGATGCCGACACGCTGGACACTGCGCTCGACGCCCTCGACAGCCTGAATGCCTCAGGTAAAACCATCGGTGTGATAAGCCATGTGGAAGCCATGAAAGATCGCATTCCGGTGCAAATCAAAGTCACCAAAGTGAACGGGCTGGGTGTCAGCCGCCTGAGCAGCGAATTTAAAGTCTGAACGTCAACCCGCAGGCCATCCCGCTAGCAATCTTGCTACCGGTTGCCCTGCGGTGGATCCCCTCTCTGCACATCCGCACAATAATCGCACCGTCACGGTGCGTCACAGTCTGTCAACCTGCTGAATTATCGGTTATTTCCTTCAGGTGACGATCTGGCACGCCCTGTGCTTACTGTTATGTATACAAGTTGCAGTACAAGCTGCACTGCCTGCAAAACAGCCAAGGGGAACGCCGATGAAAAACGACAAACCTGAAAACCTTCCGGTCAATACACAACGCCGCCAGATGATGAAATGGCTGGCGATTACCGGCGGTGTCATGACACTCGGCGGGATGATCCCGACCACCGTTTTCGCAGCCGATGATGATGAAATTCGCATCGGCTACTGGCCTATCGTCGGCGGTTTGCCTCTCTATGTCGCTCTCGAACAAGGGTTCTTCAAAGAGGCCGGTCTGAACGTGAAAGGCGTTAAATTTGCCAGCGCGCAGCAAATTGTTGAAGGGATGATCACCGGCAGGATCCACGGCTGCGCCAACGGTACGGCCACCGGCGCACTCGGGTTGGGGGCGATCACCTCGCCGGATCTGTTCAAAATCATCTGCTCGAATCCGTCCAATCATCAGCTGGTGCTGGATGAATTTCTGGTGCCGCTGAACAGCACCGCGAAAGCAATCAGCGATCTGAAAGGCAAAAAGATCGCCTGCGGTCCGGGGATCCAAAACGTCACCATGGCGAAGATCATTCTGGAGAAAAATGGATTCACCAATCCTTCCGTGATTGAACTGCCGGTCGGGCAACACGCGCCTGCGCTGGCCGCCGGACAAATCGACGGAGTGTATACACTCGAACCGACCGGCACCGTCGGACGCATGAAAAACCTCTCCCGCACGCTGGAAACCGGCGTGATTTCGAAATACGTGCTCGGCAATGCGGACGCCCCGTGGTTTGGCGGCGCGGCGGCGCTGAACTCCAGCTTTATCGCCAGCAAACCTGAAGAGACGAAAAAGTTTATTGCCGCTTATCAGAAAGCGGTGGAATTCATTGCGGCGCATCCTGATAAAGCCCGTGAAAACGTCGCCGGTTACACCAGCATTGAACCTGCGCTGGTGAAAGAAGTGCCGCTGCCGGGCTTCGTGATGTATCCGGGGTTAAAAGGCGAGAATCTGCAATGGTTCCAGAAATTTTATGACGTCTTTACCGAAAGAAAAATCTTCAGCAAACCGGTGGATGTCGCTTCGCTGATCTATCAGGGATAAGGGGAAAAATGATGACATCACCATGGTCTTCAAGATTGTTGCCACTGATCGGCCCTGTCCTGCTGTTTCTGTTCTGGCAACTGGCAGTGAGCGCCAAATGGCTGAATCCGGTACTGCTGCCTTCTCCCGTCGACACGCTGGGCTTTATGTTTCAGTCGTTTTCGGATGTCTCCATGCGCACCGACATCGGCGCGACGCTATACCGCACGCTGGTGGCGTTCGGCTTCGCCGCAGTCATTGGCGTCCCGCTCGGCGTGATTTTGGGCAGTAACGAAAAGGTCTATCGCAGCCTGGAATTTCTGATCGACTTCTTCCGCTCCACGCCCTCATCCGCGCTGATCCCGCTGTTCATGCTGATTTTCGGCATCACGGATGCCAACAAAATCGCCATCGCCGCCTTTGCCGCCGTGCTGGTCATTCTGTTTAACAGCGCCTACGGCGTGATGAACGCCAAGAAAACCCGCCTGATGGCGGCCAGGGTGATGGGAATTTCCCGCTGGCACATTTTCAAAGACATTTTGCTGATGGAAAGCCTGGCCCAGACGTTCGTGGGTCTGCGTACCGGTGTGTCGATTGCGCTGGTGATCGTGATTGTCGCCGAAATGTTTATCGGATCAGAAACCGGCCTCGGCCATCGGATCATTGATGCCCAGCAGGTCTTCAACATCAAAGACATGTATGCCTCGATCCTGATCACCGGTGCGCTGGGCTATTTACTGAATCTGGCCTTTTTACTGATCGAGAAAAAAACTGTCCACTGGAGTAGCAAAGCATGACGCAACCTCTCTCGCTGAACCCCGGTTACAAAGGCCCGCAACTGCCGCAATACGCCACGCGACCGGATACCCATGTGACCATTCGCGGCCTGACCAAAGCCTTTGCCGGACAGCCGCTGTATACCGATCTCAATCTGGACTTGCCGCGCGGAAAAATCGTCTCGATCTTCGGCCCGAACGGCTGTGGTAAATCAACGTTAATGAACATGATTGCCGGGCTGATTCCGGTAGATAAAGGCGACATTCTGTTTGACGGCAAGACGCTGGCGCAGACCACCATCGGCTATGTGTTTCAGAACTACCGCGACGCGCTGTTTCCGTGGATGAGCGCGCGTGCCAACATCGCCTATCCGCTGGTGCGCCACGGCATGAGTAAGGCCGAGGTGAACGCGCGGGTTGAAGAACTGACGCAGATGTTTGATATCCGCTTCGACCTGAAACGCTATCCGTATGAGCTTTCCGGCGGCCAGCAGCAAACCGTGTGCATCATGCGCGCGCTGGCGACACGCCCGGAAGTGATGTTCCTCGACGAGCCTTTTTCGGCGCTGGATTTTGAAATGACGCTGTTTATCCGCGATAAATTGCAGGAAGTGCAGCTGGCAACCGGCGTCACCATGCTGATTGTCTCTCACGATCTGGAAGATGCGGTATTTCTGGCGGATGAAATCTTACTGCTGACGCGACGGCCAACGCAGATTGCGGAAATCGTACCCTTCGATCTTCCCCGCCCGCGCGGTTCAGAAATCATGAGCCACCCAGAGTTTATCCGCGTGAAGGCGCATACGCTGGACGTTTTTAAACGGGAGATGGCGCTTTAACGGGGGAGTGTTGATTAAAATCAGGGGCGCAAATTCTGCGCCCCTGAAAGCTGATGATGGATTACAACGCAAAACGCGACTGCGGCCACAACCAGGCGGCACCGCGCACGCCGCTGGAATCGCCGTGAACGGCCTTGAGGATAGGGGTTTCGCATTCCCCCCCGAATACCCACTGCTTCACCAGCAGAGGAACGGTCTGATACAAACGATCGACGTTACTCATGCCGCCACCGAACACAATCACATCCGGGTCGAGAATATTCACCACGTTGGCCAGCGCTTTTGCCAGACGACGTTCGTAGCGGCCAAGTGCCAGTTCAGCGGTTTCGTCGCCCTGCTCCACCAGCGCAATAATCTCTGCACCTTTGAGACGCTGCCCTGAAAGACGGAAGTAGTCCTCGGCAAAACCGGTACCGGAAACAAACGTCTCGACGCAGCCGGATTTCCCGCAGTAACACGGCACTTCGCGGGCGAACTGGATTTCTTCTTCATCCTGCCACGGCAGCGGATTGTGACCCCATTCGCCTGCATTACCGTTGCCGCCTGCGTGCGCCACGCCGTGCAGCGCCACGCCGGAACCGCAGCCGGTGCCGATGATCACGGCAAACACGGTCTGACGGCCCGCGCCTGCGCCGTCGGTGGCTTCAGACACCGCCAGGCAATTGGCGTCGTTGGCAATATGCACCTCACGGTTAAGCAGCAGCGCCAGATCTTCATCCAGCTGTTGTCCGTTCAGCCACACGGAGTTTGAGTTCTTCACTTTCCCGGTAAACGGAGAAAGCGTGCCGGGAATGCCAAGCCCCACGCTGCCGCGCTGATCGGTGGCTTTCTCGGCGTCCAGCACCAGCCCTTCGATCGCTTTCAGCGTGCGTTCGTAGTCATTTCTCGGCGTATCGACCCGTTTGCGAAACAGCTCTTTACCTTCATCAGATAACGCAATGACTTCTATTTTTGTGCCGCCTAAATCAATGCCAATTCGCACGTGTTGTTCTCCTTTTACACTTTGCAGGGTCAGTTTTTTTGTGTTTATTCAGTTTAGAAGCCAGAGGCGTCTGTCACCAGAATAAGCTGTTATGCAATGTTACAGGGCGCGGTGATTTCTTAACGACGACGGACTCTCAATTGGTTATCATGCCGCCCTGCATTCATTTATTCAGCGTACCACGAGTGCGCCGGAACAGGGATAACGCCATGTTATGGTTTAAGAATTTGTTGGTTTACCGTTTGAGCCGTGAAGTTTCGTTATCTGCTGACGAAATGGAAAAACAGCTCAGCGCTTTCACCTTTACCCCGTGCGGCAGCCAGGACATGGCGAAAACCGGCTGGGTTTCGCCGATGGGTTCTCACGGTGGCGACGCGCTGACTCACGTCAACGGCGGCCAGATCCTGATCTGCGCCCGTAAAGAAGAAAAAATCCTGCCTTCTCCGGTGATCAAACAGGAGTTACAGGCCAAGATCGACCAGCTCGAAGGTGAACAACACCGTAAGCTGAAGAAAACCGAAAAAGATTCCCTCAAAGATGAAGTGCTGCACAGCCTGATGCCACGCGCATTCAGCCGCTACAGCCAGACGTTCATGTGGATCGATACCGTGAACGGCCTGATCATGGTCGATGCCGCCAGCGCCAAAAAAGCCGAAGACATGCTGGCGCTGCTGCGCAAAAGCCTCGGTTCACTGCCAGTCGTGCCATTAACGATGGAAAGCCCGATCGAACTGACGCTGACGGAATGGGTGCGTTCCGGCGACACGCCGGCCGGTTTTACTTTGCAGGACGAAGCCGAGCTGAAAGCGATTCTGGAAGAAGGCGGCGTGATCCGCTGTAAGAAACAGGCGCTGGTCAGCGATGAAATCGCCACCCACATTGAGAACGGCAAACTGGTGACCAAGCTGGCGGTAGACTGGCAGGAACGCATCGCCGTGGTACTGGCCGATGACGGCAGCATCAAGCGTCTGAAATTCAGTGACGTGATCCGTGATCAAAACGAAGATATCGACCGCGAAGATTTCGCAGGCCGCTTTGATGCTGATTTCGTGCTGATGACCGGAGAACTGGCGGCGCTGATTCAGAATCTGATTGAAGCGCTGGGCGGCGAAGCGCAACGCTAACACCACCTGCCAAACGCAGAAAAGGCGCTCATTGGGCGCCTTTTTTACATTTATTGTGTCTGAAGGAATTACTTGGTCAGGTATTTACACAGGTATGAGGTGGTTTCACCGACCTGCAAGTTGAATTCACTTTTGCCCGGAATGTAGAAGGTTTCGCCTGGCTTAAACACCTGCCAGTCCGGAGAGCCAGGGATTAGCACTTTCAGCGAGCCACTGATGACCGTCATTTCTTCCGGTTTTGCTGTGCCAAATGTGTATTCACCGACGGCCATCACGCCAACGCTGGCGGCACCCGTACTTTCGCTGTCAAAACCAATCGATTTTACTTTCCCGTCAAAATACTCATTATTTTTCAACATTGATTGGCCCTTTGCGATAAATTTAAGAGCTTCCATATTAGGGGCAAAAACCCGCTGCTGTCACTGATTATTACAGGTTTATCCGCACCAGACGACACCGCCCGCAAAGCGTCATCACTGATTTGATTTTACGCCTGCACAGTGCCATTGTGGGGAGTCACCTTTCTGCAATCACCGCAGCCCGTCACCGGTTACGCCACCAGTTCTGCCGCCAGTTGCACCATCAGCACATTCGCCAGCAGCACCGGCACATCGAGATGTTGCTCCAGCACTTTAACGTGATGATGGTTGTAGCCGATACAATCGAGCACCACCACTTCCGCGCCCTGCTCAGCAAAGCGTTTGGCCGCTTCCGTCAGTGCCTGATCGTCCGTTAAATACGGGCTGGCTACCGCAAAGCACGGTGGTTTTTCCAGTTTTCGCCATTTGTTGGCCTGCCAGCCAATCTGCGACTCCACCGGCACCACGATTCCTGCGCGATGCGTCCCCACCATCGCACCGATCAACGGAGGGATCATGCGTTCAGGCTCGATCAGCAATGCACTGCTTGCGTGTAACTGACCAAACTCGCCACCGCACAGCAGCAAAATCGTGGTACATCCCTGCGCTTCCAGCTGATCGATTTTTTCCTGCAATCCGCGTTCGGCGTTGGCCGCAGACAGTAAAATCTGCGAACCATCCAGCAAAACGGCGACCAGCACTGCATCGCCCTCTTGCGGCGCATAACGCTGCTCTATTTGCTCCCTGCTTAGGCCGTCCAGTAACCCGAAGTGTGTCACGGGTTCGTCCGGCAGATGCGCCGTCAGCAGCGGCATAATATCGCTGCGCGGTGCCTGTCCAATGGTCAGGGTCGCAAAAGAAGTCATCATAAGCGTGATTTCCCATCTTTCAGGCCATACAGCCCGGAAAGACGCAGTGAACGGAGAAACTCAGATATCGTCAATGTGTTGGCTAAACTCATCACAAAATCCTCTTAAAACACGTAACCGGCGCAAACGCGCACGAGCTAAAACGGTTACGAACGCTGTTCATCATTGGAACAGTCATTGTGTCGTACTGGCTAAAAATAAGCCCTGGTGTCGGTCTGGTACTCGCTTTACTTTTAACGTCAGCAGTTAGGCCTGACGTATTTACTGCAAATCGGACAACTTCAGATTATTTCCCCAGTCATCATCACCGAGTTTCTCAGCAATTTTTCGGGTAACGGCAATCAAACCGTCTTTTATTCCGTCCGGTATGCCCTTTCCTTCAGAAGGTGAAGAGAACGACAAACCTAATCCTACAATTTCATTGCGGTGTTTATTAAAAATGCTAGTGGCTAAAGAACTGATGCCCTGCAACGTTTCGTTGTTGGCAAAAGACAAACCGGTCTGCCGGATTTCAGCCAGGCGCACTAATAATAAATCGATGCTTTTCGGCGAATTCGCCGAGTTCACGTGATAAATACCCTTGTAACGCTCGCGCACTTCTTCGTCGCTGTAGCGGGCCAGGATCGCCCGGCCAATGGCCGTTTCATGCGCAGGCAGCAGGCTGCCCGCCGGTGTCATCACCTGCAGATACGTCCTGCCGGGAAACATGCGCATGACCATAATGTCGCGCCCTTCCAGTATCGACACGTATCCGGTGCACTGGGTCAGCTGGCTCAGCTGCGTCATATAAGGTGATGTCGCATCCACCAGCGGCGTCGAAAGATAATGACTGGATACCGCCAGTAATAATTTTCCTATGCGATATAAACGGCTGTCCGGATCACGCTCTAACAGCCCTTGCGTTTCCATCGTCATTAATAACCGGGAAACCGTACTTTTTGGCAATTGTAAACTGCTCACCACATCACTGAATGACAAACCCGGATGCCCCTGACTGACACCCTGCCGGGAAAATAACTTCAGCACTGACGTCGCATTCTCTAATGTGCTCATAAAGAGAGAAGTTCCGATATGTGGAACAAGGTTCCTGTTAAGTTGTTTGAAAAATAGTGCTGATACGTGTCAGCGTCAAGGCGTTTATTTTTGCGCAAATGAAATTTCGGTTAAGGAATATGCTTAAAGATAATCCTAAGACCATTTAATAAAGAGAAGGAGGGGGAATAATGCCGAGTATTTATGAGGTGACGGATGTAAAACCCAGCAGAATGTAGTGATTAAAGATTACGCAAAATATACAGCGCAATAGAGGCTTCAACGAGGATAATCGTGATCGACCAGATAGCAGGCATCGCTTTGCTATGCTGGTGAAAGAATGACATCAGGGGTTTCATCATGGGGTCCGTTGTGGAGGTTTAAAGTAATCACCTGAGTTATTACTTTACGCCTATGCATTCACCAGGACAATATCGCCCGGTCGTGACGCAACGCACATCTGATGGCCCGTTTTGTTTACGCCTGCCAAAATCCTGCCTGTGCGGACATAAAAAAACGAGCCATCAGAGCTCGTTTTTTATGTCCACGCCAGGCGTTCAGCGCACCATCTGTAATGCCAGGGCATCCATGATGGCATTAACGACCTGTGCGGGATCCTGCGTGCCGTCCACGACATGATGAGCGGCCTGCTGATACAACGCTTCACGCTCATTCAGCACCTGCATCATTTCCTCAGTAATCGGCTTGCCCGTCAGCGTCGGACGCTGGTCTTCCATTGGCGCATCTTCCAGACGGTTGGCAAGCGTAGAGGCCGGTGAACGCAGATAAATCACGGTGCCGGCCTGACGCATAAACTCACGATTTTCGGCAGAGAGCACCACGCCTCCGCCGGTCGCCACCACGGTGAGCGGTGAGCTGATCGTTTTCAGCGTCTCGGTTTCACGGCGGCGAAAACCCTGCCAGCCTTCACGGTCAACGATATCAGCCACACTGAGGCCAGAGGTGCGCAGCAAATGCAGATCGGTGTCGGAAAATTTATAGCCCAGCGCATTGGCCAGAGCACTTCCAACCGTCGTTTTGCCCGCGCCACGCGCGCCTACCATGAAAATGGGTTGTGTCATTAACGCTGTCCTTAATTCCCTGGGAGCCTCGTTGCTCATCTGATGAAAATCCATCACTGACCTGAAGGATAAATGTCAAAAATCGTACGTTGAAATGCCGACGCGGTGTACTCGCGAAATAGTACAACAAAAAAGCCTCACTGGCAGGTTTTTGTCACCTGCCGGTGAAGCTTCTGTAGCGTTTTATTTACGCCACCCCTGGCATGATACTGATAAATCCTTGCAGCGCAATATTCTCAGCAGGGTCTGGCGGTAAAGTGCTGTATCAGTGTGGTTTACAAATATAGACCAGAGCCGGGGGGAAATTCTTCACCACACGAATTTTTTTCCAGGTGAAGTAGCGTGAGAGCATTTTTTCAGAAAGATGACTGTACTGGAACAGCACCAGCACCCCGTCCTTCTCCTTCAGTTGCTGCTGCGTTCTTTGCAAAATTCTCATGCTGATCCGCGTGGGTATTGAGAGCAGAGGCAGGCAGGAAAACACGGCGTCGTAGCCGCCCGTGAGATGTTCCGCAGAATGCGCCATGACCTGCAGACGCGGGTCGTCGATCAGATTCAGTTTACGGATAAACGCAGGCTGGATCTCAAAGGCATCAAGCCGGGCATCAGCACGCATACGGTTCAAAATACGTCGGGTCAGTACGCCATCAGCAGCCCCTAACTCCGCGATATGTAAGGATGTTGTCCAGTCGATCTGGTTGAGCATGGCATGGCACAACCAGGGAGACGACGGCATCAGCGTTCCCATGGTCCGTGGTGAACTAATAAAATTCTGCAAATAAAAAAATTGATTCTGGATCGAAAGACCGGTGTTCTTAATCGTCATTCTCGCGGCATTCAACATATTAACCACCTCCTGAAAACATAGACCCTTATATAACAGAAAAATTCTTAAGAAATGATTATTAAGGGGAATAAACGTCAGGAGGAACAATTAAAAACAAATCACATGAGATAACTCCCAAAAAAGGAGGTATGCGCAGGTCCGGGCACAAATAAAAAGGCCAATGTCAGGTGACATTGGCCTTCTCACACACTCTCTGAAGTCAGTCAGATGTTATTTATACAACTCAACATTTGCACGGTTCAGGCTTGAGTCACCCGGCGTACCGGCACCGACAACGCGGTAATGTGTTGCGCCTTTATCGCTGGCGATCTGGTTCAGCGCATCCGTCATGCTGCCTGGGACGGTACTTGGGGCGCTGACAGAAACCATACCCAGTGACTGATAAGTCCCACTTTCAGCCTGCTGTGCAGTGATTGGGGAAGCGGCCAGCGCAGAGAATGAAGCAACCGTAATGGCAACAGCAGTAATTGCAGGTAAGAGTTTCATATTACGCACCTTTCTTTCGTTAGTTTCGTTAATTAATGGAGCGGAAGCAATCCGTTGAAATAATTATCGCTTAACGAATGAAAGCAGGCGTAATGCAACGTAAAGAAGTTTAACCTTTGTGGTAAAAATAAGGAGGGAATGAAAGTAAATATGTAGACAATGATAAACTGAGGAGAATTAAAGATATTTTATGGAGAAATGATGAAGAGTTTTCAAAGTTATTTAGGACCGGCACAACATTCGCACGAATCGACGGCGGAGTGCAATCACTGATATGATTATTTTTTATGAATTTTCTGCTTCCTTGATCACCTGCACAGTCAGGAACGCAGATTCGGGTTTCCGCGCGGGCGGAACTCATTTTAACAAGAAACGTAAAACGCTTTTATGGAGAGCATAAATTATGGCAGGTGGTAGCCTTCTGGCTTTGATCGATGACATTGCATCAATTCTTGATGACGTAGCGGCGATGAGTAAAGTCGCGGCCAAGAAAACGGCCAGCGTACTGGGAGACGACTTAGCGCTCAATGCGCAGCAGGTCACGGGCGTTAAGGCTGACCGGGAGCTGCCCATCGTCTGGGCGGTGGCTAAAGGGTCCATGCTGAATAAGGCCATTCTGGTGCCGCTGGCTTTACTTATCAGCGCATTTATTCCCTGGGCAATTACGCCGCTGCTGATGATTGGGGGCGCGTACCTGTGTTACGAAGGGTTCGAAAAAATCGCGCATAAACTGATGCCCGGCAAGCATCATGAAGAAGAAAAACCGGCGGCTGAGCAGGTAAAAAATGAAGCCGACGCTAAAAAGCTCGAAAAAGAGAAAGTAAAAGGCGCCGTCCGGACTGACTTCATTTTGTCGGCCGAAATCATTGTGATTTCTCTCGGTATCGTCTCCGCCGCACCGTTCATCAATCAGGTCACTGTCATGGTGCTGATCGCCGTCGCGATGACCATTGGCGTGTACGGCCTGGTGGGGGCGATTGTGAAAATCGACGATGCCGGTTTATACCTGAGCAAACTGTCCGGCGAAAGTAGCGTCATGAACGGCGTACGCGCATTTGGCCGCGGCATCGTGAATCTCGCCCCGTGGCTGATGAAAACGCTGTCAGTGGTGGGGACTGTCGCCATGTTCCTGGTCGGTGGCAGCATTATCAGCCACGGGCTGCCGTTTATGCACAGCCTGATTGAGCCTCTGACGCACGGCCACGAAAGCTGGGTGAATACGCTGATTACCGGTGCAACGGATTTAGTTGTCGGTCTGATTGTCGGCGCGGCCGTACTGGCGCTGGTAATGATTGGGCAGAAAATGTTTGGTAAGAAATAAAACCGCCATATTTCGATAATACCTCTGCAGCGAAGATGATGAACCTGCAGAGGTTATTTTCACTTAACCATATTTTTTCGTGAAAATATTGACAACGGTTAGTGTAAAAGACGAGAACTGCTGCGGTAATGTGAGTGACGGGCAGGCAATTCCCCAATGCGTTTGAAACTTTTTTCTGAATGGGGTGAACGATACGTTCTGGAACCATCAGGGTAATAGGCACGAATATAGTACGCTTCATATTTACTGCCTTTAACTGTCCCCCATGAATGATCATTCGCTTCGGGTTCTTCCAGGGTCACAGAAAAGCCAGCCAAAACTGGCTTGTACCTCGGATAACTCCAGCCCCCACTATAATCAGTACATCTCCCATAACGATAGACTTTTTTACACTCCTCTAATCTTTTGAAAGTTCGTGTATTTTTATAAATATCATCGTAAGCCGAAGACTCAGCGACCTGACAAAGAGCCAGTGGCCTGCTGGATGATTCACAATCTTTAGCACTTGTATAGATGGGGATCCTATTTCCAACAGGAATGTAAAAATAAGACACTATTGCTAAAGCAATAATAAAACAGACAGCACTCTCACGTGTAAACCTGTTACTAATACGATCATACAGTTCGTTAAAGTAATTAAAAACCATGGAAATATCCTTATAAACACATGAGGTATAAAAAGACCCATGGAGTTTATAAGCTTTCGGGGAAGAGTTCACTGCCAATTTATTCACTGACCGCGTTATTTATTAAACCATAATTTATTTATATAGTAATTACCCCATAAGCCGTTATATATATTCCTCATGAATACTTCACAATAACAATATCAAAACCTGCTTAAACTCATTGCCCCTGCCGGTCGGGAAAGACAATGAGCACGCGTCACTGATTTCAGTTCTTCGATGCCACCAGCATCATAATATCGCTGGTGAAGGTGCCGTCGGGCTGTATCTCGTAATGTTTTACCACGTCATCTGACATCACTTTTTGCAGCTCACGGATAGCCACAGCGAAGTGTTCCGGGGTGCGCATCCTTGCGATCCAGCTGGTGTACTCCAGCGGCAGGCGGTCGGTTGTGACCTCGCCGGCGATCAGACCAGCCTCAGACGCCATCTTCAGCCATTCACCCGGCGAATAATTGCGAACATGCGAAGTGTCGCGCAGCACCTCGACGGTTTGCAGGTAAATATCCAGCAGCGGATGACCCGGCGACACGACGTCCATCATGATGAATTTTCCGCCCGGTTTCAGCACACGCGCCACTTCACGCAGCGCCTGTCCGACATCATGCCAGTGGTGTGCAGAATATCGGCTGATTATCACATCCGCGCTGTGGTCGTCGAACGGCAGGGATTCCGCCACGCCCTGCCGCACCGTGATGTTATTCAGCTGTTTGTCGCTGGCAGCCTGCGCGACCACATCCAGCATTTGCGCGGATAAATCATAGGCGATCACATTTTTCACCGCACCTGCGGCAACAAAACTGGCATGGCCTGCGCCACAGCCTAAATCGATCACCTGCGCCTCTTTATAAGGCGCCAGCAGCGTCGCCAGACGTTGCAAATCTTTGCCCTGGGAGTGAACCGCGCTGGTCAGATAATCCTGCGCCTGTGAACCAAATTGCTTATCAACCGCCTGACTGTGGGTATTTTTCATGTTCATCATTGCTCCTGTCTGTCTTGTTTTTTGTCACAGGAATGCGGGTTTCGCGTGACCTCAAAATCACTATAGGCATTGTTCTATACGGGTACAATATGAGCGTTTATACTGGTATGAGTTGATTCCTGTCTGAGACAAAACAATGATGAATAATACAGAGTCGCTCAGCGGCCCGAAGGCGCTGGGTTTATTTTTGCGCACGCACCGCGAACGTACCACGCCTGAAATGGTCGGCCTGCCGGGGTCCTCGCGCCGCCGGACCAGCGGACTGCGCCGCGAGGAGCTGGCACAAATCAGCGGTATCAGCGCCACCTGGTACACCTGGATTGAACAGGGGCGCGATGTGTCAATTTCTGCCACTACGCTCGACAGTCTCGCCAAAGCGTTACGGATGGAACCGGCCGCCCGTGACTATCTGTTCAGTTTAGCCTCGATGAAAGACCCGCAGGCGGTGCCCTCGCCCACGGCACCGGGCGTTGGCCTGAAAAACTGCGTCAATCAGCTAACCTGCCCTGCCTACCTGCTCGACAGCAGCTGGAACGTGCTGGCGTGGAATCCGCCAGCCGGAGCCCTGTTCAGCGGCTGGCTGGATGTGGATCCTCAGCCTAATCTGCTGGACTTCATGTTTCTCAATCCCTTAGCGCGTCAGCTGGTCACCGACTGGGCGGAGCGCGCCAAGCGGGTGGTCGCTGAATTTCGCGCCGAAACCAGCCATTACGCGCATTCAGATGCGGTGCGTCAGACCGTTATCAGCCTGCGTGAACGCAGCGCGGGGTTCGATCAGTGGTGGACGCAGCAGGAGGTGCTGGCGCGCGAAGGCGGCGAGCGGCATTTTAATCATCCAGGTGAAGGGGGAAAAAGTTACCGCCAGCAGACCTTTTTCCCGGCGGGATATGCCGAATGTAAGCTGGTTATGCTGGTGCCTGAAGGGGATTACTGACGGGCTGACAGCCCTGTTTTACCTCACTAAATCGGCGTTCCCGGCAATTGACATATCATTGCCGTATGTGTGAGGCTGATTCGATTGATTCCCCGTATTATTTCTACACTGACGGATAATGATCATGATGACACGCCAGATTTATCAGGATGACGACATCGAGATTCGTGTGGCGACCGAACTTGAGGCCGTGCTGCACGTTGCGGCGATCCAGGATTCGGTCAATGAAATTGGCGCCTGGGAAACCTGGTGCACCGAAAGCTACACGGCGGATGACAGCCGCAAATATCTCGCAGACAGTGAACTGAAACGCCATCGCGGCGCTGAGTTCAATTTCTGTTTGTTTGAGCGCGACAGCGGTAATCTGATTGGCAGCGTGAGCCTCAACCGCATCGTTCATGAATATAAGTTCGCCAATCTCGGCTATTGGATCCGCACCGGTTACACCGGGCGCGGTCTGGCAACGCTGGCGGTCAGAGCCGCGGCGCGTTTCGCCTTTACCGAACTCGAACTGACGCGACTGGAAATTGTGGCGATGGAAGGCAATGCCCGCAGCCGCCGCGTGGCGGAAAAAGCAGGCGCCACTTCCGAAGGCCTGCACCGCAACCGGCTTTATTATCATGGTCAGCCGCGCGACGCCTGGGTCTATTCCCTGATCCCAGGCGATCTCTGAGCTGGCTTCACAAAAAAGATAAGGCACTGAACATGACTTTTTCTACCCATACCGTATCTACCGACTGGCTGGCGAAGAATCTGAATTCACCGGACGTCGTCATTATCGATTGTCGTAAATCAAAGCCCGGCATTACGCCGCCGATTGATTTCCATGGAAAATATCTCGAAGCGCACATTCCCAACGCCATTTACGTGGAAGTGGACGCCATCTCCGATTGCTCAACCGGCCTGCCGCATATGATGCCGACGGCGGAGGCGTTCTCCGCGTCGATGAGCCGTTTGGGCGTGGCCGACACGCAAACTATCGTGCTTTATGATGAAGGCGATTTGTTCTCCGCACCGCGCGTCTGGTGGATGCTGACCAGCTTCGGCGCGAAAAGTGTACGCGTGCTGGACGGGGGGCTGAATGCCTGGATTGCCGAAGGCAAACCGACACAAAGCGGCGAACACACCCGTGTGCCTTCAACGTTTAACGCAAAACTGGTACGTCCGGTGGTGGTCGACGCGCAGCAGGTCAAAGCGTCACTCGGCAAGGTGCAAATCATCGACGCCCGTTCGCTGGCGCGCTTTAAAGCTGAAGCGCCGGAACCGCGTCCGGGTCTGCACGGCGGCCATATCCCCGGCAGTATCAGCGTGCCTTTTACTGAGCTGACGCAGGACGGGCACCTGAAAGCGCCGGATGCGCTGAAAGCAACCTTTGAACGTCTGGGCGTGGATCTGCATAAACCGGTGATCACCAGTTGCGGATCGGGCGTGACTGCCGCCGCACTGGCATTCGGGCTGGATGCGCTGGGTGTGAAAGAGGTGTCGCTGTACGACGGTTCCTGGGCGGAATGGGGTGACGTAAACGAAGATTACCCTATTGAAACGCACTGAAACCGGTGAAGCGCGTACACCCTCGCCGGGCTGAGAAGCCCGGCTTTTTTACGCCGTTTTTTGCAGGGTGAGCTCGCTCACGCCAAACGACTGAGCAATCTCTTTCATCAGGGTGATCACGCCGTAAGCCCGCCTCGGGACTTCCGTAAACGCCTCGATCAGCAGCGGCTGGCTGACCGGTTCCTGCGCGATTTCACGCAGCGCCTGCCGCAACAGGAGCAGATGTCCGGGGGAGGTGTGTGACGAAGTGATAAGCGGCAGGCCGGGAACGGCCGCCGTTTGTCCGACCACAATCAGGCCGCGAAGCGCGTCCGGTTCTGCGCGCTGCAACAGCGCCATGGTGACGCAATCCACCGCCGCGATGTCCGCTTTATTCTGCTGAACAACGTGCAGCGACTCCCGGTGGCTGCCGGTGGCGCTGGCGGCAGAAAAGAATTGCCCGGCGTGTGCCAGCGGCGCAACCAGTGCACGCAGGCTGTTGTAGCCAGACTGAGAATCGGTGCTGTTAAAGGCCAGACGCCGGTGGCGGAAATCGGCCAGATGTCGCCCCTGATCGTCCTCGCGCGCGACTAAAAAACTTCGATAGCGAAATCCATCACAGCCCGGTGCGAGATAGCTGAATGTGCCGACCAGTTGCACCTCAGGCAGGCTTTCTACCAGCGGAAATCCGCAGGTCTGGCTGAGCAGTAAATCAGGCATTTGCCAGTGAGCCAGTAAATCCTGCGGCCAGCTCAGGGTATCGGGGGTATCAGACAGGCCAAGCCGCCGGAGTTTATCGCGCAAAACGCTGGCGAAGGCCTCCACGTCGGCAGGTGAAATGGCGTACATCGGTAAGGACATCAGCATTATCCGGCGACTCCGTCAGAGGGTTTCCTGCTGATAATCATAGTCGCTGCGCTGCGGTTGCGCCGCTATTGCATCCGGCGCAAAAGGATGGCTTTCCACTTTTACCGGGGAACGCGTGTGGTCGCGAAACCACTGCCGGTAACCTTTCACCACAAACCCCTCGCTGCGCGCTTTGTAGGCTTCGCGGTCGGAAAAATAGACCTGACGCAGCGCAAACCACGGCACCCCCGGTAAATCGTGATGCACCAGGTGATAGTTCAGATTGAGAAACAGCAGACGCCACACAAAACCCGCTTCGTTCAGTGTCGATCTCGCTTGCGGTGCATGTTCTGCGCGGTGCTCAAAGAAGGAGCGTACTTTGGTCAGGCTCAATGCCGGATAACTCACGGCCAGAACAAAATACAGCGGCGACAGCCCGCGCTGCGCCATCCAGCCAAGTAACACCGCCAGCATCGCGCCATGCACCAGCCACATAGTCACCGGGCGCCACTCTCCGCGCAGTACGGCCAGCAGCGCCCCGGTCAGCGTACTCACGATATCTGACAGCGGGCCGAGCAGCATCCTTCCCGGCAAGGTATTGCGCAGGCGGACAACCGCTTTCATGGCGGGCGACAGACTCTCCCAGCTGGCGCGGCTGAAATAATAGCCCTCCGGGTCATCGCCGGGCAGCGTGAGATGTTCATTGCGGTGATGTTGTAAATGCGTATCGCGATACAGGCCGTAGGGATACCAGACCGCCAGCGGCAAGGTGCCAAACAGCTGGTTCAGCCAGGGTTTGCGGGTCGGATGCCCGTGGATGAGTTCATGTTGCAGCGACATATACCAGGTGGTGAACCAGAGAAGCAGCGGCGTGCCCAACCATGGCCCGAGTTGATGCCAGTAAAACACCGTCGCAAACCAGCCGCCGTAGACTGAGACAATCAGCAGCCAGGTGGGAATTTCCAGCCGCCACCAGACATGGCGGGAGCGGGAGGTGATGTCGGCCCGCTGACGGGCGCTGAGGTAAAACGAAGAGGACGCCATAATGTGCCAGAGTAAAAAGACCTGACACATTATCGGGCAGCAGGAAGACGCCGCTAACTAACTTAAAACACTATCTATTGCCAGCCAGCGGCTAAAGCACTCAGCCCTGTATATCTTTTTGCAATGCCTGAGTAAATTCTTCCATCGGGCAGAAACCTTGTTTATCGACAGTACATCCGTCGATTTGCAACGTCACACGCTGAGGCGGATTTTTAAGGCTCAGTGCCACATTGTTACGGATCTGCTTCGCCGTCGGATAAACGTATTCGATTTTCATCAGATCTTTATTGGCCTGCTTGTCATGCCAGCGCTGGAAGACCACGGTGCCGCTGATCGGCGTACGTTCGTACTGGCCCGGCAGCTGGTAATCCTGCGTTTTCAGTGCGGCGAGCAGAGAAGCGATATTGGAATCATGCCCGACCAGCACCGCCAGTTTTGCCTGCTGAGCCGCTTTCTCATCGGCGGTATTAGCGTGTTGTGGATCCAGTGCACCGGCAATAAAGGTCAGCAGCGGTTTAGCGGCGTTCGCGGCAATGGCCGGCGAGCCGAACAGCGTCTCGTGATACAGATTTTTGATATTTTCCAGCTGTGTCCATTGCTCAGGCGTACTGATTTTTCCCCAGGCGATATCCTTCATCGGGAAACCTTCGTAATACTGCAACATGAACGCATCGGTCGCGCCGGTCGCCATTCGCAGAGGCCCGGTAATTCCCGGCTCTTTGCCCTGCGTCAGCACCACATCCGATGGCTGAGAAGCCAGATCGCACTGCTGTTTCTCTTTGCAGATCTTGCTGCTTTTGTAATCGAGGATATTTTCCAGCAACTGGTAGTTTGGCTTGAGGCGCTGATTCAACCCCGTCAGACCGCCCTCGCCTGCGTGTTGGTTAATGGAATTCAGTGCGCCGGTTTTAAAGGTATCGTTCACTTCTGCGGTAATGATCGGGTTAAACACCGGATCCATTTTACCGACTTCAACGCGGTTAAGCACCGTGACATCACAGCCCGGGAAAGCCCCGGTGGTGAAATGCTTCGCGGTATCAATGGTGCGCGGCAGGCTGTTGGCGTAGGTAAAGACCTGTGCATTTTCCGGGCATCCGGCGGCGGGCAGGAGTTTGTCCTTTGCCAGCCAGGCGCGGAAATAATGCCCCATGTGTTCAGAAATCTGGCCGCCTTTTGGCGTCAGTAATCCGCCTTCGGTTTTCCACACCGGCCAGGTGTGCGTGGTAGATTCGGCAAGCACATCACCATAATTCACCAGCGGCGCGCGAATGCCGTGGCGGCTGAGCACCAGCACTTGTTGCAGTTCGAGATTATCAGACTGTGCAGCCTGGGCGGCCGGTAAGATGAGCGGTAAAACGCAGGCAAAGGCTGACAACGCAAGATAACGGGATGCTTTTTTCACGAGTGATCCTCTTAATGAATAGTTTTACAGATTCCCTGAAAACAAAAACACCGCAGAAACCAACGGATTGATTCCTGCGGTGAATTTTTAGCATAGTGGAATATTCATCAGAAGTGGGGGATCAGGTTCACAACCTGCGCCCTGTGTATTGTTCAGTCACAAAGAAACCGGATCAGAACTGATAGCGCAGCCAGGCAAAGAAAACATTGCCGTTATTGTAGGTGCCCGGAATATAGGTCGCCTGAAAGGTCAGTTTGTTATAGCCGACGGAGGCCAGCGGCAACACGATGGGAATGGGGATATATTCGTAATCATCCCGCGCCGTCACCGCCGCGGTATAGCCCAGACCTACCCGAAAATTTTTGTCTTCTGCGGGCGTCCATATTTTTTCCCAACCGTAACCGCCAATCGGTTCCCATTTATTATGCGAGTCTTTAAACGCCATGAAATAAATGCCGTGCCAGTTCCCTTTATCATCGTACCGGGAAATACCATAACCGCCGCCCCACGGGCGCTCATTATATTTGTCGGTTTTTTCTTTATCGTAGGTAAGACGGTTATGCCAGGTAATCACCGGCAGATAAACGTCCTGCGCCTCAGGCGCGTTCCAGGTTTCGGCCACGTTTTCTTTGAACGTATCCCACATGCCTGGAAAAATAGATTCCTTTCCATCCCAATTGGGTGTGCTCGTCGGATTAACACCGCTGTTGGTTGCCCACACCGGTGAACTCAATCCCAGCGATAATACAACACCCACATAACAGATTAATTTGTTGATAGACATATTCACAATAACTCCCTGTTTAGGGGTGCATCATAAACAAATCATGGCTCAATAAATTAAACGAAGGTATAACAAAAACATCTGCACATTTTCAATTCGATGAATTTACAGCATTTAAGATTTCTATTATCAGATTTATCCGTAATTTATTTAGGCCTCGTTTAGATAAACGTCTTATGTGAGCTGATTCAGCAAAACCGGAATCATAAAACACATCAGGAATAATCTTAATGTACTGTATAGTTAATTGAAGAAAGTTTTAGAACTGAAAGCGGAACCAGCCAAACAATACGTTCCCCTTACTGTTGCCGCCGGGCACATAAGTGGCCTGGAAGGTCAGCCTTGAGTAGCCTGCTGACACCAAAGGCAGCACCATCGGGAAAGGAACGTAATCATAATTATCCCGTGCCGATACAGCGGCAACATACCCGGCACCTAAACGAAACTCTTTATCACTCAGGGGTTGCCATATTTTTTCATAACCGTAACCGGCTACGGGCTCCCATTTATTAAAAGAATCTTTAAATGCCATGGCATAAAGTGCATGCCAGTTTCCTTTTTCGTCATAACGTGACACCCCGTAACCACCGCCCCAGGGATGCTCATTATAACCATCAATTTGTTTTTTACTGTGCGTGTGCCGGTTGTGGCGGGTTAATACCGGAAGAAACAGATCTTGCTGCTGGGGTGCATTCCAGGTTTCAGCAATATTATTTTTAAATGTTGACCACAACCCATCGTTATTTTCCTGCCCGGAGACTGCCTGAGCGGGAGGATTAATATGACTTTCACCGGCCTGAACATAACCGGCACCTAATAAGGAAAGGGTGAAAAAAGAATATGAAACTACTGCGCGAATATTCACGAAATGATTATTTTTCATTGGCGTTATTGCCCTGTTGAGTTGACCAGGACATTATATGACGTCAAATAAATATGAATACTGAATGATATATTAAGAAAACATAAATCGAATAAATAGATCTTTTATGCCGTTAAAAAACAGCACCTTAGAAAGATGATGAACGGCGGAACGCGGAAAAATGAGTTCCGTCTGGCGGCGCTGACTGATGACCGCTTTCTTTCAGAGATGCCCTGACATAAAAAAATCCGCAGGCTTTCGCACTGCGGATTTTTATTACTGACGCCGGTTAAGCATCAACCGAGCTGTTTACGCGCATTGCGGAACATGCGCATCCACGGGCTGTCTTCGCCCCACTCTTCCGGATGCCAGGAGTTGCTGACAGTACGGAATACGCGCTCAGGGTGCGGCATCATAACGGTGACGCGGCCAGACAGGTTGGTCACCGCCGTAATCCCGTTCGGAGAGCCGTTCGGGTTCGCCGGATAGGCTTCCGTCGCCTGACCGTTGTTATCCACAAAACGCAGCGCCACCAGGTTGCTGTGCTCGATTTGTGCCAGATGCGCCGCATCACGCACTTCCACGTGGCCTTCACCGTGGGAAACGGCGATTGGCATACGTGAACCGGCCATGCCCTGCATGAACATTGACGAGCTGGCGGTCATTTCCACCAGGCTGAAGCGTGCTTCAAAGCGATCAGACAGGTTACGCACAAAGCGCGGCCAGTGTTCAGCTCCTGGGATCAGCTCTTTCAGGTTCGACATCATCTGGCAGCCGTTACATACGCCCAGCGCCAGCGTTTGCGGACGGTGGAAGAACTCTTCGAACTCTTCACGCACGCGGTCGTTGAACAGGACTGATTTCGCCCAGCCCTCACCCGCGCCCAGCACGTCACCGTAAGAGAACCCGCCGCACGCCACCAGCGTGTGGAAGTCCTGCAAATCACGGCGACCGGCCAGCAAATCACTCATGTGCACATCTACCGCATCAAAACCTGCACGGTGGAAAGCGGCAGCCATCTCAACGTGGGAGTTAACGCCCTGCTCGCGCAGTACCGCCACTTTCGGACGCGCGCCCTTCGCGATGTACGGCGCCGCCACGTCTTCGTCAGGAGCAAATGTCAGTTTGACGTTCAGACCCGGATCGAGATCCTGAGTTTTGGCCTGATGTTCCTGATCGGCACATTCCGGGTTATCGCGCAGACGCTGCATCTGCCAGGTGGTTTCTGCCCACCAGGTACGCAGCGTGGTACGGCTTTCGCTGTACACCGGCTTGCTGCCGGAAGAAATGATGAAGCGATCGCCGGTTTCTGCGGTGCCGAGATAATGTGTGCAATCCGCCAGACCAAAATCAGCCAGCGTTTTCTCAACCGCTTCACGGTCTGATGCACGCACCTGGATCACCGCGCCCAGTTCTTCGTTGAACAAGGCTGCCAGCGAATCGTTACCCAGCGCCGCGATATCGGCAGTCAGGCCGCAATGCCCGGCGAAGGCCATTTCAGCCAGCGTCACCAGCAGACCACCGTCGGAACGGTCATGGTAAGCCAGTAATTTTTGCTCAGACACCAGCGCCTGCATGGCGTTGAAGAAGCCACCCAGTTGCTCTGCGCTTCGCACATCAGCAGGCGTGTTGCCCAGCTGACGGTAAACCTGCGCCAGCGCCGTCGCACCCAGTGCGTTATGGCCGGCACCCAGATCCACCAGCAGCAGCGCGGTGTCACCTTTATCCGTGCGCAGTTGCGGCGTCACGGTGTGGCGCACGTCTTCAACGCGGGCAAATGCCGTAATCACCAGAGAAAGAGGTGAGGTCATTTCGCGTTGTTCATTGCCTTCCTGCCAGCGGGTTTTCATCGACATGGAGTCTTTGCCCACCGGAATGGTGATGCCCAGCGCCGGACAAAGCTCTTCACCCACCGCTTTCACCGCGGCATATAACCCGGCATCTTCGCCAGGGTGACCGGCGGCAGACATCCAGTTCGCTGAAAGCTTAACGCGTTTCAGGCTGCCGATTTCGACAGCGGCGATGTTGGTCAGCGCTTCGCCCACGGCCATACGACCCGAGGCGGCGAAGTCCAGTAAGGCGATTGGCGCACGTTCGCCCAGTGACATCGCTTCACCGTGGTAGCTGTCGAGGCTGGCGGTCGTGACCGCGCAGTCAGCAACCGGGATTTGCCACGGCCCCACCATCTGGTCGCGCGCCACCATACCGGTGACGGTACGGTCGCCGATGGTGATCAGGAAGGTTTTCTCGGCAACCGCCGGCAGATGCAGAACGCGGTTTACCGCTTCAGCAATCTGAATATTTTCCGCATTCAGGTCGTCGCCGTTGGCTTTCAGCGTGGTGACGTCGCGGGTCATTTTTGGCGTTTTACCCAGCAGAACGTCGAGCGGCATATCAATCGGCTGATTGTCGAAATGGCTGTCTTCCAGAGTCAGATGC
Organism: Rahnella sp. EDr1-12; assembly: GCF_049206505.1. Taxonomy (NCBI): domain Bacteria; kingdom Pseudomonadati; phylum Pseudomonadota; class Gammaproteobacteria; order Enterobacterales; family Yersiniaceae; genus Rahnella; species Rahnella sp. EDr1-12. The sequence continues at coordinate 1,321,249 of NZ_JBLZNY010000001.1, forward strand.
ATTTCTTCAGTGGCTTCACCGATCACCGCGTAAGGTGCGCGCTCACGTTTACAGATGGCATCAAACTGCGCCAGCTGTGCCGGTGCGACGGCCATGACATAACGTTCCTGAGATTCGTTACACCAGACTTCCAGCGGGCTCATGCCAGGTTCGTCGTTGAGGATGTCGCGCAGCTGGAAACGGCCGCCACGGTTGCCGTCACTGACCAGTTCCGGCATGGCGTTGGACAAACCACCGGCACCGACGTCATGGATAAACAGAATCGGGTTGTCTTCGCCGAGCTGCCAGCAGCGGTCGATCACTTCCTGGCAACGACGTTCCATTTCCGGGTTATCGCGCTGTACGGAAGCAAAATCCAGATCCGCATCCGACTGACCTGAGGCCATCGAAGAAGCCGCACCGCCGCCCAGACCGATATTCATCGCCGGGCCGCCGAGCACAATCAGTTTCGCGCCAACGGTGATTTCACCTTTCTGCACGTGATCGGCACGGATGTTGCCGATACCCCCGGCCAGCATGATCGGCTTGTGGTAACCGCGCAGTTCAGGGCCGTTGTGGCTGTTGACGTTTTCTTCATAAGTACGGAAGTAGCCCAGCAGCGCCGGACGACCGAATTCGTTGTTGAACGCAGCGCCGCCCAGCGGGCCGTCGGTCATGATATCCAGCGCGGTCACGATACGATCCGGCTTACCGAAATCTTCTTCCCACGGCTGTTCAAAGCCCGGAATACGCAGGTTGGAAACGGAGAAACCGACCAGACCGGCTTTCGGTTTTGCACCGCGACCGGTTGCGCCTTCGTCACGGATTTCACCGCCGGAGCCGGTTGCCGCACCCGGCCAGGGAGAAATCGCCGTCGGGTGGTTATGCGTTTCGACCTTCATCAGAATGTGCGCCTGCTCCTGATGGAAATCGTACAGGCCATCTTTCGCATCGGCGTAAAAACGACCGACCTGCGAACCTTCCATCACGGCGGCGTTGTCTTTATACGCGGACAGCACGTGATCGGGCGTCTGTTCGAAGGTGTTCTTGATCATCTTGAACAAGGATTTCGGCTGCGTTTCGCCGTCAATAATCCAGTCAGCGTTGAAGATTTTATGACGGCAGTGTTCGGAGTTAGCCTGCGCGAACATATACAGCTCGATGTCAGTCGGGTTGCGCCCCAACGACGTGAAGGCTTCCATCAGGTAATCAATTTCGTCCTGCGCCAGCGCCAGACCCAGTTTGATGTTGGCCGTTTCCAGCGCGCTGCGGCCTTCGCCGAGAATATCAACGTGCTGCACCGGCGCAGGCTGATGCTGTGCAAACAGCGCACTCGCGTCTTCCAGATTGCCGAAGAGTGTTTCCATCATCCGGTCATGCAATAAAGCGCCCAGCTGTGCCCACTGCGCTTCGGTCAGCTGCGGTGCCTGAACGTAGAAGGCCAGACCGCGCTCCAGACGCAGAACCTGCGACAAACCGCAGTTGTGTGCAATGTCAGTGGCTTTGGAAGACCAGGGAGAAATGGTGCCAGGGCGTGGCGTGACCAGCAGTAAACGACCGGTTGGAGCGTGTTCAGCGAGAGAAGGACCGTATTTCAGGAGGCGTTGTAACTTGGTTTGTTCGTCCGAACTCAGCGGCGCGCTGACATCGGCAAAGTGTACATATTCGGCGTAGATATCGCTGACCGGAAGGCGGGCATCCTGACAGCGGGACAACAATTTGTTAATGCGAAAAGCCGACAAAGCGGGCGAACCACGCAGTATTTCCATAATCACAGATCTCTCGTCTTCGAAGACACTGACCACAGTGCTTCATTGGGCGCAACAGGGGGAAAACGCGGCCTATTATAAAGAAAGCCTTCGCCTGACGAAACCGTTTGCGCAGTGAATATTGATATTCATTTATAGGCAGGCATTTCGTGCGGGTATTATGAATAAAGTTGCAGACTGTCGTTTTGTTGAGCAAAATGCGTCAGCACTGGGGATATAACCATACAAACTGCACAGCATATCGTAAAAAAACAAGAGCGCCGCAGCGAGATAACTATTTGAAGCGACTAAAATTTAATTATTTCCTCATGGGAATTGCCGCCCTGTTGCTGGCGCTGGCCTTATGGCCTGCCGTGCCGTGGCATCGGGGTGAAGGTGACCAGCTGGATCAAATAAAATCCCGTGGAGAATTGCGCGTCAGCACGCTCAATTCTCCACTGACTTTTATGGACTCACCGGAAGGTAATCTCGGCTTCGATTACGAACTGGCAAAACGCTTCGCAGATTATCTGGGGGTGAAGCTCGTCGTCTCTCAGCACACCACCGTCGACGCGATGTTCAACGAACTCGATCACGATAAAGCCGACATGCTGGCGTCCGGTCTGGTCTACAACAATGAACGGCTGAAAAACTACCGCGCCGGGCCGGAATACTATTCCATCTCCCAGCAACTGGTTTACCGGCAGGGCTCCGTCCGGCCAAAAAGTTTTGCCGACATTAAAGGCACGCTGGTGGTTTCCGCCGGAACCGCGCACATCCCGACACTGGAAGCCGCAGGCAAAAAATTCCCCAACCTGACGTGGAGCACCACTGACAAGATGTCGCCACGCGACCTTCTGCAGCAGGTGGAAAATGGCAAACTGGATTACACGCTGGGCGATTCAGTGACTATCGCGCTGATGCAGCGTGTCTATCCACGTCTTGCCGTCGCGTTTGACGTTACCGAAGATGAACCCGTCACCTGGTATTACCGCAAGCAGCCCGACGACGACAGCCTGTCCGCCGCGATGCTCGACTTTTTCAGCCAGATTGCCGACGACGGCACTCTGCAAAAGCTCGAGGAGAAATACCTCGGCCACGTCGGCGATTTCGATTACGTCGATACACGCACTTTCCTGAACGCCATCGACAAAACGCTGCCTGACTTGCAGCCATTGTTCGAAAAATACGCGCAGGATATCGACTGGCGCTTACTCGCCGCCATCGCGTATCAGGAATCACACTGGGATCCGCAGGCCAAATCACCCACCGGCGTGCGCGGTGTGATGATGCTAACCCGTGCCACCGCCTCGGGGCTGGACGTGGATGACCGGACCGATGCTGAGCAAAGTATCCGTGGCGGCGCGCTCTATCTGTCGCGACTGATGGAGAAAATGCCGGACAGCATTCCGCAGGACGAGAAAATCTGGTTTGCCCTTGCCGCCTATAACATGGGTTACGGCCACATGCTGGATGCCCGCAAACTGACGGCGCAGCAGAAAGGCAACCCCGACAGCTGGGCGGATGTGAAGCAGCGTCTGCCTATGCTCAATCAGAAGCGCTACGCGGGCCGCACCACCTACGGGTATGCGCGCGGGACGCAGGCTTATAATTACGTGGAAAATATCCGCCGCTATCAGCTCAGTCTGGTGGGATATCTGACGGAAAAAGAGAAACAGCTGGCGCAGCAGGCGGCATTGCAGGCCCAGTTAGGCCAGGGCTATCCGGCGGTGGAAGCGAAGGAAGCGCTGGCAGAGTAAGGCAGGCGGGGTTATTTCGGCTCTGCGCCTTGTTCAGCAGCGCGTTGCGCCAGTCTGAGGGCTTTTTTCTGACTGCGACGATAACGGAAAAAAGCGCTCAGCTGTTCCGAACACGCCTGCGCCAGAACGCCGGAGGTGATCTCTATCTGATGATTCATGCCCGGATGGCGCAGCACGTCGAGCAGTGATCCGGCGGCACCGGTTTTAGCATCTGCCGCGCCATACACCACACGGCGGATCCGGCTGTGAATCATCGCGCCGGCACACATCACGCAAGGCTCCAGAGTGACATACAGCGTGGCATCGATCAGGCGATAGTTTTGCACCGCGCAGCCGCCCTGGCGCAACGCCATAATTTCGGCATGTGCAGTCGGATCGTGATGTCCGATGGAACGGTTCCAGCCTTCGCCAATGACCCGGTTATCCAAAACCAATACAGCGCCCACCGGCACTTCGCCTTCATCCTGCGCTTTCAGAGCCAGAGTCATGGCATATTGCATCCATTCTTCGTCACCATTTGTCTCGTTCATCACTGTCTCTGTCACTTCAACCTCAGTCAGTATTTCCTGCGGCCATTATACCTTTGTTCAGCCTCCCCGCCCACGCCAGCCAGGTGTATTCAGCCAAACAAAGGGATCTGATGAATGAGTAATATCTCTGATGGAGTTTACCTGATGCCACATCGCAGACTCGCTTTGAAAAACACTGAGCTAAACAGATAATAACCTTAATATTCATGAGGATTATCACTGGCTTTTTGCGATTAAAAACAGCAAATATTGCGTCAGATCAAATCGTGTTACCGGTAACAATCATAAGATTTCCTTGTACCCACTAAGAATTAACAATAAGGAAATACATTATGGCTACTGCAACTTTCTTTATCCCTTCTGTCAATGTCATCGGTTCCGGCGCACTCAGCGAGGCGGCCGCCGCCATCTCCCAACACGGTTTTCATCATGCATTGATCGTTACCGATAAAGTGTTATTCGATATCGGCGTCGTTAAACAGGTTCAGGAATTACTGGCGCAAAGCGATGTGCAAAGCAGCGTTTACCACGGTACGCACCCTAACCCAACCACCCGCAATGTGCGCGAAGGTCTGGACGTTCTGCAACGCGATGGCTGTGACTGCGTGATTTCACTCGGCGGCGGCTCTCCGCATGACTGTGCTAAAGGCATTGCGCTGCTCGCCACCAATGGCGGTGACATTAAAGATTATGAGGGCGTAGACCGCTCGGCAAAACCTCAGTTGCCGCTGATTTCCATTAACACCACAGCCGGTACTGCGTCAGAAATGACCCGTTTTTGCATCATCACTGATGAAGAACGCCACATCAAAATGGCTATCGTTGATAAAAACGTCACACCGCTGATGTCCGTCAACGATCCTCATCTGATGGTCGGAATGCCTAAAGGTCTGACGGCTGCCACCGGGATGGATGCCCTGACTCATGCCATTGAAGCTTACGTCTCCAGCGCGGCGAACCCGATAACGGATGCCTGCGCACTGAAAGCCGTCACCATGATTGCAGAGTCATTGCGTACCGCCGTGGAAGACGGCGCCAATATGCAGGCCCGTGAAAACATGGCTTACGCGCAGTTCCTCGCCGGAATGGCCTTTAACAATGCGTCACTCGGCTACGTGCATGCCATGGCGCATCAGCTTGGCGGTTTCTATAACCTGCCACACGGTGTTTGTAACGCTGTGCTGCTGCCGTTCGTGCAGGAATACAATGCCCGCGTCGCCAGCCCGCGCCTGAAAGAAGTGGCCGCGGCGATGCATATCGATGTGGCGGACATGAGTGATGAGCAAGGTGCCAAAGCCTGTATCGATGCCATCCGCCAGCTGGCACGCGACGTGGGGATCCCAGCGGGGTTGCGCGATTTGAAGGTGAAAGAGGAAGATTTTAATACGCTGGCGACCAATGCCCTCAACGATGCCTGTGCGCTGACTAACCCGATTCAGGGGACACATCAGGACATTGTCGGTATTTTTAAAGCAGCAATGTGATTCACTGAAAGAATTTCTCGAACTTGACGGGGGCGTTGAGGGAAAGAAAGTGCAGAAAAGGCCGGATAACCGGCCTTTTCTTTTTGCGCGAAACAGAACGTCACGCTTTACTCCAGCTGTTGTAATTCCCCCTGCTTGCTGACACGAAAGCGGTGCTCACAAAAGAACAGCAACGGATTGTCCTGTTTGCTGTCGCTGTAGCCGCTGTAGAGTTTCAGCGGCGAACCGATCCGGCTTTCCAGTTGCACAACCTTCTCTTCTCCCAGACAACGTAACGGCAACACCCATCCCCCTTTCGCACGGGCGATCCGGCTGCCCACCAGTTTTACCTGCGGCAGAAACAGCGACGTGTCATAAACCTGTCGCACCAGATTTTCCGGCGAGCCGGTGATAAGCCAAACCTCAGTGTCATCACTCTCGAGATATTCGCGCAGGCGCCGCTGCACAACCGGGAACTCCACCACCTTCTGGCGGAAGGCGTTAACAAACTGTAATTCCAGCGCCTTTAAACGCGCCTCGCTGTGCCCGAAAGTGATTGCCCACAGCAGCAGGCTCATAGGCCAGCGCGCGGCGCGCCCCTGAAAAAATAGCCCCAGCCCAATCAGCGGCAATAAGGGCACCACCAGAATCAGATTTTGCGGCATACGCCAAAGCAGGAAGCGCAGAAAGGAACCAAACATATCCTGCTGATGCAATGTGCCATCAAGATCAAAAAAAACTACCCGTTGGTCAGGCTTCGTAGTCAATCCGTTACTCCTCGGGATCGTTGAACCCCATCATCCAGGTAAATATAAAACCAGCTAATACCGTAATGACTAAACCTGCCAGATACAACATCACTTTTCCAGAAACGATCGTCAGTGCCAGCGGCAATCCTGAAATCCCGAAGGTGATCACCGTGGCGACTTTCCAGTAACAGATGAGTGCGCCGCCGACAGCACCGCCCAGACAGGCGCCGATAAAAGGCCGCCCGAGAGGCAGCGTGACACCGAAAATCAACGGTTCGCCAATCCCCAGGATCCCGACCGGTAACGCACCTTTAATCACTTTTTTCAGACGGGCATTACGGGTTTTCATATAAACGGCGATCGCCGCGCCCACCTGCCCGACACCCGCCATTGCCAGAATCGGCAGCAAAGGATTAGAACCGTGAGCCTGAATCAGTTCTACGTGGATCGGCACTAATCCCTGATGCAAACCTGACAGTACCAGCGGCAAAAATGCCCCGGCCAGAATGGCGCCGACCAGTAAACCGCCTTTATCGATAGCAATATTGACACCGTGAGCAATGCCGTCCGAGATGTACCCCCCGAGCGGTTGCAGGATAATAATCGCCAGTGTCGCGGTGATAAGCGTGGTGATAAGCGGGTTGAGGATAAGCTCCACGGACTCCGGTAACCCCTCACGCAGACGTTTTTCCAGCCAGCACATCAGCGCCACCACCAGCAGTACGGCAATCACCCCACCGCGACCGGGCTGCAACGTTTCGCCGAATAAGGTGATCTGCGCCAGCGCAGGGCTGGAGAGAATACCGGCCATCACGCCGCCCATCGCCTGCGAACCCCCGAACACCCGCGCCGCATTGACACCGACCAGAATGTTCATGATGGCAAAAACGGCCCCTCCGAACACGGCCAGTAATCCAAGAATATTCGGGTAATCGGTGGCAATCGATCCTGCGATGTCGGGGCGCTTGAGCAGGTTGATGATGCCCATGATCAGACCGGAAGCAATGAATGCGGGGATAAGCGGAATAAAGACGTCGGCAAGCTTTCGCAGCGCCCCGCTCATCGGCGCGGAGTATTTGGCTTTTGCATTCGCCTTGTTACGGGCAATGTCCGTTTCACCACCGCCGTTTTGGCGGGCAGGCGTCAGCTGTAAGCGCATGGCGTCGACGACTTTTGCCGCCGCACCCGGCCCGACAATAAACTGGTGCTGATCGCCCTGCTTAAGATAGCCCTTAATGCCGTCGAGCGTTTTCAGGCTGGTCAGATCTAAAAGCTGCTCATCCAGCACTTCCACACGCACGCGCGTCATGCAGTTTTCCAGCTTGCTGATGTTTGCTTCGCCGCCCACACCCTGCAAAATTCTGGAAGCCAGCAGGTGTGTTTTATTCATCTCCGTCGCCATACTTATCCCCTTATGCTTAATCGGCCAGAGCCAGACGCAGGAATCCGTTATGTCTGGTCAGGCGTGCTTGCGCCTGTTGCGCATCAATGCCTGCCAGCAGCATCAGAATCGCCGGTTTTACTTCAAAATCAGTTTGCGCGAGCGCCTGTTCTGCAGCAGTTCGTTCCGCGCCGGTGGCCTCCACCACAATCCGGCAGGCACGATCCACCAGTTTGACGTTGGTCGCTTTCACATCCACCATCAGGTTCTGATAAACCTTGCCCGTTTTCACCATGGCACCGGTTGAAATCATATTCAGTACCAGTTTCTGTGCGGTACCGGATTTCAGACGGGTGGAGCCGGTCAGCGCCTCCGGGCCTACCACCGGGGAAATGACGATATTGGCTTCGCGGGCAATCGGTGAGTCAGGGTTACAGGAAATCGCTACCGTCGCACACCCCAGCGTCGTGGCATAACGCAGCGCGCCAATCACATACGGCGTGCGTCCGCTGGCCGCCAGTCCGACTACGGTATCTTTCGCCGTCAGGTTTAGATTTTTTAAATCTTCAATGCCCAGATTTTCATCGTCTTCAGCGCCTTCTACGGCTTTGAGCATGGCACCGGGCCCACCGGCTATCAGCCCGACAACCACGCCATGCGGTACGCCAAACGTCGGCGGACACTCTGACGCATCCAGCACGCCCAGACGACCGCTGGTGCCTGCACCGAGATAAATCAGGCGTCCCCCGGCAGTCAAAGAGGCCGCGGCGTGGTCAACGGCCTGAGCAATGGCTGGCAGAACGAGGCTTATCGCCTCGGGCACTTTGCGATCCTGGTGATTAAAGCAGGTCACCAGCTCCAGCGTGGACATCTCATCCAGATTCATTGTTTCCGGATTACGGCTTTCTGAGATAAGGGAACCTAAGTTCATGGCATTGCTCATGGCACACTCCTGAATTTTTAATTCAAAATAATCATCCAATACTTGAATATTTTATTCATCAATGCGAGGAATATTTGCTACTTTAGATAACATAATCAGTAAAACGTGATGTTGGTATTTTGAGGCACGGGGATAACCCACCATGAGTTGTATGATTCGGATCCGCCAGCTTTACCCATCGCTGGCACAAAATGATCGCAAGCTGGCTGATTTTTTACTGGATCAGCCGGAAGAAGCGCGCCATCTGAGTTCACAGAAGCTGGCTGAGATGGCAGGCGTCAGCCAGTCAGGCGTGGTGAAATTCGCGCAGAAGTTGGGATATAAAGGTTTTCCGGCGCTGAAGCTGGCGATGAGCGAATCCCTGGCATCACCTAAAAACAGCCCGCCGGTCACGGTACATAATCAGATCCTGAGCACCGACAGTCTGCAGGTGGTCGGAGAGAAACTGCTGGCGGAAAAACAGGCGGCGTTGCGCGCCACGCTGGATATCAACGGCGAGCCACGGCTACAAATCGGGTTGTCGATGCTGAGCGAGGCCAGAAAAATCGTGCTGACGGGGATCGGCGCATCAGGTCTGGTGGCGAAAGATCTGGCCTATAAACTGCTGAAAATTGGCGTAACGGCCATCGCGGAATCAGACACCCACGTGCTTATCGCGACGGTTCAGGCGCTGTCTAAAAAAGATTTACTGCTGGCGATTTCCTCCAGCGGTGAGCGCAGCGAGATTAATCTGGCGGCGCGGGTGGCCAGAGAAAGTGGGGCTAAAGTGCTGGCGATCACCGGTTTTACGCCGAATACGCTGCAACAACAGGCCGATCACTGCCTGTACACCGTTGCCGAATTGCCGGCGACTCGTGGTGCCGCGCTCTCTGCCACGACGGCGCAATATTCCCTGACCGATTTGCTGTTTGTGGCGCTGGTTCAGCAGGATACCGAGCATGCGCCGGAGCGTATCCGCCACAGCGAAGAGTTGGTAAAGAAGCTGATTTGATCAGGATCAGTTCAGACAAGGATAGGCGCTGGCGTGGAACCTACGCCAGCGCAATTCTGATATACTGCGCGCCCTGATTATTGAGAGATGAGAGACATTATGGCCCTGCTGATCACACACAAATGCATTAATTGCGACATGTGCGAACCGGAGTGTCCGAATCAGGCAATCTCGATGGGCAACGAGATTTACGAAATTGACAGCGATCGCTGTACAGAATGTGTCGGCCATTACGATAAGCCGACCTGCCAGAGTGTCTGCCCGATCGATAATACGATTATCATCAATCCGCAACACACCGAATCCAACGAGCAGCTGTGGGATAAATTTGTGGTGCTGCATCACGCCGTGTAAATCAGTTTTCGATAATCACGGTAGCACAGGCATAACGGCGTTCATCGGCCAGCGTCACGTGTACGGCTTTTACCCCGAGTTCCGCCGCCATTTCAGCCGCGCGGGCATGAAAAATCAGCCCCGGTTTTCCCAGCACGTCGTTTACCACTTCGAACTGCTCAAACGCCAGACCGTTACGGATCCCCGTTCCCAGCGCTTTGGCGGCGGCTTCCTTGACGGCAAAACGTTTTGCCAGAAAGCGAACCGGCTGCTGATGCTGCTGATAAACAGCCCATTCGCTGGCGCATAAAATACGTTTTGCCAGCCGGTCGCCACTGCGTTCAATCACTGCTTCGATACGGGTTATCTCAACGATATCCGTACCTAAACCTAAAATAGTCATTAACGACGTGCTTCCCGCATCAGATTTTTCATCTCGCGCACTGCACCTGACAAACCATCAATCACGGCCTGACCAACAATCGCATGACCAATGTTCAGTTCGTGCATTTCCGGCATCGCGGCGATCGGCTGTACGTTGTGATATGTCAGCCCGTGGCCGGCATTCACTTTCAGCCCTTTACCTGCGGCATATGCAGCACCTTGTTTGATGCGATGAAGTTCTGCCTCACGCTCAAGATCCGTTTTTGCTTCTGCGTATGCGCCGGTATGAATTTCGATATAAGGAGCACCGACGGCAACCGCGGCATCGATCTGACGTAAATCCGCATCAATAAACAGAGAAACCAGAATACCGGCCTCACTCAGTCGCGACACGGCGACGGTCATTTTATCAATCTGCCCTGCAACGTCCAGACCGCCTTCCGTGGTCACTTCTTCACGCTTTTCCGGCACAAGACAGCAGAAGTGCGGAAGGATTTCACAGGCAATGCCAACCATCTCATCCGTCACTGCCATTTCGAGATTCATGCGGGTCTGAATAGTCTGACGCAGCAGGCGCACATCGCGATCGGTGATGTGGCGGCGGTCCTCGCGCAGGTGAACGGTGATGCCATCAGCACCCGCTTGTTCTGCAATAAACGCAGCCTGAACGGGATCAGGGTAAGCCGTACCGCGTGCATTACGCAGTGTCGCGACATGATCAATGTTAACGCCCAACAGCAACTCGGCCATAACAACTCCAGATTTTAGAATGGATTAATTTACGGGTGGATCAAAAAACCATTCCCGCAGTTTACACCCTTGAACGCTACGGCGTGTAGTGCGGGGGGGAAATTAGCTGGCAGAATTGTCAGAAGGTGCAACGGGTTTTTTAACCTGAAACTGGCGAAACAGCTCACGGCTTTTCAGTGGCTTACCGCCGAGATACGGCTTCAATGCGATGCGCGTAAAACGTTTGGCGGCACGCAAGGTAGCGACGTCGGGGAAATCACGGCTGGCAAGCGCCTTCAGGTCTTTGCCGGTGAAACTGGTATTGTCGATAACCAGACTGGCGATAAACCCTTTCTCTTCGCGATAACGGTAGGTCATGGTGTCAGTGACTTCTTCGCCGCTGCCTGCACAATGCAGGAAATCGACGCCATAGCCAAGATGGTGCAATAGCGCGAGTTCAAACTGCCGCAAGGCATATTCCGGAGAGCCCGTGGCGCCCGCAAGATTTTGCAAACAATTGAGATAATCGAAGAATAACGAGGAGTAGTTAGCTTCCTGCTCAAGAACACGGGAAACCAGCTCATTGACATAGAGGCCGCTGTAAAGCATCAAACCAGACAGAGGAAGTGCCAGAGACACCGGCTCGGCGTTACGCAGGGTTTTCACTTCTCCCCGCCCGCTCCAGCGAACCAGTAATGGCGTAAAAGGCTGCAGGCAGCCTTTCAGATTGGACCGGCGGCCACGCGCACCCTTAGCCAGTATGCGTACCCGCCCTTGTCCCTCAGTGAATAAATCCAGCATGAGACTGGTTTCACTGTAAGGTCGCCCATGCAAAACAAATGCGCGTTGCCAGCCTTCCATAGGCGCGGACCTTATTATAAGTCGTCTACATAACCCAGGCTACGCAGCGCACGTTCATCATCTGCCCAGCCGGATTTGACCTTAACCCACAATTCAAGATGAACCTTCGCTTCAAACATGTTTTCCATGTCCTGGCGTGACTCGATACCGATCGTCTTGATTTTTGAGCCTTTATTACCAATAACCATTTTTTTCTGGCCTTCACGTTCTACCAGAATCAGGCCATTGATATCGTAACCGCCGCGCTCGTTACTCACGAAACGTTCGATTTCAACGGTCACTGAGTAAGGCAGCTCTTCGCCGAGGAAACGCATCAGTTTTTCACGGATGATTTCAGAAGCCATAAAGCGTTGTGAACGGTCAGTAATGTAATCTTCAGGGAAGTGATGAATCGCTTCCGGCAGACGCTTACGAACAATGCTGGCAATGGTATCCACGTTGATACGTTTTTCCGCCGACATTGGGACGATATCGATGAAGTTCATCTGCTCGCTGAGGAACTGCAGGTGCGGCAACAGCTTCGATTTGTCAGTGACATTATCGATTTTGTTGATCGCCAGCAGCACAGGCGCTTTGATATCGCGCAGTTTGTTCACGACCATTTCGTCGTCAGGCGTCCAATGGGTGCCTTCAACAACAAAAATAACCAGCTCAACATCACCGATGGAACTGCTCGCAGCACGGTTCATCAGGCGGTTAATCGCCCGCTTTTCTTCCATGTGCAGCCCCGGGGTATCAACATAGATGGCCTGATATGGGCCTTCAGTATGGATCCCCATGATCCGGTGACGGGTGGTTTGCGGTTTACGCGAAGTAATGGAGATTTTCTGCCCCAGTAATTCGTTCAGCAAGGTTGATTTGCCGACGTTTGGTCGGCCAACAATGGCTATAAAACCACAGTAATTCTTTTCTTCGCTCATTCAAGCTCCAGCTGTATCAGCGCTTGTTCCGCTGCCGCCTGCTCGGCTTTTCTGCGACTTGAGCCGGTTCCTACAACCGGTTGGCTCAAGCCACTGACCTGGCAGTGGATGGTAAACTCTTGGTCGTGCGCTTCACCGCGAACCTGCACAACCAGATAAGAAGGCAACGGCAGATGACGACCTTGCAAAAACTCCTGTAAACGGGTTTTTGGGTCTTTCTGCTTATCACCGGGACTGATTTCGTCTAAACGACTACGGTACCAATCGAGAATCAGCTTTTCGACGTTCTGGATATCACTGTCCAGGAACACGCCGCCAATGAGTGCCTCCACCGTATCCGCAAGAATTGACTCACGGCGGAAACCACCACTTTTTAATTCGCCCGGCCCTAAACGCAAGCATTCACCGAGATCGAATTCACGTGCCATTTCAGCTAACGTATTTCCACGAACCAGCGTGGCTCGCATACGACTCATATCGCCCTCGTCAACACGAGGAAAACGTTGGTACAACGCGTTAGCAATCACATAACTAAGAATGGAATCACCCAGGAACTCTAAACGCTCATTGTGTTTACTGCTTGCGCTGCGGTGAGTCAGTGCCTGCAATAAAAGTTCCTGCTGTTGAAAAGTGTAGCCCAGCTTCCGCTGAAGCCTGTTTATTACGATGGGATTCATGAGTTACCAATAGATCAAGAATGCGTCAAAAACTTCAGCATACGGAACAGGCCTGCTTCGCCCTAAGCCAATCCAAAGCTGTTTCGTTTGCAGTGGCTCTCAGTGCTTTTTAATAAAAAATTAAAATCAGGAGAGCCAACTTTTATCGCCCGAAGGGTTATTCTACAACGTGTGGACATTTAATGCTGCGCTAATGTGCCCGCGATCACTGAAGTTGCAGGGGTATTATCCTCCTGCAACTCGAATAACTCAGGGGCAGCAACAGGCGTTAATGAATTCCACCGATACGGCTTAAACGAACGCCGGTAGGCCATTCACCTTCCTGTTTTTTAAAGCTCATCCAAATGGCAGACGCTTTACCCACTAAATTCTTTTCTGGCACAAAGCCCCAATAACGGCTGTCTGCGCTGTTATCACGGTTATCGCCCATCATGAAATAATGGCCGGCAGGGACAACCCAGGTGCCCATTGGCTGCCCTGGTTGGCGGTAATAAGCACCCAACTGGTCACGTGCGCCAGGCACAGTCAGAATGTGGTGCGTCACATTTCCCAGTGTTTCATTAAACTGCACCAAACGGACGCCGTCCTGAGGAACATTCGCCGTTGGCGGTGTTTCAAAGAAGCCACTGCTTGCTTCGCCACCCGAAGACTGCCCAAATGTCTGAATGAAATCACTGGCAACGCCAGTGTCGTAAGTCACAGCCAGCGCGGTATTACAATTACTGCCGCTCTGACAGGCTGGCTGAATAGTCACTTGCTTACTGAAAGGATCGTAAGTCACACGATCACCCGGCAAGCCCACCAGACGTTTAATATAGTCCACCTTGGTATTCAGCGGATATTTGAACACCACCACGTCGCCGCGTTTCGGCTCGCCCGTTTCGATAAGTTTAGTCTGAGTAATAGGATCTTTCAGACCGTAGGCATATTTTTCTACCACGATGAAATCGCCGATCAACAGCGTAGGCATCATGGAGCCTGACGGGATCTGGAAGGGTTCATAAATGAATGAACGCACCACAAACACGACGAGCAAAACCGGGAATACTGAAGCACAGGTTTCTACCCAACCTGGCTGCTTCGCCACCTTGTTCAGCGTTGTATCGTCAACGGCACCGCCGGTTTCGGCCTTAATTTTCGCAATTTTAGCCCGACGAGCGGGTGCCAGTTTAAAACGATCAAGGCACCAAATAATCCCTGACACCAGCGTTGCAATCGCCAGAATCAGGGCAAACATGTTAGCCATGCATACTCCCTACAACTCAATTAAGGATTTATTTATTGCCGTCTTTGCCCACATGGAGAATGGCCAGGAACGCTTCCTGAGGCAACTCGACGTTACCCACTTGCTTCATGCGTTTCTTACCATCTTTCTGTTTCTGCAACAGTTTCTTCTTACGACTTACGTCACCGCCGTAGCACTTCGCCAAAACGTTTTTACGTAACTGTTTAACCGTTGAGCGGGCGATGATATGTGCACCAATCGCCGCCTGGATAGCAATATCAAACTGCTGACGCGGGATGAGTTCCTGCATTTTCTCAACCAACTGGCGACCGCGACCTTGTGAGTTACCACGGTGAGTAATCAGCGCCAGGGCATCCACACGTTCGCCGTTGATTAGAACATCAACACGTACCATGTCAGAAGCCTGAAAACGTTTGAAATTGTAATCAAGAGAAGCATAACCGCGGGATGTTGATTTCAGACGGTCAAAGAAATCAAGAACCACTTCCGCCATAGGGATCTCGTAGGTCAGCGCAACCTGGTTGCCGTGGTAAACCATGTTGGTCTGAACACCACGTTTCTCAATGCACAGCGTAATAACGCTACCCAGATATTCCTGAGGCATCAGCATGTGGCATTCAGCAATAGGTTCACGCAGTTCCTGAATATTATTCAGCGCAGGAAGTTTAGACGGGCTGTCCACGTAAATGGTTTCGTTACTTGTGGTCACCACTTCGTAAACTACCGTCGGAGCCGTGGTGATCAGGTCTAAATCGTATTCACGTTCGAGACGTTCCTGAATGATTTCCATGTGCAGAAGACCCAGGAAACCAATACGGAAACCGAAGCCTAACGCTGTAGAACTTTCTGGTTCATAGAACAGAGAAGCATCGTTCAGGCTGAGTTTGCCCAGCGCGTCACGGAAGTTTTCATAATCGTCGGAGCTGACCGGGAACAGACCGGCATAAACCTGTGGCTTCACTTTCTTAAAACCAGGCAGGACTTTATCCGCAGGATTACGTTGCAGTGTCAGAGTATCGCCCACCGGTGCGCCGAGGATGTCTTTAATCGCACACACCAGCCAGCCCACTTCACCACAATTAAGAATATCTTTATCGACACGTTTTGGCGTGAAAATACCCAGACGGTCGGCGTTATAAACCTGTCCGGTACTCATCACTTTAATCTTGTCGCCTTTTTTCATGGTGCCGTTTTTGATACGCACCAGAGAGACGACACCAAGATAGTTATCGAACCAGGAGTCGATGATCAGAGCCTGTAAAGGCGCGTCAGGGTCGCCCTCTGGCGGGGGAACATCACGCACCAGACGTTCGAGCACTTCAGGGACACCAACACCGGTTTTTGCGGAACAACGCACCGCATCCGTCGCATCGATACCCACGATATCTTCGATTTCCTGAGCAGCGCGATCGGGATCGGCGGCTGGCAGGTCGATTTTGTTCAGAACAGGAACGACTTCCAGATCCATTTCCATCGCGGTGTAGCAGTTAGCCAGGGTCTGAGCCTCTACGCCCTGCCCTGCATCCACGACCAGCAACGCGCCTTCACACGCCGCCAGTGAACGGGAAACTTCATAAGAGAAGTCAACGTGGCCCGGCGTGTCGATAAAGTTCAGGTGATAGACCTGACCATCTTTCGCTTTGTAATCGAGGGTCACGCTTTGGGCTTTGATGGTGATGCCACGCTCACGCTCCAGATCCATCGAGTCGAGGACCTGCGATTCCATTTCACGGTCGGACAACCCACCGCAAATTTGAATAATACGGTCGGACAGCGTCGACTTACCGTGGTCAATGTGGGCAATAATGGAGAAATTTCGTATATGCTTCATTATAAAAGTTTTTCTGCCTTGGTATTTCTGGATCATTCGCCATGAACATACAGCGACGGTTTGTAGGTTGGCTGTCTTTCGCCTGAGTCGCAGCATTCTACATGCCAGCACTGTGAAAACCTAGTCTCGACATCCCCTAAGTCCAGATTATGCAAGCTTTGCCAACGGGCTGAACTCACATTGACAGCGGATCCCTCCTGCCAGCTTCCCCGAAAGGGACCTCACGATTTTACTGCGAACCTCTGCGCATCACCCTAAGACAACATACGCTTTAGGAAAATACCCATATACAAAATGCATTATTAAAACCTAATATGTTGTTATAAAAAGAAAATATGATTTCAAAAATATCATTCAACTGCCCCATTCTTCCTTAAGCATCTTTTATTTTTTAACTCAATCCGGTCACAAGGTTATCATCATGATCAATGAAGGGCGGCTGCTCAGTCAGCATGGCTTTGCCAAAGCCAACTCGTGGATCACTCTGGTCCTGTCAATTCTCTTACTGGTCGCCGGAGCAGTGCAACTTGCCTTACTGCTGACCGTTGATCACTCAACTAACAGTCTCTACAGCGTTTTCTTTACTGCACTGCTGAGTATTGCGCTGGGCGTTGTGCTGATTTTTTTACGACGCCTGATCAGGCCTCAGCAAATATATCAGCTGCATGAAAATGGCATTTTGGTTATAAGTCAGGAAGATAAGAAAAACAGGTTCATCCCTTTTGAAAGGATTATGGATATATATCGTTTCAGGACGGGAAAATATACGCGACGGATTTTAAATACCATGCTGTTTCGCGAAGAAAATAGCAGAATCTGGCACCGTATCACCCCAAATATTGCGAACTCAGAACGGTTAATCGAGATCATTAAAACCGAACAACTGATTTTTCGGGGCCCGTGGGCATTAAATACTCTGGCTCAGGGCGGGGATATCCATTTCACCAGCATGACCCATTCACACTGCGGCTTAAAACGGTTTTTCAGTAATAAGCTTATGATGATGAATGAGAAAAAAATCAGACTTAGCGCGCTGGCACTCAATGCAGATGGCGGTAAAACAGTACCGATAGAGGATATTCAGTTTATCAGTGGTGGCAGCAACAGTCCGCTGGTCAGACTGCTCGATAAACATGGCAGAATTTTGTTCTCCGTGCCCTACACATCATTGTCCAGCGCCGATCTTTTTATCGCACTGATCGAACATATGATTCAGAACCGGATCCCGGTCAGGCATTAGAGTGAGAATATAAAGGCCGTTATATCACCCGATATAACGGCCTCAAATCAGGAAGGAATTTGCTGATCGTGATCTGTGGCATAACGGAATGCATTGGGGGGAAGACCCACCTGCAAAATAACGGGCTGATAACCTGACTTGCCATCGACTTTAGCTGCCAGGGTTTTAGCAATCAAAAAACCAAGCCCGCCGCCAAGTACCGCCCCAACCACTGCGTAAACATCCGCTTTCATCAGTGACTGCAGCACACCGCCACCCAGTATCACACCAAACAGAGGCGTCATATACACCAGAAAAGCAGAACGCAGCAGGCTTCCTTCAGGAATACCCAGTTCGACTTTTTGCCCTGGCTCAAGGCGTTCGGAGATGTTGACCTGCAAATTATGTTCGGTTTGCGGCCCTAATTCGTTGAGCACACGGGCACCACAGCCTGACCGTGAATGGCAACTACTGCACCCCGCCTGCGTTTCGCAACGCAGTGTAGCAATGCCGTCTTGCCACGAAACTACCGTGGCCCATTCTTTCATCATGTGATCACCCGAAAATTCTTTAGTAGAAAGCGTTATTTTGCCGCGAAGACTATGCTGTCAGCAACACGTTTGGCCGTTGAAGGCGGTAATTCACCCACAACCGTGATTTCATTTCCATTACGTATTTCTGTTTGCACTGTTCTTCGCCCCTGCCTGATCAACTGCTCAGAAGGGCCATTGGTGGTTGCACTGACGTTAACAGAGAAACTGAAAAGCCCATCAGTATACAAACGAGACTCTATCGTCACCGGCATATTTGGCAAGGTTCTGCGACTGCTCGCCACTTCGGTGACACCCGCCGGAAGCCATTTAACCTGCCATGCAAATTTCACCTGCTCGGAAGCGGGTAAGGAAAGCACAGGAGGCAGATTTGCTTTCTCGAGATCGCCTAAGGAGGTGATGACTTGTTTATCAGCGTCACTGAAACTGATGACCCGGAATTGTTCGAGCGTTTCGCCATCGCGATCCAACAGATCAACGCGCATCGGCAATTTCGTTTCTTCATCCACCCAAATCACATAGCTAAAACGAGTTCCATCGCGAGAAACGACGCGGATGACCTGACTCAAACGGTCAGCGGCACGCGCACGCCCTACTGCGATAAAATCGTAATATTTTGAGAGCAGGGAGAAATCACTGAAAACAATTGAAGGCAGCGAATCAACGATATGATCGCCATCCAGGGTGAAGGGTTGTAACCCGGTTTCAAAGTAGCTGATGTCTTTTCCACGCTGGACAATTTCACGGCGCGGACCATCCATCAACACTAACTGAGCCAGAGAGCTTCGGTTAGATATAGCATGACGATAGCGATAGGAATCAATTCCTTGCTTCGTGATGTTGATGAAACCCATTTCATAATTCAGTGACTGGCTGGCCTTGCCCATCTCTTGTAATAAAGCCTCGGTAGGTGATTCAGCCGAGGCGATACCAGAAGAAAGCAGGCCGCCTGTCACTAAACAAACGGCAAACCAAATTTGCTTCATTACTGCGTTTGCGTTCCTAAAGACTGATTTCCAGGGACCTGAACAGCGGCTTGCTGTGGAGTAACAGGCTCAAGTTGTAGCTGCTCAGAGTGCAAGCGGCGCTGCAATTCGTAGTCCTGCAACATAGCGTTGATACGCTTGCGTTGTTCCTGCACGTTCTGTTGCCCGCTGGCCGAGTTACCTTCGCTTGGTACACCGAAGCTGACAGGGGAAGCTTTGCCCATCATAGGCAGGGTATTGAACGCCGGGGTTTCTGGCGAAGCACCGGTAGCGTCAGGCTGATTGTAGTGCTGAACACCGACAATCACCGCCAGCGACACACAGGCTGCGACACCGACCTGAGTCAGCTGGCTTGCCCAAGGCCGCACCTTCTGCCAGAACGGCATTTTTTGCCAGGTATGAGGCTGAGGTTGCGATTCGGTTGCAGAGCCAGGCACCAGTTTAACCGGCTCGTTTGCCAGCGCAGCGGCCACACGATCTGCGATATCCAGATGCACCACATTCCCAATATCACCACGCAAGGTATCGCGTATCAAATGATAACTCTGCCAGTTTTGTTGAAGCGCACGGTCTGTTGATAACGAACTTAACAGTTCGGAATCAATGGCTTCACCATCCATCAGAGCGGAAAGCTTTTCTTTCTGCATGCCTAAGTACCCTTCCTGTGTCCGTCATCTCTAACGCTGGATGAGCGGTTGAACTTTGTTATCAATTGCTTCCCGGGCACGGAATATTCGGGATCGTACCGTACCCACCGGACAGTCCATGATGGTCGCTATCTCTTCGTAGCTTAATCCATCCAGCTCCCTCAGAGTAATCGCCATGCGAAGATCTTCCGGGAGTGCTTCAATAGTACGGAAAACTATTTGCCGTAACTCTTCTGACAACATCAAGTTCTCAGGGTTCGATATTTCTTTCAGGGCGCCGCCACTTTCGAAATTTTCGGCTTCGTTTGCATCCACATCACTCGATGGTGGACGCCGTCCCTGAGCGACTAAATAATTTTTCGCTGTATTGACTGCAATTCGATACAGCCAGGTATAAAAAGCACTGTCGCCACGGAAAGATTCCAGCGCACGATAGGCTTTAATGAAAGATTCCTGAACCACATCAGGCACATCGCCCTGTGGCACGTAGCGGGATACCAGGCTCGCTACCTTATGCTGGTAACGGATAACCAGTAAATTGAACGATTTTTGATCACCCTTCTGGACCCGCTCAACCAGAACTTGATCGGCTAACTGCTCGCTCATCCGAGGTAAAATCTCCCCAAAACTATCTCCGCGCATAAAGTCGTACTGCCAGCTTTCATCATTATATTCCTGAGCAAGTACTGCTTGGAGTTCACATGGAACCTTAAGTTCCACATCGCCATTGTTTTTTCTATTGAAGTCTCATGCCCGTGGCTTTTGCACGGAGGTTTAGGCTAACATGAATTTCCCTCTTCTTCTGCAAACATCATACGTTATGCAACCTTCATCTGAATTTGTTAGCGATGTATTGATAATCGGAAGTGGTGCTGCGGGCCTTTCTTTGGCTTTGCGACTTGCAGACCACTGTCACGTTACTGTTCTCAGTAAAGGCCCCCTCAACGAAGGTTCCACATTTTACGCTCAGGGTGGTATCGCCGCCGTTTTCGATGAAGCAGACAGCATTGCCTCACACGTCGAAGACACATTAATTGCTGGCGCAGGTTTATGCGATAAAGAAGCTGTTGAGTTTATCGCCAGCAATGCACGCCATTGTGTTCAATGGTTAATCGACCAGGGAGTCCTGTTTGATACCGAAACGAACGCCAGCTCAGAAGAGCGTTATCACCTGACCCGGGAAGGTGGCCACAGCCACCGCAGGATCCTGCATGCTGCTGATGCAACAGGTAAAGAAGTAGAAACTACGCTGGTAAGTAAAGCAAGAGCGCACCCCAATATTTGTGTTAAGGAACGCTATAATGCGGTGGATTTAATTACCTCCAGCAAAGTTGGATTAGCCGGTACTCAGCGGGTGGTGGGCGCGTACGTCTGGAACCGTGATAAAGAACATGTCGAGACGCTGCGAGCCAAAGCCGTCGTTCTGGCAACGGGCGGTGCAGCAAAAGTGTATCAGTACACCACCAATCCGGATATTTCCTCCGGCGATGGCGTTGCCATGGCCTGGCGCGCGGGCTGTCGTGTTGCTAATCTCGAATTCAACCAGTTTCATCCGACCTGCCTCTATCATCCTCAGGCACGCAATTTCCTTCTGACTGAAGCCCTGCGCGGCGAAGGTGCCGTGCTAAAACGCCCCGACGGCTCACGCTTTATGCCGGACTTTGATGCACGTGGCGAACTGGCTCCGCGCGATGTGGTCGCCAGAGCTATCGACCATGAAATGAAGCGTCTCGGTGCAGATTGTATGTATCTGGATATCAGCCACCGCCCACCGGAATTCATCAAACATCACTTTCCGATGATTGATGAAAAACTGAGCTCACTGGGCATTGATTTGACCAAAGAAGCGATTCCGATTGTTCCTGCCGCGCACTACACCTGTGGCGGCGTAATGGTTGATCAGCATGGGCGAACCGATCTTGACGGCCTCTACGCTATCGGTGAAGTCAGTTACACCGGTTTGCATGGCGCAAACCGTCTGGCCTCGAACTCATTACTGGAATGCGTGGTTTACGGCTGGTCAGCGGCTGAAGATATCATCAAGCGCCTGCCTCACGTCAAACTGGCGAAAAACCTGCCGCAATGGGACGAAAGCCGTGTGGACAACTCCGATGAACAGGTCGTGATCCAGCATAACTGGCATGAGTTGCGATTGTTTATGTGGGATTATGTCGGGATCGTGCGTACCACGAAACGCCTCGAACGCGCGCTGCGTCGCATCATGACCCTGCAACAGGAGATTGATGAGTATTATGCAAACTTCCGCATTTCAAATAACCTGCTCGAGTTGCGCAATCTGGTGTTAGTCGCCGAACTGATTGTGCGTAGCGCCATGGAACGTAAGGAAAGCCGCGGGCTGCACTACACGCTGGATTATCCTGATTTACAGGAAAATCCACAGCCAACGATCCTCCAGCCCTGATGGCGCGAAGTGCGAAGGAACGCACTTTTCTCATTTTTGCCTTTAATTGCACTCTTCTCAGTAATTCAGATAAAAATCCGTGATCAATGCGCAAAATTCTTCGCTGTAGATCCCTTCAGATTTTCGCAGTGCCAGTTCTTGATCCCGCAATTCTGCGGGTTGCTTTGAGAGCGTGAGCAGCAGCCGGTTTAAAGGTTTACCCGGACGATCCCGTACGGCCATCCGCCAGTGGCTGAACCAGCCTTTCTGATGCGCCATGGTTTCAAATGCCATACCAATTTCATAAGGCAGCACAACGCTGAACACACCGTCAGGCGTGATGAGCTTTGCGGCGCACTCAAGCAGAGCATCGTGGGTCAGCGTTTCGGTATAGCGCGCCGCATTACGGGCCTCATCGCGGCAGGCCACTGCCGACTCAAAATACGGCGGATTGCTGACGATCAGGTCATAGGTTGCGGGGTGTGCTTCTGCAAAGAGATTGATATCCTGCTCAAACACAGCCAGCCTTTTCGCCCAGCAAGACTCATGGAAATTCTCAGCGGCCTGTCCGGCGGCGGCGGATTCCAGTTCAACCGCATCAATTTGCGTTTGCGGGCCGCTGCGCTGTGCCAGCATCAACGCAATAAGACCGCTGCCGCAGCCGATATCCAGGATACGTCGTGCCTGCGTCACGGGGGCTGTAGCGCCCAGCAGGACACCGTCTGTACCGACTTTCATCGCACAACGGTCATGGGCGACAAAGAACTGTTTAAAGGTAAATCCATTACGCCGTAAAGGCTGTGTGGAACTGGCTTCTTTTGTCACTAATTTCACCGTAATTGCGCCTGCCATCAGGCCTGTGAACGAAAACTGACGTAGCATAGGGCAAAGAGATGCAGAGGAAAAGGCACACAAACCGCTTAAATAGGTGAAGATCGCGTCTAACACGTCTATAATCGGCGCCCCAAGTAGAGGTAGACCATGACTGTAACGAATTTTTCCGAACTCGAACTCGATGAACGCCTGTTAGACGCCTTAGGCGAAAAAGGCTATACCCGCCCGACTGTCATTCAGGCAGAGGCAATTCCGCCTGCAATGGACGGACGCGATGTGTTGGGTTCGGCTCCTACCGGCACCGGCAAAACAGCGGCATTCCTGTTGCCTGCATTGCAGCATTTGCTGGATTTCCCGCGTAAGAAATCTGGTCCGCCACGTATTCTGATCCTCACGCCAACGCGTGAACTGGCCATGCAGGTTGCCGATCAGGCCCGCGAACTGGCAAAGCATACCGATCTGGATATAGCAACGATCACCGGCGGTGTGGCTTATATGAACCACGCTGAAGTCTTCAGTGAAAACCAGGACATCGTCGTTGCGACGACAGGCCGTTTGCTGCAATACATCAAAGAAGAAAACTTCGATTGCCGCGCCATTGAAACGCTGATCCTTGATGAAGCCGATCGCATGCTGGACATGGGTTTTGCTCAGGATATCGAAACGATTTCAGCCGAAGCACGCTGGCGTAAACAGACGTTGCTGTTCTCCGCAACGCTGGAAGGGGAAGCCATCCGTGAATTCGCCGAACGCATCCTGACCGAGCCGGTCGAGATCGAAGCCGATCCGTCACGTCGCGAGCGCAAGAAGATCCTGCAATGGTATTACCGCGTCGATGATGTGCCACACAAAACACAGATGTTGATCCACCTGCTCAAACAGGAAGATGTCACTAAATCAGTGATCTTCGTGCGTAAGCGTGAACGGGTACACGAACTGGTTGCATGGCTGCGTGAAGCAGGGATCAACTCCTGCTATCTGGAAGGCGAGATGGTTCAGGTCAAGCGTACTGAAGCCGTTAAGCGCATGGTTGAAGACCGCGTGAACGTGCTCGTTGCCACTGATATCGCCGCGCGCGGTTTGGATATCAATGACATCAGCCACGTCTTTAACTTCGACCTGCCACTGACTGCGGATATCTATCTGCACCGTATTGGCCGTACCGGTCGTGCGGGCCGTAAAGGCACAGCCATTTCATTCGTTGAAGCGCATGACCATCTGCTGCTGGGCAAAATTGGGCGTTATTTGAACGAGCCATTGAAAGCCCGCGTGATTGATGAACTTCGCCCGAAAACGAAAGCGCCAAGCGAGAAGACTACCGGTAAGCCATCGAAGAAAGTGTTGGCGAAGCGCAAAGAGAAGCAGAAAGCGTCGCAGGAAAAATCGAAAGTGAAAGTCAAAGTTCGCCATCGCGACAGTAAAAATGTCGGCAAACGCCGCGTAAAACCTGATGCTGCGAAAGACACGTCAAAATAAGTATCCGTTAGTTATCTGATACAGATGAAAAAAAACCGCCTTTTCAGGCGGTTTTTTTATGGGCATCACACCCGGAAAACCCTTTAATTACAGGCTTTCTGTGAAGGTACGGGTGATAACGTCACGCTGCTGTTCTGCAGTCAGTGAGTTGAAGCGCACCGCATAGCCGGAAACGCGGATAGTCAGCTGTGGGTATTTTTCAGGATGCTTCACAGCATCTTCCAGAGTCTCGCGACGCAGTACGTTTACGTTCAGGTGTTGACCCCCTTCCACGCGTACAGTCGGTTGAATTTCCATTGGCACTTCACGGTATTCAAACTGGCCCAGTTCGCTTACAGCCACGATCTGGTCTTCCGCATAACCTGCTTTCGCACATACGCAGCGAGCTTCCGCTTTTTCATCATCCAGCAACCAGAAAGAGTTTTTCAGTGCTTCGTTGTTGGTTTTGGTAATTTGGATCCCGGTGATCATATATTGCCTCCATAATTGGCTACGATACTGTTAATTGGTGGGTATCAGATTCTTACAGCAATCTGTTGTTCCTGCTCTCAGATATAACAGCACTACACCCCGCAATCTTTGACTAATATCAATCTTTTCAGTGTGGTCATTTCATCATCACGGCATATTTATGTTTTACATCAATTTTTCCAAGCCTCTCGCTTAAATTATTTTTGTAAATTATCAATAAAATTTGCATACAAATCCTCAAACCGCAGATAACTATGGGTAAAGGGAGGTGCGGGTTTCACTGTGATGAACGAGCAGGTAAGCTACGCCCATCAAAATAACCTTAAAAAGGAGAGCGTCAATGTCCACCACTCTCACCTGGCATGACGTGATTGGTCAGGAAAAAGAAAAACCTTACTTCATTGATACATTGAAGTTTGTCGCAGCGGAACGGGCTGCAGGCAAGACCATTTATCCACCGCAGCAGGATGTGTTTAATGCATTCCGTTCAGCGGAACTGGCGGATGTGAAAGTCGTCATTCTCGGGCAGGATCCTTACCACGGGCCAAATCAGGCTCATGGACTATCATTTTCAGTGCGTCCCGGCATTCCTGCTCCTCCTTCGCTGGTGAATATTTATAAAGAGCTGGTGACCGATATTCCGGGGTTTGAGCGCCCAGGCCACGGCTACTTACAGAGCTGGGCCGATCAGGGCGTGCTGCTGCTCAACACGGTATTAACCGTGGAAGGCGGACAGGCACATTCACATGCCAAGCTGGGTTGGGAAACGTTCACCGATCGGGTCATTGCGGCGCTGAATGAAAATCGCGAAGGGATTGTCTTTTTACTCTGGGGTTCTCACGCGCAGAAGAAGGGCAATATTATCGACCGAAACCGTCATCATGTGTTGAAAGCGCCACACCCTTCCCCACTTTCTGCACACCGGGGGTTTCTGGGATGTAAGCATTTTTCACAGGCGAATGCTTTACTCGAACAACAAGGCCTCGCGCCGATTAACTGGACGCCGGTATTACCCGAGCAGGCATAAAAAAGAGGCACCCGCAAAGGTGCCTCTCTCATTAAATCAGTCTGTTAAAACAGAATCAGGCCTTGGCTTTAGACACCGCAACCATCGCAGGACGTAACAGACGGCCATTCAGCGTATAACCCTTCTGCATCACCATGATAACGTGATTAGGTTCCAGCTCTTCGGATTCCATCATCGTCATCGCCTGGTGCAGTTCTGGGTTGAATGGAACGTGAATGTCACCCACCACTTCCATACCGAACTTACGAACCGCATCCAGCATTGATTTCAGGGTCAGTTCTACCCCCTCAATCAGACCAGTCAGCTCAGGGTTAGATTTATCAGCCAAATCGATCGCACGTTCCAGGTTATCAATCACTGGCAGCAATTCGCCGGAGAATTTTTCCAGGGCGAATTTATGTGCTTTCTCAATATCCAGCTCGGTGCGACGACGGACGTTTTCCACTTCCGCTTTAGCACGCAGCAGGCTGTCACGCTCACGCTGCTGGACTTCTTTCAGCTGTGCTTCTAATTCAGCAATGCGTTCATCGCGCGGGTCAACGACATCTGCCGCCTGAGTTTCCGCTTCCGCATGCAGCTCTTGTTCCTGATTCAGTTCTTCAGAGACTTGCTCGTCAGGTGTCTTATGTTCTTTACTACTCATGAATATCTCCGCGTTTTAGCATTAATCTTGCTAGTTGGCTTATTATGGGGATCAAAACCGGGGTTTCAAGGTTTGGTTTTGAATGAAACCGGTCATAATGCAGGAGTCATCACACCCTGCTGAGGATAACCACAGCGATGAATAAAAAATTTAAGTGCATTGGGATCGTCGGACACCCTCGCCATCCTTCCGCACTTGCCACCCACGAAATGCTCTATCACTGGCTAATTTCAAAAAATTATCAGGTGATTGTCGAGCGGCAGGTGGCGCAAGATTTAGCTCTTGAAGGCGCACAAACCGGTAGTCTGGCAGAAATCGGTAAATTAGCAGATCTGGCCGTGGTGGTGGGTGGCGACGGCAATATGCTGGGAGCAGCCCGCGTGCTGGCGCGTTACGACATCAAAGTTATCGGCATCAACCGCGGCAATCTGGGATTTTTGACCGATCTGGATCCCGATAACGCGTTACAGCAACTGGATGACGTTCTGCAGGGCGAATATATCAGCGAGCAACGCTTCCTGCTCGAAGCGATGGTGCGCTGCAAAGATCAGCAATGTCGTGTGAGCACGGCCATCAACGAAGTGGTTCTGCACCCCGGAAAAGTCGCGCACATGATTGAATTTGAAGTCTATATCGACGACAAATTCGCATTTTCACAACGTTCGGACGGGCTGATTATTTCAACACCGACCGGTTCGACCGCGTATTCGCTGTCCGGCGGCGGGCCAATCCTGACCCCGACTCTCGAAGCGATAGCGCTGGTGCCCATGTTCCCGCATACGCTCTCAGCCCGACCGCTGGTGATCAACAGTAACAGCACGATTTGCCTGCGCTTCTCGCACATGAGTACCGACCTGGAAATCAGCTGTGACAGCCAAATCGCGTTGCCAATTCAACCAGGCGAAGAAGTGGTGATCCGCCGCAGTGAGTTCCATTTAAACCTGATTCATCCGAAAGATTACAGCTATTTCAATACATTGAGCACTAAACTCGGATGGTCGAAAAAATTGTTTTGATCCCTAAAAAATAATTCGCCAGCCCCTTTACTGTATATAAAACCAGTTTATACTGTATGTAATTACAGGTCTGTTGTTATGTACAGGAAGGTGATCATGCTGGCGCAATTAACTATCAGTAACTTTGCTATTGTCCGTGAGTTAGAAATCGATTTTCATGCAGGGATGACGGCAATCACCGGGGAAACCGGTGCTGGTAAGTCCATTGCTATTGACGCGCTCGGACTCTGTCTGGGGAATCGCGCCGACGGCAGTATGGTACGCCTGGGTGCAAGCCGCGCAGATATCTGCGCGCGCTTCACCCTTGCCGACACCCCTTCCGCTAAAGTCTGGCTGGCGGAAAATCAGCTTGATGAAGGGCATGATTGCCTGCTGCGTCGTACAATCAGTAATGACGGACGCTCGCGTGGTTTTATCAATGGTACACCGGTGCCCCTGTCACAGTTGCGTGAGCTGGGCCAGCACCTGATTCAAATCCATGGCCAGCATGCTCATCAGCTTCTGCTCAAACCCGAGCATCAAAAACATCTGCTGGACGCCTACGCCGATCAACCTTTGCTCTTGGCTGAAATGCGTCAGGCATATCACAACTGGCATCAGAGTTGCCGCCAGCTGGCGCTGTATCAGCAACAAATCAACGAACGTGAATCCCGCCGTCAGTTATTGCAATATCAGCTGAAAGAGCTCAATGAGTTCTCACCGCAAGCGGGTGAATACGAGCAAATTGATGAAGAGTACAAGCGCCTGGCAAACAGTGGGCAGCTCCTCTCACTCAGTCAGAGTGCGCTGTACTTGCTGGCAGATGGCGAAGACCAGAATATTGTCAGCCTGCTTTACACCGCTCGTCATCAACTCGCCGAACTGGCCGAGCTCGACAGCAAAATGAATGAGCTGATCGTCATGCTGGATGATGCCTCGATTCAAATCAGCGAGGCCAGCGACGAACTTCGCCACTACAGTGAACGTCTGGATATGGATCCAAACCGCTTGTTTGAACTTGAACAGCGCTTATCCCGCCAGATGAATTTAGCGCGCAAACATCATGTCCGGCCAGAGGAGTTACCGGAGCATCACCGCCAGTTACTCGAAGAACAGCAGGCGCTTGATGATCAGGAAACCAATCAGGCAGAACTGAGTGAGGCAGTCCAACATCATTATCAGCAGGCCATCGCGATTGCCGGGCAGTTGCACGAAAAACGTCAGTATTTTGCTGATGAGTTAACGCACCTGATCACGCAAAGCATGCAGGCATTGTCCATGCCGCACGGTAAATTTAAAATTCAGGTCCAGTTCGAGCCTGAGCATTTAAATATGGAAGGCGCTGATCGCCTTGAGTTCCAGGTCACTACCAATCCGGGTCAACCATTGCAGGCTTTAGCAAAAGTGGCATCCGGCGGCGAGCTTTCACGTATCGCGCTGGCTATTCAGGTGATCACCGCGCAGAAAATGGAAACGCCGGCATTGATCTTTGATGAAGTGGATGTGGGTATCAGTGGTCCTACGGCTGCCATTGTAGGTCGCTTACTGCGTCAGTTAGGTGAATCAACACAGGTGATGTGCGTGACGCACTTACCGCAGGTTGCAGGTTGTGGTCATCAGCATTATTTTGTTAGCAAAGAAACCGACGGCGAAATGACAGAAACGCAAATGAATCGCCTGGATAAAAAGGCGCGTTTGCAGGAACTGGCGCGTCTGCTGGGCGGAAGTGAAGTCACCCGAAACACCCTGGCTAATGCAAAAGAGTTGCTCGCAGCGTAAAAAGCTCAACTTTTTTACAGTTCAGCGGTCATACAGGTGCCCCGCAAAGGTTTCAAACTGATGAAAGGTCTATTATCATCGGCATCTTATGCCCTAAAGGAATGTAATGACTATGCGCTGTAAAACGCTAACTGCCGCCGCTGTAGCTCTTGTAATGCTTACTGCGGGCTGTTCCACTCTGGAAAAGGTGGTTTATCGGCCTGACATTAACCAGGGGAATTACCTGTCTCCTGCTGATGTTCAAAAAATTCACACCGGTATGACTAAGCAGCAGGTGGCTTATGTTCTTGGCACACCGATGCTGCACGACCCGTTTGGCAGCGATGTCTGGTTCTACGTGTTCCGTCAGGAACCGGGCCATGAAGGCGTCACTCAGCAAACCCTGACTCTGACCTTTAACGCATCAGGCACGCTGACTAATATCGATAACAAACCGACATTGTCCGACCAAAAATAATCGCCCGGTGTGATGGTCGTTGGTAATCACCAAACATCATCTTTCAGGGTAAAAAAATAAGGCGCCTGAGGCGCCTTATTTTTTGGAGCGTTCTGCGCGAATGCGCCGTAACTCTTTCGGGTCAGCAATCAGCGGCCTGTAAATTTCGATACGGTCGCCATCATTGACGATATCCGTCAGTTTCACCGGGCGACTGTAGATACCGAATTTGTTCTTTTTCAGGTCTATATCTTTGCGTAATTCAAGTAAGCCCGAGGCCTGCAGCGCATGTTCAACATTACACCCCTCTTCCAGCTTAACGGTACGCAGATACTGACGCTCCGGTAACGCGTACACCACTTCAACACGGATCTCAGACACTGTAGACCTCTTTTGCCCTCAGGGTGAATGCCTGAACCATACTGCCAGCAAGTTCCTTAAAGATTTTACCGAATGCTAATTCGATCAGTTTATTCGTAAACTCAAAATCAAGGCTGAGCTGCACTTTACAGGCTTCCGGGCTAAGCTCGATAAAATCCCAGCCCCCGGTAAGCTTACGAAATGGACCATCAACCAGTTGCATATCAATACGCTTATTACTGATTAACGTATTCTTCGTCGTAAAGGTTTTGCTGATACCCGCCTTCGAGACGTCAACAGCGGCGGTCATCGACGTATCACTGTTATCCAAAATACGGCTACCAGTGCAACCCGGCAGAAACTGCGGGTAAGCATCAACATCATTCACTAACGTGTACATCTGCTCCACGCTAAACGGCACAAGCGCAGAACGACTTATCTGTGGCATATCATTTTCCAGGTGTCATAAAACGTACAGATAATACCATTTATCCGCCCGGTAATAAAAACTACGAAGCACAGGGAGCCAAAACAGGAAAAACCACAGTCTCAGACGCGTGGGGATTTCATTCGGCAACGCTTACAGTATAATAAGTATCACTATGACAAAGAAAAAAGCACATAAACCCGGTTCCGCGACTATCGCGATGAACAAACGCGCTCGCCATGAATATATCATCGAAGATGAATTCGAGGCGGGGCTTGCTTTGCAGGGATGGGAAGTCAAATCGATGCGCGCTGGTAAGGCAAACATCACTGACAGCTACGTCACATTCCGCGACGGTGAAGCCTTTTTGTTTGGCGCAACCATTCAACCTCTTAATGTGGCGTCGAGTCATATCGTCTGCGACCCTACACGTACAAGAAAATTACTGCTGAACAAACGTGAACTTGAAACGCTGTTCGGTAAAGTCAGTCGCGATGGCTACACCGTCGTCGCACTTTCCATGTATTGGAAAAATGCCTGGTCGAAAGTAAAAATCGGTCTGGCTAAAGGTAAGAAAGAGCACGACAAGCGCGATGACATTAAAGATCGTGAGTGGAAAGTAGACAAAGCACGTATCATGAAGCACGCAAATCGCTAAGTCTCTGGCTTAGCTTGGTGTTTTTCTGGTATACTGCGAAATAGTACTTGGGGCTGATTCTGGATTCGACAGGATTTGCGAAGCCCAAGGAGCATGCCGAGGGGCGGTTGGCCTCGTAAAAAGCCGCAAAAAAATAGTCGCAAACGACGAAAACTACGCCCTAGCAGCTTAATACCCTGCTTAGAGCCCTCTCTCCCTAGCCTCCGCTCTTAGGACGGGGATCAAGAGAGGTCAAACCCAAAAGAGATCGCGTGGACACCTTGCCTGGGGTGAAAGCGTTAAACCCAATCAGGATAGTTTGTTAGTGGCGTGTCCATCCGCAGCTAACCGGCGAATGTAAAGATTGGACTAAGCATGTAGTGCCGACGGTGTAGTAATTCTGGACGGGGGTTCAAATCCCCCCAGCTCCACCAAATAATGATCCGGGTATTACCAGATAAGTCCGGAGAAGTCCTGAAAGCCCGCATCCCTTCTAGGTTTGCGGGCTTTTTTGTGTATTTAGAAGTCCGAGAAGATCCGCCTGAAACCGGCGTCTATTGGTATACGAATTGGTATACGCTAAGATATATACCAATAAACGTATACCAATTAGGGAAGATCCTTGCATGGCGCGGACTACACGCCCCCTCACCCACACCGAAGTACAAAAAGCCAAAGCCACCGATAAAGACCTCACCTTGCATGACGGTGACGGACTCTTTCTCCTGGTCAAAACCACCGGCAAGAAAATTTGGCGCTTTCGCTATCAGGTGCCTGGCACTTCAAAACGCACAATGATTAGCCTCGGCGCTTATCCTGCCCTTTCACTGGCTGATGCCAGAGAAGTGCGTGCAGAAAAGCTTGCGATGTTAGTCAAAGGAATTGATCCACAAGCAAGAGCTGGGGAAGAAGCTGAGAAGCTGCAAATCGCTCAGGAAAGCATTTTCGTAAATGTTGCCCGTAAATGGTTCGAGCTTAAGCAAAGTCACGTTAGCGCAGACCACGCTAATGATATCTGGCGTTCCATTGAGAAAGACATCCTGCCAAGTATTCAATATGTTCCTGTTCAGGAGCTGAAAGCACGCACTTTGATCCAAGTGTTGGAACCAATCAAAGCACGCGGAGCATTAGAGACGGTCAGGCGGTTGGTTCAGCGCATCAACGAGATAATGATTTATGCGGTGAATGTTGGACTGATTGAGGCAAACCCAGCTTCAGGTATTGGTAATGCTTTCGAGCGCCCGAAGAAGCAGCATATGCCGACCATACGGCCTGAAGAACTGCCCAAGCTAATGCGCACAATAGCTATGAGTAATTTATCAGTACCAACTCGCTGTCTGCTTGAGTGGCAGTTACTGACGCTCATACGCCCCGCTGAAGCTTCAGCAACAGCTTGGGCAGAGATCGATATAGAGAATAAGCAGTGGTGTATTCCGGCAGAACGGATGAAGGCAAAGCGCGAGCATATCGTTCCCTTATCAGAACAAGCTTTAGAGCTGCTGGAAATCATGCGCCCAATCAGTGGCAATCATCAGTACGTATTCCCTAGCCGTAATGATCCGCGCAAGCCAATGAATAGCCAAACCGCAAATGCCGCTTTGAAACGTATTGGTTATGGTGGAAAATTAGTCGCACATGGTCTACGTTCTATTGCTAGTACAGCAATGAATGAAGCTGGTTTAAATGCTGATGTAATTGAAGCATCTCTAGCCCATTATGATAGAAACGAAGTAAGACGAGCCTACAATCGCTCAGTTTATCTAGAGCAACGTAAAGAGTTGATGGATTGGTGGGCATTATTAATTAAAAATTATAAAATGAGCTGAAATGAATACGGAATATAGCATTAGCGAAATTAAAAGTAGTATATATGAATGTATCAAGAAAGGCGCCTCAGCTCCTGAGATAATGTCATTACTATTTTTAGGCAATCAATTTGTCAGTAAAGAGTCTGCTTTGTGGGACTATAAATATGAACTTGAAAATGATGATGCTTCTCTCTCAAAAGTGATAAAGCAGATAAGTAGCTTTTACAATAGCCATGGGGGATACATTATCTATGGAGTCCAAGAGATAGTAAAAGATAAAAAATTCATACCTGTCTCGATTGATTTGGAGAAAATAAACATTGCACAGATACGGAGCCTATTGAGTAACTATCTGGATAAAACTGTCGATTTTTCTTATACTGAAACAACAATTTCAATTGGAAGTGACGAGTTCAATATTGGAGTCATCCATATTCCTAAAAGGGATAAAGAGGATAGATCTCCAGCTAAAATGATAAAAAATTCAAAGAACAATCAATCCACACCGGATAAAAAATTAATTTTTAATGAGAATGATGTTTATTTTAGAAAACTCGATGAATGTAAAAAAGCAGTATACTCTGAGGATTGGCAGTTTTTGTTCTCTAGTAGGGAACTAACTCTATTAAAAACCAAGCAAATAAATATAACTATAGATCATAACCTCCCAGACAAAAAAATGATTTTCTCAGACTTCGTTGGAAGAAAGGATACTCTTTCCCAACTATGGGAATGGTTATCCGATCCATTTGAATACACAAAAATACTAGCAGGTGATGGTGGCAAAGGTAAAACATCCATCGCTTATAGATTTTGCCAAGACTTCTTAGAATCAACACCTATTGGTTTTGAACGAATAGTATGGTTAAGTGCCAAGGATAAACAATTCTCTGGTATAGATGATAGCTTTTACGAATTAAGGCAAGTGGATTTTTCAGATTATAATAGCTTTTTATTAGCTCTTGCAGAGTATTGTGCACTTGATACAGATGAGCTCGAATCAACTTCGATTCAGAATATAAAAATAAAACTTAGAAGTGCTTTACCAATATTCCCCAGCCTGATAATAGTCGATAACGTTGACTCTCTTGAGCAAAAAGAACAATTACAGATTGTTGATGCTTGCAGACAGTTCGGTCAAAATAACATTCGATTTTTGATCACAACACGCAACAGATTTTCTTACTCAGACGATTCATGCATTGAAATTCGAGGGCTTGAAAAAGATGATTATGAAGAGTTCTTGGATTCAAATGTTATAAAATACAATCTCCAAAAACCTACAAATAGACAAGCACAAAACATATATTCCGCTACTGATGGTTCACCTTTACTAACTCAATCTATTCTTAGACTGTGTAGGCTTGGAGATAGTTTTGATTCCGCCGTTACTGAATGGAAAGGACAGGCTGGTGAAGATGCACGAAGCGCAGCCTTACAAAGAGAAATAATGGGGTTAAGTTTTGATTCCAAGAGAGTTATATTATGCATCTTCTATTTTGATAGCTGTTCAAAAACTGAATTACAGCAAGCATGTGGATTTGGCAAGTTAAGATTAAATGATGTACTTATGGAACTTCATTCTTTGTTTCTCGTGAATGCACCAAAATTCATTGACAATGAAGATAGATTTTCCATTTCAACAACAACAAAATTAATTATTAAAGGAATTCAAGAAAAACTTGCAACTGACCATGCCAAACTAAAATCAAATATTCAAAAATCAAGACTTGGTCTAAATACTACTGGTAAGAAAGGGAATACTAAACGTATTGGATTAGCAATTAGCCAAGCAATCGCACTTATGAAAGAAGATAGAGAACCCGAAGCGATAAAAACTATTACCACAGAACTGCAAAGGCAACCTCAGAACCCTGACTTATTACTAGCACATGCTAGATGCATTATTCAATCGAGGAAACCAGATTATGAAGAGGCAAGAAAAATATTAAGAAGCGCCTACGATAATGGTCAAGACAAAGAAATGCTTTTTGATTTTTGGTATAACTGTGAAAATATCTTAGGATCAACAGCTGGTGAAATTGAGGTTTCAAAAATTGCTCTAAGTATAGATAAATTCAAAACGTACAAATGGTCTTATTATTTAGCTAAAAGTTTAGTTTTTCGGTCATCACTTCGCACTGGCGTTGATAAAATAACTGATTTAACTGATGCAAGCATCTATTTATCTAAAGCTATAAAAGACCCACAAAATAAAAATAAAGACGAGCACAAATCAGAATCAAATGAGATACACAATCTTATTTGGAAGAATTTAGAAAATGACATGTCAATTAGCTGGGTTCAGTCTTATAACTTCATGATGGAATTAGTAGATCATGGCGACATCAGGGCATTTATATTCAAAAATGCTCACAGGTGCATTCTTGAGGCTGAAAGTGAAGCTAAAACACAAAGAGCTAAGTTGCAAGTCATAAAACTAAAAGATAGATTTAACAAATCTATAGAATCACTTAGAAAACCCAATGCATCCTTGAAAGATTTATCTTTCGAGATTAATGAGTGAATCAATAGAAATTCGAATGGCGCGTCTGTTTATTTTTATTAAACTTTCGCGCTAACAATCTAGCCTATAAAAAAATTAATATAAACACTTCAAGACCGGGAAATTTATTCAAAAAGCATGAAGGTATAATACTTTAACAATTTGATGGGTGTTATAAACACTTTTTACTTGTCTGCACGCAATACTCCCACTCCAATCCCTTCTACTTTTAGTTAAACATTAAACCCATTAAACACCTGCGCGCGCAATTCTCCCCGCCTGCCCGCTGCTGACTTAGTTCACTGGTTTTAATGCATGAAGTAAAGCCTCTGAAGGCCAGTGTAGCAAGGGTTCTGAGCCATTTTGAGCACTCCCGATTGCATGCAAAACCATGCACCCTATGTATGCAGAGCTCGCAAGGACAGGCTAGCCAGAGAAAAGGCTGTCAGGAGAGGCGGTTTTTCACTGCATAATGAAAAATGCCGCCTTATTCGAAAGCGGCACTTGAGATAATTTTTTTGGGAATTGAAAGCGAGCCTAAATTTATATTTCCCGCTTCATATTTTCTCTTTTAACAATTTTACTGACACTTTCATTTGTTTTAAATGCGCATGAACACTCCAGCCTGGTGCACTGATAATAAGACTCCTTTGTCTGTTCGGTGATATAACGGCTTGTGCGAATGTGAGAAACTGAGCTGCAAAGCGGGCAGCGCATCATTTGCTATTACTCCTTATTTGAATCGATACGCTGGGAGAGTTTTTGAGCCAGTAATTGTCTTTTTATCGGGCTATGCAGCAGCCCCATATCGACACCAGGCAGCGCAGGAGAATGCATCCCGATTTTCTCCAACATAGGTTCAGCATCCATGTTGAACTGACCGATGCGAGCCGCCCCGACAAGCGCCTCGCCAACTTCAGCGCTGACAATTTTGGCGGGCTCTACATAATGACTGGATTGTGTTTCCTGATAACTTACGGTGGATAACGCCAGAAGTTTCAGTTTTACAGCGCGTACCAGCGCCGGACTGAGATAGTTGATGGCCATGCGCCACTGTGTATCAGCATAGGCATTCAGTGCGCTGCGGTGTGCGCTAATTAACGCTCCCCCAGCATTAGCACAATGCAACATCGCCGACTGTTTCTCGACATTCAATTCTTCAATCAGGTCATCGAACTCTTTAACTAATCCCTGCTGAATAGCCCGCTGACTGTGCGCGTTCCTGAGTTCGTCAGTCATAACCCCGCGTGACTTGCGAAAACGCGAACGCCAGCTCTCTTCGTTCTCTTTGATTTCGCTGTTCGCCGTTTCTTTTTCCTGGGCGCATCGGGCAATCGAACTTTCAATTTCATCAAGTGCACGCTTTTTCTCAGCAAACGCCGCTTTGGCCTGCTCAAAGTGTTGGATAGCACCTTCCGCGTTTCCTGATGATGGCTTTTCGTTGTGACCGGCTTTGACCTGAAGAAAGTCCTGGATAACGGCTTCGACGGTTTTGGTTGAATCGGGTTTCATGGCATACCTCAGCAATGTGTTGTCAATTTGAGGATATTGTGGGGAGGCTGGCACAACATTTCTATCTGATGGCGTTTACTCAGCGCTGGTACAACGGGCAGGGAAGTAAACCAGGAAAGTGCAAAGAGTTTATATTTCTATAAATACTATTCACTACTGTTCACTTTAAAATAAAAAATAATAAAATCATTAATTTAAGAAGTGAACACTTCATCTAAAGGTATCCACTCACTGTTCACGACTGTTCACTGTCTTCAAAAGCCCTTTTTCTGGCTAGCCCAAAATAAATGAATGTTTATTCCTATTAATAAATATAGAAACGGTAAAAAAACTATAAATAAAAACACAACATGCACATCACTGCATTACATTGCATGACAACGTTTGCCAATGATTGCCATCGTTCCATTCCGCCTTGTTAATGCACAATTGAGCGGCGCGGGGGCTTGTTGCTAAACGCAAAAATATTATCACAATAGGGGGCTCCTTAACGAAACAGCCGGTACTGGTCGCGTCCAGCCGGATACAAATATGAGGTAGCACCATGCTCTCCACCGCTCAAAATACGCCCCCTTCTTCTGCCCCTGTGATACCACCGGCCTATCCACGCGATCGCTTTATGCGACTGCCGGAAGTAATCCACACCACCGGCCTCTCCCGCTCCACCCTCTACGACTTAATCAGCCGTCAGCAATTTCCTGCCCAGATTTCTCTCGGTGGCAAGAACGTGGCCTGGCTGGCCTCCGAGATTGAGGGCTGGATGAATGACCGCATCGCCGCACGCGTTCAGGAGACCATGCAATGATTTCTCTGTCTGTCGGTCATCATAATATCCAGCTCAATACACAAGAGGCGGCCTATCTGGCTGAAGGTCTGATGGCTGCCGCCTGCGGCAGAAAGAACCCTTTACCTGCGTTTACCAGCAATACCCTGGGCGTGTTATCCGTAACAACCGAAAGCATTAACTCAGAGGATGATTTGCACTTCCGATCAAATCCGCAGCAGTCCGATCAAGTCCTGACCGATTGCTAAGGAGAAAGCGCCCATGCAGCAAAAAAGGCTTTTCTCTGGCGAGCCCCTGCTTTATAGTTTTTGTGCTGCCGCAAAATCGGCAGCCGGGCGTGGAAACCCGAGTTACTTATTGGCGACACAACACGCGCCATGCGTGTTTTTTTATGTCGATGCCTTTGCGCACCTGTTATCTGCACAGTGGTTTCTTAACCGTTGTGCTTATCTAGCAATGGTGGCTCAGGCGGGGCTGACCTCGGTCAGGCCGGTTTCCAATAAGGCCGGTATTTCCACCCCCGTCTGGGCTACCACCCATAAGCGTGGAAACTTCGGTGGTAGCAATAACCAATACTTATTGGAGGCTGCCACCATGGCTACAACCCTCACCACGCAACACCCTAAATTTACGTTCCTGTTTGCCGCCGTTCGCCGCGCTGAACCTAAAGCGCCAATCTGCATGCTGCGCTCCGCTGCCGACAATGAACATTCTGCCCGTCGCCTGTTTGCCCGTGACTACGTGCTATGTTTTGCCGGTCGCCTGCCCGCTCAGGAGGCCGCATGAACAAGCTCGCTTCCTTCTACTTCCCCAACACCCATTACCCTATTCCGCATGCTGATTTCCTGCGCCTGCAACACGCGCACAACGTCGGCGTGATGTTCCTCGACATGCTTGATACGCAGGACACCTTCGGGCATGTACCCAGCGGGGATCAGCTGAATTCCATGGCCTCAATGGTTGCACTGCTGACTGACCAGCTCGGCAAAGTGGTAGACACCTGCGAAACAGCCATAAAAACGCAAATGGAGGATGTCTACGAATGAATATAACTCAGCAGTCCTGTCTGCCGGTTGAAGTGCTCACCGCACTCTACCGGCGCGCACTGGCACAGGCCTATCTCGACG
Organism: Rahnella sp. EDr1-12; assembly: GCF_049206505.1. NCBI lineage: Bacteria > Pseudomonadati > Pseudomonadota > Gammaproteobacteria > Enterobacterales > Yersiniaceae > Rahnella > Rahnella sp. EDr1-12. Next base: position 1,360,400 of record NZ_JBLZNY010000001.1, read on the forward strand.
CCTGTACCGCCTACGGCGTTGAAACCGGCTACACGCTTGATGAACTGCAAATGACCATCGCGGCAGCAGTCGAAAGCTATTACGTCCGTCAGCACGGCGCACAGCTAGGGATGGACATCGCCTGCGCCATGCTCCGCGATATGGTGCAGCCCGATATTCTGGTGGCAAAACCCCGCCTGACACCGCTCGGAGAATCCATGATGGACGAGCTGTTCCGGCCTTGTCTTCACACCACTCCTGAAACCACGCTGCACTGACAGAGGCGCATATGACACAAATGATTGTTCAAAACACCGTGAGCGCCGCGACAGGGCGCTGGCCTCAGCTTCTGCCCGCGTTGGGTATAACCGTTGCCCCTCACGGGCATCATTCCGCCTGCCCCGTTTGCGGGGGCAAAGACCGCTTTCGCTTCGATAATCAGGCAGGAAGAGGAACCTGGATATGTAACCACTGCGGTGCCGGTGACGGATTAAATCTGGTTGCGAAAACGCTGGATATCACCACGAAAGAAGCCGCCGTGAAGGTGGCTGAGATTCTGGGAGAGGCTCAGCCACTTGCAGTTCATCACGACGAGGCCGCAGTAAAGCAGCAAAAAGACGATGCCCGCCAGAAGGCAGCCGCGCAGGCGAAAATGTTGGTGAATGCCGCCCGCAAAGCTTCCGGTAATGCCTATCTGGAGAAAAAAGGCTGGGCGGATAAGGAGGCACTAACCTTACAGGGTAACGGCCTGCGCGTGGGCGGCTTAGATTTCGCGGCGGGTGACCTGGTCATTCCGCTTTATGATTTGTCAGGCAACCTGGTCAACGCCCAGCTCATTAACGGGTCGGGGGAAAAACACATGCTTGCGGGTGGGCAGGTTACCGGTGCCGCTCATCATTCTGAAGGGAACGACAACGCTGTTATCTGGATGGCAGAAGGCTATGCAACCGGTCTGACAATACATGCGCTGACCGGCGAAACCGTGTATGTGGCACTGAGTGCCAATAACTTCCCTCATCTGGCTGAGTGTCTGCGTAAGAAATACCCTGACGCCGTGCTGCTAATGGCAGCAGATAATGATGTTAACGGTACAGGGCAGAAGAAAGCGAAAGAAGCCGCAAATCTGGTCAACGGGAAGGTTGCGATCCCCTTAATCGCCGGTGACTGGAACGATGTATTCATGCAGGAAGGTCGTGACAATACGCTGAAACAGCTTCGCGTCTTTACTCAGCAATCCCCACGGAGTCCTTTCGATACGGTCAGTGACGCAGACCTTAAATCCATGAGCGCAAGCGAGAAAGCGGAACTATTAATAACCCATTATGAACAACGGTTAGCGGTACCGCAGGTGGGTGAAGACCTCTGCCGCTATGAGAATGGCGCGTGGCAAGTATTGCCCCACGGCATTCTTAGCCGAGAGATCGCCGCTTTATTTCAAAAAATCCGCGCGCCCTTCTCTGCACCTGGTATTAGCGGGATTATTGATACCTTGAAGCTGATGGTGCCTCAAACAGGGAAACCGGCGAGAAGATTGATAGGTTTCCGCAATGGAGTGTTTGATACCGCCACAGGACATTTTAGTCCCCACAGCCCGAACAACTGGCTGCGAACCGTAAACAGTGTTGATTACACACAACCTAAAGCCGGTGAAAACCTTGCAGAGCATGCCCCTCACTTCTGGCAATGGCTGACGCGGGCGGCAAACCGGCAAAGCGATAAGCAAGAGCGCATTCTCGCGGCGCTTTTCATGGTTCTGGCAAACCGTTACGACTGGCAACTGTTCCTTGAAGTGACAGGACCAGGCGGCAGCGGTAAAAGCGTCATGGCAGCCATAGCGCGCATGCTTGCGGGAGAAGACAACACTACTTCCGCAAGCATTGAGACTTTGGAATCCGCACGTGAGCGTGCTTCTGTGGTCGGATACTCACTGATTGTGTTGCCCGACCAGGAGAAATGGAGCGGCGACGGCGCAGGAATTAAAGCCATCACTGGCGGCGATGCAGTAGCGATTGACCCGAAATATCGTGATGCTTATTCAACACATATTCCGGCGGTTATTCTGGCAGTGAACAATAATCCAATGCAGTTCAGTGACCGCAGCGGCGGTGTCTCGCGTAGGCGCGTGATCATCACGTTCCCCGAGGTGATACCCACGAATGAACGAGATCCACGACTGATAGAGAAAATAGGTCAGGAATTGGCCGTCATCGTTCGCCACCTGATGCAACGCTTTGCCGTTCCTAGTGAAGCACGCGAGCTGTTACAGCAACAGCAGAATTCCGATGAAGCACTGGAAATAAAACGCAGTGCCGATCCGTTGGTAGATTTCTGCGGTTACCTGCTCGCTGTCAGCACACCAAACGGCCTTTATATTGGCAACGCCAACATTATTCCGGCTAACCCGCGCAAGTATCTCTATCACGCATACCTGTCGTTTATGGAAGCGCGAGGGCATCAGCGCCCTATGAGCCTGACGGCCTTTGGTCGGGCTGTACCGCAAACGTTAAGGGAGTATGAAATTGAATTTTTGAAGCGGAAGACTAATCAGGGAATGCAGACCAACCTCACCTTAAACGATGACAGTGAGGCGGATTGGTTGCCGAAGTGCGAAACGCCTTAAGCTAACGTGAATTTGTACTGTATGAAATCACTGTGCATTTAGATTGATATTTTGGCCTGCTTGCAGGCCTTTTGTCCCATAGGTAAGGGAAACGCATTCATTGAATGCCTATTAATAAAACTAGTATTTTACTAAATAAATCTATGACAAAATATTTTACTTTTTTCTAAAATCAACAAAACCTATAACTCTGGCGGGTATGAACATGGAAATCAACAACAGAGAATATGCGGTGATCATTTACACGCTCATTCTATTCCTGTTTTTTTTACAAAAAGGAACATCAGGGAATTGCTTTTTGAGATGTTACGATTATTTATGCATAGGAAAATACTTTACCCACTAATGATGGCAGCGGGGTGGGTAATGGTTTGCATAACAGTTTTAAATAATCTAGGGATTTGGAGTATCAACAATCTTAAAACCACTATTGTGTGGAGCATAACCTTTGCATTTGCATCTTTATTTGAAATAAAAAAAGTTGAAGAAGAAAAATACTTCTTCAAAAAACAAGTTAAAAATACACTGAGCATTACTGTAATATTGATTTTCATAATGGAGTTACAAACATTCTCTTTTATCTCAGAAATGATCATACTGCCTATAATCACTTTCTTATCCCTACTTATAGTAGTAGGCGATATAAAAGAAGAAACTAAAAAAGTCAGCACCATTATTAAATATTTATTATCTATTTTTGTCATTTTTTACTTCATTCACTCATTATATATATCCCTACAATCTCCCTTGGAGACATTTTCAAAAAATAACTTAACTGAGTTTCTAACCCCTATAACTCTATCATTGATGTTTTTACCTTTCGTTTACATATTCTATTTAGCTCAAGCCTATGAAACTGCCTTTGTTAGCTTGGAGTTTAGATTCGATAACAAAGAAATTTTAAAAAAAGCCAAGCTTCTAATCATCATGAAATTCAGAAACGATGTTAATAACATGCGCATTCTTATTCGGGAATTAAATCACATTAATAACATCGATCAACTTAATGATAAAATACATGAGATAAAAGAAAGAATTAAAAACCAATCCGACGCATCAATAAATAGACAATACGGCACATGGTCACCATTTATTGCCAAAAACTTACTATCTAAAATTGGTTTAGTGACTAATGATTATCATCCTTCAGAAGATGAATGGTGGGCATATAGCCCCATGATTGAAATTGGAGAAGGAGAAATCATTAAAGATAATATTGCATTTTATATTTACGGAAACCAGAACTCAGTAAAAAAATTCAAGATACGATCACATATTAATAATTTACCGATATCAAATATAACACTTGATTTTCTAAAACTAGCCTGCACGAAACTAATTTCTCAAGCAGCTCCAGAAATCAATGTAGACATAGATAACTTAGTTAATCATTCAAAGGACATGAAAATAGAACAGAGTAATTATAGAATTTCAGTTACCAGAGAAAATTTTGAAGGTTCAATAAAAGGTTATACGTTAAATTTAAGTATAGAGAAAACATCCTCTTTATGAAGTTCTGGAACTATTGGTTGATTTATGGACAGGTTATCTTTGATAGCACCTGTCCTAAGAATTTAAGCAAAACGATTAACTTATAAGACTCGAAAACTGCAAGTTCATTTAATGTGCAGACCATCAACTCGTCACTTATAGTGAACTGATTTCATCTACTAATCACCGCATAACTAACTGTTTATTATAATCATTAATGCAAAAGTGAACACTGTGACCAGTTTTTCTATAAATCTTTTTGTATCGCGTAGGCTAGTCAGAGGTATCCTACTCAAAGCGTTCAAAATATGAACATAACGAAGTACGATTATCTGCATTGGTATACGTTTAGGTATACACCACAAACCTGAATTCGTAATTAACTAGTTAAAACATTAAGTTAGCTAATTTCCTCAACTTCCCCCAGCCCAAACAAGGTTTCGGTTATTACCAGATAAGACCGTTACCGCAAAGAAAGCCGCAGCCTGCAAGGGTTTGCGGCTTTTTTATTGCCTGTTTTCAAACCCCATTGGTATCCCTTACGCCCCAGAAAATTTCATTGATCTATTTCTTCGGTTAATTTAGAGTTTACTTAAATTAGTAAACTCTAAATTAAAATATGAAAAATACCGAAATCCGTTTTCTGCAAGAAGGTGCTGCTCAGGCGGCACAACTTCTTAAGTCCATGAGTAACACCAATAGATTAATGATTCTTTGCATGCTCATTGACTCGCCAGGCACTTCTGCGGGCGATCTGAGCAGGTTGACCGGGTTGAGTCCTTCCGCGACCTCCCAGCATCTGGCAAGGATGAAGGAAGAGGATTTGATTGAATGTTCCAGAGATGAGCAAAGAAGGAATTACTTCATCAAAAATGAATTGATTCGAAAAGTTATCGCAACGTTAAAGGACATTTACTGCCCTGAGGATGTCAAATGATCGTGAAGACCGTAACTCCATCTGAAGCACAAGAGCTTATGAACAATGGCAGCACATTGATCGATATCCGTGAACCTGCAGAATTTTTGCGTGAACACGTGCCCGGAGCACACTCTTTCCCGCTGTCTGACATCGTATTGGGAAAAAGCATTAAAAATCTTCCGATACAACATCCTGTCATTTTTCACTGTTTAGCAGGCTCCCGGACAACTCAAAATGCCGAGGCACTTGTCAGAGCTGCGGCACCCGTCCCGGTTCTGTTGCTTTCAGGAGGAATTAACGCCTGGAAAAGCGCAAATCTTCCAACCGTAGAGGATAAAAAACAGCCTCTCCGATTATGCGACAAGTTCAAATCGCAGCCGGAACGCTTATCCTTATCGGGATCCTGATGGGATACACAATCGATACAAGCTTATTTCTTTTGTCCGGATTCGTCGGTGCGGGCCTTCTTTTTGCGGGTATCAGCGGCTGGTGTGGAATGGCGATCCTGCTTTCCAACATGCCGTGGAACAGGATTAAAAAATAAGTATGGGGTTTTTAAAAAAGCCGCAGCCCGTGAGATGTACGGCTTTCTGTGCAGTTAGTGCCAGTGATTATTTTCACATCTGTCCTTCGTTGCGAAGGAAGCATATTGGCAGAGCATTTACTGTGCTTCTAAATAGTGCTTGAGCGTCATTCGCAAATCTGGCGTTAATTCTTTGATGTTATTAAGCATCCAGCGCAAATATGCCGGATCATCTTGCGCGATTTCCTCAATTTTTTTACCACGATATTTACCGAACATCATTGTGCTCACCAGCGCAGGACGCCCGGTGAGCGTCACCATCTGTTCAGGTGTCCAGCCTGACTCATCCATAATCCGAATCAATAACGCCGCCGTGATATAGCAGTCAAAAAGCGCACGGTGATGATGAAGCTCCGCAGGCGTTTCCACTTGCAGCTTGAGGGATTTGTATAACCCCATATTGCTGTACTTGATGCCAGGCCATAAACGTCGCGCAAGTTTGACAGTACAAATCCATTCACCTGACATCTCAGGGAGCATACGCTGGTCAAAGCTGGCGTTATGGGCAACATAATATGGGCTGCCGTGGTAACGAGGAATGATGTCCTCTATCCAGGGTTTATCGGCCACCATGGCTTCGGTTATTTTATGAATTGCCATCGCCTGATAGCTAATAGGACGGTCGGGACGCACCAGATCGCTCATCGGATTGACGATCTGTCCATCTACGATATCGACAGAAGCAACTTCAACCACACCACCTTGCAATCCACAGGTTTCCGTATCGATAACGCGCAACATATTCCACTCCAGATGACCAGCAAACGCCGACTAAAAATGTAAGCGTAAAGGAATGAACTCACTCTGCCAACAGCTGAATCATTGAAAAGTAAACCGTGGCCATCGTTCACTGCTAAATCCAGGAACGACCGTGCAAAGCCTGCGGCTGAAAAAGGGTGAACTCCATGTCACATATCAAATACGAACAGAAAGACTTCGCCTAAGGTTTAAAAAATATCGGCTCCCCTCTTTGCAGCCGCACAGAAACAACGCGGCGGCCACACTTTCCTGAATTTATCTCTCAAATTAATCTGCCTGCTGCTGCAACGACTCACATTGTTTTCGATACTCAACGCAGCGTCAGAAACTGCCCGTTCCCCAGTTTCTCGGGTTGGCTTACATTCATCACCAGGAAGACGTCTGCAACCTGAAAGGAGTTAAACAAGAATGAGGTCTATCGCTGTGTCTCTGAGAGCCTGTTGGGCCTCATCGCTGATATCCGTGTCCGTAATGATGGTGTCGATTTTTTCCATCGGCAGCACCAGGTTATACCCGCGACGACCAAATTTAGTGGAATCGGTGACGACGACAACGCGCTGAGCGGCATCGGCCATAATCCCGCTGATGCTGTAGCCCTCATTAAACGTCGTGATTCCGGTCGCCGCATCCAGACCATCGGCTCCCACGAACATCAGGTTAGCCACGATGCCCTGCAAGGCATACTCCGTGATGTTGCCATGCAATGAACGCGTTTTGTGCCTCAGCGTTCCGCCACAAACAACCAGCGTGATATCCGGGTTCTCAGACAATACAAAAGCCGCCGGTAAGTTATTAGTAATGACCGTGATATCGCCGGATTTCACCAGTTCCTCAGCCAGCAACATAGTGGTGCTACCGCTATCAAGGATCACCGTATCGCCGGGCTTCACCATGCCTGCCGCAGCCTGCGCAATGCGCTTTTTAGGATCGCTGGCCTGAAGATAACGCTCTTCGAGAATCAATTCGTCCTGCGGCTTATCCTGCCCGTCACTTGCCTTGTCTTCACGTTTTGCTGCGCCGCCATGAAACCGGGTGAGTTCGCCTTTTTGCCCCAGCAGGGTCAGATCCGCACGAACAGTTACCTCAGACACACCGAAAGCATTCGAAAGCTCAGCAACCTGAACGGTGCCTTTCTGATTCACTAATTCAACAATTTTATTGCGACGATCGTAAGTATTCATCCTGTTTAGTCCAAAACGTCCTATTTCGCACAGTGTAAACAAAAGATATCGAAGTGAGGATAAAAAATTAACGGGGATGTGAAATACAGCACGCTTAGCTTGCCGCCGGCCTCGCCAGAAAGCATCCCCCTCTCTCGCCACTCAATCCAAAATGAAAGAAAACGAATGAAATGACTTACGAAATATTACGATCATCATCACGAAACACAAACAACGCTATTGTTAGACTTTCGAAAAGACACGAATATCTTCGAAAACAAACGGAGGAAAAATGAAAGAAATAATCAGGAAGCATAAGAGTGGCGAAAGTATCGGGATATGCTCAGTCTGCTCAGCTCATCCTTTAGTGATCGAGGCCGCGCTAAGAGAAGATCTGCACAGTGGTCGTAAGGTGCTGATTGAAGCTACATCTAATCAGGTTAATCAGTACGGCGGTTACACCGGTATGCTGCCGATTGATTTTCGCGATTTTGTTCTCGCAATAGCGGAGAAATTGGGGTTTCCGGTTCAGCGTCTTATTTTGGGAGGTGACCACCTCGGGCCAAATTGCTGGCAGAGTGAAAATGCTGAAAGTGCGATGAGCAAAGCGGAAGTCTTGATCGCACGCTACGTCGAAGCCGGATTCAGCAAGATCCATCTCGATGCCTCGATGTCCTGTGCGGACGATCCTGTCCCGCTTGATCCTCTCGTTGTGACTCAGCGCGCAGCCCGTTTATGCAAGGTCGCGGAAAAGGTCGCGACACCACAGCAGAAACAGGTGCTGACGTACGTTATCGGGACAGAAGTTCCGGTACCCGGTGGCGAAGCGTCCGCGATTAAGCATGTTCATGTGACCGAAGCCAAAGATGCCAAAGCGACGCTGGATATGCACTATCAGGCATTCCGTGAAGCAGGGCTGGAAAGTGCCATTGATCGGATTATCGCCGTCGTTGTTCAGCCGGGAGTTGAATTTGATCACAGCCGCGTGATCCACTATCAGCCCACTCTGGCAGAGGATTTATCAGCCTTTATCGATGACACCCCGCTGGTTTATGAAGCGCACTCTACCGATTACCAGACCCGTGATTCATACCGACATCTGGTAAAAGACCATTACGCGATCCTCAAAGTGGGTCCGGCACTGACGTTTGCGCTGCGTGAGGCTGTATTCGCGCTGGCCAATATCGAACAAGTCCTGGTTGCACCTGAATCCCGCAGCCAGATCCTCACAGTGATCGACGGCGTGATGCTTGATGAGCCGGGCTACTGGAAGAAGTATTACAACCCGACGTTCAGCCTGTCACTTATCGACCTGCACTTCAGCCTTTCCGATCGCATTCGCTACTACTGGCCACATGCCCGTATTAATCGCGCGATGGAAGTCCTGATCGGTAATCTCCAGTCGCTTGATATCCCACTTGGTTTACTGAGTCAGTACCTGCCAGCTCAGTTCGAACGGGTGATGTCCGGTGAACTTGCCAGCCATCCTCATGAACTGATCATCGACAAAATCCAGGATGTATTACGTGCCTATCACTTCGGCTGCACGCCACAAGTGAAGGCCTGTGGGGAATGCAACCATGCATAACTGCCAGGTATTTGTAAAAACAGGCATCGCCTTCGAGGATTGCCACGAAGCACTGACGCACATCGGTGAATCTATGGTGCAGGCGGGCGTTGTACAGACCAGCTATCCGCAGGCGTTATTGATTCGTGAAGCGGAATTTCCAACCGGCATTCAGCTCGAACACCATGCGGTGGCTATTCCGCATTGCGAAGCCATGCACGCCCGCACCCCGTCCATTTATCTGATCCGTCCGGACGCACCGGTGGAGTTTTTCCAGGCTGATGATGAAGGCACTGTCGCGGCTTCGCTGATTATTGCGTTGATCGTCACCCATCCCTCTGAGCAGTTGGTGTTATTGCGCAAATTATTCAGCCAGCTGCAGGAACCCACGTTTTACGAAAGCCTGCTTACTGTGCCTGAAGACCAGCTGGCAGAACTGTTTAAACAACACGTTTTTGTCACGGCGCCGGAGAAAGCTGCCGCGGTGTAAACCTGAATCCCCTGTAACTCAAACTGTACCCAAAGCCTTACAAAAAAATAACACCAAAAAACAGACCATCAAGGAGCCTTACCGTGAAACGAAAAATTATTGTTGCCTGTGGCGGAGCCGTTGCCACCTCGACCCTGGCGGCAGAAGAAATCAAAGAGTTATGCGAAGCACACGGCATCAAAGTGGATCTCGTGCAGTGCCGCGTGACGGAAATTGAAACCTACATGGACGGCGTCCACCTGATTTGTACCACGGCCAAAGTTGACCGCACGTTCGGCAGCATTCCCGTCGTACATGGCATGCCGTTTATTTCCGGCGTCGGTATGGATGCTTTGCGCGAACAAATACTGACCCTGCTGCAGGAGTGAGCCATGTTTACCGAAATAATGCGCTACATCCTCGATCTCGGGCCAACCGTCATGTTGCCCGGCGTAATCATCATTTTCTCGCTGATATTAGGGATGAAATTAGGTGATTCGTTTAAATCTGCCATTCACATTGGCATTGGGTTTGTGGGTATCGGGCTGGTCATTGGTCTGATGCTGGATTCAATCGGGCCTGCAGCGAAAGCGATGGCTGAGCATTTTGAAATCAATTTACAAGTCGTGGATATCGGCTGGCCGGGATCGTCACCGATGACCTGGGCATCGCAAATTGCGCTGGTTGCTATTCCGATTGCTATCGGTGTGAACATCATTATGTTGCTGACCCGCATGACGCGCGTGGTCAACGTGGATATCTGGAACATCTGGCATATGACCTTCACCGGCGCAATGTTGCATCTCGCGACGGGCTCGTACTGGCTGGGGATCATGGGTGTGGTGGTTCATGCGGCGTTTATCTACAAGCTGGGTGACTGGTTTGCCAAAGATACGCGGGACTTCTTCAACCTCGAAGGTATCGCTATTCCTCACGGCTCCTCGGCCTATCTCGGCCCGATCGCCGTGCTGGTAGATACTCTCATTGATAAAATCCCAGGGCTGAACAAGATCCACTTCAGCGCAGATGATGTCCAGAAACGCTTTGGTCCGTTTGGCGAGCCGGTCACTGTCGGTTTTGTGATGGGCCTGATCATCGGTTATCTCGCCGGATATGACATCAAGGGTGTATTACAGCTGGCCGTTAAAACGGCGGCGGTTATGTTGCTGATGCCACGGGTGATCAAACCCATCATGGACGGTTTAACGCCGATTGCACGCCATGCCCGTACCCGCCTGCAGGCGCGCTTTGGAGGACAAGAGTTCCTGATTGGTCTGGATCCGGCGCTGTTACTCGGTCATACCGCCGTCGTCTCAGCCAGCCTGATCTTTATCCCGCTGACAATTTTGATCGCCGTGCTGGTTCCGGGAAATCAGGTGCTTCCGTTTGGGGACCTCGCCACCATCGGTTTCTTTGTCGCCATCGCCGTTGCTGTACATCAGGGCAACCTGTTCCGCACGCTGATCTCAGGCTGCATCATCATGAGCATCACGCTGTGGATTGCCACGCAAACTATCGATTTGCACACCCAGCTGGCTGCAAATGCCGGTGCGCTAAGCGCAGGCGGCAGAGTGGCGTCGATGGATCAGGGCGGGTCACCTGTCACCTATCTGTTGATTCAACTTTGCACACTGAAAAACGTTGCCGGGCTGAGCATCATCGGCACGCTTTATGCCATTGGAGTATTCCTCACATGGCGTCGTGCCCACAACTTCACCAAAACTGAAAAACTGGCCGCAGCTCAGGCTAACGCGTAAATCTTCATCCGGCGGGGGAATTCCCCCGCCATAAGGAAATCGACTATGAAATCTGTCGTTGTAAATGCTGGCGGGGCGATGATCGTGGAAGAACGCCCGATGCCTGTGCTGAACGCCCCGGATGATGTGCTGGTGCGCATTGCCTATTCCGGCCTCTGTGGATCCGACATTCCACGTATTTTCTCACAGGGTGCACATTTTTATCCCATTACGCTGGGACATGAATTTAGCGGCCACGTGGTCAGTATCGGAAAAGATGTTGATGATATTCAGGAAGGTGATGCTGTGGCTTGCGTGCCGTTATTACCCTGTTTTAAGTGCGAAGAATGCCGCAAAGAGGCTTATTCACAGTGTAAGCACTATCAGTTTATTGGTTCACGCCGCGACGGCGGCCACGCAGAGTTTGTCGTGGTTTCCCGTAAAAATTTATTCCGGCTTCCCGAAAGTTCTTCCCTTATTCAGGGCGCATTTTTGGAACCTATTACCGTCGGCCTGCACGCATTAAAACTCGCGGGGGGATGTGAGGGCAAAGAGGTGATCGTGATTGGAGCGGGCACTATCGGCCAGCTGATCATCCAGGCGGCTGCGGCATCAGGCGCAAAATCCGTGACAGCGATTGATATCAATCAGCAACGCCTGGATCTGGCACTGAGAACCGGCGCCAGCCATGCCTGCAACAGCGCTGAAATGAATGCGGAGGAAATCCGTCAGCATAACCACGAACGTCGCTTTGACCAGTTGATCATTGAAACCGCCGGTACCCCGCAGACCGTGGCACTCTCGCTGGATATAGCCGGTCCCAAAGCACAGGTCGTTCTGGTCGGTACCTTGCATAAAGAACTGACGCTTAACGTCGCCACCTTCAGCCATATCCTGCGCAAAGAGCTGACGTTGCTGGGCAGTTGGATGAATTACTCTGCGCCGTGGCCAGGCAGTGAATGGCAGCAGGCAACGCAGCTGTTTGCCGAAAACAAATTGAACCTTGAGCCGCTTATCGCGAGCGTTGGCAATCCGCAGGAGTTCGTTGCGGATGTGACTGCACTGGCGGGCAAACCCATGACCGGAAAAATTCTGCTGGATATGACAGGGAGCTGAAGCAATGTATCTCATTTCAAACAGGGAAATGCTGCTGGCGGCACAACGCGAAGGTTATGCGGTGCCAGCTTTTAACGTCCACAATCTCGAAACCGTTCAGGTGGTGGCAGAAACCGCAGCGGCCATGAGCTCGCCAGTGATTCTGGCGGGAACACCGGGAACATTCAGCTATGCGGGAACCGATTATCTGATGTCGATATGTCAGGAAGCGGCACGCCAATATGGCATTCCGCTGGCGCTGCATCTGGATCACCATGAAGAACAGACCGATATAGAGACAAAAGTCCGTGCAGGGATCCGCTCCGTCATGGTCGATGCTTCACACCTTCCCCTGGCGCAAAACATCGAAAAGGTCTGCCAGACGGTACGCTTTTGTCACGCATTTGACGCCAGCGTAGAGGCTGAGCTCGGGCGTCTTGGCGGGCAGGAAGACGATCTGGTGGTGGAAGACGGCGACAGCTTTTTCACCGATCCGGTTGTGGCAAAACACTTTGTGGAAACGACCCGTATTGACTCGCTCGCCGTCGCGATCGGTTCTGCTCACGGCTTGTATCAGGGAGAGCCCAAACTGGATTTCACCCGGCTGGGGCAAATTCGCCAGCAGGTCGATATTCCTCTGGTGTTACACGGTGCCTCGGGGATCCCGGAGCATATGATCCATCAGGCGATTGAACTGGGGATCTGTAAAGTCAATGTTGCCACGGAGCTGAAGATCGCCTTTGCCGATGCGGTAAAAGGGTATTTTTCTGAACATCCTGACGCCAACGATCCGCGTAAATACATTGTGCCGGGAAAACGTGCCATGCAGAAAGTGGTCGAGGAGAAGATCAGAATTTGCGGGAGTGCCGGGCGATTATAAGTGCCAGCGTTCATAAACCGGCTCACTCAGCGAGCGGGATAAGGAAACAAAGCGGAGAGATTTCTCCGCTTACCAGACTTTTATTATCGCGCCGGTTGCAGCCATCAATACGTTCTGATTTTATGGGTGTTCTTCGAAAGTGAATGGAAACCGCTATGACAACGCTCAACCACTTTGGTCAGCCCATCGGCGATGCCCTGCCCGACTGGCAACCGCGAGAAAAACCGACGCACGTCCAGCTTGATGGCCTCTGGTGCCGCCTTGAGCCACTGAAAAGTGAACGCCACAGTCAGGATCTGTTTAACGCCTGGCATAGCATTGATGACAACCGTGACTGGACTTATTTTTCGGTGGATCGTCCTGCCACGCAGTCAGATTGTGATGCGTTTATTGCTCAGCAGGAGAAAAGCCAGGATCCGCTGTTTTTCGCCGTCATCGACCTCGCCACACAACGGGCAATCGGCAGCGTTGCTTTGATGCGTATCGATGCCGTCCACGGCGTTGCGGAAATTGGTTGGGTAAACTGGTCCCCACTGATGAAACGCTCACGTTTTGGCACGGAAGCTATTTACCTGTTGCAACGCTATCTGTTTGAAACCCTTAAATATCGCCGCTGTGAGTGGAAATGTCACAGCCTAAATGAACCGTCAAAACTGGCTGCGGAGCGTTTTGGGTTTCAATACGAAGGGACATTCAGGCAAGCGCTGGTCAATAAAGGTCGCAATCGCGACACTCTCTGGTTCTCGCTGCTTGATCATGAATGGCCCGCGTCAAAAAGCATGTTTGAACAGTGGTTGAGCGCGGAGAATTTCACACCTGAAGGCCAGCAGAAACAGCGACTGGAAACACTGAGAAAGTAAAACAGGTCCCGCATTTTCACTGACGCGGGACATGTGATAGCAAAAGATTATTGCCTGGCGGAAAGTACTGTAATATCTGGCCAGGCATAAATGATATTGCGTGAACGCCAGAGTGGCCCGGCATCGGTATAGCGTCCGGCCTCCCGGCCACCCAGAGCGGCATAAAAACGGATGGCGGATTCGTTGCCCTCTACCACGCCCAGCCCGGCAGCGCGATAGCCCGCAGACGCGAGATAGCGGGCAGCGTCGCTGATTAAACGCTTGCCTATGCCCTGACGTTTAAAATCACCAGAAACATACAGGAATTTAATTTCAGCCATTTCCCCAAATTCAGGATTGGATGAAGCAGACGCCAGACAAAATCCCGCCAGTTTTCCGTCAGCCTCGGCCAGTAAAATGCATTGTGATTCAGCGGGATGTTCAAACTTGTCCTGCCAGAAGATTTTACGACGCGGCACGTCGAGCGCGGAAAACGCCTCTGCGGGTGCCAGAGAGCGATAGGTATCACGCCAGATAGCAACGTGTAATGCAGCCAGCGCATCAATATCGGCTGGCTGCGCAAAACGGAATGTTAAAACAGGCACAGGATCCCTCACTTTATCTGGGTAAGTATCGGAAAAATAACGCTCAGGCCAGTATAGTCAGCTTTTTTCCTCGCGCGCCAGCAAACTACGCTTGCGCTCGACGCCCCAGCGATAACCAGAAATATGACCGTCGGTTTTTACCACCCGATGGCAGGGGATCGCCACCGCCAGCACGTTTGCGGCACAGGCTCCGGCCACGGCGCGAACTGACTTGGGTGCGCCAATTTTGCGGGCAATATCCGCGTAACTGGCAGTGGAGCCGACCGGGATCTCGCGCAATGCCTGCCAGACTCGCTGTTGAAATGCCGTGCCGCGAATATCCAGCGGCAGATCCAGCCCCAACTGCGGCGCTTCGATGAAACCAATGACCGAAGCGATACGCTGTTCAAAGTCCGGGTCGCCGCCCAGCAATTCAGCCTGCGGAAAGCGATTTTGCAGCTCAATGATCAACGCCGCCGGGTCATCGCCGAGTAAGATCGCGCAAATCCCCCGCTGGCTTTCAGCGATCAGGATCGCGCCGAGCGAAGATTCTGCAATCGCAAACCAGACGCGCACATCACGCCCACCCGAGCGGAAAGCCTGCGGCGTCATGCCCAGCGTCGCCGCGGACGCCTCATAAAAACGCCCGTCGGAAGGGTATCCGGCCGCGTGAATGGCCTCGGTGACCGTGGCTGTATCCGTCAGCTTTTCGCGTACACGGCGCGCACGCTGCGCCTGCTGATACTCTTTCGGCGTCACACCTGTGTGGGCTTTGAAGAGACGGTGGAAATGGTAAGCGCTGATGCCAACAGTGCCGGCCAGATGATCCAGCGTCAGTACGTCTGTTGATGTCTCCAGCAGACGGCAGGCTTGCGCCACACGCTGCGCGTGAAATTGCGCCAGTGAAATCAGCCCCTGGCGACAGCGTTTACAGGGCCTGAAGCCTGCCTGCTCGGCATCTTCAGCACTGTCGAAATAGACAATATTTTCCGCTTTAGGCTGTCGCGACGGGCAGGAAGGCGCGCAGTAAATACCGGTGGTTTTTACCGCGTATACAAATTTGCCATCTGCGCTGGCATCGCAGTTAATCACCGCCAGCCAGCGCGGATCCTCACTCTGGATGCTGTCATTGTTGATCGTTACTGACCGGGGAAGGATTTCAGTTTTGCCTGACATTTTTTGCCTCACATTGACTGACTGGATGAACATCAGCATAAACCGGGGATCTGCCGCCTGCCCTCCGGCTCTTGCTTTCTCATTCAGCCATGCCAGCGAACACGCATGACGCTTCTGGCCGGTCATGCGTGAGCAGTCGCCGTGCGACGTCAGACTGACGGCGGATTACAGGTCTAACGTGCCGTCGATCAGGGTAACGGAATCCCCTCCGATCCAGGGTTCGCCGTCAACGAAAGTGACCGTCACGCGGCCCTCGCGCTGAAGTTTTGTGCCCTGCCGTACGAGGTAGGTGTCTGCCATGTGTGCGCCATCCGGGAAGTTTGCCGCTTTCAGAACCCTTGCCAGACAGGCATTGGCGCTGCCGGTGACCGGGTCTTCTTTCAGCACACCGTCTTCATCAATAATCGCCCGCACTTCATAATCTGCCGCAACGCTGTCATCGTGCAAACCGTAAACCGCGATGCCGTTAACTCCCAGCTGTTTTTGGAGCTGACTGACGGCTGCTGCATCGGCAGAAATATTCAGGCAATCCTGCGCGCTTTCCATCCGCACCACCAGCCAGATGATACCCATGTCGACCGTAACCGGCGTCACATCGGCCTGGATTTTGCCCCCGCGCAGTGCGGTCGCCAGCAAGGCGAAGTGCTCTTCTTCCAGCGGTTTGAGCACCGCCGGAGGCGCGGAAAATGCCTGTCCGCCTTCTGCCAGCTGTTTCACCTGCACCAGCCCGACACCGCATTCCTGCACCAGATAGCCTGAATTCTTTGGTTTCAGCCCGCTTTGTAACAGCGCATACGCCGTGCCCAGAGTCGGGTGCCCGGCGAATGGCAGCTCTTTATCGGTGGTGAAAATCCGCACACGGTAATCAGCTTCCGGTGACGTGGGTGTGAGCACAAATGCCGTTTCCGCAAGGTTGGTCCAGCGGGCCATGGCGAACATGTCGTCGTCTGTCAGACCTTCGGCATCCAGGATCACAGCCAGCGCATTGCCTTTGAGCGGCTCGGCGGTGAACACATCAACTTGTTTAAAACGGCGCAGGCGGGTCATAGCTAATCCTTTTTAATCATTGAGGAATAAATAGCGAAGTGACTGAGTTTAGGAATATTTCGATAAGTTATCGAGAAAAATGTCAGTCGCCAATGGCTGATCTATGCTTAAGGCACTTTCCAAAACATTTAATAAAACACAAGGAACAGAAAGATGCCCGCGAAGGATTTGATCGGTATTGGCATCGGCCCCTTCAATTTGAGCCTGGCCGCGATGGCAAAAGATACGGAGAAACTTAACACCGCCTTCTTTGATGCAAACCCGGAATTCAGCTGGCACCCTGGCATGTTGTTGCCAACCGCCACCATGCAGACCTATGTCTTACAAGATCTGGTGACCACCGTCGCCCCACGCAGCGAATTTTCTTTCATCAATTATCTGGTGGAACAGAAGAAAATTTACCGCTTTCTGGCAACGGAACAGCTGATCATCAGCCGCGATGAGTTTTCCGATTACCTGCGCTGGGCGTGCGACCGCATCCCCAATTTGCACTTCTCTGCGCCGGTAGAAAGTATCGATTTCGACGATAAGCGGCAGGAGTTTGTGGTGCAGAGTGAAAAAGGCGAGCACCGCGCACGCAATATTTGTCTCGGCACCGGTCATGCGCCGTGGATCCCCAAAGCGGCCCGCGCGGCGCTGGGGGAGAATTGTTTTCATGCCGCTGAAATTGAACTGCGTGAACCCGATTTCACCGGCAAACGTATTGCCGTCGTCGGTGGCGGGCAAAGTGGTGCCGATATCATTCTCAATGCCCTAAGCGGCCACTGGGGCGAATTCGCCGAGCTGAGCTGGCTGTCGAGACGCCCGAATTTTCAGCCGCTGGATGAATCGATTTTCACCAACGAATACTTCACGCCTGAATATGTGAATTATTTTTATACCCTGCCCGAAGAGGTGCGCGAGCGGGAGATTGCCACGCAAAAACTGCCTTCCGACGGCATCAGTTACCACACGCTGGAAGATATCTATAAGCAGCTTTATCACCGTTTTGACGTCCTGCATCAGCCGCGCAATGTACGTTTACTGCCGCACCGCGCGCTCGATCATATCGCGCGCAATGCCGCAGGAGATTTCAGTTTGCAGGCAAGACACGGGCTGGAAAACTGCGAAGAACATTTCAGTGCCGATATTGTGATCCTGGCGACCGGCTATCGCCCCGGTTTACCGGACTATCTCGCGCCCATGCTCGGGAGGATCCCTTACGATCGGGAGCAGCATTTGCCGCTGCAGCCGAATTTCAATCTGCGCTGGGACGGCCCTGAACAGAACCGCATTTACGCGGTTAATGCCGGTATTCACAGCCATGGCAGCGCGGAAGGGCAACTGACGCTGACCGCCTGGCGCTCGGCGAAAATCCTCAATCATCTGCTGGGGGAAGCGCATTACGATTTGCAACTGGTGCCTTCGCTGGTGCAGTGGTGGGCAGGTAAATAGCAGGCACAAAAAAGCGGAGCCACGGCTCCGCTTCTCTCTTGCGGCTTAAACGCTACACGTAGAAATAGATCGCCAGAAAGTGACAGGCGCTCCCGCCGAGCACAAATCCGTGCCAGATGGCATGACCGTAGCGGATCCTTTCCGAGGCATAGAAAATCACGCCCAGCGTGTACACCACGCCGCCAATCGCCAGCAACCAGACGCCGCCAGGCTGCAGTTTCATCGCCAGCTGATAAATCACCACCAGCGACAACCAGCCCATGGTCAGATAGGTGATCAATGAAAGCACTTCAAACCGGTGGGCGAATACCAGTTTGAAAATCACGCCAAATAGCGCCAGCCCCCAGATCACCGCCATCATCCCTTTCGCCAGCGGGGAGTTTAAGCCGACCAGCAGGAACGGCGTGTAAGTTCCGGCAATCAGCAGGTAAATGGCGCAGTGATCCAGCTTTTTCAGCCAGTATTTCGCTTTCTGATGCGGAATGGCGTGATAGAGCGTGGAGGCTAAAAACAGCAAAATCATGCTGCCGCCGTACACGCTGTAACTGGTGATTGCGACGGCGCTGGCGTTATCAGCCAGAGCCTGAGCCAGCAAAAGCACCAGCCCGACAATCCCAAAAACCAAACCAACGCCGTGACTCAGGCTGTTGGCAATCTCTTCAGCCCACGGATATCCCTGTGGTGATGGAGACGTCTTACCCATACGATGAAAACCCTCGAGGCATAACAATAAAATGGCAGGTTATAAAATATCCTGACCCGCAGAGTAGCTGAGAATGATTCCAGTGTACACCTGTACGCTAAAATGGAGTATTTCCTCCTGTAACAGGCTCTTAGCAGGATCATCATTTCAGGATGCTCATCACCGGAGCCCCTTCAATTTATTCACTTTGTTTATAATCCCTCCCTATTACATTCTTCAGATGACGGATTATTCCGCACCCAAAAACATGATTTTTTGTCATCAAGGGATTAAGGTGTACCGGAAATCTCTGATAACGCCATTAACAATGCCGTCAATATGACTAAGGTTTGACCATGTCTGTAGCAACTTCCCCGCTGAATTTCGGCGCCATGACCGACGTTTTTCAGTTCCTGATGGAAATCGACAAGCTGAAAAGCGTGCAGCGTCGCACCAAAGTGTTAGGCACCGATCGTCAGGAAAACTCCGCGGAACACAGCTGGCATTTCGCCGTGGCAGCGATGTCTCTGGCGCCTTATGCGCCACAAGACGTTGATATTAACAAGGTCATTCGTATGGCATTGATCCACGATATCGTCGAAATCGATGCCGGTGATGTGCTGGTTTACGATCTCGCTGCCCGCGCGGCGGTTCACGATCAGGAAATCATTGCCGCAAAACGCCTGTTCGGCCTGCTGCCCGCGCCGCTGAATACGCAGTTCCTGGCGTTATGGAATGAATACGAAGCGGGCGAAACCGCAGAAGCGCGCTTTGCGCTGGTGATCGACCGCGTGATGCCGATGGTCATGAACCTGAGTAATCAGGGCCAGAGCTGGGTGGAAAATAATATCCGTCTGGAGCAGGTGTTAGCGCGTAATGCCTTTATCGCCGATATCCATCCTGAACTGTGGCAGCACATCCGCGGCCATCTGGATAACGCCCATCAGCAGGGCTGGCTGAAGTAATAAAACCTTCCCCTCGTGAGAGGGGAAGGCGCAAGAACAACTACTTCGGCACGGCCAGCGACGTCGATTCCACGTAAGGTTTCATGAGGGTGTCGGCGTCTTTCTGTGCCTGTGCGGCTGCGGCTTCCGGTGTGACTTTCTCGTCATTCACCAGTGCCGCCAGCTGATTTTCCATCGCCTGACGCACTGCCACGGTTTCATAGGTCGAATACCACGGATAGGCGTATTTCAGTTGTTCCAGCGCAATCGCCGCTCGTGGGTCTTTCGCCAGATAGTCCTTCATTTCCGGTGTGTCATAAGACGCCATGCGCGGTGAAAAATAGCCCGTAAAACGGCTCCAGGCGCCGTTCACTTTCGGGCTGACCAGATATTGCAGGAAGGTGTAAGCCGCTTTTTTCTGTCCGTCAGAAATGCCTTTAAAGCTCACCAGACTCGCTCCGCCGATGGTCACGCCGTTGCGCACTTTAGCGGGCATCATCGCCACGCCCAGTTCGAAATCTTTGGTGTTTTCACGCATAAAGCCCAGCGCCCCGGTGCTGAGCATGGTCATGCCGAGTTTACCGGAGAAGAACGCCGCGCTGATTTGTTTAGAATTGAGCACGCCCGACGGCATCACTTTGTCGCGATACACCAGATTCTGCCAGAAGTGCAGCGCACCCAGCGTGGACGGTTTGTCGTAATACACTTCGCCCGGATAATCGGCGTTGTAATACTGACCGCCGTTGGCACGGGTAAGCGCGGATAAAATCCAGGCGCCGTAGTCATCGTTAGTCGATGGCAACATGATGCCCCACTGCCCTTTTGCCGCATCCGTCAGCTTTTTCGAGTCTTCCAGCAATTCATCCCAGTCTTTCGGCGGCGCGGTAATGCCCGCTTTGGCGAACATGTCTTTGTTGTAATAGAGGATTGGCGTCGAGTTATGGAACGGGATCGCGTACGTCACGCCGTTAAGCTGGGCGTTCTGGCGCATGGCGGGCCAGAAGTTTTGCGTCAGGAACGGCGTGGCTTTCTGATCGCCGAATCTGAACAGTTCGTCCATCGGCAGAATTTCGTTTTTGATCGCCAGATCCGCCGTGAAGTTGGCAGACATGATCACCAGTGCCGGAGGCTGACCGGATTTGGCCGCCGCTTCGGCTTTGACTTTGGTGGTGTCGTAGTTGCCGGTGAAAATCCCGCGCACCTCGATATCCGTTTGTGACTGGTTGAACTCTTTGATAACGCGGGTCATTTCCATGGTCAGCTTGCCGTCAACCGGCGCAGGGAACATGAAATCGATATTTTCCTTGGCGGACGCCGTGCCTGCGGCAATGAAGCCGATGGCGAGCGCCAGCGCATGAGTTTTACGCATGAAGGTGATTCTCCTGGTGCAGATTCTGCTGGTTTTGGCCTGAAAAAAGATGAAGGTCGTGCAAAGAGAAATACAAGGTGATGCGGTCGCCGGGTTGCGGAATGTCCCGGCTGTTTTCCCGCAGCTGGTTTTTACGAACATAACGAATTTTGCCAAGCGACGTGTCGGCGTGGCACAGATACTCCGCGCCGAGCAGTTCGCGATAGGTCAGCGTCGCCTGCAATTGCAGACTTTCGCCTTCCACCGGCCGGTCGCTGATGTGTTCGGGTCTGATGCCCAGATACACGTCAGCAAGCGCCTGCGCATGTTCCGTCTGCGGCAGACGTACCGGCTGGTTTTCGACTGTCAGCACGCCAGCGGCGCACGGCAGCAAAAACAGATTCATTGACGGCGTGCCGATAAATCCAGCGACAAACAGGTTGGCCGGATGCGCGTACAGCGTTTCCGGTGCGCCGATTTGTTGCAAATGGCCTTTATCCAGCACGGCGATCCTGTCCGCCATAGTCATGGCTTCCATCTGATCGTGCGTGACGTAAACGGTGCTGGTTTTCAGCTGCTGGTGCAGCTGCATGATGCCGTCGCGCACTTCCGTACGCAGCCGTGCATCAAGATTGGACAGCGGTTCATCCATCAGAAACAGCTTCGGATCGCGCACAATGGCGCGCGCCATCGCCACACGCTGGCGCTGCCCGCCGGAGAGTTTGCCCGGTTTGCGTTTAAGCAGTGGCTCCAGCTGCAAGAGTCCGGCCACGCGATCCACACGCGCCTGATGCTGATCTTTCGGTTCGTTGCGCATGCGCATACCGAACGTGATGTTTTGCTCAACGGTCATGTGCGGGAACAGTGCGTAGTTCTGGAAGATCATTGAGAAATTACGTTCGCGCGGCGGCAGCGCAGAGATGTCATTGCCGTCGAGCATAATGCGCCCGTCGCTGACCTCTTCCAGCCCCGCCAGCAGACGCAGCAGGGTGCTTTTTCCGCAACCCGACGGCCCGACCAGCACCAGAAATTCCCCGTCGGCGATCTCCAGCGACAGCTGATTCACCGCCGTGCTGCCTTCAAACTGTTTGGTGATATTTTCCAGACGAATGCCAGACATCATTGATCATCCACCGGGCAACTGATTTGTGCGTCGTAAAGATACGGCCCCGGATACTGCGACAGCGGGTGCAGATAGCTGACCAGCCCGGTTTGATCCACCAGACGGTGCATGACGCAGGCCGCCGGTTCGAGGTTATAAAACGGCGCCGGATTGTGGTGATAATACGGCACCTGATGCACCGTGCCGGGAATGGTGGTGATGATTGCCTGTTTGTACTGGGTGAAAATCAGGCGATGCGTATGGCCGCAGAACACGCGAACCAGCGACGGGAAGCGGTCGATCAGCGCCAGCAACTGGTCGCCGTTTTCGCAGGAAATGGCGTCCATCTGCGCCGAACCGACTTTCACAGGCGGATGGTGCATAAACACCGCCGTCGGTTTATCACCGCCCTGCTCCAGCTGACCTTCCAGCCACGCCAGCGTTTCCAGCGTCAGGAATCCTTTCGATTCTCCCGCCAGGCTGGAATCGACAAACAGCAGACGCATCGCGAAATCATCGATGGCGTAACGCATATTCTGCGGGTCGGTGCCGAGCTGCGGACACAACGAATGCAGCGCTTCCAGAAACTGGGCTTTGTCGTCGTGGTTGCCGGGAATGATAAACAGCGGATAACGCAGATTACCCAGCGTGCGGCGCGCCACCTCGTATTCCTGCGGCAGACCGCAGTTGACGATATCGCCGGTGATCACCACCGCATCCGGTTGTTCTTCCAGCGCATTCAGCTGGCTGACGACTTCAGCGTTACAGCCGTTCACATCGATAAAGTCATACAGTTTGCGGCCTTGGCTGCGAAAGTGCATGTCAGAAATCTGAGCTAAAAACATGGATGACCCCTTTATTTGATCCCGGAAAAGCCGAAACTTTTCAGGAACTGTTTCTGAAAAATAATGAACGCCAGCATCAGCGGCAGGCACACCATCAGCGTTCCGGCGGTGATTAAGCCCCACTGCCCGCCCGATTCCGCGCCCATCGCAAAAGATACCAGCCCGACGGTCAGCACCTGTTTGTCCGGATCGTTAAGCACCATCAGCGGCCAGAGATATTCATTCCAGTGATAGGTAATGCTGACGGTGGCAAAGGCGAGAATGGCGGGCCACGACATCGGGATCAGTACGCGGAACACCACCTGCCACCAGCGGCAACCTTCCATCAGCGCGGCTTCTTCGATCTCACGGGGAATACTGAGAAACGCCTGACGCATCAGAAACACGCCAAACGCCGACGCGAAGTACGGCATCATCACGCCGGTCAATGTGTTGAGCAGGCCGAACTGTTTAAGGATCATCATGTTCGGCACCATCATGATGACCGGCATGATCATCAGCTGGATCAACAGCAGGTAGAACAGCGTCTGTTTGCCGCGAAATTCGTGATACGCGAACACGTAACCGGCGGTGGTGATGGTCACCAGCTGAACCAGAAAGGTGCCGAAGGAAAAGAAGATCGTGTTGGCGTAAAGCCGCAGCCAGTCGGCGCTGTCCCACGCATCGCGGAAGTTTTGCAGCGTCAGCGGGAGGCGCGGCAGCAGCGAGGCCATATCCGGCGAGAAACTGCTTTCGCTGAACGCCGAAGACAACATCCACAGGAAAGGCGCCATCCATAAAAAGGCCGCGCACAGCAGTAAAACCGGCAGCGTCGAACGACGCGCACCGCGCAATAACATCGACGGCGAACGTGCAGCCGCCCGCGATTTTTTGCCGGTCATCACCGGCACTTCAGACGTTTCAACGCTCATAGTGCGCCCCTCTTTCCAGCACCCGCAGGTTCAGCATCGAAAAACCAAACAGCAACACCAGCGTCAGGAAGGTCGCCGCCGAGGCTTTGCCTAAATCGTGGGTGTCATTGGCCAGACTCTGGATGTAATACAGCAGCACGGTGGTGGCGTTATTCGGTCCGCCCTGCGTCATCACCGCGACGTGGTCGATCTGCGTAATGGAATAAATCAGCGCGATGGTGACCACAAAGCTGATGGTCGGGCGCAGCAGCGGCAGCGTAATGTAGAAGAAAACCTGTGGACGCGACGCCCCTTCCATCAGCGCAGCTTCGCGGGCTGAGGCCGGGATTGACTGCAATCCGGCGAGGAAAAACAGCATGTAATAACCGGCGAATTTCCACACGCCAATCACGCTCAGCGCAATCAGCGCGCTGTTGCTCATGCCGAGATAATTGTTATTCATCGGCCCGAACACTTTCGCCAGGGTGTAATCCAGCAGCCCCATGCCGGGCATGAAAATGAACAGCCACAAGGTGGCGGCGCTGACCAGCGGGATAATCATCGGGAAGAAAAATGCGGTACGCAGCCAGCGGTTCAGCGAAGTGTTTTCCCACAGCGCCACCGCCAGCAGCAGCGCCAGCACGATACCGGGCACGACGGTCATCAGGATGTAGGCGAGGTTATTAAGCAGCGCACGCCAGAACACCGAATCCTGAATCAGACGCAGATAGTTTTGCAGGCCGACAAACGGCGGGGCATCCGACGACAGACGGCTGTCAAACAGGCTGTCCGTCGCTGACTGAAATAAGGGGTAATAGGTGAATAAAAACAGAAAAATCAGCGTCGGCAGCAAAATCAGATAGGGGAACAACATGCGGCGCATTACAGGATACCGGTCAGCGAATTAAGGTGCCTATCCTGTCCTGAATTTATGTCAGTCACATGGCGGGAATGTGATGGTTACTTGAATGAAAAATAAGCGAATGTTACTGAACAAAATTGAGCGGGGTGTGCTGCCAGAACGGCAAAAACGGGGGCCAGAAATGCAATCGGCTCCCTCCCCGTGAAAGGGAGAGAGCCGACGGAAATCTTACTCGTAATCTGACATCGGCACGCAGGAACAGAACAGGTTTCTGTCCCCGTACACGTCATCAAGACGTTTCACGGTCGGCCAGTATTTGTTGTCGTAACCGGCCGGGAATACCGCCACTTCGCGGGTGTACGGGTGGTTCCAGTCGCTGACCAGCTCGTTCTGCACGTGCGGTGCGTTCACCAGCGGGTTGTCTTCCAGCGGCCATTCGCCTTTCGCCACGCGGTCGATTTCGCTGCGGATTGCCAGCAACGCATCGATAAAGCGATCCAGTTCCACTTTGCTTTCGGATTCGGTTGGCTCAACCATCAGCGTACCGGCCACCGGGAAGGACATGGTCGGGGCGTGGAATCCGTAGTCGATCAGGCGTTTGGCGATATCCATTTCGCTGATGCCGGTGGTTTCTTTCAGCGGACGAATATCCAGAATACATTCGTGCGCCACACGGCCATCACGGCCGGTATACAGCACCGGATACGCGTCTTTCAAACGGGTGGCGATGTAGTTCGCATTCAGGATAGCGACCTGGCTGGCTTGTTTCAGGCCTTCCGCGCCCATCATGCGGATGTACATCCAGCTGATAGGCAGAATGGAAGCACTGCCGAACGGAGCCGCAGAAACCGCGCCGTTTTGCGTCAGGACGCCGTCAATCTGCACCACACTGTGACCCGGAACAAACGGAGCCAGATGGGATTTCACGCCAATCGGACCCATGCCTGGGCCGCCGCCGCCGTGCGGGATACAGAAGGTTTTATGCAGGTTAAGGTGCGAAACGTCCGCGCCGATGTAACCCGGCGTGGTGATGCCGACCTGTGCGTTCATGTTCGCGCCGTCGAGGTAAACCTGACCGCCGTACTGATGCACAATCTGGCAAACTTCGCGGATGGTTTCTTCGTAAACGCCGTGCGTTGACGGGTACGTCACCATGATACAAGAGAGCTCATCGCCCGCTTTCGCGGCTTTCTCACGCAGGTCACTCAGATCAATGTTGCCCTGTTTGTCACAAGCCACCACCACCACGGTCATGCTCGCCATCTGCGCGGATGCAGGGTTGGTACCGTGCGCGGAGCTTGGGATCAGACAGATATGACGGCTGCTTTCGTTACGGCTTTCGT
The DNA here is from genome assembly GCF_049206505.1 of Rahnella sp. EDr1-12. Lineage (NCBI taxonomy): Bacteria > Pseudomonadati > Pseudomonadota > Gammaproteobacteria > Enterobacterales > Yersiniaceae > Rahnella > Rahnella sp. EDr1-12. The sequence continues at coordinate 1,386,754 of NZ_JBLZNY010000001.1, forward strand.
GGTAGCGACGAATTGCCAGCAGACCGGCATATTCGCCCTGCGCACCCGAGTTTGGCTGCATACACACCGCATCGTAACCGGTGAGCTGAACCAGCCATTGTGACAGCTGACCAATCATTTGCTGATAGCCGCCAGCCTGTTCGGTCGGGCAGAACGGGTGCAGTTCAGCGAATTCCGGCCAGGTAATCGGGATCATTTCGGCTGCAGCATTCAGTTTCATGGTGCAGGAACCCAGCGGGATCATCGCCTGATTCAGCGCCAGATCCTTTTTCTCCAGACGATGCATATAACGCATCATCTCGGTTTCGCTGTGGTACTGATTGAATACCGGATGGGTCAGGATCGGATCCACACGCAGCATCGCCGCAGGAATCGAGTTACTGTCGGTGGATACCGCTTTGTCCAGCTTATCGATATCCAGACCGTTGTCGTCACCCAGCAGGGCGGCGAACAGGATCTGCACATCTTCGCGGGAAGTCGCTTCGTCGAGCGTGATACCCACTGCGCCGTGAATGTCAGTACGCAGGTTCAGACCGAAGCTCAGCGCGCGTTCCAGCACGGCGGCTTTGTCTTTCACTTCCACGGTCAGCGTATCGAACCAGGTGTTGTGGCGCAGCGTCAGGCCGCCCTGTTTCAGGCCAGTGGCCAGAATGTCGGTCAGACGGTGAATGCGTGAGGCAATGCGTTTCAGGCCTTCAGGGCCGTGGAATACCGCATACAGGCTGGCAATGTTGGCCAGTAACACCTGCGAGGTACAAATGTTGGAGTTGGCTTTTTCGCGGCGGATATGTTGCTCGCGGGTCTGCATCGCCATACGCAGTGCCGTTTTGCCCGCAGCATCACGGGAAACCCCGATGATACGGCCCGGCATGGAACGTTTGAATTCATCTACACACGCGAAGAAAGCCGCGTGCGGACCGCCGTAGCCCATCGGCACACCAAAGCGTTGTGCGGAACCAAAGACCACGTCTGCGCCCTGCTTGCCCGGTGCGGCCAGCAGCACCAGCGCCATAATGTCAGCGGCGACGCTGGTAATAATTTTGCGGGATTTCAGTTCGCCCAGCAGCGCGGTGTAATCGTGCACTTCGCCGGTGGTGCCCACCTGCTGTAACAGCACGCCGAACACGCCTTCCAGCTCGAGCACTTTTTCGGCTTTATCGACGATGATGTCAAAACCGAAGGTTTCTGCACGGGTGCGCACCACGTCCAGCGTTTGCGGATGCACGTCGTCAGCCACGAAGAAACGGTTAGCGTCTTTCAGTTTGCTGGCACGTTTTGCCAGTGCCATGGCTTCGGCGGCGGCAGTTGCTTCGTCGAGCAAAGAGGCAGAAGCCAGATCCAGACCGGTCAGATCCAGCGTCAGTTGCTGGAAGTTGAGCAACGCTTCAAGACGGCCCTGAGACACTTCCGGCTGATACGGGGTGTACGCGGTATACCAGCCCGGATTTTCCAGCATGTTGCGCAGGATAACCGGCGGTGTCAGCACCGCGCTGTAACCCATACCGATGTAGGATTTATAACGCTGGTTCTGGCTGGCAATGGCTTTCAGCTCAGCCAGCGCCTGATGTTCCGTTACGGCGTCGCCGACGGCCGGTGGCTCCGGCAACTGGATATCGACCGGAACGATCTGCTGGATCAGCGCGTTTAAGGAATCCGCGCCGACCGCTTCCAGCATCTGTTGCTGCTGCTGAGAAGACGGGCCGATATGGCGGCCAATAAAGGCTTCGCTGTGTTCGAGTTGGCTGAGAGTCTGAGTCATTTGCTACGCATTCCTGGAATCTGCTGGAGGTGTCTTGGGATACTGACAAAAGCTACTGGTTTTGATTTGCCCCGCAAGCGGGTTACGGGGCGGTCGTGCAGTCTTGTTTATTCTTCGACAGAGGCGGCATAGGCTTCTGCATCAAGCAGGTTAGCCAGTTCGCTTTCGTCTGACGCTTTAATCTGGAACAGGAAACCGGTGCCGTAGGGCTCGCTGTTGACCAGCTCCGGGGAACCTTCCAGTTCACCGTTAACCGCGACGATTTCGCCGCTGATTGGCGAGTAAATGTCTGAAGCCGCTTTAACGGATTCCGCCACGGCGCAGTCTTCGCCTGCGGCAACTTCACGGCCAACTTCAGGCAGATCAACGAAAACCATGTCGCCCAGTAATTCCTGAGCGTGTTCGGTGATGCCTACGGTGTAAACGCCGTTACCTTCTGAACGTACCCACTCGTGGGATGACGCGTATTTCAAATCTGACGGGACATTGCTCATCGATAATCTCCTGAAAACGTTTTAAATTTTTCTATTTCTGCTCAATTAAATACGTTACTGCACCAGCGGTTTGCCGTTACGGACAAACCCTGGTTTGGTGACTTTTACCGGCATTTCGCGATTGCGGATCTGTACAATGGCCTGTTCGCCAATGCCTGCCGGAACGCGCGCCAGTGCAATACTGTAGCCCAGCGTCGGAGAGAAAGAACCGCTGGTGATCGCGCCCTGATGCGTGTTGCCTGCGGCGTCGGTGAAATGCACCGGCATCTCGTTACGCAATACGCCTTTTTCGGTCAGAACCAGTCCTACAAGCTGTTCGGTGCCCTGCTCGCGCTGTCTTTCCAGTGCGTCACGGCCAATAAAATTGCGGTCTTCCGGTGCCCAGGCGATGGTCCAGCCCATGTTGGCCGCCAGCGGTGAAACGCCTTCGTCCATTTCCTGACCGTAAAGATTCATGCCAGCTTCCAGACGCAGCGTATCGCGCGCGCCCAGACCGGCCGGTTTCACGCCTGCCGCCAGCAGTTTCTGCCAGAAATCCGCCACCTGCTCTTGCGGCAGCGCGATTTCATAACCCGCTTCGCCGGTGTAACCGGTGGTGGCGATGAAGAGATCGCCTGCCTGTACGCCGAAGAAAGGTTTCATGCCCGCGACAGCGTTTTTTTGTTCGGCGCTAAACAAGGTTTCTGCTTTTTCTTTCGCCTGCGGCCCCTGCACGGCAACCAGCGCCAGATCGTCACGCACGGTCAGTTCAACGCCGTAAGGTTCTGCATGCTGCGAAATCCATGCCAGATCTTTCTCACGGGTGGCGGAGTTGACCACCAGGCGGAAATAATCTTCGGTAAGGAAGTAAACAATCAGATCATCGATCACGCCGCCGGACGCATTGAGCATGCCGGTGTAAAGCGCTTTGCCCGGTACGGTGAGTTTGGCGACATCGTTCGCCAGCAGGTAACGGAGGAATTCACGGGTACGGGCACCGTGGAGGTCAACAATGGTCATGTGAGAGACGTCAAACATACCGGCATCCTGACGCACAACGTGGTGTTCATCCAGCTGGGAGCCGTAATGCAAAGGCATCATCCAGCCGTGGAAATCGACCATACGCGCGCCGCATGCAACATGTTGTTCATAAAGCTGAGTCTGCTTAACCATCTTATTCCTCATGACGAAAAGGCTGCCTGAAAGTTGAAAATGACAGGGAGCGCAAACGATACCCTTTGTTCGAACTTACCACTGAATAAGCTCACTAACCATAAGTTAAAATAGGTGGAGCAGAAGGAATGTCAGTGATTTCACAAGGGCATTGTGCAGAGTTTTTGACTGGTAAACTGGGGTTTGTGGCGCAAAATCTACAAATAAACATCAAAAGTATCGATGTTATATAACGACAAGGCCGAATTTCTCACCATTTGCAGAATGAGAAACCCGGCCCCGGATTAGAAAATGTAATGGAAAAACCTGGCTGAAATTAGATTATTTCAATCGAAGCGAATCGTCCTGTAACCACTCCGGCAAATCATTCAACCCCATCGCCTGACGGACCAGTTTCGGTTTCACGCCCGGCAGCGAATCCGCCAGTGTCAGGCCAATATCGCGCAGCAGTTTTTTGGCCGGATTGTCCCCGGCAAACAGTTCGCGGAAACCCTGCATCCCGGCAAGCATCAGCCCTGCGCTGTGTTTGCGGCGGCGCTCGTAACGGCGCAGGTACATGTGCTGGCCGAAATCTTTGCCTTCTTTTTGCAGGCGTTTGATTTCAGACGCCAGTTCCGCGGCATCCATAAAGCCTAAGTTCACGCCCTGACCGGCCAGCGGATGCACGGTGTGCGCCGCATCGCCGACCAGCGCCAGACGCTGACCGGCAAAGCTGCGGGCATAACGGCCGGTCAGCGGGAAGGTCACGCGCTCGCTTTCTACCGCGCAAACACCCAGGCGCAAGTCAAAGGTGCTGGCGAGAATTTTGTTGAACTCTTCCGGCGCCAGCGCGCTCAGTCGCTGCGCTTCCTCAGGCGATACTGACCAGACGATGGAAGACAAATGCGCATCTGCCAGCGGCAGAAAAGCCAGAATGCCGTCGCCGTGGAAGACCTGGCGTGCAACAGACTGGTGCGGTTCTTCCGTGCGGATGGTCGCCACCAGTGCATGGTGACGGTAGTCCCAGAAGGTCAGAGGGATGTCGGCGTGCTGACGCAGCCACGACTGTGCGCCATCTGCGCCGACCACTAACCGCGCGGTGAGCTGGCGATCGTCATTGAGGGTAATGAATGCCTCATTTTCGCCCCACGCCACATTCTTCAGGGTTGCCGGTGCCAGCAGGGTGATGTCGGAAGATTTTTCCGCACGTTGCCATAAAGCACGGTGGATCACCTGATTTTCAATGATGTGACCGAGATGACTGAAACCATATTCTTCGCCACGAAATGCAATTTTACCGAAGCTGTCGCGATCCCAGACTTCCATCCCCTGATAGGCATTGGCACGCTGAGCAATGATGCTGTCCCAGACGCCGATATATTTCAGCAGGCGTTCACTGGCAGCGTTGATCGCCGAAACCCGTAAACCCGGCTGTTCCGGCAACGGTGAATCGAGATCCGGTTGCTGATTTTCCAGCACAGCAACGCGTAAACCGCTGCCCTGTAAACCACATGCCAGCGCCAGACCGACCATTCCGCCACCGGCGATAACCACATCAAAAGATTGCATAATTTTTCCTGTAAGGCTTAACGGTCTACCCAACCTAAGGTCCGGCGGGTGAACGCATCGCGTAGCGGCGTAATGCCTTCCATCGCCAGTAAACCGAGATTGCGTCCGACCATTAATGGCAGCCAGCGGTTGGCAAAGAGGTGGATCAGGCCATCGGTCACGCCGACGGTTGCCTGCTGATCGGGCTGACGACGCTGCTGATAATCGCTCAGTACGCGGTAACTGCCGACGTCAGTGCCCGTCATCGCCGCATTGGCCAGCGTTTCCGCCAGCGTCATAACGTCGCGCAGGCCGAGGTTAAAGCCCTGCCCGGCAATCGGGTGCAGCGTTTGTGCCGCGTTGCCCACCAGCGCCAGACGGTGGCTGATATGGCTGTTGGCTCTTTGTAATTGCAGCGGATAACTGAAACGTTTTCCGGCCTGTTTCATGGTGCCGAGACGCCAGCCGAAGGCTTTTTGCAACTCGCTGAGGAACTGCGCTTCGCTCCAGTTATCGATTTCTTCTTTCGCTTCGCGCGGGTGACACCAGACCAGAGAACTGCGGCCATCGGACATTGGCAGCAGCGCCAGCGGCCCGTGCTGAGTGAAACGCTCGAAAGCACGATGGTTGTGCGGTTCGCTGGTTGCCACGTTGGCGATGACGGCGACCTGACCATAATCCTCACGCTGCCAGCCAATGTTGCAGGCTTTTGCCAGCGAAGAGTGCGAACCGTCGGCGGCCACCAGCAGTTGCGCGGTCAGCGTTTCTCCGCTGTCGAGCGTGACACTGGCGGAGTCCTGCGAACGCGCGACATCGGTCACTTTCGCCGGACAGTGCAGCGTCACGCCGGGCGCGTTTTTCAGTAAGGTAAACAGACGCTTGCCGACTTCATGCAGCTCAACCACCTGCCCCAGCGCTTCGACGCCGTAATGGGCGGCATTGAGATGCACAAAAGCCGCATGGCCGCGATCGCTGACGTGAATATCACGGATTGGCGTGGCAATTTTCGCCAGCGCAGGCCAGATGCCCACGCGAGCCAGTTGCTGACAGGTTCCCTGCGCCAGTGCGATCGAGCGGGCATCAAACCCCGGATGCCCGTGGTTTTCCGGCGCAGTGGCTTCCACCAGATGCACCGGCAAACGCCCCTGCGTCAGCGAGGAAATCGCCAGCGCCAATGTTGCACCGGTCATTCCGCCGCCAACAATTACGATGCTCATATTATTTCTGTGCCGCCGCCATTAATGCTTCAATATCATCGGCTTCTTTCACTACATCGCCGGTCAGGATTTCAATGCCGGTGGCGGTGATCAGAATGTCGTCTTCAATACGGATACCGATGCCGCGGTACGCTTCCGGTACGTCCGCATCCGGCGCGATATACAGCCCCGGTTCAACGGTCAGCACCATGCCCGGTTCCAGCGTACGACTGCGGTCAACAGAGCCGTAGTGGCCGACGTCATGAACGTCCAGCCCCAGCCAGTGAGATAAACCGTGCATGAAGAACTGGCGATGTGCCTGCTCGGCGAACAGCGTCTCAACGTCGCCTTTCATTACGCCGAGTTTGACCAAACCTTCAATCATCACGCGAACAGCGGCTTCGGTGGCGGCCTGAATACTGCTGCCGGGCCCTAACACGTCCAGCGCTTTGTATTCAGATGCCAGCACAATGTCGTAGATTTCGCGCTGTGCTTTGCTGAACTTGCCGTTTACCGGGAAGGTGCGGGTGATGTCACCTGCGTAGCCTTTGTACTCACAACCGGCGTCGATCAGCACTAAATCGCCGTCGCGCAGTTCGCATTCGTTTTCGGTGTAATGCAGGATGCAGGCGTTTTCGCCGCCGCCTACGATGGTGTTGTAGGAAGGATAACGCGCACCGTGACGGGTAAACTCGTGATGAATTTCGCCTTCAAGCTGGTATTCAAACATGCCAGGGCGACACTTTTCCATCGCACGGGTATGAGCCAGGGCGGTGATCTGCCCTGCGCGGCGCATCACGCTGATTTCTTCAACAGATTTGAACAAACGCATGTCATGTACCCACGGACGCCAGTCAGTGACGGTAGCCGGTGCAGACAAGTTCTGACGGAAGCCTTTGCGCAGTTTTTCCATTGCACGGTTAACGATTTCATCGGCATAAGCGTAATCGCCCTGCGCGTGGTAAACCACATCGAGGCCGTTGAGCAGCAGATGCAACTGGTCATTGATGTCATCAAAAGGCAGCGCTTTGGTGACACCAAGCTTCGCCGGTGCAGCATCCTGCCCCAGACGGCGCCCGAACCAGATTTCAGCAGTGAGATCGCGCACGCGGTTGAACAGCACGCTGTGGTTATGATTTTCATCACTTTTGACCAGAATCAGTACCGCTTCCGGCTCGTTGAAACCGGTGAAATACCAGAAATCACTGCTCTGACGATACGGGTATTCACTGTCAGCGCTGCGCGGTGCTTCGGGGGCGGAAAAAATCACTGCTGCGCTGCCCGGAGCCATCCTTGCTAAAAGCGCCTGACGACGATTCTCAAATTCTTGCTGAGTCATCTCACCTGCTCTCCTGAAATCGTTTTAATGTGTTGTTATGAAACAATTCATGAAAAACTTAATGCAATGTACGCGGACTTTCCGGGGCGGTCGGCAGGCTGTGGCCAAATTCGCCAAAGCACAGAATGGCCGCCACGCGGACGTATTCCACAACTTCTTCTAAAGACTGCGCTAATTGCTCCTGATCTTCATCTTCGTCGTAACCTAATTGCGCGATGCTGCGCAAATCGTCGATGGCTTCACCGACTTCGCCTTTCACTTTGGCGAGTTTAGGTTGCATCATGCCCAGACCTAGCAGGAAATGGTTGACCCAGCCGGCCAGCGCATCCGCGCGTTCGAAGATGCTTTTTTCATCGTCAGGCATCATGATTTTGAATTCGAAACTGTCGTCTTCCAGCGTATCTGACGTCACTTTACGCAATTGCTGCAGCAAATCGGCCAGCGTATGTGGGAAGGCCATGCCTTCGTTGGTAAGATCATGCACAAGAGTCAACCAGCTACCGTCGCGGTTGCCACCGCACAGTAAACCACTGATCAGCCCGTGCATTTCTGCCGCTGTTAAAGCAACCGATTGTTGTTTCAGGTTTTGATCCAACGAATCGTAAGTAGGGTAAGTATTCTCAATAGACATGCGCATTCGCCATCGTTGGCTGGATAAGTTCGTGTTATGCTACCACCAAGGTCTGTCGTAGTACCAGATTAGCAGCCTGTGATTGGGCGTACTAAGGTATGAATGACCTGCTCTGAACAATCGGGCAGCAGTCAGCCAGCCATGGGGTTGTAACCTGGTATTGAGATAGTTATAGTGGCGCCCGCTTCCAACATCCTGCGCCAGGTCGTAGTGGTCACGTTGGGGCGGACGAATAAATTAGCAGGAAGGTGGCATGTCTGCACAACCGGTAGATATTCAAATTTTTGGTCGCTCTTTACGAGTGAATTGTCCGCCAGAACAACAGGAAGCACTGAATCTGGCAGCTGAAGATCTTAATCAGCGGTTGCAAGATCTGAAAGTTCGCACTAGAGTCACCAATACAGAGCAACTGGTTTTCATCGCGGCATTGAACGTATGTCACGAACTTGCTCAGGAAAGGTTGAAAACTCGCGATTACGCATCCAATATGGAACAACGTATCCGGATGCTGCAACAAACCATCGAGCAGGCACTGCTCGAACAAGGCCGGATCTCTGAACGTGAAGGGGCGCCTTTCGAATAACACGCGTTGCTGACTGACTGGTCACAGGTCGTCAGAAACGGTAAAAAATTTCTCTGAGATGTTCGCCAGCGGGCCCGTCCCCTGAGCCGATAATTAGTACCAACAGAATGTGATGATCCGTAATCGGTGCGCATGCTCGGTCCGTCCGAGAAGCCTAAAGATTGCGACAGCACGTTCACCTTGAACCATGGGTTCAAGGGTTACAGCCTGCGACGGCATCTCGGAGATTCCCCTTTCTTTCGGTACATCCCATCCTGGTCAATGTATCTATGTCGCACACACCCCAGTACGCTTCAGCAAGACAACACCTTCGCACCGAAATACGCCAACGCAGAAAAAACCTGACACCCGAGCAGCAAGCTGATTTCGCCCTTCAGGCGGCAGAACGTATCGTTTCGCATCCCAAAATTCAGGCAGCTAAAACAGTATCTGTGTTTCTGTCTTTTGACGGTGAGCTGGATACCGCCCCGTTGATTGCGCGTTTATGGCAGGAAGGCAAACAACTTTGCCTGCCGGTTCTGCATCCGTTTTCGCCTCATCATTTATTGTTTCTGCGCTATGCGCCGGATACACCGCTGGTTCGCAATCGTCTGAAGATCCTCGAACCAGGTCTGGATGTCACGCAGGTGATTCCACTCTCACGACTGGATATTATCCTGACGCCGCTGGTTGCGTTCGACAATCACGGGCAGCGCCTGGGTATGGGCGGAGGTTTTTATGACCGCACGCTGGAGCACTGGCAGGATGGCGGGCCCTATCCGATTGGGTTAGCGCATGACTGTCAGCAGGTCGATGCGTTGCCAGCCGAGCACTGGGACGTACCTTTGCCGGAAGTCATTACACCCGGAAAAATATGGACGTGGTAAAAAACCGTCCCGGATCCTGATGCCTGCACATGACAGCGTATCACCCTCTTCAGTATGTTGTAACTAAGTCTCTAAAAAACCAGCCACAATACATACAACCCAATCAACGCATTGAAATACATGTTATTTTTCATTTATACATAGCGTTACACGCCGAAACCATTCACTCACGGACAACCTGAGCCGACACGCATACTATTCTCTCATCGGCCCCGCAGTGGGGTAGACACACAAACCAAAATTCTTGAGGAATAAACGATGAAAAAAGTATTAGCTCTGGTTGTAGCCGCTGCAATGGGCCTGTCTTCTGTCGCTTTCGCTGCTGAAACTACAGCAACTCCGGCGCCTGCTGCGACCACAACAACGGCGGCTCCGGCTCATGCCACCAAGCATAAAGCCCACAAGAAACCTGTTCAGAAAGCTCAGGCAGCCAAGAAACACAAAAAAGCAGCCAAAAAAGCGCCAGTGGCTCAGAAAGCACAAGCGGCTAAAAAACACGTGAAGCACGCTAAGAAAGCAGCTCCGGTTGCTCAGAAAGCCCAGGCTGCCAAGAAACACGTGAAACACGCTAAGAAAGCGGCTCCGGTTGCTCAGAAAGCCCAGGCTGCCAAGAAACACGTGAAACATGCTAAGAAAGCTGCTCCGGCTGCAAAAGCAACACCAGCAGCATAAGAAGTAAACCAGAAGTCTTTGTGAACGCATCTGCTCACATTTATCAAGACTGAATAATTTAACACCCGGTTCGCCGGGTGTTTTTTTCTTCAGTGTCTATCCGGAGGTACTGACAGATGATGCTGCGCCGCTACCTGTTCGAAATCACCTTTTCATCCATGATCCTCTGCGGATTGATCACCCTCTCCTTTTACTTCTGAAACATGAAGCGCCTTCCAGGACGCTTAAAAACCTGACACACCACTTTATCCAGACACAAAAAAACCGCCTTTCGGCGGCTTTGTCATTTATGGCTGATACGATCAGTAGAGCAAGCGGGCACGAATGGTTCCCGGGATCGCTTTCATCAGCTGTAACGCGGTAGTCAGCGTCGCGATATCTGTTTCCGCATCGATAACCACATAACCAATTTCCGGGCTGGTTTGCAGATACTGCGCGGCGATGTTGATGCCCTGCTCCGCAAAAATCTGGTTGATGCTGGTCAGCACGCCCGGACGGTTTTCGTGGATATGCAACAGACGGCTGGCTTTCTCAGTGTGTGCTGGCAAAGAGGCTTCCGGGAAGTTAACCGCTGACAGTGTTGAACCGTTGTCAGAGTATTTCGCCAGTTTGCCTGCCACTTCGAGGCCGATACCTTCCTGCGCTTCCATGGTCGAACCGCCAATGTGCGGCGTCAGCAGCACGTTGTCGAATTCACACAGCGGAGAATTGAAAGGATCGCTGTTGGTCGCTGGCTCTTCCGGGAAGACGTCGATCGCCGCACCAGAAAGATGTTTGCTGCGCAGTGCATTGCACAGAGCAGGAATGTCGATGACCGTGCCGCGCGAGGCGTTGATCAGCAGCGCGCCCGGCTTCATCTGCGCCAGCTGCACTTCAGAAATCATGTCTTTTGTCCCGGCGGTTTCGGGCACATGCAGCGTCACGACGTCGCTGGTATTAAGCAGTTCCTGCAACGAAGCAATTGGCTGCGCATTACCCAACGGCAATTTGCTTTCGATGTCGTAGTAGAACACGCGCATCCCGAGGCTTTCTGCCAGGATGCCCAGCTGCGTACCGATATGGCCGTAACCGATGATACCCAGACGTTTGCCGCGTGCTTCAAATGAACCGACGGCCAGCTTGTTCCAGATACCACGGTGCGCTTTCGCATTCGCTTCAGGAATACCGCGCATCATCAGCAACATTTCACCCAGCACCATTTCGGCTACTGAGCGGGTGTTAGAAAACGGTGCGTTGAACACCGGAACACCGCGACGCGTGGCGGCTTTCAGATCAACCTGATTGGTCCCGATACAGAAACACCCAACAGCCACCAGTTTTTCTGCTGCCTGGAACACTTCTTCGGTCAGCTGAGTACGCGATCGGAGTCCAACAAAGTGCGCATCACGAATCGACTCTTTGAGCGATTCTGTATCTAAAGCACCTTTGTGAAATTCAATATTGGTGTAACCCGCGGCACGGAGTGTATCAACCGCACTTTGGTGGACGCCTTCCACTAACAAAAATTTAATCTTGTCTTTCTCAAGTGATACTTTTGCCATTTCCCGACCCTATATTTTCTGGCTGAATTCGAACTGCGAGGTGATTGCTCACAGCCAACATAACAAAAAATCCGCCATCATCAATACAAACGATTGCCTGCCAGGCAGCAGAAGGCTCACCATGCCTGTTGGTTTTTAGCATTTCATGCTGGTTAGATTTTACAGCGCCAGACGTTCAGGAGGAGAAATACTGAAATGTGACATAAGTCACCAAATTAAAGCCTTTGAAGAAAAGATGATTCAACCAGAAAATTATCATCTTCATAACATTGCGTTATGACAGCGGGATGACAAGGCGGAGGCTGGCTGCTTTGGGCTAAAGCAGCCAGATCTTCTGCTTATATCGTCATTACTTCAGTTTAACGGTTTTCACGCCTTCGGAAGTCCCGACCAGCGCCACGTCTGCGCCACGGTTGGCGAACAGGCCAACGGTCACCACACCGGCAATGCTGTTGATCTTATTTTCCATCGCGACGGCATCCAGAATGTTCAGGTTATGCACATCGAGGATCACGTTACCGTTATCTGTCAGCACATTCTGACGGTATTCCGGCAGGCCGCCGAGTTTCACAAGCTCACGTGCAACATAGGAGCGCGCCATCGGGATCACTTCCACCGGCAGCGGGAATTTACCCAGCACATCGACCTGCTTGGAGGCATCCACAATACAGATGAATTTTTTGGCAATCGCCGCAATGATTTTTTCGCGGGTCAGCGCTGCGCCGCCGCCTTTAATCATTTGCATTGAACCGTTGATTTCATCTGCGCCGTCGACATACACATCCAGCGAATCGACTTCGTTACTGTCGAAAACATGGATGCCAAGGCTTTTCAGTTTTGCGGTAGACGCGTCGGAGCTGGAGACTGCGCCTTCGATCTGGCCTTTGATGGACCCCAGTGCATCAATGAAATGCGCGGCGGTGGATCCGGTACCAACACCGACAATGGTGCCCGGCGTGACGTAATCCAGTGCGGCCCAGCCGACTGCTTTCTTCAATTCTTCCTGCGTCATAATGGCTTCTCTGTCTGATAACCCGAAAGTGGCGTGAATAGTTCGGTGAAACGAATTGTGCCGGTGATTATAAAGCATGTCCCGGCAGATTGGGCAGCCAAGAGCGTGACAAGCTCACACTTATTAAGTGCAATTGCGCTGCAAACACCAAGATTTTCCTCACCACAAAAACTGACAAACTGTGGCATAGTGTCCGGATAATATTGAACCCAAGGGACAGAACTCCGATGAAACGCCCGGACTATAGAACGTTGCAGGCACTGGACGCGGTCATCCGTGAGCGCGGTTTTGAACGCGCCGCACAGAAGCTTTGCATCACACAATCGGCCGTCTCTCAGCGTATTAAGCAACTGGAAAATTTATTCGGCCAACCGCTGCTGGTGCGTACCGTTCCACCCCGCCCGACCGAGCAGGGACAGAAATTACTGGCCTTGCTGCATCAGGTGGAATTGCTGGAAGAAGAGTGGCTGGGCAGTGACAGCAACAGCGACAGTAATGATACGCCACTGCTGCTTTCGCTGGCAGTCAACGCCGACAGTCTGGCGACCTGGTTGTTACCCGCGCTGAAATCGGTGCTGGTCGACTCCCCTATCCGCCTGAATTTGCAGGTCGAAGATGAAACACGCACGCAGGAACGTCTGCGTCGCGGTGAAGTGGTCGGTGCGGTGAGTATTCAGCCACAGCCGCTGCCGAGCTGTCTGGTCGATCAACTGGGCGCGCTGGACTATCTGTTTGTCGGTTCCAAACCCTTTGCCGATCGCTACTTCCCGAACGGCGTCACCCGCTCCGCCTTGCTGAAAGCGCCTGCGGTGGCGTTTGACCACCTCGACGATATGCATCAGGCCTTCCTGCAACAGAACTTCGATTTGTCGCCGGGCAGTGTGCCGTGCCATATCGTTAACTCGTCGGAAGCCTTCGTGCAGCTGGCGCGTCAGGGCACTACCTGTTGCATGATCCCGCATCTGCAAATCGAGAAAGAACTGGAGAGCGGCGAACTGATCGACCTGACGCCGGGCCTGTTCCAGCGCCGTATGCTTTACTGGCACCGTTTTGCGCCGGAAAGCCGCATGATGCGTAAAGTCACCGACGCGCTGCTGGCCCACGGGCATCAGGTTCTGCGCCAGGACTGACCTTCCTGCTCAACCAAAAATGAAAAAACCCGCCTGAGCGGGTTTTTTCATTTCTACAGAATCATTCTTACTGAGCAGGTGCAGGTGCGGGTGCTGCGGGTGCCTGAGGCTGCAATTCGAACACCACATCGACCTGGTCGTCGAAGTGAATGCTTTGCTGCTCGTAGGTTTGCGCGACATCGCTCTGCCCTGCGGCTTCGGCAGTTTTATACATGCGCGCCACCGGCATCGGCTGGTAGTTAGCCACGTGATAACGGATGCTGTAGACCGGCCCCAGCGTGGTGTGGAAACCTTCGGCCAGCGATTTTGCCTGCTGCGTGGCGTTATCAATGGCTTTCTGACGCGCTTCATCGCGGAAACGATCCGGATTCGCCACGCCCAGCTCAACGGCACGCACTTCATTCAGGCCGGATTTCAGCGCACCATCCAGCAGTTCGTTCAGTTTATCCAGCTGACGCAAGGTGACCTGAACCTGACGCACGGCGCGGTAGCCTTTCAGCTGTGACGTTCCGTCTTTCAGGTAGTCATACTCCGGCTGAGTACGTAAATTCGCTGCATTGATGTCTTTCTTCTCAATGCCGTTTTTCTGCAGGAAAGCAAAGTACTCTGCCACTCGCTCATCAGCCTGTTTCTTGGCGCTGGCGGCATCTTTCGCAGAGACGTTCACTTCAATCGCCAGCGTGGCGATATCCGGCGTGGCGTCAACGCTCGCCGTTCCTGAGGTCACGACGTGCGGCCCGGCAGGTAATTCTGCCGCCTGCAACGCCAGCGGTAATGTCCCTAATCCCAACATCGCTGCAACAGTCAATGCTTTCAGTTTCACAGTGCCTCCATTAATCATCAAAGATATGGCAATAAACGTATTAACTGCGAAACCGTAGCATAATCCATTACAACAGAAACTAAGATTAGTGACAAAAACTTACTCTGTCATAAAACTTAAAAGATCCCGGTCTGGCGCGCCAGCTGAATAGCGATTCCCCACATGATGGTGCCGACAACCGCGTTAATCACCCGCTGTACTTTGCCGGTGTTAAGCCAGGGGGCGAGCATGGCGGCGAGTATCGCCAGCCCGAAGAACCAGATAATGGATGCGCTGACTGCGCCGAGTGCAAACCACGAACGTTCATCTGCGTTCAGGCTGCCGCCCAGACTGCCGAGCACCACAAACGTATCGAGATAAACGTGCGGATTGAGCCAGGTGACAGCCATCATGCTGACCACAATTTTCCAGCGGCTTTGCTTCGCCACTTCCGCCTGCGCCAGTTCAGGATTTTTGCTGAATGCCGTACGAAATGCGCCCCAGCCATACCACAGTAAAAATGCCACGCCGCCCCAGCTCACCAGCAACAGCAATGTCGGGGATTGACTCAGCAGCGCGCTGCCGCCAAAGATGCCACCGCAAATCAGCGCAATGTCGCTCAGAGCGCATAATCCGGCAATCATCAGGTGATACTGACGGCGGATGCCCTGGTTCATCACAAACGCATTCTGCGGGCCGATCGGTAAAATCATCGCGGCGCTCATCGCCAGTCCTTGCAGGAAAATTGCCAGCACGTTGTTATCCTTCAAACAGTCATTAACAGAGAATGCGCGCAGTGTAAGGGCTTTGCAGCCATAAGAGGAAATGGATAATTCTAATCACCCATTAGAACGGCTTATCATCAACCCGGTGATATTTCAGGCATGAAAAAGGCGCCCGCAGGCGCCTGAAAAAATCTGAATCCGGGAAGGATCGGTTAGTCGAAAGTGCGTCGTTCTTCCTGCGGCTGGGCTGCCGCTTTCGCCACCTGATAAAGGTGAACATCCATCTGCGGGTAAGCAATATTGATGTTGTTTTCATCCAGCGCGCGTTTGAACGATTCCAGCAGATCCCATTTCACGCTCTGCGCATCACCGTTGCTGGTCCAGGCGTACACGATGAAATTCAGGGTTGAAGCCGCCATTTCGTTCAGGCGAACCACAACGTCTTTATCTTTCAAAACACGCGGGTCGGCGGTCACGATATCGGACAGGATCTTCTTCACCAGATCAACGTCAGAGTCATAACCCACGCCGATGGTCAGGTCGATACGGCTGGTCGGTTCGCGTGAATTGTTGATGATGTTACCGGCGATGATTTTACCGTTTGGCACCACAATGATTTTGTTGTCCGGTGTGCGCAGGGTGGTCGAGAAAATTTGTACCTGAGTCACCGTACCCGCCACACCGCCGAGATCGACATATTCACCGGCACGGAACGGACGGAAAATCACCAGCAGAACGCCCGCCGCAAAGTTAGACAGCGACCCCTGCAATGCCAGGCCGACGGCCAGACCGGCGGCACCGATGACCGCGATCACGGACGTGGTTTGCACGCCAATCCGCCCCAGCACCGCAATCAGCGTGAACGCGATAATCGCGTAGCGCACCATGGCGGAAAGGAAATCGGAAACCGTGATATCAATGCCACGAACTTTTAAGACCCGGCTGACGGCACCGGAAACGATGCGGGCGACAATCATCCCCACAATCAGAATAAAGATTGCCGCGACGATGTTGACGGCGTAATGCAGCAGTAAAGCCTGATTTCTCACCAGCCAGTTTCCCGCATTGTTAATGCTGCCCACAACGTTCAAATCATCCATTTAAAGTACCCCAAAAAAATACCCTGACGGGTTTTAAGAAACCAAAGCTGCCCGATTAACGGGCAGCAACTGTACTTTAAGGTTAACTAACAATGCGATGAAGTGCCAATTTCCGGGGCAATAACCCCGTGAAATTAGGAATTTGCAGGGTGATTTTTCAACGGCTCCGGCGTTTTGAACGCCTGCAACGGACCGCGTCCGGTGAGCGTAAAGGCTGAAATGACGGTGAACGTCAGCGCCACCAGACCGAGGATAAGATAAGTCCCGTGGAAACCGATACGGTCATACATGTTGCCGGCGAATACCGACATAAACATGATCGCCACCTGTTTGAAGAAGCAGAAGGTCACCAGATAAATCGTCGCGGAGAAACGCACTTCAAACACCGACGTAATGTATTTGAAGCAACCGACAATCAGGAACGGCACTTCAAACATGTGCAGGGTTTTCAGCACCACCACTTCAACCGGCGAAGAGGCAAAGGAGGAACCGATGATGCGCACTGACATAATCATCCCCGCCAGCAACAGCGCATTTTTGCCCCCGATGCGGTTCACGATAAGCGGCGCGAAGAACATGATGCAGGCATTCAGCAGTTCGCCCATGGTGGTGACATAACCGAAGACCCGTGTTCCTTCTGATGAAGACGCAAAGAACGAGGTAAAGAAGTTAGCAAACTGCTGATCGAAGACGTCATAAGTGCAGGAGACGCCAATAACATACAGCGCCAGGAACCACAGCTTGCGGTCCTTCAGCAGTTCAAGGGCAATCTTCAGGCTGAACGGTTTGGTATTCGCGCCCAGATCGTTGGCGACGCGGGCGCTGGAAGTGACTTCCGGTTTGGCGATCAGCAACAGAATCGCGAGGATCACCGCACAGCCGGAGCCAAGCCAGAACACAAACTCATTGTTGATGGTAAACATAATGCCGACCACCGACGCACACAGCGCCCAGCCGACACAGCCGAACATCCGCGCACGACCAAATTCGAAGCTGCTGCGACGGCTGACTTTCTCAATGTAGGCTTCAATGGCGGGCGCACCGGCATTGTAAATCAGCCCGAGATAGATGCCGCCGACCACGGATCCGAGATAAATATTCACTTTCAGCAGCGGGCCGAACACGTAGATAAAGAACGGCGCAAACAACACCAGCATGCCGGTAATGATCCACAACAGATGCTTTTTCAGCCCCAGTTTATCTGAGAGTAAACCGAACACCGGCTGGAACAATAATGAGAACAGCGAGATGCTGGCGAAGATAATGCCGGTGTCACTTTTACTGATCTGATTGATGTCATGCAGCCAGATCGGGAAGAACGGGAAATAGGCCCCCATGATGAAAAAGTAGAAAAAGAAGAACAGCCCGAACATCCAGAAATTGGTATTTTTCATGTAATTCATTTGCAGTTTCCTTGCGACTGAATGCTGCGCCGCAGCGTATTAACGCCACGGCGCGGGATGTCAGATGCGTTTCCAGGTGAAGGCGTAATGGTACTGACCGGCGGTCAGCAGGAAATCCGGGCTGACGCTCGGGCTCCACGAATCATCGCCGCCGACCCCCATATGGAAGCCGTCGATGTTCAGCCAGGTGCCCTGCTCTTCACGCAACAGGTGGCGATGGCTGGTGTCCATCAGCTGTTGCAGGCTGTAGCGGCTCAGGCCAAAGTGGAAATTGCCGCGCAACTGCCATCCGGCGTAATCAAGCTCACGGGTGTTCTGGCGTAAACCACTTTCCGTCGGGAAGACGTAAGGGGTGTACAGATCGCCGAGCGGCAGCGTCCAGCGCCCGTGCAGGGCAGCCAGACGGCGGTCCGGGTAGTTTTCATGCGGCCCGAGGCCCAGCCAGCTCGCTTTTTCGGCGGTGTCTGCCAGCTGACAGGTCAGCCCGATGCGCCCCGGTGACGGGACGTTCGACGCCACGCGCACATCCACACTGATATGCAGTTCGCCCTGATTGTCGATGCGGTACGTTTTGCGGCTTAACAGGCGCGTTTCCTCTCCCGCCAGGAAAGCGTGCGTGGTGACGATAGCCACACCGTCCTGCAACTGATCGGCGGAGATATTCAGCAGACGCGATTCCAGCTGATACATTCCGGCGGCTTTCCAGCGCTCCACCCAGGCATTCGGATCGATTCGCGTGACTTCACTGACGCCGATGTCGTTATCCACCGGCGCACGGACAAACTGATCACGCAGCGCAGAAAGCAGGCGCGGCGTTTCGCCATCAAACCATTGCTCCAGCAAACCGCTTTGCTGACTGAACTGCCAGCACTGCGCACCGTGTACCACAGAAATCACATCGCCCTGCTGATCCAGAACCGGCGCAGCGGCGGAGATTTTCTCCGGCACCGGCAGGCTTAGCGCCAGCGGAAGTTGCCACTGATCCCATGCGGTGCGATGTCCGGCTTCTGACCACGCGGTCGCCTGCGGCTGATGCACCGCGACGTTCAGCCACAAATCCCCTTCCGCCTGCGGAATTGCCCCCAGATTCAGAGTTTGTGTGCCGTTCGGCGCGATATTGAGCACGGCTTCGCCCTGCGACACCACTTCGCCGTCACGTTCAATGCGCCAGACCAGCTGCTCGTTATCGCTGTGACGGAACAGGTATTCGCTCTGAATATCCACCGTCAGCGGCGAGGTGCCGGTCAGCGTGAACTGGAAGAACTGCTGGGCGCGCTGCGCTTCGAACAAGGAAGGATGCGGCGTGCGATCGGCGAATACCAGACCGTTCATGCAGAACTGACGGTCGTTTGGCGTATCGCCAAAATCACCGCCGTAAGCCATGTAACGCTCGCCGTCTTCGCCGGTGCGCAGCAGACTTTGATCGACCCAGTCCCAGACGAAACCGCCCTGCAGACGCGGGAACTGGCGGAACGCTTTCCAGTATTTGTCGAAGCCGCCAAAACTGTTACCCATGGCATGGGCATATTCGCAAAGGATCAGCGGACGCGTTTCGTCGGGCATGCTGATCCATTTTTTGATGGACCATTTAGGCACCGCCGGGAACGGCTGGTCCTGCTCAACGCGGGAATACATCGGGCAGATAATGTCGGTTGCTGCGCTGTTGGCGCCGCCGCCTTCGTACTGCACCGGGCGGGTCGGATCGACAGATTTGATCCAGCAGTACATCGCGTCATGGTTTGCGCCATGGCCGGATTCGTTGCCCAGTGACCAGATGATGATGCACGGATGGTTGCGATCTCGCTGAACCATGCGCGTGACGCGTTCGCTGAAGGCGTTAAACCATACCGGATCGTCCGACAGACGGTTCATCGGCTGCATGCCGTGGGTTTCAATATTGGCTTCATCGACCACATACAGGCCGTATTCGTCGCAAAGTTTGTACCACAACGGATGGTTGGGATAATGCGAACAGCGCACGGCGTTGAAGTTGTGCTGTTTCATCAGCACGATGTCGCGACGCATGGTCGCCTCATCCATCACCTGACCGTTTTCAGGATGATGTTCGTGGCGGTTAGTGCCGCGGATCAGCACCGGCTGGCCGTTCACTTTCAGCAGCCCGTTGCTGATTTCCACCTGACGGAATCCGACGTCACAGGCTTCGGCTTCAATAAGCTCGCCCTGCGGAGAAATCAGGGACACCACCGCACGGTAAAGCGCAGGTTGTTCCGCGCTCCACAATGCTGGCTGGCTGACCGGCAGACGCAACGTGGTGCGGTCATACGCGGCTCCGCGTTCATCAATAATGTCGCTGCCGAGCGGTTGCTGATGTTCTGCGATCGATTTATCGCCCTGCCAGAGCTGGACGCGCACCTGATAATCAGCCGCGTTTTCCTGCGGCACGGCGGCGCTGACCTGCACTTCCAGTTCGGCCTGCGTAAAGCCGTAGAACAGATGCGTGCGCACCTGGTAATCCGTGATCTGTTCAAAGGGTTTATGCAGCAGGCTGACGTCACGGAAGATCCCGCTCATGCGCCACATGTCCTGATCTTCCAGATAGCTGCCGTCGCTCCAGCGCAGCACCATCACCGCCAGACGGTTTTCACCCGCCTGCAATACGCCGCTGAGATCGAACTCGGCCGGTAAACGGCTGTCCTGCGAATACCCGATCCACTGGCCGTTACACCATAAATAGAAGGCAGAATTGACGCCGTTGAACACGATGCGCGTCTGGCCACTGTTCAGCCAGGCATTATCCACAGAAACTGTGAGCGAGTAACAACCGGTAGGATTTTCTTCGGGCACAAACGGCGGATTGACCGGAATGGGATACTGAACGTTGGTGTAAATCGGCGCGTCATACCCGGCAAGTTGCCAGTTAGACGGTACCTGTACGCGGTCGGCTCCCGCCAGATCCTGCTTCAGCCAGTGTTCAGGCACCGCTTCGGGGCGGGTGAAATAGCTGAAGGTCCACTCACCGTTCAGCGATCGGATATTCGGCGATGCACTGCCCTGGCTGGCCTGGGCTTCATCGCGCCAGCTGTTGAAGGGCGGGTGCGCCGCAAGGCGGTTGTACTGCGTGGATGCCGGTTTTTCCCAGTCACGACGGGCCAGAACGGCGGCCAGTGATGACAGCTTTTCGTCCGCTGATGTACTCATCATTTATCCTCTGCAAAAATTGTTATGCGCTCACAATATAAGTCAACATGCGTAACATAGCGCAGTAAGTAAAGCAGAGGGGTGCAGGAAAGGGACGCGGATCACAGATTCCGCGTCGGGTCGTTCAGATTTTGAGAATTACAGCGCGCTGAGCTGACGTGCGATGCGGATCAGCTCCTGCGATAACGCTTCCTGAGAAACGCTCGCTTCGCCGACAGGTGCCGTGGTGTGGCGTTCAACCAGCGATGTCGGCAGCAACAGCGATGAACGGCGGCTGTCGCCATGGGTATGCAGATGATCAACCAGGCGGTTGACGCTTTCATGCCCCAGCAGGCGGAAATCCTGTTTGATGGTACTGAGCGGCGGGAAGAAAAAAGCGCTGTCTTCGGTATCGTCATAGCCGATAACAGAAATATGCTCCGGTACGCGCAGGCCGAATTCGTGCACCGCGCGCAGCACGCCCAATGCCATCTGATCGTTAGCCACCAGAATCGCGGTAGGCCGCGCAGGCTGGTTCAGCAATAACAATGCCTGCTGGTAGCCGGATGCCGCGCTCCAGTCGCCGTGCTGAACCGCACAGGGCGTCACCTGATGCTTTTTCAGCGTTTCCAGCCAGCCTTCATAGCGCAGCCGCGCAGAAACAGACTCCAGCGGGCCGGTCAGCACGGCAATCTGCTGATGCCCGAGCGCCAGCAGATGCTCAACGCCCTGCTCTGCGCCGCAATGCGGATCGAAGAGAATTTTAAACACATCCGCCTGGGGATCCACATCCAGAAACAGCGCCGGCAAGGTGCCGCACATCTGTGCAATGGCATCGGCACTGTCGTTCGACAAGGGCACGTTGATCAGGATGCCATCGACGCGCTGTGACATCAGCTCGCTCACCGCCGTCCGGCAGGCGGCGAGGCTCAGATTGTCGGTCATCGAAATCACCACGTTAAACCCTAACTGATTCGCGCGGGTCTTCACCGCAGACGCAATCTGCGACGGCGCATGCAGCGCCAGTTCAGTGGTCGCCAGCCCCAGCGTATAACTTTGTTTACCGGCCAGCTGCTGTGCAACACGGTTCGGCACATAGTTCAGCGCCGCCATCGCCTTCTCGACTTTATCGCGGGTCTTTGACGAGACATGCGCCGCCTGATTGAGCACGCGCGAAACGGTCTGATAGGAAACACCGGCGTGGCGCGCAACATCATCCAGGGTGACAGATTTTGGCTTCATGGCTCTCTCTTCGGGGATTCAGGCGGGATTGTGTATGACGGGCTATTGTGGCCGGAAAGCAGACAATAAAAAAGGGGCCGAAGCCCCTTTGGTTAGGATCCTCACATTCCGGTGGTCAAGCACCGGAAGCGTAAGAATTACAGTACGTCGATTGCGTTCAGTTCTTTGAATGCCAGTTCCAGGCGCGTCACCATGGAAGACTGTGCAGAACGCAGCCATACGCGTGGGTCATAGAATTTCTTGTTAGGTTTGTCCGCGCCTTCCGGGTTACCCAACTGACCTTGCAGGTAAGCTTCGTTTTTCTTGTAGAACTGCAGGATGCCGTCCCAGTTAGCCCACTGGGTATCGGTATCGATGTTCATTTTGATAACACCGTAGCCTACAGATTCTTTGATCTCTGCTGCAGTAGAACCGGAACCGCCGTGGAACACGAAGTTCAGGCTGTTGTGTGGCAGGTTGTGTTTTTTGCACACGTATTCCTGAGAATCACGCAGGATCGTTGGAGTCAGTTTCACGTTACCTGGTTTGTAAACACCGTGTACGTTACCGAATGACGCAGCGATAGTGAAACGCGGGCTGATTGCGTTCAGTTTTTCGTATGCGTAATCAACGTCTTGTGGCTGAGTGTACAGTGCAGATGCATCCATATGGCTGTTGTCCACGCCATCTTCTTCACCACCGGTACAACCCAGTTCGATTTCCAGAGTCATATCGAGTTTTGCCATGCGAGCTAAATACTTGCTGCAAATTTCGATGTTTTCTTCCAGAGATTCTTCAGACAGGTCGATCATGTGAGAAGAGAACAGTGGTTTGCCGGTTTTAGCAAAGTGAGCTTCACCCGCGTCCAGCAGACCGTCGATCCATGGCAGCAGTTTTTTCGCGCAGTGGTCGGTGTGCAGAATAACTGGCACGCCGTAATGTTCTGCCATCTGGTGCACGTGGTGCGCGCCAGAGATTGCGCCCAGGATTGCCGCGCCTTGTGGCACGTCAGTTTTCAGGCCTTTACCTGCGATGAACGCAGCGCCACCGTTAGAGAACTGAACGATAACCGGGGAACGGACTTTCGCAGCAGCTTCGAGAACGGCGTTGATAGAGTCGGTGCCTACGCAGTTAACCGCTGGCAGAGCAAATTTGTTTTCTTTAGCGATAGCGAAAACTTTCTGTACATCATCACCAGTGATAACGCCTGGTTTTACGAAATCAAAAATTTTAGACATAGTTCTTTGTCCTGTATTCGTCGGCCGTAGATGGATTGAATCGGTTTGCTATGTCGCGCGAGTTCCACTGTGCAGCCCCTCGCGCGGCAAAGAAGAACAGGAAACCCTATGCTTCCTGTTCAGGGTTCATTACTTCTTAGCACGCTCTTCCAGCATCACAACCGCTGGCAGTGCTTTCCCTTCAACGAACTCCAGGAATGCGCCACCGCCAGTGGAGATATAGGAAATTTTGTCAGCGATACCGAACAGGTCGATAGCCGCCAAGGTGTCGCCGCCGCCTGCGATAGAGAAACCTTCGCTATCAGCAATGGCCTGCGCCACAATTTCGGTTCCTCTGCGGAAGTTAGGGAACTCGAATACGCCTACAGGACCATTCCACAGAATGGTTTTAGCGTTTTTGATGATCTCAGCCAGGCGGTAAGCAGACTCGTCGCCCATGTCGAGAATTTGTTCGTCATCTTTGATGTCTTTGACAGACTTCACGGTAGCAACGGCAGTTTCAGAGAACTCAGTGGCTACACGAACATCCGTAGGAACCGGAATGTCGCAGGTTTCCAGCAGTTTGCTTGCGGTATCCACCAGGTCAGCTTCGTACAGGGATTTGCCGACGTTGTTGCCTTGTGCGGCAACGAAGGTGTTAGCGATACCACCGCCAACGATCAGCTGGTCAGCGATTTTGGACAGGGAATCCAGAACGGTCAGTTTGGTGGAGACTTTAGAACCACCGACGATAGCCACCATCGGGCGTGCCGGGTTACCCAGCGCTTTGCCCAGTGCTTCCAGCTCTGCAGACAGCAGAGGGCCCGCACAGGCGATTGGAGCAAATTTGCCCACGCCGTGGGTAGAAGCTTGCGCGCGGTGCGCGGTACCGAATGCATCCATCACGTAGATGTCACACAGTGCAGCATATTTTTTAGACAGTGCTTCGTCGTCTTTCTTTTCGCCTTTGTTAAAGCGAACGTTTTCCAGAACAACCAGCTCGCCTTCGGCAACTTCCACGCCATCCAGATAATCTTTCGCCAGACGAACTGGTGATTTCAGATGTTCTTTCAGGTAGTTAACAACCGGCAGCAGAGAAAACTCTTCGTTATATTCGCCTTCAGTCGGACGACCCAGATGCGAGGTAACCATCACGCGTGCGCCTTGTTTCAGGGCAATTTCGATGGTAGGTAAAGAAGCGCGGATACGTGCATCTGACGTTACTTTGCCATCTTTAACCGGCACGTTCAGATCCGCACGGATCAATACGCGCTTACCTGCTAAATCCAGATCGCTCATCTTAATAACAGACATGGTGAATCCTCTCGTTGATTCTCTTTAAAGTTGCTTGAAGGCGGTTTCGGCCAGGGAGGCCGGAACAACCGTACTAGAAACCGCTAGCGGACATTGCTAATGTTGTATCCAACATTCGGTTAGCAAAACCCCACTCGTTATCGCACCAGACCAATGTTTTTATCAGGTGCTTTCCACTTACCCGCGTTTGCGTTCCATCTACGATGGCGCTGTGGGGATCGTGGTTAAAATCTGTCGAGACTAATGGTAGTTCGGTATAGTCAACTATACCACGAAAAGCACCTGTTGCGGCCTTTTGCAGCAGCTGGTTCACCTCCGCTACCGTCACAGAACCCTCGACAAATACGCTCAGATCAATGGCTGTGACATTGATGGTCGGCACGCGCACGGAGATCGCTTCAAAGCGATCGCAGAACTTCGGCATGATGCGCGTGATCCCTGCGGCAAGCTTGGTATCCACCGGAATAATGGACTGGCTGGCAGCGCGCGTACGGCGTAAATCCGCATGGTACGCATCAATAACCGGCTGGTCATTCATTGAGGAGTGGATGGTTGTCACCGTGCCGGACTCAATGCCGTAGGCATCATCAAGCAGCTTGATCACAGGGATAATACAGTTGGTGGTGCAGGACGCATTGGAGACAATGCGGTGCTGACGTTCGAGCAACTGGTGGTTCACACCGTAAACGACGGTGGCGTCAAGATCATGACCGCCCGGATGCGCGAACAGAATTTTTTTGGCACCGGCCGCAAGCTGGGTTTCGCCGTCTTCGCGGCTGCCGTAAACGCCGGTGCAATCCAGCACCACGTCAATGCTCAGTTCGCCCCATGGCAACTGGCTGGCATCTGGCTGATGGAAAAGACGGATTGAGTCATCGCCGACGTAAAGGTTTTCACCTTCCTGGCGGACATCCCAGGCGAAGCGCCCGTGGCTGGAGTCGTATTTGAGCAGATGGGCCATCCCTTCAGGGCTGGCAAGTTCATTGATAGCGATAACGGAGATTTCCGCCCGACGCCCGGATTCGTATAACGCGCGCAATACGCTACGGCCAATGCGACCAAAGCCATTAATTGCAATACGTATTGGCATACTTCTCCCTGTTACACGGTTGTTACTCAATATCAGTAACACCTATAGTAATGCAGCGTGCGTTTACGGTGAATCACCATCATCATCTGCCCGCACGATAGGTACAGCAGAAAATTATCGGTTTCCGACACGTTAACAGCGTGGTCACGACGTTAAGCTCAATTAGCCTGACTGAAACGGTTCAGCTGAGAATAAACCAAACCCTGTCTAAAAGGAATAATTCCCCGAATTTCGCTGTGCGAATCGCGTCAATCGCTTAAAAAAACGTCATGCAAATCCGCGTATTCACAGTGATTTTACTTTTTCATCACTTTTCGAACAGTGATTATTCTCAAAAACCGACAGATTGAAACACTTTCAGAAGGGTGCGAGTTTACCGGGGTTTGCGCCAGAAGGGTTTGACCTGTGTCATTTGGCGGGAAAACGGCGTACCACCCATGCATTTTGACGTAAAAAAAAAGCACCCGAAGGTGCTTTTAAGAAATCGTTATGAGCAGAATTACTTCAACAGCGCCTGTGCCTGAGCAACGACGTTGTCTACAGTGAAACCGAACTCTTTGAACAGCAGGTCTGCCGGAGCAGATTCGCCGAAGCTATGCATACCGATGATTGCGCCATTCAGGCCCACGTATTTGAACCAGTAGTCAGCGATACCGGCTTCAACCGCAACACGTGCAGAAACGGCTTTCGGCAAGACAGATTCACGGTAAGCCGCATCCTGTTTGTCGAAGGCATCAGTAGATGGCATGGACACAACGCGTACTTTAGTGCCCGCTGCCGCCAGCTTATCAGCCGCTTCCACGGTGATACCGACTTCAGAACCGGTCGCAATCAGGATCACTTCCGGCGTACCGTCGCAATCTTTCAGGATATAACCGCCGCGTGCCACGTTTGCCAGTTGCTCAGCAGTACGTGGTTGCTGGGTCAGGTTCTGACGGGAGAAGATCAAGGTAACCGGGCCGTCGTTACGCTCAATCGCGTATTTCCATGCCACGGCAGATTCAACCTGATCCGCCGGACGCCAGGTGCTCATGTTTGGCGTCACGCGCAGGCTGGCGATTTGCTCAACCGGCTGGTGCGTCGGGCCGTCTTCGCCCAGACCGATAGAGTCATGGGTGTAAACGAACACGTTGCGGATTTTCATCAGCGCAGCCATACGCACGGCGTTACGCGCATATTCGACAAACATCAGGAAGGTCGCAGAGTACGGCAGGAAACCGCCGTGCAGCGCGATACCATTGGTGATGGCGGTCATACCGAATTCACGCACACCGTAATGGATGTAGTTACCCGCCTGATCGTCGCCGATAGACTTGGAACCAGACCACATAGTCAGGTTACTTGGTGCCAGGTCAGCAGAGCCACCCAGGAATTCAGGCAACACTTTACCGAACGCTTCCAGCGCATTCTGAGACGCTTTACGGCTGGCGATGTTGGCAGGATTAGCCTGCAACTCTTCGATAAATTTCTGCGCGTCAGCTTCCCAGTTTGCTGGCAGCTCGCCGTTCACGCGGCGTTTGAACTCTTTTGCCAGTTCAGGATGGGCTTTGGCATAGGCTGCGAATTTCTCATCCCATGCGGCTTCTTTAGCCTTACCGACTTCTTTAGCATCCCACTGCGCGTAAATATCCTGTGGAATTTCAAAGGCAGCGTATTTCCAGCCCAGTGCTTCACGGGTTGCTGCCACTTCAGCAGCACCCAGCGCCGCGCCGTGCACATCATGCGTACCGGCTTTGTTCGGCGAACCGAAACCGATCACGGTTTTGCACATCAGCAGGGAAGGTTTATCGGTGACGTTGTGTGCTTCTTCGATAGCCGCTTTGATGGCGTCAGGGTTGTGACCATCCACGCCACGCACGACGTGCCAGCCGTAAGCTTCGAAACGCGCTGCGGTATCATCGGTGAACCAGCCTTCAACGTGGCCATCGATGGAAATACCGTTGTCATCATAAAACGCGGTCAGTTTCCCGAGTTTCATGGTACCGGCCAGTGAACATACTTCGTGAGAAATACCTTCCATCATGCAACCATCACCCAGGAACGCATAGGTCTGGTGGTTAACAATGTCGTGGCCTGGTTTATTGAATTGCGCAGCCAGCGTGCGTTCTGCAATGGCAAAACCGACGGCATTCGCGATGCCCTGACCCAGCGGGCCGGTCGTGGTTTCTACGCCCGCGGTATAACCGTACTCAGGGTGGCCTGGGGTTTTGGAATGCAACTGACGGAAGTTCGCCAGTTCGCTGATTGGCAGATCATAACCTGTGAGATGCAGCAGGCTGTAAATCAGCATTGAACCGTGACCATTGGACAGCACGAAGCGGTCGCGGTCAGCCCAGTTTGGGTTGGTCGGGTTATGGTTCAGGTAGTCACGCCAGAGGACTTCGGCAATGTCAGCCATGCCCATAGGGGCGCCAGGGTGGCCGGAATTCGCTTTCTGCACGGCATCCATACTAAGTGCGCGGATTGCGTTCGCAAGCTCTTTACGAGAGGACATGTTCTACTCCAGGTCGGATTAATAAAGCAGTCAAGGAAGTCATTTTCTCAGACTCGGCATTAAATCGGCAATCTCTAATCACTCACGTGATGAAGTTCACAGAATACGCTTTTAAATCAGTGCGTTTTTTCGGACTTACACTATAGATCGGGCACTGCGAAAATCCTACCTTAACGCTATTCTTACAATGAGAGCCTGTTTTGGGCTGCATTACCTGTTTTGTTCACTTTTTCTGGGAATCTGAATTGATGAAATTTCGTCCTGTTATGTTGAGCCTGTTGGCCACCACGCTGATGAGCGGTTGTGCGACAGTGAATACCGATACCTTAATGCAATCCGGCGCACAGGCGTATCAGGCTTACACCCTGAGCGATGCTGATGTGAAAACCCTCAGCGTCCAGTCCTGTGAAGAAATGGATAAAAAAGCGCAAATCGCGCCAGACAGCAGCGAATATGCTCAGCGCCTGAAAAAAATCTCGGCGGCACTGGGTGATAACATCAACGGCACGCCGGCCAACTACAAGGTGTACCTGACGAAAGACGTCAATGCCTGGGCGATGGCCAACGGCTGTATTCGCGTTTACAGCGGTCTGATGGACATGATGAACGATAACGAAGTTGAGGGCGTGCTCGGCCACGAAATGGGCCACGTCGCACTCGGCCACACCCGTAAAGCCATGCAGGTGGCGTACAGCGCTACCGCTGCGCGTTCCGCGATTTCCTCGCTGGGCGGCGTCAGTGCCACCCTGTCGCAATCACAGCTGGCGGATCTGGGCGAGAAATACGTTAACGCACAGTTCTCCCAGAAGCAGGAATCCGAAGCCGATGATTACTCGTTCGATCTGCTGAAAAAACGCGGCATCGATCCAACGGGTCTGGCGACCAGCTTTGAGAAACTGGCAAAACTCGATCAGGGCAGCAGTATTGGCTGGTTTGACGATCACCCTTCTTCAGAAGCCCGTGCAAAACATATTCGCGAGCGTATTGCTGCTGGCAAATAATATAAAAAAAGAGATGCATGATCAGGTGCATCTCTTTTATTACTTCATAAAACACTTTCTGAAAATTCCTTAATTTTCCAATTAAATAAAAGTACTCTGCACTGAATCTGAAAATAATTCCCTTCCGTCTGTTTTTCTCGCTTAGTGACTTTGTTTGGTTATTCTTCCTGCGCATTATTTTTATTTAACTGTCAAAGGAAGATGGATTATGAAATTTCGTATTACCTCAGTCGCGCTAGGCGTGGCTTTATTATTAAGTGGTTGCCAGAACGGATCAGTCAATACCGACGCATTAATGAAGTCCGGTTCGGATGCTTATAAGGCGGCCACGCTGACCGATCAGGATGTCAGAAATATGACCGACGGCGCCTGTAAAGCCATGGATTCTGAATCAAAAATTGCTTCAACAAAAAGCAAATACACCAAACGCCTGAATAAAATCGCCAAAAATCTCGGCGACAACATCAACGGCACACCCGCGAATTATAAAGTTTACCTCACCAGCGACGTGAACGCGTGGGCGATGGCGAACGGCTGTATCCGTGTATACAGCGGGCTGATGGACATGATGACCGACGACGAAGTCGAAGGCGTACTGGGCCACGAAATGGGCCACGTCGCACTGGGCCATACCAGAAAAGCCATGCAAGTCGCCTACAGCGCCTCTGCCGCACACAATGCCGCGGGCGCCGCCGGAGGTGTCGCCGGGCAACTTTCCAGTACCCAGCTGGCAGATCTGGGTGAGGAACTTATCAACGCGCAGTTCTCACAGAAACAGGAATCTGACGCGGATGATTATTCTTATGACTTGCTGAAAAAGCGCAACCTGTCGACAAAAGGGCTGGTAACAGCATTTGAGAAGCTGGCGAAAATGAGCGCTGGCAGTGAGAAGAGTTTATTCAGCTCGCATCCGCCTTCACAGGAACGTGCCGATCATATGAAAGAGCGTATGGCTCAGGATAAATAACGCCTGTGGCAAAATGAATGGCAGCGCAGAGCTGAGTAAGCTCTGCGTTTTTTATGAGCCAAAGAATGTTCAGCCGTGGTGTAACCTGTCCGGACTCGCGGAACGGGAGATAAACAAAGGCAATAAAATAACCGGGAAGATGACTTTTTTATAAAACTCATGAATTGATTTCAATTTAAATATTCATGATAAAAATAAAAAAGGCACCAGAAAGGTGCCTTTAAACGAGATGACAGCGTCTGACAATCAGCCTTTTTTAGAAGCCTGCACGTGCAGCATTTCCAGCGCCAGTGTCGCAGCGGCCAGAGCGGTGATTTCTGACTGGTCGTAAGCCGGAGCCACTTCCACGATATCCATACCCACGATATCCAGATCCAGATCTTTCAGGCCACGAACCAGTTTCAGCGCGCGATCAGAAGTCAGGCCGCCGATAACCGGTGTGCCCGTGCCCGGTGCGTGCGCCGGATCCAGACAGTCAATGTCGAAGCTCAGGTAAACCGGCAGATCGCCGACGATCTGCTTCACCTGCGCCAGGATATCATCCACGGTGCGGTCGTTAACTTGTGCAGCATCCAGAACGGTGAAGCCCAGATTTTTATCAAATTCGGTACGGATGCCGATCTGCACTGAGTGGTCAGCATCGATCAGGCCTTCGTTCGGCGCATGGAAGAACATCGTGCCGTGGTCGAATTTGCTGCCGTTAGAATAGGTGTCGGTGTGGGCATCGAAATGCACCAGCGCCATTTTGCCAAAGTGTTTGGCGTGTGCGCGCAGCAGTGGCAGGGTCACAAAGTGGTCGCCGCCGAAAGAGAGCATACGCTTGCCGGATGCCAGCACTTTTTCTGCATGCTGTTGCAGTTTGTCTGTCAGATCCTGTGCATCACCGAAGTTAAACACCAGATCACCGCAGTCGATGACATTCAGACGATCGCGCAGATCGAAATCCCACGGCCAGCGCTGACCTTCCCAGGCCAGATTCACAGAAACCTGACGGATAGCCGCAGGGCCAAGGCGTGCGCCTGAGCGACCAGATGTGGCCATGTCGAAAGGAATACCGGTGATGACCCAGTCAGCTTCCGCAGTGTACGGCTGGAAGTTCAGCGGAAAACGCAGAAAACCAAATGCGTTGGAAACCAGAGAGTTATCAGGCTGATTGCCTAAGGTGCTCACTAATTTGCTCATAAACAATGTCCTCTTTTAACATCGTTGTGACGCCTGCTGCGACACAACGTGATGAAGTATAGATGAAAAAAAATCCCCATCGCGTCGTTAGCCCGACGAGAAAGGGATTTATGGAATTCATGCTGCGCAGCAAAAGACGCCCGTTGGCGCGAATTTTACCTTAATCCGGCTTAGCTTCAAGCCGGCTTACTTTCAAACCTGATGAGTGCGCACGCTTACTCGTCTTCTTCCAGATACGTGTAACCGTATAAACCGGCCTCAAACTCTTCAACAAACTGCGCCTGCAAATCGGCATCCAGATCGGTTTCTTTCACCTGATCGCGGAAACGGGCCAGCAGAACGTTCGGATCCAGCTGAACGTATTCCAGCATGTCGGCAACGGTATCGCCCTCATCAGACTGCTGCACCTCAATGCTGCCGTCAGGGAAGACGAACACGTCCACCGCGGCGGTATCACCGAACAGGTTGTGCATGTTGCCGAGAATTTCCTGATAAGCACCGACCATAAAGAAGCCCAGCACTGGCGGATTTTCCGGGTCATACGGAGGCATCGGCATGGTGGTCGCCACGCCGTCGCCATCGATGTAGTGATCGATAGTCCCGTCGGAGTCACAGGTGATGTCGAGCAGCACAGCGCGACCCACCGGCGGTTTATCCAGACCTTCCAGCGGCAGAACCGGGAACAGCTGATCGATACCCCACGCATCCGGCATTGACTGGAATAGCGAGAAGTTGACGTACAGTTTGTCCGCCATACGTTCCTGCAATTCGTCGATGATCGGACGGTGTGCACGGTTGCTCGGATCCAGCTGATCCTGAATTTTGTTGCAGATATTCAGGTAGATGTCTTCCGCCCAGGCGCGCTGCGTCAGATCCAAAATCCCGTGCGCATATTGCGAATGAACATCGTGCAGATCCATCTGGCTGTCATGCAGCCATTCACGCAGCGAGCGGCGGTTTTCCGGATCGTGCATTTCATTCCAGGTATCCCACATGCTGCTGAGCGCACGTGGCGCATCAGCTTCAGGCTGAACCGGATCTTTAAACTCGTTGCGCTCAACGCCGATGATGTTCGACACCAGCACGGTGTGGTGCGCGGTGACGGCGCGGCCAGACTCGGTGATGACCGTCGGATGCGGCAGGCCGTGTTCATTACAGGCATCGCCGATCCCCCAGATCACGTTGTTGGCATATTCGTTCAGGCCGTAGTTCACCGAGCAGTCAGACTGCGAGCGGGTCCCTTCGTAATCCACACCCAAACCGCCGCCAACGTCGAAGCACTGAATGTTGACGCCCAGTTTGTGCAGTTCCACATAGAAACGCGCAGATTCACGCACGCCGGTGGAAATATCACGGATATTCGCCAGCTGAGAACCCAGGTGGAAGTGCAGCAGTTGCAGGCTTTCCAGACGCCCTGCGTCACGCAACATTTCAACCAGTTGCAGAACCTGAGATGCCGCCAGACCGAATTTGGATTTTTCGCCGCCGCTGGACTGCCATTTGCCCGAACCTTGCGAAGACAGACGCGCACGCACACCCAGACGCGGGATGACGTTCAGACGTTCCGCTTCTTCCAGCACCAGCTTAATCTCAGTCATCTTCTCGATAACCAGATACACCTTGTGGCCGAGCTTCTCGCCGATCAGCGCCAGACGAATGTATTCACGGTCTTTATAGCCGTTACAAACAATCACCGAACGGGTCATGCCCGCATGGGCCAGAACCGCCATCAGTTCAGCTTTCGAACCGGCTTCCAGACCCAGCGGTTCGCCGGATTCCACCAGAGATTCGATCACGCGGCGATGCTGGTTAACCTTGATCGGGTAAACCAGGAAGTAATCACCCTCATAGCCGAACGATTCACGGGCGCGTTTAAACGCCGCGTTAATCGAACGCAGACGGTGCTGCAAAATTTGTGGGAAACAGAACAGCGCTGGCAGACGTTGGCCGTCCTGCTCGCGCATGTCTTTCACCAGTTGCGCCAAATCCACGCGTGCGGAAGGGACATCCGGATCCGGGCAAACACTGATGTGGCCCAGTTCGTTGACGTCATAATAATTGTTACCCCAATAGGCAACGTTGTAAGTGCGCAGCATCTTGCTGGCATCACGATCGTTCACGGCAACCTCCTGCATGGAGCGCAAAGAAACGGTATCGCCCGCATGTGACGGACGGTGGGACTGGATGTCATCAGACATAGGTAAATCCTCTTTCTACACTGACAACATGGCCAGCCACTATCGCAGTAACAACAGGTGAGAACAACCCGCAAGGCTGGCTTTCAGACAGGATAAAAACCTGCGCGCCAGGGTTCGCAAACTGTTTTTCACTCATGTGATTATAGAATTCATCATTAGACTCCGTGGAACGGGTCAGAAGAAACCAATAGGAATAATGCCCCTAAGGTTGCAGGCTACGTCAGTTTTATGGGGGAAGCGGCTGTTAACCGGCCCGATTTGGCTGAGTAGCGTCCGGATGTCGCAAACTGAGCTGTCTATAGTCAGGCTGCATAAACGCGGCTGTCCGGCGGACAGAGTGTTTATAACATCGGATTGATGACAGAAATTTTTCAGAAAGGCGTGCAGCAGCAATGAACAGTGTCTGCCGGGGATGCTGTTGAAATGTAACAATCGGTAAAAAGTGGGTCATTAACCTAACCACCTCCACACGTGCCACGCATCACCCGCGGGCATTCGAGCTGAGAAAACAGTAATTACTGGGATACGCTGGCGTCGAGAAAGTGCCGGGCGCGCGCCGTTTATACCGGCAACCTGCTGTAAATGCAAAATGAAAATGCGGCCGGGATGGTTTCAGCACGTGAATATCACTGCCATGGCGCACAAAAACGCCATCTTCATCACAAAAATGACTGGCTTTCAGAACACCTGCTATCCTAAAATAGCCGTCCAGATGTTAATCCGTCCGTAACACCCCCCGACCATTCGCATTACAGGGGATCAAGGATTGACCGTCAAACTGCTTCAAGGCTTTGCCTTATGGGGACATGCAGGACGCATTGCGACAATGGCGAGCATAGCTCCTCATCTGCCAGTCTCCCCAGTGCTATGCAGTGATATCTAACCCGTCGTATGAAGGTAAAGAACATAATGGCTAAACACCTCTTCACGTCCGAATCAGTTTCCGAAGGACATCCAGATAAAATTGCTGACCAGATTTCCGATGCCGTACTGGACGCGATTTTAGAACAAGACCCGAAAGCACGTGTTGCATGTGAAACTTATGTCAAGACCGGCATGGTCCTGGTGGGCGGTGAAATCACCACTTCCGCCTGGGTCGACGTAGAGGAAATCACCCGTCAGACCATCCGTGAAATTGGCTACGTCAATTCTCAGATGGGCTTCGATGCCAATTCCTGTGCCGTACTGAGTGCTATCGGTAAGCAATCGCCGGACATCAATCAGGGCGTTGACCGTCAGGATCCGCTGGAACAAGGCGCGGGCGACCAGGGTCTGATGTTTGGTTATGCCACCAACGAAACCGACGTGCTGATGCCAGCACCGATCACTTACGCACACCGTCTGGTGCAGCGTCAGGCTGAAGTCCGTAAATCCGGCACCTTGCCATGGCTGCGCCCTGATGCGAAAAGCCAGGTCACTTTCCAGTATGACGAAGGAAAAATTGTCGGTATCGATGCGGTTGTGCTGTCCACTCAGCACTCTGAAGACATCGCGCTGAAAGAGTTGCAGGAAGCGGTGATGGAAGAAATCATCAAACCTGTTCTTCCGGCAGAATGGCTGAACGCGGGCACCAAATACCACATCAACCCGACTGGCCGTTTCGTTATCGGCGGCCCTATGGGTGACTGCGGTCTGACCGGTCGTAAAATCATCGTTGATACTTACGGCGGTATGGCCCGTCACGGTGGCGGTGCGTTCTCAGGTAAAGATCCGTCTAAAGTTGACCGTTCAGCGGCTTACGCTGCGCGTTACGTTGCGAAAAACATCGTGGCTGCGGGTCTGGCCGATCGTTGTGAAATCCAGGTGTCTTACGCCATCGGCGTGGCGGAACCGACTTCCATCATGGTGGAAACCTTCGGTACCGGTAAAATTTCCAACGAGCAACTGACCTTACTGGTGCGCGAGTTCTTCGATCTGCGTCCATACGGTCTGATCCAGATGATGGATCTGCTGCACCCAATCTACAAAGAAACCGCTGCGTACGGTCACTTTGGTCGCGAACATTTCCCTTGGGAAAAAACCGACCGTGCCGCTCAGTTGCGTGACGCTGCAGGTCTGTAATTCCCTTTTCAGACAATTCTGCCTGCCTGACCCTGCCCTTGTGGCAGGGTTTTTTATTGCTCTTTTTCCGGTAAAAAGTCTGAAAAAATCACCCATGCCCTGTTCAATGAAAACGGTTACAGATAATAATTCGTTATTAACCAATGCATTATTTCAATAGGTAAAAGTTTGAAACAGAATTTTGATTGATATATATCAATTTATGCACTATTAATTGGTCTGCTTAACCCCTTCCTGCTTTGCATCTCTTTGAATCCCTTCCAAAACAACAATCCTGAACATCGCCATTAGTGTAAACGATTACAACACTGTGACCGGGTTCACGTTAAGCTGGGAGCAGGGTTAATAACATAACAGCCTAAGCATTATTACAAACACTAAACGATTGCACTATTTTGGAGACCGGATGAACAACTCAACGTCGACCAAAGGAAAACGCTCAAACAAAAGCGTGACTTTCTTTGTCTGTTTTCTCGCTGCACTGGCCGGGCTTTTGTTCGGTCTGGATATTGGTGTCATCGCTGGCGCACTGCCCTTTATCAGCCATGATTTTCAGATCACTAACCATCAGCAGGAGTGGGTGGTCAGCTCAATGATGTTTGGTGCTGCGGTCGGTGCGGTCGGCAGTGGCTGGCTCAACTTCCGTCTGGGGCGTAAATACAGCCTGATGATCGGCGCAGTGCTGTTCGTTGTCGGTTCACTGTGTTCCGCCTTTGCGCCAAACACTGAAGTGCTGATCGTCGCCCGCGTGCTGCTGGGTCTGGCGGTGGGTGTCGCGTCTTACACCGCGCCTATTTACCTGTCAGAAATCGCTCCCGAGAAAATCCGTGGCAGCATGATTTCCATGTACCAGCTGATGATTACCATCGGTATTCTGGCGGCGTACCTGTCCGATACCGCCTTCAGCTACACCGGCGCATGGCGCTGGATGCTGGGCGTGATCACCATCCCTGCCCTGCTGTTGCTGGTCGGCGTGTTCTTCCTGCCGGACAGCCCGCGCTGGCTCGCCGCACGTGGCAATGACGACAAAGCCCGCCGCGTACTGGAAAAACTGCGTGACTCCACGGCGCAGGCAAAAAGCGAACTGGATGAAATCCGCGAAAGCCTGAAAGTTAAACAGAGCGGCTGGGGTTTGTTCATCAATAACAAAAACTTCCGTCGTGCGGTCTACCTCGGGATTTTGTTGCAGGTGATGCAGCAGTTCACCGGTATGAACGTCATCATGTATTACGCTCCGAAAATCTTCGGCATTGCCGGTTTCGCCAGTACCTCGCAGCAGATGTGGGGCACGGTGATCGTCGGTCTGGTCAACGTTCTGGCGACCTTCATTGCCATTGGTCTGGTTGACCGCTGGGGTCGTAAACCGACGCTGAAACTGGGCTTCCTGGTAATGGCTGTGGGCATGGGTATTCTGGGGACAATGCTGCATATCGGCGTGGAATCAGACTTTGCGAAATATTTCTCCATCGCGATGCTGCTGATGTTCATCGTGGGCTTCGCCATGAGTGCCGGTCCGTTGATCTGGGTACTGTGTTCTGAAATTCAGCCGCTGAAAGGCCGTGATTTTGGTATCACTGTCTCTACCGCGACCAACTGGATTGCCAATATGATCGTCGGTGCCACCTTCCTGACCATGCTGGAAAGCCTGGGCAACGCCAACACCTTCTGGGTGTACGCCGCGCTGAACGTGGTCTTCATCTTCATCACCATTGCGTTGATCCCTGAGACGAAGAACGTGTCTCTGGAACACATCGAACGCAATCTGATGAAAGGCGAAGCACTGCGCGACATCGGTAAGTAAGCGTCAAATTCCTCCCCTGCAAAGGGGAGGAATTCCATATTGCATCTCTCCCCCTGCAGATTTATCCTTCGCCAGATGAAAACCTCACGTCTCCCCATCGCCCTGCAACAAGCGGTTATGCGCTGCCTGCGGGAAAAACTCCTGATGGCAAATCAGTTTTTTGGCACCGACTATACGGAACCGGAAATCACCTACCAGCAACGCGGCACCAGCGCGGGCAGCGCGTACCTGCAACACTGGCAAATCCGGCTGAATCCGGTGTTATTACAGGAAAATCAGCAGCCTTTTATTGATGAAGTGGTGCCGCACGAACTGGCGCACCTTCTGGTTTACCGCCGGTTTGGCCGCGCGCCGGCCCCGCATGGCAAGGAGTGGCGCTGGATGATGGAGCATGTGCTTGGCGTCAGCGCCAGCCGCACGCACAAATTCGAAGTGGCGTCCGTACAGAGCAAAACCTATCCGTATTTATGCGCCTGCCGCGATCACCATCTGACCGTGCGCCGCCACAATAAAGTGATGCGCAAAGAGTCGGAATATCGCTGCCGTCATTGCGGCGAGCTGTTACATTTCAATGCTAAAGGCACCACTAATGGCTGAAAATTCAATCACTCAATAGCATCAATGTCCGATTGTCACGCCGCGCCGCATCCGTTACCCTTCCGACCTTTTCACATCAGGTCATTCAGAAACATGTTTCGCAAAACACTTTCAGCCTTTCTGTTTATCGCAGTACTCGCACCGGTCAGCGCCTTCAGCCAGTCCGGCAACGCCATCAATAATTTCAGCCAGGCCAAAGCCGCTGCGGTGAAAATTAATCAGGGTGCCCCCTCTTTTTATTGCGGCTGTGACATCAGCTGGCAGGGCAAAAAAGGCACGCCTGATCTCAAATCCTGCGGGTACGCGGTGCGCAAAAGCGAACAACGCGCCAGCCGGATCGAGTGGGAGCACGTGATGCCCGCATGGCAGTTTGGCCACCAGATGCAATGCTGGCAGGATGGCGGTCGTAAAAATTGTGCGAAAAACGCCGATTACCGTCAGATAGAAACTGACCTGCACAACCTGGAACCGGCGATCGGCGAAGTGAACGGCGACCGCAATAACTTCATGTACAGCCAGTGGAACGGCGGCGAAGGCCAGTACGGGCGCTGCGAGATGAAAGTCGATTTCAAAGCCAAGGCCGCTGAGCCGCCAGCCCGCGCCCGTGGCGCCATCGCCCGCACCTATTTCTATATGCGTGATCAGTACAAACTGAATCTTTCCCGCCAGCAAACCCAGCTGTTCACCGCGTGGAACCGTCAGTATCCGGTGACGGCCTGGGAATGTGAGCGCGATAACCGTATCGCCAGTGTGCAGGGAAATCATAACCCGTACGTTCAGCAGGCTTGCGCTGAGCGAAAAGGCTAACTTAGTATTAAACACATCATCAGGGCACATTAGCTCGCGACAATGCGGGCTAATCACGACAAAATAGCCCGCTCAAACACGTTAAGGACAGCTGCCACACATGCGCATCCCCCGCATTTATCACCCGGAAACATTGACCGCCCACAGCGACATTGCGCTGTGCGAAGACGCCGCTAACCACGTCGGACGCGTTCTGCGTATGCAGCCCGGTCAGGCGATTCAATTATTTGACGGCAGCAATCAGGTCTTCGAGGCCAGCATTACGCAGGTGGATAAGAAGAGTGTGCGCGTCAGCCTGAGTGAAGGTGTGTTGTCGGACAACGAATCACCGCTGAATCTGCATCTCGGACAGGTGATTTCGCGCGGCGACAAGATGGAATTCACCATTCAGAAATCCATTGAGCTGGGTGCGAACACCATTACGCCGCTGTTCTCGGAACGTTGCGGCGTCAAACTGGACGGCGAGCGTCTGGAGAAAAAATTGCAGCAGTGGCAGAAAATCGCCATTGCCGCCTGCGAGCAATGTGGCCGCAACCGCATCCCGGAAATTCGCCCGGCGATGCAGCTCGAAGCCTGGTGTGCCGAGCAGGATGACAGCCTGAAGCTGAACCTGCATCCGCGCGCCAGTCACAGCATTAATACCCTGCCGCTGCCGGTGAAACATGTTCGCCTGCTGATTGGCCCGGAAGGCGGTTTATCCGCCGACGAAATTGCAATGACCTCCGGCTACGGATTTACTGATATCCTGCTGGGACCCCGCGTTCTGCGTACAGAAACCACAGCACTCACCGCGATAACGGCCTTACAGGTTCGTTTCGGCGATCTGGGTTAAGAGGAGACCAAATGATTAAGCTTGGCATCGTGATGGACCCGATTTCATCCATCAACATCAAAAAAGACACCAGTTTCGCTATGTTGCTGGACGCGAAGAGTCGTGGTTACGAACTGCACTACATGGAAATGAATTCCCTGTATCTGCGCGGCGGCGAAGGCCGTGCGACCACTAAAAAGCTTAGCGTGAAGCAGGATTACGACGGCTGGTATGAGTTTGGTACTGAGCAGGATATCGCCCTGCAGGAACTGGACGTGATCCTGATGCGTAAGGATCCGCCATTCGATACCGAATTCATTTATGCGACTTATATCCTCGAACGCGCTGAAGAAAAAGGCACGCTCATCGTCAACAAACCGCAGAGCCTGCGCGACTGTAACGAAAAGCTGTTCACCGCATGGTTCCCGGAACTGACGCCGGATACGCTGGTGACCCGCAACTCGGCCCAGCTGAAAGCCTTCCACAAAGAACACACTGATGTGATCCTCAAGCCGCTCGACGGCATGGGCGGCGCGTCTATTTTCCGTCTGAAACCGGAAGACGCGAACGTCTCTGTGGTGATCGAAACCCTGACCGAACACGGCAGCCGTTTCTGTATGGCGCAAAACTACCTGCCAGCGATCAAAGACGGTGACAAACGCGTGCTGGTGGTCGATGGCGAACCGGTGCCTTACTGTCTGGCACGTATTCCTGCGCAGGGCGAAACCCGTGGTAATCTGGCCGCCGGTGGCCGTGGTGAAGCGCGTCCGCTGAGCGAAAGTGACTGGGCGATTGCCCGCACCGTCGCGCCAATCCTTAAGCAGAAAGGCCTGATCTTTGTCGGTCTGGATATCATCGGCGATCGTCTGACCGAGATTAACGTCACCAGCCCAACCTGTGCGCGTGAAATCGAAGCCGCCTTCCCGATCTCGGTGACGGGCATGCTGATGGATGCCATTGAAAAGCGTCTGGCTGCGCGCTAACGTTCTTTGCTACACGATGGCGCGGCTGGCTGCGCCATCATTTTCCTGAGGTTAACCATCCTGCATACCATGAATCTACAACATCACTTTCTTATTGCGATGCCCGGGCTGGATGAACCCCAGTTCAAACGTTCTGTTGTCTATATCTGCGAACATAATGAAGATGGCGCAATGGGTCTGGTGATCAACAAGCTGGTCGATGATTTCACCATTGAAAATGTCCTCGATAAGCTGGATATCAGCCCGGAACCCCGCGACCCTACTATTCGCCTCGATCGTCCGGTGTTTTCCGGCGGCCCGCTGGCCGACGATCGCGGTTTTATCCTGCATACGCCGCGCGAAGGTTTTGGCTCCAGCATTCGCATCTCTGACAGCACCATGATCACCACCTCCAAAGACGTGCTGGAAACACTGGGTACGCCGGACCAGCCAAAAGATGTGCTGGTGGCGCTCGGTTACGCCGCATGGGAACAGGGACAGCTGGAAAAAGAACTGCTGGATAATGCCTGGCTGACCATTGAAGCCAGCAGCGATATTCTGTTTCGCACACCGATTGCCGACCGCTGGCGTGAAGCCGCAAAAATGATCGGCATTGATGTGAGCCAGCTCGCCACCCACGCAGGGCACGCATAATGGCTAACCGCACGGTTTTTGCCTTCGACTTTGGTACCAAAAGTATCGGCCTGGCCATTGGTCAGGAAGTCACGGGCACCGCACGTCCGCTGACCTCGTTTAAAGCGCAGGACGGCACACCCGACTGGCAGAAGATTGAAAAACTGCTGAAAGAGTGGCTGCCGGATGTCGTGGTGGTTGGCCTGCCGCTGAATATGGACGGCACCGAACAGCCGCTGACCGCCCGCGCGCGCAAATTTGCTAACCGGCTGCATGGCCGGTTTGGCGTCCAGGTAGAGCTGCACGACGAACGCCTGAGCACCGTGGAAGCACGCGCCGATTTGTTCGACCGTGGCGGTTTTCGCGCACTCGACAAAGGCAGCGTCGATGCCGCTTCTGCGGTGATCATTCTGGAAAGCTGGTTTGAAAAGCAATGGAGTCAGTCCTGATCTTGCGCCAGTAATCCGGCACTCTGCCGCTGCTGGCGGCTTTGTGCAAAAGTCTGCATTCCGGCCTGAGCGCCGGTTTGCAGGATGTCGGCCAGCTGATGCGTTTTCCCCTCCCGGATCAAATTGCACACCGCTGGCGTCGATGTCAGCACCTCAAACAACGCCACCCTGCCCGCTTTTTTATCTTCGCCAGCCTTTGTCAGCACCAGTTTCTGCGCAACCACCGCCCGCAAACTGCCCGCCAGCTGCGCCCGCACAAACGCTTTTTCTTCTGCCGGGAACACGTCAACCATCCGGTCGATAGCCTGCGTCGCATTGCGCGTATGTAAGGTCGCCAGTACCAGATGCCCGGTTTCCGCCGCCGTCAGCGCCAGCCGGATACTGTCGCTGTCCCGCAGTTCGCCGAGTAACAGCACATCCGGATCTTCACGCAGCGCACCCCGCACGGCTTCGCCGAAGGAACGCGTATGCAGCCCGAGTTCGCGCTGCTGGATCAGACATTGCCTGCTGGTGTGAATGAGCTCGATAGGATCTTCCAGCGTAATGATATGGCGCTTTACATGGCTGTTCAGATGATCAATCAACGCCGCCAGCGTGGTGGATTTACCGCTTCCCGTGGCACCGGTGACCAGAATCAGGCCATCCTCCTGCAAGATGATTTGCTGCAAGATTTCAGGCGCCAGCAGCATGTGCAGATCGGGGCAACGGGCGGGGATTGGCCGCAGCGCGGCAGACAGCCCGTGCCATTGGCGGAAAACGTTGAGCCGCATCCGTACGCCACCGCCCAGCGTCAGGGCTTTATCGACCTGTCCGGCCTGTTGCAGCGTCTCCTGTTGCGCGTCGTCCAGCCACTGGCCAC
Organism: Rahnella sp. EDr1-12; assembly: GCF_049206505.1. Classification (NCBI taxonomy): domain Bacteria; kingdom Pseudomonadati; phylum Pseudomonadota; class Gammaproteobacteria; order Enterobacterales; family Yersiniaceae; genus Rahnella; species Rahnella sp. EDr1-12. The sequence continues at coordinate 1,429,488 of NZ_JBLZNY010000001.1, forward strand.
TGAGCGCCTGCATCTGCGAAGCCTTAAGCACCGGCATGTCGTCGCAGCAACATAATTCGCCATCAATGCGCAACATCGGCGGATAGCCGGTACAAAGGTGCAGATCGGAGGCATTTTGCTTTACACTACGCACCACTAATCCATCAATATCCATGTTGAAATCCTCCTGAGTCCCTATGAGCCTTAGTCAGCAAAACGCTATTGCGCAGAATTTACAGAATGTCCGCGAGAAAATCGCAGCCGCTGCACAGCTTTGCGGCAGGCCTTCAGAAGAAATTACCTTGCTTGCAGTGAGCAAAACCAAACCTGCGAGCGCTGTCGAAGAAGCGATCGCTGCCGGTCAGTATGTGTTTGGTGAAAACTACGTGCAGGAAGGGGTGGATAAAATTGCCCACTTCGCCGGGCATCAGCCTGCGCTGACCTGGCACTTTATTGGCCCTCTGCAGTCGAACAAAAGCCGTTTAGTGGCGGAAAACTTCGACTGGTGCCACACCATTGATCGGCTGAAAATCGCCCAGCGCCTCAACGATCAGCGCCCGGCGGGCTTGCCGCCGTTACAGGTATTGATTCAGGTGAACATCAGCGATGAGGCCAGCAAATCCGGCATTCGCGTGGGTGAAATCACCGAACTGGCGACGCAAATCATGTCGATGCCCAACCTGACGCTGCGCGGTCTGATGGCGATCCCTGCCGCAGAAACCGATTATGCACGGCAAACCGAAGTCTTCGGTCAGATGCGCGACGCGCTGAACACCTTACAGGCTGTCTGCCCGCAGGCCGATACGCTGTCCATGGGCATGACCGATGATATGCCCGCCGCGATTGCCGCAGGCAGCACCCTGGTTCGTATCGGTACCGCCATTTTTGGGGCCCGTGATTACAGCGAAAAGCAATCACCGGCCTGAGGCGGTTTACTGCTTTACTCTTGAATGGCTCAATGAAGTCCCCATAAAACGAGGAGCACTTATGCAACACCGTAAACTCTGTTTCATCGGCGCAGGTAACATGGCTGGTGCGATCATTTCGGGTCTGGTCGAAAGTGGTTATCCGGCGACGCTTATCAGCGTCTGTGCCCCGTCGACCACACATCGCGATGCGCTGGCTGAAAAGTACGGCGTGAAGAGCAGCAGCGATAACAGTGGCTGCGCCAAAGAAGCGGATGTCATTGTGCTCTCAGTCAAACCACAAATGATGGCTGACGTGTGTAAAGCACTGCAAAAAGACGTGGATTTTAGCGGCAAACTGGTACTGTCGATTGCCGCAGGCGTCAGCGTCGCTCGTTTTTGTGAGTTGCTGGGAGAGGATCTGAACATTGTGCGCATCATGCCGAACACGCCATCCCTTGTCGGGAAAGGCATGAGCGGGCTTTACGCACCGGAACAGGTTTCACAGGCAGACCGCGATTACAGCGGTGAACTGATGACCGCGGTCGGCAAAATCTGCTGGGTCGATACCGAAGAAGGTATCAACCACATTATTGCCGCCGCAGGCAGCGCCCCGGCCTATTTCTTCCTGTTTATGGAAGCAATGCAGGCTGAAGCGCAGCGTTTAGGTTTCAGCGCAGATGCCGCACGGATGCTGGTTGAACAGGCCGCCAGCGGCGCGACCGCGTTAGTGGCTGCCAGCCCGGACACGCCATTGTCACAACTGCGTGAGAATGTGACCTCCAAAGGCGGCACCACCTTTGAAGCACTGAAAGTTTTCAACGATCGCAAATTACCGGAGATTGTCTCCGTGGCCATGCAGGCCGCCATTACCCGCGCGCAGGAAATGGAAAAACTGTTTTAATTTACATATCAAAGGTAACGCATGTTAACGCTGACTTTCCTGGTCAACACATTGATTGACCTCTACGTCATGGTTTTACTGCTGCGCATCTGGATGCAGTGGGCTCGTACTGATTTTTATAATCCGTTTTCTCAGTTTGTGGTGAAGATTACACAACCGGTCATCCGGCCATTGCGTCGGATTCTTCCACCGCTTGGGCCAATTGACAGCGCGAGCTTGTTGCTGGCTTTCATCATTACCACGCTGAAATTACCGTTATTTTTCCTGATCAAGTACGGGGTTTTCCCGTTAGAACCCATCATGTTACTTGTGGGTCTGATTAGCCTGGTGAAGGCTGCCGGGTTATTGGTCTTCTGGTTGATTATTATCCGCTCACTGATGAGTTGGGTAAGCCAGGGGCGCGGACCAATGGATTTTCTGCTGATGCAGCTTACTGAACCCCTGATGGCACCCATCCGCCGCGTTTTGCCGGCCATGGGCGGGATTGATTTTTCAGCGATGATTGTGATTTTGATTCTCTACATGCTGAACTATCTCGGTATGGATCTGCTCGGCGGGCTTTGGACGCAGGATTTCTTCACCTCGAATGCCCTGCTCGCTCAATGACATCAGGCCTCTCCCCGGTTTACTGGCAGTCAGACGACCTGGTTTTGCGGCTGGTTATCCAGCCCAAAGCCAGCCGTGACAGCCTGGTCGGTTTGCATGGCGACGAACTTAAAGTCGCCATCACCGCACCGCCGGTTGATGGTCAGGCGAATACGCACCTGGTGAAATTTCTCGCCAAACAGTTTAAAGTCGCCAAAAGTCAGGTCAGTATTGAAAAGGGCGAGCTGGGCCGCCATAAACAAGTCCGCATTATCCATCCGCAAAATATCCCGACTGAGGTCGCGGTACTGCTCGCAGAATAACGTTTACGTCAGGACTCTCCCATGCAGAAAGTCGTATTAGCTACCGGCAACGCCGGTAAAGTGCGTGAGCTCGCACATCTTCTGGCCGATTTCGGGCTGGACGTGGTCGCGCAAACTGAACTCGGTGTTGAATCGGCAGAAGAAACCGGTCTGACGTTCATTGAGAACGCCATCCTGAAAGCCCGTCACGCCGCAGCCGAAACCGGTTTACCGGCGATTGCCGATGACTCCGGTCTGGCCGTGGATTTTCTGGGAGGCGCGCCGGGGATTTACTCCGCCCGCTACGCAGGAATCGATGCCAGCGATCAGCAAAACCTCGATAAGCTGTTAGTAGCGCTCAAAGACGTGCCGCAGGGCCAGCGCAATGCGCAGTTCCACTGCGTACTGGTTTACATGCGCCACGCAGAAGACCCCACGCCGCTGGTGTGCCACGGCAGTTGGGCTGGTGAGATTACTTTTGCCGAAGCAGGCGCGGGCGGTTTTGGTTATGATCCGATTTTCTACGTTCCTGAGCTGGGCAAAACCGCAGCGGAACTGACGCGCGAAGAAAAGAGCGCGGTATCTCACCGTGGTCAGGCGCTGAAACTGCTGCTTGCCGCGATGAAAGAGGCTGTCCAAAAGAATGCGTAAGTTACCGCCGCTGAGTCTCTACATTCATATCCCGTGGTGCGTGCAAAAGTGCCCTTACTGCGATTTCAACTCGCACGCGTTAAAGGGCGAAGTGCCGCACGACGATTATGTCGCACATCTGCTGGCCGATCTGGATGCGGATCTGCCTCTGGTGGGCGATCGCAGCGTAGGGACAATTTTTATCGGCGGCGGAACACCAAGCCTGCTGAGCAGCGAAGCGATGCAAAACCTGCTCGACGGCGTGCGGGCGCGTTTACCCCTCGATGCCGATGCCGAAATCACCATGGAAGCCAACCCTGGTACCGTTGAAGCAGACCGTTTCAGCGCGTATCAGCGCGCCGGGGTGAACCGTATCTCGATTGGTGTGCAAAGTTTCGATGCCCTCAAGCTGGAGCGTCTGGGGCGCATTCATGGCCCGGAAGAAGCGCGGCGCGCGGCGCATCTCGCCACCGGCCTGAACCTGCGCAGTTTCAATCTGGATCTGATGCACGGCTTGCCGGATCAGACCCTGGAAGAGGCGCTGGATGATTTACGCCAGGCCATCGCGCTCAATCCACCGCATTTGTCGTGGTATCAGCTGACAATCGAGCCCAACACCCTGTACGCCTCGCGTCCGCCAAAACTGCCGGATGACGACGCGCTGTGGGACATTTTCGAGCAAGGCGACAAGCTGCTCACCACAGCCGGTTATCAGCAGTATGAAACCTCGGCGTATGCCAAACCGGGCTATCAGTGCCAGCACAACCTCAACTACTGGCGTTTCGGGGATTACCTCGGCATCGGTTGTGGCGCGCACGGCAAACTGACGCAGCCTGACGGGCAAATCCTGCGAACCGTGAAAACGAAACACCCGCGCGGTTACATGCGGGGGCGTTACATGGACAAACAGCATCAGGTCGAAACCGACGATTTGCCGTTTGAATTTTTCATGAACCGTTTTCGCCTGCTGGAAGCCGCTCCGCGTGAAGAATTTGGGTTTTATACCGGACTTGATGAATCGGTGATCCGCGCGCAGCTGGACGAAGCGATGGCCAAAGAATATCTGGTGGAAACCGATACGCACTGGCAGATCACCCGCAAAGGCAAACTGTTCCTGAATTCGCTGCTTGAGCTGTTTTTGGCCGGGTAATTGATTCCGAATATTTATGATTAACATTAAAAAAGGTGAAGTCACTGATCTGACTTCACCTTTTTTTATGTTCAGGTACAAACAAAAATAAGCCTCTGTCAGCTGATAAGGGGCACATTTCATTAATACTTCCATACACTACGAATCATTTTGTCACCACCTTCTGTTTATATTGAAATTTTCCTTTCCCTGATATTTTCACTCTTTTATTTAGAAGAACTGCCACCTGACGGGCACTCAGTGAAACAGTGTGAAAATAAACAATTCAATATTTAAATATTAACCTCATGAAATTCATCTTTGTTAAAAATTACCGCCAATTTACTAATATAAATAACAAATGTGCTTGGTACTAATTTCAATTGTTATTATTATAATCGGCATTAGTAGTCAGCTAATGTTGTTAGATGTTTTAGATCCTTAACAAATAAAACAGCTTCAATTAATTTAAGTGCCGCAATAAATGCAATTATCACTTTTGTTAAGGAATCAAATGAAAATATCAAAAACTGCGCTGGCACTGGCGCTGACAATGAGCAGTTACTCTGTCTTTTCTGTTGAATTACCAAAGGATGCCAGCTCATATACCAAAGCCTTAAATCAGGCAGTCTATAAGGGCTTACCTTTTTCTGACCAGACGGATTTTCAAAATGCCAGTAAAGGTTTTATAGCAACACTGACGCCAACAGTGATTAAAGATTCTGCGGGAGGAATATCGTGGAATATGGAAAACTATGGTTTTATTAAAGGTGATGCACCTGACACGGTTAACCCCAGCCTGTGGCGTATTGCTAAATTAAACTTACTCAACGGTTTATTTAAAGTTACCGACTTCGTATATCAGATCAGAGGATTTGATCTTTCGGATATGACCATTATTGAGGCTGAAAAAGGCATTATTATCATTGATCCTCTGGTCACCACCGAGGTTGCCCGTGCCGGATTAAAACTCTACTACGCACACCGTCCTTTTAAACCCGTCATCGCGGTCATTTATACGCACAGCCACGCGGATCATTATGGCGGCGTACGTGGTGTGGTGGATGAAAAAGATCTCGCGGCGGGTAAAGTCAGTATTATTGCCCCGGAAGGATTCATGAAAGAAGCCGTCAGTGAGAATGTCCTGGCGGGAAATGCCATGAGCAGAAGAACGCTGTATCAATATGGGGTGATGTTACCGCGCAGTGCGCACGGTCAGGTTGATGCCGGTTTAGGAAAAACCACGTCAATTGGAACATTTACGCTGATCCCTCCCACCGACACCGTCAGTAAAACCGGGGAAACGCGGGACATTGGCGGGATTAAGATGCAATTCCAGATGGCCGAAGATACCGAGGCGCCCACGGAAATGCTCATCTGGTTCCCGCAATTCAAGATGCTGGATACCGCCGAAGATGCCACCCATACCTTGCATAATCTCTACACGTTACGCGGGGCGCAGGTACGGGATGCAAGTGCCTGGTGGAAGGTTCTGAATTTTGCCATTAATGAACACAGGACTGACGTTGAGATCGTCATTGCTCAACACCAGTGGCCGACCTGGGGAAATCAGAACATCATAAAATACCTGTCTGATCAGCGGGATCTGTTTAAATTCATTCATGACCGGACGCTCAATCTGGTGAATAAAGGTCTGACGATGAATGAAATTGCTGAGACGCTGACCCTGCCATCCGGCTTGTCACAGGAATGGTATAACCGGGGTTACTATGGCTCAGTCAGCCACAATTCTAAGGCTGTGTACCAGCGATATATGGGGTGGTATGACAGTAATCCGGCTGACCTCAATCCTTTACCTCCCGTTGAAGTAGCGAAAAAATATGTCGAATTCATGGGCGGAGAAAATCAGGTACTGACCCACGCCAAAAAGTCGATCGCCGCCGGAGAATATCGCTGGGCTGCTGAAGTTTTAAAACACGTGGTCTTTGCCGATCCGAAAAATCAAACCGCACGTGACCTGCAGGCAGATGCTTTCGAGCAGTTGGGTTATCAGTCAGAAAATGCAACATGGAGAAATGAATATCTGATGGGGGCCTATGAATTGCGTCATGGCATTCCCAATAATCCTCCGATCAGTACGGCCAGCGTAGATATGGTGGAGGCAATGGATCCTGAACTTATTTTAGATTATATGGGTGTTCGCCTGAACACGGATAAAGCACTCAATAAAAACATACATATAAACTGGAAACTGCCAAATGGTACTGAATATAGCATAGAACTGAGAAACTCAGTGATCATCTATAACATGAATAAATCGACGGCACCTGCGGACGCTGTATTAATGGCAGATAAAATGAGTTTTTCACGGTTATTCATGCAGGGTGAGCCACTGAAAAATGTGATGGCCAGTTCAGCAATGAAAATTTCCGGTGACCCGGAAAAAATCAAAGAACTTCAGGATATGCTGGATGTGTTTCCGGGAATGTTCAATATTGTTACGCCATAACTCTCTGTGAAATAAATTTTTATGGTTAATTTCATCGCACAGAGGGGAATAAAAATGCGATATAAGTGGCAGTTAAATATCAAAGGGATTTTTTTAATTTTCTCTATTGTCTTACCTTGCAGCAGTTACGCGGATAACGCCCGTGACTGGCAGAACGTTCCTGATGATATTAATATTTTATTCGGTTACTACGAGAACATAAACAGTAATACATCTCTCGACTCTTCCCTGCCTGTCGATAATGCGTCAGTGGATGCCGATCTTTATATCATACGTTATGCACGGTCTTTTGATCTCGGCGGGCACACTGCAGGTATTCAGTTGATTCAGCCCGTCGCGCACCTGCGGGCATCACTGGATGGTTCGCCTGTGCTGGATGATACGCATACGAATCAGGGGATGGGCGATTCACAACTCGCGCTGATCTATAACCTGTTTGGCGCACCCGCGCTTAATTCTCAGGATTTCCGGCTCTGGACACCGGAGATGTTTTTGACCTCGGCGATATGGGTCACTGCGCCCACCGGGGATTACGATAAAACGAAAGCGCTCAATATCGGGGGAAACCGTTGGGTGATAAAACCGGAATTAGCTTTCGGTTACCCTGTCGGCCCTTTCTGGGTTGAAGTTAACCCGATGGTGACATTCTATCAGGACAATGATGACTATCTCGGTAGCCATCATCTGGCACAAAGACCACTTTATGCTGCCGAAGGACATTTCAGCTTTACGTTCAATCCGGCGTTGTGGGTATCGCTGGACAGTACCTTCAGTCAAGGAGGCGAGACGCGTATTGATGGCAGTCTGCAAGATAATAAGCAACAGAACGTTGTTCTGGGGGCTTCGCTGGGATTTATGTTAACGCCACAATTTGGCGGGGCTGTCGCTTATACAGATACCACTCACGAGGAGTCCGGCTCACCTGATATTTCAACCTGGATGTTCAGAATGCAATATGCCTGGTAATACAGAGTAATTGCTGTTTACTCACAAAGGGAGCTTAGCTCCCTTTCTTATCATATGATCCCGATGTATCAATGATTGCACTCTCAATCGCCTCTCCGGGGATCCGAAAAGGCGATGATTGTCAGAGCTTACTTCAAATCCGCCAGCAATGTTTTGTGCTGAGTGTCGAGCGCAGTCACACGTTTACAGACATCATCGCCAAAGGCTTTGAACTCTTTTTCCTGTTTGCTCCACTCATCCTGAACCGCCTGTTGCAGACCGCCCAGATTGCCCATCATTGCCTGCAACGGATTGCCGCCGCTGGCCGCCTGTTTCAGGCCCATTTCATTGATGCTGTCCTGCATGACGCCGCCCATGGTTTGTTCCATCAGCTTCTGACCATTCTGCTTCACCTGATCAACCGCTTTGTGATGGAACGTCAGACCATCGGTGCGGTGTTCGATAATCAGATTCATCTGCTGCTTCAGCTGCTTGTCGAGGGTGACCAGACGGTTGCGCACGTTGCTGCTGCTGCCCAGTTTATCGACGATCACGCGGTCAACGGCCACACGGCCTTTTTCCAGATGCGCAGTGGCACCCTGATCGATCCAGGGCAGATCGCGACGCAGTGAGGCCTGATAATCAATGGCTTCCTGACGCTGTTTTGCGCTCAGGGTGATCTCTTTGCCGTTGAGTGTCACATTGCCGTTAGGTGTGATCAGCAAATCGCCGCTGTTACCCACAACCTGCACGGTTTGCGGCTTGATGATCACGTCATCTTTTGGCTGGACGGCGCATTCATAATCCGCCTGCGCGCTCCACGCACTCAGCGCCAGCAAGGCAGCAAGTCCGGTTTTTACCACTCCACTTTTTACAAACATGTACTCTCCCTAAAACAGCAAATTCAAAAAATTGAACGGCCAATACGTTGCGCCAGTAATTCTAAGGCAGCAATACCGGCCAAAGAGTTCCCTGCCGCGTCAAGTTCCGGTGACCACACCGCAATGCACATCTCTCCGGGCACCACGGCCAGAATGCCGCCGCCAACACCGGATTTTCCCGGCATGCCTACGCGATAGGCAAATTCACCGGCACCGTCGTACATGCCGCTGGTCACCATCATGGCGTTAATCTGCCGCGCCTGACGGGCATCAATCAGCGGCTGTTCGCTGCCCAGCGGATGGCCCTTGTTCGCCAGATACACAAAGGTTCGCGCCAGTTCTTCACAGCTCATACGCAACGCGCAGTAATGAAAATAGGTATGCAACACCGTGATGACGTCATTCTCGAAATTGCCGAAAGACTTCATCAGGTACGCAATCGCCGCGTTGCGATCAGAATGATCGAATTCTGAACGTGCAACGTGCCGATCGTAGTTGAGATCTGCCGATCCGGCCAGCTGACGCACCACTTCCAGCATTCTTTGCTTGGGCGCAGTCAGGCGGGTTTGCAGCATATCGCAGACAACCAGCGCGCCCGGATTGATGAACGGATTGCGCGGTTTACCCTGCTCCAGCTCCAGCTGCACCAGCGAATTGAAGGGCTGACCGGAAGGTTCTTTACCGACACGCTGCCAGATTTCACTTTCCTGATAACGGGTCAGCGCCAGCGTGAGGCTGAGCACTTTGGAGATCGACTGAATAGAGAATCGGGTATTGGCATCACCGGCACGAAAGATTTCTCCTTTCGTGGTACACACGGCGATCCCTAAATGATCGGAGCTGACTTCTGCCAGCGCAGGAATATAGTCGGCGACTTTGCCACGGCCAATAAGCGGCCTGACCTGCTGAAGAATATCGTCCAGCAAACTGTTATCAAGTTCGGTGCCCAACGTCCTGCCTCCAGATGTAACAAAGGTGCCGGAAGGCACCTTTCAAAGATTCAGAATTCATCTGACCGGCAGAATCAATCCCACCAGATATCGAATAACTCTGAAACTTCCACGTCTTCCATTTTATGGTCTTCTAACCATTTTTTGATTTGCGCGCGGTGTTCATCAGTGCAATGACCGATGTCCTGACGGCAAACCAGACCTTCCCACTGCAGATAACCACTGCCATCGAAGGCCAGTTTGTTTGGCTCGATCACACCTTCAATAAATTGATCCAGTGATTCGTCGATGGTTTCTACCGCGGTACCTTCCGGGAAACGCCATTTTACAGAGAAGCCCAGTTCCTGGAACTCGGCAATGTGTAACTTCTTACGTAAACGACGACTGCGATTTGTAGCCATTATTGCTTCCTCTCAAACATCAGATCCCATACGCCGTGGCCTAAACGCTGGCCACGCATTTCGAACTTGGTGACCGGGCGCGATTCCGGGCGCGGTACATAGTTGTTTTCCTGCGAGAGGTTTTTCCAGTTTTCTAAGCTGGTCATCACCTCAAGCATGTGTTCGGCATACGGCTCCCAGTCGGTTGCCATGTGGAATACGCCGCCCACTTTCAGTTTACTGCGCAGCAGTTCAACGAATGCTGGCTGGACAATCCGGCGCTTATTATGACGCGCTTTGTGCCACGGGTCAGGAAAGAATAGCTGCACCATGTCGAGCGAGCCATCCGGGATCATTTTTTCCAGCACTTCCACCGCATCGTGACACATCACGCGCAGGTTGCTGACGCCCTCTTCGTGCGCGGTAGCCAGGCAGGCACCGACGCCCGGCGAGTGCACTTCAATGCCGATAAAGTTCTGCTGCGGGTTGTTCTGCGCCATGGTCACCAGCGACGTGCCCATGCCAAAACCGATTTCCAGCACAACGGGCGCTGCGCGGCCAAACAGGGTATCGATGTCCAGCGGTTCTGCCTGATATTCCACGCCCATCACCGGCCAGAAGTTGTCCAGCGCGTGTTGCTGACCTTTGGTCAGACGGCCCTGACGGCGGACAAAACTACGGATACGGCGCATAGCGCGACCGTTCTCGTCGAACTCCGGTGAAATGACGTCGTTTTTCATGGTGTTTCCACTCCGTTAGGCAAGACAGGGTATTCGGTCGCTGCGGTAATTTGGTCATTAACTATGAAGAATGGCGCATTATCCAAACTTACTCCCGATAAGCAAGGTTTGCGGACAGGAAATACGTCAATACAGTCCGGAAAGTTCCGGTTTACAGCCACTCGGCAACTGTGATGTGATCAGCCCCGTCTTTTAACCCTGCCGGACTGTAATTCACCCATGATGAAAGCCCCTGGTTTCCTGGAAGCCAACCGTTTCTCGCCCCTGGTACTCGACTGGTATCAGCGCTATGGCCGCAAAACACTGCCGTGGCAAATCGAAAAAACGCCTTACAAAGTCTGGCTTTCAGAAGTGATGTTGCAACAAACCCAGGTTGCGACGGTGATCCCTTATTTTGAACGCTTTATGCAGCGTTTCCCGACGGTTTCCGATCTCGCGGCCGCGCCGCTGGATGAAGTGCTGCATCTGTGGACCGGCCTCGGGTATTACGCCCGTGCGCGCAACTTACATAAGGCCGCGCAGACCATCGCCAGCCAGCACGGCGGCGTGTTCCCGACGACCTTTGACGCGATCCTCGCCCTGCCCGGCATTGGCCGCTCAACGGCAGGAGCAGTGTTGTCGCTGGCACTGAATCAGCACTATCCCATTTTAGACGGTAATGTGAAGCGCGTGCTGGCCCGTTGCTATGCCGTGGACGGCTGGCCGGGCGAGAAGAAAACCGAGAACCGGTTGTGGGCGATAAGTGAAGACGTCACACCGGCTAAAAACGTTGCCCAGTTTAATCAGGCGATGATGGATCTCGGGGCGATGGTCTGCACGCGCAGCAAACCGAAATGCGAGTTGTGCCCGGTGAAATCGGGCTGCGAAGCCTATGCGCACAACAGCTGGGCCAAATATCCCGGCAAAAAACCCAAGAAAACCCTGCCGGAAAGAACCGCGTTTATGCTGATGATTCAGCAGGAAGACAAAGTCTGGCTGGAGCAACGTCCGCCCGTTGGCCTGTGGGGCGGCTTGTTCTGCTTCCCGCAATTTTCCACGGAAGAAGAACTGACGCAGGGGCTGAAAAAATACGGCGTGACGCAAAATCAGTTGCAGCAGCAAACCTCTTTTCGCCACACGTTCAGCCATTTCCATCTGGATATCGTCCCGATGTGGTTAAATCTGCGAACATCTGCGGGTTGCATGGATGAAGGTGCGGGTCTCTGGTATAACTTAGCGCAACCACAATTCGTCGGGCTGGCCGCGCCGGTTGAGCGTTTGCTGACTCAGCTGGCAAAAGAACCGTCCCCAAAAACGATCAATAAGGAATCAGTATGAGCAGAACCATTTTTTGCACTTTCCTGAAGCAGGATGCCGAAGGGCAGGATTTCCAGCTGTACCCTGGTGAGATTGGTAAACGCATTTATAACGAGATTTCGAAAGAAGCCTGGTCACGCTGGATGAGCAAACAGACCATGCTGATCAATGAGAAAAAACTCAGCATGATGAATCCGGAAGACCGCAAACTGCTGGAACAGGAAATGGTGAATTTCCTGTTTGAGGGCCAGGATGTGCACATTGAAGGCTATACGCCGCCTTCAAACTGATCACTGAGCATCATCAATAACAATAAAGCCGTCGCTTTCGGGTGGCGGCTTCTTTCACCAGAAATGGTTTCAAGATGAAGAAAATTTTAGCTTTGCTGGTTATCGCGCCAATGCTGATCTCCTGCTCCGGCAGTAAGAAAGACCAGTTCAACGAAGCTTACGTAAAAGACACCAATGGATTCGATATTTTGATGGGCCAGTTTGCGCACAATATCGAGAACATCTGGGGCATGAATGAAGTGCTGATCGCCGGTCCGAAAGACTACGTGAAGTATAGCGATCAGTATTACACCCGCAGCCACATCAACTTTGATGCGGGTACCATCACCCTTGAAACGATTTCCGGCACCGATCCGGCTGCCAGCCTGCGTCAGGCGATCATCAGCACCTTACTTGTGGGTGAAGATCCGGGCAACGTCGACCTCTATTCCGATGTCAACGACATTGAAATCAGCCGTGAACCGATGCTCTACGGGCAGGTGCTCGACAACACCGGTAAACCGATCCGCTGGGAAGGCCGTGCCGCCAGCTTTGCCGATTATCTGATTCAAAACAAACTGATGCGCCGCCAGTCCGGCCTGCACGTCATCTATTCCGTCACCATCCAGATGGTGCCGAACCACCTGAATCAGCGTGCGCATAAATACCTGCCAATGATCCGCGAAGCTTCGGCCAAATACGGCGTCGATCAGTCGCTGATTCTGGCGATCATGCAAACCGAATCCGCCTTTAACCCGTATGCGGTGAGCCATGCCGATGCGCTCGGGCTGATGCAGGTTGTGCAGCACACTGCGGGCGTGGATGTGTTTAAGTCCGAAGGAAAATGGGGCAAGCCTAGCCGCAGCTATCTGTTTGATCCGCAAAATAATATCAATACCGGTACTGCTTATCTGGCGATATTGCAGAAGGTGTATCTGAGTAACATTAACGACCCGACGGCACGCCGCTATGCGGTGATCACCGCCTACAACGGCGGAGCCGGCAGCGTGTTACGCGTCTTCTCCCGGGATAAAACGCAGGCCTTTAACATCATCAACAATATGTCAGCCGGTGATGTGTACGACACACTGACCACCAAACACCCGTCTGCGGAATCACGCCGTTATCTCTACAAAGTGAACAACACGCAACGCGGTTATCGTCGTATTGATTAAAATTCAGCGCATGAAGCATGAAAACGGAGATTCTTTGAGTCTCCGTTTTTTTTAGCTTAACGAACACTTTTCAGTCTTTGGCGAAAGCGCTTCATTTATTGCGTTCAGATAACGGCTGATAATGATGTGCTCGTCAAACTCACGCACCATTTTCTGCCTGCTCTTCGCCCCCATATCGAGCCGCTCGGCATGGGTAAGATTAATCATTTTTTCCATGCAGGCGACCAGGCTGTCCGTACTTTGCGGTGTGCACAGATACCCGTTAACCCCTTCGTCCACCGTTTCGCGGCATCCGATATTATCTGTGGTAATAATCGGTTTTCCGGCCGCCCCCGCTTCCAGCAAAGATTTCGGAACCCCCTCACGATAAAACGAGGGCAGGACCACGCAGTCAATCTGTCTCAGCTCATTTTCGACGTTGTCGGAAATACCCAAATAATGAATCATGCCCTCGGCAATCCACGACGTCATTCTCTCGGTTTTCACCGCCGCCGGATTATTGCCATCGAGAAAACCCAGCAAACGGAATTCACACCGGTCGCCGTAAATTCTTTTCAGTCTGCGGGCTGCATCGACATAATGTTCCACGCCCTTTGAATAGAGCATCCGCGCAATCAGGATAAAACGCACCACGCCGTCATCAGCCGCGGGCATCATTTCAAAGCGGGCCAGATCAACCCCCGATCCCGGAAGGCGTTCGGTTCGCGAATAGCCAGGAATAATTTCCGTCAGAAACAGGGTACGGTCGTCTTCATTCTGAAAGAATATTCTGGCCGCACTACGCTGACTGAATTTATACAGCAAACGGCAAATAACACAGACCGCCCCGCCATTGATGAAAACATTTCCAAGACCTGCGACATTATTTATCACCGGTTTACGAAACAGCCACGCCACCAGAGAAAAATAGATATTATTTTTCGGGGTGAAATTCAAAACAAGATCACACTTCATCCTGAGAAAAATGAAGAAAATTGACATTATCGTCAACGAATCCTTGAATGGATTTATTCCTCCCGAATCGATGGATAAAGGGATAAATTTGCATCCCAGCGAGGAAAGCACACCGGAATAGCCGTCTTCAGGTGCTAATGCGATGACGTCGTAACCTTGTTCAAGCATCGCCTTAATGGTGTTCTTTCTGAAGTTGTAAAGATACCAACTGCTATTGGCGGTAATAGCGATACGTTTAGCCGGGATTTTCTTCATAAACATTCCTTGTTTTCAATGATTACTGTGTTTTCTTCAAAATAGAATTCAGGGAGAATTGTTTTACTGTCAGTTTCTCGGTGGTAAATTCCACCTGAAAGGGGCTGGTTCTGCTGCTGTTTAAAAAACCAGGCCAGAATGTCTTTGCCAGACAGGTTATCGGGTATTTATAAATACCTTGTTTAATGCTGCACGACGCATCCAGATAAAAATACTTATCCACCATCGTTTTCTCGAGGAAGGGTAATTTAAAGGCATAATTCAGAGACTCTGCCAGTAAATATTTCTGCATTTCTCTGGCGGGTAATATTCTGAACATAAAAAGGTAGCGAATCACGAGATGGAAATCGTCAAGATTTTTACTGAGTTCAGCGAGTTCACTCTCCAGATATTGTATAACTTCATTATCCGCCGGCAATATTATCGCGGTATCTTCTGCTAATGACTGAATTAACATCGCCGCAGGCGTGGGGGCGGCCAGACATTTCAACACTTTCGTGGCCCGGTAGATTTTTCTGCCCAGATGACTGCTCTTATTTTTCCATACGGGCAAAAACGTGCCGAATGTCGACAGCGCCCGGACTCCCCGGCGGCGATAGAGATCGTACAACTTATCGTGCGGAAGCCCGCAGAACAGGGAATCAGCCCCCTGCCCGTCAAGGACCGCAAGGCCGGTTTCGGCTTTTGCCGCCGTGACCAGCGCCGGGATCACCAGTGCAATTTTGTCGGCAACAGGTTCAAGGGTCAGACGAATAAAATCACCGGCGACGTCACTCAGATCGCTTTCGATCGAAACGTGTTTAAATACTGTCGCCGTGTCTGCACACATTTTTTTCGCTTTGGTTGTTTCTTGCGGCATAGACGCCATAAAACAATGGATGGCACAGCGGGTTTTATTCAGCTGATTAGAAATACCCAGTAACAGCGAGGAATCCAGCCCGCCGCTAAATAAGACCTGATAATCAGATTCATTTTGCGCGAGCGAATGTTGCAGATCCGCCAGAAGTTGCGGCCCTGTCTCAACCTGATGCTGCGCATTTTCATTGTCGAAAGAGTGGCGGACAGGATAAAGCGTCTTAAATGTCAGCGGATCGGACATCACCACGCCAATATAAGGCGCCAGCAAATAAACGTTTTTATACAGCGTAAAAGGCGGTGCAATAAACCCATAACGCAGATAGAAATCTTGCGCATCAGCATTAATTTCCAGGTCTGAATCAGCATTTATTTCACTGAGATTATCAGATATCACAACATGATCATTACAACGCGTAATAAAACGTCGCGTCCTGATGTGCTCATTATAAATCACGTTGTTGTCATAACGCAGTCCCAGAGTTTTAAGCACACTGCCTTGCAATATCTCACCAATACTTATTTTTAATAGCATAGATGTCCTTATTCAAAATCATTTAACTGTCCACCGGTGAAACAACCAGATAAAATCCCCGTCAAAATGGAACGTGAGCTTTAAGGCATTCAGGATGAAAAAAACTCTTCGGCTTAACGAGGTGGCAAAAAATCTGCTCAACCTCACCTCAATAAATGTACTTAATTTACTGGTGACATTAGTCACCATTCCCTTTCTTTCCCGTGTACTGGGGCCGGAGCACTACGGTTACTATTTTATTTTTATATCCGCTTCTCTCTTCGCCACCATTATGACTGACTACAGCACCCAAATAACCGGTGTGCGTGACGTGGCGAAAAACAAGGATCCCCGGCAGTTGCCGCGTCTCTACGCGCAATATCAGGCTGTACGGTTTGTCGCTGGCTTATTTTCTTGCCTGATTTTCACGGCATATACCGCCTGCGTTATTCCGGGCATTTCACTGCCGGTCATTGCCACCTATTATCTGATTGTGGTTTCCGGCCATTACCTGACAGCCAGCTGGTTTCATCAGGGTATTTCCCAGCTCAGCGCACTGGCAGTGGCGACCCTTCTCTCCCGCCTGGTACACATTGTCGCGCTTTTGCTGTGGGTCCGCTCCCCGGCGGACATGCTGCTGGCCGTCTTCATCAATGCCCTGGCTTATTTGCTTACCGGGCTTTACGCCGTCAGATGTCGTCGTACCCAACCCGGCCTCAGAGAAAATGTAGAGTTCACCGGTTTGTGGTCACGCCTCTGTGCAGGCCGGGACAGCTTTATCGGTGACTTTGCGCCAAACCTCTACAGCAATATTCCGCTACTGATCATCGGATCGCTGGTCAGCCCCGCCGTTTTTGCCGGTTTCAGTATCGCGATGCGTCTGGTGGCCATTGCCGGTTCGGTGCAACTTATGCTCTCTAAAGCCGCTTACCCGATCATTGCAAAAGGCAAAGGCACTTTTGGCCGCCTGCTGCAGCTCAATGTGTTGCTTTCAGCGCTGCCGGTACTGGTGATCTTTTTGTTCGGCGATCGTTGCGTCACGCTTTTTCTCGGCTCCGGTTACCCGGACGTCACGGGTTATCTCAAACTTCTCAGCGCGGGAATTTTATTCAACGGCATGCTGACCGCGTATTCCTATGGCTATTTTCTTCCCCGTCACCTTGACCGCGAGTTCCGCAACATCTCTCTGTTCGTCTCACTGGTTTCTGCCGTGACCGGCTATGTGCTGATTTATCTCTTTTCTGTCACCGGCGCGATCGCCATGTTTGTTTTTGCCAGAATGCTTTTCGTCATGTGTTACGCGCTGACTCACCGGCGTCTATCCCGCCGGTGAAGTGTCTAATAACCGGCGATTTTCTTCCGCTATATATAAAATAAACAAGCACATAGGAAAGATAAAACCTGAGCGATAACGCACCGCCGATCCCGGATTAAATAAACCGAACGGGTAATGTGCTATCAGCAGGGCGAAGGTAAAGGTGAAAACCAGCGTCAGACTCAGCACATTGATATAACCGCGATGAAATGCCGCTCTCGCGCACTGGAACACCACAAAACCCGCCAAAAAAATACCTTCGAGAAAGAACGGCAGCATCTTCGGCGCGGCCAGAGCTTCAAACAACGTCGGCCCGATAAACGACACCGGCAA
The DNA here is from genome assembly GCF_049206505.1 of Rahnella sp. EDr1-12. Classification (NCBI taxonomy): domain Bacteria; kingdom Pseudomonadati; phylum Pseudomonadota; class Gammaproteobacteria; order Enterobacterales; family Yersiniaceae; genus Rahnella; species Rahnella sp. EDr1-12. The sequence continues at coordinate 1,447,254 of NZ_JBLZNY010000001.1, forward strand.
TCCCGCGGGTAAATAGGTAAAAAAGTCATACTCGTTCAGCCAAAAATCATTGGTGCGGGTGCTGCTGCTGTTGGCAGAAAAATGTAACGGAATGATCTGGGTGTACTCATAAATCAGATCCACGTAGTGAATCGCCACCGCCACGGTGCACAGCAATGCTATGGTTAACAGCGCCAGAAGAATCTCCCTTCTGAACCCCATCCGAAAAATTGTGATAGCCAGCGCTGAAAGATAAATACACACCGAATAATGCGGTTTCATAAAGGTCAGCAACGCCAGACCCAGCAACTGAAACAGCGAGAAAAACACCCTTCGCTGACTGAGAAGATCAATCAGCCCGCCGGTACACAGGCAGAACGAAAACAGCACAAACACTTCTTTTGACAGAATTGACGTCCAGACGCCAAATGAAGGCAGCATCATCAGCACAAAAACCAGCCGGATATTTCCCGATGAAAACTCCGCCTTCTCCAGCAGATACACCATTCCCCACACCGATAAAATCAGAGAAAAAACATAACTGCCGATATTCCCCAATGCAGCGCCGATAAGTGACATCAGGTAAGCGGTACTGGCCAGATTATTCCGCTCCAGATATTCGCCATTCAGGTAATCACCGGTATCGCCAAGCGAAGTGAACCGCGCAAAAACCAGTACGGCGAAGAACGCGTAGGCAATTTTTATCAGGCAAATTCCGCTGAGTTGCTGTCTGGATGTGTACATATCTTTCCCGGCTCAGCTTTTCTTATTCATGGCGTACTGGTAATTCTCATAATGCCCGTGTCGGAAGAACTGCGCGGCACGACGGTGCGTGGCGTTAAGCACCACGCCATTGACCTCATACCCTTCCTGGGCGAATTGTGTCAGGGAAATATCCAGTTCATCTGGCGTGGTGACTTCAAAACGCGCCACCATCAGGTTCACGCCGGAGTAATTAGCAATGATCATGGCATCGCCCACTGCCATCACCGGTGGCGTATCGAAAATCACCACATCGTAATGCTCGCTTGCCCACTGGCAAAAAGCCGGAAAACGCGGCGTCAGCAGCAATTCTGAAGGATTTGATGGCGCCGTTCCCCGCGTCATCACATCCAGATTGCTCACGCGGGTGTGATGAATGGCCTGCCCGAAGGCCAAACCTGACGACAACAACTCAGACAATCCGGGCGCATAACCCACATTGAAGATGTTGTGCAGATAGCCGCGTCGCATATCGGCATCCACCAGCAAAACCCGCAAATCAGACTGCGCAAACACAACGGCCAGATTACTGCTGATAAAGCTTTTACCAATATGGCTGGTGGCACCGGCCAGCATCAGAATTTTATTTTCAGCCTGTTTAAGCTGGAAATACAGGCTGGTGCGCAGGCTGCGGATGGCTTCAATGGCGCTGTCGTCCGGCGCGGAAATGGCCAGTAAGGGCTCATTGACGCCACTGCGTTCACCTTGCTGCTTTTTCGAATAAGGGATGCTGCTGAAAACGCTGAACCCCATTTGCCGGAGTTGATCCGAGCCGCTGATCCCGCGCCTGAAAACATTGCGAATAAAGACCAGCGCGATGGAAAGCACCAGGCCGAGCACCGCTCCCGTCAGCACCAGCTGGCGGTTTTTAGGGTAGATCGGCTGAGGTAAAACCTCTGCGGCATCAACAATATGGACATTCCCTACCGTGCTGACCGTGTCAATATTCAGCTCCTGCTGTTTATTGAGCAGCAACATGTAAATGTCCTGCGCCGACTGGACATCGCGGGTCAGGCGAAACACATTTTGCTGCGTTTCCGGCATGGCGCTGATTTTATTGCCCAGCGCGGCTTTGGCTTTTTCCAGTGCCTGCTTCTTCTCAAGCAGGGCCCGGAAGGCCGGGTGTGCCGGGGTATAGCGTTTTGAGAGGTCGGACTGCTCCACTTTCAGCGCACTGAGCTGAGAATCGATTTCCACACCGGAATCCAGAATCGTGCGGGCTTCCATCGGTAAATCGATCGAACCCCTCTCTTTGCGAAAAAGGTTCAGCCGGGATTCTGCTTTTTCCAGCTGAGCTTTGATGAGCGGCAGTTGATGCTGAACAAACGTCAGGCTTTTACGAGCTGATTCAGATTTTTTATCAATACTTTTATGCACATAGTTATCACTGATCGAACTTAATATCCGCCGGATAGTTTTGGGATCTTCGCCCAGCAGCGAGAGCCGCAGCATGCCGGTATCCTTCGACGATTCGACCACATTCAGGTTTTTCTCGAGGTTCTTTATTGCCTTAAACGGATTGATTTTGGTCAGCGTGAAACGGGTACCCGGCGAGGCATCACTCTGACTGACGACAATCGTCATACCCTCTGCATTCAGGGCTTCCCCGAACCGGCCATGCATCGCGACATTGTCGCCTGCCAGACTGAACCGGCCCTCATCCAGAATCGTCAGGGAGAAAGACTGATCCAACCTTTCCTCGGGTACGTTAAAAACAGGAACCGTGACCTGAACGTTTTTTTGCCCCAGTAACCGGGCACCGGCTTTGGCAAGATTAAGGAATTTCTCTTGCTCGATCTCGATGTCGAGCCCCATATCCTCCACCGATTTACCCAGGACTGAACGTGATTTTATCAGCACTATTTCCGTACTGGCCGACGAAGTGTCATCAGGCTGAAGGCCATACAACTTACTGAAAATATTCTCCGTGCCTTCTTTTTCAAGCTGGATCAATGCCTCTGCCTGAAAAACCGGGGGCGAGATGATGCCCCACATCAATGCCAGCACGATACCCGCTGCGGTCAAAACGACAATCAGCACTTTACTGTCGAGCAACACGCCCCACAGATAACGGACATCGACCAGATAATCTTCCGCCCTGATCGGCTTTACGACACCCTGCAACTTCTGCATTCTGGATCCTGTTTCTTTTCTATTTGTCATTTATGTCTAAGGCCCGGCCCCAACCTTGCGCAGAAGTGATGAGTTGCTGAGCGATTTGTTCATGCACCGCAAGGCTGCGGTTGAAAGGATCGGTAATATCTTGTTGTGAATCCCAGTAGTTAAAAAGCATGGTTTTCCCTTCAGCCTCCGGGACAATGCGTGCCAGCATGGCGATGTGATGTTTTTCCATCACCAGAATTAAGTCCTGACGACGGCATAACGCCGCATCCAGCTGCCGGGCGCAGTGCCCCCCGGTATCAATCCCGTAACGCGCAGCAACAAGGGCGGCATCCCGGTCAATGTCATGCCCGCTGAGCGCCATCAGCCCGGCAGACCGGATGTCGTGGCCAGGTAAATACTGGCGCAACAAGCGCTCCCCCAGCGGCGAACGACAAATATTGCCCACGCAAACCACCAGGATGCGATGACAACTCAGTCTGCCCAATTTTGTGTCCAGCGCGCCGATTCCGTCATGTTGTGAACACCTGCGATAGTGGGTACCAGCTGACTGATCACGCGATTCCAGCGGGTCACCGGCGCGGTGGTGACATAGACGATGTCATAGGGCTGCAAACGGAATTCGGTGCCCAAAATCAGCGCCGTGGCATCTTTTGCGTTCAGCTGATAAATACTCGCTATTTTGGCGTTTTCGGGCTTCTTACCCCGCAGCGAACGGATAACAAATATCCCGCTGGCATCACTGCTTATCTGATCCAGGCCTTCGGCATTGCCCAGCGCTTCCGTCAGCGACATGCCACTGCGATCCATCTTCAGGGTCGCCTGCTTTTTCACTTCGCCCATCACAAACACTTTTAAGTCGTCATTACGCGGGATGTAGAGAATATCGCCCGAGGTCAGCAGAGTGTTTTGGGTCAGGTCACCGTCTTGCAGCAATCCGGCCAGCGAAAGTGGCAACTCTTTTCCGTTGCGGGTTAATACCACATGGTTCCAGTCCGCATTTTCGCTGATCCCGCCCGCCTGATTGATGGCATCCATCACGGTCAACGGCACATTGGTAATCGAAACATTGCCACTCTGCGCCACGGCACCGGTCACAAAGACTTTTTGCGAACGGTACTCCGCCACGCTGACATCCACCTGCGGGGAGGTAATGAACGTTGCCAGCCGCCGGCTCATCAACGTTCGCACTTCAGCGGCCGTTTTACCTTTCACCACCACGTTGCCCACGTAGGGATAGAATATTGTGCCGTCAGCGTGGACTGCGTTTCCGCTGCCGCCACTGTTACGCAGTTGCCCGTCTGGCTGAGTCAGTTCAGGGTGCTCCCAGAGCGTGATATTCAGGACATCACCGACACCGATCAGGTACTGATAATGTTGTACAGCGTGATCGAGTTGCGGATTCGCTTTCGCGACAACGGGTATTGCGCGCTGACGGTCAATCAACTGCGGCGTAATGGGATAGACATCCACCAATGCATTAATTTCCGCGCCATATTCCGGGTCGTTAATAATATGTTTTCCTGACGTCGTTAAATGACTTCCGGGAGCCCACTGGCAGCCAGAAAGTAATAGCGCAGCCGACAGCAGCGCAGAAGAAATTTTATATTTTATTATTTCCATCAACCTGACTTATTTATCGAAAAGGACACCCTTTACTTTTGATTTAATTCTTACAGAGTCATAAATAAAAACCATGGCATTAATAATGGCGAATAAAATGACACTCAAGAATTCTTTTTACGCCTTTGGGACAGGCAAAGACAATAAGCCTGACCAACCGAAAACCTATACAAAGGAATGATTGTTGATAAACACTTTAGATACTGTAATGGCAGAAATGACTTGATGAGCCTCTGTCAAAAAGACAAAAACAAACCTTAAGTTCAATCACTTACATTTCAATTAAGCTATATTAAAAATCTCACGAAAGCAACTCCTCGAAAATTCATCGCGGATGAAGCACGCCTTAATATTTAAAACTTATCATGACAAATGAAAATAAATCGTTATCGAAAGGAGTAACATTGGCTGTTTTGTGATGAGTTCATGTCATTTAATCTTATAAAAAGAGGAGTTAATAAGCAGGATACGTGAGGAGGTTCACAAATTTATTCAACATTGCACCAGAATATATAAATAAGAATTCTATTTAGATAATGATCTAAAAGTCTTAAAAGTCATGCCCGAATAAAAAAATAATTTATTATCCGGGCACCTGGTTAATTACTCCGCAATCACATACCCCATCACACGCTTCCAGCCGACCGGTTTTTTCTCAATATACACACCCTGTAATTCCGGTGAGAAACCTGGCAGCAGGTTGATGCCCTCTTCCAGCGCCATAAAGTAACGTTGCACCGCTCCGCCCCACAGTTCGCCGGGCACCACACACAGCACACCCGGCGGATAAGGTAACGCACCCTCAGCGGCGATGCGGCCTTCGGCTTCGCCAATCGGCACCAGCTCGATATTGTCGCGGATAAACTCGTTGTGCGCGTCCTGCGCATTCATCACCACGGGCGGGAAACTCTTCTCGCGGAACATCTCTTTTTGCAGCTCTTTCACATCAAAACTGACGTACAGATTATGCATTTCCTGACACAGCTGGCGGATGGTGTAGTTGCGGTAGCGGTCTTCATTTTTACGGTAAACCGTCGGCAACACTTCGCTCAGGGGCGCATCTTCTTCGATGTACTGCTCAAAGCGGGCGATCTCCTCAACCAGCAGCTGCATTTTGGCCGGGGTTTCCGCCGGGGTCAGCAGGAACAGAATGGAATTGAGATCGCACTTCTCGGGCACGATGCCGTTTTCGCGCAGATAGTTCGCCAGAATGGTCGCCGGGATCCCGAACCCGGTGTATTTACCGGTGGTCGCATCGATACCCGGCGTGGTCAGCAGCAGCTTGCACGGATCGACGAAATACTGCTTCTCTGCATAACCTTCAAAAGCATGCCAGCGCTCGCCCGGCACAAAGTCAAAGAAACGCACATCATTGGCCATTTGCTGCGTGTCATGGTTCTGCCATGCCACGCCGTCTACTACCGGCGGCACGAACGGCAAAATCATCGTGCACTGTTCGAGCAACATCTTGCGGGTTTCGATGCCGAGTTTCACACACTCCATCCACATGTGTTTACCACTGCCACCGGCGTGAATGCGCGCATTGACGTCCAGCGCGGCAAACAGCGGATAAAACGGGCTGGTGGAAGCGTGCATCATAAAGGCGTTATTGAGCTTTTTATGGCTGCAATGACGTTTCTGGCCTTTGATGTGATTGTCTTTTTTGTGGATTTGCGACGTCTGCGAGAACCCGGCCTGCTGCTTATGCACCGACTGGGTGACGATGATGCCCGGATCGTTTTCGTTCAGTTCCAGCAGCAGCGGCGAGCACTCTTTCATCATCGGAATAAACTGCTCGTAACCGACCCATGCGGAGTCAAACAGGATGTAATCACACAGATGGCCAATTTTATCGACCACCTGACGCGCGTTGTAGACCGTGCCGTCGTAGGTGCCGAGCTGAATGATGGCCAGACGGAACGGACGTTTTTCGCCGGCACGTTCTGGCGCCACCCGCGTGATTTGCTGACGCAGATAGGTTTCATCGAAACAGGCGGCATCGATTCCGCCGATAAAGCCGAACGGGTTACGCGCCGTTTCCAGATACACCGGCGTCGCGCCTGCCTGTAACAGCGCGCCATGATGGTTGGATTTATGGTTATTGCGATCGAAAAGCACCAGATCGCCACGGGTCAGCAAGGCGTTGGTGACCACTTTGTTGGCCGCCGAGGTGCCGTTGAGCACGAAATAGGTTTTGTCCGCGTTAAACACTTTGGCGGCATATTTTTGCGCATCTTTCGCTGATCCTTCATGGATCAGCAAATCGCCCAGTTTGACGTCCGCATTACACATATCAGAGCGGAAAATGTTCGGGCCATAAAAATCGTAGAACTGACGCCCCGCCGGATGGCGACGGAAAAATTCCCCGCCCTGATGCCCCGGACAGGCAAAGGTGGCGTTCTCCATTTCGACATACTTTTTCAGCGTATCGAAAAACGGCGGGAACAGCGCTTCTTCATAAGCCTGCGCGGCAGATTCAATCTGCGCAGCATAAAACGCCTGATTCGCATCAGACAGGGTAATTACGCCTTTCAGCGCCGGTAAAAACTCAGGTGAAACCTGCTCAGTTCCCTGCACGGCAACAAACGCGGGGATGCCAAACCCCAGGCTTTCGATCTCCGCCAGCCTGCCGTGGTTCAGATCCCCGACAGAAATAATGATCGCCGCGACGTCGGCAAAATCGGCGCGACGCAGGTCAGCCACCAGACGCGCGGTCTGGAGGTAAGGGGAAACGGAGGTGCTTGCTGCAAGTTTTAAAAGTTTCATTCAGACTCTCAAACGGTTAAGTAAGAGGGTGTGCCACATGGCACGGCAATGAGCTGGTGCTTACGTCATAAGAGAAAATGCGCAGAGTCCAGCCCGGCAATTGACGCTGGCCTGAGTGAGACGGAACGTTGCCGTGAGGGCAATGGGGAGACAGTTCGCGTTTCATGCTCAGCCGCGTCTGACAGACAACAGTAAAATCAGAGGAGTGGCGGGTGTCATTCTCTGTTTTTAATCATGCCTGACAGCGAGCAAAGGGTAGGCTTACCGCATGAAAGGATCTGCAAAAGGAGGAAAACTGACATCGTGGCGTTGACAGCACCCGGAGATCATCATCAGATTTTTTCTGCACGAACATAAAGCCACTGCCGCGCGATGTGATAAGCCAGCCATGCCGCAACCCTCTTGAGCTGTCGCGTGAAAACGGGATCAGAGTTGTTTAATAAATCGGCGCAATAATGTCATCTTTCTTATCCCTGTTCAACCCTGAACATTGGGTGAAATTCTTACAGAATGCGACATCCCGCCGCGGTCAATTCTGATGTTTTTGCAGGGTATTCACGCGTGCCTGAAAGAGATGAAGGGAAAACCGGCAAATCGTCGTAAAAAACATCAGTCGGGTGACGAACCCGGCGGTTGTCACAAAAACCCGTTGACGACACATGCCCAATACGGTTTAATGCGCCCCGTTGCCCGGATAGCTCAGTCGGTAGAGCAAGGGATTGAAAATCCCTGTGTCCTTGGTTCGATTCCGAGTCCGGGCACCATATTTAAAGAAACCCGCCTATGGCGGGTTTTTTGCTTTCTGAGATACGGACTCTCCATCGAACTCCGTTCGATTATTCGTCTCATACTGAGACTCACCCCTGCGGGGTCAGCGCAAGCGCTGCTCAAAGACGCTGCGCGCCTTTGTCCGAGTCCGGGCACCCTATTTAAAGAAACCCGCCTATGGCGGGTTTTTTGCTTTCTGAGATGCGGACTCTCCATCGAACTCCGTTCGATTATTCGTCTCATACTGAGACTCACCCCTGCGGGGTCAGCGCAAGCGCTGCTCAAAGACGCTGCGCGCCTTTGTCCAAGTCCGGGCACCCTGTTTAAAGAAAACCCGCCTGTGGCGGGTTTTTTGCTTTCTGAGATGCGGACTCTCCATCGAACTGCGTTCGATTATTCGTCTCATGCTGAGACTCACCCCTGCGGGGTCAGCGCAAGCGCTGCTCAAAGACGCTGCGCGCCTTTGTCCGAGTCCGGGCACCCTATTTAAAGAAACCCGCCTATGGCGGGTTTTTTGCTTTCTGATGGAGTCAACAACTCACGCCTTCCGCCATCCCCGTGTCAGGACCTTTTCTATCTCGACAATCACAAACAGCGCGACGCCGATCAGCAATCCGATGATCCAGTAGATGAACGGCAGCGGACGTGTGCCGAACAGTGTGTTCATCAGCGGGACGTAGATGATGATCGCCTGCAGGGCGAACAGCACGACAGTGACAATCCAGATCCCTTTGTTTTGCAGCAGACCACGGCTGAGGGAGAAATTATCCGAATCGCGGCAGTTGATCATGTAAACCCATTGCGAGGTCACCAGCGTTTGCAACAACACGGTGCGGATGAATTCCGGTTCATAGCCACGGGGTTGCAGCCACGCCTCAAGGATAAAGGCGCTGATGGAAATCAGTAAACCGACGAAGGCCACGCGCCAGATGGCGTATTTATCCATAACATGCGCGTTGACGTTACGCGGCGGGCGACGCATAACGCGGCTTTCCGCTTTCTCAAACGCCAGCCCGAAGGAGAGCGTGGCCGACGTCGCCATGTTCATCCACAGGATTTGTACCGGCGTCAGCGGCAAAAGATTGCCCATCAGGATCGCGATGATGATCAGCAACCCTTGCGCAAGGTTGGTCGGCATGATGAACAGAATGGTTTTCTTCAGGTTGTCGTAAACCCGACGCCCTTCCCTGACCGCGTTGGCGATAGTGGCAAAGTTGTCGTCAACCAGGATCATATCGGCAGATTCTTTGGTGACCTCCGTCCCTTTTATCCCCATCGCAATACCGACGTTAGCCTGCTTCAGCGCGGGGGCGTCGTTTACGCCGTCGCCGGTCATCCCGACGATTTCACCGGTTTCCTGCAAGGCTTTCACCAGCCGGAGTTTATGTTCAGGGCTGGTGCGCGCAAAGATATCAAACTGCACGGCGGCCGTTCTGAGCTGCGTGTCATCCATATGCTCCAGCTCATAGCCGGTGATGGAGTTGCCGCTGTTGCCAATCCCCAGCATTTTGCCGATAGCCATGGCGGTTTCCTGATGATCACCAGTGATCATCTTGACGCGGATCCCGGCCTGCTGACATTCAGCAATCGCGACAATCGCCTCAGGCCGTGGCGGATCCATCATGCCCGCAATGCCGATCAGCACCATGCCCTGATTCAGCTCCGGGTGATCGAGCGCGGTGACCGGTTGATCGACCGGCTTCCAGGCCGCCGCCACCATGCGCAGCCCTTCACTGGCATATTGCGTGATCGCCGATTCCCAGTAAGCGCGATCCAGCGGTTGTGCGCCTTCCGGTGTTTGCTGGAACTGGCAGAGTTTGAGCAGCACATCCGGCGCGCCGGTCAGCATCACTTGTGACTGGCCGTTTCGCTCGCAGGCAATCGCCATGTATTTATAGAGTGAATCAAACGGGATTTTACTGCTGATCTGATGCGCCACCTCCGGCAGATGCGCCTTGGCGGCCAGCACTTTCAGCGCGCCTTCGGTCGGGCCGCCGGTAATTTTCCAGTGCCCCTGCGCATCCTGCGACAGCGTGCTGTCATTACACATATCCACCGTGCGCAGAAACTGGGTCAGCAGCGGCGAAGAGTCCGCAGGCTGCGGAGTCGCCTGCCCGGCAAGGGTGAAACTCCCCATCGGTTCATAACTGCTGCCTTCCACCGTCCAGACGTTGTCCGCCAGAATCACCGCTTTGACGGTCATCTCGTTCATGGTCAGCGTGCCGGTTTTATCTGAACAAATCACAGACATCGCGCCCAGCGTTTCCACCGTCGGCAGTTTGCGGATGATGGCTTTGGAACGCGCCATCGCCTGCACACCCAGAGAAAGAATGATCGAGATGATGGCCGGTAACCCTTCCGGCACCGCGGCCACCGCCAGGCTGATGACAGAAAGCAGCAGTTCACCGAACGGAATATCGCGCAGCAAATAACCGAAAATCAGCAACGCCGCCATCATGAACAAAATGATGACGAAAATGGATTTCCCCAGTTTGTCGATCTGCACCAGCAGCGGCGTTTTGTTGTCTTCTATCGAGGAAAGCATCTCATTGATATGGCCGAGTTCGGTGTGGCCGCCGGTGGCAAAAACCACCCCGCTGGCGGTACCGGAGCTGACCGTAGTGCCCGAGAAGGCGAGGTTCTTGCGATCGCCGATGGATTTCTCCCCCTCCAGCGAATCGGTTTTTTTCGAGACAACGGTCGATTCACCGGTGAGAATGGCTTCTTCAACACGCAGGTTATGGACGTCGATCAAGCGCAAATCGGCAGGGATTTTGTCACCGGGACGCAGCAGAACAATATCTCCCGGCACAATTTCATCGGTCCCCACGGTAACTTGTTGTCCGCTGCGTAATACCAGCGCTTCACTGGAAAGCATATTCTGAATGCTCTTCAATGATTTCTCAGCATTATTTTCCTGAATAAAACCGATCAGGGCATTAATGACTGCCACGCCTAATATCACCAGCGTGTCTACCCAGTGCCCCATGATCCCGGTCACCACGGCGGCGGCCAGTAATATATAAATAAGGATATCTTTGAAGTGAGAGATAAACTTTATAAATAAAGACTTACCTTCTTTTTGAGGCAACACATTCGGGCCATATTGCCTGAGTTTATTTTGTGCTTCCTCGGCAGTCAGCCCTGAGAGCCCGGATTGCAGGCCAGCGAGGCTTTCTTCTACGCTCAGCTGATACCAAAGTTTATCCGATGACGACGGTTGTGCAGCCTGTGGCGTTGTATTATCCATAATCCTTTGACCCCTGAAATGGTTCACGAATAAGAGAATAACAAACGAATTATCGTGCAGGTTTCTGGCAAGATACGTAAAGCTGTATAAACTATAATATACCGTGTTAAATAGTGTTAATTACCTGCCCGGAAAAACGAATAAACAAATAAAAACAACAGCTCACACCCGTCATAAGGGAATGCAGACATGATGAAATAAGTCAGTAAGATTACATGTAAATCCCTGCATATATTGTTTGTATTTATTATTTCGCGCGTTGTTCAATGAGGGGAAGTATTTTGAAAACTCGTTTTTCTCTCACGCTGGTCATCGCTTTACTGATAAGCGCCTGCGATCAGAAAACTCCGGATGCGCCGGTCTTACCGCGCCAGGTTAAAGTGGCAACGGCAGACGCCGTAAGTCTGGCCAGTACGCGGGTCTTTCCGGCACGGATCCTGGCCGGTGATAACACCGACATCGCCTTCAAACGCCCCGGCCAGCTTGATGCCTTAGACGTACGCGAAGGCCAGGCGGTAAAACAGGGGCAAATTCTCGCCCGCCTTTCCAATAATGATGCCCGTCAGCGGCTGAACGATCGCCGGAGTGCGTCCACGCTGGCACAGCGCCAGTTCGAACGTTACCAGACGCTGGCCCGCCGGCACGTGGTGTCACAGGCCGAACTGGAAGTTCACAAAGCCAGCCGGGATTCTGCCCTCGCCGCGTTGAAAATTGCCCAGGAAGAACTGAATGATTTGAATCTGGTCGCCCCGTTCAGCGGCGTTATCGCCCGGCTGAACGTGCGTAATCATCAGGTGATTGCCGCCGGGCAACCGGTCGCCACGCTCAGCCGCGCCGATGTGCTGGATGTCATTTTCAGCGTGCCGGAAAACCTGTTCACCAGTCTGGATATCCGTAACGCGCAGTATCGCCCGTTAGTGCGTATCAACACCCTTCCCGGCCGCGATTTCACCGCCAGTTATAAAGAACACACCGCCAGCAGCGAGGCCAATACTTTAACGTGGCAGGTCACGCTGACCATGCCGCGCCCGGAAAACTTCCCGGCAGTGGCCGGGCTGAGCGGCACGGTGACCGTCAATCCGGCAAACCTCGCCACCGCAACGCCTGACAACACGCTGGTTGTCCCGGTGGAGGCGGTCTTTAACCCGGACAGCCAGCAGCGTAATCAGGCACACGTCTGGCTGATTGCCGGAGAAGGCGACAAACTGCACGTCGAAGACCGAAAAGTGACGGTGGGTGAGATGACGTCGCGGGGGATTGAAATCACCGCCGGGCTTGAGAAAGGAGACAGGGTGGTAGCCGCGGGCGTGGGTGAATTACACGCGCAGCAACCGGTACGCATCTGGACGCGGGAACGGGGTCTGTAATGGGCATCAACGACAGCTTTATCAATAATCCGACGCGCGTATGGCTGGTGATCCTGCTGCTCGGCGTGGGCGGGTTGATTGCATTGTTCAACATCGGTCGGCTGGAAGATCCGGCGTTTACCATCAAAACCGCCGTCGTCTCGGTGCAGTATCCTGGCGCCTCGTCGCAGCAGGTGGAAGAAGAAGTGACCTTGCCGCTGGAGAACGCCCTGCAACGCCTGCCTTACGTCGATAACATCACGTCAATTTCCGCCGTCGGTTTATCGCAAATCACCGTCAACATTGACTCCCGCTATCACTCCTCCGAACTTCCGCAGATTTGGGATGAACTGCGCCGCCGGGTGAATGACGCCACGCTGCAATTTCCGCCGGGCGTCAGTGCGCCCTTTGTGAATGATGATTTTGGCGATGTGTACGGCTATTTTTTCTCGATTTACGGCGACAGTTTTACCAATCCTGAGCTGCGCAAATACGCCGAACAGCTGCGCAGGGAACTGGTGCTGGTGCCGGGCGTCGGCAAGGTCGCCATCGGTGGCATCCTTCCTGAACAGGTCACGATTGAGATTTCCCGCGCAAAAATGGCGGCGTACGGCGTCACGCTGGCACGCCTTTCAACCGTGCTTAACCAGCAGAACAGGGTGTCGGATGCCGGCAGTATGACCGTCGGCAGTGAGTCGATCCGCCTGCATCCCACCGGCGGATTTCAAAACATTGATGAGCTGAATAATGTCCTCATCAGCCCGGCGGGGTCGACGCACAGCATTTATCTGCGCGACATCGCCGTCATTTCTCAGGGTGTCAGCGATCATCCGGGCAATATTTATCATGCTAATGGCCGTAACGCGCTGACCCTCGGCGTCTCTTACATTCCCGGCGTCAATGTCATGAACATCGGTCACGCCATCGAAGCCAAAATGAAGGCTTTGCAGGCCGAAAAACCCGCCGGGATCCAGCTGAAAGTCTTCTACGATCAGGCTGCCGAAGTCAAAAAATCCGTTGACGGATTTATCATTAACTTCCTGATGGCACTGGCGATTGTGGTCGGTACGCTGCTGATTTTTATGGGGCTGCGCAGCGGGATAATTATTGCGGTGTCACTGGCGCTCAATGTGCTCGGCACCTTACTTATCATGTATTTGTTTGGTATCGAGCTTCAGCGTATTTCCCTCGGCGCGCTGATCATTGCGCTGAGTATGCTGGTGGATAATGCGATTGTGGTGGTGGAAGGCGTGCTGATTTCCCGTCAGCAGGGCAATCCGCTACTGAACGCCATCTCACACATCATTAAGCGCTCCGCCCTGCCGTTGCTCGGGGCGACAGTGATCGCCATTCTGGCCTTCGCGCCCATCGGGCTTTCGCAGGATTCCACCGGCGAATACTGTAAATCGCTGTTCCAGGTGCTTCTCATTTCGCTGATGCTCAGCTGGGTGACAGCCCTGACCCTCACGCCGGTGCTGGTGAAATGGGCGTTTGCCAACATGCCGGTGGCGCAGAAAAAACCCGATGAACAGGCAGACCCTTACGGCGGCTGGATATTTCGCGTTTACCGCCGCCTGCTTAATGCGTTGCTGATCCGCCAGACCGTGACGCTGGTGGTGCTGGCAGCGCTGCTGGTGGCTTCAGTCTGGGGCTTTAGCTTCGTCAGGCAGAACTTTTTCCCTTCCTCGAACACGCCGATTTTCTTCGTCGACCTCTGGCTGCCTTACGGTACCGATATCAACTACACCGCAAAAATCGCCGGTGAGATCGAAAAAAACATCAACGGGCAGGAAGGCGTAGAAAACACCGTGACCACCGTCGGCCAGGGAGGAATGCGGTTTATTCTGACCTACAACGGCCAGCGCCAGTACTCTAATTACGCGCAAATCATGGTACGGATGGACGATCAGCGCAAAATCGCCGGGCTTGTCCAGCGCACCGAGCAGGAGATCCACCAGAATTTCCCTGAAGTGAATGCCCGCCTGAAACGCATCATGTTTGGCCCTTCCGGCGACAGCGCGATAGAAGTGCGGATCAAAGGTTCAGATCCCGACACCTTGCGCAATATCGCCAGCCAGGTGGATCAGATAATCCTGGATGACGGCGCAGCCGACGGCGTGCGTAACGACTGGCAGGACCGCAGCAAAATGGTCCGCCCGACGTTCTCGCCGTACCTTGGCCGCGAACTGGGCGTTGACAGAGCGGAAGTCGACAGTGCGTTGCAGTTGAATTTCAGCGGCAGCACGGCGGGGATTTACCGCGACGGTTCCACGCTGATGCCCGTGGTGTTACGCCCGCCGGCGGATGAACGGCTGGATGTGGATCACATGGCCAATATCATGGTGTGGAGCCAGACGCGTCAGCAGTTTATTCCGCTGAGCAATGTGGTGAGTGAGTTCCGCGTGGAGTGGGAAGATCCGCTGATCATGCGCCGCGACCGTATGCGCATGCTGACGGTACAGACAGACCCGGATGCGGCCACCGGGGAAACCTCCGGCGACATGCTGGCGCGCATCAAACCCAGCGTCGAGGCCCTGAAACTGCCGCACGGCTACAGCATTGAGTGGGGAGGTGATGCGGAGAACTCCGCCGAGGCGCAACAGGGGTTATTCACCACGCTGCCGATCGGCTTCCTGATGATGTTTATCATTACCGTACTGATGTTCAGCTCGCTGAAAAACGCCATCGCCATCTGGCTTACGGTTCCGCTGGCGCTGATCGGCGTCACCTTTGGTTTCCTGCTGACCGGCATTCCGTTTGGATTTATGGCGCTGATTGGTTTGCTCAGTCTGAGCGGCATGTTGATCCGCAATGGGATCGTGCTGGTCGAGGAGATCAACCAGCAGAAAAAAGTGAAGAGTCAGGCCGAAGCCATTGTTTACGCAGCCACCTCGCGCCTGCGCCCTATTCTGCTGACCGCCTTTACCACCGTGCTGGGGCTGGCACCGTTGTTACTTGATGTATTTTTCCAAAGCATGGCAGTTGTTATCATGTTCGGGCTGGGATTCGCTACAGTGCTGACACTTCTGGTTCTGCCTGTGATTTACAACTGTTTTCATCGTGAAGGACAACGCAGCCAACAATGAACACCACGGGACTCAACATTATTAAAACCCTCGGCTGCCTGACCGCCGTCACCTTTTTCACCTTGTACAACACTTACGACGATTACAACTATAACTACGACACCGTATTGGCCTTTCTGACGTTTATCTCCACCATCGCCACACCGTTATTTTTTGTGGTCAACGGCTACATGGACGCCGGTTCCTGCTCTGAGGACACCACCTCTGAATGGCAGATGAGAAAGATCCGCGGGATATTAACCCTGTTTATTTTCTGGTTCTCCCTCTATTACCTGTGGGAGCCGTATCAGAAGGGGTATCTGATCCAGCCATGGTTTATCTTTTCGCTGGTGATCATTTACACCTTCCACACGCTGGTGGACTGGCTGGCTCAGCGCACGCGCGTGCTGGCGTGCGTGATTGCCGTCTTACTGATTTTCTCTTTCGCTTACGATCTGCTGGCGCTCTATTATCCGGCGCATCAGGCGTTATCCGTGCCCGCGCAGTTTCGCATCTGGACGTGGATCCTTTATTACCTGACCGGCCAGCTGCTCTTCGACCCGGCGGTTTCCAGGCTTTATGGCCGCCCGCGCGTGGCGACCTTCGCCGCAATCGCCATTCCTTTCGTGTATATCTTCACCTGGCTGTATGAGAAGCACTTTTTCTTCTCGCTGTTCAGGCTCGAGCGCAACAGCTTCATCCTGACCGGTTCGCAGGTGTATCTGCTGGTGGTGCTGATCATCATTGCGGCCAACGGCGTGAAAGCAGACGCAGTGAAAAGGCCGGTCGGCGAAATGGTCGGCGCGCTCGGCAAAACCATGACCGGCGTGTATATCCTCCACTACACCTTTTTCAACATCCTGATCCAGTGGATCCCGATTCACTCACTGACCGCGAAACTCTTCGTCATCCTGCTGACGTTCCTGCTCTCGGTGGTGTCTTCCACCTTGCTGCTGAAAAATAACCTGACGAAAAAGCTGATTACCTTCTGAGAATATCCGCCGTGAAACCGGCTGAACGGGCATAAAAAAAGCCGAAGAATGTAGGTGCATTCTTCGGCTTTTGAAAAGGTTCGTTGAGCAGTCAGCGTGCTTCATCCATAGAGTTTAAGCCGGGCCATGGCTTTGGCAGAGGCCAGATCGGCCTGTACCATCTCAATCACCAGATCCTGCAATGAGGTTTCCGGCCCCCAGCCCAGCTTGTGGCGCGCCTTCACCGGGTTGGCGGAAGCTTTGCACTTTTCCGCCGGGCGGATATAACGGGGGTCAACGGCCACGACCACATCCCCGACTTTTAACGCCGCGGCAATCGGGCTGATAATGGCCGCAATCACCCCTTTCTCCTCGGTGCCTTTCCCGACGAAACGCAGTTTAATACCCAGCTCCAGCGCCGCGAAGGTGACGAACTGACGCACCGTATACTGGACGCCGGTGGCGATCACAAAGTCCTCCGGGCTGTCCTGCTGCAACATCGACCACTGCATTTTGACGTAATCTCTGGCATGGCCCCAGTCACGCAACGCATTGAGATTACCGAGATACAAACACTGCTCCAGCCCCTGCGTAATGTTCGCCAGCCCGATGGAAATTTTACGGGTGACAAAATGTTCGCTGCGGCGCGGGGATTCATGATTAAAAAGAATGCCGTTGCAGGCATACATGCCGAACGTTTCCCGGTAATTCACCACGGTCCAGAAATCAGAGATCAGCGCAATGGTTTGTGGCGCACAAAGCCCGGAGGTCACCATTTCATTGATGGTCATGGCGTTAACCAGGCCGCACAGTTCGGAGGGCGAGGCGTGATAATAACGGGTTTTATTCGCCAGTCCCTGAGAACGGATCCCTTCCAGCATGCGCAGCGCACTGATATTCGCCCTCATGGGAGGATAACAGGCGCGCAGACATTCCGCGGTGGTCTGGCGCAGACTGCCCAGATTATAAATTTCATCTGGCCGCAGGGTAGCTAACAAATCATTCAGACTGGCATCATCAGAAAAATTTTCATCGTGAAGATGAAAATCCGGGGACTGAAACATCAGCCCTTCAGCGGGAAATTCATTTTGCTCTCCCGCCACCACAGGAATATGTCGATTAATACCATGGACTGTATAGCCTTTTTTTAATAAAAGCTCAGCCAAATAAGAACCATCTTGTCCAGCTATACTGGTAATAAGTGCAACTTTAGACATACAGGATCCTTGGATTACAATTAAAAAGAACACATCTTTTTGGATGCACGATTAGAATTGTAAGGTCTTAAAAATAACAAATACAAACCAGACGTAAGAGGTGAAATAAGACAAGGTGAACGTAATAAAAAACCTAATAGATTATTTTTTTGCTCTCGCTAAATTCATTCCATTTCCCTTTTATATATTCCTCCAGCTCGCGGTGAAAACGTTCTGCAGAAAATCGCATTGCATTGTCCCGGCAGTCTTGCGCAAGAATAGAATTTCCAATCATCTCGAACTGCCGCACGGCCTGTATCACCGATGTCACACTCTGTTCGGCATAAAACAGCCCGGTCGCCTTCGTTTCGCCGTAAGGTCTGATGGTTTCGAGTACGCCGCCTTTGCCAAAGGCAATGACCGGTGTGCCACAGGCCTGCGCTTCCACCGGCGTAATGCCAAAATCTTCTTCCGCAGCAAAGACAAATGCCTTGGCGCGCCGCATATGATCCTGCATAACGGCATCGGGCTGATACCCTAAAATCTCGACATTCTTTTCGGCCTTAGCCTTAATTTTTGCCATTTCCGGGCCATCACCGATCACCACCAGCTTTTTATCCGGCATCTGGCTAAACGCCTCAACAATCAGATCAATACGCTTATAAGGCACCATGCGGGACGCGGTAAAATAAAAGTCCTCTTTCTCTTCCTGCAACAGAAAACGCGTCACATCAACCGGCGGATAAATAACATCCGCATCACGCCCGTAGACTTTTTTTATCCGGCGGGCAATGAACTGTGAGTTCGCCAGAAAGTGATCAACGCCGTTCGCCGTGCGGTAATCCCAGATCCTTATCTTGTGTAAAAACCAGCGGGCCAGTTTACCTTTCAGCCCCTTGTTTAACCCCGCCTCACGTAAATACTGATGCTGAAAATCCCATGCGTAACGTATCGGAGAATGCACGTAGCTGATGTGCAACTGGTCAGGGCCGGTTAATACCCCTTTTGCCACCGCATGGCTGCTGGACAAAATAATGTCATGTTTAGTCACGTCGAGTTGTTCAATGGCCAAGGGCATTAAGGGCAGATAGTGTTGATACTTTGTTTTGGCGAAGGGTAGACGCTGAATAAAAGAGGTGGTGGAGTCTTTGCCATAAAATAATTTTCTCGACTCATCTGATAAAAAATCCACCACGGAATAGAGTTCAGACTCCGGGTATATTTTAATAAATTCCGCGATAACTTTCTCTGCCCCGGCAAATGTCACCAGCCAGTCGGCGACAATTCCAACACTTACATCATTTGACATAATCAAACCTCAGAATTTTTATTATTCTTTGCACAAAATAGCCAGAATACTTTGTGTCTGCTTTTGCATCAGGGGGATATTGCCGCGTGACTCCACATTCAGACGCACCACGGGTTCAGTGTTTGAACTGCGAAGATTAAAACGCCACTCTTCAAATTCAAGGCTGATACCGTCGGTATAATCGACGTGCAGTGCGTCGCTTTCATACACGGCCAGTACCCGGCCAATGGCTTCTTTCGGCTGAAGGATAACGCTGTTGATTTCCCCGGAGGCAGGATAGGCCTTGATCCGGTCATGAATCAGGGTTCTTAATGACTGGCCTTTCACTAACAATAATTCAGCCACCAGCAGCCACGGAACCATGCCGCTGTCGCAGTAATAAAAATCCCTGAAATAATGATGGGCACTCATTTCACCGCCGTAAACGGCATTTTCAAGGCGCATACGCTCTTTGATAAAAGCATGTCCGGTTTTAGACATCACCGGCACACCGCCCGCCTGAGTGACAATATCGATGGTATTCCAGCTTAAGCGCGGATCATGAATAATGCGCGAACCCGGGTGTTTTTCCAAAAATGCATCGGCGAGCAAGCCGACGATATAATAACCCTCAATAAATTCGCCTGTGTGGTCAAACAAAAAACACCGGTCAAAATCCCCATCAAAGGCGATACCCATATCAGCCTGATATTTGATAATGGCATCTGTAGTATCCTGACGGCACTCCGGCAATAACGGGTTAGGAATGCCGTTGGGGAAATTGCCATCAGGGTTGTGATGAACCTTAATAAACTCTACCGGCACACCCGCAGCGATAAAACGTTGTTCAATCGCATCCACCACATGCCCGGCAGCACCATTGCCTGAATTAAGCACTAATTTGAGCGGGCGGCGAAAATGTGAAAAATCGATATAGCCGATCAGTTTATCGACATAAGCATCAAGTACCGATGCCTGCTCATAGGTGCCGCGTTTTTCAGGGGCAATATCAGTAAACTGATTCACCTCGGCAAGACGCTGTATTTCGTGAAGCCCGGTATCGCCGCTGACAGGTTTTGATTCTTCGCGCACCAGTTTCATGCCGTTATAGTTCATCGGATTATGGCTGGCGGTCACTTCAATGCCGCCATCAAGACTGAGGTATGACGTTGCGAAATAAATCTCTTCCGTCCCCGTGACGCCAATATCCACCACGTCCGTACCTGAATCTTGTAATCCCCTTGCCAGAGCCAGTTTTAATGCTTCGCTGGTTAAACGGACATCGCCCCCTACAACCATTTTGGTCGGCTTTAAATATTGCCCGTAAGCCCGTCCGATTCGGTAAGCGATATCTTCATTTAATTCAGTACCCAGTTCGCCCCTGATGTCATACGCTTTAAAACACGTCAATTTCCCAGACATAATTAACCCTCAAATTAACAACGGCCATAATGGTCTTTGATACGAATAATATCGTCGTCTTCCAGATAGGCGCCGGACTGTATTTCTAATATTTCCAGAGGGATCTTTCCGGGATTTTCCAGCATATGTTGCGAACCGATAGGAATAAACGTGGACTGGTTTTCGGTCAGTAAATATGTTTTATCATCCAGCGAGACTTTTGCTGTTCCGGAAAGAATGACCCAATGTTCAGCGCGATGGTGATGCATTTGCAAAGAGGACTTGCCGCCGGGTTTTACGGTTAAACGGTTTACGTGATATCGAACCGTATTCACCACATTGTCATTTCGTCCCCACGGGCGATATGACTCGCGATGCACACGATATTCCCTGCGCTCCTGATTTTTTAAAAACTCAACGACTTTTTTAACGTCCTGCACCTGAGATTTATCAATAATCAATACGGCATCTTTGGTATTCACAATCACCAGATTCTCAACACCAATGGCAGCGATAAATTTCTCATCAGTATTGATATAACAATTTGTGGCGTTATGAGTGAAGACATCACCGGTCACAGCATTGCCGTTCAGATTTTTATTATTGACCTCCCACAGCGCCGCCCAGGAACCTACGTCGTTCCAGCCTGCATCCAGCGGCACAACGATAGCCTCGGTGGTTTTCTCCATCACGGCATAATCGACAGACTCGTCCGGGCAGGCGATAAAGGCCGCTTTATCCACACGGATAAATTCCTGCTGCTCATCAGGTTGCGCTGTCTCAATGGCTTTGAGACAGGCATCGAGAATATCCGGCCGGTATGTTGCCATCTCTTCCAGAAAGCGTTTCGCGCGGAACAAAAACATTCCGCTGTTCCAGTAATATTCTCCGGTTTCCAGATATTGCAGAGCGGTCTGTAAATCAGGTTTCTCGACAAAACGCTGCACCCGAAAAACGGGGGCAGACGGGTTGTTAAATTCCGTGCCGCGTTGAATGTAGCCATAGCCGGTTTCAGGCCCGGTGGGAACAATACCAAAGGTGACTAATTTACCCTGTTCGGCAAAAGGTATGGCGTTGTTAACCGCCTGATGAAAGGCTTCGATATTCTCGATAACATGGTCAGCCGCCAGTACCAGTAATAAAGGATCATAATCCTCATCGATAGCGCTAAGTGCCGCCAGTGTAATGGCCGGAGCCGTATTTCTTCCGACAGGTTCAAGAATAATATTATTCGACAGCTGATTAATTTGTCGTAATTGTTCCGCCACCAGAAACCGATGCTCTTCATTACAGATCACCAGGGGGTTAGAAGTCTCTAAACCTTTTAAACGGGTAACTGTTTCCTGCAACATAGATTGCTCGCCATAAAGGCGTAAAAATTGTTTGGGATAAAGCTCGCGGGACATTGGCCATAAACGGCTACCGGTACCACCGGCCATAATGACGGGAAGGATCATGATTACCCTCGGTTGGTAAATTTGACAGTTGATAGTTAAAAATTAAATTTCCGGATAATGTCGTTTAATTTACCTGCCGACTTAGCCCAGGAAAATCGCTCTGTATTTTTAAAGCCTTTTTCAACTAACTGTGCCCTTAATTCCGCATCGGTGACAATTAAGCGTAATGCATTGATTAATTCGCGTTTAGATTCAGGATTAAAATACAAGACACTTTCACCTAACACTTCCGGCATTGAGGCGGTATTTGACGATATTACAGGGCAACCACATGCCTGAGCTTCCAAAGGCGGAATACCAAATCCTTCGTAAAAAGAAGGGAACACGAACGCAGTAGCATGCTGATAAAGTTTAACTAACTCATCATCATTAACCCTACCCACAAAGTGAATGCGCGGATGATTACGTTTAAGTTCTAATTTTGAGAAAACATCAGCACTTCCACCGATGATTTTCAAATCAATATCTAAATTGGCATCTGAAAAAGCATCAATTAACCCATGGAAATTTTTATGGTAATTAGTGGATGATACTGCCAACAAATAACGTTGTTTATCTGTATGAGACGCTAACTCTTTTGGGGGTTTAAATATATCAGAAACAGCGTTGTAAATTATTTTGATTTTTTCATCCGGGCACCGATAGCGACTTGCTATTTCAGAACGAGAAAATTGGCTAACCGTGATAACCTGCTTACTGTTGCGTATTATGAGCGGTGAAATAATCCGATATAACAAACGAAAAGAGAAAGGGAAACTCTTTGGATACTTCAGATAGGTGATATCATGGTGTGTGACAAGCTGATGAGAATAAAAAACAGGTGCTGTATTACACAAGTTGATCAATAAAGGACTTTTTCTTCTCAACAAATAGAGTGGCAGGGTAATCTGCTCCCACAAGTGCCCCTTTAAACCCGGTACTTCCTCAACATTGATACGTTTTAGCAAAGACTGTTTCTTTATAGCTTTGATATCAGGCACAAGAAAAACCACATCATCTCTGATATGTTCAATCTGCAATGAGATCTCTTCGGCAAATCTCTGTACACCCGACATATTTTGAGTCAAAAAACGGCCATTAATATATATCATCACAAAATTAACCCAGTGTTATTTAAATTAAATTTGATGAGAATTAAATAAGCATCGCAATATCAGATAGATTTACTTATTATTCTTGCAGGGTTGCCTACAATGATTGAATTTTCAGGAACATCTTGTATAACCAATGTCGACGCGCCAATAATGACATTATCACCAATTCTCACATCCCCAATAATGACGCTATTAGCGTATATTGTTACGTTATTACCAATAACCGGATAGGTGACACCATCTTCAAATTTAGACCCAATGGTGACCCCTTGATAAATTCGGCAGTCCACACCAATACTGACGCCTCTACCGATAACTACGCCGAAGGGATGTGGAAGTGTGGTTCTGTTATTTTTTAAAACTTTAAGCCCTATAGTAAGTTCACTATAAAGTGCTATACGGCCGTCATTGAAATGGTACATACAGTAAATAACTTTAAAAAACTTCATCACTATTAAATAGAGTCCACGCAGTATATTCCTCAACGATAACCACCTCGAAGTTAATGATTAAGACCGTTTATCTTTATCAGCCATTGCTGAACAGAATAGTTCTGACCACGCTCCCATACCAACTGGCCACCTTCTTGCGCGGTAATAACATAGTGCTGATTTTCACTACTGGTGAGTAATAAGTTTTTATTTCTGATAAGAGGAAGAAGTTTTTTGATCAACTGAGCTGACTCCTTCTCACTCCCGTCACGGTATAGTAATCCGAAATTATGCTCTTTATTTTTCTTGTCGGGACCATCGTCCATTAAATCGTACCACCACAGTCCTTTGACATAGTTTTTTGAAACCGCTAAAAGCGTATATTTGACCATGTTCTGTGCAGAAATAATATTCGATACACCACCGGTAAATCCTGATCCGGTGGGATAGCCCATCTCAGTGATATAGAGTGACACTGCTTTACCCACTCTGTTTGTCAACGAAGCCTCGAAACTATCAAGGGCAATAAAACTCCCTTCCGGATCTCGGACACTAGCAGGTTCATTGAAGGCATAGGGATGAATTGAAATCCCATCGACATAATTCATTAATCCTTTATCAATCAGACCATTTAGCCAATTAACTTCATTCTTGTGTAATGGATTAACAGAGCCGGTAAGAACAACAGCACTTGGGTCTATTTGTTTTATTTTCTCAGAGGATTTTTTAACAAGATAAAGAAATATTTCATCATCGGGTTTATTTCTTTTTGATCCTACTCCGGTTCCAAGCAACCATTCATTCCATATTTCGTAGTATTTAACTTTTCCTTTATAGCGTGTGGCAACCCAGGCGACATAGTCTACAAACTTATCGACTTGCTCCCGGTTCTGAGGGTACCCACCATGTGTGTAGAGATTGTTGCCATATCCCAGAACAAAAAGGGTCGAGATATCATCAGATTGGCGACTATTCATAGCAAAAAAGTTATCTGAATTTATTCGTTGCTTCGAAATATTCAGTTTGCCTGCTTCATTTTGAACAGAATTCCATGAAAAGCCATCTCTCACAGAATCAAAACCTAAACTTTTGATTATATCTCTGTAATCATCTGAGGATTGGTTGTAATCGCTAAGATGGGTTGCCACACCAATATCCATACTTGCATTAGTAAAGGCGGGGATAACAAACAGTATTAAGGCTAAAATTTTGGCTGGCATCATATCTGTTCCATCCGCTGTTGCTCTCTTTAAACGTCAAAATTCAGCTAGAGTAATGATTCATACTCTTTAAATATCTTGATTATTTTTTGGTTGTCAAACTCTATGTCTGTTAAATGTGTAACATACTCTAACCCCAGGGATAACTCCGTTTCCAAATTACATATAAAGCCATTTTTTTCGTGGATTATCTCGTTAATTCCGCCGGGATAGTTATTTGCTACGACAGGGGTACCACAGGCTAGTGATTCAATAACGACATTAGGATATCCCTCCCAGCGAGAGCTGGAGATAAAAACGTCTGCGTGCTTCATCAATGCGTAAGGATTCTCTGTTGAAGGGATAAATGTTATTTTTTGACGTAAGCCTAATAATTTTACCTGCTGAGTTAATTTTTCTTTTTCTTCGCCTGTACCTACAATAGTAAGATGAAAATTGTCATTACTAATTTTTGAAAATGCATTAATTAAAATATCAAAACCTTTTTGGTAGGTCAGCCTGCCTATAGTCAAAAGATTAACTTTATGTTTTGGATATGAATGCTCCAGTTTCAGGGAAGACATTTCCCTTATCACCTTAATGTCTAATGGGTTATTTATTTTAACCACCTTTGAATCAGGTATCCCCATTTTTAAAGTGAGATCTGCCAGCATGTCATCACTTTGAACGATGATAACGTCATAGTTTTTATAACATAATTTATACAGCATTTTCGCCAGAGGATTTTTTTCGTAAAGACTTGGCAGATTAGATTCTCTGGCAATTTTCTTGACGTTTCTGCCCAATATAAACAAAAATGGTGATATAAAGGCATTCGCTGTGCCATCACTGATTAGCATCGTCTCAATGTCATTTTCTTTGCAATAACGTCTGATACCAAAAATAATCTTATGCAAATTATACCGGGCGCGGCCTCTCACATTAAGGTAACTGACAGGAATATCATCTGGTAAACTTTTCAAAAGTGTATTACGTACTGGATCCTTGGCATAAAGAAGAACATGAGGACGGTATAGCCCTGGGTCAATATTATTAATGAGATTACAAATCACGCGCTCAGCACCTGTCCTGCCAAGAAATGGCATAACAAAAAGAACATTCTTCATGTTTCTTCCAAATAATTGTTTACGTGAACTCTTTACGAGTCGTACTCACTGAATTAAACCTTTCTCATTGCCCTAATAATATCTCTTATTGCAGGAATGCCAAACGTCATCAGAGAAAGCGATTGATAATAAAAACAGTCTCTCGTTTTTTTGGTGAATGCATTACTTACCCATGCTGCAATTATCTGGCTAAAGAGGGAGGCATAGGCTGCACCGAGCATGCCATACTTAGGGATCAGGAAAAAATTCAACACAACATTGATCACTAAACCGTATATCGCTCTGTATATTCTCAGATAGGTAATTCCACGGATGATAAGTATGTTGGTACTGACAGAACCTAATGAAGAGATAATATTTGCTATGACGATAATATAGATCACAGAAATAGAATCATGATAACGCTCACCAAAAAACGCATTAACGATAAATGGTGTTAGCAAAATCACCAGCAATCCTGATATCACAGTGAAAAAATGTGTAATGTTGAAATATTTTCTTATGTTACTGGCTGAACTGTCGTTTGCCACCATCGGGAAAAATGAGGCTGATATTGCAAGAGGAATAAACATGTAAGCATCTGAGATTCTTACCGCCACATTGAATCTGGCAACATCTTCCATCCCTGTCATTTTGGCGATCATGAACTGATCTACCCGTGTATAAATCATTACGATTAAAGTAGAAATGAGAATAGGTGATGACTGTCGTAATAAAGAGGTTAATGTCTTTTTATTGAAAAACTTGAAGCTAAGAATTAATCCACCTTTTCTGGAAACAAGAAAAATCAATAAGAAAGAAAATAAGTAATCAAGGCAAAATGATAGAGTATAGTAAACCAACCCCAAATTAAGATAAATTATGACAAGTTTAATCAACGAAGAAATAACTAATGCTATAACACTTGTTTTTGTAATGACTTTTGAGCGTGATATCGCCTGATAGTAAGAGTAATAAATTGTCTGAACCTGAAAAAAAACACTGAAAGAAGAAATTAAAAAAACAGCCTTATATACATCCTTGTAATCTGATATCAAAATATAGATTAGGAAAATTAAAACAACTAATGTTGAAAGCATCATTCTAAAGATGAAAGAGGTCGAGAAAACCTCATTAACTTTCTCAGAAATTGCAAATTCTTTTATCAGTACATTATCAAATCCAAATGCAACAATCCCGATCATTAATGAGGCTATGGTCTGAGCCAGAGAAAATACACCAAAGTCGTAAACTGAAAGCTTCTGTGAGATGTATGAAAAAAGACAGAATACGACGGTCAGTCGTATCACTTTT
The DNA here is from genome assembly GCF_049206505.1 of Rahnella sp. EDr1-12. Lineage (NCBI taxonomy): Bacteria > Pseudomonadati > Pseudomonadota > Gammaproteobacteria > Enterobacterales > Yersiniaceae > Rahnella > Rahnella sp. EDr1-12. Next base: position 1,474,391 of record NZ_JBLZNY010000001.1, read on the forward strand.
TCTGATAAGACCCAAAGTGAGTTTGCTAAATATTTTTTCATAATCGTTCATCTAATAAGTAACAAGTTATCATTACATTCTCTTTAATTGAATACTATTACTCACTTAGTGCTAAGGTCATGTTTGTAGCGTTCATAAAAAGGTGAAATGCGGAGCGATTTTTTACATATGTACTTTCTGTATAAATATAGCCCCATAACTGAAACCACCATTCCTTTAAGTCTGGATTTAAACTTGTTTGTTTTTTTCCAGGATTGCGAAAAGTGATGTATCGTTTTGTTTTTTCTTTTAAATAATGAAGGATGTTCAAAAACACACTTTTCAAATATCTTGATATTTCCTGGCAGTACCTGCTCTTTACCATTGAGTTTAAACCCGGATACTGAGCTTAGGAAATATCGGGTAAATAAATCATTGTTCGGTGAAGACAACGATATTTCTTCTTTCAGATACTTTTCCCTGAGGTTTTGAATAATCGGGTTTCCTTTGGCCACACCGATGACAGCCGTTCCCAAATTGCAATCCCACATAAATCCCATGAAAAGATTAAGATTCAACAAATCTTCGAAACCACCCACAATTTCAATATCGGTATCAAGGTAAATTCCCCCATAATTATATAACACGTCTAGCCTGACAAAATCGGACACGTGAGCCCATTTTTTTTGCTTGTACGCGTTAAGAAGGTAAGTGTTGCCTTCAAGCGGATAACTCTCTTCATTCCATTCAATGATTTCATATCCTTCGGGTTTAAGACGATGAAAAGCATCAATATACTTTTGTACTGATTTTGGTTTTTTCGCCCTGCCAAACCAACAGTAATGTATGACCTTGGGGATCACATCGACTCCTTAATGGATATAAGTAAAACCAGTGATGATGATTTTTACTGCATTTTGACACTGGTCGAATTCACCGAGTTAAACTTGCGCATCACACAGAACCTGCTATTAAAAATGACACCGACCAATACTCCTGAAAATGGAGCATAAAATACAGATTCAAACAGATTGTACGTCACACCACCTGTAAAGATGCAAAAGGCAAACAGATAATAAGCCGTTCTGGCATATTTATCATGAAAACTGGAGAGTAAAAACTTAAACAGAAAAAGAATAATAAACACAACGCTGACCGATCCGCTTATCACATACAGATACACTAATGCATTGTCTGCCGGATTATAACTTTGAGGTGAAAATAATAATGAGGGTGTTCCTATTCCGCCGATACCCTTACCTATCAGATAAGCATAATTATCCTTTAGTAACCCCATAGCTTTGGGCCAAGTTTCATACATTCGCTGCAAAAACGTATTGGTTTCGTCATAACGTGTCTGCCCTTGTCCTGGTAACATATAAAAATATGAAAACAACACGCTGAATACGATAGATATTCTTGAGAAAGCTATGGCGGCGAATGAGGGTAAGATCATCACCAATGCTAATATTGCATAGGTTAAAATGGTGGTCTTCGTGGTTGTAAGATAAATTGGATAGAGAGGGATAACGGAAATCAACGCGTAACTTATCCATCTTTTTTTACTTCTCAGCTTATACAATAAAAAGAAGAAGCTGATTAACATCAATGTCGCAGCATCAAATGATGCTGCGGTGAAGCCGGGATTACGTAAAGCCCCTCCCGCTGTCCAGTCTCGCGATACTACCTTAGAATAACTACCAATATCCATAATGCCCCCTAGCCAGGGGGCACCAAAACTGCTCACATACATAACACCCATTACGCTTGTGGCAGCAAAAAAAACGAAATACTTATTTGAATAATTCAGTAATCCATCAAATATTGCACCGGAAAACGCCACGCTAAACATAAAGGGTATAAATATATACACACCAAACAGTGTCTGAATCAGGCCACTGTTAAGTGTGCCCAGCATGATATAAAAGATGAACAGACAGGACATAATGATCAGCGATGGCATAACCAGCAGATTTTTTATCCACTTGTAAATTAACAGCACGAGCATAATAAGCACGGCACTGTAATTAACCAACGGAACGACCATGCCAATGGGGCCAGAAAAAGCTTTAACAAAGATGAAAAAAATGAAAGTTGGAAATGCAAATCTTTCAATATTCATATCATACCCAATGTTATTTCTGGTTTACAAATCAACTTAATCATTTTTGGTTGAATAAGAATAATCATAATTTGTATAACCATAGCCATAATAACTGCTGGCTTTTCGGATAACGCTGTTAAGGATGCACCCTTTCACGCGTATACCACTTTGTTCAAAACGCCTGATACTGACTTCCACTTCTTTGACGGTATTCATTTCGAAACGCGCAACCAACAAGGTGGTACCGACGTAACGTCCGATAATTGCTGCATCTGTCACGGCCAGAATTGGCGGTGTATCCACAATAACCAGATCATAATGTTCAGATGCCCAGGTCATCAGTGTCTCGAAGCGCGGGTGCATCAGAAGTTCGGCCGGGTTAGGAGGTAATTCCCCTCTTGATATGAAATCAATATTCACGGAGGAAACACTCTTGACGGCTTTATCAGGGCTTGTCTTGCCGGATAAAATACTTGAAAGCCCCTCATCAATATCTACTTTGAATAATTTGTGGGCATACCCTCTTCGCATATCCGCATCGATGAAAAGAACCTTTTTGTTTGCCTGAGCAATAACCGCCGCCAGATTGCTGCTGATAAAGGTTTTACCGGCACTTTGGCTCGGGCCAGAAATCATCAGCACATTGTTCTTGGCTTCCATCATCGCGAAATGCAGGCTGGTTCGCAGACTTCGAATCGCTTCAATCGCCAGATCGGCGGAGTTCTCGACCGCCAGAAAATTAGTGGCCGATGTTTTTCTTTTTGCCTTCAATGACCGCTTTTTGTCTGACTTATTGTTTCTGGTCAGCCATTCTGAAAGCGGGATACTGGCGTAAACATTGATCCCTTTCTCTTCCAGCTGCTCAGGTGAATCAATGCCTTTACGCAGGAATACGCGCAGAAGCACCAATCCAACTGAAATCAGAGCACCCAATATCAGTCCAATTAATACAATCAGCACTTTCTTCGGCTTTACCGCTTTCGGTTCAGTCACGGCCGTGTCGATGATCCGCACATTACCAATTGCACTGGATTTGGCGATGCTCAGTTCCTGTTGACGGTTAAGCAGTTGCATGTAGATGGCGCGGTTGGACTCTGCGTCACGGCTAAGTCTGGCCACTTCCTGTTGGGTCGCGGGCATGGCGGAAACACTTTTGTTCAACCGATCCCGTTCTTTCAGTAAGGTCTGGCGCTTTTCTAACAGTGCTTTGTAGGTAGGATGATCTTTAGTGTAGAGCTGTGAAATCTCAGCTTCGCGGAATGTCAGCTCATTCAACTGGCTCTCGACATTCACTATCTGGTCGAGGATGGATTTCGCCTCAAGTGAAAGATCGACGGAGTCTTTCTGCCGACGGTAAGTATTCAGGGCATCTTCAGACGTGTTCAGATCCGTGCGCACCTGTGGTAATTGCTGATCAAGAAAATCGAGACTCTTGGCGTCCTGCGCAGCCTGACGGGCGATATTTTGATCGAGATAGTTCTGGCTGATGCTGTTGAGGATGGCTGAGATCAGTTCCTGATTATCGCCGTTCAGCGAAAGGTTCAGGATGCCGGTGTCTTTTCCCTGGTCAGTGACGCTGAAGGCATCAAGCAAATCGTTTATCGCCCGTAATCTGCTCAGGTAATAGACGTTGAAACGGCTGCCCGCCGGAGCCTGAATATCATTGACCAGCAATGAAATCCCTTTCTCATTAAGCAGACTGCCGACCACGCCTTTGATGTCGATATTATCGCCTTCGACCCGATAATTATTTTTATCTATAACCGTAATCACTAATTTAGGGACATCGCCGCCGCCCGAAGGCACATACAAACGACTGATCGACAGCTTACCCGGTACTTCGCCGGTTAATCTTGCCCATCCCCGGCCCAGCAGCGGAAAGTATTTCTGTTTCACCACGGCCTGTAAGTTCAGATCATCTACCGTTTTTCCCAGGATCATTCGCGACTGCAATAACGCGATTTCAGGCGCTGACTGAGGCTGGGCGTCCGGCAATACCTGGCTCAGGCTTTCGAGGATCGCATTACCTTGTTTCTGCTCCACCTGAATCAGAGCATCAGCCTGATAAATCGGTGTGGCAAAGAGAACATAAATAATAGCCAGCACAGTAATCACCGAGGTGATGGCAATAATTAATTTACGGTGGTCAATAAGTTCGCCAATTAAACGACTTAAATCTATTTCATCGGAATCGGGTGAAGCGGGCGTTTTTGATATGACTGGAGACATGCGTTGATTTCCCTGATGGAGTTATCCGTTCAGTTTTTGTAACCAGGACTGACAGGCCTGGTCGATTAGCCGGTAAACAGACTCAAAGGCTTCCTGACTTTTTCGGTAAGGGTCGGGGATCTCCCTCTGTCCGAGCCAGTGCCCCAGCAGCATAATCTTGCCGCGCGCCTCAGGTGAGATACGGCTGATTTGCTCCTGGTGAGATTTCTCCATTACCAGGATCAGGTCGTACTGGCGGCCAAGGGCAGAGGTGAACTGGGTGGCGTGGTGGTTTTCAAGCGCTAACAGGTGCTTTTTGGCGACCTGTATCGCTCCGGGGTCAGCCGGGTTACTCACCAGCGCCGCCATACCAGCCGAGTCTATTTTCTTATCGGGTAACATCTGCCTCAGCAGCCTTTCAGCTATCGGTGAGCGGCAGATGTTGCCCGTGCAGACAATCAAAATGGCATCAAACATTATGGATTCCACTGCCGCACGAAACGACCGGCCTCAATCATGTCATGCACGCCTGTAATGGTCGGGACAATCTGGGAAATCACGCGGTTCCAGCGCACGATCGGCGCGGTGGTGACATAGACAATATCGTAGGGTTGCAGCTGGAATTCGGTACTCATTACCATCGATGCCGCATCTTTGGCGTTAAGCTGGTAAATGTTAGCGATCTTGCCCTGATTGCTGCCTTTCAGCGGCCTGATAACAAAGATCCCCGAGGCATCAGCCATGCTCTGTGAAATACCGTCTGAACTGCCCAGCGCTTCCGCCAGCGTCATGCCGCTGCGATCCATTTTGAGCGTGCTTTGTTTGACAACTTCGCCCATCACGAACACTTTCAGATCATCATTACGCGGCACAAATAAAATATCGCCGGGATAAAGCAGGCGGTTCTGGGTCAGGTCACCCTTTTGCATCAGCGCATGCAGCGAAATCTGCGTGTCTTTACCGTTGTGGTTTAGCACCACATTGCGCCAGTCAGCGTCCGGCGCTAATCCGCCCGCCGCGTTAATCGCATCAATCACCGTGAGAGGAATGTTAGTGATGGGCTGCTGACCGGATTTTATGACTTCACCGGTGGTGTAAATTTTCTGTGAGCGGAAAGCCGCAATGCTGACGTCCACCTGCGGGCTCTCTATATAGGTCGCCAGGCGGGTACTGATATCTTCCCGGATCTGACTGACCGTTTTACCCGTGACTTTTAATTTGCCGATATAGGGATAGAAAATCGTGCCATCGGCATTCACCCAGTTGCCGGTATCACTGGCACTGCGGTATTGCCCGGCAGGGGTGGTGAGTTCCGGGTGATCCCACACCGTGACCATCAGCACATCGCCCACACCAATACGATACTGATAGGCTTTAAGCTGCTGATCTAATTCCGGATTGGGGCGCGCCGTGACAGCATCTGGCCGTAATCCGTCAACCAGTCGTGGCGTTAACGGATATACATTGACCAGTTTATCAATATCAAAATTGCTGTCCGGTTGTTCAACTACGTGCTTGTCCCCTGTATTTAAACTTTGTCCGGGTATGACGGTGCACGCACTCAATACACCGGACGTTAATATCACTAAAGAAATATTAAAAAAGCTATTTTTCATTATCTCACATCATCTGCTATTTAGTGTTAAATCTGCCTTCCAGAGTAATTCCGTATTCCCTTCCGGCAGTCGCGAATCATCATTCCTGTGTGAAGATATTAAAAAACAATCAAAAAATTCATGTCCAAGACAGAGAAGCTCTGCTGACATGAAATAAAAGTCAGATTATTTATTTTGCAGATCTCATTATGGTAATGCGTTATTCAATGCTTGCCATGATCACAGGATAATTAATAGGCCCCTTCTTTTTTCAATACAACGCCGATGGTTTTGAACAGAATGGCAATATCATTCCACATGGACCAGTTTTTAACATACCAGGCATCAAGATAAACCCGCGTGGAATAATCCACCTCACTGCGACCACTGACCTGCCACAATCCGGTCATTCCCGGCTTGCTCAGCAGGTAATACTCGACCTCATCGTAATAACGCACCAGCTCCGCAGTAATAATGGGCCGCGGACCGACCAGGCTCATCTCACCTTTAAGTACGTTAAACAGTTGCGGTAACTCATCGAGACTGGTTTTTCGCAGGAAATGACCGATCGACGTTATGCGCGGATCGTTTTTGAGTTTGAAGGTCATGTCCCATTCCGCCCGGGCTTCTGCGTCACCTGCCAGCAACTCTTCCAAAACCTCTTTGGAATTAATCACCATCGAGCGAAATTTCAGGCACTTGAAGGGTTTGCCTGACTGCCCAATGCGTTCATGACCATAGATGGCCGGGCCACCATCTTTGCGGACCTTACGGGTAATGTAGATAAGCAGAGGCGATAACAGGATGATGATGCTCAGAGATGTGACGATGTCGAACAGCCGTTTGGTGACGCGCGAAGAAAATTTTGCCAGATTCTGATGCACGCGGAAGATCATCACTTCCTTGCTGAAAATAAACGACATATCGGTGTTATCCAGCGGCATACCGCGTAACGTCGGGATAACGGACACCGAACTGTAACCGTGGATCATAAATACCCGCAGCCATGCATTACGGATGCCGCTCTGATGCGACTCCACCGCGACAATAAACTGCGTTTTTTTATCGACATGCGTCCGTACCCAGTTCTCGTCAGAGGGCATGATACGTATGCCTTCAATCATATCTCCCGGCTGATCAGTACCTTCACTGGAAATAAACTGGGTGACGCGTAAACCCAGATTCCTGTCACTTTTGATGGCGCTATACGCTTCGCGGGCATTGTTGCCGCTGCCAATAATGATGGCATCGCGTTGCCAGAAGCCAAAGGCATGCAGCGCCTGTTTGGTCAGCATTCTCGCCACAGGGACCGCAATCAAAACAAGTATCCATGTCAGGACCCACAGATAGCGCGAGAAATACCATTTGGCGAAGGCGATCACCGCGATTTCGATCAGAGCAAAAATCAGCAATGTACGAAGGATCTCCTTCAGCTCGAACCAAAATGTTTTGCGATAATAATAGTGCCTGAGGCGCAGGTGAAACCACGCAACGCAGCAGAATGCCAGTACGCCATGCAGGACAATCCAGCCGGCGGTCTGAGCATCAGGAATACGTTGCTCAAAGTGAGTCATGACATTATTTAGGATGCCCTTCGCTATATAAAGCGAAAGGGTGAAACTGAGGAAGTCAGATAAAGCGAGAAATAAACTGGCGCAAACATTTCTGGTGAGAAATTTCATATACCCCCCACAATAAATAATCAACCTCCCTTTTCAGTGAGCCGAAAAGAGACGATATGATGGTGAATAAGATGCTGAGATTCAGGGCGTCAGCATGGATTTTTTTATAATCATGTTTTTTGATTGTGCCGTTATTTTCAGCTACGCTACCGCCCCTGGTTTACGGCCACCAATTTGCCAAAAAAAGAGTGCAATTATCCGGGCAGCAGGATCCCCTCACCTTGGGCATTCAGATGATGGCGATTCTTGCTTTAATGAATTAAAAAATTGATGCCTATTGATATTTACAGTGTCAGAAAAAAGACTGGATGAATTCCTCCTGACTGTAGGCCGACCATAATATGCCTTGCATCCCCTGGATCTGACTGCCTTTCAAATATTCCAGGTGGCGGGCGCTTTCAATGCCGCCAATAATAACGCCCTGACTGTATGGCTGAAGGTGCTCAATAATTTGTCGAAAAGATAAGGTTCCCTGGTGTTGCCAAAAAAAATGCTGACTTATTTTTATATGTTCAAACTTCTCATTCATGACCAGTGTAAGGCTGGTATTGCCTTCCCCAAAATGGTCAAGCCATAAGGGGCCATGCTCTGACAGCGCGTGCAGAACCGGGCGGTCCTGTTCGGCACTGAACTCGGGGAAAAACGCATCCAGCGTGAGTCTTATATAATTGTGCTGCTGTAACACGTTGCGCATCGCTGCGTTATTCACGATATGGCTGGCAATCTCGTAGTCGACTCGTATTGAAAGTAAAAAATTATTGTGGATAAAGATATCGGCATTAATACAGGCCAGCGTCACCGCGTCGAAGAAGTTTTTGATTCTTTCTTCGGCAGATAAATGAAATGTCTGGCTCCCCGCGTCGTGCGGATGTTGTTTATTGGCAGCCTGATGCGCTGACTTTTTTACCAGTTCAAAACCCAGTATCCCGCCAGATACTGTCACTATCGGTTCAAAGAGATAACTGGAATCACTTCTTTTGACCGTACGCATCCCTTACCCCATGGTAAAAATAATACAAAGAGACATTATCCAAACCAGCAATAGGTGCCTGGTCTGTTAAAATTCAATCAGGTTATTCTGTTACCTACAGCATGCTTATGCAGAAAGAACAAAGCCGAACTACTGCTGGCATCAACACCTATCTTTCTTAGAGAATTACACTTATGTACGCTGACCGTTTTAACGCTAAGTTTGAGTATGTTTGAAATACTGGTCACAGAAAGACCGGTCATCATCATGACTAAAACCTTTTCTTCCATTTTTGTGATTTTATAATCAAACGACTCCTTGTTACTGGTCATGTTCTGAAGCTGAATAAACTGCTGTATTGCACTGACTATCTCTGACAGCCCTTTTTTCTTTTTAAGAAATTTGAATTGTTTTTTAAGCAGTAACCCCAGCATCAGCATGTCTACTTCTGAAGAAATGATAAGTATTCGTTCCGGATCCAGCACATTGATATTTTCGTTTAAAAACTCATAACACTTGTGAAAGCCGCCTCCCGATGGATCAATAATCAGATAATCTTTTGTATACAAGTTCACCTCATCGTCACGGTTAAAAAAAATGACACCGTTAACGTAAGGCAGTTTCTTGGAGATTATTTCTTTTATCGCCAATTTAGTAAACTGGCACTCACTCCAGATTATTACCCGAGGCATTGGGCCGCCTAATAGTGTGGTTTTTAAAAACGCTCAGACACTTCTCTAACAGAGCGGGAAGAATAGAGCACTTTCATAACGCTTAAAAAAACGAAATTATTCATCATTGCTCACATCATATTTATTCCTTCCCAGTGACTTCCAGTAGAGTAATACGCAGCCAAAACTCTTCAAATCGTTTATCTCGCTCACTATTACACCCAACAATAGGTTTCACCGATCGATTTACGCTTTATTATCGTTATTTACCCCACTCAACACTAGGCGTTGTCCTAGTAATCATTCGTATTCTCACTCGAATTGTGAGCCATGTAACGCTTTTAGCATTAATAAGGCTTGAAATCTAAGACCTTTCTTAAGCGCAATTCACAGGGTCAGAATAATTTTATTAACACGCGATTTAGACTGTATTTTTTGATTAGTACAGGATAATGAACTTTTTTAGACGGAATTTTAGTTTAAGTTTTTACGCAAATTAATCACAAAATTATCGATACTGGGTAACATTCTTAAAAAAGTATTTAGAATCAGAATTCATTAGCCTTTTAATGCTGTTTATGACCACAGATGTGACATTTTGAAACAGCGGCTGTTTTATAAGAGCATTCTTATTAAGCAGAGATCAGCTATTTTCGCCATTATTTCATGGCGTCAGGCGAAATAAGTCGTTTCATCTGTCAGTGAAATACTAAGAGCATTCTTAATATAAAAATTCATTTAGGGAGGGGGGTTCTGCTGTTTATTAGAATTTTCAGGATTTTATAATCAAATGAATATTCTCACAGAGATAAAACCGGGGTGGGAGATTATTGAAGGGAAAAGAGACATTACCGGGCGGGAAAATTGGCCTGAGCCATCCTGCTGACAGTCAATAACGTGGCCAGCAGCCTGGTCACGTTATTGACTCATTGACGCCGGCGTTACTGCCGCAATGAGAGAGGGTTCAGACGTCACTTTGCGTAATACGCGTCAGGTGGATGACCAGATACAGCAGCTCATCGTTGGACATCTCCATCTCCAGCAGATTTTTAATATAATCGCGGATCAGCAGAGCGCAGCGGTAAACGTGCGGATACTCTTTAATGACCTGTGAAAAGATAAAATCATCCTTTGAGACAACCTGCTGTTTCTCCACCATTCTTTGAATAAAGAACTGCATATGAACCAGAAAACGGGCGTAATTGAGCGACTCCGTGTCGAGCGTGAGACGAAAGTGATATTGGATAATATTGAAAATATCCTTCAGCATTTTCACCGCCAGCAGGGTGTGCTCCATGTTTTGCACATCGGTCTGACCGTTAACCAGATGAAAGGCAATATTCCCCGCCTCTTCCTGCGGGAGCTGGATATTCAGGCGCTGGTTGATGTACACCAGCGCCTGTGTGGCCACGCTAAACTCATGCGGATAAAAGCGTTTTACCTCGAACAGCAGCCGGTTCTGGATCGTGATGCCCTTGTGATAACGCTCAATGGCAAAACTGATGTGATCGACCAGCGTGAAAAAAATCTGCTCGTTGATCCGCCCCTTCAGCCCGGCGTTTGCCAGGCTTAAGATCGTCTGCACAATCTCAATATGCGCTTCCGGCGTATCTTCAATCAGACGAAGATATTCACGGCCTTTCTGATTATCTTGTACTGCATAGATTTTCTCGATGCTGGCCGGGTCGAGAACGTCACCCACTTTGCTGCCAAAGCCAATACCCTTGCCCATAACGATAACTTCGTTGTTATCGTGATCCGTTGATAGCACCAGGCTATTATTGAGTACCTTAATGACCTTCATCTTCTCAGCCATCATCCTCTGTGTTAATCGCGCTGCACGCCGTTTGAGGCAATGACTCGCTGATACCAGCCAAAGCTGTTTTTTCTGATACGCCGCAGATCCATCAGGTCTTTTTCACCCCGGTTGACGTAGATAAACCCGTAGCGTTTAGCGTAACCCTGATGGGTGCTGACCACATCAATGGCCGCCCACGGACAATACCCGATAAGCGCCACGCCGTCGTTAATCGCCAGTTGCATCTGCTCAATGTGCTGACGCATAAACGTCATGCGGTAATCATCATTCACCGATCCGTCCGGCAGCAAGGTGTCCGGTGCGCCAATGCCATTCTCCGTGATCAGAATGGGCAGATGGTAGCGTTCGCAGACCTTGCGTAAGGTCAGCCGCAGGCCCACCGGGTCAATCACCCAGCCGTACGGCGTTTTATCCACAAACGGATTGTCAGCCGCGCGATAAACGCCCGGCTCACCGAGCATAATTTGCTGGTCGCCTGCCCGCGCGCTGATATCAGACGCATCGCCACGGCTGGCGGCAATGGTCGCGGTGGAATAGTAATTGATGGCGACGTAATCCGGTTTCCCCTGCAACAGTATGGCGGCATCTTCCGGTGCCATCACCGGCGTCAGGCCGCGATCTTCAAGATAACGCCACGCCAGCGCGTTGTAACGGCCATGCACCGCGACATCCAGAAAACTCCAGCCGCGCAGGGTTTCCCAGTTATGGGCGGCGATGGCATCCAGCGGATGGCAGGTTTCCTGATACATCGAGGTGGTGTTGATCGCCGGGCCGATTTTCGCGGCGGGGCACCGCTGATGACACAGCGCCATGACTCTGGCCTGCGCCACCATCATGTGATGATTTTGCTGGTACAACACCTGCTTCGTGGGTAACTCCCCGCCCTCGGGCAAGCCGATCGCGCCCGGATGCAGAATCAGCGTATTTTGTTCATTAATGGTCAGCCAGTATTTTATTTTGCTGCCAAACGCGGTGAACAGCACGTCGGCATATTGCACAAAGGCTTCAATCGTCGCCCGGTTCGCCCATCCGCCCTGCTGTTCGAGCACATACGGAAGGTCAAAGTGATAGAGCGTGACCACCGGTTCAATACCGTGATGGCGTAACTCGTCGATCAGTTGCTGATAAAACGCCAGCCCGGCCTGATTAACCTCGCCGGTGCCCTGCGGCAGAATGCGCGTCCAGGCCACCGAGAAGCGGTAGGCCTTCAGCCCAAGCTCAGCGAACAGCGCAACGTCTTCACGAAAACGATGGTAATGATCGCTGGCGACGGTGAAATCTGCCGTGTCAGCCGGATGCACCAGCATATCGACCACCGACGGACTTTTGCCGTCCTCGTTCCATGCGCCTTCCACCTGATAAGCCGACGTTGATGCGCCCCACAGAAAATCTTCCGGAAACCCCTGCAGCTTCTGATAAATCATGCGTTCTCCTTCGCGGTATTCAGCGTGATGATGGTTTCTCCGAAACTGACGTCACCCGGCTGGCGACACATCAGCTGCGGATAAGCTTCACTGTTCACCACCAGAACCGGCGTGATGATCTCGTATCCCAGCGCGGTGATAGCAGGAATATCAAAGCGCACCAGCTCATCGCCCGTTTTCACCCGGTCCCCGACCTGAAGGGCGGAAGTAAAATGCTTACCGCCCAGACTGACGGTATCAATACCGATGTGCATCAGGATCTCGACGCCGTTATCACCACGAATACCGACCGCATGGCGGGAGGGAAGGAAGGTCACCACTTCGCCATCAACCGGCGCGCGCAAAAGCCCTTCACGCGGGATAATCGCGATGCCCTGCCCCAGAAGCCCTTGTGAGAACACATCATCACTGACCTGATCCAGCGCCACGGCTTCACCGGCCAGCGGGCTGAGGATCTGCTGCGCATCGCCGGAAAGGCGTGCCGTATCCTGCGGTTCAGTCGCCTCTTCCACCGGATCATCGAAGCCTAAAATCCAGGTCAGCGCAAAGGTCACCACGATGGCGATGGCACAGGTAATCAGGGCATGAACGATGTTCATCGGGTTTTCACCGATAAACGCCGGTAACGCGGCAAGGCCCGGAGAAACGAACGCGTAGCGCACCAGCCCGCTCAGCCCGGCATAAATACCGGCACATCCGCCGCCGATCATCGCGGCGATAAGCGGCCTGCGCAGTTTTAACGTCACGCCGTATAACGAAGGTTCGGTGATCCCAAGCAGTGCGGTAAACCCGGCCGAAGAAGCTAACTGACGCAGGTTTTTGTTTTTCGTGCGAAACGCCACGCACAGCGTTGCCGCGCCCTGAGCGATGTTGGAAGCCAGCATGCCGGGGCCGTTGATCATCTCAAAACCATTCTTGCTGAGCTGGCCGGTCGCAATTGGCGTCATGGCCCATGCAGTACCGGTGATCACCAGGAATGGCTGCAATCCGCCCATCAGCATCGGGATAAGCCAGCTGGCTTTGCCATCAATCATGGCCGCGCCGCTGGCAACCACGTCATTGAGGAAAATGCCGAACGGCCCGACCACCACCAGCGCCAGCGGTGCCGTCACCAGTAAAATGATCATCGGCTTGGTGAAGAATTTAATCATGGTCGGCGAGACTTTCTCGGCGAAGCGTTCGATATACGACATCAGCCAGACGGTGAAAATAATCGGCAATACTGAACCGGCATAATCGGCGAGACGTACCGGAATGCCGATGAAATCGATCGCCGTTCCGGCGGCCATCATCTGCGCCAGATTGGGATGTAACAGCGCCCCGGCGATGGTCATGGCGAGGATTGGGTTACATTCAAATTTGATCGACGCGCCGTAGGCCAGCAGCACCGGCAGGAAGAAAAACGCCGCGTCAGAGATGGTGTCGAGCAGATGATAGGTCGGGCTGGCGGCGCTCATGACGCCGGTGAGTTTCAAAATAGCCAGCAGCGCCTTGATCATCCCCGCACCGGTGATGGCCGGAATAACCGGCGTAAAGGTGGTGGAAATCACGCTGATGATCTGCGAAATGATCCCACCTTTGGCTTTCTGTTTTTGCTGTCCGCCCGCCTGCCCGCTGAGATCCCCGATCTCTTTTTGCATTGCGCGAAACGTTTGCTGCACGTTGTTACCCACCACAATCTGGAACTGACCGCCGCGCTGAACCACGCTGATCACCCCCGGCAACGCTTCGATAGCTTGCGCATTCACCTTCGCGTCATCATTGAATTCCATCCGTAAACGCGTGGCGCAATGCGTCAGTTTATTGACGTTCTGCCTGCCGCCGACGTGCGTTAAAATTTCACTGCCCAGCTGTGTGTAATCCATAGGTTTTCCCCGGTGAAAAAAAGCAAAAAAAAAGACCAAAATGAAAATGCACCTCCCCTAAGGAGAAGTGCATTCTTATTTTGGTCTTGCCTGCCTGAGCAGTAACACGCCTCAATAAAAATGCGTTGGCAACCGGTGATAACCCGTTGCGCCTGAAGTATCGCCATACCCTTGTCAGGTCAGCAACAGCGAAAATGACTTTTTGCGAGGAGCATCACGAACTATTTAAAAAGCCTGGCCTTCAGTTCTGCTCCGACACCAGCACCGCCATCGTCTCCGGCTCCAGCGCCCTGAAGATGTGCGCTACGTCTGCCGGATAGGAAATATAGTCGCCGGCATTGAGCTCGACCGGCGATCCCACCAGCCCGACCAGCGCGCGGCCCTGGGTGATAATGATGTGCTCCACCGAGCCCGACGGATGCGGGCTGGAAATGCGGTCAGCGCCCGGCTGAGTGGTCAGCAGATAGATATCCCGGCGTGCGCCCGGCGGGCACGTTGCCAGCAATACCGCTTTGTAATCGGCCATTTCTGCGATCACCGTCGGGCCTTCGCCACGACGGATCACCTGCATTTTACTCAGTTCCGGCTCCATCAGCCGCGCAAAAGGAATATCCAGCGCGACGCACAGCGCCCACAGGGTTTCCAGACTCGGATTGCCGTTCCCGGCTTCCAGCTGCGACAACGTCGATTTGGCAATCCCGGCCCGGCGGGCCACTTCTGCCAGTGATAACCCGGTACGCTGACGTTCGCGCACCAGACCTTTAGAAATAACGCTGATAGGTTGAGACATGGCGACACCCTGATTTACATAACGAACGATCGTTCGACTTGAAGAACGATTCAGATACGTTCATTATAATGGATATTCGTTCGTTATGGGATTTAATCATGCGTAAGCAGCTCTTTGCGCCTCTCGGCAATGATGTGGTAAAAGCCATCTTTCTGGTTTGCCTGGCCGACGGTCTGGTCGGTATTTCTTATGGTTCTCTGGCGGTGGCCGGTGGCTTCCCGCTGTGGGTGCCTCTGGCGCTCTCTTTGCTGGTGCTCGCCGGCGCTTCGGAATTTTTGTTTATCGCCATCGTCGGCGGTGGCGGCAGCCCGTTTGCCGCGGCGGCGGCCGGATTACTGGTTAACGCACGGCATTTGCCTTTCGGTATTGCCGTGAAAGATCTGGTTGGCCGCAAACACGTCAGCTGGCTGGGGTGCCACCTCATGAACGACGAAAGCGTCGTGTTCGGCATCTCCCAGCCCTCGCATGAAAAACGTAAAATGGCTTACTGGCTGTGCGGGCTGGGGATCGCCCTGTTCTGGCCGCTGAGCGTGATTGCCGGCGCTTTCATCGGGCAGTTTATTCCCGATATCAGGGCGATCGGCCTTGATGCGGTATTCCCGGCCATCCTGCTGGCGCTGATTTTTCCGGCACTGAAGCAACGCAGAACGCTGATCCCGGCGTCCTGCGGCGCGCTGATCTCGGTGATGGCCGTCCCTTTTGTGGCAGCCGGCATGCCGGTGCTGTTTTCCCTGCTCGGATTACTGGCCTGGAGGCATAAAAAATGACGCAGCATTCGCTCTGGATGGCCGGTATCGCTTTGCTGGCAGCCGGCACTTTTATCCTGCGCGTGGCCGGTTACCGACTCGGTTCGCGCCTGACGCTGTCGCCCGCGACGCAGACAATGTTATCGGATTCCGCGACCATTTTATTACTGGCCGTTGCCGCCACGTCGGCACTGTTTGAGGGGGCACATTTTGCCGGATTCGCCCGCATCACGGGGGTCGGCGTGGCGCTGTTTTTAGCATGGCGGAAGGCACCGCTTATCGTGATTATTCTTGCGGCGGCGGTGGTCACGGCGCTGATGCGCTGGCTCGGTGTGGAATAGCAGAAACAAAAATGGCTCCGTTTCAGGAGCCATTTTCTAAAGCAGCAAAGTTACGCCACATCCTCATACTGCGGCACCGGATTGCGGAAGCTTTTGGTGACACAGGCCAGATAGATGAATCCGATAGCGCCCCAGATCAGACCGAGGATCATCGAACCTTGTTCCAGATTCAGCCACAGCGCGCCGACCGTCAGTGCGCCACACATTGGCAGGAAAAGATACTGGAGGTGATCCATCAACGTTTTGTTGCGCTTTTCACGGATCCAGAACTGGGAAATTACCGACAGATTCACGAAGGTAAACGCCACCAGCGCACCGAAGTTAATCAGCGCCGTGGCAGTCACCAGGTCAAAGTTGATCGCCAGCAGAGCAATCGCGCCCACCAGAATCACGTTGAATGACGGCGTGCGCCATTTCGGATGGACATAACCGAAGAAGCGGTTCGGGAATACGCCATCGCGCCCCATCACATACATCAGGCGGGAAACCCCCGCGTGCGCCGCCATGCCGGAAGCCAGCACGGTGATGCTGGAAAAAATCAGCGCGCCGAACTGGAACGCACGGCCCGCCACCTGCAACATGATTTCAGGCTGAGAGGCGTCCGGGTTTTTGAAGCTGGAAATGTCCGGGAAATAGAGTTGCAGGAAATAGGTCGCGCCGATGAAAATCACGCCACCGATCAGCGCCGTCAGGAATATCGCTTTCGGGATAACCCGCTCGGCGTCTTTCGTCTCTTCGGATAAATTACTGATACCGTCAAAACCGGTAAACGAGAAACACAGAATGGTCGCGCCGGTAATCATCGGTACGGTATGCGCGTGCTCGCCCCAGAAAGGTTTGGTGCTGGCCAGCGTGCCATAGCCGGTGCCGTGATTCACGCCGTAAATAACCATGCCGGTAATGACCGTAATAAGAATGATCTGCAATACCACCACCAGCGTATTAATATTGGCGACGGTTTTAATACTGCGTAAATTCGATATCGTCATAAACCCGACCAGCACAATCACAAATATCCACGAAGGTACGGAAGGCACCAGCGCTTCAAAATAGATTTTTGCCAGCAGGATATTGATCATCGGGGCAAATAAATAATCCAGCAATGACGACCAGCCGACCATAAAGCCGATCACCGGATGAATGGCTTTTTGTGCGTAGGTGTACGCCGACCCCGCCGAAGGGTAGCGGCGCACCAGTTTGCCGTAGCTCAGGGCGGTAAACAGCACGGCGATTAACGCGAAAGCGTAAGCCGTAGGCACATGGCCGTCGGTCAGGCCAGAGACAATACCGAACGTATCAAACAGGGTCATGGGCTGCATGTAGGCCAGGCCTATCATCACAACCGGAATCAGCGTAAGCGTTTTACGCAGTTCCACGCGGGAAGTGCTGCCTGTGACGACGTTATCTGACATGATGTTTAATTCCCATGACGGAGAACGCCACATAAAAAGAGTGATGCACCATTTATGTTTCCTTGCGACATGACTGTCGGTATTTGAAAGTAAATATCTATCCGGTACGAAGCCCGGCCTCTGGTTTTTGAATGTTTTCTTGTAAGAAGAATGTGTACTTGAATGAAGTTTTTAAACGGGTCATCCCCGATTCGCGGGGCGCATATTTTGCCCTAATAACCAGGGAAATGACAAGATGAAGAAGGCCTCACACCGGGATTAAATAAAATACTCAGCGAAATCTGGCACGTATTGCCAAATACCTTTCCCTGCGGGTTTATTAATTGTTTTTAATATGTAAAACAAAAAGAATTGTCCGGTTATTGCTTTTATAAAGCGGCAGCATTGGACATTAAAAAATAACCTCCGCACGCATTATTTAACATTGCATCTGTGCCCCCGCGCCTTCAGCCACCTCAGACCAGGGTATGGGCAAAATCTGAAAATCTGGCGCGACACGCTCTTTTTGGGCTTCCCGGTTTACAAAAGACAGACATGTGGCAAGAATGAAAATTATTTGCTCTAAAAGTAAGAAATGTCTGAATCCTCACTGAAGCTTCAACTCCAGAACCTGAAAAAGCATAACGCCCGGCTGAAACGGATTGCGCACGATGCCAAAAATAAGCTCAGTGCGGCGCTGGACGGCACCGGGCTCTGCCTGTGGCAGCTCGACGTGCCCAGCGGGAAACTGGTGATCTTTAACCGCCGCTGGGGCGCTATGCTGGGCTATCAGCCAAAAGAACTGAGCGCACGCTTTGAAGTCTGGCGCGAACATTTACACCCTGAGGATAAAGACGATGTGCTGGCGGCTTTTTACAATCATCTGGAAGGGAAGACGCCGTTTTACGAAGCGCTGCACCGGATGCAGGCCAAAAATGGCACCGTGACCTGGGTGCTGGATCGTGGCCGGGTGACCGAGTGGGATGACCAGGGGCGTCCGCTGAAAGTGACCGGCACGCACATCGACATGACCAAAGAGAAGCATTACGAACAGCAACTGGCGACGCTGGCCAATCACGATCCGCTCACCGGTCTGGCCAACCGCCACGCGTTACACCAGCAATTTACGGCGTTAAAAAACAGCGGTCCGTTGTGTGTGGCGTTTATCGATCTGGACAATTTTAAGCATGTGAACGACACCCTCGGGCATCGCAGCGGTGACGAGGTGCTGATGCGGCTGAGTCAGCGGTTCAGGGAAGCCTGCCCGCCGGGCATTATTCCGGGGCGGCTGGGCGGCGATGAATTTGTGTTGCTGATGCCCTACGGGCTGAACCATCCGCTGGTCAAACGGGTAGCGCAGGCCTGTCTGGATGCCGCCACCATCCCGTTTGAACTTGATAACGGCAACGCACACATTGGCGCATCGATTGGGATTGATGAAGTGTCCGGCGAGAGTGATTTCAGCGAGGCGCTGCTGCTCGCCGACCGTGCCATGTACGCGATAAAACATCACGGAAAGAATGGCGTGATGCTGGGTACTGAAGACATCCGTTTGCAGGCGTAAGGCGGCCCTGATGAATGTTCCTCACTTTTGTTGTTAAAAGTTTGTGCTATAAATTTCGCATAAGAAAAACCCATGCCATGTCTGAGTCGTCTTTTTAGCACAGCAATCTTTCGTGGAGCGTAACGTGTCTCTTTCTATTTCTGAATGGACGATGGCAAACGATATCGAGTGCTCGCATCTGACCGCGAGCAATTCCTCATTCCCGCGCCACACTCACGACGAATACGTGATCAGCGCCAATCTGACGGGAACGGAAGAGATCTGGCTGCACGGCAAAACCGAGCTGGTCCGTGCCGGCGAAATCACCATCTACAATCCGTCCACCGTTCAGTCATCGCTGTTTGGCGATGAGAAAGTGGAATTTCTCAGCGTGCACATCCCCCAGTCTTTGCTGCGGCAGATATCCGTCGATCACAATCTGCGATCCGATCACTGCGCGCCGGTGCTGACCGAAGGCGTGCTGAGTAATCCCGCATTGTTTTCCGCGCTGCGCCATTACAAACGCACGCTGAACGACGACGATCAGGAGCAAAATTTATTGTGGTTGCTGGGCGCATTGCTGGAAGAACCGGCGAAAGAGCAGGAGCAGTCGCTGCGGCCGGTCACGCTGGCGCTCGATTTTATGCGCGACCACCTGACCCGCAAGATCCATCTCGACACGCTGGCGCAGGTCAGCGGGCTGAGTAAGTTCCATTTTGTGCGGCTGTTCCGCCAGCACATCGGCATGCCGCCGCTGCAATACCATATGCAGCTGCGTTTACTCGAGGCCCGTAATCAGTTGCGTAAAAATAACAATGCGCTGGATGTCGCCATCAGCCTGGGTTTTTACGATCAAAGCCATTTCATCAACACGTTCCGAAAAATGATGGGGATCACTCCCCACCTGTATTCGCAGTCGCTCAATGGCTCTGCCGCGCGCGGCTGATCACACCAGAATAAATTCGCGATAGCCGGAAATCACCACGTAGATGGCGAAATACGAGAAGATGATCGCCGAGGCCACGTAAGAGTATTTGAGCATTTTCGTGCCGAGCATTTTCCCGCCCCAGCTGCCAACGCAGCACAGCACGATGGTCCAGAACACACCGGCAATAAAGAAACCGGTCAGGAACCAGGACGCTTCCGCTGTGCCGCCCTGCCCCATGCGCGAGATAAGCGCGCCGCCTACCGCCGCAAACCACAGGATCGCCGTCGGTGATGACATCGCCAGCACCACGCCGCGCCCGAAATTACGCATCACCGACCGCGGCTGGCCGTTATCCCCGGCGGACATATCCTCCGCAGGCGCCATCGCCGCGCGGATCATTTTATAGGTGAACCACATCAGCATCATCGAGCCGCCCACCCACAGCACCCAGCGCACGCTCTGGTATTGCAGCAAAATCGTCATGCCCGCCAGCGCCAGCACCGCGTAGATCAGATCACCAATGCAGGTGCCGATCCCCAGCCAGAAACCGTGAAAATAGCCGCGCTGCATTGCCAGCGTGATCATGGCGATATTGGCGATGCCGATGTCCAGACACAGCGACAGGCTGAGTAAAAAGCCATTGGAAAACGGCATCATAGCGGGACTCTCTTGATCATCTGGTTGTATTCAATCATGTCGTTGGTGGTGCCCAGACGCGCCATCAGGATCTCCACATCTTCCGGATTGTTGTGAGGGCAATACTGCTGCATAAACTCTTTTGCGCGCGCGGCGTCGCCGCCCAGCAATTCTTCGCTCATCATGCGGGTCAGGTTTGCCATCTGGGTAAAGAACAGCTCAGGGTGGAAACCGATCGTCTCCGCCGAGAGTTCGATACAACCGTGCTCACGTAAATAGTTAAACTGGATCCACGCCGCTCCGGCATCCGGGTAGCTCGACGGCCCGCGACGCAAATAGCGCAGAATTTCCAGGAAGTAGATCCGCGCCAGCACATTTCTGTCGAGCTGTAATCCGTCAGCCACCTGTGGCGTCAGGCACATCAGCAATCCAAACTGATCCGCCAGCGCTTCCTGCACCATCATCGATCCCCAGCGATCAATCTTGCTGAGCATCGGGAAGACGTTTTCGTTACGCACCAGCGAATGCCCCAGATCATGCCCGCGGAACCAGGCGATCAGATAACGCTGGCAGACGTGGCTTTCCGGCAAATCCTCTTCCGCCCAGCCAAGGCGCACGGCTTCGGTACGGGAGAACATTTCGAACAGTTGCAGGTAGGTATTGGCAAACACCACGGTGCGTTTGACCGGGGAATGCTTCAGCCCTTCGTCCTCCGGGAAGAAATAGGCGAAGTGTTTCGGATAGGTATTGGCTTCTCCGGCAATGCCGAAAAGAGTGATGATTTTGTAGGCGCAGCCCGGCAGCGCCAGTAAATCGGCGGCGATCTCTTTTTGCAGAAACAGCAGGCTTTCCGGAAACAGACTGTCCATCACGTCAGAGATTTCCTGCAACACCGGCGCGGGCTCGCCGAACCACGACGAGTAATAACTTTGCTTCGATTTTCCAATCCACGTTGAGGTTTTGCCAATGCCCAGCACCAGCTGCTGTTCATTCAGACCGGCAATTTGCGGCAGCAACGTTTTGCCACTTGATTCGTCCGCCAGGATTTCGGCGCGCAGAAACAGCCCCCGCCGGGTATCCGGATCGTCAAACAGCGGCGCGAGGCGGAAACACTGGATAGCCATTTCCTCACGCAAAGCATCCAGCAAACGACTTTCGCAGGTGACCTCCAGCTGATTGATCGCCTCGGTCAGGCGCAGACAATAGTGGATCGTTTGCACCGCTTTAGGATTGATATGATGCGGAACATCCAGGTCCATCATTGAAACCTGATAGGCCGCCGCAGCTGGCCAGAATGACGTAGTAAACATGATTTCCAATCCTGTGTACGCGTGAGAGGTAGTTCACTACATCACTGTCATCACAGCGGGTATTGGAAGAAATTGCGCAGACGTCAGGAAGTGTCACCCGGTGGCATTACAACACCGCAATCTGCGACTACAGTTGAAGCACAGGTTCCTCCTTGCTAAGCGCTTAACACCATGAGCTTTTCTCTCAAACATTACCTTCAGGTGCGTACCCGGCTGCTGTTCTCGATTCTGGCCGGGCTGGTCTGTTTTTTTATTCTTCCTGCCCAGCTCGGGCTGTTGCAGCGGCTGTTGATTAGCTGGAACGTGCTGGCGTGGCTGTATCTGTTTTTCCTGTGGTTTCGCATGTTGCGCACCGAAGCGAAGGATATTGCGCACATCGCCAAAACGCAGGATGAGAGCGCCACGCTGGTGCTGAGCATGGTCACCCTCACCTGTCTGGTGAGTATTCTGGCGATCCTGATGGAGCTCGGTACGCTGAAAGATCTGACCGGCACGCCGCGCGTGCTGCACATTTTGCTCACTGCGACCACACTTATCGCGTCGTGGGCGCTGTTGCCGACCTCTTTCGCCTTGCACTACGCCCATCATCATTATCTGCGCCGCAGCAAAGAGGTGACGCCGATGATTTTCCCGGAGAAGCCCGAACTGCCCGGCTACTGGGATTTTCTCTATTTCTCTTTCACCATTGCCGTGGCCTCGCAGACTGCCGACGTGGAGACGGGCACCACCGACATGCGGCAGATTGCCCTGTTACAGTCGGTGATTTCTTTCGTCTTTAATCTGGCGATCCTGGGGCTGTCGATTAACGTGGGCGCGGGGTTGTTAAACTAGCGGCGCAAAGCAATTCACTGTCATCAGGTAAATTTCCGGCAGAGATCACTATAAGCCGGAAAACCGTGCATTCAGACTTCTATACGTCTAAAACTTAGTGTAGGTTTTTACAATATTCTCCTGGTTTGGTTACATTTAAGGAAAGATCTGCTTATGCGCACTTCGTTTGTTGCTCTGACACTCCTTGCCACCACGCTGTTTTCCGCCACCACGCTGGCAGGCACCACGCTGGATCGCGTCACGAAAACCGGTGTGCTGCGCAATGCCATCGTGAATGACTATCCGCCGTTCGGCTTTATTGATGACAACAACCAGCTGGCCGGTTTTGACGTTGATGTGGCAAAAGCCGTGGCACAGCGCATGGGCGTGAAACTTGAGATCATCGCGCCGGGCTGGGAAACCATTGTCGGCGGTAAATGGCAGGGGCGCTGGGATACCTGTATCTGCTCAATGACGCCAAACAGCGAGCGCGCCAAAGTGCTGGATTTCCCGACGCCGTACTACAACTCTCCGGCAGTGTTAGTGGTCAATAAGAAAGACGACCGCATAAAATCGGCGGCCGACCTGAGCAATAAAAAGATTGGTGTCGGCATCGGCTCAACCTACGAAACGTATCTGCAAAAAACGCTGGTGATCCCCGGCAGCAAGTCCATCAACTTCCCGTTTGATAACGTTCATGTCATTCCAAGCGATGAAGAAGTGGCGTTCCAGAATCTGGCACTCGGGCCGGGTGTGCGCCTTGACGGCGTGGTGTCCGATTTAGCCACCGCTAACGCACGCATCAAACGCGCGCCGATGTTCAAAATCGTCACCGAACTGTATGCGGAACCAAACTGGGTCGCGACCGACAAAGGCGACGCCGAGTGGGATAAGAAAGTGGCGGACACCATCAAATCGCTGCGCGACGACGGTACGCTGGCTAAAATCTCCCAGCACTGGCTGGGTGAAGATATCACCCACGAGGTACCCTGATGCCACAAATCCCGGACAGCCAGCCGAAAGTGGAAACGCCCGAACGCTGGCACCAGGCACACGCGTTTAAATTCAAAACCGGGCTGACGTGGCTGATTTTGCTCAGCCTGCTGCTCGGCACGTTCAGCAAAATGGGGCTGGACTGGAGCCTGATTAGCCAGAAACTGCCGTTCCTGCTCGGCCTGCGCCTGTCGCCGGACGGCTTTATTCAGGGCGCGGCGCTGACCATTATGATCACCGCCTGCTCGATGTTTTTCTGTCTGCTGATTGGCCTTATCACCGCGCTCGGCAGGATGTCCGATAACGCGCTGGCATTTGGCTGCGCGACCTTTTACGCCTCGCTGTTTCGCGGCACACCGCTGCTGGTGCAGGTACTGATTATCTATCTGGCGTTACCGCAGGTGGGGATTGTGCTCGGCGCACTCAGTTCCGGCATTATCGCGCTGTCGATGAACTACGGCGCGTATCTGGCGGAAACGATCCGCAGCGGTGTGCTCTCGGTGCCGCGCGGTCAGCAGGAAGCCGCACTGGCGCTCGGCGTCTCGCGCTGGACGGTGGCCGT
This sequence comes from Rahnella sp. EDr1-12, assembly GCF_049206505.1. NCBI lineage: Bacteria > Pseudomonadati > Pseudomonadota > Gammaproteobacteria > Enterobacterales > Yersiniaceae > Rahnella > Rahnella sp. EDr1-12. Next base: position 1,498,758 of record NZ_JBLZNY010000001.1, read on the forward strand.
GCACGTTACCGCGCCACAGGCGCTGCGCATCATTATTCCGCCCGCCGGGTCGATGTTTATCTCGATGCTGAAAGATTCCTCGCTGGTGTCGCTGATGGGGCTGTGGGAACTTAACTTTTTGGCGCAGTCTTATGGCCGCAGCACCTACCGGTATATGGAAATGCTGGCCACCGCCGCCGCGATATACTGGATCATGTCGATTGTGTTAGAACTGCTGCAAAGCCGCCTCGAGCGCCGTTTTGCACAAGGCCATCGCCGCTAATTTCGCCCTTTTTCATCACGGATACGCCATGTCTTTTCCTGAAGATTTTCGTTTAATCAGCTATCTCTCGCGCCTCGAACACGCCGTCCGTTTCCCGTTGTCCTCCTCCTATCCTGAATCGATGAGCATCGATACGTTGTTTGAACTGGCGGGGAAAGAGCATCGCGCGGCGTTTATGCAAACCCAGCTGGATTACCCGCCCCTGCGCGGTACGCCGGAACTGCTCGAAGCGATCGCCGCCACGTACCGGCATATCACGCCGCAGCAGGTGATCAGTTTTGCCGGGGCCGATGAAGCGATTTACGCCAGTTTCCAGATGCTGCTGAACGCGGACGATCACGCGGTGGTCATCACACCGAATTATCAGTCGCTGGAAAGCGTACCGATGTCGCGCTGCGAAGTGACCGGCGTGGCGCTGGATGAAAATAACCACTGGGCACTGGATACCGGTCTTGTGCGGGCAGCGTTGCGCGCCAACACCAAAGTGCTGGTGATAAATTTCCCGCACAACCCGACCGGCGCGCTGATAAGCCGCGCGCAACTCGACGAACTGGTCGCAATGTGCCGCGAGCGGGGGATCTGGATTTTCTCTGACGAAGTCTACCGGCTGACCGAATTTGACCCTGCTGACCGGCTGCCGCAGCTCGCTGATCTTTACGAACGCGGCATTTCGCTGAACGTGACCTCGAAAGCTTACGGATTGCCGGGGCTGCGTATCGGCTGGGTAGCCTGTCAGGATAAAGCCTGGATGCTGGAGCTGGAGCGCATGAAGCAGTATTTGTCGATCTGTAATTCCATGCCCGGTGAGTTCCTGACGGCCCTCGCGCTCAACGCCCGTGCGCCCATTCTGGAACGGGTGATGGAACGTTCGCGCCGTCAGCTGGCGACGCTCACGACGTTTCTGGCGAAATACCCGCACTTGTTTACGCTCAGCGTGCCGAAAGCCGGTGTGCTCGCCTTTCCCCGTTACACCGGCGCAGAAGGGGCGCAAGCGTTCGCCACGCGGCTGGTGGATGAAACCGGAGTGATGGTGATCCCTTCCGTGGCCTACGGTTCAGCGCTCAACGCCGTGTCTGAAGATTTCCTGCGCATCGGTTTCGGGCGGGAGAATCTCGACGATGCGCTGGGCGAAATGGGCAAATGGCTGGATAAACAGTAGGGGGAAACGGCTCAGTCCAGCACCTGCTTTTCAGTCAGAAAATCAATAAACACCCGCACTTTTGGCAGCATATGGCGGCTGCTCGGCCACACCACCGAGAATTTGCCGCCCTCTTTCAGATAGGGTGACAACACAGGGATCAGCTCGCCCGAGGCCAGATAAGGCCGCACGATAAATTCCGGCACATACGCCAGCCCGAGGCCCTGCACCGTCGCCTGTAAAATCGATTCCAGATTGTTGCTGCTCAGCGCCAGCGGCAGCTCCGGCGGCATCGCGCTGGTCATCTCCCATTCCTGCCACTGGCCGTTGCCCGGAAACCGGTAGCGCAGGCAGGCATGCTGATAAAGATCGTCAGGGGTAAGCGGTACAGGATGTTCGGCAAAATAACCGGCAGCGCCGACAATCACAAAACGGAACGGCCCGAGGCGGCGTGACATCATCTGCGAACTGTTCAGTTCCCCGCTGCGGATGGCGATATCAAACCCTTCGTCGATGACATTCACCATCCGGTCGCTGAAATCCAGATCCAGTTCGACCTCCGGGTAGCGCTGACGAAACTCCGGCAGGTGCGGCAACAACATGCGGTAACCGATGGCAGGCGCGGTGATGCGTAACTTGCCGCGCGGCACGGCGGAAATCCGCACCAGCTCCTGCTCGGCGTCTTCCAGTTGCGCGACAATATTCTGGCAGCGCTCGAAAAACAGCTGGCCTTCATCCGTCAGGCTGATGCGTCGCGTGCTGCGGTTGAACAGCCGCACACTGAGTTTTTCCTCCAGCCGCGCCACACTTTTGCCGACCGCCGACGCCGATATGCCCATGCGCTCCGCCGCCGCCGCAAAACTCTGGCTCTGCGCCGCCCGCACAAAGGCCAGCAGGCCGTTCAGGTTTTCCATTTTCCACTCCCGTTTATTCGAGCGTTTTCGTCCTGAATCATCGGACTTCCAGCCTGTTTCCGCCAGATTGCCGACATTTTATCATCCTCGTTATACACCACTTTCTGGAGAAATCATGAATACATCCTCGTCCCATCCGGCTGGCAGCCTCAGGGTGCTGGTAACGGTGTGCATCGCCGCTGTGATCCTGCCGCTCAATTTTGTCAGCGGCGCGGTAGCCACACCGGCGATTGCCCGCGAACTCGGCGGCAGCGCGCAGGCGCTGAGCTGGATAACCAATTCCTTTATGCTGACCTTTGGCTGTTTTCTGATGGCCGCCGGGGCGCTGGCCGATGAAATTGGCCGTAAAAAAGTGTTCATCAGCGGTGTTTCGCTGTTTGCCCTGTTGTCGTTATTGCAGGCGTTCAGCAACAGTTTGCTGTGGATGGATGTGCTGCGTGGCGCGCAAGGCATCGCCGCCGCCGGTGCGCTGGCGGGCGGCGCGGCGGCACTGGCGCAGGAGTTCGACGGCGCGGCGCGCACCCGCGCGTTCAGCCTGATGGGCAGCAGTTTTGGCGTTGGTCTGGCTTTCGGGCCGTTTCTCGCGGGCCTGTTGATTGCTCATTTCGGCTGGCGCGCGGTGTTTTTCTCCGCCACGGTGATTGCGCTGATCGCCCTGCTGACCGGCGCATCGAAAATGCGGGAAACCCGCAATCCGCAGGCGTCCGGCATCGACTGGCCGGGCACCGTCACCTTTACCGCGATGCTGGCGCTGCTCACCTGGGCGCTGATGGCGATCCCGCAATACGGCGTGCAAAGCACACAGGTTGTTGCGCTGCTGGCGGGTGCGGCGCTGTTGCTGGTGATATTTGTCGGGGTGGAATTGCGGGTCAAACAGCCGATGCTGGATCTCTCTCTTTTTCGCTATATCCGCTTCATCGGCGTACAGGCGCTGCCGCTGGCGACCGGTTTCTGTTTTGTGGTGTTGCTGGTGATTTTACCGATGCTGTTCATCGGCGTGAGAGGCCTGAGCGAAGAGCGCGCCGGACTAATGATGATGGCGCTTTCCGTGCCGATGCTGATTGTGCCGTTGCTGGCGGCGTGGCTGACGCGCTGGATTTCAGCCGGCGTGCTGTGCACCGCCGGGCTGGTGATTGCCGCCGCCGGTTTAGGCTGGCTGAGCCAGGCGGTGCTGGCGCAAAACGTCACGGCGATGATCGCCCCGATGCTGCTTATCGGCATCGGCACCGGCCTGCCGTGGGGGCTGATGGATGGATTGTCGGTCAGCGTGGTGCCGAAAGAGCGGGCGGGAATGGCGACCGGTATTTTCAGCACCACACGCGTGGCGGGAGAAGGCATTTCGCTGGCGATCGTCGGGGCGATCCTGGCGGCCATGAGCCACCGCGCGCTGGCGGCACATTTCAGCTCCGGCGAACTCAGTCAGGCGGCGCAGCGGCTGGCGACCGGTAATCTGGAGGTGACGCAACAGCTGATCCCTGAAGCCAGCACCGCCCAGCTTCAGCAGCTTTATGCCGCCTCTCTGCATCCGTTACTGCTGTGCCTGATGGCGATCACGTTGTTTTCGGCGCTGGTGGTGTTGCTGGCGCTGAAAGGCAATCATCAGGAAAGCGACGAGGTCACCGCCGCCGGTCAGAAAGATCTGTCGCCGTAATCGGCTTCCAGTACCGGCCGCAGCCGGGCATAGGTTTCTTCGATGTCGGCGGGGATGTCGACCTCAGCGATAAAGCCCGCACCGCGCGGGCCATAACCGCCCGGCGCATTGCGCAGACGGGGGATTTCCCCCAGCAGCAGCGACGCGAATCGCGGCAGCGACCACATCCCCTGCTGATGACCGCCGGCAAACCGCAGCCCGTCGCCTGCCAGCTCAAGCTGCGGGATCAGCGTCGGCCAGCTGGTGAAGGTGATGTCCGGCCTGTCGCGCCAGACGTGGCGGAAACTGGCGTCGGTACGCAGCTGCATCAGCGGATCCTGCGTCAGGGTAATCCGGGTGTGGGTATCGCCCGCGGCTTCCAGCACGCGGCGCGCCTGCACCGCATTGTCGCCGCAATTGGTTGACGCGGTTTCCAGCAATATCTGGTCCGCCGACAGGCCAAAACACTGCACGCCGATGTCATTAAGAATGTCCGCCTCACTGCGCCCGGCAGTGGAAATGTGCCGGTAACGCGGATGCGCCTGCACCGTCTGACAGAGTAATTGCGTGGAATGGCCGACGCCTCCGGCAATCAGCAAACGTGAAACCCGGCCCTGCGCCAGCGCCTGAAACGCCGCTTCGGCGGTCGGTAAAATCGCGTTACCCAGCAGGATCAGCAGCGAAGGGGTTCCCGCTGGCCCTCTTCCCCCGGTCTGATCAAAAGAGAGAAAACGCGCCAGCCGGTTTATATCGTTAATCACAGCGTCAGAAAACATTTGCAGCCTCCGTCGGATAAGGGCAGCCATCATAAACCTATAACACCACTCAAAAAATGGTTAAAAAAACTCACGGTTACGCGGCGTGATGCCCATCATTAAACATAAAAAAAGCCATTAAACCGGAATAAAAAACCATTAATTTTGTTTTCTTAGTCTTTTTATCCTTATTCATCGAAATGGCGTAAAGATCCTCTTAAGGTAAATTTATTAACTTATATTTAACTGTAGCGACGTGGGACACCACGCGCCTGCGGTCAGGGATCCCTTTTGCTTGAGGGTAAAACGCAAATCCCGGCTGAATGACGGATGCTTTTTATTTTTTTTATGCTTTTAAATTGACCACCAGAGGATTTCCACATGCAGCCGCAACGCGATTGCATGAATGCACACCAGTGTATAAGCAGTTATTGGGAGTCATCATGGGCGATAAACATTCTTTATTTCCGGCTATTCTGGCCGCGGCAACCTTAGCGCTGTCCGCAGGCGCACAGGCGGCCGGTACTTTAACAGGGCAAGTGGGCGTTCAGTTAACCATCAGTACCGGGTGTACCGTCGGTAATGGCACGGCCACCGGCGGCACCAACCAGTGGGGTACGCTGAACTTCGGTAATTACGCCGATTTGACCAGCGTCATCAACGGTACGGTGTTTGGTGCGGACGGCACCGGCGTGGTCACCATCACCTGCAGCACCGGGCTGACCCCGACGCTGTCACTCAACGGCGGACTGGCGGCAACCGGCGGGCTGCGCACCATGACCTCCAGCGGCAACAGCATTCCTTACCGCCTCTATTCCGATACCGCACGCACCACCGAGATCGCTATCAATACGCCGATCACGCTCGGTACGGGCACCGCTGCACAAAATATCCCGATTTATGGCCGCGTGCTGCCTGCTGACCAGACCAGCACCACACCGGCTGCGGGCACCTATAACGATACCGTTGTTGCCACTCTTTCCTGGTAAGCGTTTTCCATCAGAGTCGGTTGCGCCTCTGACTGGCTTTTGATTCAAGGAAGGAAAGATCATGGACATCAAGGTACTGCTGCTCCTGCCAGCTGCCCTGCTGGTGTCGATGCAGTTGCGCATCCCGTTCAGTCCGGCAGCCACGATAGGCATCAGTGCCACGTTGCTGCCCGCCTGCAGCGCGGGCACCACGACGTCCGGCAGCACCAGCTTTGGTACGCTGAACTTTGGTAATTACGCGTCGCTCACCAGCGCCATCAATGCCACCAGCGCGCAGCTGGCGGGCTCGATCCGCGTGAACTGCGTGAACGGGCTGACCTACAAAATCGTGATGGATGGCGGCAGCAGCGGCGTGGTCACTGCCCGCAGAATGGTCAACACCACCAACAGCGCAGCAACTCTGCAGTACAACCTTTACACCACGGCGGCACGCACGACGGTGTGGGATAACGTCACCGGCGTGAGCGGAACCGGCAACGGCGCGGACCAGTGGAGCACGGTGTATGGCCGCGTTCCGGGGCAGGTCACGCCCGCTGCCGGGGTTTATCAGGATACGGTGAATGTCACCGTATCCTGGTAGAGGTGTTCATGCCTGGCCGTCTGCTGCTGTTGCCGCTGCTGATGCTGTGCGGCTCAGCGCTGGCCGCCACGGCCACCACCACCTTTACCGTGACGGCAACGCTGACCAATGGCTGCGTTTTCGGCAGCTCGCTTTCCAGCCCGACCACCAATCTGGGCACCCTCAATTTCGGCTCTTTTCCTTCCGTTCCCACCAATGTCGATGTGGTCAGTACGTCGGGCGCAGGCTCCGTTGTGGTGACCTGCACCCCCGGCACCACTGTGGCGATTGGCATGGATTACGGCATCCACGGCGGATCTGCCGCCCGGCGTTATATGGCCAACAGCGGGGCGACGGCAACGCTGGCCTATCAGCTTTATCAGAATGCTGCGCGCACCGTGGTTTGGGGAACCGGCGCGCAGGCAATGACCATCAGCAGCTTTCCCTCCACCACCCAAACGTATCCGGTGTATGGCCGGTTGTTTTCTTTCACGACGTCACCCACTGCGGGAACTTACACCGACACGGTGACCGTGACTCTCACTTATTAATCATCAGGATATGAGCTATGACGACGATATTCTCACGCATGATTGCCACCACGGCCCTGACGGTGGCGCTGTTTTCCGGTACGGCGGTGCACGCCGCCAGTTCGGTGCTCGTCTGGCCGGTGTACCAGATTATTGAATCCGATCAGAACGGATCCGCCCTGTGGCTGGAAAACCGGGGCGCGGAACCGGTGTCGTTGCAGGTGCGCGTGCTGGCCTGGAAGCAGGAGAATTTTAATGAGAAGTATGCCGATCAGAGCAACGTGGTCGCCAGCCCGCCTTTTGCCACCGTGCCGCCGGGCCAGCGCCAGCTGATCCGTTTGATCCGCAACACGCCGGTGCCCGCCAATACCGAGCAGGCGTACCGGATTATCATTGACGAGATCCCCTCTCCGCTAAACAGCGCCGGTGAAGGTCAGGACAAAGCGGTGGTCGGGCTGCAATTGCAGATGCGTTATCTGCTGCCGCTGTTTATGGATGGCGGCGGTTTGTGGACCAACGACCGCGCGGATGTGAAGCGCGATGCCTCCACCGCCACGCGCCCTGTCCTCACCTGGCGCACCGTTTCGGAAGGCGGCAAAAACTATCTGCAGGTGCGCAATACCGGCATCGTTCACGCACGTCTGAGCAACGTGTTCTGGTCAGCCAGCTGCAACCAGAAACAGGGTGTAAAAACCATGGTCGGCGGCTTTATGGGGTACGTGTTGCCGGGGCAGCAGATGCGCTGGCCGGTGCCGGCGGGCGTGACGCCGGGGGCGCAGCTGAATGCGCAGATTGCCGACAACACCCAACCGATTGTCATTGCGCGCGGCGAATAACAGCAGGAGCCGCAACGCATGCCAATCAGACGTCTTCCCCGTGAAGGTCAGCAGCGACCGCTCTGTTTCCGGGGAAGCCTGTGCCTGATCTGCCTGAGTGCGTTCAGCGCGCAGGCACAGGAATACGGTTCCCTGCCCGATGCCCCGCGAGCGGCACCGGTGGTCACGGACGCCATGTTTTATCTGTCGATTGTGGTCAACGGCCAGACGGATAATCAGGTGGTGCCGGTGACCTATCGCAATAACGCCTATTTCGTCGAAGCCGGGGTGCTGGCAAAAAACCACATCCACATTAACGGCCAGCAGGGGCTGATTAACGTCGGTGAACTGCCGGACGTGAAAGCGAAATACGATTCAGCCAGCCAGCAGCTGGTGTTAACCGTGCCGGATGCCTGGCTGCCCAATCAGACTGTCAGCGGCGATCCGCTGATGAACTACACGCCGTCGCAAAGCAGCACCGGCCTGTTGTTTAACTATGATTCGTACTACACCGATCCACCCGGCGGCCCGAAATCCGTCGCCACCTGGATGGAACAGCGGTTATTCAGCAGCCTCGGGTTGCTCACCAATACCGGCACTTACCGCTATAACATCGACAGTGCGGGCAACGGCAACACGGGCGGCAGCACCGCGCAGGACGGCTATCTGCGTTACGACACCTTCTGGCGGTTTACCGACGAGAAAAACCTGATCAGCTATCAGGTCGGGGATTTCGTCAGCGATTCCCTGACGTGGAGTAATTCGGCGCGCATGGGCGGTGTGCGGATCAGCCGTAACTTTGGCGTGCGCCCGGATCTGGTGACCTATCCGTTACTGCAATACAGCGGGTCGGCGGCGGTGCCAACCACGGTGGATTTGTTCCTTAATGGCTACAAGGCCAGCAGTAACAACCTGAATTCCGGGCCGTTTACCCTGACCAACGTGCCTTATATCAACGGTGCCGGTGAAGCGACCATTGTGACCACCGACGCAGTCGGGCGTCAGATTTCCACCAGCGTCCCTTTTTACGTCTCCAACACGCTGCTGCGTAAAAACCTCAGCGATTTCGATTTGTCCCTCGGGGCGGTGCGCAACAATTATGGCGTCACCAACGGCGATTATTCAGATGCGGCCTTCAGCGGTATTTACCGTTACGGGCTGACCAATTACCTGACGCTCTCCGGCCATACCGAAATGGTTCAGGGTTTGACGCTGGGCGGTGCCGGCGCAGATATCGCGGTCGGCACCTGGGGCACGCTGAGCGTTTCCGGCAGCCAGAGTAAAGCCGATCACCCGCCGGTCAGCGGCGATACTCCGCTCAACACGCCGGATTACGATAACAACGGCCAGATGCCGGGCATCCCGAATTCAGGCGGTCAGATCCTCAATCCGACAGGCGAAAGCGTGACGGATAAAAAAGACGGCAGCCAGTACACGCTGGGTTATTCCTACTATTCGACGGTGTTCAGCCTCTCGGCGCTGCGCTCAAAACGCACGGTGGGTTATCAGGACATCACCTCTTACACCAGCGACACGCGCTTAAGCCGTCAGTCGGATCAGGTGACGTTCAGCACCTCGCCGTTCGGCCCGGCCAACGGCACCATGGGCATCGGCTATTACGACGTCGAAGCCTATGACAATTCGCATACCCGTCTGGTGAATTTCTCCTACAGCCGCTCGCTGTGGGGGCAAAGCAGCATGTTTTTATCGCTCAATAAAACGCTGGGCGATAACGGTTACAGTGCGCAGCTGCAATTCATCATTCCGCTTGGCACCAATATCAACATGAACGCTGGCGTGCAGCGTGACAGTGCGGGCAATTATCAGGAGCAGATTGGCGCCAGCAAAGCCACGCCAACCGACGGCGGCCTCGGCTGGAATCTGGCCTACAGCGGCGGCAATAATCCGTATCAGCAGGCCGATGCCACCTGGAAATCCCGCGTCGCGACGATTCAGGGCGGGTTCTACGGCAATCAGGGCGATTACACCAACTGGGCAGATCTGAGCGGATCCGTGGTGTTTATGGCCAATGACTGGTTCCTTTCCGACAAGATCAACGACGCCTTTATCGTGGTTGATACCGATCACTACGCCGGTGTGCCCGTCCTGTTTGAGAATCAGAAAATGGGCGAAACCGATAAAAATGGTCACCTGCTGATCCCGACCGTCAGTTCGTATTATCCGGCCAAAGTGGAAATCGACACCCTGCCGCTGCCCGCCGATGTGGTTGCTAATAACGTCAATGACCGCATCGCAGTGAAACAAGGCAGCGGCGTGGTGGTGAAATTCAACGTCGAGAAAGTGCTGTCGGCGAATATCAGGCTGCACGATGCCGCCGGACAACCGCTGAAGCCCGGCACGCTGGTCACCGAACAGAATACGCAGCAAACCACCGTCACCGGTTACGACGGGCTGGTGTACTTCTCGCACTTACAGGAAAACAACGTGCTGAATATCAGGCAGGAAGACCGTTCGGTATGCCGGATCAGTTTCACTTTAGATCCTAAACGTCACAGCATTGAGCAGGTTGGCCCGCTGGCATGTCCGGGTGGCGCAACGCCAGGAGATAAATCATGAAAATTTTCAGGCCGTGGGTACGTCATGGCATATTGCTGATGTGGCTGCTGGGCGCATCGTGGCAGGTGATGGCGGCCTGTACCACGGCGGCAAGCACCATTACGCTCGGCACACAGAACTCCTTTGCGGTCAGCACTTCTCCGCTGATTACGCAAGGCAGCAGCGGACTGAGCTGTAACGGTCCCTTGCTCAGTATTGGCGGCACCAATATCGTGACGGCAACAATTGGCGCCACGCTACATCCGAGCGGCACCCAGCCACGGCTTTACAGTGCAGCCACCAATCAGTATTTGCCGTACAGCCTGTGCAAGGACGGCAGTTGTGGCACCGTCTATAACCAGGGTGACGTGATTACCTGGAACAGCACCACCGCACTCGGCCTGCTCGGGCTGTTTACCGGCCCGAACAGCACACTGCCGATTTATGTGATGCCAAAAACGTTGTCCAATCTGGCCGCCGGGACGTATACCGACACTGTCCCCATCGCCTGGACGTGGAACATCTGTTCGGTCGCCATCGGGACATTATTGTGCATTGCCGACAGCGGCAACGTGAACGGTACCGTCAACCTGACGCTCAACATCACCAACTTTTGCTATATCGACAGCGCGCCGAACGTGGGTTTTGGCAGCGCCGCCCTGCCTTCCGGGCTGACGACGGTGGTCGCCAATACCCTCAGTGTGCGCTGTACGCTCAACGCCAGCTATTCCGTCAACCTGACCAGCAGCGTAACGGGGTCCGGCCAGTACCGGCAGATGGCCTCAACGGTCAACGGCACCACCAGTTATTTGCAATATCAGATATTTAAAAGCGACAGCACGGTGTGGAGCGCGTCAACCAACAGCAGCGCGACCGGCTCCGGCACATCACAGTCGTTCCCGTATACCGCGTCGGTGAATCTGGCACAAAGCAATCAGCCCGCGGGCGCGTACAGCGATACGGTGACAGTCACGGTAACTTATTAGGATAGTAAGAAAGGGGAAAACAGAACCGGTGCAGCGAGTGTGCACCGGTTTTAACGCCGTTTTTACAGCGCTTTCAGCGTTTTGATGGTGGCATCCACATCAATTTCATCTTCCGTGAACACATAAGTGCTGTTCTGGAAGGTGGTGATGAGCAGCTTTTTCATGGTGCGCATCTCCGCTTTTTTCTCTTCTTCCTGCGGGCGGATGCGGTTCATCAGCAGGCCAACAGAAAGCACGGCGTTTTCTTTGTCGATCTTCGCCTCTCCCGGCACTTCTTCGTTAAACGCCAGGAAAGATTTGATGCTGGTGATTTTGATGCGCTCACCGGCGATAAAGATGTATTTGCTCTCCGGCTCGACTTTCACCGCAAAGGCAGAAAGGCCTTTGTTGTTAGTGGTCGGCTCGAAGGTGACCACTGCATCTTTTTTAATCAGCTCAGGGTTTGCAACTTTAATCACGTGGAAATAACGGTTATCGCCGTTTTCATCTTTGATAAAACCGAAACCTTTATCTTCAAACCAGGTTGTGATTACGCCGTTCATCGCTTACCGCCTAAGTAATTATTTATTCAACATGTCAGTTTTTGCAGGGCGGCAGTGTAAAGCAGAATGAGAACAAAGTCCTGTGCTTTACAGCCTGATGCCTGCGGAATTACGTCGCTTTACGGAACGTGAGGTTAAACCGGTAGGATCCGGTCAGCGGGTGTTCGCCTGCTTTGAGCGGCAACACGCCGTGATAACGCAGCCGCGACGGCCCGCCCCACACCACAATATCGCCATGCAGCAGCGGCACGCGCTGGGTTTTATCGCTGCGCTCCAGGCCGCCAAACTGGAAAACAGCCGGTAAACCCAGCGAGACAGACACAATCGGCTGGCCGAAATCGTGCTCGTCTTTGTCCTGATGCAGGCTCATTTTCGCCCCCGGCTGATAGCGGTTGATAAGGCACGCGTCCGGGTCAAACCCCGCAAACCCTGCCTGCTCCGCCGCCTTCACCGCAACAGCACGAAACAACTCCGGCATCGGCGGCCATTGCTGATGACTTTCCGGCGACATGGCCTGATAACGGTAACCGGCTTTATCCGTCACCCAGCCGACATCGCCACAGTTGGTCATCGCCACCGACATCGCGTAACCGCCCGGCGTCGCGCGATACTGAAAAGGCACCAGCCCGGCGATGCGGTCGATCTCCGCCAGCAACGCCACATCCTCTGCCAGCGCCGCACCGCGCAGCACCACCGCGCCGGGGCACAGATCTTCGCGCCAGTTGGGGTGGAAATCGGGGTGATCAAAAAGATCTAAATTCATGTCAGCCTCCGCGTTTGCCTGTCCGTTAAGTATAACGGATGTCGCCAGATCGTCATTTTTGCTGCCAGCGGGCAGTTAAAAAATCGAGAAGCCCCTGTGCTGCCGGGCCGATACGCCGGTTTGGCCGCACACAGTAAACGCCGGTTTCACGCCCGGTCCATTGTGGCAATATCTGCACCAATTCCCCTGCGTCTATGGCCGCTGCCATGGTGACCGCCGAGTGAAAAGCGATGCCGTGCGCATCCATACACAGCCTGCGTGCCGCATCGGCATTATCGACCTTGACCGATCCTTTCGGCGCCAGCGTGCGCTCCTCACCGGCAGAAAATAATCGCCACAGCACACCGTCCTGACTGGCCGAAGAGACGATGCACTCGTGCTGATAAAGATCTTCCGGCACCTCAGGCACGCCACGCTTTTTCAGGTAGGCGGGCGCGGCCACCAGGATCCGCCGGTTCTCCAGCAATTTATGGGCGATCAGCGACGAATCCTTCATACGCCCGATGCGAAATGCCAGCATGATGCCTTCACTCACCAAATCCACGTAGTCATCGGTCAGATGCAGATCCAGTTGCACCTGCGGGTACGCCGCCAGAAACTCACTCAGATAAGGCACCAGATGGGTATGACCGAACGCCACCGGCGCACTGACCACCAGTGCGCCATAGGGTAACGTCTGTTCGTCACGCACCATGTCAGCTGCCTGAGTGAGTTGCGAAAGTGCCTGATGGCATTCGGCAAAATACCGTTTTCCGCTTTCGGTCAGCGACATCGCCCGCGTGGTGCGGTTGAGTAACGTCGCGCCCAGTTGCCGTTCAAGCGTCTTGATAAAACGGCTGACCGACGACGGCGTAATGCCGAGCGCGTGGGCCGCACGGGCAAAACTATGGTGTTCAACAACCGCAACAAACGTTTGAACTAAGTGCAGCGACGGCGCGTTCATTGATGCTCTCACGGAATGAATGAATGTTATTTCCGGCTATTATCAAGAAAATTCAGCATGATTAGAATGTTTCTTTTTTGAGGAACATTTTATGAAAACCACGTCTGCCAGCGTCTTTCGCGAACTTCATCTGCAAGCAGCTCCGCTGAAATTGCCCAACGTCTGGGATGCGGGCAGCGCACGCCAGACAGAGAGTCTGGGTGCCACCGCAATTGCCACCACCAGCGCAGGCGTCGCGTGGTCTTTGGGGTATCGCGACGGTAATCAGTTGCCGGTGGAAGACTATGTCGCCCGCGCGGCGTCTATCGCCAGGGTGATTTCGGTGCCGCTTTCTGCGGATATTGAGGGTGGCTACAGCGATATTCCGGCCACGGTGGCGTTAACCGTCTCACGGTTTATGGATACGGGCGTGGTGGGCATCAATATTGAGGACGGCGCAGGCGATCCGCATGTGTTGTGCCGGAAAATAGAGGCCATCAGAGCCGCCAGTGTCCGAAGCGGCGTAGATCTGTATATCAACGTGCGCACCGATGTGTACGCGCGTCACCTGGTTTGCGCCGCGGATAAAGCGGATGAAGTGATGGCGCGGGCGCAGAGTTACCGCAGTGCCGGTGCCGACGGGCTTTTCGTGCTCGGGCTGACGGAGGCAGGAGAAATGCGCGCCATTGCCGAGGGCACAAGTTTGCTGCTCAACGTGGCGGTCTGGCCGGGACTGCCGCCGGTCAGCGATCTCGCAGCCCTTGGCGTACGCCGCCTGAGCGCCGGTTCCTGGTTGCCGCAAACCTTATGGGCGCACCATGCGCAGTTAGTCAGCGGATTTTTACAACACGATAAAATGATGCCGATGCTGGAAAAAGCCGCGCCTTATTCAGAAATTAATGCGATGTTTTAACGACGCAGACCCCGACTGAACATGAGAGGTAACATGAATTCCACAGCCCGACCCGACAATGTCATGCCCGAAAATCAGGCGGTTCTGCATATCTTATGCGGGAAAATAGCCTCCGGGAAATCCACCCTGTCCCGCAATCTGGCAAGCCAGCCCGGCACGGTGGTGCTGAGTGAAGACACCTGGCTTGCTCATCTTTATCAGGATGAGATGCACACCGTGGCGGATTATCTGCGCTGTGCCGCCAGACTCAGGCAAGCCATTGCGCCTCATGCCATTTCCCTGCTCAAAGCCGGTGTCTCGGTCGTGCTGGATTTCCCGGCCAATACGGTGGCGAACCGCGAGTGGATGATGAGCCTCATCACGGCGTCAGGCGCAGACCACCGCCTGCATTATCTGAACGTGCCGGAAGACGAGTGTAAAGCCCGGCTGCGGGCACGCAATCAGGCCGGAACGCACCCGTTTAGCGTCACCGATGAGCAGTTTGAGCTGATATCCCGTCACTTTGTTGCGCCGCAACCGGAAGAAGGTTTTAACGTAATCATCCACGCTTAGCGCCGCCATTATTCAGCCGTGCGGGGAAGAGGATTATTGTAGGGTTGTATCGTTTCAGCTATGGTTCGAGAAGATTTAAATACCCTATCAGGAGAACATGATGAGTCGGGAAATCAATAAAGACACGCAGTTGTGTATGTCCCTTTCCGGTCGTCCGGGAAATTTCGGTACCCGTTTTCATAACAGCCTGTATCAGGCGTTAGACCTGAACTTCGTCTACAAAGCCTTTTCCACCAAAGACATCGAAGCCGCAGTTAAAGGCGTGCGTGCGCTGGGCATCCGCGGCTGCGCGGTATCGATGCCGTTTAAAGAAGCCTGCATTCCTTTCCTCGATGAACTGGATCCTTCCGCCACCGCCATTCAGTCGGTGAATACCATCGTCAATGACGAGGGTTTCCTGCGCGCTTACAACACCGATTACATTGCGGTCGCTAAACTGCTCGACAGCCACAAAGTCCCGCGTGATGCCGTTTTCGCACTGCGCGGCAGCGGTGGTATGGGCAAAGCGGTGGTTGCCGCCATCCGTGATGCCGGTTTCAAAAAGGGCTACATTATTGCCCGCAATGAAGCCAATGGCCGCGCCCTGGCAGAAGAATACGGTTACGAATGGAAAGCAGAAGTCGGCGATTTGGCCGTCGATATGGTGGTGAACGTCACGCCAATCGGCATGGCCGGTGGCCCGGAAGTGGATTCACTGGCCTTCGAACCGGCGGTGATCGACCGCGCCAGCATCGTCTTTGACGTTGTTGCCTTACCGGCAGAAACGCCGCTTATCCGTTATGGTCGCGATCACGGTAAGAAAGTGATCACCGGCGCGGAAGTCGCGACATTACAGGCCGTCGAGCAATTCGTCCTGTACACCGGCGTGCGCCCGTCAGATGAACAGATTGAAGCGGCAGCGGTACATGCGCGCAGTTAGCCCCGCGTGATGAATACAAAAAGCCTCTCAGACGAGAGGCTTTTTTAATGGCGCGGATCCACCCGGCGATCAACGCACCAGACACGGCCTTTTCGGATCAAACTTCCAGTCCGGCACCAGGAACTGCATGCCCTGCGCATCGTCACGCGCCCCAAGGCCCATGCCTTTGTAGAGTTCGTGGGCCTTCATCACCTGATCCATATCCAGCTCAACGCCCAGACCCGGTTGTTCCGGCACCCGCACTTTGCCGCCTTTGATCTGCAACGGCTCTTTGGTCAGGCGCTGATTGCCCTCCTGCCAGATCCAGTGCGTGTCGATGGCGGTGATCTTGCCCGGTGCGGCAGCGGCCACCTGGGTAAACATCGCCAGCGAGATATCAAAGTGATTGTTGGAATGCGAGCCCCAGGTCAGACCCCATTCGTGACACATTTGTGCCACGCGCACTGACCCCTGCATGGTCCAGAAATGCGGATCCGCCAGCGGGATATCCACCGATTTAAGCTGGATGGTATGCCCCATCTGACGCCAGTCGGTGGCGATCATATTCGTCGCCGTCGGCAGGCCGGTCGCCTGACGGAATTCCGCCATCACTTCACGCCCGGAGAAGCCCTGCTCTGCGCCGCACGGATCTTCGGCATACGCCAGCACACCGCGCAGTTGTTTACCGAGCGCGATGGCTTCATTCAGCGACCAGGCACCGTTTGGATCGAGCGTGATCCGCGCCTGCGGGAAGCGTTGCGCCAGCGCCGTCACGGCTTCCGCTTCTTCGCTGCCCGCCAGCACGCCGCCTTTGAGTTTGAAATCATTGAAGCCATATTTTTCGTACGCGGCTTCCGCCAGCCGCACTACCGCTGCGGGTGTCAGCGCTTCTTCGTGGCGCAGGCGATACCAGTCGCAGCTCTCGCCCGGCTGGCTCTGATAGCCCAGCGACGTTTTATTGCGGTCACCGACGTAGAACAGATAACCGAGCATCTCGACTTCATCACGCTGCTGACCGTCGCCGAGCAACGACGCCACGGTCACGCCCAGGTGCTTGCCGAGCAGGTCCAGCATCGCCGCTTCAATGGCGGTGACCACGTGGATAGTAGTACGCAAATCAAAAGTCTGTAGTCCACGACCGGAGGCATCGCGATCGGCGAATTTCTCCCGTACCGCAGTCATCACGTTTTTGTATTCGCCCAGCGTTTTGCCGATCACCAGCAGCGCGGCATCATCCAGCGTCTGGCGGATTTTCTCGCCGCCCGGCACTTCACCGACGCCGGTGTTGCCGCTGCTGTCTTTGAGGATCAGAATGTTACGGGTGAAAAACGGCGCGTGCGCACCGCTGAGGTTAAGCAACATGCTGTCGTGCCCGGCCACCGGGATGACCTGCATGGAGACAATTTTAGGTGCAGATGAAGAGGTCATGCTTACTCCTTAGTGAATTCAGATTCCGTTAACCGCGCCCCATTGCCGGGCGCTTACGATCGAATGTCCAGCCGGGGATCAGATACTGCATCGCGGCAGCATCGTTGCGCGCCCCGGTCGGCAGCGTCTTGTGCAACGCGTGAGCGCGATGGATCTGATCCATGTCGACGTCCACGCCCAGCCCCGGTTTTTCCGGCACTTTGATTTTTCCGTTGACGATCTGCAGCGGCTCTTTGGTCAGGCGCTGATTGCCTTCCTGCCAGATCCAGTGCGTATCGATGGCCGTGGGTTTACCCGGCGCGGCAGCACCGACGTGGGTAAACATCGCCAGTGAAATGTCGAAATGATTGTTGGAATGGCAGCCCCAGGTCAGGCCCCAGTCGTCACACAGCTGGGCGACGCGCACCGCACCGTGCATGGTCCAGAAATGCGGATCCGCCAGCGGAATATCCACCGACTGCAACATCACCGCATGCTGCATCTCACGCCAGTTGGTGGCGATCATATTGGTGGCGACCGGCAAACCGGTGGCGCGGCGGAACTCCGCCATCACTTCGCGCCCCGAGAAGCCTTGCTCTGCGCCGCACGGATCTTCCGCATAGCTGAGGATCCCGTGCAGGTCTTTGCATAAATCAATGGCTTCATCCAGCAGCCACGCCCCGTTGGGATCAACGGTGATACGTGCATCCGGAAAACGTTTTGCCAGCGCTTTCACCGCGTCGATCTCCTGCTCGCCCGGCAGCACGCCGCCTTTGAGTTTGAAATCCTTAAAGCCATAACGATCCTGCGCCGCCTCGGCCAGCCGCACTACCGCCTCGCTGCTCATCGCTTCCTGATGGCGCAGGTGATACCAGTCGTGGCTGCCGCGTTCTCCTTCCTGATAGGGCAAATCGGTTTTCTGACGGTCGCCGATATAGAACAGGTAACCGAGCACTGTCACTTCATCACGCTGTTTGCCCGGCCCGAGGAGTTCGCACACCGGCACGCCGAGAAACTTGCCCATCAGATCCAACAGGGCCGCTTCCAGCGCGGCAACGGCGTTGACCCGCAGCTCAAACGTCCAGGCACCTTTGCCGAACGAATCAAAATCCGACGACTGATTGCCGGTATGAATCTGATGCACCAGGCGGTTCATCCGCGCCACTTCCTGGCCTTTGACCTGGGAAACCGCCTCCATCAGCGTGTTGTAAATCACTTCACCGCCCGGCGCTTCCCCCACGCCGGTATTCCCGGCGCTGTCTTTGAGGATCACAATATTGCGGGTGAAGTAAGCGCCATGTGCGCCACCGATATTCATCAACATACTGTCGTGCCCTGCCACAGGGACCACCTGCATGTCAGTGATGATCGGCGAGGATTGCGTATTCATCATGTGTCTCCTTTTCTGTGCCGGGGATCAGAACGGGCGTAGCTGGATGCGTTCGATTTTGCCGACGATAAATACATAGCTCACCACTGCCAGCAGTGCGTGGATCCCGACGTAAATCAATGCGCCGTTGAAGGATCCTGTGGTGCCGATGATGTAACCGATAGCGATTGGCGTCACGATGCCGGAAACGTTGCCGAACATGTTGAACAGCCCGCCGCTCAGCCCGCTGATCTCTTTCGGTGCGGTGTCAGCCATTACCGCCCAGCCCAGTGCACCCAGACCTTTGCCGAAGAAGGCGAAGGCCATAATGCCAACCACCATCCACTCGGTATCGACGTAGTTACAGGCAATCATCGACATCGACAGCAGCATGCCAACCACAATCGGCACCTTACGCGACAGCGTCAGGTTGCGGGTTCTGCGCATCAGCCAGTCGGAAATGATCCCGCCGAGCACTCCGCCGAGGAAACCACAGATCGCCGGAACCGACGCCACCATGCCTGCTTTGAGGATCGACATGCCGCGCGCCTGCACCAGATATACCGGGAACCAGGTGATGAAGAAGTAGGTCAGCGCGTTGATGCAATACTGGCCGATGTAGATGCCAATCATCATGCGCGACTTCATTAATTGCTTAATCTGGAAGAGTTTTTCGCCTTTGACGGCGGCTTTTTTAGTGGTTTTCTGATCCATGTTGATCAGCGCGCCACCGGCTTCCATGTAGTCGAGTTCGGCCTGGTTGACGCCCGGATGATCTTTCGGATCGTGGATCACTTTCAGCCAGATAAAACTCAGGATGATCCCGAGCCCACCCATAAAGAAGAACACGTGTGACCAGCCCACTTCGTGGGTCAACCAGCCCATGATTGGCGCGAAAATGACGGTGGCAAAATACTGTGCGGAGTTAAAAATCGAGACGGCAGTGCCGCGTTCCTGCGCCGGAAACCAGGCGGCAACGATGCGGCTGTTGCCCGGAAAAGACGGCGCTTCCGCCAGCCCTACCAGGAAACGTAAAGCGAACAGGGAAACCACAATGCCAAAGCCGCTGAATACATCGACAAAGCCCTGCAGTAAGGTAAATAAAGACCAAATAAAAATACTGTAGAAATAAACTTTCTTGGAACCAAATTTATCCAGCAACCATCCGCCGGGTATTTGCCCAATAACATAGGCCCAGGAAAATGCAGAGAAAATATAGCCCATCCCGACGGAATCCAGGCCAATATCTTTCGCCATTGCCGAACCGGCAATAGATAATGTCGCACGGTCGCCGTAATTAAATGAGGTGACAATAAATAACATCACCACTATCCAGTAGCGCGCATTCGTTCTTTTTTTTACGGCACTGGCTGATGAAACGATTGTTTCCATGGTGTTCTCCGGAATTAATGACAATGCCTCGACCCGAAGGGCAAGCCATTCCTCCGCACGACAGAACTGTAGGGTTCAGAGAGGAAGGAACGCTGCCAGTATAAGAACAACCCGTGACCAACTCATTAGGCAAAATGCCAGGCATCAGCGCATATTTGCATTTATCTTGAGGCGAATGCCCAGCGCCATGCGAGTTGTTTCACAAAAAATGAAACGGCTGTGATGAGCATCACACCGATAAAAAAGCGAAAAGATAAACCATCCTGAAAATACCCTCAGGGAGAATATTTTCAGAACGGAATAATATTTAAATCTGATCATTATCTAATTGCAGCGCCACATACAGCAGGAGACGGTCGTCGAAATTTCCTAAATCTAATCCGGTTAATTCCGAGATGCGGTTGAGGCGATATTCCAGTGTATTACGGTGAATATATAACGCTTTCGACGTGGCTGTCGGCTGGACGTTATTATGGAACCACGACGCCAGGGTACGCCGGAGTAAGCCGTTGCTGTCGGTGGCTTTTAAACGCGCCAGCGGACGCACCAGTTCGTCGGCCTGCCAGCCGCCGCGCAGGCTGTCGAGCAGCACGGGTAAGATCAGATCCTGATAGAAATAACAGCGCTGTTCCGGCATTCGCTGTTTGCCGACCGTCATGGTGGTGCGCGCTGTGCGGTATGAACGCGCGATGCTGCCGGGGCCGGTGAAGAAGTTGCCGAGAGAAATACGCACACGCAGGCGCCCGGTTTCGGTCATGCGGGACAACAGGTGATCGATGCGCTGGCGATGACCGTCCGGATCCCAGCGATCATAGCTGTTGAGCGCCGGTTTCAGCACCACCATTTCGGTCAGGGACACGATCGCGATCAGGTTGTCGCGCTCCGGCGTGGTCAGCAAGGTTTGCAGCTGTTGCAGTTCGGCCATCGCCGAATCCACGCCCAGCTGTCCGCTGTCCACTTCAACCACCGCCGCCACCCGTGGACGGTTCAAATCAATACCAAGACGCTGCGCCCACTCTTTCAATGCCGGAGAAAGTTCGTCTACCCGGATAAGATTAAGCACCAGCTCTTCGCGCAAGCGGCTGTCCTGCGCCAGCATGTGCAGCAAACGCGCCTGTTCGAGCATCATTTCGGCAGTCATGCACACCAGTTCGCCGTACTGACGCAACTGTAACGGATTACCGGTGAGGCCGATCACACCGACAATCTGGCCGTCGATGCGCAGAGGTAAGTTGATACCCGGACGCACACCGTGCAAATGCCGTGCGACGCCTTCATCAATATCGACAATGCGTTCCTGTGAAATGGCCAGCAAAGCACCTTCGTGCAATTCGCCAAGACGCTGATCGTCGCCGCTGCCAATGATTTTTCCACGGCCATCCATGACATTCACATTACTATCAATAATTTGCATCGTGCGGGCAACAATTTGCTGCGCCAGTTTTGCATCGAGATGATACGCCGACATGGGGTTCCTGCCTTGGCTGTTCTTGTTAGTTTGACCAGCATACTCAGTCGCCGTCAGCCAGACATTATGCAAATGCCCAAAGAGCAGGAGAACCCGTTGAAGTTGCGGGGAAAGTCACAGTTTTATGCACCTGCACAGATACGCGCGGGACCGAAGATGAGAGGCGGGGGCAAAGCAGAAATAAAAAAGGCACGCCGGAGCGTGCCTTATCATTTCACGGAGGAAGAATTATTGGGCTAACAGGTAAATTGAGGTGTCACCACGTAAGATATCCAGCGCCAGCACCGAAGGTTTGGTGTCGAGGATTTTACGCAGTTCGCCCAGATTAGCGACTTTCTGCTGGTTAACACCCAGGATCACATCGCCTTTTTTCAGGCCGATACGCGCCGCGGTGGAACCGGCTTTCACTTCGTCCACTTTCACGCCTTTCTTATCGGCAGCGGCATTGTTACTCAGCTCAGCGCCTTCAATACCGGTATAGATATTGCCGGATTCGACTTTCGCGGTCTGTGTACTTTGCTCAATGGTCACATCGACGTTCACCGGTTTACCGTCGCGCAGCAGGCCGAGGGTCACTTTGGTGCCGATTGGCATGGTGCCGATATCCGCACGGAACGACGCAAAGCTGCTGATCGGTTTACCGTTCATGCTCAGGATCACGTCACCAGCTTTGATGCCCGCTTTTTCTGCCGCAGACTTCGGCATAACCTGGCTGATGAACGCGCCGCGCTGTGCGTCAACTTTCATCGCTTTCGCCAGCTCGGAGTTCAGCTCAGTCCCCATGATGCCGAGTTCGCCACGTTTCACCTGGCCGTACTCGATCATCTGTTTGGACAAGTTCTGCACCATGTTGCTTGGGATCGCAAAACCGATACCGATGTTGCCGCCGTCCGGCGCCAGGATCGCAGTGTTCAGACCGATCAGTTCGCCGTTCAGGTTAACCAGCGCGCCGCCGGAGTTACCACGGTTGATCGCCGCATCCGTCTGGATAAAGTTCTCGTAGTTTTCGATGTTCAGACCAGAACGACCCAGCGCAGAAACGATGCCGGACGTGACGGTTTCACCCAGACCATACGGGTTACCGATGGCCACGGTGTAATCACCGACGCGCAACTGACCGGAGTCGGCCATTTTAATGGCGGTCAGGTTTTTAGCATCCTGCAGCTGAATAACCGCGATGTCAGAACGTGGATCTTTGCCGATCACTTTGGCATCAAATTTACGGCCATCGTTCAGCTGAACGCTGATTTTGGTGGCGTTATCAACCACGTGGTTGTTGGTCACGACATAGCCTTTGGCGGCATCAATGATGACGCCGGAACCCAGAGCGCGGAAATCTTCTTTCTGCTCAGGCGCTTGCTGCTGGCCTTCCTGACCGCCACCCTGACAAACAGGTGAACCCTGGAACGGCGAGCCGTCCTGGCACAGCGGCGAGTTCTGACCAAAGAATTGCTGGAACTGCTGGCCCATACGCGGCGTCTTGGACGGGGCGCTGCCTTCAACGTTCACGCTCACCACGGAGGGCATGACTTTTTCCAGCATAGGCGCCAGGCTTGGAAGCTGTGACGTGCTGGAAGAGGCTGTTTCAGCAGCCAGTGCAGAAGAAACCGGGGCCATTGCCATACCGATACTTAACGCTAATGCGCTCAGGAATAAACTCGATTTTTTCATTTTCAGGATCTCTTAAAATTATTGTGGCAACCAAAATAGTTGCATTGCTTGGTAGTCGTGATACTGAGATGTAATTAATAGCGCGAAGTTCATCAGGGTCGATCGGTTAATAGTAAAAAAGTATTGTCGATATTTACAAAAGATGGTTTTTCAGACAGATTCGTAAAGAAGAATAAAGAAGTCTTCCTTTTTTGATGTGAATGATAATTACTCTGCGGCCATCAGGCGGCGATATTCATCATACGCATAGAGATCGGTCATCCCGCTGATATAATCCTGTAACATTCTTGCCCGGTAATAAAATTCCAGCGCCGCAAACACTTTCTCCGGTTTGCCTTCCAGCCCCACCACTGCATTGGTATAGGCTAAACGATGCTTGGCCGATATCTTATGCAAAAGCCGGGTTTCAATCGGATAAGCACGGTGCGTATCTTCCTGATCCAACTGAGTAAAGTCTTTCAAAGACATATCGAGAAGCGGGCTGTAAATATCCAGCAAACCGCTGATGACCCGGTAACCCTGTAATTCCAGCTCTTCTACTTCCGGGTGATTGAATACCTGTTTGAAGGCCACGCGTTTATAAATTTCCAGCAAGCGATTTGCCTGACTGTCATCTTCCAGCAGCGCATGGTTAAAGGTGCCTTCATAAATTTCCTGCACGTTTTCAATGAATCTTCGCGCCGCGTGGGGCACCAGTTGTTTCACCGTTTGTACCCGCAGCTCCATAAAGAAATAATCCACCGGATTACGGAACGTTTTGGCTTTATCCATTTTTTCATAGGCGGTGCGCACCACTTTATCGAAGAAATCGCCCTTTTCGATCTCCCCCCATTCGCGACAAAGATAGGCGTACAACTGTTCAACGCTGAAAATGTTCTTTTCTACCGCATCTTCTAAGTCGGCGATGCAATAGGAGATGTCATCCGCCGCTTCCATGATGTAAGTCAGCGGGAAACGATTGAACTCGCCCAGCCCCAGCTCGCTGCGCAGACGCTGGATAAACGGCTCTTCCGCCAGATAAAAACCGGGCTTTTTCATCAGATAATCATGCGAAGGCAATTTTTCAGTGGAATAGGCCGGGCGGGTGTATTTCAGGATGCAGGCGGTCTGGCTGTAGGTCAGGTTGAGTTTAAGCAGGGTATACACCAGACGGATCGCCTGGGCGTTGCCTTCAAAATTGGAAAGATCGTAGCGGATCTTACTGCGCAGTTCATTGAGCGGTTCGGCGCTCTTTTCCAGACGCAGACAGCCGATAGTGCAGGCATCCGTCAGCTGAAATTCTTTGCCGCAGCTGGCGGTATCCATGCGTTTGCCAAACCAGTTGTTGATCGCCGATTCACCAAAATGCCCGAAAGGTGGATTGCCAATGTCATGCATCAGACAGGCCATTTCGACCACACTTTCAAAAGGATCGGTAACCTCCGTCAGCCCGTAGGTGTCCAGCTTTCCTTGCTTGCGCAGACGGTGCAGCACATCTTTGGCGATGTGACGGCCTACCTGCTGAACTTCGAGAGAATGGGTCAGACGGCTGCGGACGGCAGCGTTTTTCTCCAGCGGAAAAACCTGGGTTTTTTGCTGTAAACGGCGGATCGCGGCGGAGTTGATAATACGGCCACGATCGCTTTCAAACTGACGCACGACATCGTACTCATCCCGCGCCTCAATGGGCGAGCTGAAAGGACGCTGAAAATTGAATTTCGCTTTAAAATCGATCCCGGACATACTTTTCCACCCTTTCAGCCACTCACGCGCCCGGCAGACGCGGAACCCGCATCCCAAACGCATTATCTCTTACCTTTAGCCATGATAGACTATCGCGCATTGTTTTCGGTATTAAAGCGTCAATTCCGCCTCTGCTGCGGCCCATTTCACCCACATCTGCGAGTATTCATATGAAAGTAGGCATCATCGGCGCTATGGAGCAGGAAGTGACTCTGCTGCGCGACAAAATCATTAACCGCAAGACTATCGAACGCGCGGGCTGCGAAATCTATACCGGCCAGTTGCACGGCGTGGACGTTGCCCTGCTGAAATCCGGCATCGGTAAAGTGTCGGCGGCGATGGGTACCACGTTGCTGCTGGAGCATTGCCAGCCAGACGTCGTCATCAATACCGGTTCCGCCGGTGGCCTGGCGAAAACCCTGAAAGTGGGCGATATCGTGGTGTCTGACGAAGTGCGTTATCACGACGCCGACGTTACCGCTTTCGGTTACGAACCCGGCCAGATGGCAGGTTGCCCGGCGGCGTTCAAGGCCGATCCGGCGCTGATCGAACTGGCTGAAACCTGTATCCGTCAGCTGGATCTGAACGCCGTGCGCGGTCTGGTGTGCAGCGGCGACGCATTCATCAACGGCGCCGCCCCGCTGGCCCGCATTCGCGCCACCTTCCCGAATGTGGCAGCCGTCGAAATGGAAGCCGCAGCCATCGCCCACGTGTGTCATCTGTTCGATACACCATTTGTGGTGGTGCGTGCCATTTCTGATGTCGCCGACGGCGAATCGCACCTGAGCTTCGAAGAGTTTCTGGTCACCGCGGCGCAGCAATCCACCCTGATGGTGGATGCTATGCTCAAAACGCTGGCTGATTCACAAGAGTGATGATGCGCCGGTTCTGTCTGGTTCTGGGTTTTCTGATGCTGCCGTGGGTGGCCGCGGCGGCCCCGGCGCAACGGGTGATCACTCTGGCACCTAATCTGACAGAACTGGCGTTTGCCGCCGGTTTGGGCGATAAGCTGGTTGGCGTGAGTGCTTACTCCGATTACCCGCCTCAGGCTGCAAAGATTGAGCAGGTGGCGAACTGGCAGGGCATCAACGTTGAACGCATCGTGACGCTCAAACCTGATCTGGTGCTCGCCTGGCGCGGCGGCAATCCGCAGCGACCACTGGAGCAACTGGCTTCGCTGGGTATCAACGTGGTGTATCTCGATCCGCAAAATGCGGCGCAGATTGCCCAGGCGCTGGAACAACTGGCGCCCTACAGTGCCGATCCCGCCACCGCGCAGCACGCTGCAACGGATTTCCGTCAGCAATGGCAGGCGCTTAAGCTGAAATATCACCGTGAGAAACCGGTGCCGGCTTTTATTCAGTTCGGCACACAGCCGCTGTTTACCGCCTCATCGGCGACGATGCAAAGTGAAGTGCTGGAACTCTGTGGTGCCAAAAACATTTTCGCAGACAGCAGTGTTCCCTGGCCTCAGGTCAGCCGGGAGCAGGTGTTGAACCGCCATCCGCAGGTGATTGTGGTTGCGGGCGGACCATCACAAAAGCAGGTCATTGAAGATTACTGGCGTTCCCTGCTCAGCGCACAGGTCATTACGCTGGATTCAGACTGGTTCAGCCGCGCAGGCCCGCGAATTTTACTGGCAGCACAACAGCTTTGCCCCCGGATTGCGGCCCTGCCTCAGAGGTGAATACTCACTAACAGTACAGTGACTTTCTTGCCCCTCGCCGCTATGGCACTTTTCTGAATCGTTGCTTTATTAACCAAAATCAATGAACCGCCACTTTTATCTGTTAGTATGTGCGTCGTCAAATCCTTCGTACGATGACTGCCTTCGCTTTAAGATTATCTCTTTGTTATACAAACGAAATAATAAAATAACGGTATCTGATACGACGACTCAGCGGCGACGCTCCCGGACGGAAACGTTTTGGATTAAAGACCGCAAAAATAAGACCGATAACCTTAATCAGCCACGCTGATTTTATTGCTCTAAAAATTGAACGACACCAGCAGGAAACAGAAATGAAAGCTTTATTACTCAGTGCGTTACTCGCCCTGAGCCCGCTGGCGGCTGTCGCGGGCATGACAAGTGGCGAGATCCACATCAGTCTGACTATTTTACCTTCATGCCAGGTGAACGCAGCGCATTCGGGCACTTCCGTGATCTGCACCAACCGCAGCATGAGCCCGCCACATATCAGTGAAACGGTACTGGCAGCAGCGCCCGGCATCAAGGTGGATTCCACGCTGGTGACCGTCGAATGGTAATCCTCTTGTAAGCACTTACTTACCCTGAGTGCCTTTTAGGAGTGGAAATAAGCCCATTAAAAAAGCCCGTCTGCATACACAGACGGGCTTTTTTGACGCTGCTGAAACTCTCAGCCGCGTATCAGATGCTGAATGACGAACCGCAGCCGCAGGTTGTCTTGGCATTCGGGTTGGTCACGATAAAACGTGAACCTTCCAGACCTTCAGTGTAATCCACCGAACCGCCCACCAGATATTGCAGGCTCATCGGGTCAACCACCAGCGCCACACCGGCTTTCTCGATGGTCATATCACCGTCGTTGATTTTATCGTCAAACGTAAAACCGTACTGGAATCCGCTGCAACCGCCGCCGGTGATGTAAACACGCAGCTTCAGATTCGGATTTTCTTCATCAGAAATTAGGTTCTGCACCTTACGCGCCGCAGCCTCAGTAAACTGTAACGGCAACGCGGTTGTTTCATTCATTAACGCTTCACTCATCATTTCTCACTCCCAATCCGCATTTGTTCAGGCCGCCAGATTGACTGTCTGAATAATGAACTCATTATCTTATACCTGAGTTGATGCTTCAAGTATGGGCATTTTTCGCGGCGCTGTCCTGCTTATTGGTGCTCTCACCCACAGATTCTGCCTGCGCTTTTTCTGCATTTTCGCGTTCCTGCCTCTGTAAGGTGCGGGTCAGGATGGTTGAATACAAGGGCTTACCGCCCAAAAACTGTGCCAGCAGGGTCGCGCCCAGACAGGTGATGATCATGGGTAAAATCAGCTGATAGTTGTCGGTCATTTCCAGCACCAGCACGATGCCGGTCAGCGGCGCACGCACGCTGGCGGCAAACAGTGCGCCCATTCCGGCAATGGCGAAGGTCGCCGGTTGAATATCGTATTCAGGGAACCAGACCAGCGCGGCGGTACCAAATGCCGTACCCAGCAAGGTGCCGAGCGCTAACATCGGGGCAAATATGCCACCCGGCGCACCTGAAGCAAAGCAAAGCACCGTGGTCACCACGCGGACAAAAAAGATAAACAGCAGCATCATCAGACCGTATTGCCCTGCCGCCGCCAGCGGGATCAGCGCAAAACCACCGCCTGCCGCTTCTGGCTGAACAAGCCCGATCAGGCCGCAGACGCCGCCCAGCACGCCGCCGATAATCAGGATTTTGCGCAGATTACCACCGTGGATGCGGGCAAACATATCCTGCGTGCGAAAGATCAGCGCGTTAAAGCTGACGCCGACCACGCCAAATACCATCCCCAGCACCAGAAACAGCCACAGGGTATTCAGCGAAGTATTCGCCAGTTTACCGACCTCTATCACGGCCGTATCACCGTTGAAAATCCGGAAAACGATGCTCGACATAATCACGCCGATAAACACCGCTTTTATAGAAATCAGGCTGTAGCGAAATTGCAGGCGCATCTCTTCGAGAATGAACAGGATACCGGCCAGCGGCGCGTTAAAGGCGGCTGAAAGCCCTGCCGCCGCCCCGGTAGCCAGCAGCGAGTGGCGGGCTTCGGCGCTGCGCAGCCTGAAAATATCCGCCATCATTTTGCCGACGTTTGCGCCCATCTGCACGGTCGGCCCTTCCCTGCCCAGCACCATGCCGGCGCTCAGCGTGCCTATACCACCAAAGAATTTCACCGGGATCACCCGCCACCAGCGCACCGGACGTAACTCTTCCAGCGCACCTTCGATTTCAGGAATGCCGGAGCCGCCCGCTTCAGGCGCGAAACGCCGGACCAGATAATAGCCGGACATCGCCAGCAGGCCTGACACCACAAAGGTCAGCGGCCACATTAAAATCCAGTAATCGCTGAAAATACTGAGGCCCGAAAGCCGCATGGCCATCACCCCGTTCACCGCTTTTTCGAAAGCCACGCCAAGCAGACCGGCGACGGTTCCCACCACAGCAGCAACAATCAGAATTGCGACCGGCGTTTTATCACGGCGCAGGAACATACGCAGCACTTCACTGCGTTTACGCGGGCCATGCGCAGAGGCTGGCTCAGGCATATCAGTATTTGATTCATTCATCGGATCAGGAGGAATACAGAAAAGGTAATGGAATATTTATGGATTAAATCATACAACATGGCCGCCTGACAGGACTCAGGACAAAATCCGCGACGGTTTACGGTTTGATAACCTCGCGCAGTTCACTAGAATGGGCGCATTGCTATCCCTTATGTCATACAGCATCAAGAAAACCAGGAGCCGAGTAATGAGTAAGTCAGAAAGTCTGTTCACGCAGGCGCAAGCGCTAATCCCGGGCGGTGTGAATTCGCCGGTACGTGCCTTCTCCGGCGTCGGCGGCGTCCCGCTATTCATCGAGCGCGCTGACGGTGCCTTTTTGTTTGATGCCGATGGTAAAGCTTACATCGACTACGTCGGTTCATGGGGTCCGATGGTGCTCGGCCACAACAACGCTGACATTCGCAATGCGGTGATTGAAGCGGCACAGCGCGGCCTGAGCTTTGGTGCGCCAACCGAGATGGAAGTGAAAATGGCCGAACTGGTTACCGGACTGGTGCCAAGTATGGACATGGTGCGCATGGTGAACTCCGGTACCGAAGCCACCATGAGCGCCATTCGTCTTGCCCGCGGCTTTACCCATCGCGATAAAATCATCAAATTCGAAGGCTGCTATCACGGCCACGCCGACTGCCTGCTGGTGAAAGCCGGTTCCGGCGCGCTGACCCTCGGCCAGCCAAATTCTCCGGGCGTACCGGCGGATTTCGCCAAACACACCCTGACGTGCACTTATAACGATCTGGATTCCGTACGCGCCGCTTTCGAACAGTTCCCTGACGATATCGCCTGTATCATTGTTGAGCCGGTAGCGGGCAACATGAACTGTATCCCGCCACTGCCGGCGTTCCTGCCGGGTCTGCGTGCACTCTGTGATGAATTCGGTGCGCTGCTGATCATCGACGAAGTGATGACCGGTTTCCGCGTCGCGCTCGGCGGTGCTCAGGAATATTACAATGTGGTGCCGGATCTGACCTGTCTGGGTAAAATCATCGGCGGCGGGATGCCGGTAGGCGCATTCGGTGGCCGCCGCGACGTGATGGACGCACTGGCACCGACCGGCCCGGTGTATCAGGCGGGGACGCTTTCCGGTAACCCGATTGCCATGGCGGCCGGTATTGCCTGCCTGACACAGGTCGCACAACCGGGCGTGCACCAGACTCTGAATGAGCGCACCACCCAGCTGGCTGAAGGGTTACTGCATGCGGCGAAAGCGGAAAACATTCCGTTTGTGGTGAACCACGTCGGCGGCATGTTCGGCCTGTTCTTTACCGATGCAGACACCGTGACCTGCTATCAGGACGTGATGAAGTGCGACGTTGAGCGCTTCAAAAATTTCTTCCACCTGATGCTGGAAGAAGGCGTTTATCTCGCACCTTCCGCCTTCGAAGCAGGCTTCATGTCGCTGGCGCACAGCGAAGAAGATATCCAGCGCACCGTCAGCGCGGCACGTCGCTGTTTCGCGAAGCTGTAAGATCAGCTCGCCCCTGTGCAGGGGAGACACTGAAATGTAAAGGGGCCTTCTGGCCCCTTTTTGTTGCATCAGTCCCGGCGTTATTTCGCCTGTTTTCTCAGCAGGTAGATAAAGTACGGCGCACCGATGAAGGTCGCGAGCAGCCCTGCCGGGATCTGGTTCGGGAACAGGAACATCCGGCCGCACCAGTCGGCGAACACCATCAGCAAGCCACCGAGAATACTGGCGACCATCCACTGCGGCATCGCCCGTCGAAAGCCCATCATGCGTGCCATGTGCGGTGCCATCAGCCCGATAAAACTCAGCGGCCCGACGGTCAGCGTGGCGGCGGCTGTCATGATTGCGGCCAGCATCAGGATCGCCATACGGCTTGGCGTCAGCGCCATTCCGACAGACTTCGCGGTCACACTGCCGAGCGGCAGAATATTGACCCAGCGGCGCAGGAACGGCACCAGCACCATCAGCACCGCAGCCAGCACCAGCGTTCGCCATGCGGTATCAGAAGTCACGGAATAGGTTGAACCGGAAATCCAGGTCAGCAGGCCACCCATACGCGGATCACCGCTGGCGAGTAACAGCGTCAGCAGCGTGCTGAACGCGGTGCTCAGCGCGATACCGGTCAGCAGCATCCGCTCGGCGGAGAAGCTGCGTAAACCGGAGGCGAGCATGATCACCAGCAGGGTGATCGCCGCACCGGCACTGCCCGCGGGCAGCAACCAGACAAAGGCATCACCGGGCACAATAAACATCATCAGCACCACACCAAATGCCGCACCGGAACTTATCCCCAGCACTTCGGGGCTGGCCATCGCGTTGCCGGTCAGTTTCTGAATCAGCACGCCTGATGACGCCAGCATAATTCCTGCCGCCAGCGCCGCCATCACCCGCGGCATACGCCACGGCAGCAGCGCCTGTAAATCTGCGCCCGTTGACCAGCTCCAGCCCGTGGCATTGCGCCCGGCCATCAGCGCGACGGCCAGCCCTGCCAGTAACACCAGCAGCGCAAGCGACACCCAGCGCACCAGATGCTGACGCTCATCGGGCACGTTGTCGCCCTGATCCATCGGTGGTGGCGTCATGCTGTTACGCAGCCGCGGCAACAGCCACAGCAGCAACGGCGCGCCGACCAGCGCGGTGGCTGCACCGGTCGGTATTTCCATCCAGTATTGTGTCAGCCACTGCATCACCTGATCGGTGAACCACAGCAGCAGCGCACCGATCACCGGCGCCATGACCAGCCGCGAAAACAGGCGACGTGCGCCGAGCATTTTCGCCAGCAACGGCGCAAATAAACCGATAAAGCCAATCATGCCTACGGCGTTAACCAGCTGGGCGCTCATCAGGATCGCCAGCGCCAGCACCGCGAGGCGGGCAGCGGATAATCCCAGACCGAGATTTTTTGCCACACCGTCATCCAGCCCCAGTAAGGTCATCGGACGTTGCAACAGGAAGGCCAGCAGCCAGACGATGATCACGCGCGGCAACAGGAAGGAAGCAATATTCCAGTCCTGCTGGTTCAGCGCCCCGCTGCTCCACATATACAAACTTTGCAGGCGCTGATAGTTGAACAGCCCCAGCAGGCCATTGACCGCACCGCAATACAAACCGAGCACCAGCCCGGCGAGGATCAGCGTCACCGGCGAAAGTCGTTTACCCCAGGCGATCCCGAAGACCAGCACGCCGATCACCACCGCGCCAAGCATGGCGGCGAACTGCTGGGTGATAAGGCCCCCCGGCAGCGCCCACAGCGTGGCAATGGTCAGACCGAGCTGGGCACCGGCAGAAACACCGAGCGTCGCCGGTTCTGCCAGCGGATTGCGCAGAACCTGCTGAAACAGTAAACCGACCAGCCCCAGACCGGCACCGGCCAGCAGTGCGACGGCAATACGCGGCAGCGAGCTGTAATGGAACAGCATCTGCTGAACATCATCGATGTCCGGCTGCCACAACGCGCTGCGCCACTGGTGATAAGGCAGTTGCTGATGGAGGTTGTAAACGCTGAGCAGACCTGCCGCCAGCGTCAGCAGAATCAAAAATATCAGCGAAACGCTGAGTGCGCGGCGGTTCATACCGGTTTCCCCAGAGTGCTGTTAAGAATGCGGCAAAAATGCATGGCGCTAAACGTCGCGCCGTAAAACCAGACCGCGGGCACCACGGTGAACTGATTATTGCGAACGAACGGCATCGATTTCCACAAAGGCGTGGGCGCAACGGCGTCCATGATGTCGGCGCTGCCGTGATCAAAGCACAGCACGCGGGCATTTTTGATGGCCGCCAGACGTTCGATCCCGACAGACACGCTGCCCCAGAAGCTGCCTTCGCCCTGCCAGGCATTGGTCAGCCCGACCTCCTCCATCACTTCCTGGAACAGGCTTCCCTGGCCGAACACCAGCACATGGCGGGTGTCGATAAAGGTGATTAACAGCACCGGCTGTCCGGCGGCCGGTTTCATCAGCTCGCGGGTTTTCGCCAGTTGCTGGTGATAGAGCTGCAAATGCTGTTCCGCGCGTTCCGGCAAACCGAGATAATCCGCCAGTTTGTGCAGGGAACGGATCGCCAGTTGCAGAGGTTTGGCGCTGCCGTCGTTGGCTTTCACATCCACCACCGGCGCGATGGATTCCAGCTGGCTGGTTTTCGGGCCGTAGCCCTGAGTCACCACAAGCAGAGACGGCTTAAGTTGCTGGATAAACTCCATATTGGGTTCAGTGCGCTGACCTACGTCAATGACCGTCGGCGCCAGCTTTGGCTCTTCGACCCAGAGTTCATAATTGGGAATATCAGCAATCGCCATCGGCATGATACCGAGCGCAATCAGCAACTCGGCAGGCAGCCATTCCAGCGCAATAATTCGGCTGAGATCGGGTGTTGATGCGGAAAACGTCGGCATAGAAGCCAGCAGCGGGGATAACGCCAGCGCCTGTAAAATCCGGCGACGCGTTATTCCTGAAAAATGAGGAAAATCAGACATATCAGTATACGAAGCTCACAGGCGCACCGCCCGCCGGATGCGGAAGAATGCCCATCGGAATACCATAAATTTGTTCAAGGACGTCGCCGCGCATCATCTCTTCCGGTGTGCCCTGAGCGATCATCTCGCCGCCACGCAGCGCCATCAGCTGGTCGCAATAGCGCGCCGCCATGTTCAGATCGTGCAGAACCGCAATCACGGTTAAGCCTTTTTCGCGGCTCAGACGCTGGATCAGCGCCAAGACGTCTTTCTGATGGGCGATATCAAGTGCGGAGGTGGGTTCATCAAGCAGCAGACAGCGGCTGTCCTGCGCCACCATCATCGCCAGCCAGGCGCGCTGACGCTCGCCGCCGGAGAGGCTGTCCACCAGACGGTGCGCGAAAGGCTTCAGGCCCACCAGAGAGATCGCTTCTTCGACTTTTTCTTTGTCCTGATGTTTGAAACGCCCCAATGCGCCGTGCCACGGGTAGCGGCCAATTGCCACCAGCTCCTGCACGGTCATGCCTTCTGCGGCGGGAAGTTGTTGTGGCAGATACGCCACCTGACGCGCAAAGGCTTTGCTGTCCCACTGAGCCAGCGGCGTGTCATTGAGGAAAATCGTGCCGGATGTCGCAGACTGATGCCGCCCCAGCATTTTTAACAACGTCGACTTACCCGAGCCGTTGTGACCAATCAGGCCACACACTTGTCCCTGGGGGAACGTCAGTGACAGCGGAGCCAGCAGTGTGCGTCCCGTGACAGAAAAACTGACATCCTGCAGGCGGAATACGCTTTCTGGCAGCGAGGAAGACGGAGGTACGTTGTTATTAAGCATAAGATTTTCTGCGTCGACATCTGGTTAAGAACAGGAAACGGGCACGACCAGCGTGCCCGGATTTCACAGCGTTAATGCAAACTAACGATTAAAATCTGAATGTCGCGGTGGCGACAACCTGGCGATCTGAACCCCAGTAACAGGCGTAATCGCGATAGCAGCTGGCGACGTATTCACGATCCAGCAGGTTATTGACGTTCACGCCAACGGAAGAGCCCGGCAGGCCAAAGCGCGCGAGATCGTATTTGATCGTGGCATCCACCAGCGTGTAGGAAGACACATTAAAGGCTTCATTCGCTTTGTCTGCATTCACACCGTTTGCGGTGTAGAAGCTGGAGCTGGCCCCGACGTAACGCACACCCGAACCGACTGTCAGGCCGCTGAGCGCGGTTTCGTGGAAGGTGTAATCCGCCCACAGAGACGCCATATTTGCCGGCACTTCAACAGGACGCTTGCCTTCGAAATTGGTGTCGTGGGTGTATTTTGCATCGGTATAGGTATAAGACGCCGTGAGGTTAATGTTGGCGTTAACCGCGGCTTTGGCTTCCAGTTCCAGACCGCGGGAACGGATTTCACCAGACTGAACGCTGAAGTTAGCGTCAGACGGGTTGGCAGTCAGGTTTTTATCTTTGGTCAGCTGATACACCGCTGCCGTCAGGCTGATCGGACGATCGTTCGGGATGTATTTCACACCCGCTTCGTACTGTTTACCTATTGAAGGATCGAACGGCTGGCCTTGTTTGGTGGCGCCTGCGTTCGGTTCAAAGGATTCGCTGTAGCTGAAGTACGGAGAAATACCGTTGTCGAACAGATAGTTCAGACCACCACGCCAGGTAAACTGCTGATCGTTGATCTGCGAAGCGCTGTTGGTGGTGCGCGTAAAGGTTGAGCTTTTGGCGAAATCGTAACGGCCGCCAACAGTCAGGATCCACTTATTCCATTCCGCCTGATCCTGCATGTACAGGCCGGTTTGCTCCTGACGATTGAGGATCTCATACGGGAAGTACAATGAGACATTGCCGTTACCGTATTGCGGATTTGCCAGATTCAGATTACTTGCGCTGCCGTAATCCGCATCAATATCGTTACGCATACGCATGTAATCGACACCCATCAGCAGGGTGTGATCGACAGCGCCGGTGCCGAATTTAGCCTGAGCCTGGGTATCGACATCAAAGTTCGCCAGCTTCTCTTTGGACTGAACGTAGCTGCGCGTGATGTTGCCGTTACCGAGGTAGCCGAAGCCGTAAACTGATTTATATTGGGTATCGAGTTTGGTGTAGCGCAGGTTCTGGCGAACCGTCCAGGTATCATCAAACTGATGTGCGAAGCTGTAACCGACCATTTTCTGGTTGCGTGACATACGGTTGCCCGCTTCACCTTCGTTGAAATCTGTCGGCAGTTTATGTGCTTTACCGTTGGCATCGTAGTACGGCACCACGGTGCCTTCACGTGGCAACCAGCCGTAATAACCGGCATCCGGATCGTTCTGGAAATTGCTCAGGAAGGTGAAGTCGGTTTTATCATCAGGGCGCCATGAGAAAGACGGCGCAATCGAATAGCGTTTTTCTTTCGCCATCTCCTGCTGCGTATCCTGACTGCGCGCCACGCCGGTCAGACGGTAGGAATACACGCCCGCATCGTCGATGGCATCGCTGAAATCAAAACCGGTCTGGTACAGGTTATCCGTACCCATTTTGAACTGTACTTCTTTCAACGGTTCAGTGGTCGGACGCTTGCTGACCATGCTGACCACGCCGCCCGGATTGCTTTTACCGTAGAGAACGGAAGACGGCCCGCGCAGCAGTTCAACGCGCTCCAGCATGTACGGATCCATCGACACTTCAGAATAGTTGTCACCCTGAAGTTTGATGCCGTCGAGATACTGATTGGTGTTCACCGAGGTGAAACCACGGATTGCCATGGCGTCGATGGTGTTAGAACTGCCACGGCTGGCGAAAACGCCCGGCGTGTAGCCCAGCGCTTCTTTTACCGAAGCAGGCTGTTTCATGTCCATTTCTTCACGGGTGACGACGGAAACTGACTGCGGCGTTTTCACCAGCGGCGTATCGGTTTTGGTGCCGGTCGCACTGTGTTTTGCTGCGATTGTCGCCGCAGGGCCCCACGCAGATTCCGGCGCGGCTTCGGCAGCGGCTGAACTGGTGACGTTGATCGTATCTTCTTTTGCGGGAGCCGTGACGGCTGCGCCTGCATAGAAAGACGTGGAGCTCAACGTTGCCGTGATAGTCAAAGCCAAAGTGCGACGTGTAAAGACGTCTTTAGATGAAGAAAGGGAGCGCTGAAAAGCCATTGCGTTATCTCTGGAATGTTTATTAATGGGAATGTAAACGATAATTATTATTATGAACATCGCATAATATGCGCAATGCTTGCGCATCTGCAAGCCTATTTAACTCATAGATTGACTGAATGAATAAAAATTATCCCCATGTTAAATATGGGTAAAAGTGCCTATAAATTAAACGGGAATGGATGTAACCAGCTTGCGGAGAATGTAAATCTGCGTGCGTGAATTTGGGTTAAGAATAACAAATAAAAAAGGCGCAACTCTCATTGCGCCTTTTCACTTTAACGAATCCGCTGTTTATCAGTTACCTGACCCGAACATATCCTTGATCCAGCCAGCGACACCATTACTGTCTTTCTTCTCATCCTGCTGCTGCTGTTGTGGCTGCTGCCCCTGAGAGGAAGGTTGCTGTTGTTGCTGCTGCTGCATCTGTTGTTGCTGCTGCTGAACAGCGCTCACAGACGCCTGACACATCGCATCCGGAGAATCGGTCCAGACCGGAATGGAGCGCACCGCGCCGCCGCCGCTCAGCATGCCTGAACCTGAACCGCCGCCGCAAACAAAGTTACCGCTGCCGTCGATGTTCATGGTGCTGATGCCTTCCGGCATTTGCAGATTCAGTGGCTGTGGTGTGCCGTTTTCCAGATAACGTCCGTAAAGCACCAGCGCACCGGTTGAGCCCCACAGTTTCGACGGGCCGTTGTTATCACGGCCAACCCAGGTGATGGCGACCTGATTACCATCGATACCGGCGAACCAGCTGTCGCGCAGTTCGTTCGAGGTCCCGGTTTTCGCCGCCAGATGCAGTTTCGGGAATTTGTTCGCCAGCGCGCGCGATGTCCCTTCCTGCACAACCTGTTGCATGGCGTAAAGCGTCAGATACGCGGCCTGCGCCGGGATCACCCGGACAGCCTGCGGGAAGCTCTGATACAGCACGGTGCCGTCTTCCGCAATCACCGAACGCACTGCCGACAGAGGCGCTTTATTACCGCCGCTGGCAATGGTCTGGTATTCCTGAGCCACTTCCATCGGCGTCAGGGCGATTGCCCCCAGCAACATCGACGGAGTCTGGTTCAGGGATTCTTTCGGAATGCCTAAATCAATCAGCGTCTTGGTAATGTTATCCAGGCCCACCGCCATACCCAGATTGACCGTCGGTACGTTCATGGAACGTGCCAGTGCATCCACCAGCAGAACCTGACCGCGGAACTGATGGTCATCGTTTTTCGGCGACCAGGTCTGGCCGTTCGCCAGTTTCAGCGTCAGCGGCTGGTCAGCCAGAATAGTGTTCAGGCGGTATTTATCCGGCTGAGACAGCGCAGTCAGATAGGTGGCCGGTTTTGCCAGAGAACCGACCTGACGGCGTGCCTGCATGGCACGGTTGAAACCGGCAAACTGCGTTTCCGCACCGCCCACCATACCGCGCACTTCGCCGGTATAACGGTCAACGATCACCATGGCGGTTTCGATGTCATTCAGGCCGCTTTTCTTACGCAGTAACGGAATGCCTTCTTCGACCGCTTTTTCCGCCGCATCCTGTGAAATCGGATCCAGCGTGGTGAAGATTTTCACCCCGGACATATCCTGCACTTTATCGCCGAGTTTCGCCTGCAACTCCTGGCGCACCATCTGCATAAACGCCGGCTGAGGTGAAATCACCCCGCCCTTCGGCTGTACGCCGAGCGGACGCGCGCTGAGCATGTCATACAGTTCCTGATCGATAACTTTCTGATCGACCAGCAAGCGCAGCACCAGATTACGGCGCTGCAAGGCCATGTTCGGGTTACGCCACGGGTTGTACAGCGACGCCCCTTTCACCATGCCGACCAGCAACGCCTGCTGATCCAGACTCAGTTCGTTCACCGGACGACCAAAGTAATACAGGCTCGCCAGTGGGAAACCACGGATCTGATCCGACCCGCTCTGGCCGAGATACACTTCGTTGAGATACAGCTCGAGAATACGATCTTTGCTGTAATCCGCATCCAGCAGCACGGCCATCACGGCTTCACGCGCTTTTCGGCTCAGTGAACGCTCGTTGGTCAGGAACAGGTTTTTCACCAGCTGCTGTGTCAGCGTTGAACCGCCCTGCACCGCATGACCGGCCGTCAGGTTCGCCAGCACCGCACGCCCGATGGAATAGAAGTTAATCCCGTCGTGTTCATAGAAGTGACGGTCTTCCGTGGCCAGCAGCGTATCCACCAGCAAATCCGGGAAGCCGGAACGCGGCACGAACAGGCGCTGTTCACCGTTGGCGTTGGACGCCTGCAACATGGTGATCAAACGCGGATCGAGGCGGAACAGCCCGAAATCACGCTGATTATCCAGGTTCTTAATTTCTGACAGGCTGTTGCCGTCGAACATCAGACGGGCGTTAACCTGTCCTTCTTTGCCTTCCGGGAAATCAAACGGCCGGCGCAGCATATCGATGTAATTCGCGTGAACGGTAAATTCGCCCGGACGGGTGATGCGCGTCACTTCGCGATATTGCGTGCCTTCCAGCAGCCCGACCATTTCCGCTTTACTGATCGACATGTCCGGCTCGAGATTCACCTGACGGCCATAGACCGCCGCCGGAAGTTGCCAGACTTTGCCGCCATCAATGCGGCTGTGAATTTCACGGTTGAGGTACACCGCGTAAATGCCCAGCAGAATGGCAAAAACGACGAAAAGTTTGACCATCAGCCAGAACAAACGACGCTTAAGGCTTTTTTTGCCGCCTTTTTTCGCTTTGCGCGGTGCAGCTTTACGGGTCATGCGCGACTCCCGCTCTTCTTCGTAGTCATCGTCATCCTCAACGTCTTCATCCACTTCTTCTTCATAGTCATCGTAATCGTCATCCCGACGGTTACGGCGGACAGGACGCTCCCGCGAAGGCTTGCGTCCGCCAGGTTTACCTTTGCGGCCAATCGGCTCGCGATCATCGCCAGACATCAGTCATTCTCCCAACGTGCTGCTGTGTTCGTCATAATGATTCTGCTTTGCTGAGTCATTGTCATTTTTAATTTCAAAAAACATTGTATTTCAAAAGGATACTGTAAAAAGCCTGCAAAACAGACCGCAAGGCGCTTACTCTGTGCCCCGCTTTGGATTTCGCCCAGAAGAAATGTCTGAAAAATTGTTTCCTTTCTGCACATTTCGTCATTGCGCTGAATATTTTTTGGTACGCCGCGTGGGCAGCGCTTGCGCCGGATTGTCCGGCCACGGATGTTTCGGATACCGGCCTTTCATTTCTTTTTGCACTTCACGGTATGAGCCCTGCCAGAACGCCGCCAGATCGGCGGTGATTTGCAACGGGCGCTGTGCCGGGGACAATAATTCCAGCACCACATTCACCCTTCCCTCCGCCAGGCTCGGGCTGCGCTCTTCGCCGAACATCTCCTGCATCCGCACCGAAAGCGCCGGTGGCAGGTCTGCATGATAGCGGATCGGCAGACGACTGCCAGTCGGCACGGTGTAATGAGTCGGTAAGGCGCTGTCCAGACGCTGCCGCTGTTGCCAGTCCGGCAGTCTTAACAACGCCTCATGCAGATCGACCTGTTGCAGCGATTTTAACGAACGCACGCCTTTTAACGAGGGCAGTAACCAGTTTTCCAGCCCGTCGAGCAGGGCATCGTCATCCATTGCGGGCCACGGGGCTTCCGGCAGCCATTTTGCTGCACACATCAGCCGCAGCCGCAATTGCTCTGCCGCTACCGACCAGTTGAGTGCCTGTAATCCCTGCGTGCGGATCCAGTCAATCAGCGCCTGTTGCAGTTCGTCGTCATCCGGTTTCGCCAGCGGACTGGCTTTGAGCACCAGCCTGCCGATCTGCCAGCGACGCCAGGCGCGCAGCGTGCCTTTTTCTTCATCCCACTCCACCGCCGTCTGCTCGTTAACGACGTCCGGCAGGCGCGACGGCAGTTGGGTAATATCCAGCGAGATCGCCAGCAGAATACGGGCGTCCGGGCTGTTGTTGCCCTGCAATAATTGCGGCGCGACCAGCCACGGCGCGCGGGTTAAACCGTCGTCCTGCGGCAAAGACGCGCCTAATCCGTTGGCCAGCAGATAACGCCCCTCTTCACCGCGGCGCTGGGCAATACGGTCGCTGAAGGCGCGGGCCAGCAGCCACGGCGCCAGGGAGGCATCCGGCTCTCCGCTTTTCGCACCGGTACGCTGCGCCAGCTGTTTTGCCCGCCGCTGCCAGTTTCCCTGCGCACGGCTGAACCAGTAATCAATATCCGGCAATCCCCCGCGCGGCGGTTCTTCGAGCATCGCGGCCAGCAACGCCGCGGTGGCGAGCGCGTCCGGGCTCTGCGCCGCAGCAGAAATCAGCATGGCCGCCAGACGCGGATCGCAGCCGAGTTGCGCCATGCGCTGGCCTGCGGCAGTGAGTTTTCCCTGCCCGTCGGTCGCGCCGAGCTGGTGTAAGAGATGTTTTGCGGCAGACAGCGCGGCCACGGGCGGCGTATCCAGCCATTGCAATTGCCCGACGTCCTGACAGCCCCACTGCAACAACTCCAGCCAGAAGCTGCTGAGATCGCTTTGCAGAATTTCGGCTTCGGCCTGCGCACTGGCGCGCTCCGCCTGCTCTTTACTGAACAGATGCCAGCACAACCCCGGTTCGAGACGGCCCGCGCGGCCCGCCCGCTGAGTCATCGACGCCTGGCTGATACGCTGCGTCACCAGCCGCGTCAGGCCGCTGCGCGGGTCAAACTGCGCGCTGCGTTCCAGACCGCTGTCCACCACCAGACGGATGCCTTCAATGGTCAGGCTGGTTTCAGCAATATTGGTCGCCAGAACGATTTTACGGCGTCCGGCCGGTGAGGGCTGAATGGCTTTCTGCTGCTGATCCAGCGACAACGCGCCGTAAAGCGGACAGAGATCCACATCATCTGCCAGCCTGCCGTTAAGCAGATTTTGAACGCGGGTGATTTCAGCGACGCCCGGTAAAAACAGCAGCATCGAACCGTGATTTTCCGCCATCAGGCGGCTGACTGCGCGTGCCACACCGTCGTCCAGCCGTTCGTGCGTGGCGAGAGAAAGATACTGACGGTCGACCGGAAAACTGCGGCCTGCGGATTCAATGACCGGCGCTTCCGGCAGTAAAGAAGAGAGGCGAAGATTATCGAGCGTGGCCGACATGATCAGCAGTTTTAAATCATCACGCAGCGCATTTTGCACATCAAGCAGCAGCGCCAGCGCCAGATCGGCCTGCAAACTGCGCTCATGGAACTCATCGAGGATCACCATCGACACGCCGGTCAGTTCAGGATCAGCCTGCACCATGCGGGTCAGAATGCCTTCGGTCACCACTTCAAGGCGGGTCGCTGCGCTGGTCTTGCTTTCGGCGCGCATACGGTACCCGACTGTTTGCCCCGGCGTTTCCCCCAGTTGCTGAGCCAGACGGAAAGCGACGTTTTTCGCCGCCAGACGGCGCGGTTCCAGCAACAGGATTTTACCCGGCAGATTCGCCTGTTTCAGCAACTGCAATGGCAGCCAGGTGGATTTCCCCGCACCGGTGGGCGCAAGCAAAAGTACCTGCGACGCCTGTTGCAGTGCGGCTAAAAGCGGTTCGAGTACGGCGCTGACCGGCAAAGAAGACAATGAATGCTCCATGAGAGTTAACTTTAAACGGCGGGCATTGTAGCATTTAGCCCCACATCCGGCATGTTGCCGTGAATGACCCGCAATGCCCGCCACAGGAATGAATATGTCTGTCGAACGCCGTCTGTTTTTCGCTTTGTCACTGCCGCCCGCACTGCAAAAGCAGGTGATAAAGTGGCGCGCAGCGCAGTTTCCGGCGGAGACAGGACGCCCCGTTGCGGCCGCTAATCTGCATATCACCCTGGCGTTTCTCGGCGAAATCAGTGAGCTGAAAGCCGACGCCCTGACCCGCATCGCCGGGCGCATTCAGGCGCATAAATTCAGTCTGCGGCTTGATGACATCGGCCACTGGCCGGGCTCCGGCGTGGTGTGGGTCGGCACCCGGCGGGCACCCAACGCGCTGCTGCAACTGGCCTCGGTGCTGCGCTCCCACGCGGCGCGCAATGGTTGTTATCAAAGTGCATTGCCGTTTCATCCGCACGTTTCGCTTTATCGCAACGCCACGCGGCCGGTCGCCATTCCTCCGGCGACGCCCGACTGGCTGCTGGAGGCCGACGCCTTCAGCCTGTATGAATCCACCTGGGAGCGGGGGCGCACGCGTTACCGCTGCCTGCAAACCTGGCCGCTGGCTGATGCGCCTGCCCTTTAATTTATTTCACTGGAAACTGTCATGCACTTCGAGCCTGCGCTGCAACCTGCCACTCTGATCACGCGTTACAAACGTTTTCTTGCTGACGTCATCACGCCAGACGGGCGCGAAATCACGCTGCACTGCGCCAATACCGGCGCTATGACCGGCTGCGCCACGCCGGGCGATACCGTCTGGTATTCCACCTCTGACAACGCAAAACGCAAGTATGCCCACAGCTGGGAACTCACCGAAACTCAGCAACACCACTGGATTTGCGTCAACACGCTGCGCGCCAATCAGCTGGTGCGCGAAGCCATCACCCAGGACCGCATTCCGGAATTATCCGGTTACAGTAAACTGACTTCAGAAGTAAAATACGGCGCCGAAAATAGCCGTATAGACTTGATGTTACAGGCAGAAAATCAACCTGACTGCTATATTGAAGTGAAATCTGTCACGTTGCTGCATCAAGGGCAGGGATATTTCCCGGATGCAGTCACACTGCGCGGTCAGAAGCATTTGCGCGAGTTACAGTCGATGGCAGAACAGGGGCAGCGAGCCGTTCTTTTCTTCGCTGTTTTACATTCAGGCATTGAAAGCGTGTCCGCCGCACACCATATTGATCCGCGATATTCTGATTTACTCAAACATGTTCAGAATAATGGTGTAGAAGTGATGTGCTACGGTGCTGCACTTTCTGCTGAGGGTATCCGCCTCACAGAACGATTACCGCTGGACACGAAGTACTAAACGGATAAACCCAGTTCGGATAACCCTGTTAATCGTCGTCGGCGGCATAAAAAACAGGTCGCGAATACGCTTTTCCTCACAGGCTTGTCAAGCACCTGTCAGGAATAATTGCTAACCTCGTTGCCTTCTGTTATTTATAGCGGCCTGATTTTTTCCCCCTTTGGGGATCGAAATGTTCGAAGCCCGATTCTTTGCAGCAAAACTGCAATCTACAGGCGGATGAACATAGTGCGTGTTATGTAGGAGAAGCATCATGCAAGAAGGCCAAACCCGTAAGACGTCGTCCTTGAGCATTCTCGCTATCGCTGGGGTGCAGCCGTATCAAGAGAAGCCGGGCGAAGAGTACATGAACGACGCTCAGCTGGCTCACTTCAAAAAGATTCTTGAAGCATGGCGCAATCAGCTCAGGGATGAAGTAGACCGTACCGTTTCGCATATGCAGGACGAAGCTGCAAACTTCCCTGATCCGGTTGACCGTGCCGCTCAGGAAGAAGAATTTAGCCTTGAACTGCGTAACCGTGATCGCGAACGCAAGCTCATCAAAAAGATTGAAAAAACACTGAAGAAAGTAGAAGACGAGGATTTCGGTTACTGCGATTCCTGTGGCGTTGAGATCGGTATCCGCCGTCTTGAAGCACGTCCAACTGCTGATTTGTGTATCGACTGTAAAACTCTGGCAGAAATCCGCGAAAAGCAGATGGCTGGTTAATTCAGGGTTCCACGCGGTGCGTCATGCACCGCGTTTCCTTTATAAAGCCGTTCTTCACGCTGATTTCTTTGAAACCCTGCCATGTCTTTGAAACCCTACATTGGTCGTTTCGCACCTTCACCTTCCGGTGATCTCCATTTTGGTTCGCTGATTGCCGCACTCGGCAGTTATCTGCATGCCCGCGCTCAGCACGGACAATGGAAAGTTCGCATCGACGATATCGATCCGCCGCGCGAAGTCCCGGGCTCTGCTGGCCGGATTTTAGCGACGCTTGAGCGTTACGGTCTGGAATGGGATGGCGAGGTGCTCTGGCAGTCGGCGCGGCATGACGCTTACCGGGCGGTACTCGACGCACTGTATCAGCAACAGAAAAGTTATTATTGCACCTGCACCCGTCAGCGCATTGCGCACACCGGCGGCGTGTATGATGGCCATTGCCGCACGCTCGGGTCAGGCCCAGAGAACGCCGCGATCCGCCTGCATCAGACCTTGCCGGTATACGGTTTTGACGATGATTTTCAGGGGCACTTGCAGGCAAATGCGGCGCTTGCCGAAGAAGATTTTATTATCCGCCGCCGCGACGGGCTGTTCGCCTATAATCTTGCGGTGGTGGTCGATGACCATTTCCAGGGCGTGAATCACATTGTGCGCGGAGCAGATTTGATCGAACCGACGGTGCGC
The DNA here is from genome assembly GCF_049206505.1 of Rahnella sp. EDr1-12. Lineage (NCBI taxonomy): Bacteria > Pseudomonadati > Pseudomonadota > Gammaproteobacteria > Enterobacterales > Yersiniaceae > Rahnella > Rahnella sp. EDr1-12. Next base: position 1,543,727 of record NZ_JBLZNY010000001.1, read on the forward strand.
CAGATCTCGATGTATCGTCATCTTGGCTACCCGCAACCGGGTTATCTGCATTTGCCACTGGCGGTCAATGAAAAAGGCGATAAGCTTTCGAAGCAGAATCATGCGCCCGCCTTGCCGGAAGGCGATCCACGTCCGGTAATCATTAACGCACTGAATTTTTTAGGGCAAACCTCGCCGGAAAACTGGCAGGATTATACGTTGCCTTTATTATTACGCTGGGCGATAACACATTGGACGCCAGCAGATATCCCGCGTCAGAACGCTTAAAAGCACATCGGCATTCTCAAAGAGCCTGTCGTGAGCTATGATTAGCCGCTGTTTTTGCGTCACGCCATTTTTCAGTCACTATCGAGGTGTACCATTTTTACCCGAGTAGCCAATTTTTGCCGTAAGGTGCTAGTTCGTGAAGATAAAGTCATTCGTGAAGAAAAGGCTGTTCATGACGACGCCCCGCTTCATGCAGAAGTTAATCGCGAGGAGACTTCCCGTCGTGATCCTTCCCCTGTGGCTGAAGGCAATGTGAAGGCAAAAAATCCTGAGCGTCGTGACAACGACCAACGCCGTGAAAATCGCGGCCGCCGGGAAGACAACGCGAACCGGGGCGAGCGCCGTAACAACAACAATCGCCGCTCCACGCCTTATCAGCCTCGCGGCGAACGCAACGATCAACGCGGTGAGCGCAGTGAGCCACGCGCCCCCGTCGAGCACGTACAGAAGCCTCGTCCGTCGTTTGACTATGCCGGTGAAACCCGCGCCATCACTATTGTTCCACGCGATGAGCACAACATCTCTCGTCGTGACATCAGCGAAAACGCGCTGAAAGTGCTGTACCGCCTGAACAAGTCTGGCTTTGAAGCCTTCCTGGTCGGTGGCGGCGTGCGCGATTTGCTGCTGGATAAAAAACCGAAAGATTTCGATATCACCACCAACGCCACGCCGGATCAGGTTCGTAAGCTGTTCCGTAACTGTCGTCTGGTCGGTCGCCGTTTCCGTCTGGCGCACGTCATGTTTGGCCCGGAAATCATCGAAGTCGCGACATTCCGTGGTCATCACGAACAGTACGAAGAAACTGACGACAAGAATGTGTCCCAGCAGGCTCAGAACGGAATGCTGCTGCGCGACAATATTTTCGGCACCATCGAAGATGATGCCCAGCGCCGTGACTTCACCATCAACAGCCTGTACTACGGGGTTGCCGACTTTACGGTGCGTGATTACACCGGCGGTCTGCGCGATCTGCAAAACGGCATTATCCGTCTGATTGGCGATCCGGAAACCCGCTATCGCGAAGATCCGGTGCGTATGCTGCGTGCGGTACGTTTCGCGGCAAAACTGGACATGAAAATCAGCCCGGAAACTGCCGAGCCGATCCCACGTCTGGCCACGCTGTTGCAGGAAATTCCGCCAGCGCGTCTGTTCGAAGAATCCCTGAAGCTGTTGCAGGCCGGTTACGGCTACGCCACCTACAAGAAGCTTTGCGAATACCAGCTGTTCCAGCCGTTGTTCCCGCTGATTGCCCGCCAGTTTACTGAAGCCGGCGACAGCCCGATGGAACACATCCTGTTGCAGGTGTTGAAAAACACCGATCACCGTTTGCACAACGATCAGCGCGTCAATCCGGCGTTCCTGTTCGCTGCCATGCTGTGGTATCCGGTGATTGAACATGCCCAGAAACTGGCGCAGGAAGGCGGTCTGACCTATTACGACGCCTTCTCTCTGGCGATGAACGATGTGCTGGATGAGCAATGCCGCACGCTGGCCATTCCTAAACGTATCACCACGCTGGTGCGTGATATCTGGGCATTGCAGCTGCGTCTTTCACGCCGTCAGGGCAAGCGTGCGCACAAACTGATGGAGCATCCTAAGTTCCGTGCCGCCTTCGATTTACTGGCACTGCGTGCCGACGTAGAACAGCATCGCGAGCTGCAAAGCCTGACCGAATGGTGGAGCGAATTCCAGGAAGCCACTCCGGCCTCCCAGAAAACGATGCTGGGTACGCTGGGTGAAGATGCCGTGCCGGCACGCCGTGCACGCACCCGCCGTCCGCGCAAACGGGCTGCTCCGCGTAAGGATAGCGGTCAATGATCCGCGTTTACCTGGCTCTGGGCAGTAATCTTGCCCGTCCATTGGACCAGGTAAATTGCGCACTGGAGGCGCTGGCACACATGCCGCGCACCCATTTTGTGGCCGCCTCACCGTTTTACCGCAGTAAACCGCTGGGGCCGCAAGATCAGCCGGATTATCTCAATGCCGTGGTGGCGCTTGATACCCTTCTCCCTCCTGAACAATTGCTCGATTGCACACAGGCGATTGAAAAAAACCAGGGGCGCGTGCGTAAAGCCGAGCGATGGGGGCCGAGGACGCTAGATCTCGATATGCTGATTTACGGCGATCAGGTGATCAACACCGAGCGGTTGATCGTGCCGCATTACGACATGAAAAACCGCGAGTTCATGCTCTATCCGCTGGCGGATCTGGCACCCGAACTGGTGTTCCCGGACGGTGAAACGCTGCAAAGCCTGCTCGCACGCGTTCCCCTGAATGGCCTGACGAAATGGTAAGTCGCTCAGCGACTTACCCGCACTTCCAGCCCCCCTTCTGCCCTGTTCCTGTAGACCACCTTCATCTGATGTAACTGTGCGATCCGTTGCACGATCGAAATCCCCAGCCCGCTGCCGGTTTGTTCCTGTCCCGGTGGCCGGTAAAAACGCTCGCCCAGCCTGGCAAGATGTTCACCGGTGATCCCCGGCCCCTGATCGGCGACGCATAAACCCTGCGCATCCAGCGTAATGGTGATGTAAGTCCCGGCAGGCGAATAGCGGATCGCATTATCCAGCAAGTTTCTCACCATCAGCGATAACAGCAGCGATTGCCCGCGCATTTCCGGTGGCGTGCCATGATCCTCAAAACGCAGTTCGATCCCTTTGCTGTGCGCACGGTGATCCTGTTCCGCCAGACTTTGCACGACCAGCGAAGACCAGTCGACACGCTCGAGCGTTTCCGGTTCCGCAAAGCTTTCCAGCCGTGAAAGCGTCAGCAACTGATCCACTAGCCGCGTGGCGCGATCGATACTGGTGGTCAGATTTTCCAGCGCATGTTCGCGCATTTCGGTGTCGTCACCGGAAAGCTGTACCACTTCGGTTTGCACCCGCAGCGCGGCCAGCGGGCTGCGCAACTCATGCGCGGCATCGGACGTGAAACGACGCTCGCGAACCAGCATTTCACCGGTTCGCGTAAACAGTGAGTTCAGCGCATCCGCCAGCGGCAAGACTTCACCCGGCAATTTATCGGTACTGATTGGCGTGGCGTCTTCCGGCGAACGCTGCCGCAGGCCTTCTGCCACACGGCGAAGCGGCCGCAATTCCAGCGTCACCATCAAAATCAGTGCCAGCAGCAGCACCGGCAGAGACGCCAGCCACGGCGTCAGCTGGCCGCTGACCAGCCCCCATGCCATATCATTGCGGTAATCATATTCCTGCCCGACGGCAACGCGGTATTGCCCGTCCGGCGAGGTCAGCCAGACCATCCGCCAAAGATCGTCATCGCCTTTCAGCTCGACATCTTTAAAGCCCAGCGTGTCGCGGTCAAAACGGATGTGCCTGCCCTTCTCCCCGTCGTTGAGCAACATATCGCCCTGCCGGTTGAAGATGGCAAACGTCAGCGCGTCATCATCGGTATGGCCGCGTGAGCCTTTGTGCACCCATTTTTTGGTGTCCGGCAGTTCGGTATTTTTCTGCTCATTCAGACGCTCACCGAGGCCGGTGGCAGCAAGGCGTTTGGCAAACAGCATTTGCTGGGTGTCGAACACTTCGTTGATGTGTTTACGGGTCTGATGCCATGCCACGCCGCTGGCAATCAGCCAGGTAAGCAGCGCCAGCACTGAAAAAATCAGGATCAGCCGCAGGCGCAGACTGAGGTTTTTCAGCTCTTTCACACCGGTTCCCCTGATTGCGCATCGCCCAGCGTATAACCGACGCCGTGAACGGTGCGGATAAACCCTTTGCCGAGCTTGCTGCGCAGATGGTGAATGTGCACCTCGACCGCGTTGCTGCTGACGTCATCGTCCCAGCTATAGAGTTTTTCCTGAATCAGCGTACGGGCCAGCACGCGGCCTTTGTTATTAAGAAACAGTTCCAGCACCGCCACTTCGCGCGGCGTCAGGGTGACGGTGTCGCCGTTGAGCGTGACGCTGCGCGCAGCAGGATCAAACTCGATACCGCCGTGGATCACTTTTGAGGTGACAACGCCGTGACGTCGGCGGATCAGCGCCTGTAAACGCGCCGCCACTTCCACCAGCGCAAAGGGTTTGCACAGATAGTCATCGGCACCGGCCTGCAACCCGCCGACGCGTTGCTCCAGCGCATCCCGCGCGGTGAGGATAAGCACCGGCGTATCGCGTCCGGCATTTCGCCATTCGCGCAGCAGTTGCATCCCGTCCATTCCCGGCAGGCTTAAATCAAGGATCACGGCATCGTAAGGCGCGCTGTCCAGCGCAACTTTGCCGGTCAGCCCGTCGGTGAACCAGTCGAGCGTAAACCCCAGTTTCGTCAGCCCGGCCTTAATACCGTCACCGATCATTTTGTCGTCTTCAACTAACAGAATTCGCATGGTTCCCTCCGTTTTTCCCATTATAGGTGACGCTTCTTAATCATTTCTTAAGAGCTGGATCAATGAGTCACGCATTGATCGTGCTGTTTGCCTTTCAGCACATACAGTAGAATACCGGCATCATATTCATCCGATGAATTATTCAAAGGAAAGTGTTCATGAAACCAACCACGCTGAGCCAGCTTCGCCAATGGAAGCAGGAAAAACATAAATTTGCGACCATTACCGCCTATGACGCCAGTTTCGCGCAACTGTTCGCAGAACAGGGTATCAGCGTCATGCTGATTGGCGATTCTCTGGGCATGGTCGTTCAGGGTCAGGATTCCACGCTGCCGGTCACCGTAGAAGAGATTGCTTATCACACGCGCTGCGTGCGTCGTGGCGCACCTCACGCGTTATTGCTGGCTGACCTGCCGTTCATGAGTTACGCCACGCCGGAGCAGGCGTTTGAAAGCGCTGCTGTGCTGATGCGCGCGGGCGGCAATATGGTCAAACTTGAAGGTGGCAGCTGGCTGTGTGACACAGTCCGCATGCTGACCGAGCGCGCCGTGCCGGTGTGCGGCCATCTGGGGCTGACGCCGCAGTCGGTAAATATCTTCGGTGGCTATAAGGTGCAGGGCCGCGATGAAGTTGCCGCTAACCAGCTGATCAAAGATGCGATGATGCTGGAAGAAGCTGGCGCACAACTGCTGGTGCTCGAATGTGTGCCCGTTGAACTGGCGCGCCGCGTGACCGAGGAGCTGAGCATTCCGGTGATCGGCATTGGCGCCGGTAACGTCACCGACGGCCAGATTCTGGTGATGCATGATGCGTTCGGCATCACCGGCGGTCACACGCCGAAATTCGCCAAAGACTTCCTCAGCGAAGCCGGTGATATTCGTGGCGCAGTCCGCCTTTACGTCGATCAGGTCGCGCAAGGCGTGTATCCGGGCGAAGAACATTCCTTTAAATAATCGGGGACACTATCCGTGTTGATCATTGACAGCGTGGCGCTGCTGCGTCGCGAAATCCGGGATTTTCGTAAGAATAACAAACGCATCGCCCTTGTGCCGACCATGGGCAATCTGCACGAAGGCCACATGACGCTGGTGGAAGAAGCTAAAGCGCGTGGCGATGTGGTGGTGGTGAGTATTTTCGTCAACCCGATGCAGTTCGAGCGCCCGGATGATCTCGAACGCTACCCGCGCACCTTGCAGGAAGACTGCGAGAAGCTGAATAAACGCGGCGTGGATCTGGTGTTCGCTCCTTCGCCTGCGGAAATCTATCCGAAAGGTTTAGCGACGCAAACGCAGGTCGATGTGCCGGTAATTTCCACCATTCTGGAAGGTGCGAGCCGTCCGGGGCATTTCCGTGGCGTCTCGACCATCGTCAGCAAGCTGTTCAATCTGGTGCAACCGCAGGTGGCCTGTTTCGGCCAGAAAGACTTCCAGCAACTGGCGCTGCTGCGCACCATGGTGGAAGACATGGGCTATGACATCGAGATTATCGGTGTGCCGATTGTGCGCGCCAAAGATGGCCTGGCACTGAGCTCACGTAACGGTTATCTGACCAGTGATGAACGTAAACTCGCACCGCAGCTGAACAGGATCATGAACGCGCTGGCGGAACGTCTGAGCCAGGGCGAGCGCCATATCGATGAGATGTTGCAGGACACGGCACAGCAACTTCGTCAGGCGGGTTTCACACCGGACGAACTGTTTATCCGTGATGCGAAAACCTTGCAGGAATTGTCGGTGGACAGCACATCAGCGGTGATCCTGATGGCTGCCTGGCTGGGCAAGGCACGGCTGATTGATAACCAGCAGGTTGATCTGACGCAGTAGACAGCGCGGATCAAATCAGCAAAGATGTTGGCCGGCTGGATATCGGATTTTTAGTATTCAGCCCGGCAGATTCTCAGACTTTTTACGTCAGTAAGGGTAGAAGCAATGATTCGCACTATGCTGCAAGGCAAATTGCACCGGGTTCACGTCACTCAGGCAGATTTGCACTATGAAGGTTCCTGCGCCATCGATCAGGATTTTCTCGATGCCTCAGGCATTCTGGAATACGAAGCGATTGATATTTATAACGTTGATAACGGTCAGCGTTTTTCGACCTACGCCATCGCGGCAGAACGCGGTTCGCGGATTATTTCGGTCAACGGTGCGGCAGCGCGCTGTGCCTGCGTCGGCGATCTGCTGATCATCTGTTCATACGTGCAGATGTCAGATGAACAGGCTCGTCAGCACAAACCGAAAGTGGCTTATTTCGAAGGTGAAAACCAGCTGAAACGCACCGCGAAAGCCGTGCCGGTTCAGGTGGCATAATAAAATCCTCCCCCTGCGAAGGGGGAGGAGCAAAGCAAAAATCAACTTCTCAGGCCGCGACCGCGTTCAATCAGGTACCACGCCAGCAGGTAAAACACCGCAATAAACGCCACCAGCACGCTCATGGTAAACACCAGCGGCACATCAGAAATCCCCAGGAAACCGTAGCGGAAACCGCTGATCATGTAGACGATCGGGTTGAGCTTGGAAACCGCCTGCCAGACAGGCGGCAGCAGGGACAACGAGTAGAACACGCCACCCAGATAGGTCAGCGGCGTCAGCACGAAGGTCGGGATCAGGCTGATATCATCAAAGGTTGTCGCAAACACTGCGTTCAGCAGGCCGCCCAGCGAGAACAGGATCGCGGTCAGCAGCAGCGTCAGCGCGATCACCCACCAGGAATGGATCACCAGCGGCACGAAGAACAGGGAAATCGCCGTCACCAGGATCCCCACGCAGATCCCACGCGCCACCCCGCCGCCGACATAACCGGCGATCACCACGTGCGTCGGCACCGGTGCCACCAGCAGCTCTTCAATATTGCGCTGGAATTTGGCGCTGAAGAACGACGATGCCACGTTGGCGTACGAGTTGGTGATCACCGCCATCATGATCAGGCCAGGTACGATAAACTGCATGTAAGTAAAACCATGCATGCTGCCGATTTGCGAGCCGATCAGATTCCCAAAGATGATGAAATACAGCGTCATGGTGATGACCGGCGGAACCAGCGTCTGGATCCAGATGCGCCCAAACCGGTTGATCTCTTTCAGCCAGATACTTTTCAGTGCCACCCAATACAGTTGCGACATTATTTCTTTTCCTCGCTGCCGTTCACCAGCGTGACAAACAGCTCTTCCAGACGGTTCGCTTTGTTACGCATACTCAATACCTGCACACCCTGCTTACTCAGCTGGCTGAACAACGAGTTCAGGCCCTGCTCGCGCATCACTTCCACTTCCAGCGTTGACGTGTCCGTCAGCTGGCTGCGGTAGCCTTCCAGCACCGGAAGCGGGCTTTTCACCCCTAAATCCAGGATGAAGGTTTCGGATTTCAGCTTCGACAGCAGTTCTTTCATGCTGGTGTTTTCCACCAGCTGGCCGCCCTGAATGATGCCGATGTTGCGGCACAACATTTCTGCTTCTTCCAGATAGTGCGTGGTCAGAATGATGGTGGTGCCCTGCGCATTCAGCTCTTTCAGGAAGCCCCACATAGAGCGGCGCAGCTCGATGTCCACGCCCGCCGTCGGCTCATCGAGGATCAGCAGTTTTGGCTCATGCATCAGTGCACGGGCAATCATCAGACGGCGTTTCATCCCGCCGGACAGCATGCGCGAACGCTCGTTGCGTTTGCCCCACAGATCCAGCTGGGTCAGGTATTTTTCGGCGCGTTGCAGCGCCAGCGGACGCGGCACGCCGTAATAACCGGCCTGATTCACCACCACCTGCATGACCGTTTCAAACGGGTTGAAGTTAAATTCCTGCGGCACCAGCCCGAGCTGGCGTTTGGCGTTGACGATGTCTTTATCGATGTCGTAACCAAACACCCGCACTTTGCCAGCGGATTTGTTGACCAGTGAACTGATGATGCCAATGGTGGTGGATTTACCCGCACCGTTTGGCCCAAGCAGGGCATAAAAATCGCCGGCTTCGACGCGCAGATCGATTCCACGCAAAGCCTGTACACCACCGGCGTAAGTTTTGGTTAACTTTTCCAGTTCCAATGCGTAATTCATAAAGGGAGCGTACCTTCTTGTGAAAACCCTGTTGTAAGAATGAGTAAACGGAGATGCCGAATCAGTTTGAAAAGTCGGGGCATTGCCCTATATTACTCCATCGCAGTCAGCTCGTAACACAGGCTATTAACATCAATGAATGACATAGAAAGACTCATCAGCAATAACGCAGCCTGGTCCAAAACCATGATTGATGAAGATCCTGGTTTCTTTGAGCGGCTTTCCCAATCTCAAAAACCCCGTTTCCTGTGGATTGGCTGTTCTGACAGCCGTGTGCCTGCCGAACGCCTGACAGGGCTGGAGCCGGGTGAACTTTTCGTTCACCGTAACGTTGCCAACCTGGTCATTCACACCGACCTTAACTGCCTGTCCGTGGTGCAATATGCTATCGACGTGCTGGAAGTCGAACACGTGATTATCTGCGGTCACTACGGCTGTGGCGGTGTGCAGGCGGCGGTTGAAAACCCTGAACTGGGTTTGATAAATAACTGGTTGTTGCATATCCGGGACATCTGGTACAAACACAGCTCCCTGCTGGGCGAACTGTCGCCAGAAAAGCGCCTCGACAAGTTGTGCGAACTGAACGTGGTTGAACAAGTTTATAACCTCGGCCACTCCACCGTGATGCAATCGGCCTGGAAACGCGGCCAGAAAGTCACGCTGCACGGCTGGGTTTACGGCATTCAGGACGGACGTCTGCGCAACCTCGAAGTCGACGCCACCAGCCGCGAAACGCTGGAACAGCGCTACCGCCAGGGTGTCTCCGCCCTGCTCAACGGCGACCCGCAATAACAAGCCGCACTACTCTACAGAAATTCAAAAAACAAAAGGCACAAAAATGTGCCTTTTTTGTTATTTATTTTTCCTGCACTTACAACGCTAACACTATAAATCAATGAGTTATAAATACTGTAAGCAGCTGTAAGACCTACAAAGATGCTCAGGTGTGGACACTATGTGGACACTCCAGCCCCGCTTTTCCCCTCAGTGGATTGAAGGAAATTGCGTCCTGCAGGAAGTCCGGCGCGAAATGAACATAGACCATTGTCTGGTTGATATTCGCGCGTCCGGGAATTCTTTGCAGGGTGATTATGTTCCCGCCGCCTGTCGAATCTGGATTATCTGAAAAGCCGCGACCTGGAGAATGTCGAAACCAGCGAACTGCTGATGGACTCTGTGCCGGTGACGTTATGGCTTACATGACTGCCCAGGGCGGCGCTAATGTAGCGCGTGACGAACAGACTCTCTGCGTAGCACGTCGCGTTGCCAATGAGCTGAATACCTGCGATGAATAAATGAAAAAGGTTGTGGGTATTTTGCGCCTCACCTTGGCGAATCTCATGTTGATGAAATGCGTACCACTCAATGACGTAGCGTGGATTCTGAGGTTTTGACCGCAAAAAGCGCCTCCGGTGCGCCTTGGAGTTCTGTCGGTAACTGTGGGTTAGGTGGAACGGAACAGACTACAGATTGGCGTGATAGCCGGGATGGGAGCGCGCCAACAGCATCCAGTTCTCATATTGACTGGACAGACACAGCCGCCGTGAGGCGATTGTGGCGCGTATAAGGGAGGAAGCACCGAGAGTCAGCAAGGCGCAGCGAAGTTTTGACCCAACAAAAGGCCGTGATATTGACCCGTCGGCAAGATTGACGGCAGAAGAACGGGCGCGTTTGCCGGAAATCGAACGCGAATTGATGAAACACAACATCACGGCGGAACACTAGAAGTTCTGTCAATAATTCTACGAGAGAGCTAAATTTAGCCAAAAAACCGAGAGTTGGAAACAGAATTGACTAGGTAGACGGCGCTGACCATGACCAATTCACAGACAGAGATACAGACACAGACACAGACACAGACACAGACACAGACACAGACACAGACACAGACACAGAGCGTCGCGCACTAGTGAGCATGCTGATAGGTAGAACTTTGCATCGAATAATAATAAGCTTTAGATGAAGGTTTTTTGTGGCTAGCTGAGGCCAAATACTAGATGTACATAAACAAAACCGTGTTGCATCTTTCCTCTCAATTGGATTAATATTGACCCCATCCATCTACACTAGATTAAATTGGAACATCTAAATATGGAGCAAGATGATAAGTTTAAGAGCTTTTTGAAAACAATCAGACTGCATAGGAAAGAAAATAATTGGGATGTAGTATTCAATCCTAAAATAGATTTAACCGTTTTCGAAAATGCTATTTTAACTGATATCCCTAATACTACTAAAAGTAAGAATATCGTTAATAATAAGAATATCTCCATAGAAAAAAATGATCTTCGACACGATGACGCTTCACCTGATAAAAGTCTATTTATACAGGAGGTGAAATTTGATTCCTGTGATTTCTCCGGAAACAATCTTGGAAAAAAAATAACTATAAAAAACTGCGAATTCCATCTTTGTTATTTTTCATTTAGTAGATTCAATGATGTAAATTTCGTAAATTGTAAATTCAACTCATGCTCATTTTCTCAATCTAGATTTTATAGATGTATTTTTGATGAAAATTGCAAATTCTATAATCTCTCAATATCTGGAAGCTCAACTAAATTTGAAGACACTGAAATAAATGCAATTAGTTTCTTCAAAAAAACATACGAAGCATTCAATGAAAAGCCTGAGGGTTATAAAAATCTTAATCTACCAGAAGAAGAATATCGGTTAGCGAAAAGCATAGTCAAACTATCAAGAAATATATTGGCGTCCACCCAGTCCTGTTCAAATGATGACTTTTACTACTCGTCATTGAAAAATTTATGCTTAAAAAAAATAAATGAAAAAAAATATTACAACCTCAAAAGAATAGCAACATTAAGCTCGAATATTGAAGAAAAAAAGGTTGAATGTAAAACTACAGAGAGCAAAGAATTATGGTACATTTTAACTAGTAGTTTTAAAGTTAAATTTTTGAAAGCACGCCAGCATACATATCATATTGAAAAAATAATTGTGAAGCTCTTTGGCTTTATGAATAATTGGGGTGGTAGTATTCAAAGAGTTCTTGCAATCGGTTTCGCCATACTTATGGCATATTCTGTTTTATACTTTATTATGGACAAAGGATGGGTGAACTACGCAACGGATACAGAAGGAGTCAAAATTGCACATGTGCATACAGAGAGTATTTATTTTTTCTTTTCATCATTGATAAAAAGCTTCGATATAACATTCCTTGCAGGCTACACAAAACACATATCCAACCACGATAGCTTATTCAAACAATATGTATTGCTAACTAACATGTTAATCGGTTTATTCTGGTATGCCGTTGCGATACCATCATTAATAAATAAGATAAGCGTTACCAGATTATGAATAAAATTATTAAAGATAATAAACTGGAATGCCTTGCTGTAATAGGATCTCATGCAAGAGGAGACAATGATAGTTATTCTGACGTTGATTTACTCGGCATCGTTGTTCGAGAAAATCATCAAATGATTAATGTTAATAAAGTTAACTTAGCAATATATTCAAAATCACATCTACGTAAGATGATGCATGATGGTGAACTATTTGCGTTACATATAAAACAAGAAGGGATAGCATTAGTTAATGAAGAGTTGTTTAATGATATTTGTTCAAGCTTCAAATACAAAGACAATTACAATAAAGATAGGCGCTTAGCATTCTTAATGGGGAGTATTATTCTCAAAGAGCAGTCTACAATAAGAAATTGGCTTGTTGCAAACAAGCGCATTGCTTGGTGTGTTAGAACATACATCCTATCGTTAATGGCTGAGAATGGGAACATTTCCTTTGCAAAGCCTGATATTGCTTTTCATGGTCATAGTGTTCATAAAAATATTTCATACCAAGACTTCCTACAACTAATAAACCCAAGAGAAAATAGCGGTTGCTCTTTAGTTAACTTACAGTTATTACGTATTTTTTTGAGTGAGATCCAATATTGCAAGCCTTCACATCAGGAATCTGAATATCTGGTTAACAGTGAAGGAATACTTAAAAATACCGTAGCTCAGTTAATGTATGAGTCCTATACGTGACAATTAAACTACATGGATATTTCATTGTTATCACTTGATGAAAGATTTATACAAGTCCATACATAGGTGTTGAAACATCCTAAAGCATTCTGATTATATAATTCAGGAGTTAATGACTAAACACTTTGAATAATGATATTTATCTACTAAGTAAATCCAGCGCGAACTGACGTTCGAGTCCTGTCACTAACTGTGGGTTTGAAAGAAAGAAAGCCACCTCAAATGGGAGTGATTGCCAGGCTGGAACCTACTTTATAGCGTCCAACTTCGATAACTTTCGTGATGCAGACTACACAAATACCACAGAAGTTTGGATAAAGAGTTACATGTGCGAAAAAAACTCATATTATCCCCTTTGATTTATAGAAAAAAATCATATTTAACAAACACATACATTTAAAATGCAACTTACATCATTAAAAAAATTTCCAAGAATTAAATAATTAGTTAAAGTTAGAGCAATTATGCCAAAGTTTCTTTGAAGTAATCTAAGTTCTCATAAAATATTCATGTATTTTCAAATAAAATTGGTGGTCAAATGAAATATACACAGCTCAATGACAGCCCTTATTGGGTAGCACTACAACAAAGAGAAGATCTTAAGGTACATGGTAATCTAAATTCCGCCCTCTACGCCTTAGAATTGCATGGAGAATTTGATGATATAAATCTCTTAGCTCCTGATATAATCACAGAGGGCGGAGATGATGAAAATATTGATGTATTACTTGTTGATCGTGAGGGGAGGAGAATTTATTTAATACAATCTTTCCAATCCCCTCTTTTTCGGCCGTTGGGTGCAAAGCCAACTAAAGCACAAGAGTCATCATATGCAGAAACTGCATTATTTTCGGCAGATATTGAAAAGGTGCCTCTACGCATAAGACGCCAGGTTGAAGATGCTAGGGATGCTTTAGAAAAGAGCGAAATAGATAGAATTAACATTTGGTTTTTACACAATTGCCCTGAAACTGATGAGTGCGGGAGACCTCTCCATGCGATTGGTCGCTCCGTTATAGACAAGCTAAATCATCTATATAAAGATCAGAGTATTAGGGTCGATTCAAAGCAAGTTGGTTTAGAGACTCTTGATGAATTATATAATGCACAGCATAGCCCTATCCTTATTTCAGACCAAATTAACACAGAAGATTTAGCTGGTTTTGTTGAATCGAAACCTGGCTCTTGGGTTTCATTTGTAACATCTATAAAGGGTAGTTTCCTTAAACAGTTGTACGATAGCTACGGCGAAGATAAATTATTTAGCGCTAATGTGCGTTCATATATGGGAAGTAATGGTAGAGATTTATCGATAAACAAAGAGATTCAACGCAGTGCCGTTGAAAATGCTGGGGACTTCTTCGTATACAATAATGGTATCACTGCATTAGTACATGATTTTAGATACACCCCTGTTTGCGATGGTTCCACGTTAGGAAATCTAAATACAATAACAGGCATCTCAATTGTAAACGGTGCACAGACTACTGGCAGCATCTCGAATACTGATCGTGATGTTAGCGATAATTTAAAAATCGGCATTAGATTCATTAAGGTTGAGGATGAGGATCAAATCCAAAAAATCACCCTTGCGAATAACTCGCAAAATAAAGTGTTACGTTCTGACTTCAGATCAAGTGATGCTATTCAGCGCAGACTTCGTGAAAGTTTTGTTAGCAGCAAAGATGTTTTATACACTGGTGGGCTACGTAAAACTCTTACACCAACTCAAAAAAGAATGCTTTTACCGACAGATACTGTAGCTCAAATTCTAATTGCTTTTCATTTTCATCCAACAAACGCTTATCACAATAAAAAGGACATTTGGGATGATGACATCTTATATAAAAAGGCATTCGACGACTCAATAACAAAAGGGCATATTGTTTTTGTATATACTCTCAACGAGGCTATTAGTCAGATTAAAAAACACTATGCTGACTTGTATCGGCATGGTGAACTACCAGAAGTTGACAAAGTAAAACAGTTATTTTTGAGCAGACCAGGAGTTTCACTTTTAATAATAAATGCAACATCTAGTATTATTGAAATAATCATGGGAAGAGCCATCCCAAACAAATACATTGTTTCATTTAAAGATTCAATTTCTCGCTTAGAGGCGATAGAACTATGGAAAACTGTAATAACTAGAATCCTTACACGTTCTAGTGTGTTAGATCCGGCTACAGAAGGTCGGCTATCTCACCGAAAAGATATTACTGACGCGATCCAGAGATTCCAGAGCGATATGGATATGTATAGGGATGATTTCCCAACACTACTTCCAGATTTTACAAAAAATGTAACATTCTAATAAAAATTGGATGTGTTCATCACATCCAATTTATTATCTACAATTCAAATACTGATGAAATTGCAAGTTAAATTACTAGTGAGATCATAATTGGCCTTTTGCAATTTAATTTAAAAGAAGAAGAAATTAAGCCCAAAAAATTCCATTACCGATAACGGTACTCCTCCGCATGCATCACCTGCATGATTTTGCATGATCCAGAAAGGATCAAAAGACATGAGAATGCCGCTCTAGCTGGGCTTAGCGTCGCTCTGACACATGCATTAAAAACAGTGAACCAAGTCAGAAACGGGCAGGCGGGTAACATTGCGCGCGCCGAGGTGTAGCATGGAAAATCGCACATTTTGCTCGCGCTGATGTGCAACACTTCTTCATTGTGGTTTTCCATACCCCTCTTGAAAGGAATGCACATTGGAGCTATTTTCTGAGTGTGGCTGCGGCAGGTAAAATGAAATTAAGACGCACCGGAATTTTCACTATCACTCTACAAATCACTGTTATGTAGGTAAGCATGAACAACAAAAAAGCAACATTTTCAAATATTACAATTGGTCAGATAATAGAATTGGATTTCGAGGCTTTCAACGGGTTAAATAAATGCAGGATGTCTCTGGTTCAAATTGGTAAAAAATTTGTTTCGCATATACTTGATATTAACTTATGCGAATGTGAATTTAATGAGGTTAGAAATAAATTTACAAGTGAAACAGGTAATTTTGATGTAAGTGAAAACGAGAACGAATTTTACAAGTATATTGCTGATTACTATCTTAGGCTAAATAAAGAACCAATAGATAAAGTATTGGAATACTTTTATCATTCGCAGGATGATATAAATAAAATTAGAGTCCAGTTAAAGTACATTGATTCCGAACTAAAAAAATTAGAAGATAAGAAAAAAACCAACGGTTGGTTAAACGGAGAGGAAAGATATGAGCGTAACCTACTAGAATATTACAGAAATAAGAACAACTCCGCCAAGAATGAGATATTAAAGTTCATGTCTGAAGACATTGAACGTTATGCATTGCAAAATTGTACCAATCATCCTTTTCCATCCAGTAATATGCTAAGTTGGTTTATTGGAAGGATGCCATATCAATACTCACGCGGTCTCATCTTCAATCCGTCTACAGATCCATATGATGTGCGTGACATGACAGAAATGTCTAATAAATTTTTGGATTTTCCTCCTGAATCTTATATTCAAATAAAAAACCTATATAAAACAAACAAAGAAGAGTTTTATGCTTTCGCAAAGGAATATATTTCTGGTGACGTTGATGGGTTTCAAAATGAAATCAGTAAAATAGAAAAAATCATTGAACAGAATCACATAATAGCTAACAGAAAAGCAGTAATTTCAACCATCATCAGGCATTATCAGAACAAAGACTTTATCTCAGTGGTTAATATGCTTCCAATGCAAATTGAGGGGATATTCCATGACATTTGCTTAGAGGTTGGAATAGATGAATCTAGACTAGACATTTCATCTATTAATGAGAAGTTACGGATAATACAATTAAAAATAGAACACTTCATTTATTTTGAATATTATTCATTTAAGTTTCCCATCATTAGAAATGTGGTTGCCCATGGTAAGTTAATCGAATTTGATATAGAGCAAGCTGCTATCATGCTGATGTTGGACTTGTTACCTGTTTGCGAATTGGCAATGTCAGAGGAAATACCAATAATAAAAAAAATAAAGTTACTTGAAAAGTTGTTGAAAGATGACCTTAGCTATTTCCCTGAGTATTTTGAATTCAGCGAAGTAACAATACCTGACTTTTATAAATTAGATACAGAGATAGGGGTTGTTGAGGGGAAATACAATAGCTTAGAATTTTGGGAATACCTTAAAGCCAAAGTTAAAAAAGAGAAGATTGAAAACATTGATCGCTCAGATACAATGTCATTCATCAGGAAAATACATGGGCGTAAAATATGTAAAGATAAATCAAGTGAATTTATGAAGAATCTGCCAATACTAATTAATGAAATGAAAGAAATAGAATTAGAAAGAAAAAAGAGAATTGAACCATTTTTACGGGCATCAAAAAGGAGTGATTAAGGTCTTTGATGGTAATTGAAAATCATATTGCACTTTGAACAAGTGCGGGTTAGATGTTTAATGAACCAATACTGCTACATTATGTTGCTTGCAATTTAACACGCGCTATCTCTTAATGTACTTCCAGATTGCTCTGTACCTTACTACGTAATATGAGCAGAAAATAAAGCGAAGCGATGAAGGATATACAAAGCCCCGTGTCATAGGGCTTTGCCGTTTTACTCCGGCGTCAATTCATAAGAAGTAAACCTAATCACCTCCTCCCCAAACCACGCATTTAGCTCCTTGAGCCGTTCCTGCAACGGCGTCAGCTCATTCCGCACAAATACCTGCGAGGCCTTAACCGAATCCCCAAACCCGCCGCTGTTCTCCGGGACAATCCCCATCACCTTTGGCGGTAAGCGATGCGCGCATAGCAAATCGTTCCAGCTGGCCTTCTTGATGTTAAAGAAGTCGTCTTTCGTAGCGACTTCACTCAGCGGCAAAATCTTGATCCCGTCCGGCGCGTACATGAACAGGTTGCGGAAGTTGCCCAGACCTTTCGTGTCCCGCATCGCTTTACGCATCTGATCGATGTCCGAGCTACTTTGAGCCGCATCGGTCATATAGAGGATATACCCGGCGTGCGCGCCGTTCTGGTAATACTTACGGCGGAAAAGCGTCGCGGCGTTCAGCCAGGCTGAGTTCAGGGCGCTGAGGTATTCCGGCAGGACGTACAGCTCCTGATTAATATCCGGCTCAATCAGATGAAGTACGCTGCCTGTTTCGAACTGGTGGGCGTTGTATTCCAATTGCTGAGTATTTCAGTCTGATGATCTTAAATGGCGCCGGATATAAATGCGACACAACAGGATTACCACAATAGATATTAAGCCTGAGACAATGAGTGAGGCATCGACATAAAGGTCTAGCATTCCCTCTATGTCATGTACTCCCCAAAATTGAGCGAAACTTTCTATCTGTTCACCTGTAGCATAGCTGTCAATCACTTGGGGAAAGATGGTCATCAGTATGCAGAACGCCACAAGGTAGCCCAATGCGGCAAAAAAATACTTAACCCACTTCATCCGAGCGTCACTCTGATCGTTCCATGCGCTTTTAGCGATGACCCCGGAACACCGATCATGGAGGTACCCAGCAATGCAGTCCGAAGATAATCAAAATCAGATTGTGATGTCATAGTAATACAGCCCTCACTGAGTCCCTTTGGTCCGATTGGATGAAGCCGGAAACTTCCACGTTTAACGCCTTCAATAAAAGTTTCATCGTTTATCTTTCCGTCATCGCGATAAAGCCCAAACCATGTATCTCTGTCAGTGCCGTAACCATATTTAAGGACAGCATTTCGTAATGCCGCCTAAGCGCCCCCCAGAAACGCGACTGACAATAAAATAACGCCCTGTAGGAAGTGGTCCCAGATCAGCAATATTAGTTAATGTTGGGTTATTTCGGCCAACTAACTGGCCTGAGAATGCAGGAAAATTACCGACTTCTGCACAGCTCAAAATGGAAGTTTCCATGCCATTCAGAACAAAACTACAATTAAGAGCCATTTAAGCTGTCACCCTTTCATTCCAGGCGTCCGCAAAAATTACGTTACCGTCACAATATTTCCATGTGATTTTTTCATAGCGAAGCTCAACACTTTCGTTGTGATTATGCTTCTCGAAGGCAGGGTTTTTGATGTGGTGCATTGTCGGACAGATTGATACAACCTTTACGCCTTCAAGCAGCATGTTGAAGTATTCAACTTCCTGGCCTGCATCGTTGATCTTGTACCATTTAAATTCGGCAGAGTGGAGAGTCTGGCCGGTGGCTGTTGCTTTGTAGAGATAAGGGCTGGAGCTGTCGAATTCTTTCTCAAAACCTAATGCCGCATGTGTGCGTGTGCCGGTGATCTTGCCTGTAGCTCCGTCAGTTGGAAGATGTACAGAGTGGCCGAAACCTTGAATCTCAATTGAGCCTTCTCGACCATTTACATCAACAGAACCTTTGATATCTGCACCGCCGTCATCCTTCAACCATAAATATGCTGGTATAGCCATTATTAACAACTCCTTATGTTATGTGGGAAAAACATACACCTCAAAAGCCACTTGAACAATATGGACTTCTACCGCAAGGCAAAGATTGTCTATTTAGCAGGTGAAGCATTTAGGTGGCAGATAATTGCTATGCATAACATTCAGAAATATATGGGAATTATAGTTGAAAAACCCAATGCACTGTTAAATGAGGTAGGAATGGAAGGATTACCCGGGCGACATCGGCGTGGCTGGCTGCATACGAAAAAACCAAAGCAAAAAAAGTGAAGGTGCTGCGGAAACCGACAATGCATAACCTGCGCGCCCTGCAACATCCTAAAGCGATGTAAGGTCAGTCCGGGGCGGCACTGGATTTGTGACAACGTTAAATCTGAATGAATCATGTAAGATTCTTTCAAAAACAGTGGTATACCTTAATCAACATTGGAAATATTGCGTATATAAAAAGGCAAACCCATACGGCCTTCATAAACCAACGGGCACGACGCCAGATATAACGTTCCCTTTCGTTAGCGTCACGAATCGCACTTTGTATATCGTCCTGATTTGTCATCTCATCCACCGTGGGTAATTACCCGCCTGTAAGGTAAAACACTGTAATCCCAGATGTATATTTTTAGCAATAACATATCCATTTAATTCATATAATTAACAACTTTTTTTTTAAAAAATATGCCTTTTTTACCCTCTATTTTTCCTGCACTTACAACGCCATCATTATAAATCAATTAGTTACATATGGCATAAGCCGCTCTAAGACCTGTAACGATGCTCAGGCGTGGACAGGATGTGGGCACTCAATGTAAGGATTGTGTATGACTATCCATAACGTTCTTTACAACACAAATCTCCGTTTAAATGACACAAAACAAATTAATATCATTCGTTAATAATATAATGCGCTGAGATTTTAAGGTGTTAAGGAAAGTTGATGGAATTGAATAAAGAGGAAGCAGAGGTGGTTGCGGGGTTTATAGCCGCCAACTGGTCGGCATTTTCACAGGCAGCAGAGGAAGTGATGTCCGTCTGCGCCCTGCACCGGCTGGCCGAAAAATTAGATCTTGAGAACGTCTGACTTGTTTTAGAACCCGGCACACCGGTCATTGATGAAGCCAGTCATGCAGCACGTAAATAATCAAAACCGGATTGATATAAAAGCACGAATCAGCCAATCCCCTTGAATCTATTCAGAAAGGACCGTTCAAAGCCTGCGTGTTTGTCACCTGTTCTGGATAAAAAAACGGCCTTCAAACTGAAGGCCGTTTTTATTCGAATGAATTACTGCCCGCGCCCAAATGGCTAAAACGGATAGCCAGACACTACTCGTCGAGCATCACAACTTTGCCCACATACGGCAGATGGCGGTAGCGCTGGGCGTAGTCGATGCCGTAGCCGACAACGAATTCGTCGGGGATGGCGAAACCCACGTATTCCACTTTCACGTCCACTTCGCGGCGTTCTGGTTTATCCAGCAGCGTACAGATGGCGAGGGATTTCGGGCCGCGCAGTTGCAGGAGTTCGCGCACTTTACTCAGCGTGTTACCGGAATCGATGATGTCTTCGACGATCAGAACGTCTTTACCGCGAATGTCTTCGTCGAGATCTTTAAGGATCTTCACGTCGCGGGTGGTGGACATGCCGTTGCCGTAGCTGGAAGCGGTCATGAAGTCGACTTCGTGCGGCACATCGACGGTGCGGCACAGGTCAGCCATAAACATGAAGGAACCGCGCAGCAGCCCAACCAGCACCATTTCGCTGCCGCTGTCGCGGTAGTGTTCGGTGATTTCACGGCCCAACTCGGCAATTCGGGTTTTGACTTCCTGCTCGGAAATCATGACGTCTACGCGATGTTTCATATAAAGACTAACCACCTGATTTGAGGATATTTATCGCCGTTTTTCAGCAAAACGGCGACCTTGAAGCGCAAAGGATTATATCAAAGAACCCGGCGACGGGTCACGCGCCGGGCGGGTACGGGTAGGATTTTATGCAGAAACGGTAAATCCGAGCATCATGCCGGTGTCTTCGTGTTCCAGCAGATGGCAGTGCGCCATGTATGCATGTTGCTTATCCGCCAGATGATTAAAGCGCACCAGCACTTCGCTGCGCGCGCCTTCAACGCGCACGATGTCTTTCCAGCCCTGGCGATGCGGCGCCACCGGCTGACCGTTTTCAGAAAGAATACGGAACTGGGTGCCGTGGATATGGAACGGATGCAGCATCATGTCGCCTTCGCCCGAGAGGGTCCATTTCTCGTACTGGCCCTGCTTCACATCGAATGCAGGCACATTCATGTCGTAGGCTTTGCCATTGATTTTATTGCCCTGCATGAAGTCGTATTTGCCGGAAGCTTTGCTCATGTCCATGCCCGCCATCCCGCCGTGGGCATCGTGACCGCTATCAGACATGCCTGGCATGGCGGCCATCTCACCATCGCCGTGATCCATGCTCATGCCGGCCATAGCGTTGTGTCCATACTTCGCCATCAGCGCGGCCATACCCTGCTGATCCAGTTGCGGATCCATCATCAGTTGCAACCAGCGGGTCGGCAGATTATCGACGGAAACCAGCGCCGGCAGCGGCACCAGTGAGTCCGGCAGTGTGCTGCCGCTTTGGGTCAGCGTCGGCTGAATGCGCAGCACAGGCAGCGGTTTGTCGAACGGCGCCAGCGTCATGCCCATCTGTCTGACCGGCAGCGTGACCAGATCAAAGGCTTTGCTGTCGCTGCAATCAATCAGCACTTCAAAACGCTCGCCCATCAGCAGCGGTAAATCGTTGACTTTCACCGGTTCCGGCAGAAAACCGCCGTCGCTGGCGATGACATACATCGGGCGGCCATCACTGGTGGCGATGTGCAGCGAGCGCGCATTACAGCCGTTGAGTAAACGAAAACGCACCCAGCCGCGGGAAATGCCGTGCTGCGGATAGACCGCGCCGTTGGTCAGCATGTGTTGCCCGAACCAGCCCACGGCGGCGGTCATCACATCCATCTCATAATCGATTTTCCCGGCGTCATTCAGGCGTTTGTCCTGCAATATGACCGGGATGTCATCCACGCCCCAGCGTTTCGGGATTTGCAACAGATCGCTGGCTTCATCTTCAATCAGCACCAGACCGGCCAGCCCCATTGCCACCTGATACCCGCTGGTCTGGTGCGGATGCGGGTGGAACCAGCAGGTTGCTGCGGGCTGATCGAGCTGTAAAGTCACTTTGCGATTTTGCCCTGGCTGGATAAGCGCCTGCGGGCCGCCATCAACGTCACCGGCAATGTCCAGCCCGTGCCAGTGAACGGTGCTGGCGACGTCCAGTCGGTTATTGACGGTGACGCTGACCGGCGTCCCCCGGCGAATGCGCAGCGCCGGGCCAAGCAGATTGCCGTTCACGCCCCAGGTGTCAGTGCTGATGCCCGGCAAGAACTGACTCTGACCCCGTTGCAGGGTCAGCGAAATGCTGCCACGAACATCCGGCTCCAGTAACGCGGGGATCGGCAATGGCGGGCGGCTCTCGGCCAGCGCATAGCGGCTCCAGCCGGGAAACGCGCTGGCTGCGCCCATCAGGGTCGTCCACTTTACGAAATCGCGACGGTTCATGTTCAGTCCTTATGATTGGAATTTGCCAGGCGCAAACGCATCGGGCGGCATTATAGCCTGTTACCCTAAACCCTGCCCCTGCGGGAAGGTCAAGCGGCGGGCCGGGCTAAAGAAACTTCGTGACCCTTTGTGCTAATATGGTAACGTCATTTTATTGCTGTTTGAGCCGAGTCTTTCTCATTTTCTTTCCCTTTAAAAGAACAAGAACACGCCCATGAAAAGAACAACACTGTGTTTGCTGTTGCTGTCACTGCTCGGCTTCTCCTCCGCCAGCCAGGCATTAAGTGAATCAGAAGCCGAAGATCTGGCGGATCTGACCGCCGTTTTCGTGTTTCTTAAAAATAACTGCGGCTATGAACAATTGCCGAATACTCAGATCAAACGCGCGATCGTGTTTTTTGCCCAGCAAAACCGCTGGGATCTGAGCAATTACAACAGCTTCAATATGCAGGCGATGGGTGAAGACAGCTACCGCGATTTGAGCGGTATTGCGGTGCCAAAACCGACCAAATGTAAATCTCTGGCGCGTGATTCGCTGAGCCTGCTGGCTTACACCAACTGATGACCTGTTAGGGTGCTCCGTCATAATGATGCCGGAGCCTGTACTTTCTCCTCCCTTTCCTCCCCGCTTTTCCTGGCTGAACTACACTGGATTCACAATCATTGCCTGAAATGCAACCGTGCATGCAAAGTCAGAGTTAGCTATCATGTGCGCCCATTTTTATGGCTGCGAAGGCTCAGGAGAAGTATCAGATGTCCAGGAACCCGTCATCCAAAGAAATATGGTATGAGACGCTGCACGCCCATTTTGGTCAGTATTTCAGCGTCGATAAAGAGATATACCGTGAGAAAACCGATCATCAGGATCTGGTGATTTTCGAAAATGCCGCGCTCGGTCGCGTGATGGCGCTCGACGGCGTGGTGCAAACCACTGAGCGCGATGAGTTTATCTATCACGAAATGCTGACCCATGTGCCTTTACTGTCGCACGGTCATGCCAAAAAAGTGTTGATCATCGGCGGTGGCGACGGCGGAATGCTGCGTGAAGTGTGCCGCCACCAGGGCGTTGAGGCGATCACTATGGTTGAGATTGATGCCGGCGTGGTGGAGTTTTGCCGCCAGTATCTGCCCAACCACAGCGCCGGGGCGTATGACGATCCCCGTTTCAATCTGGTGATCGACGACGGCGTAAACTTCGTGAATCAGACCACCGACACCTTTGATGTGATCATCTCCGATTGCACCGATCCGATCGGTCCCGGAGAAAGCCTGTTTACGTCGGCGTTCTACGAAGGCTGTGCCCGTTGTCTCAAACCGGGTGGCATTTTCGTGGCACAAAATGGCGTCTGCTTCCTCCAGCAGGATGAAGCGGTCAACAGCCACACCAAACTGAGCCACTATTTCAGTGATGTCAGTTTCTACCAGGCTGCGATCCCGACCTATTACGGCGGCATCATGACCTTTGCCTGGGCGACCAACAGCCCGGAATATCGCCAGATTGATAACCAGACCTTGCAGGCGCGTTTTGACGCCGCTGGCCTCACCTGTCGTTATTACAATCCGGCGATCCATCACGGCAGCTTTGCCCTGCCGCAATATTTACTGAATGCCCTGTCAGCCGCGCGCTGATACTGCATCCATAAGGGGGTGAACTAAATTGCAAAAGCTGAAACTGCATGGCTTCAACAACCTGACCAAAAGCCTGAGTTTTTGTATCTACGATATCTGCTACGCCAAAACCGCAGACGATCGTGATGGCTACATTGCCTACATTGACAAAGAATATAACGCCAACCGCCTGACGGAGATTCTCACCGAAACCTGCTCGATTATCGGTGCCAATATCCTCAACGTCGCGCGACAGGATTACGAACCACAGGGTGCGAGCGTTACGATCTTAGTAAGCGAAGAGCCGATAGATCCGAGCGATGTTGATACCACCGAACATCCCGGCCCGCTGCCGAATTCCGTGGTCGCGCATCTGGATAAAAGCCACATCTGTGTGCACACCTATCCGGAAAGCCATCCTGAAGGCGGTCTGTGTACGTTCCGCGCTGATATCGAAGTGTCGACCTGTGGCGTGATTTCACCGCTGAAAGCGCTGAACTATCTGATCCACCAGCTCGAATCTGACATCGTCACCATCGATTATCGCGTTCGCGGTTTTACCCGCGACGTGAACGGCGTGAAACACTACATCGACCATTCCATCAACTCGATTCAGAACTTTATGTCGCAGGATATGAAAGCGCTGTACGACATGATGGACGTCAACGTGTATCAGGAAAACATCTTCCATACCAAGATGTTGCTGAAGGAATTCGATCTCAAGCATTATCTGTTTAATGCCAAACCGGAAGAGCTGAGCGCGCAGGAGCGCAAAGAGATCACCGATTTGTTATACAAAGAGATGCAGGAAATCTATTACGGCCGTAACTTTTCGCCGGCGTAACAGCGCATAAATGAGAAAGGCCGGACATCTGCGGATGCCCGGCCTTTTTTATTTTTACTTAAGCCTGCCGGTTTCAGGCCAGCGTCAGGTGAAACGGCTGATCGCCTAATGACTGGCGGATCTCCGGGGGCAGTCCTTTATCGCTGATGATGTCGGTCATTTCCGCAAGCGGCGTGACGCAAAACAGCGAGTACGCGCCGTATTTGCTGCTGTCAGCCAGCAAGACCCGCCGCCGCGCATTCGCGGCCAGATCCTGTTTCAGCCCGGCCTTTTCTTCCGTCGGTGTGGTAATGCCTTTATCCAGACTCCACGAGTTGCAGCTGATAAACGCAATGTCCGGATAGACGCTGCGCAGCAAACGACGGCCATGTTCGCCAACGCAAGACTGACTGCTGTCGTCGATACGCCCGCCAATAATGGTCACTTCTATTTGCTTAAACTCGGATAAAAACAGCGCGATACGCAGATCGGCGGTGATCACCCTCAGCGGCAGATGCGTCAGGTTACGCGCCAGTTCGAGCATGGTGGTGCCGGCGTCCAGCACCACCGCGTCACCCGGTTTCACCATCGCGGCGGCCATTTCTGCAATCGCCTGCTTTTCTTGCAAACTGCGCTGAAGCTTTTCATTGGTGGTCGGCTGGCTGGGGATAAACCGGTTGAGCGTCACCCCGCCATGACTGCGGCTGATCACGCCCTGCTCATCGAGTTTTATCAGGTCGCGGCGAATGGTCGCCGGGGAAGCCGCAATGGCGGCGACCAGTTGTTCTACGGTGACCAGATTATGGCTTTTCAGATAATCCATAATCTGATCGAGGCGGCTTTGTCCGGTCAACGTGATTCCTTTTTATCCTGCGCCGCTGACGTAGTATTACGCCAGTTGTACGGCCAGCTGAATAGAGATCGCCATGCTCTCAGACTTGGCTTTTCCTGTCCACGCAATATCAAACGCGGTGCCGTGGTCAGCCGACGTGCGGATGAACGGCAGACCGGCGGTGATGTTAACGCCGTCATAGAATCCCATCAGTTTCAGCGGAATATGGCCCTGATCGTGATACATCGCCACCACCATATCGTACATCCCTTCGTAGGTTTGCAGGAACACGGTGTCCGGCGGGCACGGGCCGGTGACGTTAATCCCTTTGGCTTTCATCTTCTCAACCGACGGCCCGACAATCTTAATTTCTTCATCGCCAAACAGCCCGTTTTCACCGGCATGCGGATTCACCCCGGCGACGGCGATACGCGGATTGTCATATCCGACGCGGCGCAGGAAAGTGTCTGCCATCTGGATCACCGTTTCGACCCGCTCGTGACTGAGCGTGTCGAGGAATTTGCGCAGCGCAATGTGTGTGCTGACGTGGATCACCTTGAGTTTATCGGTGTAAAGCACCATCGCGTAGTCGCGGCTGTGAGTGAGTTTTGCCAGCAGTTCGGTGTGCCCCGGATAAATATGCCCGGCAGAATGCAGCGCTTCTTTATTCAGCGGCGCGGTGGCGATGGCGTGAACCTCTCCGGCCATCGCCAGTTCGGTCGCGCGTTTTACGCAGCGATAGGCCAGATCGCCCGCCTCTTTCTGCACTTTTCCGGGGATCAGCGCATCAGGATTGGCCAGGGGTTCATCAAGCACGTTGATCACGCCCGGCGCGAAATGCGCCTGTGAGACGTTATCAATAATGCGCAGCTCCGCCGCTGGCGTGACACCCAGCGCAAGGATCCGCCGCAGTGTTGCCGCACAGCCGACCACCACCGCCTGGGTGCCGGAAAGCTCACCTTCCGCCAACGCTTTAATGATAATTTCAGGGCCGATACCGGCAGGGTCACCCATGGTTACTGCGATAATTTTAGTCACTCACCTTCTCCTCAATAAAGCGTAAAACGTCAAGTAGCGTATTTTCAGTGCCGAATCCGCCCGCTTTGGTCATCACCGGCAGCCGCTGGAACTGGCTTTCGAGCAGATATCCCCAGGGAACGCAGCCTGCAATCTGTCCTTTAATCTCAAACCCTGTTGCACCGAGCGCGCGGGCGACGGCCAGCGCAATATCCCCGCCGGACAAATACAGCCCGCCCGGCAGTTTTCCCGGTTGTCGTAAAACCTCATCAATCAGTTGCCCGAGGAAAGCGGCGATGCGCTCGCCCATCTGCGCACGGCTGATGTGCTGAAGCTTGCAAAACTGCGCAATCTGATGCCGCTGCGCCGCGCCCTGCGACGTGCGGATCACGCAGTGTTTGCCCTGCCCGAGCGCCCCGCTGATCTGCGCGGCGAGCGTCAGCTGCCGTGCCGGTGAGCCGGGCGAAAACAGATCCAACACATCGATATCCACCAGCGTCACCGCCCGGTGCTGCCTCAGATAAGCGATCTGCTGTGCGGCGATATCACTCATTGAACCGACCACCGCCAGCAGCGGCAATTTTTCAACGGCGGGGCTGAGCGGCGCATCGCCGCTCCCGCGCTGGCTGGCGTCTGTCAGCGCATGAATAAGACCCGACGCGCCGACCATCAGCGGGCGGAACGGCAGGCGTTGCGCGGCCTGCACGATACGCGCCAGATCCTCAGATGTTTCGCTGTCGGCCACCAGAATGCGTACGCCCGATGCCACCAGTGCAAAAATCTCTGTCTGCACATCGCCGCCTCTGAGCGCGTCAAGCCCGACTTGGTGAACATGCAGCGAGGTTTGTTCTGCCAGCCGTTCCGCCACGCTGGCAGTATTGAGCGGCGTTTTCGGGTCGGTGGCGAATTCGGTTTCGGTCAGCAGATGGCCGTTGACGTAGCACTGCCCGCCGGCGACCACCCGCCCGAGTTCAGGCACCGCCGGCGCGACAATCGCCAGCGGGCAATTCAGTGCGATCAGCGCCGCTTCTGTTTCAGCACCGATGTTGCCGCGCAGCGTGGAATCAATTTTCTTAAACACCTGATACTCACCGGCGAAAGCGGCGGCCCCGGCCCGGAGGGCACGGGAGACTTTGCCTGCCGCTTCTGCCGCGCTCAGCGCACGGCTGTCGGTGCTGTAAATCACCGCATGCCCTTCGCGGCTGCCCTGCACGCCGCGGTGTTCGTCAAACTGCACGCTGGCCGCCAGCCCCTGCCGGATTAACGCCACGCCGGTGTCATTCGCGCCGGTAAAGTCATCGGCGATCACCAGAAGTTGTGGCGGCGTCGGCCGGTCTGCGGTTGTTGCTGTTTCAGCCATCGTGGCTCCGTGAAGAAGAGGGTCGGATTAATCTTGCTGGTTATGATTATATTCAATCATGATTGATTATATGTGAGCAACTTCAAATTATTCAACTTCAATTTCGCCTATAAATTCTCCTGACGATGTGAGGAGTATCGACCTTTGATGATTGAACTCACTCTTTATTGAAGACTCAGACGGCAGGGATCAGACATGAATATCAACAGTACAGTCATTAGCGGTTATCAGTCATTGCAGAACATCGGCTACCTGCTGGCCGGAAAGCATCAGGTTTTACTGGTCAGCGACAACAACATTATTGGCCTGCCGCCGGTGCAATCCCTGATAACCCAGCTGGATAAGGCGGGCTGTCAGGTGAGCGTGATTGATAACGTGCCGCCGGAGCCGAGCCAGCATGATGTCTCTGCCATTCTGAATGCGTTGAATCAGCCTTCGGCAGATCTGGTGATTGGCGTGGGCGGCGGCAGCGTGCTGGATGTCGCCAAACTGCTGTCGCTGCTGTGTGCGGGCGATGAAAACGTCACGCTGGAAAGCCTGCTGGCAGGTGAGAAACCGCAGCGTCGCACCACGTCTTTGCTGATCCCAACCACCGCAGGCACCGGGTCAGAAGCCACACCCAATGCGATTCTCGCCATCCCGGAAAAAGAAACCAAAGTCGGCATTATTACGCCAGTGATGCTGCCCGATTACGTGGCACTGGTGCCGGAACTGACCACCAGCATGCCCGCACGCATTGCGGCTTCCACCGGTATT
Organism: Rahnella sp. EDr1-12; assembly: GCF_049206505.1. Taxonomy (NCBI): domain Bacteria; kingdom Pseudomonadati; phylum Pseudomonadota; class Gammaproteobacteria; order Enterobacterales; family Yersiniaceae; genus Rahnella; species Rahnella sp. EDr1-12. The sequence goes on from NZ_JBLZNY010000001.1 coordinate 1,572,820, forward strand.
GACGCGCTGTGCCACCTGTTCGAATGCTTCACGTCAGTGATCGCCAACCCGGTCAGTGACAACTTTGCGCTGGTCGGCATGAAGAAGCTGTTCGCCAACATTGAAACCGCCGTCGCTGAGCCGGGCAATCTGGAAGCGCGGCTGAACATGCTGTGGGCGTCTTATTACGGCGGTGCGTCCATTGCCCATGCCGGTACGCATCTGGTGCATGCCATGTCCTATCCGCTCGGCGGGAAATATCACATTCCTCACGGCGTGGCGAATGCCATTCTGCTCGCGCCGTGCATGGCGTTTGTCCGGCCTTCAGCGGTCAGTAAATTCGCGCGGACTTACGACTTAATTCCGGAGGCTGACCTGACATTAAGTGAAGAAGAAAAATCCTATGCGCTGGTGGAATATTTTGACGCGCTGGTGCATCGCCTGGATTTACCGGTCACATTAAGTCAGCTGAATATCACACCTGATGACATTCCTTATTTGTCGCAGGGGGCAACAGAGGTACAACGTTTAATTAAAAATGTACCCATGCCGGTAGAGAAAAATCAAATAGAAGAAATTTACCGCAGTATCAGGTAAGCCCTTATTTCGTATCCGATGACAACGACGTGAAGAGAATAAGATGAATAACATTACCGGAGTGTATACCGCGATTGTGACGCCTTTTTCCGCAGACGGAAAACTCGATAGCGACGCATTGCGCCAGCAGGTAAAACGCCAGAAACAGGCGGGGAATAATATTTTCTGCAACGGCACCAACGGCGAATTTTTTATGCTCAGTGAGCAGGAAAAAATTCAGGTGACCGAGGTCTGTCTTGAGGCCGCAGGGGATGACACAGGCGTGATGTCGCATATCGGCGAGATCTCGACCCGCGACACCATCCTGCTTGGCAAACAGATTGAAAAACTCGGCGTGCGCGCCGTCTCGGTGATTACGCCGTGGTTTGCAGCGTTGCGCCCGCAGGAACTGATTACGCATTTTCGCGCGGTGGCCGATGCGCTGACCGTACCGGTCTATCTCTACAACATTCCCGCCCGTACCGGAAATACCCTGACGCCGGACGTGGTGCGCGTGCTGGCCGATCATCCCAACATCAAAGGCATTAAGGACAGCGCCGGTTCGTGGGAAAGCCTGCATGGCTTCCATGAAGTCAGCCGTCAGTTTACGGATTTCGATGTCCTGACCGGGCCGGATTCGCTGATTTATAAAGGTTTCACCGAAGGCAGCGCCGGGTGTATCTCCGGTATCGCCAATATTATCCCCGCACAGGTGAATGCCGTTTACCGCCACCTCCGGGAGAATAATGCCGCCGCCGCCGAGGCTGTGCAGGCGGAGATCAATCAGATCCGAACCGATCTTTACAGCATCGCTTTTTCACCGGCTGTGGTTAAAAAAGCCGTGAATCTGCTCGGTTTTAACGTGGGTGAAAGCCGGTATCCGGTCGAATTCACGCAGGACGATACACAAAAGATCCTGACCGTTATCAAGACCTTTACTTTGCGCGATTAAACGCGCCTTACCTTCTGAAACCACCGACACCTGCACATGAAAGTGCGCAGGCAGGGTCCCCTACGCGCTGTGTGAGGAAAAAATGAAAGAATTTAGCTCATCAGATACGTTAATAATTATCAGCATTGTTCTGGTCTACATCCTGTTTACCACCTGGCTGACCTACCGGTTACGCAGTAAAAACAGCGGCGACTTTATGGAAGGCTCGCGTGCGATGCCCGCCTTCATCGTCGGCGTGCTGCTGATGTCAGAATACATCGGTGCAAAATCCACTATCGGTACCGCTCAGGCGGCGTTCGAAGGCGGTTTTGCCGCCTCATGGTCAATTCTGGGCGCGGCCATCGGCTTCCCGATCTTCGGCTTACTGCTGGTAAAACGCATTTATAACACCGGAAAAATCACCATTTCCGGGGCGATTGCCGAGAAGTACGGCAACACCACCAAGAACATTATTTCGATCATCATGATTTACGCCCTGCTGCTGGTGAACGTCGGAAACTACGTCAGCGGCGCGGCGGCCATTTCCACCGTGCTGAAAGTCAATCTGCCGGTCGCGGCGTTTATCACCGCCGTCGTCAGTACCTTCTACTTTGCGTTCGGCGGCCTGAAAGGTATGGCGTGGGTCACGATGCTGCACAGCGCCATCAAGTACATCGGCGTGCTGGTGATTTTAGGCATCGCCCTGCACATGACCGGCGGCGTGATGCCCATGGTAAAAGAGATGCCTGATTTCTACTGGACCTGGGACGGCAACATCGGCGCCAGCACCATCTTCGCGTGGCTGATCGGCACCATCGGTTCTATCTTCTGTACGCAGTTCGTGATCCAGGCAATTTCCTCCACCAAAAGCGCGGAATCCGCCAAACGCGCCACCTGGGTTGCCTTCTTCTTCTGTGTGCCGATTGCGCTGGCCATTGGCATGATCGGCGTGGCCGCGAAATTCCTGCATCCTGATATCGACAGCCTGTACGCCCTGCCGATCTTCATTCAGGACATGAATCCGTGGATCGCCGGTCTGGTGACCACCTCGCTGGTGGCGTCGATTTTCGTCAGCGTCAGTACCGTTGCGCTGGCGATTGCCTCGCTGATTGTGAAAGATTTCTATGTGCCGTACCGCAACCCGACGCCTGAACGCGAGTTCAAAATGACCCGCTGGCTGTCGCTGCTGATTGGTTTCCTGCCGCTGATTTTCGTGCTGCTGGTGCCGGAAGTGCTGAAGCTGTCGTTCTTCACCCGCGCCATCCGCCTGTCGATTTCCGTGGTGGCGGTGATGGCGTTCTACCTGCCGTTCTTTAAAAGTGCGCGCGGTGCCAACGCTGGCCTGATCGGTGCCTGCGTGGTGACTTCCGTCTGGTATCTGCTCGGCGATCCGTTTGGTATCAACAATATGTATATTGCGCTGGTGACACCGGCCATCATTATGGTGATTGACCGACTGATCCCGCAGCGCGCAGTAAAGAGTAAAAATGCACACCTTATTCAAAAGTCTGGAGCTTAAAGATGACCACTGAAACGCTAACCGTCGAACGCAGCGGTAAAGTGCACACCGCTGAACATGACGCCGCGCGCCGTGACGCCATGCTGCCGTCGGATTGCCCGCAAAATCACGCCGCCAATCTGCTGCCTTTGCCCGACGGCAGCCTGCTGTGCACGTGGTTTGCCGGCACCCAGGAAGGCATTGCCGATATTTCCATTTACCTGTCGCGTCTGGAAAAAGGCGCGCAGGTCTGGAGCCAGCCGGTGAAACTTTCAGAAGATGCCAGCCGTTCGGAGCAAAATCCGGTGCTGTTCCTCGACCCGGATAATGTGCTGTGGCTGATGTACACCGCGCAGAAATCCGGCAATCAGGACACCGCGATTGTGCGTTTTCGCCAGTCTCAGGATCTGGGCAAAAGCTGGGGAGACATCGGCACACTGCTCGGGGAACCCGGCACCTTTATCCGCCAGCCGGTGACGGTGCTGGCCAATGGCGACTGGTTGCTGCCGGTGTTTTACTGCCGCACACAGCCGGGTGAAAAATGGGTCGGCAACAATGACGACAGCGCCGTTAAAATTTCCAGCGATAAGGGGAAAACCTGGCGTGACGTGGCGGTACCGGAAAGCACCGGCTGCGTGCACATGAATATCACGCCGCTGCACGACGGCAGCCTGCTGGCGTTGTACCGCAGCCGCTGGGCGGATTTCATCTACCAGAGCCGTTCCGTGGATGGCGGTAACAGCTGGAGCGCGCCGCAGCCGACCGCGTTGCCTAACAACAACTCGTCAATTCAGGTGACAACGCTCGCCAACGGGCATCTGGCGCTGGTGTTCAATCATCTGAGTGCCGCCGATGCCAGCGAACGCCGGGCCTCGCTGTATGACGAAATTGAAGATGAAGACGACGATGTGCGCGTGGAAGCGACCGCCGAAACCGGCGCACGCACGGCCTTCTGGGGCGCACCGCGCGCACCGATGACGCTGGCCATTTCCGAAGACGGTGGCCGTTCGTGGCCTTACCTGCGCAATCTGGAAACCGGCGACGGCTACTGCATGACCAACAATTCGCAGCAAAAACTCAACCGCGAGTTCTCCTATCCCAGCATCAAACAGGGGCTGAACGGCGAACTGCATATCGCGTTTACCTACTACCGGCAGGCGATCAAATACGTCTGCGTCGAAGAGTCCTGGGTAAAAGGCTGACGCCGGTCCGGCCCGCCCTGCGCGGGCTTTTTTATAAGGAGAAGATCATGATTGCAGGTCATTTACGTGCGCTGGCACTGGCCACCTTGCCCGATGCGCTGCTCAGCATTCTTACGCTGCCGGAGTGTTCGCTGGAAGCGCTTTGCGCGCGGGAAGATGGACGCTTTCAGCCGGAGGGCGCAACCTGGTTTTGCCACATCGGCAATGCCAATACCTCGCCTGCGGCGGACCGGCATACTGAATTTCATCACGACTGGCTGGATATTCAGGTGGTGCTGGATGGCGAAGAGATCATCGGCTTCGATACCCGGAGCGCCATCGGACAGCCCGCCACGGAGCGCAAACCCGATTTGTTTATTCTCGACAATCCCGCGCTGCACAATGAGATTTTGCTGCGCAGCGGTGACTTTGTGACGTTCGCGCCGGGCGAGCCGCATCGCGCATTGTGTTGCACCACACATCCTGCCGTGGTGCGTAAAGCGGTGTTCAAAGTACCGGCATCAGCGTTAAAGGAGTAAGCCATGAGCAATACACCGCTTAAACACGCGCTGGTGACAGGTTGCAGCTCGGGCATTGGTGAAACGGTGTGCCTGACATTGCTGGCGCAGGGCTGGAAGGTGACCGGTCTGGCGCGCCGCGAAGTGAGCTTTCAACACCCTCACTTTTGCGCAGTGCCGCTCGATATCACCGACACGGAAAAACTGACCGCAGTGCTGGAAACACTGCCTCAGGTGGATGCCGTGATCCACGCCGCAGGCATGATGAAAGCGGCACCGCTCGGGCAGCTGGATCCGCAGGCCAGCGAGGCGTTATGGAAACTGCACATCGGCGTGGCAGAAGTGCTGGCCGACCGGCTGGTGGAAAATATGCCGGACGGCGGGCGCATCGTGTTGCTCGGCAGCAGGACGTCATCGGGCGTCGCCGGACGCAGTCAGTATGTGGCGACCAAATCCGCCATGATCGGTATGGCGCGCAGCTGGGCGGCGGAGCTGGCACCGCGTGGTATCACCGTCAACGTGGTGGCCCCCGGCGCGACGCAAACCCCGATGCTGGACAATCCGCAGCGCCAGAGCTCGCCGCCCAGATTGCCGCCGATAGGTCGCTATATTCAGCCGCAGGAAGTGGCCGATTTAGTCATTTACTTACTTTCGCCCTCCGCCGCAGCGATTACCGGCCAGCAATTAATTATTTGCGGCGGCGCTTCCCTTTAAAACTCGATTAGCATTACTTAAGTAAAATAACCACGCCGGTATAAAAACCGGCTACACTCCTTAAGACAAATTAATATAAAAACGCCTATTAAAATCTATTTTAAGTCAAATTGATCGTTAAACGATCTGTCCGGTAAGCCAAATTATTAAAATAATGCACAGCCTGTAACTCAAATTATATTTATAGACATCCATTAATTTGAGTTAACACCGATCAAAAGATCGCTATTTTCTGAAAAACAGATAAATCTCTTTATCTCTGCCCCTCCGACCTTTAGCATCGCCGTATTGCTTACTAAGCAACCAGCTCCATCCACCTGCAAGCAGAAATAAAAAATGACAATGAGTAAATTAAAGACCGTATCCAGCCTGCTGGTCGCGAGTTCTTTATTGGTTTCCGGGGTTTCCCGGGCCGGGGAAAGTTTGTTAGGCAGCAATACTGAAGGGATGCGGCACTATGTGAGTTATGGTGCTGAATATTATAAGTGGGACGAATCCGTCGATAATATGGACGGTAAATATGTTGCTGAACATGGCCCGCGCCTGCGCGTAAATTTCGGATCTAATAATTATCTCGACGCCCCAAGCGGCTTATTAAAAGCCTGGGACATGAGTGTGATGTTCGGGATCGTCAATTATAAAGGCAGCACCCTTGACGATCAGGCCAACGTGCCAAACGGTACGCTGAAAGGGAAAACCTATTACACAGGCTACAGCGCCGACCTGACGCGCGGTTACCGTTACCGCGCATCAGACAGCGTTTCTTTCGATATGAAAGGGGCGCTCGGCAGCCAGGTGTGGTTGCGTAATATCCGCTCCGACGATGTTTACATCGCTTCGGAAAACCGCACGCGGGATTACACGGCGCTGGAAGTGTCGTTGCAGCCGTACGCTAAGGCCTCTGTAGGCGCGAACTGGCAGATGACCGCCGATTCACGTCTGAGCCTGGAAGGCGGTGCGCTGTACCCGATCAAAACCTGGACGCACAGTAATCAGGGCGATGTCTGGCTGGAGCCGAAGTCTAAACTCTCGCCGTTCACCAGCCTGACCTGGAACATCAACAAAGATGTGTTCGTCAAAGCCAGCTATGTGCACCAGAAGTATGGCAAGTCAGACGAGAAACAGGGTGATCTGAACGGACGCAACGTTGGCTATTATCAGCCTGCGACCACGACGTCTACTCTGGGTCTGGAAGTCGGTTTCTACTTCTGATGATGTCAGTCAATCAGCGCCCCTCAAGCGGATTGTTCCGGTGTAAATAACCGGAACAATCGCTTATCTTAAAAGCCTCCTTTTCCAGAGGCTTACCTTTCATATGGATCGTTTCGCAACGCTGTCCGGCGTTCTCGCCATTTTATTGTGGAGCATGAGCGTGGCGCTCACCCGCAGCCTGTCTGAATCCCTCGGCCCTTTTGGTGCTGCCGCGTCTATTTATACGGTCAGTGGGATCATGGTCTGGATGGTGGGCGGGAAGCCGTCGCTGCGCGGGGAATCCGCGGCTTATCTGATCATCTGCGGTCTGTTATTTATCTTTTATATGGTGGCATTTTCGCTGGCGATTGGTCTGGCGCATAGCCGTCAGCAAACGCTGGAACTGGGACTGATCAACTATTTGTGGCCGAGCCTGACACTGTTGTTTGCCGTGCCACTGCTGAAACTTTGCGTGCGCTGGTGGATCTGGCCGGGCGTTATTCTGGCGTTTGCCGGTGTACTGTGGGCAATCAGCGGCGGTCACGGGCTGGACGTTCATCAGCTGATGCGTAACGTGCGCGGCAATCCGGTGGCCTACAGTCTGGCGCTCGGTGCTGCCGTTTCCTGGGCGCTGTATTCCAATCTGGTGCGGGTGTTGTGCAAGGGCAAAGGCGTGCTGCCGTTGTTTTTACTCGCCACCGGTGCCGTGCTTTGGGTGCTGTATTTCACATATTCATCGAATCGCATCAGCCTGACGTTACCGGCCATTCTCGAACTGCTGGCGATGGGCGCGGTGACCGCCATTTCTTATCAATGCTGGGATATCGCGATGAAAAAAGGCAATGCGACGCTGGTGGCGGCACTTTCGTACTTCACGCCGCTGTCTTCAATTCTGATTGCCGGATTGTGGTTGCATACACTGCCGGGTGCGAGTTTCTGGCCGGGCGTGCTGATGGTGGTCGGCGGTTCGCTGCTGTGCTGGACCGCCTCGCGGGGGAAATAAACTCAGCGATAGGTCGTGATAAAAGAGCGGTACTTGGCGAGGACTTGCAGAAAGTCCTCAACGCCGCAAAACGCCAGGCTCTCTTCATCGTAATAACTCATGCCTTCTTCGATTTCATCGCCATCGAAATCCAGCTGATTGGTACGCACCATCACTTCATCGTCAGCTAACAACAGCGTGTATTCGTGACCGACCATTTGCGTTTCACGCTCGCTGCCTTTGAGTTCACTCAGCGCGGCTTCCACTTTATCCAGCACAGATAAATCACCCTTCACTTCCTCATTCAGCCAGTGGCCGATCACTTCGTGGCCCATTGAAAAACGCACTTTGACCTCACCGGTGATATCGCGCAAAAAGTCGTAGTCCATCGTCTAGTCCTTAAAAATCATCAAACGCCACCAAAACCTGCCGCATGATAGCAATAAAAAAGGCGGAATTTCTTCCGCCTTTCCAGTTTATGAATCTCTTGTCATGTTAATTCACGGTCAGAACCACATTAATGTCAAAGGAGAATGAAGGCTTACTGACGCCCCAAAGCTGACCGGCAAAATGGATAACCCCTTTATACACACCAGGGGCCAGACCTGGATTTTCCGCTGATGAATAGTTCAGTATCGCCCGAACACTTGCCCCACCTTGGCATACCATCGCCGTATTGAATGTTCGGGTCGAACAGTCCGACCCTCGCATACCCCCAAAGTTAACGATCACATCGTTTCCTTGTTGATCCGTCATTGATGTTGTCAGCGGCGAATTGGTATTGACAGCACCATCCCAAACAAGAGACGTTGGCCCGGTGGTCGGCGTCACTGCGATAAAGCCCAGGTAACCATATTCGACAAATTTCTGTGTTTGATATTTGCCGGAAGTCCCACTGATCACCCAGTCACCGGTGACCGAACCAGCAAATTTCGTGATGGCTGATTTCGAACTTTGCCCATAACTTGCGGTGACCGTCGCCTCTCCGTCATCGGTACCCGAAATCGTCATTTTGGTGACACCTGATGCATTGGTCACACTGGTACTTTTCGCCAGTGTATTACGGGTGGTTGACCAGTTAACCGTTTCATTGGTGACCAGATTTCCCAGCGCATCTTTTACCGTAGCGGTAAATGTTGTCTCATCAATACCGTTCGTGGAAACCAACGGCCGGTCCAGCGTCAGCGTTGTGATCTCAGCAGTACTGAGGTCTGCAACAAAGCTGACTTCTGCCGCACTTGCCGTACGTTGTTGCTGAGTCAGCGTCGCCGTCACAATTTCAGTGCCCGCTTTGACCGACGTACCGGTCACTGTCGTTGTGCCTGCTACCGTGGTCTGCGTGTTGCTGTTCGCCAGCGTGACATTCGCATTATTGCCACTCCAGTCAACGCTGACCGCATTCACCGGGTTGCTATTGGCATCTTTAACGTTTGCAGTCCAGGTTATGGCGTCTGTGCCATTGGCCGGTGCCTGCGTTTTATCAGCAGCAATAGTCACCTGAGCAGTGCTGGCATCAGCAATGATATCCACTGTCAGGGTTTTCTGGCTGCTGCCCGCACTCGCGGTCACCACGGTATTCTGCGCCAGTGTTGAAGTCAGCGTTGCACTTGCCTCACCATTGACATCCGTCACTGCCTGGACCGGCGTCAGGACACCCGCCGTATTGTCACTGCTCCAGGTCACGGTGAGATTTGGCACCGGATGATTTGTCGCGTCAAGGACCGTGGCTTGCAATGTCACGGTATCGACGCCCGCGATAACCCCCGCTGTTTTATCGCCAGTCAGTGTGGTGACAATCGCCGTGGTGCTATCCGCAACAAACGCGATTGTCGGGGATGTGGCCGTTTTACTGTTAACCGATGCCGTCACCGTCGAATTGCCCAGGATCAGCGAATTTAACGTTACTGTGGCAATACCTTGCGCGTCCGTTTTCGTCGTTGCCGCTGATAACGTTCCGGTTGAAGGATTCACACTCCAGCTAATATCTGCACCCGATAACAGGTTACCGTTAGCATCCGTGACCGTGGTTGTCAGTGTGGCGATATCACTGCCGTTCGCCAGTACCTGCGTTTTATCCGTTGCCACTGTACTCATCTGCGCCGTGCTGACATCCGCGATATAGCTGACTTTGCTGGCGCTTTTACTCACCGCAGGCGTAGTCAGCCCCGCCGTGATGATGACATCCGCCGTTTTGAGTGACGTTGCGGTTACCGTTGTGACACCGCTGGCATTGGTTTTGGTCGTCGCGCTGACAGGCGTGACGTTGGCGTTATCACTGCTCCAGTTCACTGCCAGATCGTTAATCGGGTTCTGGTTAGCGTCTTGCACCGTCGCAGTCCAGGTCACAGTATCCGCCCCTGAGGCCAGCGCTTGTGATTTATTGGACACCACTGAGCTGAACGTCGCCGTACTGCTATCAGCAATGACATCAAGCGATTGGGTCAGGCTGCTGCCGGTAATACTGGCCGTCACTACGGTGGTCTGCGCATGAGTTTCTGTAAATGCCGCCGTCGCCACACCTGCGGCATCCGTTACACCTGAAACCGGGGTAAATGTGCCGCTGGCATTATCACTGCTCCAGGAGACGGTGACACCCTGAACCGGATGATTACTCGCATCCAGCACGGTGGCGCTCAGATTCACAGTGTCTTTACCCGCCACCACTGAGGCGGTTTTGTCCGCCACCAGCGTAGCGAGTTTCGCGGTTACCGTATCGGCAATGAATGACAATGAGGCAGAGGTTTCAGTTGCCCCCCCCACCGAGGCCGTGACCTTGAAGGCGATGACGTCGGCTGATGACAGTGTGACTGTCGCCACGCCCAGCGTGTTGGTCTTCGTGCTGCTGGCCGAAAGCGTGCCACCTGCCGGCGTGCTGCTCCAGTTAATGTCAGTATTCGCCAGCGGATTTCCTTTAGCATCCGTTAACGTGGTGCTTAAGGTGATGATGTCCGTGCCATTCGCCAGCGCCTGAGTTTTATCGCTGCTCACTGCACTCATCTGCGCCGTGCTGATATCAGCCACATAACTCACGCTGCTGGCGCTGAGGCTGCCTGCCGGTGAAGTCAGAGTGGACGTCATGATGGCATCAGTTGCCTTCACGGACGTGGCGGTGATCGTCGCAAGTCCATCGGTACCGGTCTGACTGCTGTTGCCCGATAACGTGATGTTAGCGTTGCTGCTGCTCCACTGCACCGTCGTCCCTTTCACCGGGTTCTGGTTGGCATCGGTTACCGTTGCCGTCCAGGTGATCACGTCAGTGCCGTTCGCCAGTGCCTGCGATTTGCTCGCCACCACGCGGGTCAGTGACGCGGTGCCCGCATTGGCCACGACATCAATGGACTGCGTTTTACTGCCGCCCGCCGCGGTCGCCGTAATCACGGTGGTTTGTGCGCGAGTCTCGCTAAACTGCGCCGTCGCCACGCCATTACTGTCGGTCACACCGGAAACCGGCGTAAATTTGCCGCTGGTGTTGTCGCTACTCCAGTTAACTGTTGCGCCAGGTACGACGTTACCGTTTTTATCATGCACGACAGCCGTCATAGTGACAGTGTCCACATCTGCCACCACGCCCGTGCTTTTGCTGGCATCGAGACTGTAAACAGTGGCCGTGCTGGCATCCGCCGCAAAGGTCAGCGACGGCGAATCCACGCCTGCGCCGTTAACATTACCCGTGACCACAGTGCTGCCGCTTGAAGCAGAGTGCAAAGTCACTGTCGCAATACCCTGAGCATTGGTGGTGGTACTTCCCGCCGAAAGTGTGCCGATGGCAGGGGCATTACTCCAGTTTACCGCCGTGTTGGACAGGACATTACCGTGGGCATCCGTCACTGTTGCGCTCAACGTAATTGCGTCAGTGCCGTTTGCCAAAGCCTGCGTTTTATCTGCTGTCACGGTGGTGACCTGCGCGGTACTACTGTCTGCTACGTAACTCACTTTACCCGCGCTGGCGCTTCCTGCCGGCGAAGTCAAACTGGCTGTCATCACGGCATCCGCGACTTTCACCGACGTCGCCGTGATCGTTGCGACGCCGCCCGCAGTGGTTTGGCTGGTGCTACCTGCCAAAGTAATATTGGCATTGTCGCTTTTCCAGTTCACCACCATTCCAGAAATGATGTTCTGATTGGCATCTTTCACGGTCGTGCTCCAGGTCACCGTCTCGGTGCCATTCGCCGTCGCCTGCGATTTATCAGATGTCACGCTGCCCAACGTCGCGGTGCTGACATCGGCAATCAGGTCAACAGACTGTGTTTTGCTGCTGATACCGGCAGTCGCCGTGATCACCGTTGTCTGCGCTTTTGTACTGCTGAACTTCGCTGTCGCCACACCCTTGCTGTCAGTCACAGCAGATACCGGCGTGAAGCTGCCGTTACCGTTATCACTGCTCCAGTTAACCGTAACGCCCGGTACCGCGTGGCGGTTAGCGTCCAGCACGGTTGCCGACAGATTAACCGTGTCTTTACCCGCGACCACTGACGCGGTTTTATCTGCCACCAGCGTATCTATCGCCGCGCTTGTCACATCGGCAGTAAACGACAGAGCCTGGGAGGTCACGCTGGCCGCATTAAACGACGCCTTCACGGTGTAATCTGCGACATCTGAGGACGTTAACCGGATCGAACTCACACCCTGCGCATTCGTTTTAGTGCTGCTGGAAGATAATGAGCCACTGGTCGGCGTCGCTACCCAGTTGACATCAGCATTCATCAACGGGTTACCGTTGACATCTGTTAACGTCGTATTCAGGGTGATGACATCCGTGCCATTCGCCAGTGCCTGCGCCTTATCGGTGGACATCGGGGTAAACTGCGCCGTATTCACATCGCCAATAAACGATGCTGCAGGCGCAGCACTGGCCGTACCGCCCGGCAGTTGCGCGGAGATAATTACGTCGCCAGCCTTGATGGTGGAAACACGTATCTGCGCCTGTCCCTGTGCATCAGTGCTGACGGTGCTTTCAGAAAGCCGGGCTGTGGATTGATCGCTTTTCCAGCTCACAGGTGCATTTGGCACTTTATTGCCGTTCGCATCGGTGACTGTCACGGTATAGATGACTGCGTCAGTACCATTGGCCACTGCCTGCGTTTTGTCCTGTTTCAGGTCAGTAATATTCATACTGGCACTGTCAGCAGCAAACGAAATGACACCCGTCATTTTGGCATTTGTTGTTCCGGCGCGGGCGGAGACTTTCACGTCACCCGCCACCGTCGAAGCCAGGGTAATTTGTGCATTGCCCAGTTCGTCTGTCGACACTTGCGGTGCACTCAGCGTGGCGATGCCCTGCTCCACTTTCCAGTCAACGGCTGCGCCTTTCAGAGGTTGGTTTTGGGCGTTAACGACATTTGCAACCAATGTGACTTTATCGGCATTATTTGCCGTCGCCTGCACTTTATCCAGGTTCAGGCTCATCACCTGTGCGGTGGAGGCATCCGCGTCAAAGTTGAGCGGCTCACTTTGCAGCGAACTGCCGCCTTCCACCGTTGCCGTCACCATCGCGTTCGCTACGCTCAGACTGGTGACCGTTACGGACGCCATGCCTTTTTCATCAGTCACGCTTTGCGCCGCTGATAATCCGAGAGCGGCATTATCTGCAGTCCATGACACCGTTACGCCTTGGTATGGCAGGCCATCTGCCGTCAATGCTTCAGCCGTCAGGGTGACTGCATCAGTGCCGTTGGCCATGATGTGATTTTTTGTTGCACTCAGCGTAGTCAGCCTTGCCCGGGTATCTGCATTTTGCAGCAGGATACGCGCTGTTTGCAGGGCAGTCTTGCCGCTGGCTATTGGCGTGATATCGGCAGTTCCGGCGACGTTGCCGCTGGTAAAGGTGGCGGTATAAACGCCCGGTGCGGATTCATTGAAGCCGGAGACGGTAGCGTTTTTCATTGGCGCAACGGATGTCACGTCAGCGCTACCGGATGGCGTGAGCTTCAGGGTGGCCGAAAGTTGAGGGGCTATCGTGGTCACTGGCAACTGATCTGCACCGGTAATGTGTAACGTCACCGTTGAGGTGCTGATGCCGTCAGCGACTAAGGTGTCAGGGCTGACCGTGGTAGAAGACTGCCAGGTCGCGGCATCATAGCCTGCCACGAAGACATCCATTTCACTGCTGTTAGAGCCGTTGCCTCTGGAATCGAAGGCCTTGCCTCTGACGATGTAATGATTATTGACCTCGCCATATTGATAATTTGGCAAGGTAATTGAGTATTGGCCCGAGTGTTTATCTTGCACGATTTTACCGCCGTGCTGCAGGAGTTCATCCGCCTGCCAGTCGATGCGATCCAGCCCATATTTGCTGTTAACGACGACAGAAATTGGGAAGGTGGCGCTTTCTGCACCTTCAATTTTGGCCGGTAAACCCAGCGAAATCAGATCTTGCTTGCGATAATCCAGCACGATGGTGTTGTTGCGGTTAACCAGATCCATGCGACTGCCAAGCAGTGAGCGTTTCACTGCCACCTGCGATGCATCCAGCTGTTTATCGAGGCTGACGCCCGGTGCATAACTGAAGCTCAGGTTAAACTGCGTATCCTGAGTATCGCCTTTGCCCATTTTCTGGCTGATCCCCGCTGTTATGAGCGTAAAAGGCGTGTAGTTCAGACCGACAGTGACCGCATAGGGATCTTTCTGACGGTTATCTTCATCATTAAATAAATCGACGTTATCGCCATAATACTGCTCAAATATGACGCTTGCGCCGAGTTGTGGCCATGAAGGTAAATAACCTTCCGTACGAATATCAAATCCGTTGGCCGCGCGCTCGTCATAATCCTGATAACGTTCTGATGCCATCCAGTCAGTGAGTCGCATATAACCATTCGCTGATATCTTTAAATAATCCCAGCCTAATTCCCCTCCTATGCCCACACGCTGGTGATGATTTTGCGACAACTGACGGTCATAGAAGGTATTCGCCCCCCACATCCAATTCTGTTGAAAATGACGATAACCCATGCCCGTATTAATAATATTGCGGTCATCCGCGCGGCGTGCGCCAAGTTGGGTGAATAACAGATTGGTTTTGTCGTCATATACCGGCAGCAGAACATCTAAGTTTGCATCTTCGAGAGAAAAATCATTATCTACCGACACTTGTACGCGCGCAGTACCGAACTGGTTCAGCCAGGACTCAACGCTTTGCGCTGCCTTGCCCGTCGTCCCGGTTGCCACCATCCCTTTCAGTGCATCGCTGGAAGAATCACCGGAAAGCAGCGCACCCGATTGAACTGCCAGCCCTGCCAGCGAGGTATTATTATCGTTATCTGGCGGGGAGGTGGAGGCTGAAAGCGCTGGCTGGGGACTGTCAGAGGATAATTTTCCATTCGATATTTTCTCAGTGACCACAGGTGCTTTCGTTTCAGCGGTGGCATTAAAAGAAAAGGCATAAACACATAAGGAAGAATAAGAAAACTGAATACCTATTTGTAATATGCAAACAAACCTGGAAACACGCATTATCTATTTCACTTTACATGTGTTATTAAAGGAGGCGAAGTAAATTGCAAAAGGCAGTTATATTTCGCAAGGGTCGAAAATTTAAACCACAAAACCCTTCAACTCTACTTAAAGAGTATTTAAGCAATAGTTAACAACTCGCGACCAATTAAAAATAAACAGTCAAATGAAACACTTACTCAATACATATAAGTTACTTGAATAATAAAAATATGCCGAATACCGGTCACTTAAGGTGACCGGTATTGTTTTTTGAAGGATAGGTACGCTGGTGAAATACGGCCATGCCAGGCGCCTGAGATAGCTGCATAAAAAAAGGTCCATGGAAGCCATGAACCTTTTTACATTAGCTGTGGGATCGGTCAGCCGATCCTTAAACGATCAGCATAAGTCACCTTTCAATGACCACAGTGAATAATGACGATTTAGACTGCGGTCTGGAAGATCACGCCGTCAGCTTTATCGGTGTATTCACTCAGCTTGTCGAAATTCAGATAACGGTAGGTGTCCACCGCGGTCTTGTCGACTTCAGCCATGTAACCCAGATACTCTTCCGGCGTTGGCAGACGGCCAAGCAGGGAAGCAATCGCCGCCAGTTCTGCGGATGCCAGATACACGTTGGCACCGTTACCCAGACGGTTCGGGAAGTTACGGGTAGAGGTAGACACCACGGTAGAGCCGTCGGCCACACGCGCCTGGTTACCCATACACAGTGAACAACCAGGAATTTCAACACGCGCACCGCTCTTACCAAAGACGCTGTAATAGCCCTCTTCGGTCAGCTGCGCCGCATCCATTTTGGTCGGTGGCGCAACCCACAGACGGGTTGGCAACGCGCCTTTATGGCTGTCGAGCAGTTTACCCGCCGCACGGAAGTGACCGATGTTAGTCATGCAGGAACCGATAAACACTTCATCGATTTTGCTGTTCTGTACGGAAGACAGCAGACGTGCGTCATCCGGATCGTTCGGTGCACAAAGGATGGGCTCTTTGATGTCCGCCAGATCGATTTCGATCACCGCTGCGTATTCCGCATCGGCATCGGCTTCGAGCAGTGTCGGGTTCGCCAGCCACTCTTCCATGCCTTTGATGCGGCGCTCAATGGTACGACGATCGCCGTAACCTTCAGAGATCAT
Source organism: Rahnella sp. EDr1-12 (assembly GCF_049206505.1). NCBI lineage: Bacteria > Pseudomonadati > Pseudomonadota > Gammaproteobacteria > Enterobacterales > Yersiniaceae > Rahnella > Rahnella sp. EDr1-12. The sequence goes on from NZ_JBLZNY010000001.1 coordinate 1,588,978, forward strand.
CCACTTCAGCAGCACGATGTTGGAGCTGAGGTATTCTTTGATCGGCGCCTGATCCAGTTTGATCGTACAACCGGCCGCTGAACGTTCTGCGGACGCATCTGCCAGTTCAAATGCCTGTTCAACTTTCAGTTCCGGCAAGCCTTCGATTTCCAGAATGCGGCCAGAGAAGAGGTTTTTCTTACCTTTCTTCTCAACGGTCAGATGGCCTTCTTTGATCGCGTAGTAAGGGATCGCATGAACCAGATCGCGCAGGGTGATGCCCGGTTGCATTTTGCCTTTGAAACGCACCAGAACGGATTCCGGCATATCAAGAGGCATCACGCCGGTCGCCGCAGCAAACGCCACCAGACCGGAACCCGCCGGGAAGGAAATCCCGATCGGGAAACGGGTGTGGGAATCACCGCCGGTACCGACAGTGTCCGGCAGCAGCATACGGTTCAGCCATGAGTGAATGATGCCATCGCCAGGGCGCAGTGAAACACCGCCGCGGTTCATGATGAAATCAGGCAGCGTGTGGTGCGTGGTCACGTCAACCGGCTTAGGGTACGCCGCGGTATGACAGAATGACTGCATCACCAGGTCAGCGGAGAAGCCCAAACACGCCAGGTCTTTCAGCTCATCACGGGTCATCGGACCGGTGGTGTCCTGAGAACCGACAGACGTCATTTTTGGTTCGCAATATTCGTTTGGACGAATACCGGCAACGCCACAGGCGCGGCCCACCATTTTCTGTGCCAGCGAGAAACCTTTGTTGCTTGCAGCAACCGGCTTCGCGATACGGAACACTTCGCTCTGTGGCAGCTTCAGTGATTCACGGGCTTTGGTAGTTAAACCACGGCCAATGATCAGCGGAATACGGCCACCGGCACGCACTTCATCGAGCAGCACGTCGGTTTTCAATTCGAAAGTGGCGATCACGTCGTTGGTTTCGTGGTTACGCACTTCGCCTTTGTACGGATAGATGTCGATCACATCGCCCATATTCAGATCGGAGACGTCCACTTCGATCGGTAATGCACCGGCATCTTCCATGGTGTTGAAGAAGATTGGCGCAATTTTACCGCCGAGAACCACACCGCCGCCGCGTTTGTTCGGCACATGAGGAATGTCATCGCCCATGAACCACAGCACGGAGTTGGTGGCAGATTTACGCGAAGAACCGGTACCGACCACGTCACCCACATAGGCCAGCGGGAAACCTTTTTTGTTCAGTTCGTCGATCTGTTTGATCGGACCGACACTGCCCGGTTGATCCGGATGAATGCCTTCACGTTCGTTTTTCAGCATTGCCAGCGCGTGCAAAGGAATATCTGGACGGGACCAGGCATCCGGAGCCGGTGACAAATCATCGGTGTTAGTTTCGCCGGTCACTTTAAAAACAGTGACGGTGATTTTTTCAGCCAGTTGCGGGCGTGACAGATACCATTCGGCATCGGCCCACGACTTCAGGATTTTTTTCGCGTGTTCATTGCCCGCGTGTGCTTTCTCTTCCACGTCGTAGAAGTTATCAAACATCAGCAGCGTGTGGGACAGCGCTTTAGCCGCGATAGGTGCCAGCGTCTCGCTATCCAGTGCGTCGATCAGCGGATGAATATTGTAGCCACCCTGCATGGTGCCCAGCAGTTCGATAGCTTTTTCAGGGGTGACCAACGGAGAGGTGGTTTCGCCTTTGGCGACGGCAGCCAGGAATCCGGCTTTAACATAGGCGGCTTCGTCGACGCCCGGTGGAACACGATTAATCAGCAGGTCTAACAGAGTGTCTTCTTCGCCTTGCGGCGGATTCTTCAGGGACTCAACCAACGCTGCCATCTGTGAAGCATCAAGTGGCTTAGGGACGATGCCCTCTGCAGCACGCTCGGCTACGTGCTTACGGTATTCTTCTAGCACGACTTTCTCCTCGCTCTCATTGTCATTTATTATGCCTGGCTTCCATCATCAGCATCGCGTCATGCCTGTAGGGACAGGGGAATTCAAGCGGTCTGATGAATCGGGGACACTGCGGGTAAGCGTGTTTCTTAATGCTGAAACGTCACGTCCTGAACCTAAGCACAGTGCCCTTTTGCGCCGGGGCAGCATAGCAGGATTTTGCCCGCTTGTTAATTCGTTCACATAAAAGCAACATTAAATCTTTGCTGAATCGTTGAGCACAGACGGATCGGCTGTTCATCGCAATTCGCCCTCTAGATCATCACATCAACCCTGTGGGTACAAGGGAATAAATGACAGAGAACGCAGAAAAAAGGCACAAAAAAACCGCCCAAAAGGACGGTCGATTTGTATCTTCCAGGTGCTAGCAGTCACGAAGAAGACAGTGCATTTGAAACAATAAAGCGCTACCAAGCGAGTGCATATTGAACAGAACATGAGTAAAAAGCAATCTTAAAAAATGACTTTGCGGGATGCTTTCCAGGAATATGCAGCAATCCTTCAGGCAGCTATTATTTGCGATAAGATTTTTACGGGCTGCTTCGCTGGCCTAGCAGCCGGTCACCGGGCTTCAGGAAGCGGGTTCATCAGTACTGCGGTTCAGGCGCTACCAAGCGCTTGTTTCACCGCTATTTTCCCGGTGAGATGCCGGTGGTCGTGGTCCGTAACAGGAATCACGCAATGAAAAGGACGTCACTTTGTATCCTGCTCGTTGTACTGGGAAGTTCGTTGAGTGCGGGCAATAGCGGGTGGTCAGTCTCACACGTTAACGTTCACATCAATGTTCTCTCCCGGAACAAGTAATGCTAAAGGTCGCCTTTCGGGGCGACCTTTTTTGAACTCAGATTTCAAACATAAAAAAAGCGGCACTTTTCAGCGCCGCCTTTTCAAACCCTAAAACCGATATAACTGAATCATTCAAGTTGCATCAAGGCGGTAGCCAACGCAGAGGCAGCTTGAAGGATGACGGTATATTATTTCTTTTTGGCTTTCGGGTTTGGCAGATCGGTGATGCTGCCTTCGTAGATTTCTGCTGCCAGACCCACGGACTCGTGCAGAGTCGGGTGAGCATGGATGGTCAGCGCGATATCTTCTGCATCACAACCCATTTCGATCGCCAGACCGATCTCGCCCAGCAGCTCGCCGCCGTTGGTACCGACAATCGCACCACCAATAACACGATGAGTCTCTTTGTCGAAGATCAGTTTGGTCATGCCATCTGCGCAGTCGGAAGCGATAGCACGGCCTGAAGCTGCCCACGGGAAGGTGGCAGTTTCGTAGCTGATGCCTTTTTCTTTCGCTTCTTTCTCAGTCAGGCCAACCCAGGCAACTTCTGGCTCAGTGTAGGCAATGGATGGAATGACTTTCGGATCGAAGTAGTGTTTCTTGCCGGAAATTACTTCGGCAGCCACATGGCCTTCGTGAACACCTTTGTGCGCCAGCATTGGCTGACCGACGATGTCGCCGATAGCAAAGATGTGTGGCACGTTGGTGCGCATTTGTTTGTCGACGTGGATGAAACCACGGTCGTCAACTTCAATGCCTGCAGCGCCCGCTTCCAGCAGCTTACCGTTAGGAACACGGCCGATAGCCACCAGCACGGCGTCGTAACGCTGTGGTTCAGCAGGGGCTTTTTTGCCTTCCATCGTGACATAGATGCCGTCTTCTTTGGCTTCTACCGCGGTCACTTTGGTTTCCAGCATCAGGTTGAATTGCTTGCTGATTTTCTTGGTGAAGACTTTCACCACGTCTTTGTCAGCCGCAGGGATCACCTGATCGAACATTTCTACCACGTCAATCTGAGAACCCAGCGCGTGGTAAACGGTGCCCATTTCCAGACCGATGATACCGCCGCCCATCACGAGCAGACGCTCAGGGACGGTTTTCAGTTCCAGTGCATCAGTGGAATCCCAGACGCGTGGATCATCATGTGGAATGAATGGCAGTTTGATTGGACGGGAACCCGCCGCAATGATGGCATTGTCGAAAGTGATGGTCGTTGGACCATTTTCGCCTTCAACAACCAGAGTATTCGCGCCAGTAAATTTGCCCAAGCCGTTGACGACTTTGACTTTACGGCCTTTCGCCATCCCTGCCAGACCACCGGTCAGCTGGTTGATGACTTTTTCTTTCCAGACACGCACTTTGTCGATGTCAGTTTTCGGCTCACCGAAAACGATGCCGTGCTCGGCCAGTGCTTTTGCTTCAGAGATCACTTTCGCGACATGCAGCAGAGCTTTAGAAGGGATACAACCTACGTTCAGGCACACGCCCCCGAGAGTGGAGTAACGCTCAACCAGAACAGTTTCAAGACCTAAATCAGCGCAACGGAAAGCAGCAGAATAGCCCGCAGGGCCCGCCCCAAGTACCACGACCTGAGTTTTAATTTCAGTACTCATCATGACCTCTTAATTTATGTCCGGCGGGTCTGACGTCATTTTTATGTCGCAACGCCCATCATCCACCGGGTCGTTCTATCCGCCCGCAGTTTACAAAATTGTTAACAAATTTGAAACAACAAACGGCATACGATTTGTGCTTAGCCCCGAAAAATCTCAAACAGCATGAAGAGATTATCAGAAAAAAGCCGGCCGTTTGGCCGGCTTTTTCGCTTACATCACCAGACGGCGAATGTCAGACAACACGTTGTTGATGATGGTAATGAAGCGCGCGCCATCAGCACCGTCAATCACACGGTGGTCGAAGGAGAGCGACATTGGCATCATCAGGCGCGGAGTGAACTCTTTACCGTTCCAGACTGGCTCGATAGCAGACTTGGACACACCGAGGATAGCCACTTCCGGCGCATTGACGATTGGCGCGAAGTGGGTCGTCCCGATACCACCGAGGCTGGAGATGGTGAAGCAACCGCCCTGCATTTCGCCAGCAGTCAGCTTACCGTCACGGGCTTTCTTGGAGATAGCCATCAGCTCACGGGACAACTCGGCGATGCCTTTCTTGTTCACGTCTTTGAAGACCGGAACAACCAGACCGTTTGGCGTATCAACCGCCACACCGATGTTGATGTATTTTTTCAGCGTCAGTTTCTGACCATCTTCAGACAGTGAACTGTTGAAGCGTGGCATCTGCTCAAGCGCTGCGGCAACGGCTTTCATGATGAAGACCACTGGGGTGAATTTCACGTCCAGTTTACGTTTAGCGGCTTCATCGTTTTGCTGTTTACGGAACGCTTCCAGCTCAGTGATATCGGTTTTGTCGAAGTGCGTAACGTGCGGGATCATCACCCAGTTACGGCTCAGGTTCGCACCAGAGATTTTCTGGATACGGCCCAGTTCGACTTCTTCAATTTCACCAAACTTGCTGAAGTCCACTTTCGGCCAAGGCAGCATGCCTGGCAGACCGCCACCCGTTGCTGCTGCCGGCGCGGCTTCAGCAAGTTTGACTGCGTCTTTCACGTAAGTCTGCACGTCTTCACGCAGGATACGACCCTTACGGCCCGTCCCTTTGACTTTCGCCAGATTCACGCCGAATTCACGGGCCAGACGACGGATAACCGGCGTGGCGTGAACGTAAGCATCGTTCTCAGCGAATTCGCCTTTGCTCTCTGCTTTAGCCGCAGGGGCAGCCGCTTTCTGTTCCTGTTTCGCAGGAGCAGCAGCCGCTTCTTCTTTCTTCGCCGCCGGAGCAGGCGCAGCGCCTTCAACTTCGAAGATCATGATCAGAGAGCCGGTGCTGACTTTGTCGCCCGCAGCGATTTTAATTTCTTTCACGGTACCGGCGAACGGCGCAGGGACTTCCATTGAGGCTTTGTCGCCTTCAACGGTGATCAGTGACTGTTCAGCACTGACTTTATCACCGACTTTAACCATGATTTCAGTGACTTCTACTTCGTCGCCGCCGATATCAGGTACGTTCACTTCTTTGCTGCCGGTTTGTGCGGCAGCGGCAGGTGCCGCGTCTGATTTAGCTTCTTCTTTCGCTGGTGCGGCAGAACCGGAACCGGCGATTTCGAAGACCATGATCAGAGAACCGGTGCTGACTTTGTCGCCCGCAGCGATTTTGATTTCTTTTACAGTACCGGCGAACGGTGCAGGGACTTCCATAGAGGCTTTGTCGCCTTCCACGGTGATAAGCGATTGTTCCGCTTCCACTTTGTCGCCCACTTTGACCATAATTTCAGTGACTTCAACTTCGTCGCCACCGATATCAGGCACGTTCACTTCTTTGCTTTCGCTGGAAGCAGGCGCAGCGGTAGCAGCAGCGTTCTCTTGAACATTCGCTTCTGCTTTGGCTTCCTGTTTCGCCGGTGCGGCATCAGCAGCACCGTCAGCGGCTTCAAAGACCATAATCAGTTTGCCGGTTTCGACGGTATCGCCGACCGCAACTTTAATTTCTTTGACCACGCCAGCTTGTGGAGAAGGCACTTCCATAGAAGCTTTGTCGCCTTCAACGGTGATCAGCGATTGTTCAACGGAAACGGTATCGCCCACCTTCACCATGATTTCGGTGACTTCCACTGCATCTGCACCGATATCCGGTACGTTAATTTCAATAGCCATCTGTCTTTACCTCTTATGCCAGACGCGGGTTAACTTTGTCAGCATCGATGCCGAACTTGGTAATGGCTTCAGCCACTACTTTCACATCGATCTCGCCACGTTTGGCCAGTTCGCCCAGCGCAGCAACCACAACGTAGGAAGCATCAATTTCGAAGTGGTGACGCAGGTTTTCGCGGCTGTCAGAACGACCGAAGCCGTCGGTGCCCAGTACGCGGAAATCGCTGGCAGGAACGAAGTTACGGATCTGCTCTGCGAACAGCTTCATGTAGTCGGTTGAAGCAACAACCGGCGCATCGTTCATCACCTGAGCCACATAAGGTACGCGTGGGGTTTCAGTCGGATGCAGCATGTTCCAGCGCTCGCAGTCCTGACCGTCACGGGCCAGTTCAGTGAACGAGGTCACGCTGTAAACGTCTGAAGCGACGCCGTAGTCTTTGGACAGGATCTGAGCCGCTTCACGTACGTGACGCAGGATAGAACCGGAGCTCATCAGCTGCACTTTACCTTTGCTACCTTCCAGGGTTTCTAACTTGTAGATACCTTTACGGATGCCTTCTTCCGCGCCTTCCGGCATGGCTGGCATGTGGTAGTTTTCGTTCAGCGTCGTGATGTAGTAATAGATATTTTCCTGCGCTTCGCCGTACATACGAACCAGACCGTCATGCATGATGACTGCCACTTCGTAGGCATACGCCGGATCGTAAGAAATACAGTTCGGGATAGTCAGAGACTGAATGTGGCTGTGACCATCTTCGTGCTGCAAGCCTTCACCGTTCAGGGTGGTACGACCGGAAGTACCGCCGACCAGGAAGCCGCGAGCCTGTTGGTCACCCGCTGCCCAGCACAGGTCGCCAATACGCTGGAAACCGAACATGGAGTAGTAGATGTAGAACGGGATCATTGGCAGATCGTTGGTGCTGTAGGAAGTCGCTGCGGCCAGCCATGAAGATGCGGCGCCCAGTTCGTTGATCCCTTCCTGCAGGATCTGACCTTTCTCGTCTTCTTTATAGTAAGCAACCTGCTCACGGTCCTGCGGGGTGTACTGCTGACCGTTCGGGCTGTAAATACCAATCTGACGGAACAGACCTTCCATACCGAAAGTACGCGCTTCATCGGCGATGATCGGCACCAGACGGTCTTTAATGGAGTCGTTTTTCAGCATCACGTTCAGGGCACGGACGAAGGCGATAGTGGTAGAGATCTCTTTCTTCTGCTCTTCCAGCAGTTGTGAGAAGTCTTCCAGTTTCGGCATTTCCAGCTTCTGAGTGAAGTTTGGCAGACGAGTCGGCAGGTAGCCTTTCAGCGCAGCACGACGTTCATGCAGGTATTTGTATTCTGCAGAGTCTTTTTCCAGAGTGATGTACGGCAGTTTTTCCAGATTTTCATCGGTCACTGGCACGCTGAAACGATCACGGATATAGCGCACGCCATCCATGTTCATTTTCTTCACCTGGTGAGCAATGTTCTTGCCTTCGGCCGCTTCGCCCATGCCATAACCTTTGATGGTATGCGCAAGGATAACGGTCGGCTGACCTTTGGTGTTCTGTGCTTTGTTCAGTGCAGCGAAGACTTTCTTCGGATCATGACCACCACGGTTCAGCGCCCAGATTTCGTCGTCGGTCATGTCTTTGACCAGCGCAGCGGTTTCCGGATAACGGCCGAAGAAGTGTTCACGAACGTATTTACCGTCGCGGGACTTGAAGGTCTGGTAGTCGCCGTCCACGGTTTCGTTCATCAGCTGGATCAGTTTGCCGCTGGTGTCTTTACGCAGCAGTTCGTCCCAACGGTTGCCCCAAATCACTTTGATCACGTTCCAGCCGGCGCCTGCAAAGATGCCTTCCAGTTCGTTAATGATTTTGCCGTTACCGGTTACCGGGCCATCAAGACGCTGTAAGTTACAGTTGATGATGAAGCACAGGTTGTCCAGTTTCTCACGGGTGGCGATAGTGATCGCACCTTTAGATTCTGGCTCATCCATTTCACCGTCGCCCAGGAACGCGTAAACACGCTGCGCTGTGGTGTCTTTCAGACCGCGGTGATCAAGATATTTCAGGAACTTAGCCTGGTAGATAGCACCGATTGGACCCAGACCCATTGATACGGTCGGGAACTGCCAGAATTCAGGCATCAGTTTCGGGTGCGGATAAGATGACAGACCTTTACCGTGAACTTCCTGACGGAAATTGTTCATCTGGTCTTCGGTCAGGCGGCCTTCGAGGAAAGCACGCGCGTACACGCCCGGAGAGATGTGGCCCTGGAAGTACACCAGATCGCCGCCGTCATTCTCGTTGCGAGCACGGAAGAAGTGGTTGAAGCACACTTCATAAATAGCAGCAGAAGACTGGAAGGATGACATGTGGCCGCCCAGATCCAGATCTTTCTTCGACGCACGCAGAACGGTCATGATCGCGTTCCAGCGGATTGCGGTACGAATGTTGCGTTCCAGCTCCAGGTTACCCGGATACTCAGGTTCGTCTTCAACAGCGATGGTGTTGACATAATTACGGCTGGCCGCGCCAGCTGCGACGCTCACGCCGCCTTTACGTGCTTCACTCAGAACCTGATCAATCAGGAACTGCGCACGCTCAACACCCTCTTCACGGATGACCGATTCGATCGCTTGTAGCCAGTCGCGAGTTTCGATCGGATCCACGTCATTATTTACACGTTCTGACATGGTGCTTTTCCTTATCTGTATCTAATACGTTGGTTTATCTGGAGCCTGTCTTCCTGCGCTCTTAGTGACAGTCTTCGCTCTCAACAAAACGCACGAAGACAGGCCCGTCATGTAGTTGCCGTGAGCCCTCAAGGGAAGGCTCTAAAAATTAATCCCGAAGGTTAACTTTCATCTTTTCGTTGCTGGAGCCGTCGTAATGACCGATCCCGCCGGGTGTGTTCCCTGCTGAGATCCAGCAAAACTTCTTCAATGAACGCCAGGTGACGGTGAGATGCGGCGCGTGCCATTTCTGGTTCACGTGCAACAATCGCCTCGAAAATACTGGCGCGGTGGTTGCTTACCGTTGCCAGCATTTCCCGGCGTGAGTACAGCAATTCAAAGTTCTGTCGAACGTTCTTCTCAAGCATCGGCCCCATACAGCGAACCAGATGCAGCAGAACAACATTATGCGCGGCCTCTGTTACAGCAACCTGATACTGCATAACCGCATCAGCTTCTGCGTCCAGATCCCCGCTGTCCTGGGCGGTCTGAATACCCACGTGACAATCGCGAATGCGCGCCAAATCATCCTCAGTGCCTCTGAGCGCCGCATAATAGGCAGCAATCCCTTCAAGGGCATGGCGTGTTTCAAGGAGATCGAATTGTGATTCAGGATGGTCAGCCAGTAACTCGGCCAGCGGATCGCTCACGCTTTGCCACAGGTTACTTTGCACGAAGGTGCCACCACCCTGACGGCGCAGGAGCAGTCCCTTCCCTTCAAGGCTTTGGATTGCCTCTCGCAGAGAAGGTCGTGAAACATCAAACTGTTTGGCCAGTTCACGTTCTGGCGGAAGCTTTTCCCCGGGTCTTAAAGTGCCTTCGAGGATCAGGAACTCAAGTTGCTGCTCGATCACATCGGATAACTTAGGCTGTCGAATTTTGCTGTAAGCCATATATGTGCGGTTCTCTGCGAGTAGCGACTCTGTAAGTTGCCGGAGTCAATTGGTAATACCAATTTAAAAAACGTGGCCGTAAAGTAACAAAGTATTCACCTTGTGTCCATATGGCTACCCAGTAAATGCGTCGACCTCGCACAATTTAACAACTTTTTATCATTTCTCTTTTTTTCTGCCTTTAAGATCACATTTTTACGATCCTGAGCAAATTTAGCGTTAATTTGGTTATTTGTTATGCAGATGATGCATAAATCAGGTGCAAACTTTTTCGCATAACACTATTCTTGCCCGAACGGTAGATGATGCTGCTTTTTAGGCACAATCCAGCCGTAAATAATTAAATACAAAAAGTGTAATTATCGCCTTACATTCTTTCTAACACGCAGAATGCTATGGGTTTTGCCCCAATGACAGAGGACAGGTAAATGGTTGATCAACAACATGGCGATGAGCTGAAGCGCGGCCTTAAAAACCGTCACATTCAGTTGATTGCGTTAGGTGGGGCAGTCGGAACGGGCCTGTTTCTGGGCAGCGCCTCCGTTATCCAGTCGGCGGGACCGGGGATCATTCTCGGCTACGCTATCGCGGGTTTTATCGCTTTTCTGATTATGCGTCAGCTGGGTGAAATGGTCGTGGCAGAGCCGGTCGCCGGTTCTTTCAGCCATTTTGCCTACAAATACTGGGGTGGTTTTGCCGGTTTCGCTTCAGGCTGGAACTACTGGGTTCTGTACGTGCTGGTGGCGATGGCAGAACTGACCGCCGTCGGTAAATATATTCAATTCTGGTGGCCGGAAATCCCGACATGGGCTTCTGCGGCTGTCTTCTTCGTGCTGATCAACGCCATCAACCTGACCAACGTGAAAGTGTTTGGTGAGATGGAGTTCTGGTTTGCCATCATCAAAGTGGTCGCAGTGGTCGCGATGATCCTGTTCGGTGGCTGGTTGCTGTTCAGCGATACCGCAGGGCCGCAGGCCACGGTGCGTAACCTCTGGGAACAAGGAGGATTCCTGCCGCATGGCATGACCGGGCTGGTGATGATGATGGCGATCATCATGTTCTCGTTTGGTGGTCTGGAGCTGGTCGGTATCACGGCCGCTGAAGCCGATAATCCTGAAGTCAGCATTCCAAAAGCCACCAACCAGGTTATCTACCGCATCCTGATTTTCTATGTGGGCTCACTGGCCGTTCTGCTTTCCCTGATGCCGTGGACCCGCGTCGGGCCCGACACCAGCCCGTTCGTCCTTATCTTCCATGATCTGGGCGATGCACTGGTGGCGAATGCCCTCAACGTGGTGATCCTCACCGCCGCGCTGTCGGTCTACAACAGCTGCGTATATTGCAACAGCCGTATGTTGTTCGGCCTGGCTCAGCAAGGTAATGCACCGAAAGCCCTGCTGAACGTCGATAAACGTGGCGTACCGGTCGCTTCTATCATGGTATCTGCGGCCACTACGGCACTTTGCGTACTGATTAACTACCTGATGCCGGGCGAAGCATTTGGTCTGCTGATGGCACTGGTGGTTTCTGCACTGGTTATCAACTGGGCCATGATCAGCCTTGCACACATTAAATTCCGTCAGGCAATGCGCCGTGAAGGGGTGGAAACCAAGTTCAAAGCGCTGCTTTATCCGCTGGGTAACTACATCTGCCTGCTGTTCATGGCCGGGATTCTGGTGATCATGGCGATCACGCCGGGCATGGCGATTTCCGTCTGGTTGATCCCTGTGTGGCTGGTGATCCTCGGCCTCGGTTACTGGTTCAAGAATCAGCAGAGCGGTAAGTCCGTTAAAGTCTGACCCTGAAAGGTTGTCTGACATGACGGAGGGGTTTAAACCGCGAATCGTTTAAACACCACCTGTTTCAAAAATCACGCGCGCCCCGGTCAGGTTTCACTGGCCGGGGCGCTTTGTTATCTGTGTCACACTTTACCCAGCATGACCAAATCGTCCATCTTCACGACTCTTACCTCCTGACTCCTCAGCCCCTCCCGCGCCAATACTCTTGGCTATCAAACAGTTTCTTAACAACTCACTTATTAACTACTAGCCGGAGACTACATCCATGAAGGAAGGCGCGCTGTCATTTAGAGAGAAAGTGGCGTACGGCATGGGGGACGCAGGGTGCAACATGATTGGCGGCGCCATCATGCTGTTTCTTAATTATTTTTATACGGACGTTTTCGGTCTGGCTCCGGCTTTGGTGGGCATATTGCTGCTTTCGGTACGTGTCATTGATGCCGTCACCGACCCGATCATGGGGGCTATCGCCGACCGTACCACAACCCGCTGGGGCCGGTTCCGTCCTTATCTGTTATGGATATGTGTGCCTTATGTCCTGTTCAGCGTGCTGATGTTTACCACGCCAGACTGGTCCTACAACAGCAAAGTAATCTATGCATTTGTCACCTACTTCCTGATGTCGCTGACCTATACGGCCATCAACATCCCTTACTGCTCGCTCGGCGGTGTGATCACGGCCGACCCTCATGAGCGCGTTGCCTGCCAGTCATACCGCTTCTTTATGGTAGGGATTGCCACGCTGATTTTGTCCTCAACATTATTGCCGATGGCCGACTGGTTCGGTGGCGCGGACAAAGCGAAAGGCTATCAGATGTCGATGGGTGTCATGGCGATCATCGCGCTGTTTATGTTCCTGTTCTGCTTCAGCTTTGTGAAAGAACGTATCCAGCCGGCGGTGCCGTCCAAACATGCGCTGAAATCTGACCTGAAAGACATCTGGAAAAACGACCAGTGGGTGCGCATTCTGCTGCTCACCTTCTGCAACGTGTGTCCGGGCTTTATCCGTATGGCAGCGACCATGTATTACGTCACCTGGGTGATGGAGAAATCCACCTCGTTCGCCAGTATGTTTATCAGCCTCGGCGTGGTTGGCATGATGATTGGCAGCGCGCTGGCGAAACCGCTGACGGATAAATACTGCAAACTGAAAGTATTCTTTTGGGCAAACATCATTCTGACCATTTTCTCCTGCGGCTTCTATTTCCTCGATCCGCACGCGACAACGCTGATTCTGGTGGCCTACTTCATCCTGAACATCATGCACCAGCTCCCTTCCCCGCTGCACTGGTCACTGATGGCGGACGTGGATGACTACGGTGAATGGAAAACCGGCAAACGTATCACCGGCATCAGCTTCTCCGGTAACCTGTTCTTCCTGAAATGCGGCCTGGCTGTGGCCGGGGCAATGGTCGGCTTCCTGCTCTCTGGTTATGGATACGATGCAGGGGCTGCCCGTCAAAGCGATCACGCAATCAACGGTATCGTGCTGCTGTTCACGGTGATCCCAGGCATTGGCTATCTGATCACTGCAGGCGTAGTGCGTTTACTGAAAGTTGACCGCGAGATGATGCGCACCATTCAGTCTGATCTTGAAATACGCCGCCGTAATTATCGCGAGCTGAATGAATATCACGACACGAAAAATGCACCGGACGCAGGTTCTGTTCCGCTGCACAGCAAGGAGCTTAAACATGAGTAATTATCCAAATCCTCTTATCGAGCAACGTGCCGACCCGCATATCTGGCTGCACAACGATGGCAATTATTACTTCATCGCCTCAGTGCCGGAATATGACCGGCTGGAAATCCGTCGTTCTGAAACGCTGGCCGGCCTTGCTGATGCGCCTGCAAAAATCATCTGGCATAAACCGGATACCGGCCCGATGAGCGCACTTATCTGGGCGCCGGAGCTGCACTTCATCGACGGGAAATGGGTGATTTATTATGCCGCAGCGCCTTCGCAGGAGATTGTGGACGGATTATTCCAGCACCGTATGTATGCGCTGGTTTGCGAAGATGCTGACCCGCTCAGCGGAGTCTGGCAGGAGAAAGGCCGGATCCAGACCCCTCTCGACAGCTTCTCGCTTGACGCCACGCATTTTGAGCACCAGGGGAAAAATTATTACCTGTGGGCGCAGAAAGATCCGGCTATTCAGGGCAACTCCAACCTGTATCTGGCCGAAATGGAAAACCCGTGGACACTGAAATCGCCCCCCGTCATGCTCAGCAAACCTGAGCTGGACTGGGAAATCATCGGTTTTTGGGTAAACGAAGGCCCGGCAGTGATTAAGCATGGTGATAAGATTTTCATCACCTATTCCGCCAGCGCCACTGATGAAAATTACTGCATCGGTTTACTGACGGCGGATATCAACAGCAATCTGCTGGACGCTAAAGCGTGGCGTAAATCTGACCGTCCGGTATTCACCACTCACGCGGGCAACAGACAGTTCGGGCCCGGCCACAACAGCTTCACCCGCAACGAGCAAGGTGAGGATGTGCTGGTTTATCACGCGCGCAATTACACTGAGATTGAAGGTGACCCGTTGTACGATCCAAACCGCCATACCCGTATCAAAACCTTCCGCTGGGATGAGAACGGACTGCCGGACTTCGGTGAACCCGCCGCAGATAACCGCCCGCTGACGCTGCAACAACCATTTAAGTCCTGAATAACATGCAAAAAGCCCGGCCATGTGAATGTGCCGGGCTTTTTTATGCAGATTTTATATAGCGCAGACAGGCGGTACTTTTGCCGTTAAATCAACGCACCATAAATCGTTAACAGCGCAACCACGACCAGAATAATCATAGTGACCTTTCGCGCCAGCCCGACGGCTGCACGCGGCGTCTGAACCGGATCCGTATGGGGATCGCGTGCCAGAGAGAACTGCGCCAGGCGGGTCAGAACGTGATATTGCGAAGAATGAATATCTCCCAGCGAGGCGAACCACGCCGGCAACGCTTTTTCACCGTGCCCGAGCAGGGCATACGCCGCGCCCGCCAGCCGCACCGGGATCCAGTCCAGAATATGCAACAGGCTATCGACACCGGACTGAGCACGTTTAAGCGGCATCATGTGGCGCGCCAGCCAGGTCTGATAGCCACGTAATACGGCATACCCACCCAGTGCAACAGGCCCGTAAGGCCCGCAGACCACGAACCAAAATAGCGGCCCCAGATAATAACGGAAGTTAATCCACAGCAGCGCATTTTGCAGCTCCCGCAAACGAGCCTCTTCACTGCAGTCCGCAGGCAGCCCGTGAATCAACGCCAGCTCTTCCGCCATTTCTTTCGTGGCATCAATATTGCCCTGACGGGCTGATTTGAGATAGGCGCGATAGTGTTTGCGTTTAACGCCAGCACCAATGCACAACAGACAGATAATCACCCATAACACCAGTGAAGGAACACCGAAGAACAGGCCCTGCACTGCACGCAAAATCGCCCAAATGACCGCCATCCAGACCACGGTTATCGCCAGCGTTTTCGCCAGAGACGTCTGCCGTCCACGGTTGAAAATCACCTCAAACCGATGATCCAACTGCCAGTGTTCACCCAGTTTGAACAACCGTTCCCAAGCCAGCACCAGCAATAAAGTAAATAACGTCATCGATTCTCACTCTCTCTCAACACATCACTCGCAGAAAACAGAATCCCGAACCCGCGTTCATTCACGAGTCAGCAGAGACATTTTGCCCTGCGATGGGTGTTAACAGCTTGCGATAAAATGCCCAGTCAAACTCAGGACCAGGATCCGTTTTACGCCCTGGCGCGATGTCACTGTGTCCGGTAATGGCATCCAGACTAATCGGATAGTGCTTAATTAACAACTCGGTAACGCTTGCGAGGCTGCGATATTGCGCCTCGGTGAAAGGCTCGAAATCAGTGCCCTCCATCTCAATACCGATAGAAAAATCATTACATCGCTCCCGCCCCTGCCAGCTTGAAACGCCCGCATGCCAGGCACGTTTATCAAAAGGCACATATTGGACGATTTCGCCGTCACGCCGGATCAGGCAATGCGCGGCAACGCGCAACTGGTGGATCCCTTCGAAATAAGGATCATCCTGCGGATTCAGCGTGCCGGTAAACAGCTGGTCAATATAAGGGCCACCAAATTTTCCGGGCGGCAAACTGATGTTATGGATCACTAACAGCGAGGGGATTTCGTCTTCAGGACGGAGATCAGAATGGGGAGAAACTACCTGCCGGGCCCCGGCAATCCAGCCATGTTCTAAGTGCATCAATGACCTCAATGATGTGCTTGGGTGGTACTTATCACAGCAACAGGGTAGCATGTTTTTTTGTCCTTCTTATCCGCCATTTCGGAGTATTTGTATGTCTACCCGCAGCTACAGCCCTGAAAGTCGCCGCGCACAGTTACTCGAACGTATTCAGAATGATATCCCCTTACTTGTGACTCAGGCTTTAGGTGAAGACCTTGGCGGCGAAGCCAATGCCAACAATGACTTAACTGCGCAATTGTTGCCGCAAGACAAGAGTGCAAGCGCGACAATTATCACCCGTGAAGCCGGTGTTTTTTGTGGCCAGCGCTGGCTGGATGAAGTGTTCACCCAGCTGGCAGGCGATAAAATTACCGTCAAATGGCATGTCAAAGACGGCGATACCCTGTCTGAAAACCAGACATTATGCGAGCTATCCGGATCTGCCCGCATGCTGCTGACCGGCGAACGTACTGCGCTCAATTTTGTCCAGACGCTCTCTGGCGTAGCCACCGAAGTCAGCCACTATGTGAAACTGCTTGCAGGCACTAAAACCCAACTGCTGGATACGCGTAAAACCTTGCCCGGCCTGCGTACTGCGCTGAAATATGCCGTACTGTGCGGCGGCGGTAGCAATCACCGTCTGGGCCTCGCCGACGCGTTTCTGATCAAAGAAAACCATATTATTGCCTGTGGCTCGATCAAAGCCGCCGTCGAACGTGCGCTGTGGATCCACGCGGATGTGCCGGTTGAAGTAGAGGTCGAGTCACTCGACGAACTTCAGCAGGCGCTGGATGCCGGTGCTGACATCATCATGCTGGATAACTTCACCGTGCCGATGATGCGCGAAGGCGTCACCCTGACTGCTGGCCGCGCATTGCTGGAAGTGTCTGGCAACGTCACCGAAAAAACACTGCGCGAATTCGCTGAAACAGGCGTGGATTACATTTCTGTTGGCGCACTGACCAAACATGTCCGCGCGATGGATCTTTCGATGCGTTTCAACTGATTAACCGATGCGCTATTGCCCCGGATATCCTTTCCGGGGCAATACGACTTCTTCGGACTATTTCGTACTTGCTGCATTACCCTCTCATTCTCCCCTGCACGCTGCCAACCCTCTTTTTGAACGCCGCATCATTATTGCGAGACGCCGCGCAAAAGTTTTGACAGCCTTTTTCCCTTGCATAGTTATCCTGGAAGGCATCGCGGAGAAGCCATAAATGACGCTGGAATCAGAATTTCTCTCCGTTTAGTTTGCTGCCTGAGCAACATCCATGCAGTTACACAAAACGGAGAAAGCCATGCACCGGCAACAAGGATTTACCCTTATAGAACTGATGGTGGTCATCGCAATTATTGCGATCCTGAGCGCCATCGGCATTCCCGCCTACCAAAGTTACATCCAGAAAGCAGCCCTGACTGACATGCTGCAAACCATGGTGCCCTATAAAACCGGCGTCGAGCTGTGCGTGATAGATGCAGGTGCGCTGACGAGCTGCAACGCAGGCACGCAGGGGATCCCTGCGACGGCCACCAGCCGTTACGTCAGCCAGATACAGGTGAACGCGGGGGTGATTTCACTGACAGGCCAGCAGGCGCTTAAAGGCCTGAGCGTTGTGATGACTCCCGCCCCGGATATCCAGGCAGGCGGTATTGTCTGGAGCAGAAGCTGCACCAATGCCGAGAGTTCGTCGATGGTGGAAGCATGCGAAAGCGTATTCCGCTTTGATACCACAGGAGCGCCATGATGACCGATATGCCACTGCGTCCCGTTTCCCCGCCTGACAGTGATCGCCTGCAAAGCGAGGCGTCGCTTGATGCACTTTGTCAGCGTTATAAAGCGGTGATACTGCACCGCGACGATCAAACCTTGCGCGTCGCCTGCCATGAGGCGGAACCCGATGCCGAGACGTTAGGCAATGTTTTGCGTTTTGCCAGCGGACTGAAAGTTCAGCTGGAGCGCTGGCCGCAGGCAAGGCTGGAACAAATGATGGAAAAAGACGGCGCGGAATCACCACAAGAAGCAGGGAATGGGGATTCTAAAAGGCCAGAAGCCAACGAACTGAATGACCAGAGTGACGCGCCGGTGATTAATGTTCTTAATCAGATCCTGAGACAAGCGATTACCCGCCGGGCATCGGATGTTCATTTCGAACCTTATGAAAACTGCTTCCGTGTCCGTGTACGCATTGACGGCGTGTTGCAGGAGATCCCCGGCCCTGAATTTTCGATGGCGGCCAGCGTCTGTGCAAGGCTCAAAATCATGGGACAACTGAACGTCGCTGAACGTCGTTTACCACAGGACGGACAGCTGTCGGTGGTGCTGCAAAATCAGCGCTACTCGATGCGCGTTTCCTCTTTGCCGACGCTGCATGGCGAGAAAATCGTGCTGCGTATTCTGCACATGACCCAGCAAGATCTGGCGATGTCGCAGCTGGGACTCACCCTGAGAGATCTGGGATATTTCAAGGCGGCACTGAAACATCCGCAGGGGCTGATTCTGGTCACCGGCCCGACCGGCAGTGGCAAGACCGTGACGCTCTACAGCGGCTTGCGTGAACTGAATGCCATCTCACGCAATATTTGCAGCGTGGAAGATCCGATCGAAATTCCCGTCAGCGGTATTAATCAAACGCAGATTAACAGCAAAACAGATCTCAGCTTTGCCAGTGTTTTACGGGCGTTACTGCGTCAGGATCCTGATGTCATCATGGTCGGTGAGATCCGTGATAAAGAAACGGCTGAGATCGCGGTAAAAGCAGCGCAAACCGGTCACCTGGTGCTTTCAACGCTGCACACCAATTCTACCTCCGAAACCCTGACCCGCCTGCGTCAGATGGGCATCGAAGGCTTTCACATTGCCGCCAGTTTGCGGCTGGTGATTGCCCAACGGCTGGTGCGAAAACTCTGTCCGCATTGCCGTAAGGCGCACATGTCATTTGTCGGGAATGGCGAAAACGGACAAGGAAGACAAGTACCGCTCTGGCAGGCAGCCGGATGTCATCAGTGTTTTTCAGGCTATTACGGACGGACAGGTATTTATGAAACGCTGAACATCACGCCCCGTTTACAACAGGCGCTGGTTGCAGAAGCCACCGTGAACGAACTTATCAAAATCGCCCGCGAGCAGGGGCAGATCACCTTACAGGAAGCCGGGATGCTGCTGGTGGAACAAGGTATTACCTCGCTTGAGGAACTCTATCGCGTCACCGGCGAGGGAACCGGTGCATGAGTGATTTGTCAGTGCTTCATCAAACGTGGAAGCTCTATCACTGGCAGGCTATCGATAGCCAGGGAAGTATCCAGGATGGCGACAGCATTGAGGTCAGTAAAGAGGGCATTTACCAGCAGCTTTTCGCTGCTGGTTTGCAGCCGCTAAAGATTCACATGAAGCAGAGCCTGCACCGGCGTTTCTGGAAGAATCAGGAGCGGGTATCGATAATCAGGCAGCTCGCTACATTGTTGCAGGCGGGGCTGCCGCTGGTTAACAGCCTTACGCTGCTGGCCGGTGAACATCCGAAACCAGCATGGCAGTGCGTCCTGCACAATATCGCCAAAGGGGTACGCGAAGGTAAACCTTTATCGGAAATGCTCAATGCGTATCCGGACGTCTTCCCGGATATCTACCGGCAGATAATCTCCATTGGTGAGCTCACAGGACAACTGGATCAGTGTTGTTTACAACTGGCAGCCCAGCAGGAGCAGCAAGCGGAACTGAAGGCGAAGGTGAAAAAAGCATTGCGCTATCCGCTGATTGTCAGCGTTATCGCCACCCTGGTGACGCTGCTGATGCTGACGATGGTTCTGCCAGAGTTTGCCAAAATCTACGCATCCTTCGATGCGCAGTTACCCTGGTTTACCCGCATGCTGGTAGCCACCTCTGAGGTTTTGATTGGAACTGGCCCGTGGCTGGCAGGTATTTTATCCCTTTGCTGTTTTGCTTATCTGCGCAAATTGCATCCGCAAAAAAGGTGGAAACTGAGGGAACAAAAGCTGCTGCTCACGCTGCCGTTAACATCACGGCTGGTCACCGACAGCTGCCTGAGCCAGATATTTCAGACTCTGGCGATGACGCAGCAGGCGGGTATGACATTGATTGCAGGGCTGGCAGCCGCATCGGCCTCAATGTCTAACCTGCATTTTCAGACCGCACTCGGTCAGATCCGTGAGCAGATTATGCAGGGTGTGCCCTTACACAAAGCTTTTGTACAGTCGCCGCTGTTTCCATCGCTGTGCCAGCAACTAATCAAAATAGGTGAGGAGTCAGGATCGCTGGATGAGTTACTGCTAAAACTGGCGCATCTGCATAATGAAAAAGCAAATTCGCTGGCAGACACCTTGTCACAAACGATTGAACCGGTACTTATGGCAGTAATGGGCGTGATTGTTGGCGGATTAGTGATAGCGATGTATCTGCCGATATTCCAGCTGGGCTCGGTGATGGGCTGAGGATGGCAATGTTGAATCTGTGCATAAACAGAAAACGGCGAAAATTATTTCGCCGTTATTTAGCCTGAATGACGATGGGTTATTTGCCGCCGAACAACCGGTTTTCCTGCTCCGCAACGCGGATAAAGGTAGTGCGTTTCGTCAGCTCTTTCAGGCGGTCGGCGCCCACATAGGTGCAGGCTGAACGCAAGCCGCCGAGAATATCGCGGACAGTGTTTTCTACCGGACCACGAAGGGGTAATTTCACCGTTTTGCCTTCTGCGGCGCGATATTCCGCGACGCCGCCCACGTGGCGTTTCATCGCTGATTCAGAACTCATGCCGTAAAACAGCATGAATTTTTCGCCATTTTCTTCAACCACTGAACCTTCACATTCTTCGTGCGCAGCCAGCATACCGCCGAGCATAACGAAATCGGCACCGCCGCCGAAGGCTTTGGCTACGTCACCCGGAACAGCACAGCCACCATCGCTGACGATCTGTCCGCCTAAACCATGGGCTGCATCAGCACATTCAATCACGGCAGAAAGTTGCGGATAACCTACACCGGTTTTGACGCGGGTGGTACAAACGGAACCCGGACCGATGCCAACTTTAACGATGTCTGCGCCAGAGAGGATCAATTCTTCCACCATTTCACCGGTGACAACATTACCTGCACAGATCACTTTATCCGGGCAAGCTTCACGCACACGCCGCAGGAAATCCACAAAGTGTTCTGAATAGCCGTTAGCAACATCAAGACACACAAACTTCAGCAGAGGCGACATCGCGAGAATTTGCAGGGTTTTGACGAAATCAGCTTCTGACGTTCCGGTTGAAACCATCACATTGCGCAGTACTGATTCATCAGCAGAGGAGATGAAAGCTTGCCATTGCTCTACGGTGTAATGCTTATGGACTGCGGTCAGCATCCCGAATGATGCCAGCACAGTCGCCATACGGAATGTACCAACGGTATCCATATTGGCGGCAATAATTGGCGTGCCAGACCAGCTGATAGCAGAGTGTTTAAATGTGAAGGTGCGCTCCAGCTCTACTTCGGAACGGCTTTTGAGGGTGGAACGTTTCGGGCGGATAAGTACGTCTTTAAAACCTAACTTCAAATCTTCTTCAATGCGCATGACGGGTTTGTCCTGGTTTGGCGACGGGTCGCTAGGGTGGCAGCAGAAAATTAGACACCCTTTCCAGTGGTTTTATCATACACAGGAAAATGACAACGGCAAGATGGCTTTTACAGCGCACATCACAGACTTTTGATTGTGTAGCTGATTAATTTTTCCAGTCCAAAACCAATACGAGAGCGGCTTGCACTTACTCATAATCTCTTTATCATTTACCCAACTAATTCTATCAGAGCATCAGCATGGCCTATATCGTTGCATTGACCGGAGGCATAGGAAGCGGAAAAAGTACCGTAGCCGAAAGCTTTGCCCGCCGCGGGGTGAGCATTGTCGATGCTGATATCATTGCACGTCAGGTTGTGGCTCCCGGTGAACCGGCGCTGGATGAACTGAGCAAACACTTTGGTAAAGATATTATTCTTGATGATGGTTCGTTAAATCGAGCCGCTTTGAGAGAATGCATTTTCAGTCATCCGGCTGAAAAAGCCTGGGTGAATCAACTGCTCCATCCCGTTATTCATGCGCGTACTCAGCAGTTTATAAGGCAGGCTGAAACGGCTTACGTGCTGTGGGTGGTGCCGTTACTGGTTGAAAATGGGTTACAGGCGCAGGCAAATCGCGTTTTAGTTGTAGACGTTGATCCACAAACCCAGCTTGTGCGCACAATGCAGCGCGATGGCATCAGCCGTCAGCAGGCTGAAAGTATTATTGCTGCGCAGGTGAGCCGTGAAAAACGACTGGCCTGCGCGGATGACATTATTGATAACAGCGGCGATCCTGAAACGATTGAATCGCGTGTTGCCCAATTACATAGCCGCTATTTAACATTTGCGGCATCAGTATCCCCTGAATAATTCATCAGAATATCAAGGGGAAAACAGACAGGATATTGCCAAGCATGAGTGAAGCAGCAGCCACCGTTCTTTTTGAACATCCTCTAAATGAAAAAATGCGTACCTGGCTACGCATTGAGTTTTTGTTACAGCAACTGCATGCCAATGCGCAAGTTACTGATATTTCTTCTGCGTTGCTGTTTTTCCGCACTGCATCCGATCTGCTGGATGTTTTAGAGCGCGGGGAAGTACGTACGGATTTGCTGAAAGAGCTGGAAAGACAGCAACAGAAACTCTCCCAGTGGCAGGATGTCCCTGGCGTAGATATATCTCGCATTGAAGGAATTCGGGCAGAGCTAAAGCAGTGCGCAGGCATCCTGATGAAAGCCCCCAGAATTGGTCAGGCATTGAAAGAAGACCGGATGATCGCGCTGGTTCGTCAACGCCTGAGTATTCCTGGCGGTTGCTGCAGCTTTGATTTACCGACGCTGCATATCTGGCTGCATTTGGCGCAATCTCAGAGGGATGGCGAAGTTCAAAACTGGCTGGAAACTCTGGCTCCGTTAAATAACTCGCTCACAATGGTGCTGGATTTAATCCGTCAGTCAGGCGTATTTCGCAATCAAATCAGCCTTAACGGCTTTTTCCAGGACAATGCGGAAGGCGCAGATCTGTTACGATTACGTCTGTCGATGGAAAATCTGCTTTACCCGCAAGTGTCCGGGCACAAAACCCGTTATGCCATTCGCTTTTTACCCCTCGACAGCGAACATGGTGTGGTTCCCGCGCGACTGAATTTTGATCTTGCCTGCTGCTAGGAGTTGCAAATGGATCCCGAAATTATTGAAGTAAATTGCCCGACCTGTGGCAAAACAGTGGTCTGGGGCGAACAAAGCCCTTACCGCCCATTTTGTTGTAAACGCTGCCAGTTGATCGATCTCGGCGAATGGGCCGATGAAGAGAAACGTATTCCCAGCAAAGGGGATATCAACGATCTGGATGAGTGGAGCGAAGAAGAGATTTAACGCAGCAAACAAGCGTAGAAAGGAATGACACAGAAAGGGGCTTCAGCCCCTTTTTTGCGAGAGGTATAACATTATAACTGGTTATTTTTCAGTGCCTTGACTATCTCTTCGTTCGCTGGTGGAAATTCAGTTTCATCCAACTCAGACTGTGCAACCCAGCGCTTAGGCTGCCCTTCTTTGCCGTAAGGTTCGCCCTGCCAGCTTTGTACCAAAAAGAAATGCAAAGTGATAATGCGATCGGAGAAGCGATGCTCTAACGTTTTCAGCAACACTGGAGATGTTGCATTTATCCCCACTTCTTCCTGTAACTCACGAATGACGGCCTGTTCCGGCGACTCACCCGCTTCTATCTTACCGCCGGGAAACTCCCAACATCCGGCCATGTGTGATGAGGCATCACGCTGGGTGATAAAAATTTCTTTCTGCTCATTGCGGATGATGCCGACTGAGATATTCAGTTGCTTAATCGTCACAGTTCTCACCTTTCTCCTGACCAAGAATCCTGTACTGAAACCGTACTTTTTAAGACAAAAATAAAGGCGGTGATTAGCCGCCTTTAAGATTAACACGATGACTTAGCCTGAGATCTTACTTTTGCAGGCTGCCATGGCATTGTTTGTATTTCTTGCCGGAACCGCATGGGCAGAGATCGTTACGACCTACTTTGCGTTCGCCAGAAGAAGCAAGACGCGCGGCTTCGGCCACTTCGATTTCCTGCTGATCCTGATGGCTCAGCTGTTGCTGACGCGCCAGACGTTCAGCTTCTTCACGACGCTGAATCTCCATCGCTTCTACTTCTTCAGGCATACGTACCTGTACTTTGCTGAGTACGCTGACCACTTCGTATTTCAGCGATTCCAGCATAGAAGCAAACATGGCGAAGGATTCACGTTTGTACTCCTGCTTCGGATCTTTCTGCGCATAGCCACGTAAGTGAATACCCTGACGCAGGTAATCCATTGCGGCCAGATGCTCTTTCCACAGGGAGTCAAGGGTTTGCAGCATCACGCCTTTTTCGAAGTTGCGCATCATTTCAGCGCCAACGACTTCTTCTTTACGGGCGTAAGATTCTTTCGCGATTTCCATGATACGGTCGCGCAGTGTTTCTTCATGCAGTTCTGGCTCTTTATCCAGCCACTCCGAAATCGGCATTTCCAGCTCGAAATCGGTTTTCAGACGCTGTTCCAGACCTTCAACATCCCACATTTCTTCCAGAGACTGTGGCGGAATGTAGCTGTCGATAGTGCTTTTGAACACGTCTTCACGAATGCTGGCGATGGTTTCGCTCACGTCGGACACGTCCAGCAGTTCGTTACGCTGGCTGTAGATCGCACGACGCTGGTCGCTTGCCACATCATCATATTCCAGCAATTGCTTACGAATATCGAAGTTGCGGCTTTCTACTTTACGCTGCGCATTAGCAATCGCTTTGGTCACCCAAGGATGCTCAATGGCTTCGCCTGGTTTCATCCCCAGTTTACGCATCATGCCAGTTACACGGTCAGACGCGAAGATACGCATCAGAGCATCTTCCATGGACAGATAGAAGCGTGATGAACCCGCATCACCCTGACGACCCGCACGGCCACGCAGCTGGTTATCGATACGGCGTGATTCATGACGCTCGGTACCAATGATGTGTAAACCACCGGAAGCCAGCACGGCATCGTGACGAATCTGCCATGCTGCTTTAATTTCTGCGATTTTCTCGTCTGTCGCTTCTTCGCCGAGATTCTCAACTTCAACCTGCCAGCTGCCGCCCAATACGATATCCGTACCACGACCGGCCATGTTGGTGGCGATCGTTACCGCACTTGGCTGGCCCGCCTGGGAAACAATGTCCGCTTCTTTAGCGTGGAATTTCGCGTTCAGTACGCTGTGTGCGATACCGGCTTTGGTCAGCTCATTTGAGACAACTTCTGATTTCTCAATTGAGATAGTCCCCACCAATACCGGCTGGCCATTCGCGGTGCAATTGCGAATGTCTTCAATGATTGCGCCAATTTTTTCCATTTCTGTCATGTAGACCAGATCGGCCATGTCTTTACGCACCATCGGGCGGTTAGTTGGCACAACAATGGTATCGAGTTTATAAATGGAACTGAATTCGAATGCTTCGGTGTCCGCAGTACCGGTCATACCGGCCAGTTTTTCGTACAGACGGAAGTAGTTCTGGAAGGTAATGGAAGCCAGCGTCTGGTTTTCGTTTTGGATATCAACGCCTTCTTTCGCTTCAACCGCCTGATGCAGACCATCTGACCAACGACGGCCCTGCATGGTACGGCCAGTGTGTTCGTCGACGATGATAACTTCACCGTCTTTCACAATGTAATCCACATCGCGGGTAAACAGCACGTGTGCACGCAGCGCGGCGGTCACGTGGTGCATCAGCATGATGTTAGTCGGGGAATAGAGGGATTCGCCCTCTTCCATGATACCCGCTTCCATCAGCAGTTCTTCGATCAGAATCAGACCGCGCTCAGTCAGGTGAACCTGACGCGCTTTTTCATCCACTGAGAAGTGGCCTTCGCCCTGGAAGGAATCGGAGTCTTCTTTTTCCTGACGGATCAGTTTTGGAATCAGCTTATCAACGCGGGTGTACATTTCTGAGCTGTCTTCGGCCGGGCCGGAGATGATCAGCGGAGTACGCGCTTCATCGATCAAGATGGAGTCAACCTCATCCACCAGCGCATAGTGCAGCTTACGCTGAACACGTTCTTCAGGGCTGAACGCCATGTTGTCACGCAGGTAGTCAAAACCGTATTCGTTGTTGGTACCGTAGGTGATATCTGCAGCATAAGCCGCACGCTTAGCCGGAGAAGGCATGCCCGGTAAGTTAATACCGATGCTCAGACCCAGGAATTCAAACAGTGGACGGTTATTTTCGGCGTCACGCTGTGCCAGGTAATCGTTGACGGTAACAACGTGAACGCCCTTACCGCTCAATGCGTTCAGATAAGCAGGCAGCGTTGCGGTCAGTGTTTTACCTTCACCGGTGCGCATTTCTGCGATGCAGCGTTCGTTCAGTACCATACCGCCGAGCAACTGCACGTCGAAGTGTCGCATGCCAAAGACACGTTTACTGGATTCACGTACGACAGCAAAAGCTTCAGGGATCAGATTTTCAAGCACTTCACCTTTCGCCAGACGCTCGCGGAACTCGTTGGTTTTCGCTTGCAGTTGCTCATCGGTCAACTTTTGAATTTCAGGTTCCATGCGGTTGATAAGGTCAACCACTTTGCGCATACGGCGCAGGGTACGATCATTACGGCTACCAAAAACTTTGGTCAATAATTTGATTAACATAGTGCTTAATATCTCTTGGAGGCCACCTGAGGTAGCCACTAATTTATTGATTTATAAATAGAGTTTACAATTACAGTCTGTTAAATCAGAGAGGCCGGGCCGGCACGAATGCCTTGCACCTGTGCTAACCACAGGCCGGTTTGATGCGATGAAGCATGAGAGAGGAAAGGCTGTTGCGTATGACGAATGATAACCGGAGGTTTGGATTCATGTGTCAGTAAGGCATTCAGGGTGACCAGTAAAGCGAGTTGCTGAACATGCAGCGGCTCTGCGTCTTTAGCAACGACTTCCGGTGCAGCGGTATAAACAACCTGCGGTGCCAGAGCAAAAGAAAGATGACGAATAACGGTACGTAGTGCATGCTGCTGCCAGTAATCGACACCGAAAGACGGGCGGCGATGCGCCTGGAGTAATGCCAGATTACTCAGCCCTGTACTACCGATATTGAGACGGTTTAGACTTGAAGACGTATTAGGAACGGCAACCAGTTCAGTTTGTGAGAGATTCGTCGACACGCCAAGGCTAGCCGCGACCATCCCCAGGAGGAGATGCGGCCAAAAATACCTTCTGCCAAATTGTCGCCAACGATTTAGAATACCAATCACACGTTTACAATCCGCCGGAGCCCATCATGCGCGATAGTCGCCCACAATTATTAGATATCCTGTTCGATGACGCCTCTTCAACGGAACAAAGCCCGCTGCGAATTGTTCAACAGCGCGCTGCGGCTTTATTAAAACTAAACCGCGCAGTGAAGGGGCTTTTACCGTCACCCATGCAACCATGGTGTCGTGTCGGTAATTATCGACAGGGAGTTTTAGTGCTGGAAATTGCTAATGCCAGCTGGATGATGCGATTACGCTATGAACAACCCGCATTACTCTCTGCACTTCGAGCGCAAATTCTACCATCATTGTCATCAATCGACATCAGGATTAATCCCTCGTTGATGGCTAAAATGGAAAATGCTTCGCAAATTGCTCAGAAAAATAAAACGATCGCAGCAGAGTCTATGCCGGTACGGCATTTGAGTTCGCAGAGTGCTAATGAATTGAGAGGACTGGCGAGCCGAAGCCCGGAAAAACTGAGGAAGGCATTAGAACGACTGGCTGACCTGGCCGGAGAGAGTGCCAGAACAACCAGTCGTAATAAGTAAAACAGTAATATCTGTACCGATTATGCCAATACGGTAGAAGGGGCTTTAAAAGCCAATGGCACTTCAGCTTCATCCTGGAATGTAACGAGTTCCCAGGCTTCCTGCTGCGCCAATACCGCTTGCAGTAACTTGTTGTTCAGAGCGTGACCAGATTTGAATGCGGTAAACGCACCAATAATGTTATGGCCGCACATGAACAGGTCGCCGATAGCATCAAGCATTTTGTGACGAACGAATTCATCTTCAAAACGCAGGCCATCTTCGTTAAGTACGCGGTAATCATCTACAACAATCGCACAATCAAAGCTGCCACCCAGGCACAAACCACGTGACTGCAGGTACTCGATATCACGCATAAAACCAAATGTGCGCGCACGGCTGATTTGGCGAACAAATGCTTCTGCAGAGAAGTTCATTTTGTAGCGCTGTGAGCTGGAATCAATCGCCGGGTGATTGAAGTCGATAGTGAAATCCAGAGAGAAACCATTAAATGGTTTGAACTCTGCCCACTTGTCACCGTCTTCAACACGCACAGTCTGCTTGATGCGCAGGAATTTCTTCGCGCAGTTCAGCTCTTCAATCCCTGCATCCATCAACAGATAGACGAAAGGAGCAGCACTACCGTCCATAATTGGCACTTCAGGCGCGTCGACTTCGATAACGATGTTATCGATGCCTAAACCTGCGAGGGCCGCATTAAGGTGCTCTACCGTAGAAATACGTACGTCATGCTCATTGACCAGGCAAGTACAGAGCATGGTATCACGCACGGATTTGGCATCTGCCGGGAAATCGACCGGTGGATTCAAGTCAGTGCGACGATAGATGACCCCGGTATTGGCCGGTGCAGGACGCAGAGTCAGGGTGACTTTCTTGCCGGTATGTAAACCGACGCCCGTCGCCTGAACGATACGTTTTAATGTACGTTGTTTGATCATCGTTTTTATCTCGCAATGTTATCCATCTATCCTGCCAACCTTTGCATAGTACATTAAGGTTGGCGGGACAGTTTAGCACAAAGAGCGGAGATCCTACAATTCAGACTAGTCTGCCTGCTTACGCAGGAAGGCTGGGATGTCCAGATAGTCGGGCTCTTTATTAGATTGCGCGCTTTGATCGTTGACCACTTTGGCAGCTGGCTTCGTTTCCTGCGGCAACGGAGACATCCCGTGCTGCTGGTAGCGATGATCCATAACAGGCTGGCTGGCTGGCTTGTTGGTCACCAGGGTGATCTCAGGACGTTTGTCCATGCCGATACCCGTTGCCACTACTGTTACGCGCAGTTCGTCATTCATTTCCGGGTCAAGAGAAGTCCCGATAACCACGGTGGCGTTGTCAGAGGCGAAAGCACGGATGGTGTTACCCACTGTTTCGAATTCATCCAAACGCAAATCGAAGCCCGCAGTAATGTTGACCAGAACGCCGCGCGCGCCTGACAGGTCGATATCTTCCAGCAACGGGCTGGAGATCGCCATTTCAGCCGCTTCTTCAGCACGGTCTTCACCACATGCCACACCGGAGCCCATCATGGCATAACCCATTTCGGACATAACGGTGCGCACATCGGCGAAGTCGACGTTCATCAGACCCGGACGGGTGATCAACTCAGCAATACCCTGCACCGCGCCTTTCAGCACGTCGTTGGCCGCACCGAAGGCGTCCAACAGAGAAATACCGCGACCCAGAACTTTCAACAGCTTGTCGTTCGGGATGGTGATCAAGGAGTCCACGTGTTTGGACAGTTCAGCGATACCCTGCTCCGCGAATGCCATGCGTTTTTTGCCTTCAAAGTTGAATGGCTTAGTCACGACAGCAACGGTCAGAATACCTAAATCTTTTGCTACTTCAGCAACCACTGGCGCTGCACCGGTACCGGTACCGCCGCCCATGCCCGCTGCGATAAAGACCATGTCAGCGCCTTCGAGCGCAGCACGCAGGGCTTCACGATCTTCTTCAGCAGAATTGCGACCCACTTCCGGGTTCGCACCAGCACCCAGACCTTTGGTAATACCGCTACCGATCTGAATCGTCTGGCCTACTGCCGTTTTGCGCAACGCCTGAGCGTCGGTGTTAACGGCAAAGAATTCAACACCTTCGATGCGCTCACGCACCATGTGTTCGACAGCGTTACCGCCGCCACCGCCGACGCCGATGACTTTAATCACCGCATCGTTGGTCAGTTCCATAGGTTCAAACATAGTTTCTCTCCGTTTTGTGCCTGTCGCGTCGGGATCGAAATACTTAAAAGCATGATCCCGTTGTTAAAACATTAAAACTCTTTTCTCAGCCAGCTATTGATTCGTTTGAACCAGTTGCCCACTGAGGCGCGTTTTTCCACTTCTGCCTCACCGCTGAGGTGAGACTCCTTCCCGTAGTGCAGCAGCCCTACAGCAGTTGAGTAGTAAGGTTCCTGCGCATAATCTGTCAGCCCGGTGATGTTCAGAGGTTGCCCGATACGCACCTGGGTATGGAATACCCGCTGCGCACAAGCTGCCAGACCATCAATTTGTGCTGCGCCGCCTGTCAAAACTATACCTGCGGCCAGATGATGTTTTACGCCCTGCTGACGTAACTGCTCCTGCAATTGCAAAATTTCGTCGTTCACAAGATTCAGCAATTCTGTATAACGAGGCTCGATAACTTCAGCCAGTGTCTGACGTTGCAGACTGCGTGGCGGACGTCCGCCTACGCTCGGCACTTCGACATTTTCGTCTTTGCCGACAATCGCTCCTAATGCACAACCGTGGCGAACTTTGATCGCTTCGGCATCGGTAGGTGGTGTGCCGAACGCGTAAGCGATATCACTGGTGACCACATTCCCGGCATAAGGGATTACCTTAGTATGACGCAGTGCGCCACCGGTATAAACAGCGATATCCATGGTTCCGCCACCAATATCGACGACACAGACACCTAATTCGCGTTCATCTTCGGTCAGAACGGCATAACTGGAGGCCAGACCGGCAAAAATGAGCTGATCAACTTTCAGGCCGCACCGTTCAACCGCCTTGACAATGTTCTTCGCCATATCGTTATGGCAGGTGATCAGGTGGACTTTAGCCTGCATACGCACGCCAGATAATCCGACCGGATTTTTAATGCCTTCCTGATAATCGATGGCATATTCCTGAGGAATGACGTGCAATACCCGATGCTCATCACGTACGCGTACCGACTTAGCGGTATGCACAACGTTCTCTACATCTTCCTGCGTCACTTCCTCTTCTGAAATAGGAACCATCCCTATTTCATTCTGACAACTGATATGTTTACCAGACAAAGCAAGGTAAACAGAGGAAATCTGGCAATCAGCCATCAATTCGGCCTGATCGATGGCACGCTGCACGCATTTCACCACCGATTCCAGATCGTTAACGCCACCTTTATCCATGCCCCGGGATGGGCAACTGCCCACACCGATAATGTTGACCATGCCATCGGGCAGAACTTCTCCCACCAATGCGGCGACTTTTGCAGTACCGATTTCCAGCCCAACTACCAGTTTTCTGTCCGTCGACTTGATCATTGTTGTTTAGCCTGTGCCTGATTCTGTTGCTGATTACTGTTTTGCTGGTCAATAAACTCTGGCGCCCAACCCACTGATGCACCGCTGTCATAACGTAAATCGACATAAGTGATGCGCTTTTTGTCGGCGTCAGCCTGTTGCTGGAAACGCGGATAAAGTTGGATAAAACGCTGTAAGCGCCCCATCCGGTCATCTCTCCCCAATTCCAGCCGGATATCATTATCCAGGGTTAACTGCCACGAGTGGCGTGCACTCATTGCCACGGCTTTCAACGTGAACTTGCCGGCGGCCAGCGCCTGACTCATCGTTTGATAGCCTTGCAAAACATCCTGTTCACTGCCTTCCGGACCGTAGAGCAACGGCATTTTTTGATTGACGACACGTTCAGCAGGTATGCTGAATGACTTGCCGTCAGCATCAACCATGTGCAAATCATTCCAGTGTGCGACCGGCACATATTCCACCAGGTGAATCTTCAGTTCATTCGGCCATTGCTTACGGACGCTGACCTGTTTAATCCACGGCAATCGCTCAATCTGCTGTTGGATGACATTCACATCCTGCGTCATAAACGTGCCCGGCGCCCCTAAGGACAAGATCGCCTGGCGAATATCGTCGTTAGTGGTGTAATGACGCTCGCCAGTCACCACCAGCTGAGACAGCGGCAGTCGGTTTGCGTCCTGCATCCAGACCACAACTGCCCACGCGCTCCACAAAATAGTGCCTGCAACCAGCAGCAGGAATACGATCCCTGCCAGTTGACCGCCGTTACTGCGACGGCCGCCATTATTGCTCTCGGCCGTCTCTCGCTCTCGGGTATTCAGGGCGGCTTGAGACATATCAGTCAGCCAGTTCCAGAATACGGAAAACTAATTGCGGGAAGCTCAGCCCGAATTGTTTCGCGGCCATCGGCACCAGGCTATGACTGGTCATGCCCGGTGAGGTATTCACTTCCAGCAGATTAAAACTGCCATCGCTGTCTTGCATCACATCAACACGCCCCCAGCCACTGCAATCGAGCGCCTGATAAGCCTGCAATGCCAGTGCAGACAATTGCTCTTCCTGTTCCTGGCTTAAACCGCTTGGACAAAAATACTGTGTTTCATCAGACAGATACTTCGCCTGATAGTCATAAAAGGTTCCGGCAGGCTGAATACGGATCGAAGGCATAATTTGCTCGCCCACGATAGCCACGGTGTATTCAGGACCACTCAGCCATTTTTCGATCAATACGTTATCGTCATGGCGGAAGCCTTCCTGCAAGGCAGGTAACAACTCATTTTCAGTCGTCACTTTGCTCATACCCACGCTGGAGCCTTCACGGCTGGGTTTGACGATCACCGGCAGGCCTAATTCAGCGATTTTTGCCGCTAACGCGCCCTGCCCTGCCGCTTCAATTTGTGAGCGATGCAGTGCCACGAACGGAGCAACCGGTAAACCGAGTGCCTGCCACACCAGTTTGGTGCGGAACTTATCCATGGTCAGTGCGGATGCCATCACGCCGCTGCCGGTATAAGGCAAATCAATTTGCTCCAGCAGCCCCTGCAATGTGCCGTCTTCACCCCCGCGACCGTGTAGCGCGATAAAGACTTTGCTGAAACCTTCTTCTTTGAGCAGTGCAACATTAAAGGTTTTGGTGTCGATGCCGTGGGCATCCACACCGGATTCACGTAAGCCAGCCAGCACCGCAGCGCCGGACTGCAATGACACATCGCGTTCTGCGGAAGTACCACCAAATAAAACTGCTACTTTCTCAGACATGATGTTCTTCACCTTTTTTCACTGGCTGCAATTTTTGGTCAGCCAATTTGCGGGCCACTCTGCCAATGGTGCCAGCGCCCTGAACCAGAACTAAATCGTCCCCTTCGAGGATCTGCGCCAGGCTTTCAGGCACAGCGTCAATATCAGACACCAGAATGGGATCCAGCTTGCCACGCGCGCGAATGGTACGGCACAGCGAGCGGCTGTCAGCACCCGGGATCGGCGCTTCGCCAGCCGGGTAAACATCAAGCATGATCAGCACATCAACCTGAGACAGCACATTGGCAAAATCATCGTACAAATCACGGGTACGCGTATACCGGTGCGGCTGGAAAATCATGACCAGGCGTTTATTCGCCCAGCCCGCGCGTGCGGCTTTGACCGTCGCGTCCACTTCTGTCGGATGGTGACCGTAGTCATCAACCAGCATGGCGCTGCCGGATTTGCCGTTCACATTTTCCAGCGCGAATTCGCCGAGGAAATCGAAACGACGCCCGGTGCCCTGAAAACCTTCCAGCGCGCGCAGTATGGCGTCGTCGCTGATGCCTTCATCGGTTGCTACCGCAACAGCGGCGGCAGCGTTAAGGGCGTTGTGCCGGCCCGGCGCATTCAGCGTCACCGTAATCTGCGGCAAATCATGACGGCGCAACGTAAAGTGCCCCTGCGCGCCTTCCTGACGATAACTTTCGATCATCACATCTGCATCTTCGCTGAAGCCGTAGGTAGTGATATGACGGCCAACACGGGGGATCAACTCACGGATCACCGGATCATCGATACACATCACCGCACGGCCATAGAACGGCAGGTTGTGCAGGAAATTCACAAAAGTCTGTTTCAGGTTTTCAAAATCACCCTGATACGTGTCCATGTGGTCTGCTTCGATATTGGTAACAATCGCCACCATCGGTTGCAGATGCAGGAACGACGCATCGCTTTCGTCGGCTTCTGCAATCAGGAAGCGGCTTGAGCCTAAACGCGCATGCGTGCCTGCCGCTTTCACTAAACCACCGTTTACAAAGGTCGGATCCAGTCCGGCCTCGGCATAAATACTGGTCACCATCGCTGTCGTCGTGGTTTTACCGTGCGTACCTGCCACGGCGATACCGTGACGAAACCGCATCAGCTCGGCGAGCATTTCTGCACGACGGATCACCGGGATCCGCGCTTCGCGGGCGGCGACAATCTCCGGGTTATCGGATGAGATCGCCGTAGAAACCACCACTACGCTGGCATCGAGCACATTCTCCGGGCGGTGATTGAAATAAATCGTCGCACCCAGCGCGGTCAGTTGCTGCGTCACCGCATTCGGTGCCAGGTCTGAACCGCTGATCTGATAGCCTTCATTGGCCAACACTTCGGCGATACCACCCATGCCGGCACCACCGATGCCAACAAAGTGAATGTGCCGGACACGATGCATCTCGGGCACGAAGGTACGCAGTTTCGCCAATTGTTGTGTATTCACGTTTTTATTCACTATTTCAGGTTACTGATTAATCCGTTTCTTACGGCTGGGACCACGCAATGCATGGCCCGTTCAATTTCATTTTTTACTGGCGGCAACCACTTCGGCAGCCACGCGTTCTGTCGCATCAGGGATGGCCGCTGCGCGTGCAGCGCGTGCCATTTCCATAAGATGGGTTCTGTCCCATCCGGCCATCAGATCGGCCACTGCGGCGGCACTAAAATCTTTCTGCTCGATAATCTTTGCTGCACCGGCTTTCTCCAGTGGCAGCGCATTCCAGTACTGCTGACGATCTTTATGCTGGAAGGGGATAAATATCGCCGGTAAACCCGCAGCAGCAATTTCGCTGACCGTTAAGGCACCGGAACGGCACACCACCACATCCGCCCATGCGTATGCTTCTGCCATGTCATCAATAAATTCAGTAACTTTATGCTGAGTCTGGCCGACTTTTTCATAAGCCTGGTTCACTGACTCCAGCGCACCTTTACCGACCTGATGCCACAGCGTAATTTTTTCACCCATCAGCGCCGCCAATTCCGGCATGCTCTGATTAAGCACTCGGGCGCCCTGACTTCCGCCAATGACTAAAACGCGAATCGGCCCTTCACGCCCAGCCAGTCGGGTTTCTGGCAACTCCAGCGCCAGTACGTCGGTACGCACCGGATTACCGACTACGTCTGCATGAGGAAATGCGCCGGGAAATGCCTGCAATACTTTTTTGGCAATGTGCGACAAACCTTTATTGGTCATGCCCGCAATACCGTTTTGTTCGTGTAGCACCACCGGGATCCCCAGCGACCAGGCGGCTAATCCGCCGGGACCAGAAACGTATCCGCCCATGCCAAGCACTACATCAGGCTGGAAACGTTTCATGATGACTTTTGCCTGGCGCCACGCATGATATATGCGAATTGGGGCTGTGAGTTGCGCTTTCAGACCTTTCCCACGTAATCCTGAGATTTTAATAAAATCAATCCCAATACCGTGTTTAGGAACCAGATCTGCTTCCATACGATCTTCGGTTCCCAGCCAGCGAACTTCCCAGCCTTGCCCCATCAGATGATGTGCCACAGCCAGCCCCGGGAAAACATGCCCACCGGTACCGCCTGCCATCACCATTAACCGCCGGGTATTGCCACTCATCGGGCACTCCTTACAAACGCCTGGGCTTTAGCCAGCCGCGTTTCAAAATCCACTCGCAGCAATAACACGATTGCCGTCGACATAATGATCAGGCTCGAACCACCGTAACTGATGAGCGGCAGGGTCAAACCTTTGGTCGGCAACATTCCCGCTGCAGCCCCAACGTTTACCAGCGCCTGGAAACTAAACCACACGCCGATTGAGCAGGCCAAAAAGCCGGAAAATCGCTGATCAAGCTCCAAAGCACGGCGTCCAATGGACATCGCGCGAAAAGCGACGAAGAATACCATCAACAGGGCTAAAACCACACCGAAATACCCCAGTTCTTCGCCTAAAATGGAGAAGATAAAATCGGTATGTGCTTCCGGTAAATACTCCAGTTTTTGCACCGAGTTACCGAGGCCTTGCCCCCAGAATTCACCACGGCCAAACGCCATCAGTGACTGGGTTAACTGGTAGCCACTGCCAAACGGATCGGCCCACGGATTCCAGAAGGATGTCACGCGGCGCATACGGTAAGGTTCGGCGATAATCAGCAGCACAACCGCAAAGGCTCCGGAGCCGATGATGGCCAAAAACTGCCACATTTTTGCCCCCGCCAGAAACAGCATCGCCAGCGTGGTGATAAACAGTACAACCACCGTACCGAGGTCAGGCTGAGCCAGCAGCAACACGGCCAGCACAACCATCACACCCATCGGCTTACAAAATCCCCAGAAATTGCTGCGCACCTCATCGACCTTGCGCACCAGATAGCTGGCGAGATAGCAGAACAGTGATAGCTTGGAAAACTCAGCAGGCTGAATACGCAGAGGACCAAAGGAAATCCAGCGCGATGCCCCGTTAACGGAACTCCCCACTACTAACACCACCAGCAGCATGACCACTGAGAGCAAAAGCAGCACATTGCTGTATTTCTGCCAGACCGCCATGGGAACGCGCAGCGTAACCAGTGACATCCCAAATGCCAGTGCGAGGTAAATCGCATCACGTTTGGCAAACAGGAACGGGTCATCGGCCAGACGCTGTCCAATGGGCATCGATGCCGAGGTCACCATCACGAAACCGACAATCGCCAGACCAAAGGTCAGCCACAGCAGAGTCCGGTCATACAGCACCAGCGTCACGGCGTCATTTTCTTTGGCGCCCATCACCCAGTCGTTAAACTTTCTAACGAGACCCAGCCCCGGCATACGGATCCGCATCAGCCAAGCTCCTTCGCCAGCGCGGTGAAGACATCACCCCGTTGTTCAAAACTGCGGAACTGATCGAGGCTCGCACAGGCCGGAGAAAGCAGCACCATATCGCCGGAAACCACACGCGTGCTGATGTCACGCATCGCCAGCTCCAGGGTGTCAAACAATGAAGAGACATCGGGCCGTAAATCAGCCAGCTCTGCACCGTCACGGCCAAAGCAGTAAACGCGCAGATTGTCGCCCTGCAAATAACGGGTCAACGGAGAGAAATCAGCCGATTTGCCATCACCGCCTAACAGCAGGTGCAACGTCCCCTCAACCTGCAGGCCATTCAGCGCCGCTTCGGTACTGCCGACGTTGGTCGCTTTGGAATCATTTATCCAGCGCACGCCGTTATGTTGCCAGGCAATCTGGAAACGGTGAGCCAGACCGGTAAACGTGGTCAGTGCTTTCAGGCTGGAGGCATGTGGCACGCCGACAGCATCTGCCAGCGCCAGCGCAGCCAGCGCATTAGTATAATTGTGACGGCCAGTCAGCGGCATCTCATGGGTATTAAGAACTTTCTCGCCACGCACACGCAGCCAGATGTCATCCTGCTGACGGGTCAGGTGGTAATCACCGACATCCACACCAAAGCTCACGCAACGTTTATCTGCGCCCCGCACCGGCATGGTCAGTGCATCGTCCGCATTGACGACGCACAGCGCGGCGTTTTCATAGACTTTCAGTTTTGCAGCCCGATACTGCTGCAAGCCAAACGGATAACGATCCATATGATCTTCGGACACATTCAGGATCGTGGCCGCAGCAGCATGTAAACTTTCCGTGGTTTCCAGCTGGAAACTCGACAGCTCAAGCACGAACAGATCGTATTCGTGATCCAGCATGGTCAGCGCCGGCAAACCGATATTGCCCCCCACGCCGACGCGCCATCCGGCGGCTTTCGCCATTTCACCCACCATCATGGTCACTGTGCTTTTACCGTTTGAACCGGTGATCGCCACAATCGGCGTATCGGTTTCCCGACAGAACAGTTCGATATCACCAACGATTTCCACTCCGGCTTCTGCGGCGGCGCTCAGTGCTGGCGTCGCCAGGGCGATGCCTGGGCTTGCGACGATCAAATCAGCGTCCAGCAGCCACTCTTCATTGAGCGAACCGAGATGGCGCTCAATGTTATCCGCAAGTTTGTCCAGTCCTGACGGGCTGACGCGGGTATCAATAACACGCGGCGTAACACCACGTGCCACAAAGAAATCAACACAGGAGAGGCCGGTCAGCCCCAGCCCGATAATGACAACTTTTTTACCCTGATAGTCAGCCATAATTACCGCACCTTCAGCGTAGCGAGGCCGATCAACACCAGCATCAGCGAAATAATCCAGAAGCGCACGATGACACGCGGTTCCGGCCAGCCTTTAAGTTCGTAGTGATGATGAATAGGCGCCATACGGAAAATACGCTGCCCACGTAACTTAAAGGACCCGACTTGCAGGATAACCGACAGTGTTTCGACGACGAACACACCGCCCATAATCACCAGTAAGAATTCCTGACGCAGCAGAACGGCGATGGTACCCAGCGCGCCGCCCAGAGCCAGAGAGCCGACATCGCCCATGAACACTTGTGCCGGATAGGTGTTAAACCACAGGAATCCAAGTCCGGCACCGACAATGGCGGTACACACGATCACCAGTTCCCCCGCATGACGCAGATAGGGAATATGCAGGTAACTGGCAAAATTCATGTTACCCGTCGCCCATGCGACCAGCGCAAAACCTGCTGCGACAAAGACCGTAGGCATAATCGCCAGACCGTCCAGACCGTCCGTCAGGTTTACCGCGTTGCTGGTGCCCACGATCACGAAATAGCTCAGCAGGATGTACAGCAGACCAAGCTGTGGCATGACGTCTTTAAAGAACGGAACAACCAATTCAGTCGCGGGCGTGTCTTTGCCGATGGCATACATGGTAAATGCCGCGGCCAGCGCGATGACGGACTGCCAGAAGTATTTCCAGCGGGCTATCAGCCCTTTGGTGTCTTTACGCACGACTTTCCGGTAATCATCGATGAAACCGACAACGCCGTAGCCAATAAGAACAAACAGCACGCACCAGACATACGGGTTCGACGGATATGCCCACATCAGCACTGAAATAGTGATAGAGGCCAAAATCATCAGGCCGCCCATCGTTGGCGTACCGCGTTTACTGAAATGTGATTCCGGTCCGTCGTTGCGAACAACCTGACCAAATGACATTTTTTGCAAACGGGCGATCATCCGTGGACCAATCCACAATGACAGGAAAAGTGCAGTCAGCAGGCTGACAATGGCGCGAAACGTCAGGTAGGAAAAGACGTTGAAGCCGGAATAATATTTGACCAAGTGTTCGGCCAGCCAAACTAACATGTTGCATTCTCCTGTAACGCGCGTACTACCTGCTCCATTGCGGCACTACGTGAACCTTTAATCAAAACGGTAATTACCGCATGTTCAGACAGTAAGCTCGTTAAACGGGCCGTCAGGGCTGCCTTATCCTCTACATGCTCACCACAGCCACTGAGATCACTGATGATGCGGCTGTCATGGCCAATACTGAATACTTTGTCGATACCTGCGTCGCGGATGGCTTCGCCAACCTGACGGTGGCAACTTTCGCTTTCCGCACCCAGCTCTGCCATATCGCCCACTGCCATCACGCGATAGCCAGGCATCTCGGCCAAAACCTGCGCGGCAGCGGTCATGGAACCGACATTGGCGTTATAGCTGTCATCAAGAAGAGTTTTACCTTCGCTCAGCACAATCGGGAACAAGCGCCCTTTCACTGATTGCAGCGTCGCAAGCCCTGCGCGCACGTTATCCAGCGAGGCACCGACTGAGAGTGCCAGCGCCGCAGCGGCCAGCGCGTTAGCGATATTGTGACGACCAGGAACAGGCAGCGAGACATCAATGCTGCCCTGAGGGGAATGTAAAGTGAATGCGGTATTCAGCGGGCTGAGTCTGACATCCGAGGCGCTGAAGTCTATGTCAGCACGCTGGGTCGCAGAGAAACGCCAGACCTTTTTACCGGTAAGCTTGTGCTGCCAGTTTGCCCAGTCATTATTATCTGCGTTGATCACAGCGATGCCGTCGTCCGGCAACCCTTCGAAAATCTCGCCTTTCGCCTGGGCAACCCCGGCCAGTGAACCGAAACCTTCCAGATGTGCGGCAGAGAGGTTGTTTATCAGCGCCGTTTCAGGACGTGCCAACGCAGTGGTGTAGGCGATTTCACCCGCATGATTTGCGCCCATTTCGATAACTGCAAAATCGTGTTCTGCGGTCAGACGTAATAAGGTCAGCGGCACGCCGATGTCATTATTGAAGTTGCCTGCGGTATACAGCACATTGCCGCACTCACGCAAAATCGCGGCGGTCATCTCTTTCACCGAGGTTTTGCCGGAAGAACCCGTAAGGCCAACCACGCGTGCAGGGACCTGCTGACGCACCCAGCCGCCGAGTTGTCCCAGCGCGATGCGGGTGTCAGCCACCACTAACTGCGGGACGTCCACCGGTAAGCGCTTACTTACCAGCAACGCCCCTGAACCGGCCTTGACAGCCTCTGCAGCAAAGTCATGAGCATCATACTTCTCGCCTTTCAGGGCAATGAACAAACAGCCCGGCGTGACCTGACGGGTATCGGTTGTGACGCTGTCAATTTGGGTATCGTTGCCGATAAGTTCAGCATTGAGTGCCGCCGCCAACGTTTGCAGGGAAACGCGGATCATGCGATCACCCCCAGTAAACGGGCAACGGTGACACGATCGGAGTAATCAAGACGCTGATTACCGACAAGCTGATAATCCTCATGACCTTTACCCGCAATCAGCACAACGTCATTTTCCGTTGCCTGCATAATCGCGCTGGTCACCGCTTCTGCGCGGCCATGAATTTCCTGAGCACGCCCGCCATCGAGCAGCCCGGCAAGGATGTCTGCGACAATAGCGCGAGGCTCTTCGCTGCGCGGGTTATCGTCAGTCACGATTACGCGGTCAGCGTATTGTTCTGCAATGCCGCCCATCAGAGGACGCTTACCTTTATCACGGTCACCGCCGCAGCCAAACACACACCACAGCGTGCCACGGCAATGCAAGCGGGCTGCCGCCAGCGCTTTTTCCAGCGCGTCCGGCGTGTGGGCATAATCCACGACTGCTGTCGGTTTGCCCGGCGCATTGAAGACTTCCATGCGGCCGCACACCGGTTGTAGTTGCGAGCTCACTGCCAGCAGTTGTGCCAGCGGGTAATCCTGAGACAGCAGGGTCGCCAGCGCCACCAGCAGGTTGCTGACGTTGAAAGCGCCCATCAGACGGCTTTCCAGCAGCCCTTCGCCCCAGCTTGAATCGATGTTTACGGTGGCGCCGTTGTCGTGATAATTCACGCTGCGCGCCGCCAGCCAGCGGCCTTTCCAGCCTGCCGGAATTTTATCTTCCATGGTGACGGCAATAGCGTCAGGGGTTTTAGCCAGCCAGCGCAACCCGACGTCATCGTCAGCATTAATAATTTTTTGGCCGACCTGATGCGAAGCGAACAGCTGCCATTTGGCATCTTCGTAACTTTGCATGTCACCGTGGTAATCAAGATGATCGCGGCTCAGGTTGGTAAATGCGGCTGCCGCAAACGGCAGTGCGGCGACACGATGCTGAACCAGTCCGTGGGAAGAGACTTCCATTGCGGCAAAGGTTGCACCCTGTTTCACCAGGTCAGCCAGAATGTGCTGAACCTGCACGGCAGAGCCGGTGGTATTTTCTGCCGGAACCACTTTGTCCAGCAAACCATTTCCGACGGTGCCCATGACGGCACTGGTTTCGCCCAGCAACTGGCTCCACTGCGCCAGCAACTGCGTGGTCGTGGTTTTGCCGTTGGTGCCGGTCACGCCAATCAGGCGCAAAGCATTGCCTGGTTGATGATAAAAACGCCCGGCCAGTTCAGAAAGCAGGACATTCAGATTCTCGAGATAAATTACCGGTACACCATGCATCTGGCAGACCGTTCCGTGCTCTTGCTCACCCTGTGCTTCGGCCACGACGGCAGCGACGCCCTGGGCAATTGCCTGGGGAATAAAACGACGCCCATCACTGGTATGGCCTGAAATCGCGACAAACAGATCTCCGGCAGCCGCCACGCGGCTGTCTAAAATCATCTCTTTTAGCGCTACTGCCGGGGCATCACTCACCCAGGGCGCTAATAGGTCGCGCAAATTACGATCTGCCACCTGAAGCCTCTTTTTGATTATTCACTATGTCTGCATTTTCATCGGCAGTCAGCGCATCCGGTTCAACGTTCATGGTGCGCAATACGCCGCCCATGATGGCGCCAAACACCGGTGCGGAAACGGCCCCACCGTAATACTTCCCTGCCTGCGGATCGTTGATTACAACCACCAGTGCAAATCTTGGATTGCTTGCCGGTGCAACGCCTGCGGTGTAGGCAATGTATTTGTTTACGTATTTCCCATCGGGACCGACTTTCTTCGCGGTACCGGTTTTAATCGCAATGCGGTAACCCTTGATCGCGGCCTTCACGCCACCGCCGCCAGGCAGCGCGACGCTTTCCATCATGTGAACGACGCTGCGCACAACAGGCTCAGGGAAGATGCGTTCACCGGATACCGGGGGATCAACCCGGGTTATCGACAGCGGACGATAAATGCCCATGCTGCCAATCGTTGCGTAGACTCGCGCCAGCTGGAGAGGTGTCACCATTAGCCCGTAGCCGAAAGAGAAGGTGGCCCTCTCTATGTCAGACCACCGTTGTTTTTTAGGGTATAAGCCACTGCTTTCTCCAACCAGCCCCAAATTGGTCGGTTTTCCCAATCCGAATCGCGAGTAAGTGTCTACCAGCTCTGCGGACGGCATCGATAACGCCAGTCGTGAAACACCGACGTTACTCGACTTCTGCAAGATACCCGTGACGGAAAGCTCCGCGTAACGGGCCACATCTTTAATCTCATGACCATTAATCCGGTACGGCAAGGTGTTCAGCACGCTGTTCTCACGCACGACACCATTTTTCAACGCCGTCATCACCACCATAGGTTTTACCGTGGAACCTGGCTCGAAGATGTCGGTGATCGCCCGGTTACGCATCACGTCTTTCGGCGTATTCGGCATGTTGTTTGGGTTGTAAGACGGGCTGTTCGCCATCGCCAGCACTTCGCCGGTTTGCACATCCACCAGCACGGCAGTGCCTGATTCGGCTTTGTTGAAGGCTACCGCATTGTTCAGCTCGCGATAAACCAGCGCCTGAAGACGTTCATCGATGCTGAGCGCCAGATTGTGTGCTGCCTGGCTATCCACTGAGGAGATGTCTTCGATAACGCGACCGAAACGGTCTTTACGGATGGTGCGCTCGCCCGGTTTTCCCGTCAGCCAGCGGTCAAAACTTTTCTCAACACCCTCGATACCTTCACCATCAATGTTAGTGACACCAATGACGTGCGAGGTGACCTGGCCTGCCGGATAGTAACGACGTGACTCCTGGCGCAGGGAAATCCCCGGAAGTTTGAGTTTGTGAATATATTCGCCGACAGAAGGGTTTATCTGACGGGCGAGATAGACGAAACGGCCTTTAGGGTTGGCATTGATACGGGCAGAAAGTTGGTCGAGCGGCATATTCAGCGCGTCAGCCAGCGCTTTCCATTTGGTATCAACCGTGATGCCGCCCCGGTCGATGATTTCTTTCGGATCCGCCCAGATAGCATTGACCGGCACGCTGACCGCGAGAGGGCGGCCTGAGCGATCGGTAATCATCCCACGGGAGGTCGGAATGGTTTGAACGCGCAGGGAGCGTAAGTCCCCTTCTTTGACCAGCTTGTCCGGGTTAATCACCTGCAGATAAGCTACCCGCAACATCAGCCCCAGTAATGCCAGCAAAATACAGGCGCACAACAACGCAAAACGCCAGCTTATAAAGCTGGCTTGATCTTCTGGACGCTTTAACTTCGCGGTGCGTGTTGCTTTCATTAGCTGCCTGTATTCTCCGTGCGCATTTTAAGGCTGAACCACAATAGTTTCTTGAGATGGATCAACGTGCTGCATCTGCAATTTCTCCGTTGCGATGCGTTCTACCCGGCTGTGATCGCCGAGGGCATTCTCTTCAAGGATCAGGTTGCGCCACTCAATGTCCAGCGCATCCCTTTCCAGCACTAACTGTTCCCGCTGTGCCGTCAGTAAACGCGTACGGTGAGCGGTGGTGACCACGAAAATTGCGCTGACTAAAACAGCGATCAGCAAAATCATCGGGATTTTGCCATTGCGCAAAATGTCGCTGGCAATGACCCCCACTAAACCGTGGCGTTCGTTGCCGATCACGATGCCGTTCTCTCAGCAAAACGCAGTACAGAACTGCGGGCCCGCGGGTTTTCTGACACTTCCGCATCTGAGGGCATCATTTTTCCCACTGACTTTAATGAACGCCCGCCAAGCTCGGCGATCTGCGCTTCCGTCATTGGAATACCGGCCGGTACCTGTGCACCGCGACTGTGCTGACGAATAAAGCGCTTCACAATGCGGTCTTCCAGTGAGTGGAAGCTGATTACCGACAGCCGTCCGGCCGGGGCAAGAATCTCCAGCGCGCCATCAAGCGCACGTTCGATTTCTTCCAGTTCACTGTTGATGTAGATACGAATCGCCTGGAAGCTGCGCGTCGCGGGATGCTTGTGCTTCTCGCGAAACGGCGAGGCATTCGCAATTAAATCAGCCAGCTCTTTGGTTCGCGTCATCGGCAACTCGCGGTTGCGCTCGACAATTGCGCGCGCGATGCGTTTCGCAAAACGCTCTTCACCAAACGTTTT
The DNA here is from genome assembly GCF_049206505.1 of Rahnella sp. EDr1-12. Taxonomy (NCBI): domain Bacteria; kingdom Pseudomonadati; phylum Pseudomonadota; class Gammaproteobacteria; order Enterobacterales; family Yersiniaceae; genus Rahnella; species Rahnella sp. EDr1-12. The sequence continues at coordinate 1,633,882 of NZ_JBLZNY010000001.1, forward strand.
CAGAACCCAAATAATGTCTTCTTCTTCCGCTTTCATCAGCCATTCAGCCGCTGAATAACCTCGTGTAGGATCCATGCGCATATCCAGAGGTCCGTCGCGCATAAAGGAGAATCCGCGCTCAGCATCATCCAGTTGCGGAGAAGAAACGCCTAAATCCAACAGCACACCGTCGATCTTACCTTCCAGACCCCGCTCGCGGACGTAATCAGCGAGATCGGAAAAAGGTCCGTGGATAATAGAGAAACGGGCATCATCAATAGACTCTGCGGCTTTGATCGCTTGCGGATCGCGGTCAATCGCCAGCAGACGGCCTTCAGGCCCAAGCTGTGACAAAATCAGACGTGAGTGGCCACCGCGACCAAAAGTTCCGTCTATGTAAATGCCGTCCTGGCGGATGTTCAGGCCGTTAACGGCTTCATCCAGCAAAACGGAAGTGTGTTTGTAGTTTTCAACCATGCTTATAATGACAAGTCCTGTAATCGATCAGAAAGGGGTTCCTGAGACGATTGTTCAGCGTCTATGTCTTCCTTAACTTGTTGATACCAGGTCTGTTCATCCCACAGTTCAAACTTGTTGAACTGCCCAACCAGCATCACTTCTTTTGCGAGCCCGGCGTGCTGACGCAGTGTGTTCGCAATCAACAGACGCCCGGCGTTATCCATCTGACATTCACTGGCATGTCCCAGAAGCAGGCGCTGAATACGGCGCTCTACAGGGTTCATACTCGACAGACGGGACAATTTTCGTTCGATAATTTCCCATTCGGGAAGGGTGTAAAGGAGGAGGCAGGGGTGATGGAGATCTATGGTGCAAACCATTTGACCTTGCGATTCCTCGCTCAGCAAATCCCGGTATCGGGTGGGTACGGCAAGTCGCCCTTTGCTGTCGAGATTAACCATCGTCGCGCCACGAAACATGGCGCTCTACTCCCCTTTGACCTTATTCACCACTTTCCTCCACAAATTCCCACTTAAAGGAGTTTACGGATGGTTTTAAAACCTTGTCAAGCCAGAGCGGAGGCGGTTTGGTAATATTTACGCAGGGACAGGAAAGCCCGCCCCAGGTAAGCGAGGTGATTTAGAGGTGAAATAGAAAATAACGTCATGATTAGTTGAAGAAATTTCGGAGGGTTAATAATTTCGTTTAAAAAAAAACCAAAATGAACATTATTTAACTATTTATATTCTTCTGCTCTATGACTCAGTTTTCCGGGTCTTTATGCCTTAAGAAAAATCATTTCCGATTTTTTTTCGGCTATCACTGCTAAATCATCATCATTAAGAATGCCAGCCCGCGTGGCACAAGCCTTTCAGCGCATTTAAAAACCACGAGTCGCGGTCCGCACGCATACCCAGAGAAATTAAGCCGGGAATTCTACAGCACTTTTGCAGACTGCATTAACGTATTTTGAAATTGATTTACGGGTTTATATCAGCGAAAAAAATGAGAACACATTTGTTAATAATTCAGCGCTCTGGGAATGCTCTTAAAATACCCGCTTATCCCGCAAGGGATTGTTTTTAGCGAAGGGAATACGTGTCCTGGTGAAATTTGAGAAAGGAAAAGAGCGGTTGAGGGAAAATCGCGGGCACCCCACAGAATGCCCGTCAGAGATTTACTTGCGGCTTAAACGGCCACGACGGAAAAGATTGCGACGAATACGGGTCAGGCCTGCTTTAGGTTTTTTGGGCTCATCGAGGCAAGCCAAAACCAGCTCCAGTACGCGCTCAGCCACATCGCGATGGCGCTGCGCGACCGCCAGCACCGGACATTCAAGGAAGTCGAGGAGTTCATTGTCGCCAAAGGTCGCAATCACCAGATCGACAGGCAAACGCCCTTCCATCTTCAGCGTGACATCCATGACGCCCTGCAAAAGCTGAAACGAGGTAGTGAATAACGCCTGCGGCATCGGGTGGGTTTTCAGCCATTCAGCGAACACAACCGCCGCCGATTCGCGGTCGTAAGCGTTGGCATAAAGATATTCGGGCTGACGTGCATCATCCGCCCAGGCCTGACGGAACCCCTGCTCGCGCAGGAAGCTCACCGACAATTCCGGCAGCGCGCCCAGATACAATACCGATTCAGCAGGGAACGTTCGCAGCTCCTGCGCCAGCATCAGGGCATCTTCCTGATCGGCGCCCACGACGCTGATGAAATGTTCCGGATCCAGCGCGCGATCCAGCGCAATGATCGGGAAATCCCCGTTGGCCCAGCGTTGATAGAAAGGGTGTTCCGGTGGTAAAGAGGTGGAAATGATGATCGCATCAACCTGTCGTTGCAGCAGATGTTCGATGCAGCGCATTTCGTTATCCGGCTGATCTTCAGAGCAGGCAATCAGCAACTGATACCCACGCTGTCGCGCCTGACGCTCAAGAAAGTTGGCGATTTTGGTGTAGCTGGTATTTTCCAGATCGGGGATCACCAGGCCAATAGATCGGGTTCGGCCAGCGCGCAACCCCGCCGCCACCGCGTTCGGGTGATAGTTATGTTCCTTCACAACAGCCATGACTTTTTCGACTGTTTTATCGCTGACACGATACTGTTTCGCTTTGCCATTAATCACATAACTGGCCGTGGTACGCGAAACGCCCGCTAACCTCGCGATCTCATCCAGCTTCACTGAGATAACCCCTTAAGAAAGATAATGCTTTATCTAACCCCAGAAGACCCTGCCGGGCAAGGTGTTTTACCGAATCGCTTCACCTGAAACACAAAAAAGAAAGCCCAACTAAAAAGTTGGGCTTTCATCAGGCAGACAATATTTACATCTTGCTGATTTTTTACGCTTTAGCGCATGATTTTGTCGCCACGCGAAACGCCGACTACGCCAGAGCGCGCGACTTCAACGATTTCAGCCACATCACGAATACTGGCTAAGAAGGCGTCGAGTTTGTCGCTGGTTCCCGCAAGCTGAACGGTGTAAAGCGTCGCTGTCACATCCACAATCTGGCCGCGGAAGATTTCTGTCGAACGTTTCACTTCTTCACGGCCATAGCCGGAAGCCTGAACCTTCACCAGCATAATTTCACGCTCAACGTGAGCGCCCTGCACCAGTTCAGTCACGCGCAGCACATCGACCAGTTTGTGCAGTTGCTTTTCGATCTGTTCCAGCACCTTGGCATCACCGACGGTCTGAATGGTCATGCGGGACAGCGTCGGATCATCGGTTGGCGCGACGGTCAGGCTTTCAATGTTATAGCCACGCTGAGAGAACAGGCCGACTACGCGGGACAGCGCGCCCGATTCGTTTTCCAGTAATACTGATAAAATCCGGCGCATGATCAGGTCCTCTCCGTTTTGCTTAACCACATTTCGTCCATCGCACCGCCACGGATGTGCATCGGGTAAACGTGTTCTGTTTCATCAATGCTGATATCCACGAATACCAGACGATTTTTCTGTTCAAGTGCCTGCGTCAGTTTGCTTTCCAGTTCATCTGGCGTGCGGATAGCGATGCCAACGTGGCCGTAAGCTTCCGCCAGTTTGACGAAGTCAGGCAGCGATTCCATATAAGATTGCGAATGGCGGCCGGAATAAATCATGTCCTGCCACTGCTTAACCATACCGAGATAACCGTTGTTCAGGTTGATGACAATCACGGGCAGATTGTATTGCAGCGCAGTGGACAACTCCTGAATATTCATCTGGATACTGCCATCGCCGGTCACACAAATCACGGTTTCTTCCGGCAGGCCGAGTTTCACACCCAGCGCGGCAGGCAAGCCAAAACCCATCGTGCCGAGGCCGCCGGAGTTGATCCAACGACGCGGCTTATCAAACTGATAATAGAGCGCCGCAAACATCTGGTGCTGACCGACGTCAGAGGTCACGTAGGCGTCACCCTTGGTCAGGCGATGCAGCATCTGGATGACGGCCTGAGGTTTGATCTTACCGCTATTTTTGTCGAAGCTCAGACACTCACGCGCACGCCAGTTTTCAATGCTTGTCCACCAGTCACGCAGTGCGTCAAATTCCTGCTTGTCTTCACTTTGCCCCAGCAATTCCAGCATCTGAACCAGCGTTTGCTTCGCATCGCCGACAATCGGAATGTCAGCATTGACTGTTTTCGAGATCGACGTCGGGTCAATATCGATATGCATCACGGTGGCATTCGGACAGTATTTCGCCAAATTATTGGTCGTACGGTCGTCGAAACGCACGCCCACGCCGAAGATCAGATCGGCATTGTGCATCACCATATTGGCTTCGTAAGTGCCGTGCATACCCAGCATGCCAAGGCTCTGACGATGTGTTCCCGGAAACGCGCCCAGCCCCATCAGGGAACTGGTGACCGGCAGATTCAGTTTCTCCGCCAGCTCCAGAATTTCAGCGTGACACTCAGAGTTAATCGCCCCACCGCCGACATAAAGCACCGGTTTTTTTGCAGCCAGCAATGTTTGTAAGGCGCGTTTAATTTGCCCGCGATGCCCCTGCACCGTCGGGTTGTACGAACGCATCGACACCTGCTCGGGGTAGGCATACGGCAGCTTGATCTGCGGATTGACGACGTCTTTTGGCAAATCGACCACGACCGGACCCGGACGGCCCGTCGAGGCCAGATAAAAGGCTTTTTTCAGCACACCGGGAATATCTTCGGCACGTTTTACCAGAAAACTGTGTTTCACCACCGGACGGGAGATCCCCACCATGTCGCATTCCTGGAACGCGTCATAACCGATCAGTGAACTGTGTACCTGGCCGGACAGCACCACCAGCGGAATGGAATCCATATAAGCCGTCGCAATACCCGTGATCGCATTGGTTGCACCGGGACCGGACGTCACCAGCACCACGCCCACTTCGCCCGTGGCGCGCGCATAACCATCTGCCATATGAACAGCAGCCTGCTCATGTCTCACCAGTACATGATCAATCCCGCCGACCGTGTGCAGTGCATCATAGATATCCAACACCGCTCCGCCGGGATAACCGAATACCTGCTTAACGCCCTGATCGATTAACGATCGAACGACCATCTCGGCTCCTGACAACATCTCCATGGTTTTGCCTCCAGGCTTTTTATTTCTTCTATAGGATGACTTTTATTTCAGCAAACTGTTCTATCAAGCAGCAATCTCACGTTAAATCGCTGAATTTTAGGCCTTTGCACAAGATTGATGATAACCCTGCTGTTGTTATTGGCGTTGCTAACTCAACTCAGTACCTTAGCGTGAGAATTTAGGTCAGGCAAACGCCAAAATAGGGATGACACGTTCTGATTATTGCGACGCGCTGCCTGCCCTCACCCGTTCGCTACAAAACACTGCCTGCAGAGGGCAACCAGTCAGAAATATCAGGAAGGCGGGAAAAATTACAGGATTAAATTATGTCTGAGGCTGTCATCAGCATGAAGGGTAAACCGGCGAACAGGCGTTCGCCGGTGAAAAATAAGACAGCAACGGCTGGCGCTACTCGCCGTAAAGTTCGTCGATTTCCTTTTTATAGCGGCTGAAAATCACCTTGCGACGCAGTTTGAGCGTGGGTGTCAGCTCGCCCGCTTCCATCGTGAACGGTTTAATCAGCAGTACGAATTTTTTCACCTGCTCAAATCCGGCCAGATCATGCTGGATTTCACGTAACTGATGGGCAAACAATGACAGGATCTGTTCGTTTTTTACCAGGCCACTGCGGTTGAGATAATCGATATGGTGCGTCTGCGCATACATATTCAGCACATCAAAATCCGGCACGATAAGCGCGGATACGAAGTGACGCTCATCGGCAATGACCGCCGCCTGTTCGATATACCGATCCTGCACCAGTGTGCCTTCGATACGCTGCGGCGCAATATATTTACCCCCCGACGTTTTCATCAGGTCTTTCAGACGTTCGGTAATAAAAACATTTCCTTCTGCGTCCATTTTTCCTGCATCACCGGTTTTGAACCAGCCATCGGCGGTAAAGCTGGCGGCAGTCTCTTCCGGTTTATTGAAGTATCCGCGCAACAGCGTCGGCCCGCGTACCTGGATCTCATTTTCATCACCAATGCGCACTTCGATTTCCGGCAGCGCTGTCCCCACTGAGCCGAAACGAAAATTCTGCTCTTCCCAACAGGTGACGGTCGCGCACGTTTCCGTCAGACCGTACCCGTATTTGATGTGCAGACCGAGGGATTCAAAAAACAGGATCACATTGTCATCCAGGCTCGCACCGGCTGCGGGCAGAAAACGTAAGTTGCCGCCGAGCAGACCTCTGAGCTTTTTGAGCACCAGCTTATCGGCCAGAAAATGCGCCGGGGATAACCAGAAAGGGTAACGTTCGCCACGGCGCTCAAGAAGAAACTTCTCTTTACCCTGCGCCACCGCCCAGTGGAATAAGCGCTTTTTGACCGTGCCCGCGCGGGCCACTTTGTCATGAATCGCACTGAACACTTTTTCATAAAAACGCGGCACGGCGCACATCACGGTGGGCTTCACCGCCGCAAGAGCATCACGCACCAAATCCGTTTCGCGCAGGAAGACATTCTGCGCGCCGCTGTGCATCACAAAGAAACTCCATGCGCGTTCAAATACGTGCGCCAGCGGCAGGAAGCACAGGGAGACATCGCTGTCGGAAATCGTCAGGCGTTTTTCATGTTGTTTCAGCTGAGTTGCCATGCTGCGATAATCCAGCATCACGCCTTTTGCTTCCCCGGTCGTACCCGAGGTGTAAATCAGGGTGAAGAGATCGTTGAGATCGCAGCCGCCAATCCGCCCGATGAGCCCGGCAGATAATGCCGGATCCGAGGCAACCGTCTGAGAAACGTGTCTGGCGATAGAAACGCCCTGTAAATCGACGTCGTTATCCAGCACCAGAATATGTTTGAGCTGCGGGCATAATTCACGCAAAGCCAGGGCGGCATCATATTGCTTCTGACCCACAACAAACAAAATGCGGATATCCGCATCATTGAGCACGTATGCCGATTGCGCAGGCGTATTGGTGGCATATACCGGCACCGTGACCGCACGCACCTGCAAAATCGCCAGATCCGCCGTCGCCCATGCGATGGAATTATTGCCGCAGATGGCGATCCGCTCCTGAATCCCTGCCTGCTCCTGCAACAGAAGATGAGATAACGCATCCACGTTCTCCCCCAGCTGACGCCAGGTCAGTGCAGTGTGCGCAGCTGGCGACCATTCGCGAAAGGCTATTTGGTCGGCACGCGTCATCACCTGTTGGCGAAAACGGGTGATCAGATGATAGTCATTTAAGGTTGGATTCATTCAGCGTCTATACCGGCGTCCAGCGCAGCTCACCGGGGCGGCTGACTGTATTGCTCTGTTACAAAGATTTAACGCAGTCTACCGGCAAATATTGTGCGGCGAAACGAAATTATAGCGGGTGAGAAAATGCCGGCTGGCAACCGCGATGGGTGAACGGAGAGAGGAAAAAAACCTGCATAGCCTTAACGAGGGAAAAAAACCATGCAGGATAAAGCACTTCAAATTAAATCATAATAAGCCATTATCACTACAGCGCGCGCCGAAGTAAAAATGATGTTCTATACGGGATCAGGCCGTGGCAACACACTGGCTCAATAAAGATTTCATCCACATATTGCCGCGATCTTTGCTGGATGACTCATGCCATGACAAATAACAGGTCAGCTGATTTTTCATCCAGGGTAAAGGAATGACAGATAAATTCAGTATTCCGGCGTTGGCCTGCGCTAACCAGCGAGGAACCAGCGCCACCATGTCTGTTTTTGAAACCACTTCCATTACGCTGTAAAGATCAGTGCCCTGATAAGCAATTAAAGATTGTAATTCTGGATCATCATAATAAGGTCCGCTGAAAGAGTAGAAACGATCAATCATCATCACCGCGTGTTTTTCTCTCAGATATTTCTCATCTGACATATATGGACTGATTCGCGGATGATTTTGCGAAGCCACCAAAACCAGCTCATCATTAAATAAAGGCTCATTACAGAAATCAGCACGTTCAAATTTACGATAGCTGATCATAAACTCGATATTCTGGTAGCGCAGCTGATGTTCAATATTATCATTAACAATGGTTTGTAATTTAATACTGACGCTGCTGGCTAAGGTATCTACTGCATGCAGAACCTGTGATGTCAGGCGCTTATCCAGCGGGCTGCAAATCGCCACGTTGAACTGGCGCATGCTGACGGTAGGGTCAAAACCTGCACCGGGTAATTCATTCATGACCAGCTGCAACGCCTGACGCACCGGGCCAAAAAGCTGGCGGGCACGCATTGTCGGTTGAATGCCACGGCCATAGCGAACAAACAAATCATCATTAAACATGATTTTTAAACGAGCCACCGCATTACTGACGGCCGGTTGAGACATACCCAGCATATTTGCAGCGCGGGTAATATTTTGTAATTGCATGACGGCATCAAAAACTGTCAGCAAATTCAGATCGACGTTACGAAGATGTGTTTCAGGTTCAGCAGTTTTTACTGAGTTTTCGGTAATGATGTCTGACATAACAATCCTCACTAAAGAGCATCAGACTCGCAGAAGAATGATTATCTTTAATTGATATGATTAAAAAAATCGGCACAGTGACATCAGACTAATTAACAAATAGCTGACAATGAGCGCGTGCCATTTAATATTATTATTTTTAGAAAGATACGCGAATACGACTTTAAATAATAAGAAAGCAAAATATAAAATTCATTTCCTTCTAAAAAAACTGATGATATAAGACATTAAAATACTTGCACGAACAACATGCAAAAAATGAATAATAAATTAAGCAGCAGTAAATCATCTGCAATCCATTGTATTACATTGATTTTTTACAGGCATGGGTCGTCAATTGTCCATATTTAGACATTTTTTTGTGCAATTAAATGCCGGAGTTCGCCATGAATTCTTTAAGCTAAACACATTCTTACAAACAGAGCTTTATGCTAAATGAGAGTCAGTTTCATTTGTGGGTTTTCACGGTATTTCCACACGCTGAAGGTTGACATACCTGGCGCATTCCCGTATCAATTTAAGCACTGTTTAAACGACGTCCGTTTAACAACCCTATTACGAGAAGCTGAAAACATGTTTATGACCACCCGTCTCCTAGGCCTACTACTCAACGCAGAAAATTTGCGCGGTAAGCCAGTGGGCGAAAATCAGAACTGATTCAACTTCCACAGACAACAAACCCGCGCCGATGCGCGGGTTTTTTTTTACCTCCCGCAGGGCGCGAATAATAAAACAGACAAGGAACAACCCATGAGCGAGCAAGTCATTATTTTCGATACCACGCTGCGTGACGGTGAACAGGCGTTACAAGCCAGCCTGAGTGTTAAAGAGAAGATTCAGATTGCAATGGCGCTGGAGAGAATGGGCGTTGACGTGATGGAAGTCGGCTTCCCGGTGTCCTCTCCCGGCGATTTCGAGTCTGTACAAACTATCGCGCGCCAGATTAAAAACAGCCGTGTTTGCGGTCTGGCCCGCTGCGTTGACGGTGATATCGATGCCGCAGCTGAAGCGTTGCGCGTTGCCGAAGCCTTCCGTATTCACGTCTTCCTGGCCACATCTACCCTGCACATTGAGTCCAAACTGAAGCGTTCGTTTGATCAGGTGCTGGAGATGGCAACGCATTCCGTAAAACGCGCCCGTAACTATACTGATGACGTCGAATTCTCCTGCGAAGACGCAGGCCGTACCCCGCTGGATAACCTGTGCCGTGTCGTAGAAGCGGCAATCAAAGCCGGTGCGACCACCATTAACATCCCTGACACCGTCGGTTACACCACGCCGGTTCAGTTCGGTGGCATCATCACCAATTTGTATGAACGCGTGCCTAACATTGATAAAGCGATTATCTCCGTTCACTGTCACGACGATCTGGGCATGGCGGTCGGTAACTCCATCGCCGCAATCCAGGCCGGTGCGCGTCAGGTTGAAGGCACCCTGAACGGTATCGGCGAACGCGCCGGGAATACCGCGCTGGAAGAAGTGATCATGGCGATCCGCACCCGTTCGGATTACATGAACGTCCATACCAATATCAATCACAAAGAAATCTACCGCACCAGCCAGATTGTCAGCCAGATCACCAACATGCCGATCCCTGGCAACAAAGCGATTGTCGGTTCTAACGCCTTCGCGCACTCCTCCGGTATTCATCAGGATGGCGTGCTGAAAAATCGCGAAAACTACGAAATCATGACCCCGGAATCCATCGGTCTGAACCAGATTCAGCTGAACCTGACGTCCCGCTCCGGCCGTGCTGCCGTGAAGCATCGTATGGAAGAAATGGGCTACAAAGAGTCCGATTACAATATGGATCATTTGTATACCGCGTTCCTGAAGCTGGCAGACAAAAAAGGTCAGGTTTTCGACTACGATTTAGAAGCACTGGTGTTCATTAATAAGCAGCAGGAAGAGCCGGAATTCTACCGTCTGGATAACTTCAGCGTGCAGTCCGGTTCCAACATTACCGCGACCGCATCAGTCAATCTGGCCTGCGGCGAAGAGGTCATCACCGAAGCTGCGACCGGCAACGGCCCTGTTGATGCCGTGTATCAGGCCATCAACCGCATCACCGGCTATCAGATCGAACTGGTGAAATATCAGCTGAGCGCGAAAGGCCAAGGCCGCGATGCGCTGGGTCAGGTTGACGTGGTGGTTTCCTTTAATGGCCGCCGCTTCCACGGTGTCGGTCTGGCAACAGACATCGTCGAATCCTCCGCGAAAGCGATGGTCCATGTACTGAATAACATTTGGCGCAGCAAACAAGTTGAGATTGAAAAACAACGTTTGCAGCAGGAAAGTCAGCAACACAACATTCAAAATAATCAGGAAACGGTGTGAACATGAGCAAGTCCCATCATATTGCCGTCTTACCCGGAGACGGAATTGGCCCGGAAGTCATGGCCCAGGCATACAAAGTGCTGGACGCAGTACGTCAGCGTTTTGGTCTGAACATCACCACCAGCGAATACGATGTGGGTGGCGCAGCCATCGACAAACACGGCAGCCCGCTGCCGGAAGCCACCGTCGCCGGTTGCGAAAACGCGGATGCAATCCTGTTCGGCTCGGTCGGTGGCCCGAAATGGGAACATCTGCCGCCAAACGATCAGCCTGAGCGCGGCGCATTATTGCCGCTGCGTAAGCACTTCAAATTGTTCAGCAACCTGCGCCCTGCCCGTCTGTATCAGGGGCTGGAAGAGTTCTGCCCGCTGCGTGCAGACATCGCGGCCAAAGGCTTCGATATTCTGTGCGTCCGCGAACTGACCGGTGGCATTTATTTCGGTCAGCCGAAAGGCCGCGAAGGTCAGGGCATGCATGAGAAAGCCTTTGATACCGAAGTGTATTACCGCTTTGAGATTGAACGCATCGCCCGTATTGCTTTTGAATCTGCGCGCAAACGCCGCAGCAAAGTGACGTCCATCGATAAAGCGAACGTGTTGCAGACCTCAATAATGTGGCGCGAAGTGGTAAACGAAATCGCTAAAGATTACCCGGATGTCAGCCTGAGCCACATGTACATCGATAACGCGACCATGCAGCTGATTAAAGATCCGTCGCAGTTCGACGTGCTGCTGTGTTCCAACCTGTTCGGCGACATCCTGTCTGACGAATGCGCGATGATCACCGGTTCAATGGGCATGTTGCCTTCTGCCAGCATGAACGAGCAGGCGTTTGGTTTGTTCGAGCCAGCGGGAGGTTCAGCGCCGGATATCGCCGGTAAAAACATCGCGAACCCGATTGCACAAATCCTGTCTGCCGCGCTGTTGCTGCGTTACAGCCTGGGTGCGGATGATGCCGCTAACGCTATCGAGCAGGCCGTTAATAAAGCACTGGAAGCGGGACACCGCACCGGCGATCTGGCGAACGGTCAGCAGGCGTTGGGCACCAGTGAAATGGGCGACATTATTGCCCGCTTTGTGAAAGAAGGGGCATAACATGGCGAAGACTCTGTATCAAAAATTGTATGACGCGCACGTCGTTTACGAAGCGCCAAACGAAACGCCACTGTTGTACATCGACCGTCATCTGGTGCATGAAGTCACCTCTCCGCAGGCTTTCGACGGCCTGCGTGCGATGGGGCGTCCGGTGCGTCAGCCGGGTAAAACCTTCGCGACCATGGACCATAACGTGTCCACGCAAACCAAAGACATCAATGCGAGCGGCGAGATGGCGCGCATTCAGATGCAGGAACTGATCAAGAACTGCGCAGAATTCGGCGTGCAGTTGTATGACCTGAACCACCCGTTCCAGGGCATCGTTCACGTCATTGGCCCTGAACAAGGCATGACCTTGCCGGGCATGACCATCGTGTGCGGCGATTCACACACCGCCACCCACGGCGCATTTGGTTCACTGGCGTTCGGTATCGGGACATCAGAAGTGGAACACGTGCTGGCGACGCAAACCCTGAAACAGGGCCGCGCCAAAACCATGAAAATCGAAGTCACCGGCGATGCGCCTGCCGGTATCACCGCAAAAGATATCGTGCTGGCGATCATCGGCAAAACCGGCAGCGCCGGCGGTACCGGCCATGTGGTGGAATTCTGCGGTAAAGCCATTGAAGCGCTGAGCATGGAAGGTCGTATGACCCTGTGCAACATGGCGATTGAGATGGGGGCTAAGGCCGGTCTGGTTGCACCGGACGAAACGACTTTTGCCTATCTGAAAGGCCGTCAGTTTGCCCCGAAAAACCAGAACTGGGATGCCGCAGTAGAATACTGGAAGACCCTGAAAACCGACGAAACGGCTCAGTTCGACAGCATCGTAACGCTGGATGCCGCAGACATCGCACCGCAAGTCACCTGGGGAACGAATCCGGGTCAGGTGATGGGCGTTAATCAGGTGATCCCAAATCCTTCTTCCTTCGCCGATCCGGTTGAGCGCGCTTCCGCGGAAAAAGCACTGGCCTATATGGATCTGCAACCGGGCATAAAACTGACCGACGTCGCGATCGACAAAGTGTTTATCGGTTCCTGCACCAACTCGCGTATTGAAGATTTACGCGCCGCCGCCGCCGTTGCCAAAGGTCGCAAAGTCGCCACCGGCGTACAGGCGATTGTGGTGCCAGGCTCCGGCCCGGTAAAAGCTCAGGCGGAAGAAGAAGGTCTGGATAAGATCTTCATCGAAGCCGGCTTTGAATGGCGCTTGCCAGGCTGCTCAATGTGTCTGGCGATGAACAACGACCGTCTGGAACCGGGCGAACGTTGCGCGTCCACCAGCAACCGTAACTTCGAAGGCCGTCAGGGCCGTGGCGGACGCACGCATCTGGTCAGCCCGGCGATGGCTGCGGCTGCCGCGGTGACCGGTCGTTTCGCTGACATTCGTGATTTGAACTGAGGAAAACACCATGGCTAAATTTACCCAACACATCGGTCTGGTGGTTCCGCTGGATGCAGCAAACGTCGATACCGATGCCATTATCCCAAAACAGTTTTTACAGAAAGTGACGCGTACCGGTTTCGGTCAGCACCTGTTCAACGACTGGCGTTTTCTGGACGATGCCGGTCAGGTACCTAATCCTGATTTCGTGCTGAACAAACCGCGTTATAAAGGCGCAAGTATTTTGCTGGCACGCGAAAACTTCGGCTGCGGTTCTTCCCGCGAACATGCGCCGTGGGCATTGACCGATTACGGTTTTCACGCAGTGATTGCGCCGAGTTTTGCCGATATCTTTTATGGCAACTCGTTCAACAATCAGCTGCTGCCGATTACCCTGAGCGATGCAGAAATAGACGAATTATTTGCGCTGGTTGAAGCGAACGAGGGCATCACGTTTGTGGTGGATCTGGAAGCGCAGACCGTGAAAGCGGGCGATAAAAGCTATCCGTTTGTGATTGACAGTTTCCGCCGTCATTGCATGATCAACGGTCTGGACAGCATCGGCCTGACGCTGCAACACGAAACCAATATCTCCAGCTACGAAAAGAATCAGCCTGCCTTTATGCAGTGATGACGGTTTCGCCGCTATAAAAAAACCCGCGACATTCGCGGGTTTTTTCTTATCAGCAAGATTCAGACATCCTTCACTTTATACATCAGCCCCAGTGCCAGAACCGCGAGCACCGTCGCCGCCCAGTACACCGGATAATGCCCGAAGTTTTCCACGATGAAACCCTGTAACAAACCCGCGCAAATGACGCCGGTCGAGATACTGTTGGTGAACAACGTGGTCGCTGAACCTGCGCGCCCCGGCATCAGATCCTGAAAATAGAGCATGCCGATCCCGGCCACGATACCGATGAAAATCGCGTTGAACAGTTGCAGGATCATCAGCGCCGCTTTGAACTGAAACGCCACCAGTCCGGCATAGAAAACCACCCCGCTCGCCACGGCATACAGCATCAGCTTGCGTTTGCCAGTGCGCCTGACCAGATAGCCGGCCAGCAGCATCGCCGGGATCTCCAGCCCGGCGGCCGTTCCCATCAGCAACCCTGCCAGCCCTTCCGGCAATCCCAGATCGCTGGTGATATAAAGCGGCATATCAATGACGTACATGATGTTGCAGGTCCACATCAGCAGGGATGAAAAGAACAGCAGCCGTACGTCTCTGTTGCGCCACGCGCTGACCGGCACCACTTTTTCGTCCACCGGTTGCTCGACGCGCGGCACAGAAGGCAGGAAGAAAATGATCATCAGAATGCTGCCGACAAACACCGCCGCGGCACTCAGGTACATCGGGGTGAAGCCATAATTGAGCGCCAGCATAAACGAGAGCGGCGGGCCGAGCACCCAGGCCAGCGACAACATCGCACGCATCATCGAGCTGAACATCACCACTTCGCTCGATGAGCGATCGGCATGTTCACGCGCCAGCGCAAACAGCTGCGGCATCGAGGCATTCCCGATCGCCGCCAGCAGCACGCCGACGGTGATCAGCACCAGATAATCACGGCTGAAAGCAAACACCAGGCTGTTACCGAGCGCCATCAGGCAGCAGAAAATCAACAGCTTGCGCCGGTCGCCTTTGTTATCCGAGCGGTTAGCCAGCAGAAAGCTAATCGCGATTCCGGCAATCGCATTGACGGTATAAAAGAAGCCGACCCACAGCGGCCGCACTTTCACTTCGTTGGTCAGAAACAGACTGAGCGTCGGCGCCTGCAGTGCGCCTGCAATACCACACAGTAAGGAAACCACCAGAAAGGTGACATAAATGGCATTAATACGAGGTTTTGACATAACGTCGTCCCTGAGAAATGAAAGCAGATAAAGCAAGACAGACAGTGTAGCGAAGTTTCAGGCGGTTCTGGAAAATGAGCATAAAAAAACCAGTGAGTCGCCCCACTGGCTGGTGAAATTACACCATTACTCAGAAAATCGAATTCGGATCAAACCTGCCGTGAAAAGATTACAGACGCTGGCGATACTCTTTTTCATCCACGGAGTCGATATCCCACTGGGTGAGACGGGACAGAATATCCAGACGATATTGCACCGGAACCCAGGAAAGCCAGTCTGCATGATTTTTAGAGGCGTTCCTCTTTATGGCTTCAAAATAACGCTGGTAAAAACGGGCGTTCAGACTGCGTTTCATGCTGACCTCCGGGTGTTCACAACAGGCTTTCGTTGAGAAACAGTATCGGAGTAATATGAGGAAAGATAAATTGATGAAGATCGCCCACGGAGTTCCTCTTTTATGTCCTCGCCCCGACTGCAACAACAGTTCATTCGTTTATGGCAAAGCTGCCACGGTGAAGAAACCGACACGACATTACAGGCGTTATCGGAAGTCCTGAATTGTTCGCGCAGGCACATGCGCTCGCTGCTCAGCACCATGCAGGAACAGGGCTGGTTGACGTGGGACGCCGAGGCCGGGCGCGGCAAACGATCCACGCTGCGTTTTCTGTATACCGGGCTGGCACTGCGGCAACAGCGGGCCGAAGAACTGCTGGAGCAGGATCATATTGATCAACTGGTGCAACTGGTCGGCGATAAAACGCAGGTGCGCCAGATGCTGTTATCACAGCTCGGCCGCAGCTTTCGACAGGGTAAACATATCCTGCGGGTGCTCTACTACCGTCCGCTGTTTAACCTGCTGCCCGGCACCATGCTGCGCCGTTCAGAAACACACATCGCCCGGCAAATCTTCAGCGGTCTGACACGCATAAATGAGGAAAAAGGGGAAGTGGAAGGTGATTTAGCCCACCACTGGCAGGAAATTTCACCGCTGCACTGGCGTTTCTATCTGCGGCCTGCCATCCATTTTCATCATGGCCGGGAGCTGGAGATGGCCGATATCATCGCCACCTTTACCCGCCTGACCTCGCATCCGCTGTTCAGCAACCTGAAATCCGTCACCACGCCCACGCCGAATGTCATTGATGTCCATCTGAATGAGCCTGACCGCTGGCTGCCGTGGTTGTTCGGCAATGTTCACGCAATGATTTTGCCGCAGGAATGGCAATCACTGCCCGATTTCGCCCGTCATCCGGTTGGCACCGGCCCTTACGCCGTGGTGCGTAATCTGAAAACGCAGCTGCGTATTCGCGCCTTTGATGATTATTTCGGGTTCCGGGCGCTGATCGACGAAGTGAATATCTGGGTGTTGCCGGAGCTGAGTGAAGAACTGGTGCATTCCGGTGTTCAGCTACAGGCGGATGAATCCGGTAAAAGCGAGCTGGAAAGCCGCCTCGAGGAAGGCTGCTATTTCCTGTTATTTGACCAGCGTTCGCCGGTCGGCCAGTCAGAGGAAACGCGCCGGTGGCTGTGCGACTTACTCAACCCCATCGCACTGCTCAGTAATGCAGAGCCGATTTTTCAGCGCTACTGGTCCCCGGCTTACGGCCTGCTGCCGCGCTGGCACCATAAGGCGCCACAGCCGCGACCGCCCAAACCGCAAAATCTGACGGAGGTGACGCTGACGTTCTACGGTGAGCACTCCGAGCATCACGCCATCTGCAATGCGCTGCGCCCGCTGCTGACGGCGGAAGGTATCGAACTGATCATTCAGGTGGTGGATTACGCGGTCTGGCATCGCGGCGACGCCAACAGCGATGTGTGGCTCGGCAGCGCCAACTTCACCCTGCCGCTGGAGTTTTCGCTGTTCGCGCATTTCTACGAATTACCGCTGGCAAAACATTGCTTTAGCGAAGACATGAGTCAGGACGCCGCGCAGTGGCACGCGGGGAATTTATCCATCGCCAATTGGAGCCAGAAAAAAACGGTCAGCCATCAGATCCATCCGCTGTTTCACCACTGGCTGGTCTTGCAGGGGCAGCGCAGTATGCGCGGCGTGCGCATGAACACCCTCGGCTGGTTCGACTTCAAATCCGCCTGGTTTGCGCCACCGGACAGTTAATCGGACTATCGCATCGCGCCGTTAATCTCTAGAATGACATCCGTTCTCAACGGGGTGCCCGAGTGCGTTCTTTTTTAATAAAGAATGAGCTCGATCTTTAAACGCCGCGAGCGCGTGTTCAGCGGGTGAAGTCCAGCGCACAGAAAGCAGAGCGTACACACAGTACGTGAGCATTTCGAGCACTGCACGACGCCCGATCAACACACGCACAGCAAGTTTAAAAGGCTGAGATTTGAAACCCGTCGAACCTGATCCGGTTAATCCCGGCGGAGGGATTTGAGACTGCGCGATGCTTACTCAAAATCCTTTGCCCTTTCATTTTTTTGGAGCGCAAAGTTGAAAAAAATATTGTCCTGTCTGCTGTTACTTTCTGCACCCGCCCTGGCTGCAAAACCTGTTCTGACCGTTTACACCTACGACTCTTTCTCTGCCGACTGGGGCCCTGGCCCGGCGATCAAAAAAGCCTTTGAGGCGCAATGCGGCTGCGAGCTGAAATACGTTGCGCTGGAAGATGGCGTGTCTTTACTGAACCGTCTGCGGATGGAAGGCAAGAACAGCAAGGCGGACGTGGTGCTCGGGCTGGACAACAACCTGTT
Source organism: Rahnella sp. EDr1-12 (assembly GCF_049206505.1). Classification (NCBI taxonomy): domain Bacteria; kingdom Pseudomonadati; phylum Pseudomonadota; class Gammaproteobacteria; order Enterobacterales; family Yersiniaceae; genus Rahnella; species Rahnella sp. EDr1-12. The sequence goes on from NZ_JBLZNY010000001.1 coordinate 1,651,710, forward strand.
GCAGGCCGCTGAGCAAACCGGTTTATTCGCCAAAGCACCGAAAACCGACGCCAAACTGACCGTGCCGGGCGGCTGGAAAGACCCCACTTTCGTGCCTTACGATTACGGCTATTTCGCGTTCGTCTATGACAAAAACAAACTGAAGAATCCGCCAAAAAGCCTCGATGAACTGATCAACAGCAATCAGAACTGGAAAGTGATTTATGAAGATCCGCGCACCAGTACGCCGGGTCTGGGCCTGATGCTGTGGATGCAAAAAGTCTATGGTGATAAAGCGCCAGAAGCGTGGGAAAAACTGGCGAAGAAAACCGTCACCGTGACCAAAGGCTGGAGCGAGGCCTACGGGTTATTCCTCAAAGGCGAAAGCGATCTGGTGCTGAGCTACACCACCTCTCCGGCGTACCACATCGTGGAAGAGAAGAAAGACAATTACGCGGCAGCGGATTTCACCGAAGGCCATTACATGCAGGTTGAAGTGGCGGGCCAGCTGGCCAACAGCAAGCAACCTAAACTGGCTGAAGCGTTCATGAAATTCGTCACTACGGAAGATTTCCAGAAAGTGATCCCGTCCGGCAACTGGATGTATCCGGTGATTAACACGCCGCTGCCTGACGCCTTTAAACAACTGACCGTACCGGCCAAATCCCTGCAATACAGCGCACAGGATGTTGCCACCCACCGTTCACAATGGATCCAGGCATGGCAGAACGCCGTCAGCCGTTGATCCCGCGCTGGCTGTGGCCGGGTGCCGTCGCCTCGCTGGCTATGTTGCTGGTGGCGGCACTGGCGTTAGGTTCTCTGTGGCGTCATGCGCCGCAGATGAGCGGCACCTCACTCTGGCAGGATCCCTATCTCTGGCACGTGATCCGCTTTACCTTCTGGCAGGCGCTGCTTTCGGCGCTCTGCTCCGTGCTGCCCGCGATTTTACTGGCGCGTGCGCTGTTTCGCCGCCGTTTCCCCGGCCGTCAGCTGTTATTACGTTTGTGCGCAATGACGCTGGTGCTGCCGGTTCTGGTCGCCGTGTTTGGCATTCTCAGCGTCTACGGGCGACAGGGCTGGCTGGCACAGATATGCGGCTGGCTGGGCGTGGATTACCGTTTCTCACCGTATGGTTTACAGGGCATTTTGCTGGCGCACGTATTTTTCAATCTGCCGCTGGCGACGCGTCTGTTAGTGCAGGCGCTGGAAAATATCGCCGTGGAACAGCGCCAGCTTGCCGCACAGCTCGGGATGAACGTCTGGCAGCAATTCCGTTTTGTTGAATGGCCTGCCCTGCGCCGGCAGATTTTCCCCGCGGCTGCGTTAATCTTCATGCTGTGTTTTGCCAGCTTCGCCACCGTGCTTTCACTGGGCGGCGGCCCGCAGGCGACCACCATTGAGCTGGCCATTTATCAGGCGCTGAGCTACGACTACGATTTAAGCCGTGCCGCCACGCTGGCGCTGGTGCAGCTGTTCTGTTGTCTGGCGCTGGTGTTGCTCAGTCAGAAACTCAGTCAGGCATTGCCGGTCGGGCAGACGCATGCTCAACGCTGGCGAAATCCCGATGATTCTCTGCTGCGCCGTATCGCCGATGGCGTACTGATTGGTCTGGCATTGTTGCTGATCCTGCCGCCGCTGCTGGCCGTGATGTTTGATGGTGTCAACCGCGCGGCGGTCAGCGTACTGCAACAAACCGCGCTCTGGCAGGCATTATGGACCTCAGTGCGCATCGCGCTCGGCAGCGGAGTCGTGTGCGTCTTGCTGACCATGATGCTGTTGTGGAGCAGCCGCGAGCTGCGTTTACGTCAGCGAAACGGCTGGGCGCAGGCGATGGATCTGAGCGGCATGCTGATCCTCGCGATGCCCGGTATCGTGCTGGCGACCGGTTTTTTCCTGCTGCTCGGCGATACTACCGGGTTGCCGCAATCGCCGTGGCCTCTGGTGATCATGACCAATGCGCTGATGGCAGTGCCTTACGCATTAAAAGTGCTGGATAACCCGATGCGCGACGTCGCCGAGCGCTATAACCCGCTGTGCCTTTCGCTGGATATGCGCGGCTGGCAGCGCCTGCGTTGGGTGGAACTCCGCGCGCTGAAACGCCCTATTGCGCAGGCGCTGGCGTTTGCCTGCGTGCTGTCGCTGGGAGATTTCGGCGTGATCGCCTTGTTCGGCAATGAGAATTTCCGCACCCTGCCGTTTTATCTGTATCAGCAGATCGGTGCCTATCGCAGCCAGGACGGTGCGGTGACGGCGCTGTTACTTCTGTTGTTATGCTTCCTGTTATTCACCCTGATTGAGAAACTGCCGGGCCGCCATGCTGACGCTGAATAAACTGACGTATTTGTACGAACATCTGCCGATGCGCTTCGATTTACAGATCGACGCCGGTGAGCGCGTGGCCATCCTCGGCCCAAGCGGCGCGGGGAAAAGTACCCTGCTCAGCCTGACCGCCGGTTTTCTGTCGCCGGTCAGCGGGCAGATCCTGCTTAACGGCGCCGATCACAGCGCAACGCCACCGGCTAAGCGCCCGGTATCGATGCTGTTTCAGGAAAACAATCTGTTCTCACATCTGACCGTGCGTCAGAACATGGGGCTGGGGCTGCATCCGGGGCTGAAACTGACGGCACAACAAAAGCAGGAACTGGAGGAGATCGCCCGGCAGGTGGGGTTGAGTGATTGTCTGGCGCGGTTGCCGTCGCAGCTTTCCGGCGGTCAGCGTCAGCGTGTCGCCCTGGCACGTTGCCTGTTGCGCAGCCAGCCGATTTTACTGCTCGACGAGCCGTTTTCGGCGCTCGATCCGGCGCTGCGCAGTGAAATGCTGAGTTTGCTGGATAAGGTCTGCGGGCAACGTCATCTCACGTTGCTGATGGTGTCGCATAATCTGGATGACGCAGCGCGGATTGCGCCGCGCACGTTGCTGATTGTCGATGGCAGGATTTTCTACGATGGCCCGACGCAGGCGCTGGTAAACGGCAGTGCGCCGGAGGCCAGAGTATTAGGAATCAACGCTTCAGGAAGTAAACCTGATATCAGCGCGTAATGACGTTCCACAGCAGATGGCCGTAAACCGGCATCATCGGTTGCTTGCTGAGCATCACCAGACTGACCACCGTCGCCACCACGCTCAGGATGCAGACAATGCGTAATCTTGGCAGCGTCAGCCATTTGCTCATGAAGTCAGGTGAGCTTTTACCGGCACGGAACCAGCGCCACCCCAGCCACGCACTGAGCCAGATAAGCATCACGCTGATAAACAACATCCACTTGAAAACGCCGCTGTTGTGACTGGCAGGAATGTCGATCGCCACACCCGCCAGGATCCCCGGCAGGAAATACACCGGCGGCCAGGTGATGCAGCCGACAATATTTGGCGGGGCGAATTTATACGGCGGCAGATTGAGCATACCGGCGACAAGCGGCACCAGCGGACGCGTCGGACCGATAAAACGGCCTAAAATCACCGTGGCAAAACTGTGACGATCCAGCGCATAACCGGTTTTATCCAGTAATGACTGGTAACGTTTGAGGAAGCGCCAGCGATGCAGCGGCTCCTTGAAACCACGGCCAATGAAATACGAGGCCCAGTCTCCCAGGAAACACCCCAGACCGGCGGCCAGCCAGGCTTCGTATAATCCCACCTGACCACTGCCAATCAGCGTGCCGAGCGTCGCCATCATGACGGTACCCGGCAGGATCAGCCCCACCAGCGCCAGCGACTCGAAGAAAGCCACCACGGCGACAATAATTAACGCGAAGCCCACCGACTGAGCGACCAGATGTTGTAGATAGGCTTCCATATATTCCCAGAATTCAGTTTCGCCTGCGCCAATTGCGCAGATAAATGAGACAAGTGTGAGTTTTCTGCCTTCTCATTGTAGTAAATACATTAAGCGGCTGAATTGTCAGTGCATGAACTATCACAGTCAACCGGGTAATTGTATGCGTATTTGGCAGAAACCTGAGCCATAGACAAAGACTGTATAAATAACCATACTCTGTATTGGATCCCGATATCTTCATCTGTACCGTTTCGAGGCGCTTATTACTTCCACCTTTGTTCGTCCCGCTCCTGCTGCCACTGATACCCCGCCGCGTCAGGGATTTGTGCTGACCCGCCACTGGCGCGACACGCCGCGCGGCACCGAGGTGGAACTGTGGCTGGCAACCGACGAAGGCGCACAGAAAATCCGTCTGCCATTGCAGGAATCCGTCGCGTTTATTCCGGCGGAACAGCGCCACGCCGCAGAACGCCTGCTGGCCGATGAAAAAAATGTCAGTTTGCGCGAATTACCGATGCAGGATTTCCATTCCCGCCCGGTTCTCGGGCTGTATTGCCCGCAACACCGTCAGCTGATGCGCATCGAGAAATTGCTAAAAGAAGGCGGCGTTCAGGTTTATGAGGCGGATATCCGCCCGCCGGAGCGCTTTCTGATGGAGCGGTATATCACCGCGCCCGTCTGGTTCAGCGGGAAACCGGGAGCAGGAAATCTTCTGCTCGACACTAAAATGAAGCCTGCCGAAGGCTACCGCCCGCCCATGAAGCTCTGCTCCCTGGATATCGAAACCAGCGGTAACGGCGAGCTTTACTGCATCGGGCTGGAAGGCTGCGGGCAGCGCCACGTGTATATGCTCGGGCCGCCCAATGGCGATCCGCACGCGCAGTTTGATTTCAATCTGGTGTATGTCGACAGCCGTCCGCAGTTGCTGGAAAAACTCAATGAGTGGCTGGAAACCTACGATCCCGACGCCATTATCGGCTGGAGCGTGGTGCAGTTTGATCTGCGGGTTTTACAAAAACACGCTGACCGCTACAAAATCCCGCTAAAATTCGGGCGCGGCGGCGGGGAGCTGGAGTGGCGCGAGCACGGCTTTAAGCAGGGGCACTTTTTTGCCGCTGCGGCGGGCCGTCTGATTATTGACGGCATAGAAGCACTGAAATCGGCGTTCTGGAATTTCAATTCATTCAGCCTGGAATTCGTCTCGCAAAGTTTACTGGGCGAAGGCAAGGCCAGCGACAATCCCTATCAGCGGCTGGCAGAAATCGAGCAGCGTTTTCGTGAAGATAAACCGATGCTGGCGCGCTACAACCTGAAAGACTGCGAGCTGGTGACGCGTATTTTCGCCAAAACCGAACTGATGCCCTTCCTGCTCGAGCGCGCCTCGGTCACCGGCCTGGCGGTAGATCGCAGCGGGGGATCGGTGGCGGCATTTACTCACCTTTATTTACCACGTATGCACCGCGCGGGTTATGTCGCACCCAACATGGGCGAACTGGAAGGGGAAATGAGCCCTGGCGGATTTGTGATGGATTCACGGCCCGGCCTGTATGATTCGGTGCTGGTGCTTGATTATAAAAGTCTGTATCCGTCAATTATCCGCACCTTCCTGATCGACCCGGTCGGGCTGGTCGCCGGGCTGCAACAACCGGACGATGAGCATTCGGTTCCCGGTTACCGCAACGCCCGCTTCTCGCGGGAAAAACATTGCCTGCCGGAGATCGTCCGTCAAATCTGGATGGGTCGGGAAGAAGCCAAAAAGCAGAAAAACAAACCGCTGTCTCAGGCGCTGAAAATCATCATGAACGCCTTTTACGGCGTGCTGGGGTCAAGCGGCTGCCGGTTCTTTGATCCGCGTCTCGCCTCGTCGATTACCCTGCGCGGACACGACATCATGCGTCAGACCCGCGAACTGATTGAAGCCGAAGGCTATCAGGTGATTTACGGCGATACCGATTCCACCTTTGTCTGGCTGAACAAGGCCCATTCGCAGGAAGACGCGAACGTCATTGGCCGCCATCTGGTGGAACAGGTGAATGCCTGGTGGAAAAACCATATCCGGCAGGTGTACGGGTTGGAGAGTGCGCTGGAGCTGGAGTTCGAAACGCACTACCAGCGCTTCCTGATGCCGACCATTCGCGGCTCAGAGACAGGCAGTAAAAAACGTTATGCCGGTCTGGTGAAAGATGCCGATGGCGAGCACATCGTCTATAAAGGGCTGGAAACCGTGCGCACCGACTGGACGAAACTGGCGCAGGAGTTCCAGCAGGAACTGTATCAGCGCGTGTTCCACCGCCAGCCTTATCAGGATTACGTCCGTGATTATGTCGCGCGCACGCTGGCGGGCGAATTCGATGACAAACTGGTGTATCGCAAACGCCTGCGCCGTAAACTCAGCGATTATGAGAAAAATGTGCCGCCGCACGTGCGCGCCGCGAGGCTTGCCGATGAATATAACGCCCTGCACGGCCGTGCGAAGCAGTACCAGAACGGCGGTTGGATCAGCTACGTCATGACCACGTCCGGGCCGGAACCGCTGGAAAACCGCCAGTCACCTGTCGATTATGACCACTACATTGAGCGCCAGCTTGAACCGGTGGCCGATGGCATTCTGCCTTTCCTTCACGATGATTTTGCTACACTCATTACGGGTCAGATGGGGCTATTTTAAGCAAAAGTTGATGCGCGCCCGGTGATTCGCAGGTGACGAATCGTTTACCTTCCATTACCATAGCGCCCTTTCCCATTTCTGAATCATCCTCACACAGTGAATCACTCCGTCCCTTCGGGCGGGGAAAGAAGACTATTGCCCACGCTTCATCAGAGGCATAGCAAGCATTGCGCAGTTGGCGTCACAGTTGCAATATCTGGAACACACAACACAGAGAGAGATTATGCCGTTTACATTGGGTCAACGCTGGATAAGCGATACGGAAAGCGAATTAGGATTAGGAACCGTGGTAGCAGTGGATGTACGCATGGTGACTTTGCTTTTCCCCGCCACCGGTGAAAACCGTTTGTATGCCCGAAATGATTCCCCGATCACCCGTGTGATGTTCAATCCCGGTGATACCATCAGTTGCCACGAAGGCTGGCAGTTGCAGGTCGAAGAGGTCGTTGAAGACAAAGGTCTGTTGACCTACATCGGCATCCGTCTTGATACAGAAGAAACCGGCGTCGCCATGCGTGAAGTGCTGCTCGACAGCAAGCTGACCTTCAGCAAACCGCAGGATCGCCTGTTCGCCGGCCAGATCGACCGTATGGATCGTTTCGCCCTGCGCTTTCGCGCCCGTAAATATCAGCGCGAGCAGTTCCGCCTGGAGTTCGGCGGCCTGCGCGGTATGCGCGCCAGCCTGATCCCGCACCAGTTGCACATCGCTTATGAAGTCGGTCAGCGTCATGCTCCGCGAGTATTGCTGGCCGATGAAGTGGGTCTGGGTAAAACCATCGAAGCAGGCATGATCATTCATCAGCAACTGCTGTCAGGCCGCGCCGAACGCGTGCTGATTGTGGTGCCGGAAACCCTGCAACACCAGTGGCTGGTGGAAATGCTGCGCCGCTTCAACCTGCGTTTCTCTCTGTTTGATGATGACCGCTACGCCGAATCTGTACATGAGGCGACCAACCCGTTTGAAACTGAACAGCTGGTGATCTGCTCCCTCGATTTCGTGCGCCGCAATAAATCCCGCCTTGAGCAGCTTTCAGATGCGGCGTGGGACATGCTGGTGGTCGATGAAGCGCACCATCTGGTGTGGAGCGAAGACGCGCCAAGCCGTGAATATCAGGTTATCGAACAACTTTCTCAGCAAATCCCCAGCGTTCTGTTGCTGACCGCTACGCCTGAGCAGCTCGGTCAGGAAAGCCACTTTGCGCGTCTGCGCCTGCTGGATCCGGATCGTTTCCACGATTACGAAGAATTCATCGAAGAGCAACAGCAGTATCAGCCGGTGGCAGATGCCGTCACGCTGTTACTGAATAAAGAGCCGCTGACGCCACAAGCCCTGGCGTTGCTGGGTGAAAGTGTCGGCAACGCCGATACCGATGCCCTGCTGGCCGCCGCCAATAAAGGTGATGAAGCCGCAGCCAAACAGCTGGTTTCCATGCTGATGGACCGCCACGGCACCAGCCGCGTGCTGTTCCGTAACACCCGCCACGGCGTGAAAGGTTTCCCTGAGCGTCATCTGCAGGCGGTGAAACTGCCGCTGCCGACGCAGTATCAGACCGCCATTAAAGTCTCGGGCATTATGGGCGCGAAGAAATCCGCCGAAGCCCGTGCACATGACATGCTGTACCCGGAGCAGATTTATCAGGAATTCGAAGGCGAGAACGCCACCTGGTGGAACTTTGATCCGCGCGTTGAATGGCTGCTCGGTTATCTGACCGCCAACCGCGACGAAAAAGTGCTGGTGATCTGCGCCAAAGCGGCCACCGCATTACAGCTGGAGCAGGTACTGCGTGAACGTGAAGCGATCCGCGCCGCTGTGTTCCATGAAGGTTTGTCGATCATCGAGCGTGACCGCGCTGCCGCCTATTTCGCCTCGCAGGAAGATGGCGCACAGGTTCTGCTGTGTTCTGAAATCGGCTCCGAAGGCCGTAACTTCCAGTTCGCCAGCAAAATGGTGATGTTCGATCTGCCGTTCAACCCGGATCTGCTGGAACAACGTATTGGCCGTCTGGATCGTATCGGCCAGCAAAACAACATCGACATTATGGTGCCTTACCTCGAACAGACCGCGCAGTCGGTGCTGGTTCGCTGGTTCCATGAGGGGCTGGACGCGTTCGAACACACCTGCCCGACCGGACGCACCATTTATGACAGCGCCTATGAGCAGTTGATCGCGTTCCTCGCCACGCCGGCTGAACAGGAAGGTCTGGACGACTTTATTCTCGAATGCCGCGCGGAACATGATGCGCTGAAAGAGAAGCTGGAAAATGGCCGCGACCGTCTGCTGGAGATGCACTCCAACGGTGGCGAGCGTGCGCAGCAGCTGGCAAAAGAGATCGGCGAGCAGGATAACGACGTGAATCTGGTTAACTTCGCGCTCAATCTGTTCGATATCGTGGGGATTAATCAGGAAGATCGCAGTGATAACCTGATCGTTCTGACGCCGTCCGATCACATGCTGGTACCGGATTTCCCAGGTCTGCCGGAAGAGGGTTGTACCGTGACCTTCGATCGTGAGCAGGCGCTGTCGCGTGAAGATGCACAGTTCATTAGCTGGGAACACCCGATCGTGCGTAACGGTCTGGATCTGATCCTGTCCGGCGATACCGGCAGCTGTGCGGTGTCTATCCTGAAAAACAAAGCGCTGCCGGTGGGCACCATGCTGGCCGAGCTTATCTACGTGGTCGAGTGTCAGGCGCCTAAGCATCTCCAGCTGACCCGCTTCCTGCCACCAACGCCGGTGCGCATGCTGATGGATAGCAAAGGCACCAATCTGGCCGCTCAGGTAGAGTTCGAGAGCTTTAACCGTCAGTTAAATGCCATCAATCGTCATAATTCCAGCAAACTGGTGAACGCAGTGCAGCAGGATGTGCATAACATGTTGCAGCAGGCCGAACCGCAGATTGCAGAACAGGCGCGTGCGCTGATTGAAGCGGCTAAGGTAGAAGCCGACGCGCAACTGACGCAGGAACTCGCCCGACTGAAAGCGCTGAAGGAAGTGAACCCGAACATTCGTGATGACGAACTGGAATCGGTAGACTCTAACCGTAAGCAAGTGCTGGCGAACCTGAACGATGCCAGCTGGCGTCTGGATGCGATCCGCCTGGTGGTGGTCAGCCATCAGTAAGCCCGACGGGGTGCAGCCGGTCTGCACCCCTCTTTTAACCCCGACACAGACTGAAACCGCTATGAGCGAACATCAACCGAACATGCCTGTCCCTTCAAACACCCGGCCGCTGGAAAACTATAATCCGCCGACCGATCCCTGGTTGCAGGTGATTTTTCAGGATGAACACATCATGGTGGTCAATAAGCCAAGCGGTCTGCTTTCGGTGCCGGGCAAGTTAGCTGAACATCAGGACAGCCTGATGACCCGTATTCAGCAGGCATTTCCTGAGGCGGAATCCGTACATCGTCTGGATATGTCGACCAGCGGCGTGATTGTGGTGGCACTGACCAAAGACGCCGAGCGCGAGCTCAAACGCCAGTTCCGCGAACGCGAAACCAAGAAAGTGTATATCGCGCGGGTCTGGGGACGGATGGAAGAAGATTACGGCATTATCGATTTACCGCTGATTTGCGATTACCCGAACCGGCCCAAGCAGAAGGTTTGTCATGAGACGGGCAAAAAGGCGCTGACGCAATACGAAGTGATGTCGTGGGACGACGATGGCACGACCCGCGTCCGGCTGCGACCAATCACCGGACGTTCACATCAGTTACGCGTGCATCTTCTGGCGCTCGGACATCCGATTCTGGGGGATAAGTTTTACGCCCACCCCGCCGCGCTGGCCGCCGTGGATCGCCTGCAACTGCATGCGCAGGAATTGTCGTTTTACCATCCGCTCACCGATGAGCCGCTGGTCTTTAACTGCGAGCCGGATTTTTAATGCGGCGGCTAAAAACAAAAAAGGCGCTGAATTCAGCGCCTTTTGCTTTTGCATCAACCAGACTTATTTAAAGCCTTTCTCTCGTTTGATGAGGTCATACGCGGCCTGAATCGACTGCGCTTTCTCTTTCGCCATTTGCATCATTTCTGGCGGTAAGCCTTTTGCCACCAGTTTATCCGGATGGTGCTCACTCATCAGCTTGCGGTAGGCGCGTTTGATGGTGGTCGCATCATCAGTCGCATTGACGCCCAACACTTTGCAGGCGTCGGCCAGGGTCGGGCCCTGCTGTGCCTGCTGATAACCGCCGCCATAAGAACGACCGCCCTGCTGACCGCCGCCAAACTGCTGGCCGCCTTCCATCATGCGCAGGAACTGATCGAACTGCATCCGTGAGATGCCAAGCCCTTCGGCAATCACATACAGCACTTCGCGTTCGTTAGGATGCAATGAACCGTCGGCATACGCAGCCTGGATTTGAATTTCCAGAAAAGTCCGTATCAGGTCGAAACGACCAAAACACGCACTGCGTAACTCACGCATTTTCTCACGCAGGGGATAGTTTGCCTCTTTCCCGTCGCGGAAGGCGCGCTGCGCGGCTTCACGCTGCTCACCATGCAACTGCATACGATCCATATAGAGGCTGGCGATCTGGATATCCGCCTCTGTTACTCTGCCTTTTGATTTAGTCAGATTCCCCATCACCTCAAACGTGGTGCGGAAGAAGATGGTTTGACGCGTCTGTTGATCGGCAAAATAACCCCGGCGTTTTGCAGCGCGCGCCGTGTCAAACATATGTCCAATCAGCAGACCTGATACGATCCCCCAGAATCCCGTCCCTGACATATAGCCAAGGATAAGTCCGAGCAGTTTTCCCCAATACTGCATATACTCCTCAATTCGCCATGCCGTCGCTTAAAAATTGCTTTATCATAACCGGCATTTATCGTTGTGCCTAACGGCGGCAACGTAACAGGTGGGATTTAACACTAGCGCAACCATGATGAGTGAGATAGTCTCTGACCGTTTGCCGGCATGATGCCTCTGATGACGGAACACCATTTTACGTATGAAAAACAGACGTCTGAATACACGCTTACCCACAATGCTGGCCGCCACAATCTGGTCAGCATTGTACAGTCACGGCGCAATGGCCGACCTTGCTGCACAATGTATGCTCGGCGTTCCGACCTATGACAAACCTCTGGTACAGGGTGACCCAAACTCACTGCCTGTCACCATCAATGCCGATAAAGCCACCGGTAACTATCCTGATAGCGCGCTGTTTAGCGGAAACGTTAACGTCGTACAGGGCAACAGCACGCTGGATGCCGATCAGGTTCAGCTGAACCAAATCGCCAATCCCAATCAGCCCACACCGACCCGTACCGCCACGGCGACCGGCAACGTGCGTTATAACGATAACCAAATCAAGCTGAACGGGCCGAAAGGTTTCGCCAACCTGACCACCAAAGATACGGATGTTGAGAACGGTGATTACCAGATGGTAGGCCGTCAGGGCCGTGGTGATGCCGACAAGATGAAGCAGCGTGATAATAACCGCTACACCATCATGGACAACGGCACCTTCACGACCTGTCTGCCCGGCGATAACAGCTGGAGCGTAGTGGGTTCTGAGGTGATTCAGGACCGTCAGGAAGAAGTGGCTGAAATCTGGAATGCCCGCTTCCACATCGGCCCGGTGCCGGTGTTCTACAGCCCGTATATGCAGTTGCCTATCGGTGACCGCCGCCGTTCCGGTTTCCTTATCCCGAACGCGAAATACAGCAGCAACAATGGCTTTGGTGTCACGGTTCCTTATTACTGGAACATCGCACCAAACTACGATGCCACTATCACGCCAAATTACATGAGTACCCGTGGTCTGCAATTGCAGAACGAATTCCGTTATCTGACCGTTGCCGGTGCAGGTTTGATGGAGTTTGACTTCCTGGGTAATGACAAGAAAATTGACGATCAGTATGTCGCAGATGAAAACCGCATCAGCGATAAGACGAAGCGCTGGATGTACTATTGGGTGCATTCGGGTGTGTATGATCAGGTGTGGCGCTTCAATGTCGATTACACCAAAGTTAGCGATCCTTACTACTTCACCGATTTCGATTCGAAATACGGTTCAAGTACAGATGGCTATGCTACCCAAAAATTCAGCGTCGGTTATTTCAACGAAAACTGGAATGCCACCCTGGCCAGCAAGCAGTTCCAGGTGTTCTCCGATTACGGAAATACCAATGCCTACCGTGCTCAGCCACAGCTTGATGTCAACTATTACCAAAATGACGTCGGCCCGTTCGATCTGCACATTTACGGTCAGGCAGCCAAATTTACCAGCGTAAACCCGGATAACCCGGAAGCCATTCGTACGCACATTGAGCCAACCATCAGCCTGCCGCTCAGTAACGGTTGGGGAAGCCTGGATAACGAAGTGAAGCTGATGGCGACCCACTATCAGCAGGACATTTCGGATAACTATTACGAGGCCAATCCGAATACCAAGCTGCGCTCCTCGGTAAACCGTGTCATGCCTGAGTTTAAAAGCGACGGCAAAATGGTCTTCGACCGCACGATGGACTGGAACAGTGATTACACGCAAACGCTTGAACCGCGCGTGCAGTATCTGTACATCCCATACCGTAATCAAAGCTCCATTAACACCTATGACTCAACGCTGTTGCAGTCCGACTATACCGGCCTGTTCCGCGATAAGAGCTACAGTGGCCTTGACCGCATTGCCTCCGCCAACCAGGTCGCAAGTGGTTTAACAACCCGTATTTATGATGATGGTTTGGTTGAGCGCTTTAATGCGTCCGCTGGTCAGATTTATTACTTCCAGCCGCCACGTACGGGCGACCAGAACAGCGCACTGGATAAAAATGATGACACCGGCAGCCTGGTTTGGGCGGGTGACACTTATTATAAAATCAACAACTTCTGGGGTATTCGTGGCGGTGTGCAGTACGACACGCGTCTGGATTCGCTGGCCGTGGGCGATGCCGTTCTCGAGTACAAAGCTGATTCAGAAAGAATGATTCAGTTGAGCTACCGTTACGCCAGCCCGGAATATATTCAGGCTACCTTACCTAGCGTGACAAACCCGGGTTATCAGGATGGGATTTCTCAGGTCGGTGGTATCGCCAGCTGGCCAATCGCCGATCGCTGGGCGATTGTCGGTGCTTACTATTACGACACCAAAGCACAGCAGCCTGCAGATCAGTTGATCGGCCTGCAATACAACACCTGCTGCTGGGCAATCAATGTCGGTTACGAACGCAAGATCACCAACTACGACTCCGTTAAGTCTGAAAGTAAGTATGACAATAAGATTGGTTTCAACATTGAACTTAGAGGCCTGGGAAGTAATCAAACTCTCGGAACGAAAGAAATGTTGGCCAGTGGCATACTGCCTTATCAACGCGCTTTCTAAGCCAGACGACACGATTAACTCAGTGAACTTGAAACCCGCGCTTGCGGATTAGACAAATGGAAAAAGTATGAAGAACTGGAGAACACTTCTCCTCGGCGTGACGCTTTGTGCCAGCACTGCGTTTGCAGCCCCTCAGGAAGTTGATAAAGTCGCCGCCGTTGTGAACAACGGCGTCGTGTTACAAAGTGATGTCGATGGCTTAATGCAGTCTGTTAAACAGCAGGCAGCCCAGGCTAAACAGCAGTTGCCCGATGATGCAACGTTGCGCCACCAGATCCTCGACCGTCTGATCATGGATCAGATCCAACTCCAGATGGCGTCGAAGATGGGCATCACACTGACCGATCAGGACGTGGATAAAGCCATCGCCGGTATTGCTCAGCAGAACAACATCACCGTCGATCAACTGCGCAGTCGTCTGGCCTATGACGGTCTGAACTTCAGCACCTACCGCGCCCAGATCCGCAAAGAAATGCTGATCAGTGAAGTCCGTAATGGTGAAGTTCGCCGTCGCGTGACGATCCTGCCTCAGGAAGTGGATCAGCTGTCTAAGCAAGTGGCGGCACAAAATGGCGGCAGTGCTGAATTCAACCTCAGCCATATCCTGTTGCCATTGCCGGAAAACCCGACGCAGGATCAGGTCGATGCTGCTGAAGAGCAGGCGAAGAAAATTGTTGCAGATCTGAATAACGGCGCTGATTTCGGTAAGCTGGCGATCACCTATTCTGCTGACTCACAGGCGCTGAAAGGCGGCAACATGGGTTGGGGCAAATTGCAGGAGTTGCCTTCGCTGTTTGCTCAGGCGCTGAGCACCGCGCAGAAAGGTCAGATCATCGGCCCAATCCGTTCAGGCGTTGGCTTCCATATTCTGAAAGTGAACGACATCCGTGGCGATAACAAAACGGTTTCCGTCACCGAAGTTCATGCCCGTCACATTCTGCTGAAACCTTCCGTCGTCATGACGGATGCACAGGCTAAAGCAAAACTGGAACAGGTTGCTGCAGACATTAAGAGCGGCAAAGCGACCTTTGCTGAGGAAGCAAAACAGATTTCTCAGGATCCGGGTTCTGCGCTTCAGGGCGGGGACTTAGGCTGGGCTTCTCCGGACATGTACGATCCGGCGTTCCGTGAAGCACTGATTAACCTGAAAAAAGGTCAGATGAGCGCACCGGTACACTCTTCCTTTGGCTGGCATCTGATCGAATTACTCGATACCCGTCAGGTCGATAAAACCGATGCCGCTCAGAAAGAACGTGCTTACCGCATGCTGTTCAACCGTAAGTTTGCGGAAGAAGCTCAGACGTGGATGCAGGAACAACGTGCTGAAGCTTATGTGAAAATTATGGATGGTAATGGTAAATAATACTTCCATGACAAAATCTGTGGTCATCACCCCCGGCGAACCCGCCGGGGTTGGGCCGGATCTGGTACTGGCGCTGGCTCAGCAGGCATGGCCTGTTGAGTTAGTGGTGTGTGCCGATCCGGCCCTGTTGCTTGAACGTGCCGCGACGCTGGGTCTGAACATTCAGTTACGCGATTACGTGCAGGGCCGCCCGGCCCAGCCTCAGGCTGCAGGGACACTCACGGTTCTGCCGGTGAAAACCGCAACGCCGGTGACGGCGGGCAAGCTGGACGTCGCGAACAGTGCTTACGTCGTGGAAACGCTGGCCAGAGCCTGTGACGGTGCGATAAGCGGCGAATTCGCTGCATTGATCACCGGGCCGGTCCAGAAGAGCATCATCAACGATGCCGGTATTCCGTTTATCGGGCATACCGAATTCTTCGCTGACCGCAGCCACTGTGAACGTGTAGTGATGATGCTGGCGACCGAAGAATTACGCGTCGCGCTGGCGACAACGCATTTACCGTTACTGGCCGTGCCGGGTGCCATTACCCGACAAAGTCTGCATGAAGTGATCACCATTCTGCATCATGATCTGAAAACCAAATTTGGCATTGCTGAACCCCAGATTTACGTCTGCGGTCTGAATCCGCATGCCGGGGAAGGCGGTCATATGGGGCATGAGGAGATCGATACGATCATTCCTGCACTGGACGAACTGCGTCAGCAGGGGATGAATCTGGTGGGTCCGCTGCCGGCAGATACGCTTTTCCAGCCGAAATATCTGCAACACGCCGATGCTGTTTTATCGATGTATCACGATCAGGGCCTTCCGGTGCTAAAATATCAGGGATTCGGTCGCGCTGTGAATATCACGCTTGGCCTGCCCTTTATCCGGACTTCCGTTGATCACGGTACTGCGCTTGAACTTGCCGCTACCGGCACCGCCGATGCAGGCAGTTTCAGGACAGCAATAAATCTCGCCATTCGTATGGCAATCAATACTTTTGAACCACAACACACTGATAAATAAAAACAATGAATAGTAGAGTCCACCAGGGGCACTTTGCCCGTAAACGTTTCGGCCAAAACTTTTTAACCGATCAATTTGTGATTGATAGCATTGTGTCGGCCATTCATCCGATGCCGGGACAAGCGGTGGTCGAAATCGGGCCCGGCCTGGCAGCGCTGACAGCGCCCGTCGCCTCGCGTCTGGACAGCATGACCGTTATCGAAATTGACCGCGATTTGGCGGCTCGTCTGGAAAGTAATCCTAAGTTTCAGGGCAAATTGCGCGTCATTCAGTCTGATGCGATGAAAATCAATTTCGCCGAGCTTTCCGAAGAGCTCGGCCAGCCGCTGCGCGTATTCGGCAACCTGCCCTATAATATTTCTACGCCACTGATGTTCCACCTGTTCACCTATACCAACGCCATTAAAGACATGCACTTCATGTTGCAAAAGGAAGTGGTCAACCGTCTGGTTGCGGGGCCGAACAGCAAAGCGTATGGTCGTTTAACCGTCATGGCGCAGTATTACTGTAACGTGATCCCGGTTCTGGAAGTTCCACCGGAATCCTTCACGCCAGCGCCGAAAGTTGATTCCGCTGTGGTGCGTTTGATTCCGCATGACGTGATACCGTACCCGGTTTCAGATATCCGCATTCTGAGTCGTCTGACAACGGATGCGTTTAACCAGCGCCGTAAGACGATTCGTAACAGCCTCGGCCACTTGTTCACACCAGAACAAATGAGCGCGCTGGGTCTGGATCTGTCAATGCGTGCTGAGAACATTTCAGTCGAACAATTCTGTAAACTGGCTAACTGGTTATCAACCCGACCGAAAACCACAGAACCCCAGGAGTAGCGATATGCTTAATTCGCCCCGCGTATGTGTTCAGGTGCAAAGTGTCTACATTGAGTCACAGTCGATACCGGAAGATGAGCGTTTTGTCTTCGCCTACACCATCACCATCCGCAATCTTGGGCGTTTTAACGTACAACTCCTGCGCCGTTACTGGTTGATCACCAACAGTAACGGCCGCCAGACTGAAGTACAGGGCGAAGGGGTTATCGGCGAACAGCCGCTGATCCTGCCCGGCAGTGAATTTCACTACACCAGCGGTGCGATCCTTGAAACGCCGCTCGGTACCATGGAAGGCCATTATGAAATGGTCGCACAAGACGGTGAATCCTTCCGTGTGCCGGTTCCGGTCTTCCGCCTCGCCATCCCTACACTGATAAATTAATCCTTTATGTCGACATACCTTATTGGTGATGTTCACGGTTGCATCGATGAACTCAAGGCGCTATTGGCGCAGGTGGATTTTAATCCGCAAAATGATTGTCTCTGGCTGACCGGAGATTTGGTTGCCCGTGGCCCGTCCTCGCTCGAGGTGCTGCGTTTTGTCAGTGGTTTAGGCGACGCAGTCCGCATGGTGCTCGGCAACCACGACTTACATCTGTTAGCGGTTTACGCCGGTATCAGCTTTAACAAACCGAAAGATCGCATCACCCCGCTGCTTGAAGCTGAAGATGCAGATGAGCTGATCAACTGGCTGCGACGCCAGCCGGTGCTGCAGGTGGATGAAGAGCTGAAGCTGGTGATGGCCCATGCGGGGATTACGCCGCAATGGGACCTGGAAACCGCGCAGATGTGCGCGCGTGAAGTGGAATCCGTGCTGAGAAGTGACACCTATCCGCTGTTTCTCGACGCGATGTATGGCGATATGCCCAACAACTGGCATCCCGAGCTGACCGGCCTTGCGCGTCTGCGTTTCAGCACCAATGCGCTGACCCGGATGCGTTACTGCTTCCCTAACGGGCAACTGGATATGATCTGCAAAGACACGCCCGATACCGCGCCGAAACCGCTCAAACCCTGGTTTGATATTCCGGGTCCTTTACAGGAAGCGGGTTTCAGCATTGCGTTTGGTCACTGGGCTTCGCTGGAAGGAAAAGGCGCGCCGGAAGGTATTTATGCGCTGGACACCGGCTGTTGCTGGGGCGGCGATATGACCATGCTGCGCTGGGAAGATAAAACCTATTTCACTGAGCCTTCTCACCGGCGCAGTGAAAAGGATCTGGCGCTCGCGCCAAAGGCGCTCTGAGCAGACATTTTCCCTGTTTCGGAAAGACAAAAGGCACCTTCTCAGGTGCCTTTTTGCTGACTGCTGCGGCTCAATCAGGCGCGGCGTTCAAGGATCTCAAAGCAATAGCCGTGAGAGTTCTGCTCATCCGCATCATGGAATTCGCTGAACGTACTTTCCCAGTCGTCCGGCTCATAGTCAGGGAAATGGGTATCCCCTTCAACTTCGGCGTCAATGTGGGTCAGATATAAGCGGTTCGCCTTAGGCAGGAATTGCTCATACACACGACCACCGCCCATGACCATCACTTCTTCCACGCCGGCGGCAGCGGCCAGTGCGGCATCAACAGACGTCACCCAGGTCACGCCTTCGTGCTCGCCGGGTTTAGAACTGATGACAATATTCAGTCGGCCAGGCAAAGGGCGTCCTATCGACTCAAACGTTTTGCGTCCCATGATGACGGGTTTATTGAGCGTATTACGCTTAAACCAGGCCAGATCACCGGGTAAATGCCAAGGCATAGCGTTTTCCATGCCAATAACGCGATCGGTCGCCAGTGCGGCGATCAGGCTAATAATCATTGTGAAGCCCTGTGTAGATAAGGAATAAAACCGTGACCCGAAAAAAGAGCTGCCACTATACGGAAAGCCCCATCAGCCGTCGATAGGGAGACTCGCGCTTTACAAAGATATAAACGCGCGCCGCTCAGACTTACACGCCGGGACGTTTGCGGTACAGCCACAGCCCCGGCAAAGATAATCCAATCGACAATGCCCCGACGATAAAACTGGCCTTCAGGAAATTGGTGACCATGGTAGACATCAGCACTTCGCTGTAACCAAGGTGCGAAATTTCCACCATGGAAATCATCGCCGTATACGCAGAAATTCCCGGAAACATGGGGATGACGGCGGCTACTGTGAAAACTTTAGGGTGCGCGAGAAACCAGCGCGACCAGCGAATACCAATGATGCCGATCAGTATAGCCGCCAGCAAAGAAGCCCACTCAATGTTTATCCCGCCATGCATCATCAGCATGCGGGAGCCGTGCCCGATGGCACCGAGCAGCGCACAATAGCGCAACGCACGCGGCGGGACATTGAACACCATCGCAAAACCCAGCGCCGGCACTGCGGCCAGAAACATATCCTGCAGGAGTGCCAAGATCAGACTCATGCCCACCCCCGCAACTCCCACAGCGCCATCGCCATGACTACCCCGATGCAGGTTGCCAAAGTCAGCAAACTGGCCATTGCCCAGCGCGCCAAACCGGTGTTCACATGGCCTTTAAACATATCGGCCACCGCGTTAATCAGCGGAAACCCCGGCACCAGCAGTAAAACGCTGGCAGCCATCGCCACGTTCGAGGTGTGATGGAATGCATCAAGGCGCATGAGCAGGCCGGAAATCGAGGTCGCCACAAAGGCGGTACAGCAAAAGTTAATCAGCGGATTCATATGGCGAAGGGTCAGCGTCTGGCGCACCGCCATCGCCACACCGCTGGCGATAAACGTTATGCTGAACGCATCCCAGCCACCGCCGTTCAGTTTGCTGAAACAACCACACGACAGCGCCACCATCAGGATCATCAGCGGGCGGGGATAGCGCAGCGGCTTGATATGGCTCAGACGCTTCGCCACCAGCGTGCTGTCGAGCAACTTATGCTCGGCGAGGATCACCGTATGTTGCACTTCGGTGACCACCTGCATGTTGATCCCGCGATCGACATTTTTTCGCGTTGAGGTCAGGCAGTATCCGCCGCACAGCGTACTGAGCACCACGGCATTGGCGGAGATCGAACTTTCCACCCGATCCATGCCCAGCGCGATACCGAGCCGTGCTGATAACTGCTCCACCAACATACTTTCAGCGCCGTGCTGTAACAACAACAGAGCACATTCGATGCACAGGCGGGTGATTTCACGCTGGTAATGCGCCTGTGGACTTTCGCGCTGCGGGTATTCAACGACAGGTTCTTGCATAGCCTTTACCGCCCGTAAAAAAAGCCAATAAGTGTGATACGTCGAGGTGAAGATTGACGTATCATGCGGCCTTATTTTGCCCTGAACATTGACGACGGTTACTTTCATGCTTGAAACCTCCCTTTTTATTGCCAGTATCGCCTTCCTCGGCATGCTCTCTCCCGGCCCCGATTTCTTTCTGGTGATCAAAAATGCGGCCCGCTATCCGCGCGCGGCGGCACTGATGACCTCGCTGGGGGTGATTTGTGGCGTGATTACACATATGTCTTACTGCGTCGCAGGTCTGGCGGTCGTGATCACCACCACGCCGTGGTTGTTTGGCTTGCTGAAATACGTCGGGGCGGCTTATCTGATTTGGGTGGGGATCCAGGCATTGTTCTCGCGCAGCAACAGTAAAATGAATCTCGACGGACTGGTGCCGCAGCAGGTGAAACTGCGTACCGCTTTTGTACAGGGATATCTGTGCAACCTGCTGAATCCTAAAGCAACGCTGTTTTTCCTGGCGATGTTTACTCAGGTATTACAGGTAGACTCCAGCCTTGGCGAAAAACTCTGGTATGCCTCGATCATTGTCGGACTTTCATTGGTCTGGTGGCCGTCGCTGGCCATGTTGATCCAAAGCGCTCCGGTGCGTCGTGGTCTGGCAAAAGCGCAAAAAATTATCGATAAACTGCTGGGCGGCGTACTGATAGGTTTGGGTATCAAAGTCGCGCTGAGCTGACAGAAACACAAAAAAAAGCCGGTGCTGTTCAGGCACCGGCTTCAGATTTCATCCTTGCTTAACTCTTCGCTTCAATCACTTCATTCTCCGGTGCTTTACCGTCGATACTTCCCCGCCAGCCTTGTTGCTGTTCAGAGGCGAGACGTTCCTGATCCTGTTCAATCGCGGCGCTCAGCATGTCTTTCGCGCGCTGCATACTGGCGATACGAAACTCAGTGTCTTCGTAATTCTCGATGGTCGCTTCCAGCATTTTCAGGTTGTAGCGGCGGAACAGATCGGCTTTCTCGCGGGCTTCATACGCATCAAGCCCGAGCGTTTCCAGCACTTCCCGGCCAACGCGCAGGGATCCTTCGAACAATTCCCGCTCCGGTGCTTCCACACCCAGTTGCCGCAGCTGATACCAGTGATCGACGTCGCGGGCGCGGGCAATAATCTTCAGGTTCGGGAAATGCTCTTTTGCCAGCGCGGTCAGTTGCAGGTTGGCTTCCACATCATCGATAGCGTTGATCAGCACCTTGGCCTGCGCTGCGCCGGCTGATTCCAGCAAATCCACCCGCGTGGCATCCCCGTAAAACACTTTGGTGCCGAATTTACGCAGCGTTTCGATGTGATCCGGGTCGTGATCCAACACCACGGTATGAACGTTATTCGCCAGCAATAGACGACCGGCAATCTGACCAAAGCGCCCGAAACCGGCGATAATCACCTGCGCATTTTCATCATCAATCGTATCTTGCGGACGATCGTCTTGCGGCGCATTGCGTTCCATACGCGCGGCGAGAACCAGCAGCAGCGGCGTGACCGCCATCGACAGCGCCACAGCAAGCGTCAGCGCCTTTGCCCATTCCACCGGCAACACACCGGCCATTTGTGCTGTGCTGAAAATCACGAACGCGAATTCACTGCCCTGCCCGATAAGGATGGCGAACAACCCGCGCTGCTTTTTCGGAACGCCAAGCCAGGGTGCGACCAGCCACAGTAAAGCGGCTTTCAGCGCCATAAAACCGACCAGCAAGGTGGCGATCAGTAGCGGCTGATGAACCAGTGTACCGAAGTCAATGGACATGCCGACGCCGATAAAGAACAGCCCGAGAAGCAGGCCTTTGAACGGCTGAATATCGCTTTCCAGCGCATGACGATATTCAGAGCTCGCCAGCAATACGCCCGCCAGAAACGCGCCCATCGCCATCGACATACCCGCCATTTCCAGCAGAATGCCAAATCCAAACACCAGAAAAAGCGCCACGGCACTGAACACTTCACGCATACCGGAGCGGGCAACAAAATGCAGTAACGGGCGGGTGACATAGCGCCCGAGCAACACCACCAGCACCAGCGCACCGGCCACTTTCGCCGCCGACAGGCCAAAGCTCATCAGCGTGGTGGCTTCACCGGTACTCGCCAGCAGCGGGATCATCGCCACCAGCGGGATCGCGGCGATATCCTGGAACAGCAACACCGCAAAGGCGCTGCGGCCAATCGGTGACGCCGTCAGGCTGCGTTCACTCATTGCCTGCATGGCAATGGCCGTTGAGGAAAGCGCCAGCGTCAGGCCGATCAGCATGGCGATTTTCCAGTCGAGACCGAGGAAATAGCAGAATGCGCTGAGCACCACGCCGCAGCCGACCATCTGGATGCTGCCGCCGCCAAAGACCGAGGCGCGCATGGTCCAAAGCCGTTTAGGATCCAGCTCAAGGCCAATAACGAACAACATCAGCACTACGCCGATTTCCGCAAAGGTCAGAATCGACTCAGCATCAGAAACCAGTTTCAGGCCCCACGGCCCGATAATGCAGCCGGCGATCAGATATCCGAGCACCGAGCCCAGACCAAGACGTACTGCAATCGGGACAAACAACGCCGCAGAGCCGAGATAAATCAGCCCTTCAATCATCAGGGTATGGTTATCCATTTTCGACCTCCGGCGCACAGCCTTCTTTCAGGCTCAGGCAGGCGGTCAGACGTCGACGGTATTCTTCACCCGCGGCTTTCAGCGCAACTTCATCGCAAATAAAGGTGTTATGCACGGCGAAATATGGCTGCCAGTGCATGCCGCAATAAACTGCCGTCGCCTGTAATGGCTGCGCCAGCACGTCGAAATTGGGGTGATCGCCGAGCTCAAAATGGTGTTCATCACCGCCGGTCGTCACTGCCCACAGGCAATGCTTACCGTTGAGCGCGTTGCCGTCATGGCCGTAAGCCCAGCCGTGCTCGAGCACCTTGTCCAGCCACAGCTTCATCAGTGGCGGCAGGCTGTACCACTGGATCGGATGCTGGAATACCACCATATCGGCGCGTTCAACCGCCTTCTGTTCGGCCGCGATATCGATATTGAAATCGGGGTAAAGGTCATACAGCGAACGCACTTCAACATTGGGTAAATCGCTGACGGCCGAGAGCAGTCCCTGGTTGGCCCGCGAATGGCGCGGATAAGGATGGGCGTAAATTATTAAAATC
The DNA here is from genome assembly GCF_049206505.1 of Rahnella sp. EDr1-12. Taxonomy (NCBI): domain Bacteria; kingdom Pseudomonadati; phylum Pseudomonadota; class Gammaproteobacteria; order Enterobacterales; family Yersiniaceae; genus Rahnella; species Rahnella sp. EDr1-12. The sequence continues at coordinate 1,675,052 of NZ_JBLZNY010000001.1, forward strand.
ATGCAGGTCTCTTGTCTTATTAGCTTTACTTCAGCATACGCAATTTTGGGCTTTCTGGTAAAAGCTGAGCGTATAAAAAGAAAAGGCGCAGCTTTCGCCGCGCCTTTCATCAAGCAATTATGCCATTAGCCTTTGATTTTCGCGTGCATTTCCTGCACTGAAATCACCTGCTCCGTCGGGTCAGAAGACAGCGCCATCGCCGTGGCGAAACCACCGTTCAGCGTGGTGTCGTAATGCACTTTGTATTGCAGCGCACTGCGACGGATAAGCTTGGAGTCTTCAATCGCCTGACGGCCCGCCGTGGTATTCACGATATACACATATTCACCGTTCTTGATACGGTCCTGAATATGTGGACGGCCTTCATGCACCTTGTTGACCAGACGCGGGTTAATCCCGGCTTCACCCAGCACCACCGCGGTACCGTGAGTCGCATCCAGCTCGAAACCGCGTTTGAGCAGTTTCGCGGCTAAATCCACCACGCGGCCTTTATCGCCTTCGCGGACTGACAACAGTGCGCGACCGGCTTTCTTCATGCCGGAGTTGCTACCCAACTGCGCTTTGGCAAAGGCTTCGGCGAAGGTACGGCCGACGCCCATGACTTCACCGGTAGAACGCATTTCCGGCCCCAGAATCGGGTCAACGCCTGGGAATTTGTTGAACGGCAGCACCACTTCTTTCACGGAGTAGTAAGGCGGGATCACTTCTTCTGTGATGCCCTGCTGCGCCAGTGTCTGCCCCGCCATCACGCGCGCCGCCACTTTTGCCAGCGCCACACCGGTTGCTTTGGAGACAAACGGCACGGTACGCGCAGCACGCGGGTTAACTTCAATCAGATAGACTTCGTTGTTCTTCACCGCAAACTGGACGTTCATCAGGCCGCGAACGCTCAGCTCAAAGGCCAGTTTCTCGACCTGCTGACGCATCACGTCCTGAATTTCCTGGCTCAGCGTGTAGCACGGCAATGAACATGCGGAGTCACCGGAGTGAACGCCCGCCTGTTCGATGTGCTCCATGATGCCGCCAATCAGCACACGTTCACCGTCGCAGATGGCATCAACGTCCACTTCGATGGCGTCGTCAAGGAAGCGATCCAGCAGCACCGGCGCATCGTTGGAGACGCTCACCGCGTTCTGGAAGTAACGGCGCAGGTCGATTTCGTCGTAGACGATTTCCATCGCACGGCCACCCAGTACATAGGACGGGCGCACCACCAGCGGATAACCGATACCGGCTGCTTTTTCGACGGCTTGTTCGATTGTCGCAACCGTGGCGTTTGCCGGTTGTTTCAGGCCCAGACGGTGAACCGCCTGCTGGAAACGTTCGCGGTCTTCTGCACGGTCAATCGCATCCGGGCTGGTACCAATAATGGGCACACCCGCAGCTTCCAGTTCACGTGCCAGTTTCAGCGGAGTCTGACCGCCGTACTGAACAATCACGCCTTTTGGCTGTTCGATACGCACGATTTCCAGCACATCTTCCAGAGTGACGGATTCGAAATACAGACGGTCAGAAGTGTCGTAGTCGGTAGACACAGTTTCCGGGTTACAGTTAACCATAATGGTTTCGTAACCGTCTTCGCGCAGCGCCAGTGAGGCATGTACGCAGCAGTAGTCGAACTCAATCCCCTGACCGATACGGTTTGGACCGCCACCCAGTACCATGATTTTCGGCTTGTCATTGGTCGGGTTAGATTCACACTCTTCTTCATACGTGGAGTACATGTACGCGGTATCGGTGGAGAATTCCGCCGCACAGGTATCGACACGTTTGTAGACCGGATGCAGATTGTATTTATGACGCAGTTTGCGCACTTCGCTTTCAGAAACGCCGACCAGTTTTGCCAGACGCAGGTCCGCAAAGCCTTTGCGTTTAAGCATGCGCAGGTAATCGTGAGTCAGAATGTTGAAGCCGCCTTCAGCCACTTCATTTTCCAGTTTCACCAGCTCTTCAATCTGTACCAGGAACCAGCGGTCCACGTTGGTCAGGTTGAAGATACCGTCAACCGACATCCCGGCACGGAAAGCATCGGCGATGTACCAGATACGCTCGGCACCGGCTTCTTTCAGCTCGCGACGGATTTTGGTCAGCGCTTCAGGGTCATCAAGGTTCACTTTCGGGTCAAAACCGCTCGCGCCCACTTCCAGACCGCGCAACGCTTTTTGCAAAGATTCCTGCTGCGTACGGCCAATCGCCATCACTTCGCCAACAGATTTCATCTGCGTGGTCAGACGGTCATTTGCACCGGCAAATTTCTCGAAGTTGAAGCGAGGAATTTTAGTCACAACGTAGTCGATAGAGGGTTCGAACGATGCCGGGGTTTTGCCACCGGTGATGTCGTTCATCAGCTCATCGAGGGTGTAACCCACTGCCAGTTTCGCCGCGACTTTAGCAATCGGGAAACCGGTCGCTTTAGAGGCCAGCGCGGAAGAGCGGGAAACACGCGGGTTCATTTCGATAACAATCAGGCGGCCATTTTTCGGGTTAACCGAGAACTGGACGTTGGAACCCCCGGTTTCTACGCCGATTTCACGCAGTACCGCCATCGAGGCGTTACGCATGATTTGGTATTCTTTATCGGTCAGGGTTTGCGCTGGCGCCACGGTGATGGAGTCGCCGGTGTGGATACCCATCGCATCGAAGTTTTCGATAGAACAGACGATGATGCAGTTGTCGTTTTTATCACGCACCACTTCCATCTCGTACTCTTTCCAGCCAATCAGCGACTCATCAATCAGCAGCTCTTTGGTTGGGGAAAGATCCAGACCGCGTTCGCAAATCTCTTCGAACTCTTCACGGTTGTACGCGATACCGCCACCGGTGCCGCCCATGGTAAAGGAAGGACGGATAATGCACGGGAAGCCAACATCGGCGGCAACCGCCAGCGCTTCTTCCATGGTGTGTGCGATACCGGAACGCGCCGTGTCGAGGCCGATTTTCTTCATCGCGACGTCGAAACGGCGACGGTCTTCGGCTTTATCAATCGCATCTGCGGTCGCACCAATCATGGTCACGCCGAATTCTTCCAGCACGCCCTGACGTTCCAGTTCCAGCGCACAGTTCAGTGCGGTCTGACCGCCCATGGTTGGCAGCACGGCGTCCGGACGCTCTTTTTCGATGATCTTACGCACCACTTCCCAGGTGATAGGCTCGATGTAAGTCGCATCCGCCATGTCCGGGTCAGTCATGATGGTGGCCGGGTTGGAGTTCACCAGAATGACGCGGTAACCCTCTTCACGCAGCGCTTTACACGCCTGCGCACCGGAATAGTCGAATTCACAAGCCTGGCCGATAACAATCGGGCCGGCGCCGAGGATCAGGATGCTTTTTATGTCTGTACGTTTTGGCATTTTTTATTCGCTCCTGTTATTTGGCGTTGTGGTTGTGAGAAGCGCGAAAAGCGTTAATCAGTTCGATGAAGTGATCGAACAATGGCGCCGCATCGTGCGGGCCCGGGCTGGCTTCAGGGTGACCCTGGAAGCTGAATGCCGCTTTATCTGTGCGATGAATGCCCTGCACCGTGTGGTCGAACAGTGATTTGTGGGTCACGCGCAGGTTGGCCGGCAGATCGGATTCATCCACCGCAAAACCGTGGTTCTGCGCCGTGATCATCACGATATCTTTATCGAGATCTTTCACCGGATGGTTGCCACCGTGGTGGCCGAGCTTCATTTTCACGGTCTTCGCCCCGCTGGCCAGTGCCAGTAACTGGTGGCCGAGACAGATGCCGAATACCGGAATGTCGGTTTCCAGGAAAGTTTTGATGGCGGCGATAGCGTAGTCGCAAGGCTCCGGGTCGCCAGGGCCGTTGGACAGGAAAATACCGTCCGGATTCATTTTCAGCACGTCAGCCGCTGGCGTTTGCGCCGGTACTACCGTCAGGCGACAGCCGCGATCCACCAGCATACGCAGGATATTGCGTTTGGCGCCGTAATCGTAGGCCACCACGTGGAATGGCAGCTCTTCTTCTTTTTTCGCTTCCGGCAGTTCGCCTTCCAGCGTCCAGCTACCTTGTTGCCAGCTGTAAGATTCCGCGGTGGTCACTTCTTTCGCCAGATCCATGCCTTTCAGGCCAGGGAATGCTTTGGCTTTTTGCAGTGCCAGTTCAGCATCCGGTGAATCGCCCGCGATGATGCAGCCGTTCTGCGCGCCTTTTTCACGTAACAGACGGGTCAGCTTGCGGGTATCGATATCGGCGATGGCAACGATGTTGTTGCGCTTGAGGTAATCAGAAAGGTTTTCTTCACTGCGGTAGTTGCTGGCAATAAGAGGTAAATCGCGAATGACCAGGCCTTGGGCGTGTACTGCGGAGGATTCTGCATCAGCGGCATTGGTGCCGACATTACCGATATGGGGATAAGTGAGAGTGACAATCTGGCGGGAATAGGAAGGATCAGTGAGGATTTCTTGATAACCGGTCATCGACGTATTGAAGACCACTTCCCCCACTGCCGAACCTTCTGCCCCGATGGCCCGACCGTGGAATTGGGTTCCGTCTTCCAGAACCAATAGCGCTGACTTTATCAAAGCATCCTCCAAGAATAATAAATCACAATATCTGCATATTAATTCAGATAACCCGATCTAAATCAATGCAAAAATCGCTCGGGAAGCCAATTTTCGGCAAATTGCGCGCATTCTAATGATGGCAGTGAGGTTTGTCTACCAAAAGCCGCCATATTTCTCTATTTTTCGCACAACTCAGTGAAAAGGCTCCGTCACAGCCACAAAACCACAGGCTAAGTAAACATAGTAACCGTTTGCGGAAGAGGATGTCTGAAAATAGTGCTGAAAATCGGTTTGTGCGGGTGAGGACGAAATGAGATGTTCGAAAAACACGCGACTGACAGGTAAAATCGTCACAAAAGATATAAAAAAGACGACTAATCGTGAAATTTCAATCAGGACGCTTATTTTTGAATAAAAAGAGAAGGGCAATCAAGGAACTGCCCTTTTATCAAAAGATTATGACCAATACAACCACATCACATCTAAATCATCTGCTACAAATCATCCAATCCAAGCACATCCCGCATGTCGTAAAGGCCAGACTTATGCGAAGCAAGCCATTTTCCTGCACGAACAGCGCCATTTGCGAAAGTCATACGGCTGGAAGCCTTATGCGTTATCTCTACGCGCTCGCCAATATCTGCAAACATCGCAGTATGCTCACCCACGATATCTCCGGCCCGGATCGTCGCAAAACCAATACTTTTAGGATCGCGCTCTCCGGTGTGACCTTCACGGGCATATACCGCGCATTCTTTCAGATCTCGCCCCAGCGCGCCCGCTATCGCTTCACCCATCGCCAGTGCGGTGCCTGATGGCGCATCCACTTTATAGCGATGGTGTGCTTCAACAATTTCAATGTCGGTATAGTCGCCCATCACTTTGGCGGCTTTTTCTAAAAGTTTGAGGACAACATTCACGCCTACGCTGAAGTTAGCCGCAAAAACCACCGGAATAACCTCAGAAGCCTGTTTAATTGCCCCCTTACCCGCGTCATCAAAGCCCGTAGTCCCGATAATCATGCCTTTATGGTGCTTCTGGCAAAATTCCAGATGCACCAGGGTGCCTTCAGGACGGGTAAAGTCGATCAAAATATCGAAGTCATCCGCCACGGCATTCAGGTCATCATTGACCTTGATACCCGCTGCGCCGATCCCTGCAAGTTCACCGGCATCAGTACCGATAAGGGATGATCCCGGACGCTCCAGCGCGGCACCCAGCACCACACCTTCTGCGTCGGAAACGGCCTGAATCAACTGCCGGCCCATACGCCCGCCCGCGCCAACAATGGCCATGCGAATTTCAGCGTTACTCATAAATACTCTCTTTTTATAGGGGTTCTGCCGTGAAACAGAATCAGGTTAACTACCCTGTTATAGGGTAGCCAGCAAAATTGCCACATAATTAGAAAATTATGATAAAGGCTGGTTAATATCAGTAAAAACCATTTGATTTCAGGTTACTTAAAGTGAGGTTTTGTGTTAACAACCCGACCAAACTGGAACTGTTTCAGAAAACCAACCTTAATTCACCTGTGTACGACTCCCCGCATAACCATTCATTTCTGTGCATAATGGTCAGGGGATATCAACGCTCTTTGAAACTTTCATCAACTTTAGTTTGTAGCGGACTCAGCAGATAATCAATCACCTGACGCTTGCCGGTTTTAATCTCCGCGCTGACGTTCATCCCCGCCACCAGGTTGATACGCTTACCTTCGACCACCAGATAGTTTTGGTCGAGCGCGACATTCGCATTGAATACCAGCCCTAATTTCTCATGCTCAATCGCATCGAAACTGACGCTGGTGACTTTTCCGGTGATATATCCGTAGCGAGTATAAGGGAATGATTCGATTTTTATGATGACATCCTGCCCAACATTCACAAACCCAATGTCTTTGTTTGCCACCATCGCTTCAACCTCGATTTTTTCATCAAGTGGCACAATCGTCATGATCGCCTCTGCTTCTAAGGCCACCCCACCCACCGTATGAAATGCCAACTGCTGAACGGTACCGTCGACGGGAGCCTTTAATGTCATCAAAGACTGTCGCTGCCGGGTTTTTTCCATCTGGCCCTGAAGCTGAGGTATTTGCTCATTTGCCTGGCGCAGTGCGTCCAGCGTGTCTCGCTGAAACGTCTGGGTGTTTAATAGCTTTTCCTGTTCAGCCTGATGAATGCTTTCTTTTATTTGCTGCGTCTGATTTCTCAGGCTGCGGAGATCCTGCTCATTCTGGATTGTTTTGCTGTCCTGTTCATAATACTCATGCTGAGAAAGGTATTTTTTCTCCAGAAGAGCCTGATAATCTTTTGATCGCTGCAGTTCAATTTTTCGGATCTGCTCCAGCTTGTGGACCTGATCTTCATTCGACCGTAATTCAGATTTGTGCTGGCTTAAAATCGCCTGCAACCTTTCATTATCAGCAGACCACGACTGAAATTGATTTTTCGCCAGTAACTGTGTGGCTAAGATTTCGGTTTCTTTCAGACCGAGTTGTTTCGCCTCTTCGCGGTTAATCTCAATGTCGCCCTCATGTTGAAGCGCTTTGATTAACGCATCACAGCGCAATTTCGTTAACTGCACCGCTTCCAAAGCATGTCGGGATTGTTCGTAATCGCTGTCAGAACCGATGCCATTCAACTCAATCAGCGTCTGACCCGCGTGGACATAATCGCCGTCATTAACATAAATGTTTTTAATGACGGACGTTTCCAATGGCTGAATTTTTTTGCTGCGCCCGCTGACGATGGTTTTCCCCTGCGTCACCGCAACAATATCGATATGCCCAAATATGGCCCATATCAATGCAATGGCAGTAAACAACATAATCAGTCTGGCGATATATTTCGGCGCCACTGAAACAGGTGTCTCCGTAATTTCCAGCGTGGCGGGAAGAAAAACTCGCTCATCGCCTTCCCGTTTAGGCGGGTCCAATTTTTCACGAACCTTCCAGACTTCTTTCCAGACATGACAATATTTGCGGATAAGTTCTTTCGAGGCCTGCAACCAGATATTCATAATGACTGAAGCTCATGTAAGTAACGATAGTAACCATTTTCTATTTTCAACAGTTCTTCATGACTGCCCTGTTCGACGATTTCACCTTTGTCCATTGCAATGATTCTTTGCGCAAAACGAACAGTAGAAAGACGATGAGCAATAATAAGTACGGTGCGTTCACGGCAAATTAATTGCATATTCTGCATAATTGCCCTTTCCGATTCATAATCCAGAGCGCTGGTGGCTTCATCCAATATTAAAATCCGTGGGTTTCCGACCAATGCCCGCGCAATGGCAACCCGTTGCCGCTGGCCGCCAGATAGCCCCGCGCCCTGTTCGCCGACAACCGTGTCATAGCCCTCAGCCAATGCCATAATAAATTCATGCGCACCGGCGAGTTTGGCCGCGTGGATGATTCTTTCTAAAGACATACCAGGTTCCGCTAAACCGATATTTTCACGAACGGAGCGGTTGAGCAGTACGTTGTCTTGCAATACCACGCCTATCTGACGCCGTAACCAGGCCGGATCAGCCAGCGCTAAATCATTACCATCGACCAGCACCCTGCCGCGCCCCGGGGTATATAAGCGCTGAACCAGTTTGGTGAGTGTACTTTTACCTGATCCGGAACGGCCTACGATCCCCACCACTTCACTGGCCTGAATACTCAAAGTGAGATCGCGCAATACCTCATAACCATCTGGACGGTAGCGGAAATTCACCTGTTCAAAATCTATTTTTCCTTTAATTTCAGGCAGCGCTAAACGGCTACCGGAACGTTCCGTCGGCGTATTTAAAATATCTCCCAGACGCGCCACGGAGATCCCTACCTGCTGAAAATCCTGCCATAACTGCGCCAGACGAATCACCGGCGCCGCAACCTGGCCTGCCAGCATATTAAAAGCAATTAACTGACCGACCGTTAAATCTCCGCCAATAACCAGCTGAGCTCCCAGCCACAGCGTACTCACCATCACTAATTTTTGGATCAACTGAACGCCTTGCTGGCCGATGGTCGCCAGACGGGTAACCCGTAATCCGGAATGCACGTACGCCGCCAGCAACTGATCCCAGTTACGGGTCATCTGAGGTTCAACGGCCATCGATTTAATCGTCCCGACCGAGGTGACGGACTCTACCAAAAATGACTGGCTGTCGGCATTACGGGCAAACTTGTCGTTGAGACGTGCCCTCAAAACAGGGCTGATGGTGGCAGACCAAAAGGCATAACAGGGTAATGAAACCATCACCACAAGGGTTAGCCAGCCACTGTAAAACCACATCACAATAAGGAAGATGAATGAAAAACTGAGATCCATCACCGAGGTCAACGCCTGTCCGGTGAGGAAAGTGCGGATTTGTTCCAGCTCTCTGACGCGCGCGATGGTGTCACCCACGCGTCTCTTTTCAAACCAGGCGAGCGGTAACGCAAACAGATGGCGAAACAGACGCGCCCCTAATTCAACGTCGATGCGGCTTGTGGTATGCGCGAAAATATAGGTTCGTAAACCACTCAAAATAACGTCGAATAACACCACAATAAGTAATGCCACAGCCACAACATCGAGTGTGCTAAAACTCCTGTGCACCAGCACCTTATCCATCACAACCTGAAAAAACAAAGGGGTAATTAAGGCAAAAAACTGAATAACTGCCGATGCTGCAAGTACTTCCAGCAGAATTTTTCGGTACTTAATAACGGCAGGAATAAACCAGGTGAAATCAAATTTGGCCAGGCTGCCAAGCACAGAACCTCTGGACGTCACCAGAATAAGCCTGCCGCTGTAACGCGCCTCAAAATCACCTTTATCCAGTACAACCGGCCTGCCGAGTTCAAGATCCTGAATCAGATATTTATTGTTATCAATTTTCGCCAAAATAAAATGCTCGCCATCTTCTCTCCATACCACGGCCGGTAAGCTGATTAAGTGAAGCCGGTTTATATCCTGACGCACTAATTTTGCCTTTAACCCTAAAGACTTTGCCGCTAACAGCCATTGGGTTGTTGTCAGCTCACCATTTCCATCACTGAACTGATGCTTTAAATCTTCACCATTAGCAGCAACACCGTGGTAATGCGCAATAATAGTCAGGGCAGAAAAAGCAAGATCATACTGTTTTTTCACCCCTGTACTGAGTTCATTTTCAAGCAGTGACATAATAGTTTATTTATTCCCTTTATAATGGACAAAACATCCCTTTCGCACTTCGTGTACCACAGCATTAAAAACAAAAAAAACGCTCAAACTCAATAGTGACATCATTAATTCAATACTATTTTTTAAATCAATAATCATGCATATATAATAATTATAAAAATATATAAAACATTAATAAGTGGGATATCTTATTGATAGACACACATCACACTATCGATAATTTAATTTATCCTCCTTGATTATTTGATTTATCTCTGACCGGTATTGGATTATTTATTCTTGTGTTCAAACTAAATAGCAACAAACCGTTCTTGCCTTTTAAGGGCATTATTCATAATACGCATTACGATATTGTCACTCTAAGTCATTATATCATTAGCTTCCTAATTCCATTTGTACCCCTACAGGATCTTGTCCCTCCGGATGATCTCCTTGTTATCACCCGTAGGGGCGGGATCAACCCTCAACGCGGCCATGCCCTCCTCCGTATCCAAGCAATTTGCAGATAATTTCCTCAAAACCGCCATTTCTTAGATCTAAAACATCAATATTTTATAATATGGCACGAAATAATATTGATAAAACCAATGAATATGATAATAAATAGCCAGCTAATTTTAACCGCCGAAAGTTGATTTTTGAGCGGTTAAAATGAAAGCAGCCTGAAAGTATGAGGCGCGTCTTCACCCTTACCAGCCTGTCATAAGTAAGGGGAAAAATTATAAAACACACAAGGCCGGTTTCTCTGTTGGTTTTTTCAAAACAGAGGACTGGCTCAGGGACTTACATGAACTTCAAACTAAACAAAGTCACGCAAGTGGCGACCGCAGGCCTGTTATTCGGCTTAGCCTCTTTTGCTTCACACGCAGAAATCACACTGATCAAACAAGATCCCCAGCCTAACGATCCGCTCAGCCGCCTGAATTTCCAGGTTGGCGGCAGTATTCGTCCACAATTCCAGTTCCAGAACGGCGTGAAAAACTACAAAACCAACGGTTTTGATGGCGGCACACGTTTCCGTTTTTCTGCTGATTATTATCTGTTTGATGACATCAGCTGGATTAACTACTACGAGCTGGGCGTGAACATTCCTGCCCTGACCGGCTGGGATAATCACCATGCAGATGGCGCGCATAACACCAGCCGTCGTATGCTTTACACCGGTCTGAAAAGCAAAACCTACGGTCAGTTGACCTTTGGTCAGCAAAACAGCGTTTACTATGATGTGGTCGGTGCGAAAACCGATATCTGGGATTACGATATGCTCGCCCAAGCACCGGGTAATGGTGTTAACGGCGATTACGATGGTTCATACCGTTCCCGTAAAATGCTGAAATATAAAAATACATTCGGCGATGCCGATGTTTACGCTTCTTACCTGTTTGAAGACAGCGAACTGCTGACCGGCAAAAATGGCCTGCGTTACAAACGTAACGGCGGCGGTTCTGTCGGTGTGGATTACCACATCACCAAAGACCTGACCTGGGGTACTGCGTACAACTACACCGACGCAGAAATGAGAAATCCGGGCGATAACACGTCTAAAGACTATAACCAGAGTATTGTCGGTACTGCGCTGAGCTGGAAACCCGGTAACTGGACGGCATCCTTCGGCGGCGGTTATTACCACGACTTCCTGACCACTGGCGTGAAAACTGAAGATAGCTTCTTTGCAGGCGACGCTTACGGTCTGGAATACTTCCTGGGTTATGCCTTCCCGATCAATCAGATGGCCGTCAAAACCATTCAGCCTTACTTCATGGGTGACCGTCTGACCTATGTCACAGGCCGTAATTACCAGCGTATTGATAACGGTCTGGGTGTTTCCTTCCAGCTCGATTACGGCTTCCGTGTTGATTACGAACACGTGTTCACGTCCTCTACCGATAATCTCGGTGATATGAACCTGATCCGTCTGAGATACGATTTCTAAGCATTTAAGCACTCATTTGCGGGCCGGCTTTACGTCTTAATGACGTGCCGGCCCTTTATTTTTACACCTTTTCTACTATCCACTACACGCAAAGCAGGACTAGACTGAATGCTGCCACAGCCTATCCCTCAGGAGAGCTTTACGATGTCAGCATTATTCCGGTCCGACGTGACCGCCGTTGGCGATTATCGAGCCGAATTGGGTGAAACCCCCGTCTGGTGCCAGCGCACTCAATCGTTGTTATGGGTCGATATTCTTGCTCAACGTGTGTTGCGCTACTGGCCTGAAACCAAAAAAACTGAAATCCACGATCTGCCGAGCATCACCAGTGCAGTCCTGCTGACGGAGAAACGTAATCTGTTTTTACTGGTTTCGATCGACGGCATCCATCTCTACGATTACGATCTGAAAAGCCGTCAGACAATCTGCGGTTATTTCGGTGCAGAAGGTACACGCCCGAATGAAGCCGCAATCGCGCCGGATGGTTCCCTGTGGTTTGGTACGCTGGACCTCAAAGAAGAAAAGAATAACGGGGCCTGGTATCGCTATGAAGCAGGAGCCGATGCGCCAGAAATGATGCTCGATAACGTCGGGATCACTAATACGCTGGTCTGGTATGAAGGCAAGGTCTGGTTCGCTGATACCCGAAAAAACCGCTTCTATTCTGCTAATGCACGCCGTATCAATCCGCAAAAAATCTCCTGCTTCTCTTCCGGAGATAAATCACCCGACGGTTCTGCACTGGCTCAAAATGGCTGGCTGATTACCGCCTGCTGGGGATCACATTGCTTGTTACGCCAGCAAATCAATCAGGGTGAATTACTGACTCTGGACACGGCCCCTGTCCCGGTGACACAACCGAGTTGCTGTACGTTTGGCGGGCCGGACATGACTGAGCTTTACATCACTTCTGCGCGCAAAACCCTTGAAGCACCCCATGCGCTGGAAGGGGCGTTATTGCACGTTCAAACCTCAACCGTTGGCGCACCGCAGAATTTGTTCAAACTGCAAAAGCCTTAAGCAGCGCTGATGCAGACGCAGAAAATAAAAAACCGGCCACGAATGAGCCGGTTTTTTTATTGTTGCAGGGACCTGTGAAAATCAGTCGATCTGTTTCACATCCACACGCAGTTCTTTTGGCACTTCGAAAACAATATTTTCTTCGCGCCCTTCGATGTTAATCACATCCAGACCACCAAACGTTTTTAGTTTGTTGATCACATCCTGCACCAGGATATCCGGTGCTGATGCGCCTGCTGTCACACCAATGCTTTTCGCGTCTTTCAGCCAGCTTTCCTGAATATCTGCCGCGGAATCGATCAGATAGGACGGGACGCCAACGCGCTGCGCCAGTTCAGCCAGACGATTAGAGTTGGATGAGTTTTTCGACCCCACCACCAGCACCACATCCGCGCCATCGGCCAGCGTTCGCACGGCTTCCTGACGGTTAGTCGTTGCGTAGCAAATATCGTCTTTACGCGGCCCGATGATTTTCGGGAAGCGATCGCGCAGGGCATCGATGATCGCCGAAGTGTCATCCACAGAAAGCGTAGTTTGCGTCATAAAGCACAGGTTGGTTTCGTCCTTTACCTGCAATTTGTACACATCTTCCGGCGCTTCAACCAGGTACATGCCCCCTTTCGGATTGCTGTACTGGCCCATGGTGCCTTCCACTTCAGGATGACCGGCGTGACCAATCAGTATCGCTTCTGTCCCTTTACGGCTGGCACGTGCCACTTCCATATGCACTTTGGTCACCAGCGGGCAGGTCGCGTCAAACAGCATGGTCAGGTCACGGGCTTTTGCTTGTGCACGCACCGCCTGCGAAACGCCGTGGGCGGAGAAAATCAGGATCGAACCGTCGGGCACTTCACTGATTTGCTCGATAAAAATCGCGCCGCGCTGACGCAGGCTGTCGACCACGTAGCGGTTGTGCACCACTTCATGACGGACATAAATCGGTGCGCCATATAATTCCAGCGCACGTTCCACAATGCTGATGGCACGATCAACGCCCGCACAAAATCCGCGCGGGTTAGCCAGCAATATCTGCATGTTTCTCCTCCAGTTGCGGGTCGATTTCCAGCACTTCGATATCGAAATCAATGTACTGTCCCGCCAGCGGATGGTTGAAATCAACGGTGATTGAATCTTCTGTCACTTCGCGCACCACACCCGGCATTTCGTTACCGTCACGACCACTGAACAGCATGATGGTGCCGACATCCGGCACCCCTGTTTCCTGGAAATCTCGGCGCGAGAAGAACTGAACCAAATCCGGGCTTTTCGTGCCGAATGCAGATTCAGGTGACAGGGTAAACGCATGTTTATCCCCGACACTCAGTCCTGAAAGCTGATTCTCCAGCGCGTCAGACAAACTGCCGTCGCCGAGGCGAAACAGCGCAGGTTTCCCATTGGCGCGGGTAGATTCTGCCGTCGAGCCGTCTTCCAGCTTTAACGTAAAATGCACCAGTACGGCGCTGTCGTGTTTCACCTGCTGAGACATGCTTCTTATCCTTTGCTCTTCGTCGCTTCGTTCGGTTTCGCGAGGAAACCTTCCAGCACGACCAGCACCGCACCGACGCAGATAAAACTGTCGGCCAAGTTGAAGATCGGGTAATGCCAGTCATTCACGTAGAAATCAATAAAGTCGATCACGAAACCGTGCACCATGCGGTCAAACATGTTGCCCAGCGCGCCACCAATAATCATCGCAAACGCAATGTTATTCATGCGCTGTTTCGCGCTGCTGCGATACATCAGTACCAGCAGAACGACCACAATGACCAACGCGATGGCAGTAAAGAACCAGCGCTGCCAGCCGCCTTTATCCGCGAGGAAACTGAACGCTGCACCCGGATTATGGGCGTAGGTCAGGTTAAAGAACGGGATCAGCGGCAGAGATTCACCGAGCTGGAAATGCCCCATGACCATAAACTTACTGCCGAGATCGACGATAACGACGAGAACCGCCAGCCATAGCCAGCGGAGTCCGGTAGAACTGAGAGGTTTACTCATTATGCAAACTTACGCTCTTCGCCGTCGCCGGCAATGTTAGTAACACAACGGCCGCAGATGTCGCTGTGTTCCGCGTTCTGCCCAATATCGGTAGTGAAATGCCAGCAGCGCGGGCATTTATCGCCCTCGGCTTTTGCCAGGCCGATCTTCAGGCCTTTAAGCAATTCACTGGCCTGAGCGGAATCGTCGGCTTCTGACAGCGCAGCGACTTTCGCACCGGAGGTCAGTAAGACGAAACGCAGTTCATTGCCCAGTGAACGCAGGTCAGTGGCCAGCGCGTCGTCTGCGTACAAGGTGACAGCAGCTTCCAGAGAACCACCAAGACGTTTATCTGCACGAGCCTGTTCGATCACTTTGTTCACTTCACCACGAACTTTCAGCAACTCATCCCAGAACGCATCGTTCATGGATTCGTTACCGATCAGGCCAAACAGACCGTCGTACCACTCTTCGGTGAAGACGAACTTCTCACGTTTACCTGGCAATTCAGCCCAGATCTCGTCTGCAGTGAAGGACATGATCGGTGCCATCCAGCGAACCAGTGCTTCACAGATATGATAAAGCGCGGTCTGGCAGCTGCGGCGGGCAACGCTGTCGCTTTTCGCGGTGTACTGGCGATCTTTAATGATATCGAGGTAGAAGGAGCCCATTTCGATCGAGCAGAACTGCATCAGACGTTGTACAACGCCATGGAAATCATAGGCTTCATACGCAGCAATGATCTCTTCCTGAGCGGCTTTCGCGCGGCCAACGGCCCAGCGATCCAGTACGACCATTTCTTCCGGAGCCACGCTGTGCAACGCAGGATCGAAACCGTTAAGGTTCGCCAGCAGGAAGCGCGCGGTGTTACGGATGCGGCGGTAAGAATCAGCAGCACGTTTGAGGATTTCGTCGGACACGGCGATTTCGCCAGTGTAATCCGTAGACGCAACCCACAGACGCAGAATGTCGCCACCCAGCTTATTCATCACGTCCTGAGGCGCAATGGTGTTGCCGATGGATTTAGACATTTTACGGCCCTGACCATCGACGGTGAAGCCGTGAGTCAGCACTTGCTTGTAAGGCGCTTTGCCTTTCATCGCCGTGGAAATCATCAGTGAAGACATGAACCAGCCGCGATGCTGGTCAGAACCTTCAAGATACAGATCAGGCTCGTGACCGTTGAACTCAGGACGCACATCCACAACGGAAGAGTGTGTGGAACCGGAGTCAAACCAGACGTCCAGCGTATCCGGCACCTTCACGTAATCAGCAGCGTCAGCACCCAGAATGTCTTCCGGGTTCAAATCCCACCACGCCTGAATGCCGTCCACTTCAACACGCTTCGCGACTTCTTCCATCAGCTCAAGGCTGCGCGGATGCAGTTGTTCGGTGTCTTTATGAACGAACAGAGACATCGGTACGCCCCACGTACGCTGACGGGAAATACACCAGTCAGGACGGTTAGCGACCATATTTTCGATGCGTGCCTGGCCCCAGTCAGGGATCCACTGCACGCCTTTGATCTCTTCCAGAGACTGCTGACGCAGGCCTTTCTGATCCATGCTGATGAACCATTGTGGCGTAGCGCGGAAGATGATCGGTGTTTTGTGACGCCAGCAGCACGGATAGCTGTGCGTGATTTTCTCAACGTGCAGCAATGCGCCTTTTTCACGTAGCAGCTCAACAATCAAATCGTTGGCTTTAAAGACGAATTTACCGTCCAGCGTCGGGTATGTGCCAGGCAGGTAGCAACCGTTCGGCCCCACCGGGTTTGCCACTTCCAGACCGTATTTCTGGCCGATAACAAAGTCATCCGGGCCATGGCCAGGTGCAGTGTGCACGGCGCCGGTACCGGCATCGAGGGTCACGTGATCACCGAGGATCGCCGGAACGTCGAAACCAAGGAACGGATGTTTGAAGCGCAGTAATTCGAGATCGGCACCTTTGCACTCGCCCAGTACGGTCCATTGTGCAACGCCTGCGCGTTTCATGACGCTTTCAACCAGATCGGTTGCCAGGATCACGCACTGCCCGTCAATCTGTACCAGCTGATAGGAGAACTCAGCGTTCAGTGAAATCGCACGGTTTGCTGGCATGGTCCACGGCGTGGTGGTCCAGATAACCAGCGAAATCGGGCCGTTAAAGGACGTCGCGCCGAATTTCGCCGCCACCGCAGCCGCATCGGTTGCATTGAACATCACATCAATAGAAGGGGAGCTTTTGTCGTAATACTCCACTTCGGCTTCAGCCAGTGATGAACCACAATCTGTACA
Organism: Rahnella sp. EDr1-12; assembly: GCF_049206505.1. NCBI lineage: Bacteria > Pseudomonadati > Pseudomonadota > Gammaproteobacteria > Enterobacterales > Yersiniaceae > Rahnella > Rahnella sp. EDr1-12. The sequence goes on from NZ_JBLZNY010000001.1 coordinate 1,691,929, forward strand.
CCAGTGAACCGGCTTAGCCCCTTTGTGCAGGTGGCCGTTACCGATGATTTTGCCCAGCGCACGGATGATGTTGGCTTCAGTGTTGAAGTCCATGGTCAGGTACGGATGATCCCAGTCGCCCAGCACGCCCAGACGGATGAAGTCTTTCTTCTGACCTTCAACCTGTTCTGCGGCATATTTACGGCACGCCTGACGGAATTCCGCGGCGGTCACTTTCTCGCCCGGCTTACCGATCAGTTGTTCGACTTTCAGCTCGATTGGCAGACCATGACAGTCCCAGCCCGGTACATAAGGCGCATCGAAGCCCGCCAGCCCTTTGGACTTAACGATCATGTCTTTAAGAATTTTGTTGACTGAGTGACCAATATGAATGCTGCCGTTCGCATACGGAGGGCCGTCATGCAAAATAAAGGTTTTCTTGCCTTTCTTGGCAGCACGAATAATCCCGTACAGATCCTGGTCATACCAATTTTTCAGCATGTCAGGTTCACGCTTGGCCAGATCGCCACGCATCGGGAACCCTGTTTCCGGCAAATTCAGGGTGTTCTTGTAGTCACTCATAGATTCTCGGTTCCGTTTTCGGCTGGATTCCAGGCTTTGTTACACGCCTGTCAGTACAAGTTTAGCGTGGTGTCTTTAACCCGAAGAATTCCCGGGCCGTCACCTCATCGTTCGCAATTTGTTGCTTTAAAGCATCAAGCGAGGAGAAACGCTGTTCGTTGCGCAATTTTGCGCGAAGCACCACGTCAATGTGGCGCCCGTATAAATCTAATGTGGTGTCGAGCAGGTGAACTTCCAACTGCTTGCGTACGCCACCGACCGTCGGACGAATACCAATATTGGCGACGCCCGGCAAAGGTTCCGGGCCCAGGCCAAGAACTTCGACGGCATACACGCCGCGAACCGGTGAAACTACGCGTTTTAACGGCACGTTAGCCGTCGGGAAACCAATCGTGCGCCCCAGTTTGTCACCGTGGACGACGCGACCTGAAATACTGAACGGATGGCCCAGTAAGTTTTCGGCCAGTGCTAAGTCATCGTCACGCAGCGCATCGCGGATTGCCGTACTGCTGATACGGTTACCGCCTTCGCGGAACGTCTGGGTACTGATCACTTCAAAGCCATACTCTTTTCCGGCTTTCTGCAACAGTTCAAAATCGCCCAAACGACTGGCACCAAAGCGGAAGTCATCCCCAACGGTCAGGAATTTGACGCCCAGCTTTTCGACCAACAGTTGTGAGACAAACGCCTGTGCCATGTGCGCAGCGAACCGCGGCTCAAAGTGCACACATAAAAGATAATCTACGCCGCACTCAGCCAGATATTTGGCTTTGTCACGCAGGCTGGTTAAACGAGCAGGCGCTTTATCCCCTGCAAACAGTTCCAGCGGCTGTGGTTCAAATATCATGACCATCACCGGCAGCCCCAGACGTTGACCTTCCAGCTTTAGCTGTTCAATCAGGGCCTGGTGACCACGGTGTACACCATCAAAATTGCCAATAGTCAGCACACATCCATGATGGCGTGCTCGAATATTGTGTATTCCGCGAATTAGCTCCATAGCTGGCTCAAATCCAATGCTGACTCATAAAGATGGAAATCGGCGGATTATACCTTGTACAGCCCCCAAGGTTAACCAGCGATTAGCAGGATCACACCATTCTCTCTTGCATACCGCAGATATTGCGGTTCAAATGAGTGTGTGGTGACGAAAATCTTTCTTTTCGTGCAGGGAATGCGTGACTTTTCGCATAAACAAAGCGTTAATGGCCGCCGTGGGCAGTTTGTACACTCTCCTGTCGATTTTTCTCGCGAAAGACTGTATTCCGATGCCGGAAGCTGTTAAAATCCTGCGCCATCACAACGTAACAAGCGACGATTGAAGTTCACACTTTAAAACGACGCTTATTTGCACAAATCCGTTGACAACAGAAGACCGAAAAGGCATATTCCTCGGCCTTTGAATTGTTCATCAATAGAAAAATATTTGGGAGTTGGCCTTGGCTAATATCAAATCAGCTAAGAAACGCGCCGTACAGTCAGAAAAACGTCGTAAGCATAACGCGAGCCGCCGTTCAATGATGCGTACCTTTATCAAGAAGGTATACACGGCTATTGCAGCAGGCGATAAAGCTGCTGCACAAAATGCATTTAACGAAATGCAACCAATTGTGGATCGTCAGTCTTGTAAAGGCCTGATCCACAAGAACAAAGCAGCGCGTCATAAGTCAAACCTGACTGCGCAAATCAACGCAATGCAATAATTGCATTACGCTGATATGCTTGATAAAAAAACCGGCTAACGCCGGTTTTTTTATACCTGAATGTTGAGTCTTGCCTGAACTGTTACTCAAACAGTGTTGAAAAATCCGTGTGGCAAATCCTTTGCACCGACGGATGCTGGATCATACGTTCGGCAAAAATCACGTAGTACTCTTCCAGAATCCCCTCGACACGTCCCACCTCAACAATGTTCTCGTCCTGAAACTCAGTCGAAGAGTAAATCGCTGGGGCAACAAATATCGCGTCATTATTCATGCCGAAAGCTTTCATCAGGGCAGCATCGTCAAACTCCCCCAAAATATTCACTTTCAAACCCTGCGTGTTAAACCAGTTGAGCAGCTTGCGCCCCAGCATTGAGCGACGTCCCGGGATCAGCAAAGAACGTTGCTCCAGGCAGGCAGGAAAATCAAAACCCGCAGGTGGGTTGCAGCAATAGAAACTGATTGGACTTTCTCCCAGCTTGACTGAAAACAACCCTTCCTGTTGCGTCGAATCCACCGGACAGTCCGACAGGATCATATCCAGCTTATGCAGGCTCAGTTGTTCCAGCAGCATTTCGTGGGTGGATTCAAAGCAGCGCAGATGAATCTGCGCGTTAGCCGGTACGGCGGCTTCCAGCACGCGACTGACCAGCCGTTTCGACAGCGCATCCGCTACGCCAACGTCAAACAGCAAACTCGACTCTTTGCGATAATTCACGATATCCAGCATTTCCTGGCTCAGCGTGAACATTTTATCAGCGTAGCGATAAACCAGTTGTCCCAGCTCAGACGGCACCAGACCGCGCCCCTGACGTTTAAAAAGCTTGCCGCCTAAACGTTCCTCAAGGGATTTTATCTGCCCGGTGATGGTCTGCGGCGTCAGATAAAGGGCCTCTGCGGCTCCGACGACAGAACCTGATTTACAGACGTGCCAAAAATAATACAAATGGTTGTAGTTAATATGAGGCATGTTTTATCCGTTCCTGAAAAATAAAAGCGCAGCGCGCCCTGAAACGCGCTGCACCTTCATCATTATTTGAGGGCTTTCTTTGGCAAAGAGCGGCTTAACAGTAAGTAACCTAATACCGCCGAAGCCACAGACCCCATCAGGATGCCCATTTTCGCGTAGGTCAGCAGTGCCGGGTCACGTGTAGCGAAGGCCAGTGAGCCGATAAAAATCGACATGGTGAAACCGATACCGCACAACACAGACACAGCAGCAATCTGGCTAAACGTAATTCCCGACGGCAAACGGGTTAGGCCCAACTTCAGGGCGACACCGCTGAAAAGGATGATACCCAACGGCTTACCGAGCAGTAATCCGGCAGCGATGCCCAAAGGCAACAGGGAAAAAGCACCAGATAACGATACGCCCTGCAATGAGATCCCCGCATTGGCAAAAGCAAAGACAGGCAAAATAAACCAGGCGACGTAAGGATGAATGCCATGCTCAAGGCGACGCGCCGGTGATGGTTTATTCTTTTTGGTGTTCAGCGGGATCAGGAACCCGAGGATCACTCCTGCCAGGGTGGCGTGTACGCCAGACTTCAGTACGCATACCCAGAACACGGCGCCCACAACGAGGTAAGGCGTCAGTCTGGTCACTCCCCGCCAGTTCATGAATGCCAACACCCCGATGCAAACCGCGGACAGCCCCAGCGCCAGCACAGAGACATCATGGCTGTAAAACAGTGCAATGATGACGATCGCACCGAGGTCATCAATGATTGCAAGCGCCAGTAAAAATACTTTAAGCCCTGTCGGTACACGCGAACCCAGCAGCGCCATCACCCCAAGCGCAAAAGCAATATCGGTGGCCGCAGGAATGGCCCATCCCTGACGAGCGATCTCATCACTACCGTTAAACAGTAAGTAGATTAGCGCAGGCACAATCATTCCGCCCAGAGCGGCAATTGCCGGGAATAGCGCCTGTTCACGATTTGCCAGCGCGCCTTCGCACAGCTCACGCTTCACTTCCAGCCCGATCATCAGGAAAAACACCGCCATCAGGCCGTCATTGATCCAGAGCAAAAGAGGTTTATCGATCAGCAGTTCTGAAAAACGTAGCGTAACGGGAATATCCAGAAATGCCTGATAAGCCCCCTGCCACGGGCTGTTCGCCATGATCAATGCCACGATAGCCGCGACGATCAGCACCACACCTCCGGCGGCTTCCATCCGTAAAAACTGACGAATAATATTCGACATTCTGACTCTCCTGTAGAAAAACCGTGGCGCAAAAGGGATTGCCACAATGGAATGACCGAATTGTACGCAAAGACTCACTTCGTAAAAATTCGATTATTTCTGCAGTATAACTCGGTTTTTACGAATCATTGGATTTCAGGCTTTTGCCTGTTTTGACCTATAAAAAAATCCCCGGAGCGTCAACCGCTGCCGGGGATTTTGTCTGGCTTTCCGTCGCTGTTTTCAGCGCGGGATTAGCGGGTCAGATCATCGAAGAACTTTTTCACGCCGTCCAGGAAGCTTTTAGAGCGCGGGCTGTTTTTCTCGCCCGAGACGCCACCAAAGCTTTCTTCCAGATCACGCAGCAACTGCTTCTGTTTGTCGCTCAGGCTGACCGGCGTTTCAACAACAACGCGGCACATTAAATCGCCCTGAGCACCGCCGCGCACGGATTTCACACCGCGTCCGCGCATACGGAACATCTTGCCCGTTTGCGTTTCGGCAGGAATTTTCAGGCTCACGCGGCCATCGAGTGTTGGGACTTCGATTTCGCCACCCAGTGCAGCCATAGCGAAGTTGATGGGCACTTCGCAGTACAGGTTGTTGCCTTCACGCTCAAAGATTTTGTGCGCTTTAACCTGAACCTGAACGTACAGATCGCCTGACGGTGCACCATGCTCGCCCGCTTCGCCTTCGCCTTCAAGACGGATACGGTCGCCGGTGTCTACACCCGCAGGGATTTTCACGGACAAGGTTTTCGAACGCTCTACGCGGCCATGACCGTGACATTTGCTGCAAGGATCTTTGATGACCTTACCGCGCCCCTGACAGGTCGGACACGCCTGCTGCACGGTGAAGAAGCCCTGACGCATCTGAACCTGACCCGCACCATGGCAGGTTGGACAGGTGGCCGGAGAGCTGCCCGCTTTCGCGCCGCTGCCGTGGCAGACGTCACATTCATCCAGCGTAGGAATGCGGATTTCTTTGGTGACACCACGAACGGCCTCTTCCAGAGTCAGATCCATGTTGTAACGCAGGTCTGATCCCCGGCTTGCACGCTGACGGCGACCGCCGCCAAAGATGTCGCCAAAGACGTCACCAAAGATGTCGCTGAAATCTGCACCGCCGCCACCGCCGTAGCCACCACCGCCGCCCATGCCACCTTGTTCAAAGGCTGCATGACCGTACTGGTCATAGGCCGCACGCTTTTGCGCATCGGTCAGAATTTCATACGCTTCTTTAATTTCTTTAAATTTAGTTTCAGAGGCTTTATCGCCCTGATTGCGGTCAGGGTGATGCTTCATCGCCAGGCGCTTGTAGGCCTTTTTGATTTCACGCTCATCCGCTGTTTTGGATACGCCTAAAATCTCATAAAAATCTTGCTTCGCCATGCTTTAACCTACCCTCAACATGCGTGCACGGGCGCAGAGTTTCCTCGACGCCCGTGCTGGTTTTCAGTAATGAACTCTTACTGTGCCCGCTTAAGGGCGATTATTTCTTGTCTTTGACTTCTTCGAATTCAGCGTCAACAACGTCATCATCTTTCTGAGCGCTGTTATCGCCGCCTTCAGCCTGACCCTGCTGCTGAGCCATTTCCATCAGCTTACCGGAAACCTGTACCAGCGCCTGGATTTTCGCTTCGATGTCAGCCTTGTCTTCACCTTTAGCAGAAACTTCCAGTGCTTGCAGGGCTTCTTCAACGGCGGTTTTGTCTTCCACTGGCAGTTTGTCGCCGGCTTCTTCCAGTTGCTTACGGGTACCGTGGATCAGGTGATCCGCCTGATTGCGGGTCTGGACCAGTTCTTCGAACTTACGGTCAGACTCAGCATTCGCTTCGGCATCATTGACCATTTTCTGGATTTCTTCTTCCGTCAGACCAGAAGATGCCTTAATGGTGATCTTCTGCTCACGGCCGGTAGTCTTGTCTTTCGCAGACACGTGCAGGATACCGTCGGCGTCAAGATCGAAGGTCACTTCGATCTGTGCCTGACCGCGCGGCGCTGCCTGAATACCGTCCAGGTTGAATTGACCCAGAGATTTGTTATCGCTTGAACGTTTACGCTCACCCTGCAACACATGGATGGTCACTGCAGACTGGTTGTCTTCCGCAGTAGAGAACACCTGGCTGTGTTTTGTCGGGATGGTGGTGTTTTTGGTGATAAGCGGCGTCATTACGCTGCCCATGGTTTCGATACCCAGTGACAACGGAGTAACGTCCAGCAGCAGAACGTCTTTCACATCACCTGCCAACACACCACCCTGAACCGCTGCACCGATAGCAACAGCTTCGTCCGGGTTCACGTCTTTACGTGGTTCTTTACCAAAGAATTCAGCCACTTTCTTCTGAACCATTGGCATACGCGTCTGACCACCGACCAGGATCACGTCCTGAATGTCAGACACTGACAGACCTGCGTCTTTCAGCGCGACTTTCAGCGGATCGATACAACGGTTAACCAGGTCTTCAACCAAAGATTCCAGTTTTGCACGGGTCACTTTGATGTTCATGTGCTTAGGACCGGTCGCATCTGCTGTGATGTACGGCAGATTCACGTCAGTTTGCTGAGCAGAAGACAATTCAATCTTCGCTTTCTCAGCCGCTTCTTTCAGACGTTGCATCGCCAGCGGATCATTGCGCAGATCCATACCTTGTTCTTTCTTGAACTCTTCAACCAGGTAGTTGATCAGACGGCTGTCGAAGTCTTCACCACCGAGGTGAGTGTCACCGTTGGTTGCCAGAACTTCGAAGGTTTTTTCGCCATCTACTTCATCAATTTCGATGATGGAAATATCGAAAGTACCACCACCCAGGTCGTATACCGCGATAGTGCGGTTACCGACTTCGCGATCCAGGCCATAAGCCAGTGCCGCTGCGGTAGGTTCGTTGATAATACGTTTTACTTCCAGACCTGCGATACGGCCAGCATCTTTGGTTGCCTGACGCTGTGCATCGTTGAAGTATGCAGGTACGGTGATAACAGCTTCAGTAACGGGTTCACCCAGATAATCTTCAGCGGTTTTCTTCATTTTCTTCAGCACTTCAGCAGAGATCTGCGGAGGTGCAATTTTCTGGCCTTTGATGTCGATCCAGGCGTCACCGTTGTCGGAGCCTACGATCTGGTAAGGCATGATGCCTTTGTCACGCTGAACTTCTTCATCCTGGAAGCGACGGCCAATCAGGCGCTTAATCGCAAACAGGGTGTTCTGTGGGTTAGTCACAGCCTGACGTTTAGCCGGAGAACCTACCAGAGTCTCGCCATCTGCCGCATAAGCGATGATGGAAGGAGTGGTGCGGTCGCCTTCAGCATTCTCCAGCACACGTGCAGTAGTGCCATCCATAATAGCTACACAAGAGTTGGTAGTACCCAGGTCGATCCCAATAATTTTACCCATTTAAACGTCTCCACTTAAAATTCATATTCGATCATGTTGTTACTGTATATGCGGGCAATATTTTCGATTTCAATAGTTCGATTTCAACTGCCCGATATCGCGGCTTTCCCGACGGTAACAACTGCGGTTGGGAATAAGATGGGGCCATGCAGCGCAGCATCAAGGGGACAAGTGAAAAAAAATCTTCGATTGCTGTTACGCCAGATCAATGTTTGCCCGCCGCCACCTCTTTATGATGCCGCGCGCTTCTGAAGATATGTGGGGTTTTTACCCATTTCGCAAGCGGATATCCCCCAGTTATCTATTCGTAATATTTCTTATTCAGAGGATCTATGCAGAGCAAAACGTTGGCAAATCCAGGCCCGCTCGGGTTAATGGGCTTCGGTATGACCACTATCTTGTTGAATTTACACAATGCAGGCTTCTTCCCGCTGACGGCGGTGATCGTGAGCATGGGTATTTTCTATGGCGGTCTGATTCAGATTCTGGCCGGCATGATGGAATTCAAAAAGGGAAACACCTTTGGCACCACGGCGTTCACCTCTTACGGCGCATTCTGGCTGAGCCTGGTGGGCATTCTGATGCTGCCACGTATGGACATGGCTGATGCCAGCAGTGAAAGTTTCCTCGGCGCGTATCTTGGCCTGTGGGGCATTTTCACCTTATTCATGTTTTTCGGCACCCTGAAAGCCAACCGAGGTTTGCAGGTTGTTTTCGCAAGCCTGACGATTTTGTTCGCATTGTTGTGTTTCGGCAACATGACGGGCAACACCGCCGTACTGCACTTTGCCGGTTTCGAAGGCATTTTCTGCGGCGCCAGCGCAATCTATCTGGCCATGGCTGAAGTGCTCAACGAACAATACGGTCGCACCATTTTGCCGATTGGCGAACCTCACGGTCACGCACTGAATGCGGTAACCGCCGGGGCATAATTCCCCTCTGCACGATCTAAAAAGGCCTCGCTTGTGCGGGGCCTTTGGCTTTTATAGTACCGGTGTAGTACCGATATAGTACCGATGTTTTTACCGTCGAAAGGCCCGGTTGCCATTAACGCCCGGAGGTCACCCGCTGATCATAACGGGCCGGTGTCTTGTCCTCACTGTTGAGATCACGGGTTAAATAGATGCCCGTCAGCAAGCCGATCGCCGATAACGCCAGAACGTAATACGCCGGTGCCATCGGCGTCACGCGCATAATCAACGTGACAAATAACGGTGTAAGCCCGCCAAAAATGGCGTAAGCCACATTGTACGAGAATGAAATACCGGTAAAACGGACTTCAGCCGGGAATGCGCGAACCAGTACATAAGGCACCGCGCCAACGATCCCGACGCTGAACCCTACCAGCGCATACATGCCCATGAGCATCGACGGGTCTGCGGCCACAGAATGGTAGAAGGACCAGCTGCAGATGCCAAGGAACAGGCTGCCCACGATAAAGGTTTTGCTGGCACCAAAGCGGTCAACAATCCAGCCCGCCGCGATACACCCAAACGTCAAAGCGATGGTCGCCAGACTGTTCGCCTGTAACGCCTGCGCAGCCGGAATGCCGTATTGCTTTTGCAGCCAGGTTGGCGTCATCAGAATGATCACCACGATGCCCGCCGACAAAAGCCAGGTCATCAGCATCGATACCACGATCTCTTTTTTATGATTCACTACCACTGATTTCAGCGGCAGATCTTCTGCCAGCGTTTTTTGCGCTTTCATCTCAAGGAAGATCGGCGTCTCCTGCAACCAGCGACGCAGATACATAGCAAACAGGCCGAAAATACCGCCGAGGAAGAACGGAATTCGCCAGCCAAAGTCGCTGATCGCCGCAGGCGTCATTGCGCTGTTAAGCAGGGTTGCCACCAGAGAACCTAGCAGGATCCCCGCCGTCAGCCCGGCGGTCAGCGTCCCGCAGGCAAAACCAATACGGTTACGCGGAACGTGTTCTGCCACAAAGACCCATGCACCGGGCACTTCTCCGCCAATCGCCGCGCCCTGCAGAACGCGCATCAACAACAGCAATAACGGTGCAGCGATGCCGATTGAGGCATAGGTTGGCAGCATCCCCATGGCCAGCGTTGGCAGCGCCATCAGTAAAATGCTCAGGCTGAACATGCGCTTGCGGCCAACTAAATCGCCGAAGTGCGCCATGATAATGCCGCCCAGCGGACGTGCCAGATAACCGGCGGCGAAAATGCCAAAGGTCTGAACCTGACGCAGCCAGTCGGGCATATCTGCAGGAAAGAAAAGATCGCCGATTACCGCAGCGAAAAAGACGAAAATGATGAAGTCGTAGAATTCGAGGGCGCCGCCCAGCGCAGCCAGGGACAGCGTTTTGAAATCCTGCCGGTTCAGCCGGCGCGATTGTGCGTGTTGCATAAGAGTCCGTGTGACACCAGAGTGAGAATAGAAAAAAGGTTTTGCCGCCTCATGTAAAGTAATCATTACTATAGCGGCAAATAATTTTCACACCAGTGAGCCTGAATCTTACGTCAGCATATTTTCATAAAGTGATGGTATTCAGTTTTTTGTATCGCGACGGGCACTTTTCGGGCGAAAAGCTGCTACAACCGCCTCGTGCGTTTCCACATAAGGGCCATCAAGCAACTGGATGCAGTAAGGTACGCTGGCAAAAATGCCGGACACAATCACCTTCCCTTCTGCATCTTTCAGCCCTTCAAGCGTTTCCTGAATCGATTTTGGCTGGCCGGGTAAATTGAGGATCAGCGCCTGTTTGCGGATCACGCCCACCTGGCGCGATAAAATCGCCGTCGGCACAAAGTGCAGACTGATCTGACGCATCTGCTCACCAAAGCCCGGCATCTCACGGTCTGCAACGGCCAGCGTAGCGTCTGGCGTAACGTCGCGACGCGCCGGGCCGGTTCCGCCGGTGGTCAGCACCAGATGACAACCGCATTCATCCACCAGCTCACTGATCGCCTGTTCAATCAACGGCTGCTCATCGGGGATTAATCTTTTTTCCAGCGTATAGGTCGTGATCAGCGCTTTTTCCAGCCACGTTTCCAGTGCCGGAATGCCTTTATCCTGATAAATACCGCCCGACGCGCGATCTGATACCGATACCAGACCAATTAGTAATTTATCCATGCTATTTCTCCACAGCATTTTTCTTCATTGTCACAGGCTTCAGTATATCGGTAACCGGCCGAGGGTTTTATCGCAGGCATAAAAAAAGCGGCTGATGAGCCGCTTTTTGCTGAAACTGAGTGCTGATTACAGCAGGTCAGAAATCATTTTTTCCAGTTTACCCTGGTCGATTGCAAACTTACGGATGCCGTCAGCCAGTTTGTCGATCGCCATTGGATCCTGGTTGTGGTCCCAGTAGAACTGAGCTTCAGTCAGTGGCGCAGGACGTGGTTTGGTTTCACCGGAGAAGGACAGTTTGCGCTCCAGCGGGCCTTCGCTCTCTGCCAGCTCTTTCAGCAGTGCAGGTGCGATGGTCAGACGGTCACAGCCAGCCAGTTCGATGATTTCGCCGATGTTACGGAAGCTTGCGCCCATCACGACAGTCTCGTAGCCGTGCTGTTTGTAGTATTCGTAGATTTCGGTCACAGACACAACGCCCGGATCTTCATTCGGTGCGAACTCTTTTTTGTCGCCATTGGCTTTGTACCAGTCGAGGATACGGCCAACGAATGGAGAAATCAGGAAGACGCCCGCTTCTGCACAAGCACGAGCCTGAGCGAAGGAGAACAGCAGCGTCAGGTTACAGTTGATGCCTTCTTTTTCCAGTTTCTCTGCAGCGCGGATGCCCTGCCAGGTAGACGCCAGTTTGATCAGGATACGGTCGTTAGTGATACCCGCGTCGTTGTACAGTTTGATCAGACGTTTAGCTTTAGCCACGCTCGCGTCAGTGTCGTAAGACAGACGAGCATCAACTTCAGTTGAAATGCGGCCAGGGACCAGTTTCAGAATTTCCAGACCGATGTTTACTGCCAGTTTGTCAGCGGCATCAGTAATCTGCTGATCGTGATCGCTGCTCTGGTCACGTGCCCAGGCGATTGCTTCGTCGATCAGTTTACGGTATTCAGGAATTTGCGCAGCGCTGAGGATCAGTGACGGGTTGGTGGTCGCATCCTGCGGCTGGTACAACTTCATTGCCGCGATATCTCCGGTGTCAGCAACAACCTGAGTCATTTGGCGTAGGGAAGTCAGTTTATCGGTCATTTTGGCATATCTCATCGTTTGGACGTTTTCGTATAGGCATTTTCATGCCTTGCCTTTGGCTGATGATAACATGCAAAAAGCCAGGCGCAAGGCGCTTATCGCGGCATGCTCGGCTACGAACATCATGGATTTTCCCACCTTCCAAAACACACAAAATCAGCCAAAATGAATATATTCCCCGTCACGTAAAAAAGGTATGTTAGCCCTCCCGCAGCGAGGCGCACGCACGGAGTGGATAAAAATGATGAAAGGTAATCAAACAAGGATAAGTCATGAATGAGTTACTGGAATTTTTCGATACAGTTCTCTGGAGTTCGATCCTGATTTATCTGTTGTTAGGCACCGGTATTTATCTCAGCTTCCGCCTCGGCTTTATTCAGTTCCGCCGCTTTCGCCATCTCTTTTCCCGCGCACCGTTCAAACGTCATCCCGACGCCCGGGGCTTGTCCGTATGGAGCGTATTTTGCCTGAGCATGTCCTCAAGAATGGGGACAGGTAATCTGACCGGCGTGGCGATTGCGCTGACGCTGGGCGGGCCAGGTGCCATATTCTGGATGTGGGTGATTGCGGTATTCAGTATGGCCACCGGGATGATAGAAAATACGCTGGCGCAAATTTATAAAAGCCCCGGCAACAAAGGTCGTTTCCGTGGCGGCCCCGCGGATTACATGGAGAAAGGTCTGGGCATGCGCTGGATGGGCATCCTGTTTTCCATTTTGATCGTCATTTCCTGCGGATTCATTTTTATCGCCTTGCAGGCCAATGCTATCGCACAGGCCTCCTCCCGGTTTTTAGACACGCCCGCGCTGACCACCTCCTTCGTACTGGCCGCACTGACGGCCATACTGATTTTTGGCGGCATAAGCGCGATAACGCGGCTGGCGAACAAACTCATGCCCTTCATCGCCCTCGGCTATTTGCTGCTGGCTGTCTGGGTCATTGGTCATCATGTGGAAAAACTGCCGCAGGTTCTGGCGCTGGTGTTCAAAAGCGCCTTTGGTTTGCAGGAAGCGGCTTCCGGCGCGCTGGCGTACGGTATGACGCAGGCCATCACGCAGGGCATGCAGCGCGGTGTGTTTGCCAGCGAAGCGGGGGTTGGATCCTCGCCTAACGCCGCCGCAATGGCTTCGGTAAGTCATCCGGCGGCGCTGGGTTTTAATCAGATGCTGGCCGTATTTATCGATACTGTAGTGATTTGTACCGCGACGGCGTTGATCATTCTGACCTCCGGCGCGCTCGCAAATCCCGGTGCACCGTCCGGAATTGCCCTGCTCCATCAGGCCATTTCTCCTGCGATACCGGGCTGGAGCAATGTCGTGCTGGCGGCACTGGTGTTTACGTTTGCGTTCACCTCCATCTGCGGAAATTACGCCTATGCGGAAAACAACCTCGGCTTTGTGCGCAGCGAAAGGGGCGGGAAATTACTGGCTTTTCGTTTACTGGTGATTGCGATGGTATTCGGCGGCTGCCTGATGGAATTACAGGTCTTATGGAAACTGGCGGATATCTTCATGGCTCTGATGGCCCTTCTCAATCTGACCGCCCTGCTGTTGCTGTCAGGCATTGCCGTCAAAGTCGTGAAAGACTATGAACGTCAGCAGCGCATGGGGAAAATCCCCGTGTTTAATCCGAACCATTTTCCTGAACTGCGCGGCCAGCTTGAGCCGGGTATCTGGGATAAAAATCCGCATCAAAACTGATTTTCCCTATCGCTGTTATTTTCACCAGCGCGCTATTTCACTGACTTTTTTGCTACAGTAGTGCAACGAAAAATTCCTGAATCTGAACCGTCACTGACCAAACGGACGCACTATGCTGACCATTATTTCTCCTGCTAAAACGCTCGATTACGAAAGCCCGCTTGCGACAACGCGCTACACCCAGCCTGAACTGCTGGAAAAATCCAGTGAGCTGATCACCGTGGCGCGTAAAATGTCCCCTGCGCAGATATCTTCCCTGATGGGGATCAGCGACAAACTGGCCCATCTGAACGCGGAAAGGTTCAACGACTGGCAGCCCGATTTCACGCCGAAGAATGCGCGCCAGGCGCTGCTGGCCTTCAAAGGGGACGTGTATACCGGCTTACAGGCAGAAGATTTCAGCGAGAAAGACTTCGATTTTGCCCAGAAACATCTGCGCATGTTGTCCGGTTTGTATGGCCTGCTGCGTCCGCTGGATCTGATGATGCCCTACCGTCTGGAAATGGGTATCCGCCTGGAAAATCCGCAGGGCACGAATCTTTATGCTTTCTGGGGCGAATTACTGACTGAGAAACTGAACCTGTTGCTCAGCGAACATAAAAGCAAAGTACTGGTGAACCTGGCCTCCGACGAATATTTTAAAGCGGTGAAACCTAAACTTCTGGATGGGGAGATCATCAAGCCCGTCTTCCTCGATGAAAAAAATGGCAAATACAAAGTCATCAGCTTCTACGCCAAAAAAGCCCGCGGTCTGATGAGCCGGTTTATCATCAAAGAGCGTCTGGATAAGCCGAAACAGCTTCAGGATTTCAATCTGGAAGGTTACGCATTTGATGAATCACGTTCACAGGGCAATGAGCTGGTATTTACCCGCCCTGAACGCTGATTTCCCTGAGTGACAGACATAAAAAAGCCCTCCTGAAGAGGGCTTTTGCCTTTCTGACGCACAGCCTTTATTCAGGCAGTGCCATCAGGAATGCACGCATTTCGCTGAAATCAGCCGGCAGGTTATGCGACAGCAGCGGTAAATCCGCGCGTTCAGCCAGTTCTTTCGGCAAGCCGATATCCTGACCCAAAATCGATTCCACGCTTTCTTTGAATTTCGCCGGATGCGCGGTGCCGATAAACAGGCCGAACTCGCCCGGTTGCAGCTGATCGCGCAGCACGCGGTAAGCAATTGCGGCGTGCGGCTCAGAGATATAACCGAGGTCCGCCAGCTCGCGCATCGCGTCTTCGGTGGTGTCATCGCTGACGGCACCAAAACCGAGATCTTTCAGTTGCCAGATCTTGCGGCGGTACAACTCTTCCACGCGCGGCCAGTTGTTAGGCTGGCTGACGTCCATCGCATTCGACAGCGTCGCGACGGTTTTCTTCGGTTCCCATTCCCCGTTAGACAGGAAACGTGGCACCGTGTCGTTGGCGTTAGTTGCCGCAATAAAGCGTTTGATCGGCAGGCCCAGAGATTTCGCCAGCAAACCGGCGGTCAGATCGCCGAAGTTACCGCTTGGTACCGACACAACCAGCTGATTGCGCGCTTCCTGCGGCAGTTGGGCAACGGCTTCGAAGTAATAGCAGATCTGCGCCAGCAGACGGCTGATGTTGATAGAGTTCGCCGAGTTCAGCTTCAGCGCGTGTTTCAGCTCTTCATCATCAAAGGCATGCTTGACCAGCGCCTGACAGGCATCGAAATCGCCATCAATCGCCACGGTATGAATATTGCCACCGAGCGTACAGAACAGTTTTTCCTGCAGCGGGCTGATTTTGCCGCGCGGATACAGAATAACAACGCGCACATTTTTCATACCGTGGAAAGCATGCGCCACTGCCGCACCGGTATCCCCGGAGGTTGCGGTCAGAATGGTCACCGGCTGATCGCCAGACACCTGAGTCAGGATCTGCGCCATGAAGCGGCCACCGAAATCTTTAAACGCCAGCGTCGGGCCGTGGAACAGCTCCAGGCAGGCGATGTCTTCTTCCACTTTGGCGACCGGCGCCGGGAAGGCAAACGCATTTTTCACACGCTGATGTAACGCTTCTTCAGGGATTTCATCGCCGATGAAAGCAGAAAGAATATGGCTGCTGCGGGTGACGAAATCCAGCTCCAGCAAGCGGTCGATTTCGGTCAGTTCAAATTCAGGCAGATCCAGCGGGAAGAATAAACCCTGCTGTTTTCCTAAACCTTGTTTAACTGCCTGAGCAAAGCTGACCTGCTCGTTGTGATCCTTCAGGTTGTACAGTTTCATTTGTTATCCCAGTAAATTTTCGAGTTATCCCAATACCCGCGCGCCCGCGGTATCAAGACGACAAATATGAACAAAACCTTCGTCATTTTGCAGATAGTGCGCCTGCAACCAGTCAGCCATGCGTTTCGCCGTGGCGCTGTCGTTACACACTGCAAACAGCGTCGGGCCGGAACCGGAAATCCCGCAGGCCAGCGCACCGATTTCTTCTGCGGCGGTGCGTGCTTCCGCAAAGCCCGGCAGCAGACGAGTGCGATACGGTTCAGCAATCACGTCTTTCATCAGCTTCGCCGCCAGCGCGGGTTGCTGGGTATGGCAGGCGTGAATAAAGCCCGCCAGATAACGGCCATGGCTGATGCAATCCTGACGGCGATACTGTGCCGGTAAGATTGCCCGAGCTTCCGCCGTTGAAACTTTAATCCCCGGATACGCCATCACCCACAGCCAGTCGTCAAAACTCGGCACGTTCTGGCTGATGATATCCAGCTCTTCCAGCATCAGCTGAATGCCGCCCAGATAGCACGGCGCGACGTTGTCAAAATGTACGCTGCCGGAAATACGCCCTTCCAGCTCTCCCATTAGCGACAGCATCTGGTTTTCACTTAACGGCTTGCCGCAGAATTCATTCATCGCCATCAGACCGGCAACCACCGAGCATGCGCTGGAACCCAGACCGGATCCGATCGGCATGTTTTTTTCCAGCGTCATCGCCACCGGCACTTCCTTGCCGATTTCCTGACAGAAACGCTGCCAGCACTGATAGACAATGTTGTCTTCCATGCGGTCTGGCAGTTTGGAGACAAACTTGCCTTCACTTTTCAGGCTAAATTCTGTGGCAGCTTCAACCGACACACAGTCGCCGAGCAGCGTACCGTCCACCGGAGAAACTGCCGCGCCCAGCACGTCGAAACCGACGCTGACGTTCCCAATTGAAGCCGGGGCATACACCTTAACCATATTAAACTCCTAACTTCCATGACAGCGTTCGCAAAAGATCGGCAAACACACCTGCTGCCGTCACATCATTACCGGCACCGTAACCACGCAGAACCAGCGGCAACGGCTGATAATAGCGACTATAAAACGCCAGCGCATTCTCACCATTTTTTACTTTATAAAGCGGGTCATTACCATCGACGGCATCGATTTTCACTTTGCAACGCCCCTCTTCGATAGCACCGACATAACGCAGTACCTTGCCCTCTGCGGTAGCCTCGGCCACGCGTTTGGCGAATTGTGCATCCAGTTCCGGCAGACGCGCCACAAATTCATTCACGTTGCCTTCTGCATTGAAGGAAGACGGTAAAACAGATTCCACCTCGATATCCGTCAGCTCCAGCTTGTATCCGGCTTCACGCGCCAGAATCAGCAACTTACGGGCAACGTCCATACCGGAAAGATCATCACGCGGATCCGGCTCGGTATAGCCCATTTCCTTCGCCTGCAAGGTCGCCGCAGACAGTGACATGCCTTCATCCAGTTTACCGAAGATGAACGATAACGAACCGGAAAGGATGCCGGAGAATCGCAGCAGTTCGTCACCGGCGTTCAGCAGGTTTTGCAGGTTTTCGATCACCGGCAAACCCGCACCGACGTTGGTGTCGTACAGGAATTTACGGCGCGAACCATCCGCCGCTTTGCGCAACTGGTGGTAGTAATTCATCGATGAGGTGTTGGCTTTTTTGTTCGGCGTAACAACGTGGAAACCGTCTGTCAGGAAATCGGCATACTGATCGGCCACTTCCTGGCTGGACGTACAGTCGACGATCACCGGATTGAGCAGATGATATTCTTTGACCAGACGGATCAGGCGCCCCAGATTCAGCGGCTCTTTCGCGGCGGCCAGCTCCTGCTGCCAGCTGTCGAGCGCAATGCCGTGAACGTTGGTCAGCAACGCGCGGGAATTGGCGATACCGCAAACGCGCAGATCGATATGTTTGGTTTTCAGCCATGCCTGCTGACGGCGGATCTGTTCGATCAACGCGCCGCCCACACCGCCGACGCCGATCAGGAATACTTCGATCACCTGATCGGTGTTAAACAGCATCTGGTGGCTGACACGCACACCAGTAGTCGCATCGTCGTTATTGACGACAACAGAAATTGAACGCTCAGAAGAACCCTGGGCAATCGCCACAATATTGATGTTGGCACGCGCCAGCGCAGAGAAGAATTTCGCCGAGATCCCGCGCAGCGTCCGCATGCCGTCGCCGACCACGGAAATCACCGCCAGTTTTTCCATCACGTCGAGCGGCTCAAGCAGGCCGTCTTTCAGTTCCAGATAGAATTCGTCTTCCAGCGCCTTACGCGCGCGCTCCAGCTCATTTTGCGGCACACAGAAACTGATGCTGTATTCAGACGAGGACTGAGTGATCAGAACGACGGAAATGCCTGAACGGGACATCACCGCAAAAACGCGCGCCGCCATGCCGATCATCCCTTTCATACCCGGCCCGGACACGTTGATCATCGCCATGTTGTTCAGGTTGGTAATGCCTTTCACCGGCGTGTTATCGCCAAGGCTTTCACTGCCAATCAGGGTACCCGGCGCCTGCGGGTTAGTGGTGTTTTTGATGAGACAAGGGATCTGGAACTGAGCAATAGGCAGGATGGTACGCGGATGAAGCACTTTCGCACCAAAGTACGACAGCTCCATCGCTTCCTGATACGACATCGATTTCAGCAGGCGGGCATCGGGCACAATGCGCGGGTCACAGGTATAGACACCGTCAACATCGGTCCAGATTTCGCAGCAGTCAGCGCGTAAACACGCTGCCAGCACGGCGGCGGAATAGTCAGAGCCGTTGCGCCCCAGCACCACCAGTTCGCCTTTGTCGTTACCGGCGGTGAAACCGGCCATCAGCACAATGTGGTCAGCGGGAATGGCACTTGCCGCAATGCGACGGGTGGATTCATTGATATCTACGGTGGATTCAAGGTAATGGCCTTGCGCGAGCAGCTTCTCAACCGGATTGATCACGGTGACGCCAAAGCCTTTGGCAATAAATACGGCTTCCATGATGGCGATAGAGAGTTTTTCGCCACGACAGATGATTGAGGCGTTGACGCTGTCCGGGCACTGGCCCAGCAGGGTGATGCCGTGCAGCAACTGTTTGAGCTGAGCGAATTCCTGATCCACATAGGCTTTCACTTTTGCCAGATCAAAGCCCGGTTGTGCGTCCGCCAGACCCGAGATCAGCTGTCCGAAAATGCTTTCTGCATCACTCATGATGGTGTGAATGTCCTGTCCTGCGACAGTTCGCTCAATCATGGCGACCAGATAGTTGGTAATTTTGGCAGGTGCAGATAATACCGTTGCGACCTGTCCCTGACGCGCATTGCTTTCCATAATGTCCGCAACCCGCAAGAAGCGTTCTGCGTTTGCTACCGAGGTCCCGCCAAATTTCAACACTCGCATTTCTGATTCTCTCCTGAAGCTCGTCGTTTTAAAGTGTTAAAAAAAAAGCCCGCACTGGTTAGGTGCGGGCTTTTTTCTTTTTTCCTGTACGCGTCAGCCCGCCCCGTTACCTGTGGTATCGGTGGTGGTAATAATTGTTGTGTTCAGGCTGATGATTCGCATTTTTATCTTCTGTCTGTCTTAGAGTTTTTACGCTGTCTGCCTCTATTAGCTAAAGCATAAGGCACAACAAGTCAAATTTTTTCTGGTTTTACGCTGACGGTCACGGTCGTAACAAAATGAACAATCCGCTGCACGTAAAGTAAATTCCAGTTCAAATAGCAGGGTTATTCAGTTTATCCGGAATATTGCACTACCGTAAAGAATAAACCCCTCACATCATTGGTTCAGCTTTTTTTCGATGTCATGCAGCAAAGTGTGCAGCATTGCAGCATCCCGCTGCTGCAAAAGTCCGAGGCGCTGATGCACCCAGTCGGCCAGTTTTTGATCATCTTCAGCCCCGACGTTTTCCAGTAATCGGCCCACCCGCGAACGCAAGGCAGACAACTGCCCTGCCTCGGCATTTTCCGCACGTGCAGCGGCAACCTGGTTGAGCGACGACAGCTGGTAACAGAAAACCATCACCGCCTGCCCGAGATTCAGAGACGGGTAATCAGCCACCATCGGCACACCCGTGAGGATGTCGGCGAGCTCAAGCTCTTCGTTCGTCAGGCCTGAATCTTCACGCCCAAACACCAGCGCCGCATGGTTCACCCACTGACTTTTTTCTTCCAGCTGCGTCAGCAAATCCGGCGGCGTGCAGTAATAGTGGAAGCGCGCACGGCTGCGGGCAGTGGTCGCCACCGTAAAATCGATATCGGCCAGTGCCTCCGCCAGCGTGGTGAAATGCAGGGCATTTTGCAGGATCTCCTGCGAACCATGCGCCACCCAGCCCGCTTCCGGTTTCAGATGCGCTTCGCTGTCGACAATACGCAAGGATGCGAAGCCCATGGTTTTCATGGCTCGTGCCGCCGCCCCGACATTTTCAGGGCGCGCAGGTGAAACCAAAATAATATGAAGTTGCATGTCGTACCTTCGCAAAGAGTGGGAGAGATAATGTCGGGTGTGGTTCAGCGATGAATTTTTGCCCTGCGCCAGACCTTATTCAATGCTTATATTATTCACAAGAACTTAACAGCCGACGGAATATATTCATCCATTTTATCGGAAAACCGAAGCTGACAGTAAAAAAAGGTGCTGGCGCGGTTAAGCAAACTTTATTAAAATTTAAATCATTATTTTTCATAAGGATATATAATACTCACTCATCCATTTTTTGCATTTATCTCGGTCAACTTAATGAATTGCTGAATCGTGTACAATAAAGGACGAAATGTGACTCAAGCGTGCATTCTTATAAGTGTTTTTCACGTTTCTGTTACCGTGCTACAATTGAACTTGATATATGTCAACAAACCGTAGTTTTGTTGGGTGGTAATTTCGGCACTCGCTGTTATATTGCTGTTAATAGGGTTAGGATATGCGCCGCTTTAGGACCACGTGGAACTGCAGAAAGTGGAATCCCTGACCGAGCTTGCGATGTTGTTGCCGTTGATGGAAATTGCATCGAGAACGCGTTTACGTACTTTAGTCATGTAACGAGTGAGATGGCCAGTAAGCCGTCGAAATTCATCGGGATAACAAGGACTTCTGTACTCCTATTTTCTATTTGTTGGCAATCTTAGGTAGCAATCATGCAGACCCCACATATTCTGATCGTCGAAGACGAGTTAGTGACACGTAATACGTTAAAGAGCATTTTTGAAGCAGAAGGCTACATGGTACATGAAGCCAATGATGGCGCAGAAATGCACCACATCCTGTCCGAAAATGACATCAATCTGGTTATCATGGACATCAACCTGCCGGGCAAAAATGGCCTGCTGCTGGCACGCGAACTGCGTGAACAAGCCAGCGTTGCACTGATGTTCCTGACCGGCCGCGACAATGAAGTTGATAAAATTCTGGGTCTTGAAATCGGCGCAGATGATTACATCACCAAGCCGTTCAACCCACGTGAGCTGACCATCCGCGCTCGCAACCTGCTTTCCCGCACGATGAACCTGGGTACTGCCGGTGAAGAACGTCGTCTGGTAGAAAGCTACAAATTTAATGGCTGGGAATTAGACATCAACAGCCGTTCACTGATCAGCCCTCAGGGTGAGCAGTACAAATTACCGCGCAGTGAATTCCGCGCCATGCTGCACTTCTGTGAAAACCCGGGCAAGATCCAAACCCGTGGCGATTTGCTGAAGAAAATGACTGGCCGTGAGCTGAAACCTCATGACCGTACGGTGGACGTGACTATCCGTCGCATCCGTAAGCATTTCGAAGCGACGCCTGACACACCTGAAATCATCGCCACCATTCACGGCGAAGGCTACCGTTTCTGCGGTGATCTGGAAGACTGATCCCCGGCCCGCATACAGAAGGTTGCCAACCGTTCTGTTGCCACAGGTATCAAACGTAAAAGGCCAGCGAAAGCTGGCCTTTTCTATAGCAGGATGACACCCTGATTTACGGTGCCGGATGCCCCCAGGGAATGATCGGCACGGCGCTCAGCGCATTTTTCGGCGAACCATCAACGACTTTATCGGAATAGCTCAGATAAATAAGGGCGTTGCGTTTCTCATCGTAGAACCGAACCACCTGAAGCTTTTTAAACACCAGTGATGTCCGTTTCTGAAAAACAACCTCCCCCTTATCTTTCGCTTGTTTAATTTTGTCACTCAGTTCAATCGGCCCGACCTGCTGACAGGAAATCGCAGCATCAGAAGTATCTTCCGCCAGACCCAGCCCGCCCTTAATACCGCCGGTTTTTGCACGGCTGATATAACAGGTTACATTTTTAATATCAGGATCATCAAAGGCCTCGACCACGATCTTGTGATCCGGACCGAACAGTTTAAAGACCGTATCTACCGACCCCACCTGCTCTGCATGCGCAGCACCAGAACAAAAAACAAACATCCCAAAAACAAAAATCCAACACTTTTTCATTAAGTTACTCCACGTCATAAGCATGACGTTGTTTTCTATAGAAACCCCATTCAGAAAGCGTTTATTCACACTTTCAGAGTGAAATACTCTGTAACACCCGCGAATAGCACAGATAGCCAAAAAATTCTTAAGAAGTCTTATCTCGAAAAAGTTGCTATTATGCCGACCATCATTCTGTGCATTTATCTTAGCTCAACGAGGACGATCTATGGATCAAGCAGGAATCATTCGTGACCTTCTTAGCTGGTTAGAAACCCATTTAGACCAGCCTTTGTCACTCGACAATGTCGCAGCCAAGGCTGGCTATTCCAAGTGGCACCTGCAGCGCATGTTTAAAGATGTCACCAATAACGCTATTGGCGCATACATACGCGCACGTCGTCTCTCTAAAGCGGCCGTCGCACTTCGTCTCACCAGCCGCCCGATTTTAGATATCGCCCTGCAATACCGTTTTGACTCTCAACAAACGTTTACCCGGGCCTTTAAAAAACAGTTTGCCCAGACGCCTGCGCTGTATCGCCGTGCTGAAGACTGGCATTCGTTCGGCATTTGTCCGCCTATCCGTCTCGGTGCTTTCATTCTGCCGCAGCCTGAGTATATCTCACTGCCGGAACAACACCTGATTGGGATGACGCAGAGTTACGCCTGTACGCTGGAGCAAATTACCACGTACCGTAACGAGATGCGCCGTCACTTCTGGCGCCAGTACATTGGTGAAGCGAAAACCCTGCCGCCAGTCCTCTACGGCCTGCACCATTCGCGTCCAAGTCAGGAAAAGGATGATGAGCAGGAAGTCATGTACACCACGGCGCTGGAACCGAATCATTTGCCGGAAAACGTTGAAGGTCAGCCGATTGTGTTACAGGAAGGGGAATATGCCATGTTCCACTACAGTGGCACGCCTGAGCATTTGCAGGAATTCATTCTGACCTTGTACAGCACCTGTCTGCCGACCCTGAAACTGACGCGCAGAAAGGGACAGGACATCGAACGCTTCTACACCAACGGCCGGGCGCCGGGTACGACGCCGACCGAAATAGAATGTGATTACCTGATCCCAATCCGCCGCTAACGCCTCTGGCGTTAGCGTTGTAATTCGTCCAAAGCGGGCTGATCCAGATGTGAGATATCGCCCGCTGTTTCCACTATCCAGCCACTCGCCAGCCAGGCGCTTTCCTGATGATCGACTCGCGACAGCGAGCAGTTACGCAACCGCAGACGACGCTCAGCATAAGCAGGCAACCCCAGGATCGTACTGATCAGACTGCCCAGCGCAATGCCGTGGCTGACCAGCAGAGGCTTGCTGCCCGCAGGCAGATCCAGACAACTGTCGAGCGCGGCGCGCATCCGGGTTGCCAGTTCGGTCATGGTTTCGCCTTGCGGAATACGCCCTTCCGGCGAACCGTCCACCATCTGCTTACGCCAGATTTCTTCCTGTTCCGTCAGACCATCGAGAATACGCTCTTCGAGTACGCCCATATGCAACTCCCGCAGGCGCGGTTCGTTGATCACTTCACAGCCACAGGCATCAGCGATAATCTGTGCGGTGTGACGGGTACGCCCCAAATCACTGGTGATAACGTGAGTGATGCCTTCGTTGCGCACACGCTCCGCCACCTGACGGGCCTGAAAAAGACCTTTTTCCGTCAGCGGGCTGTCTGACTGCCCCTGAATACGGCGCGCTGCGTTCCATTCTGTTTCGCCATGACGGACGAGATATACCTGTAACATGAGTGTTTTCCGTTATACTGCGTGAAATTTGCTAAAGGATGCTAAAACTCTATGTACCATGTTGTCGCTGCAACCACTAACCCGGCAAAGATCAAAGCTATCGCCATGGCTTTTGAAGATATTTTCGGCGCTGAGGCATTCCGCATCGAAGGTGTTGACGTCGACAGTGGTGTACCCAATCAGCCCATCGGCAGCAATGAAACCCGCACCGGAGCGCGTCATCGCGTGATCGGCGCACGTCAGGTTCGCCCGGAAGCTGACTTCTGGGTCGGCGTGGAAGCCGGTATCGAAGACAATATGACGTTCGCCTGGATGGTGATTGAGAACATGCACCAGCGCGGTGAATCCCGCTCAGCCAGCCTGATGTTACCTGAAATCATTTTACAGGGAATCAACCAGGGCAGTGAACTGGGGGATGAGATGGAAAAACTGACGGGTATCGCAGAAGTGAAACGCAAAGGCGGTGCCATTGGTGTGTTTACAGCAGGGAAACTGACCCGCACCAGTGTTTACCATCAGGCGCTGGTACTGGCCTTAGCGCCCTTCCATAATGCGGTTTATCAGATAAGATCGCTGACACATTAAATTTATGATCAAAACGGACGCATCAGTCGTCCGTTTTGTCTGCCGAAGATCCCTCCGTCAACAGTTGCTCTCCCAGCCATGCCTTCAGCGGTGCCGGCGCGTTCTTCAGGCCGTTGGAACCGCGCGTAATCGTGGCGATCCCCGCACCTAACTGACTCTTCAGCTCCCGCTGGCTCATCTCCCCGCGCATCAGCTCCTGAATAATCCGCACCCGCGTGCCGAGCGCCGCACGTTCGTCGGGCGTCAGCAGCAGTTGCAAGAGATCCTGATGCAGATTTTCAGCAAAAGATTGCTGTAGCAGTGCCAGAAAGCACTGCCAGTCCTCATTGCCTTGTTGGGAAAGAGCAGGGTCATTGAGCGGTCGTTGAGTCATGTTTGGCTGCCATACTATTGAACTAGTACAGCAGTTTAACATAGACAACCGGCGATCAGTAACGCCTCTGCCATTCGGCATCCGTCAATATTTTGGCGGGTTGATGTAAAAAATAGCGATAAAACGCATCATATGCCAACACATTTTTAACATATCGGCGTGTTTCAGAGAACGGGATGCTTTCGACAAAGGCGACAGAATCGACCCTGCCCGCACTGTTGCCAAGCCAGGTATTCACACGCGAAGGCCCGGCGTTGTAAGCGGCGCTGGCAAGAATACGGTTGCGGCCAAACATCTGATAGACGTATTCCAGATAGCTGGTACCGATAGTGATATTCATCTGCGGATCCAGCAACTGCGCCGGATTGCTGTAACCCTGCAAACTGAACATATCCACCGTGTGCTGCGCGGTGGCAGGCATGACCTGCATCAGACCCGCCGCGCCAACCGGCGAACGGGCTTTAGGATTCCACGCACTTTCCTGACGGGCAATCGCCATCGCATAACTTTGCGTGATGCCTTTATCATTGGTCGCACGGCGGAATTCATCCGGCCAGGCAAGCGGGAAACGTTCTTCCAGATAATCCCACAGCTTGCCGGTGATGGTCGCCTGCACGCTCAGATCCGGCCATTTTTGTTCGAAAGCATAACGTGCCAGCGCCGACTGCTGAGATTCACTGCGGCTGCTCACCAGATAGCTCCACTCGGTGCGCGCCAGATTATCCATCTGCCAGTACATCAGCTCGCGAACGCGCGCCACTTCCGGCAATTTGCCAATGCTGGCATCCGGTCTGGCGGCAACGGAAATCTGCATCGGATACGCGACATTCAGCTTCTGAGCCGCGGCCATCGGATAGAAACCACGCCCTTTCATCAAGGTGCGCAGCATCGCCTCGCCCTGCGTTTTCTGCCCTTTGTCGATCATCACTGAAGCACGCCAGTACTGCCATTCGTCTTCTTGCAGCGCGTCCTGCGGCAAACGTTCCAGCCACTGGCTTAAACCCTGACGGTCACCGGCGGCCAGCGCCATACGGATGCGACGTTCCACCAGCGTGGTGGAATGGCTGCGCAGAATCACGTTATCGCGCCATGCCGCCTGTTCAGAGGTGACATCGCTGCCCATGTAGCGCCAGGCGACAGCCTCTTCCAGTTCAAGACGATCGCTGTCGCTCATCTTCTGCAACCGTGCCAGCACCGGGATCATCGAGCGCGCATTTTCTGAATCATCGCGCGCAATGCGGGCGAACGTAATGCTGGTCGCGTTACGGGTGAAATCGGTCGGCCCTACGCTGCGTGCAAAGCTTTCAATGGTGTTGGGATTGTTTTGCAGCGCCAGCAGCGCATCGCGCATGGTCTGATAATCCGGTGGCAACTGTTTCGCCAGGAAGTTAACCAGGTTGGTATTCCCGGCTTTCATCGCCAGACCGATACGCTGCAATGTGGTCAGCGCGGTTTGATTCCCGGCGCCCTGCCACACGTTGAACAGTTTATCGCAGGTATTCGGCAATGAAGTGCCGGTCAGCCAGATGTCTTTGGCGCCGTCGAAAGCCGTTTTCTGATCGCCGGTCGCCCATTTTGCATAATAGTAGTTACAGCGGGCAGCGACGGGCTTTGGTGGCTGCGGGCTGAAAGAAAGCAGACTGTTCCAGTCCTGACGGCGCGCCAGCTCGTTGACGAAACGAGAAGGCAACGAGCGCGCAGGCGGTAATGTCGGGTTCGCTTTCACAAAAGCGTTGATCTGGGCAGGCGTCGCCTCGCCAAGATCCTGCGTCAGCTGACGGTATTCGAGGTAGGGATAAAGCGGATAATCTTCCAGCGTTGGCATCAGTTGACTGACGACATCCATCTGGTTGCTGTCCCATGCCTGTTTAATCTGCATGTAATGCTGACGCTGTGCGTCGAGGGAATCTGCTTTCGCCACGCCCGAAACCGTCACCAGCAACATGCTCATTGCCAGCGAGTGCCATCTGTCCACCTTGACCATACTTACCTTTATCCTCGCGGGTTGTGTTTCTTGCTGCGCAGACTGCACAGGAATTGCCCTGCAGACGCTCTGAAATTCTTGCCGGAACCGTTATGCGTTATTCAGACCTCGACTACGCTAATCGATTCATTTTTAAAATTGAAGTAATGCCGCCGCGACATCACAAACTTTACACAGTGTGGTGCAAGCAGTGCGCGGTTACCAGACGTGGCCGGACGTTTTTACTTCACGCCTTTACTTTATGCGAGGTAATACCCGCATTATTATTGAGTGAATAACAATATTCTTAGGATTATTCACGATAATAGATAGCTTCCTTACTATCACATAAATAATAAGCCCATAACAAAGCTGAGATATATTTACGCTAATTTACATTGATATTTGATTCCTAAACGATTACTAAATGAAAATGCATTAATACGGATAATCTTAAAATTTATATTTCATTGTTTTTAATGAAAAAAACTATTAAAAGCGAACGTAACAAAGTATTTCTTAACTCAGATCAAAAACCTTAAATACGATTAAATTATCATCTCACTCATATTGTAAAAGCGGTCTTAATATTCTCCGCCATTACATCGGTGAATTAATTAATCAGCGACACTCCTTTACTCGCTTACGGAAAACATTATGAACCATTCATCTAGTGCAGTAAAAACGAATGCCAGCCCTTCTTCTTCAGCACCGCCAGATAACAAAACCTGGTATCAGCTGAGCGGTAAAGAAGCCATGTTACGTCTGGGTACCGGCGAAAATGGTCTGAGCCAGCCGGATGCGACCGAACGTCTGAAAGAATACGGGCCAAATGCATTACCTGAAAAACAAACCAAAAGCGCGCTGATGCGTTTTCTGGCGCACTTCAATGATGTTCTGATTTATATCCTGCTGGCAGCTGCGGTGGTGACCGGCGCAATGGGCCACTGGGTCGATACCTTTGTGATCCTCGGCGTGGCAGTAGTCAACGCGATGATTGGCTTTTTGCAGGAAAACAGCGCAGAGAAGTCACTGAAAAGTATTCAGAATATGCTCTCAAGCCAGGCCGTCGTGCTGCGCGACGGACAGGTGCAAACCATCAATGCCGACCAGCTTGTGCCCGGTGATATCGTGCAACTGCGTCCCGGCGACAAAATTCCGGCTGACCTGCGCATTATCAGCGCCCATAACCTGCAGGTCGAAGAAGCGATCCTCACCGGTGAATCCACCGTTGTGACCAAAAATGCCCATGTGATCGATGGCGAAGTGATGATTGGCGATCGCCACAATCTGCTGTTCTCCGGCACGATGATCAGCGGCGGTACTGCGTCCGGTGTGGTTTATGCCACCGGTAAAGACACCGAACTCGGCCACATCAATCAGATGATGTCGGCGATTAAGCCGCAGCGTACGCCGCTGTTGCAGCAAATCGACAAACTGGGCAAAGGCATTTTCGCCCTGATTTTACTGATGATGGCGTTCCTGTTCGTCTTCGCTTTCATCCTGCGTGATATGCCACTCGGCGAGCTGCTGTTGTCGCTGATTAGCCTGGCTGTCGCCTCGGTGCCGGAAGGTTTACCGGCCATTATCTCGATTATTCTCTCCCTGGGCGTTCAGTCGATGGCGCGTAATCACGCCATTATCCGTAAGCTGCCGACTGTCGAAACCCTGGGTTCCATGACCGTGATCTGCTCGGATAAAACCGGCACGCTGACCATGAATGAAATGACCGTCAAGGCCGTGATCCTGGCAGACCGGGTCTATAACGTCGAAGGCGAAAGCTACCAGCCGAAAGGCCGCATCGTTGACGCGCAAACGCACAAACAGGTCGATGTGATCAACACGCCGGTGCTCAATACCTTCATCACCGCCGTGGATCTGTGTAACGATAGCCAGCTGATGCAGGACGAAAAAGGCCACTGGGGCATCACCGGCGGACCCACGTCCGGCGCCCTGAAAGTGCTGGCAGCCAAATCGAATCTGAACACCGGCAAGGTCGAGCCACTGGATAAAATTCCGTTCGATTCCAAGCACAAATACATGTCTACCCTGCAACGCATTGACGGCAAAACGCAGCTGTTCCTGACCGGCGCACCGGATGTTCTGTTCTCGCTGGCTAAATTTGAGCTGACTGAAAACGGCATTACGCCTTTCCGCCGCGCATACTGGGAAGAAGAAATGGCGCGCTATGCCCGTCAGGGTCTGCGCATGGTCGCAGCGGCGTTTAAAGATGAGCCAGAGATCAACGGCGATTTGGATCATGATGATTTGCAGGACGGTCTGATCTTCGCCGGTATTGCCGGGATGATGGATCCACCGCGTCCCGAAGCGATTGACGCCATTGCTCAGTGCCAGCAGGCCGGGATCCGCGTGAAAATGATCACCGGTGACCACCAGGAAACGGCGATGGCTATCGGTAAAATGTTAGGCATCGGTAACAGCGGCGACTCCATCACCGGCTACCAGCTGGAGCACATGGATGACACCGAACTGGCGATTGCCGCCAGTCAGTACGATATTTTCGCCCGAACCAGCCCTGAGCATAAGCTGCGTCTGGTAAAAGCGTTACAGGATACCGGTGAAGTGGTGGGCATGACCGGCGATGGCGTGAACGATGCGCCCGCGCTGAAACAAGCCGACGTCGGCATCGCGATGGGCATCAAAGGGACAGAAGTCACCAAAGAAGCGGCAGACATGGTGCTTACCGATGACAACTTTGCGACGATTGCCAGTGCGGTGAAAGAAGGACGTCGGGTATACGACAACCTCAAGAAAACCATTCTGTTTATTTTACCGACTAACCTCGCGCAGGGGCTGCTGATCATCCTGGCGATTCTGGCTGGCGCGGTCATTCCGCTCACCCCGGTGCAGATCTTATGGATGAACATGGCCACCTCGACCACGCTCTCTTTCGGTCTGGCCTTCGAGCCCGCGGAGAAAGGCATGATGCGTCGCGCACCGCGCGCACCGGGTCAGCACGTTCTCGACCTGTACTCTGTCTGGCGTATCGCGTTCGTGGGGATTCTGATCGCCTGCAGCGCCTTTATCCTCGAAGCCTGGATGCAGCCGCGTGGCTACAGCAGCGATCTTATCCGCACCGTGCTGTTGCAAACGCTGGTCACCGCGCAGTGGGTGTACATGTTTAACTGCCGCGTCATGGACCGTTTCCCGCTGACCCGCGAAGTGTTCGTCAACAAAGGTCTGTGGATTGTCTCCGGCGTATTACTGGTGTTGCAGCTGGCGCTGATTTACCTGCCGGTGATGAACAACCTGTTCGGCACCGTGCCAATGCCACTGAAATTCTGGGGAATTACGCTGGTGGTCGGTGCGATGATCTTCATTATCGTCGAAATCGAAAAATGGCTGGTTAACCGCTACATCCGCAAAAAAGTCTGACCTTAATGCAACCTGCCGGGCTATATTCTGTAGCCCGGTTTTTTTGTCATAAAAGTAACATATTCAAATAATTCAGCCTCACCGGCGCTCATTTCGTCTCAAATTTCACACAAAACATCCCAAAGCCCGTACAACTGATTTACATCAACCCGCCCCCGACTTATTACTCTGCCCAAGGGTATTCCCGGCGCACAGCCATTTCAGCTTCCCCGCTCACCGGCGATTTTCAGGACACTACCCGATAGATCCTCAGCAGTTTCATAAAAACGAGCTCTTTCTGCGCAAGCAGAACCACATGGAGCCAAAAATAGGTAACTCACGATGTCATCGCTCATTGTAGATAAGTGCTTTTACACACAGCTGGCATTGCAGTCACTTTTGCAACTCAACGGACAACATCAGAAAGACATTCTTTCGCTAAAGGACATTACTGAGCTGCAAACTGCCTGCAAGTCTCTGACACCTGAAATCATCTTTGTAAATGAAGACTGCTTTATGTCGGATGTGCAGGCGGGCCTGGCGTTAAAAGCCGTGATCAACGCCCATCCCGGCACGCTGTTTTTTGTGTTTATTTCCAAAGATAACCTGAATTATCAGAACTATGTCCCGATCCGCCACAACGTCATCATTGTGTCGAAATCCATCCGCACGACCACTATCTATCAGCTTATCGCTCCTAACCTGCAAATCTCACGGGCGATAGAAATCGGGGTTCCGTTAGATCTCACTCCGGTCAGCCTGAGCCGCACCGAGTTCAGCATTCTGAAAATGTGGATGTCAGGGCTGGATACGCTGAACATTTCACAGCATCTGAATATCAAACAAAAAACCGTCGCATCGCACAAAGGCAATATTAAGCGCAAGGTCAAAACACACAACAAACAGGCGATTTATCATGTGGTTAAACTCACGGATATTCTGACTTCCGGTATGTTTGTTGGCCGCCCTCACCCTCTGCGCCCCGCCAGTGAATCCGGAGAAATCGCCCTGACTGCCGGTTAAATACTGACTGCCTGACACTGCGCCAGCAACATTCTCGTCTTACTGTGAAGCTGATGGTTGGGAACACGACTGAAACACGCTAAACTTGCCGGTCGGAACCCTTACCAGTCATGCCGCAGTCAGGCGGGGCTGGCTTAATTCGCCGCAGCGCCCGTTGGATCAACCTGTTCTGATCCGGCACACACGCACGGCCCGCAGAGAAAGAGGCTCAAAACAACGTGGCTCAATACGTATATTCCATGCATCGCCTCGGCAAAGTTGTTCCGCCGAAGCGTCATATTCTTAAGAACATCTCCCTGAGTTTCTTCCCTGGCGCCAAAATCGGTGTTTTGGGTCTGAACGGTTCAGGTAAATCCACGCTGCTGCGCATCATGGCCGGTATCGATACCGACATCGAAGGTGAAGCACGCCCGCAACCCGACCTGAAAATCGGCTATCTGCCGCAGGAACCGCAGCTGAACATGGAACACACCGTGCGTGAGTCCGTGGAAGAAGCCGTTTCTGAAGTCGTTGGCGCGTTAAAACGCCTTGATGAGGTGTACACGCTGTACGCCGATCCGGAGGCTGATTTCGATAAACTGGCCGCCGAACAGGGTCGTCTGGAAGAGATCATTCAGGCGCATGACGGCCACAACCTGAACAGCCAGCTGGAACGCGCCGCCGATGCGCTGCGTCTGGCCGACTGGGATGCGAAAGTCGCTACCCTGTCCGGGGGTGAACGTCGCCGTGTAGCATTGTGCCGCCTGCTTCTGGAAAAACCAGACATGCTGCTGCTCGACGAACCGACCAACCACCTGGATGCAGAATCCGTGGCCTGGCTGGAACGCTTCCTGCACGACTTCGAAGGCACCGTTGTGGCGATCACGCATGACCGTTACTTCCTCGATAACGTGGCCGGATGGATCCTGGAGCTTGACCGCGGTGAAGGTATTCCGTGGGAAGGTAACTACTCCAGCTGGCTGGAACAGAAAGATGAACGTCTGGCGCAGGAAGCCTCTTCTGAAGCCGCTCGTCGTAAATCTATCGAGAAAGAGCTGGAATGGGTACGTCAGGGCGCGAAAGGCCGTCAGTCTAAGGGCAAGGCCCGTCTGGCACGCTTTGAAGAGCTGAACAGCACCGAATACCAGAAACGTAACGAAACCAACGAACTGTTTATTCCACCGGGTCCGCGCCTGGGCGATAAAGTCGTTGAAGTGAAAAACCTGAGCAAATCGTACGGCGATCGCGTTCTGATCGACGATTTGTCCTTCACCGTGCCGAAAGGCGCGATCGTCGGGATCATCGGTCCGAACGGCGCGGGTAAATCCACGCTGTTCCGCATGATGTCGGGTCAGGAACAACCGAACGGCGGCACGATTGAGCTGGGCGATACCGTGAAACTGGCCTCCGTGGATCAGTTCCGTGATTCCATGGACAACAGCAAAACCGTGTGGGAAGAAGTCTCCGGTGGTCAGGACATCATGCGTATCGGCACCACCGAAATGCCAAGCCGTGCCTACGTGGGCCGCTTCAACTTCAAAGGTGTTGATCAGGGCAAACGCGTCGGCGAACTGTCCGGCGGTGAGCGTGGTCGTCTGCATCTGGCGAAACTGCTGCAGGTTGGCGGTAACATGTTGCTGCTCGATGAACCGACCAACGATCTCGACATTGAAACCCTGCGCGCACTGGAAAACGCCTTGCTGGAGTTCCCGGGCTGCGCCATGGTCATTTCCCATGACCGCTGGTTCCTTGACCGTATCGCGACCCATATCCTCGATTATCAGGATGAAGGTAAAGTCGAATTCTTCGAAGGTAACTTCACCGAATACGAAGAATATAAAAAACGTACGTTGGGTGCTGAAGCGTTAGAGCCGAAGCGCATCAAATACAAGAAAATCATCAAGTAACCTTTTTACTGATGTCTCTGAGGCCCGGAAACGGGCCTTTTTTTATGCCATCAATCCACTGCCCCTATCCCGCCAGCGCCTCACTGTAACTCTTTGCAAAACCGTATTCTTCCAGCATGAACTCAATAAAACAGGCCAGCGCCGGTGAATTCAGTTTTCGCCCCGGATAGACCAGATACAAATCATTTCCTTCGGCTTCCCACGCCGGCAGCACGCGCACCAGCGTGCCTTCCGCCACTTCGCTGTGACATAAAAACGCCGGCAACAGGGTGATGCCTGCGCCAGCCAGCGCACACTCCCGCGCATACAGCAAATTGTCAGTGGTATGTGCGGAGGGCAGTAACCAGCGGTGATAGGTATCGCCGCGATGCAGCACCCATTCCGACCAGGCGCGGTGGGCGATGCAATGATGCGCTGCCAGCTGCTGCGGCGACTCCAGCGCAGGATGCCGGGCAAGGTACGCCGGAGACGCCAGCAGATAACGCGGACAATGTCCCAGTTCACGGCCAATCAGCGAGGAATCCTGCGGTTTGCCGGTGCGCAGCGCAATGTCGAACCCTTCCTGCACCAGATCGACCATGGCATCGGATACCGACACTTCCAGCGACACATCCGGATAACGTTTCTGGAATTCGACGTTCATGCGCGCCAGCAACGTCGCGCCAAGACCCGCCGGGCTGGTGATGCGCAATCGCCCGCTCGGGTTATCACGCAAACGGCGGATCGCCAGTTCCGCCCTTTCGCTGGCCTGCATCATTTCCTGACAGTGGATCAGATAGCGTTCCCCGGCGAAGGTCAGATTCAGCTGGCGCGTGGTGCGGTTGAGCAACCGCAGGCCGACGGATTTCTCCAGCTGGCTGATGCGCTGGCTGACGCTGGATTTCGGCAAACCGGCACGTTTGGCTGCCTGAGTGAAACTGCCGCATTCCGCCACCAGCGCGAACAGCGCCATATCCTGCAATTGTTTAAACATGATTGTTCACCTGAGACGAACACGTTGTTAGTTATTGTCCATCTTATCAGCTTGCCGCATCAGGGCTAGACTGTCTGTATACCCGAAGCAATAAATGGAGAAATTCTGATGTCCGTAAAAGCAATCGCAGTGAACCCGCAGGATCCGGCCCGTTTCATCGCCGTCGAATTACCCCAACCCGTCGCAAAAGATCACGACCTGCTGGTGGAAGTGAAAGCCGTGTCGATCAATCCGGTCGATACCAAAGTGCATAAGGGCGTGCAAAAAAGCGGTCTGGACGCGCCAAAAGTGCTGGGCTGGGATGCCAGCGGCATTGTGAAAGCCGTCGGCAGCGCGGTGAAAAACATCAACGTCGGTGATGAAGTCTGGTACGCCGGGGACATCACCCGCTCCGGCAGCAACGCGACTGAACAGCTGATCGACTCACGTATTGTTTCCGTCAAACCGAAAAGCCTGAACTGGGCCGAAGCTGCCGCCATGCCTCTGACCGCGCTGACCGCGTGGGAAGCGCTGTTCGAACATCTGAACATTCAGAATGCCTCCGAAGACAAAACGCTGCTGATCATCGGTGGTGCTGGCGGTGTCGGATCGCTGGCGATCCCGTTCGCGTCGCTGCGCAGCAAAGTGAAAGTCATTGCCACCGCCTCGCGTGCCGAATCGGCCAAATGGTGTCTGGATCGCGGTGCGGATCTGACCGTGAATTACAAAGATCTGAAAGGTGAACTGGCGAAACACGGTATCAAACAGGTGGATTTCATTCTTTGCCTGAACGATACCGACGGACACTGGGCGGCGATTTCCGATCTGATCGCGCCGATGGGTCACATCTGTACCATCGTCGAAAATGAACACCCGCTGGACATGAACACGCTGAAGCTGAAAAGCGCCGCCCTGCACTGGGAACTGATGTACACCCGCAGCATGTTCAACACACCGGATATCGCGCAACAGGGCGAAATCCTGAAGCAGGTCGCCGCACTGGTTGATGAAGGGAAAGTGCAGACCACATTGAGCGATACGCTTCACGGGCTGAGCGTTGAGAGTATCGAAGCGGCGCATGCGAAAGTGCTGGATGGACACATGCAGGGGAAAGTGGTCGTCGCGTTTTAAACCGGCCCTTCTGAAATACCAAAAGCCGTCACCTCTGTGACGGCTTTCTTATTTGGGCGCATATTCCCGAAACGCTGGCGGCTATTCTCCGTCGTCGACCTTCTGCCATCGGGCATCGGGATCAAACGCGACTATCGCCCGCGCCGCAGCATCAGTGTCTGCCCCTAAATCCTGCTGATACACTTCGCCCTGCTGATTAATTATAAAACTGGTGATACCGGTATGCCCGTAACTCACCGGCCAGGCGATCAGCGCGAAACCTTTCGTCATCTTGCCATTATCGATATAACTATAAGCCCCGCCGCTGGCGCTGGCACCCTGCGCGGTAAGAATACGGAAATAATAACCATGGTAGTCAGACCCCGGCTGTTCGCCGCCAAAGGCAGGGCCGAGCGGGCTGGGTGCTTCGCCCTCTTTTACCGGCCAGTACAAACCATCGTGCTGCCCGTCCGTGCTGATAAACCGTTGGGCATACTGCCCGGCGCTCTGCTGGAACGCGTGCTGCGCATCGGCATAAGCCGCGACGGCCTGAAGGGTGGAAAGCTCGTTGCGCCCGATGGTCCGCGTTACAATTTCAGCCGCACCGGCCACCATATCGAAGGACCAGCCCTGAGCCGTTTGCTTTATCGGTATCGGCAACTGCCAGCTTTCCGTGCCGACGTTCAGATGGGCCACATCGCCCTGTTTCACCATCGTATGGCTGACTTTCCAGTCGCGCAGGAATCGGGCGACTTCTTCAGGATCGACATCTTTTTGCGGCAGATAGCGCTGCCAGTCATCACCCAGAAGTTGCTTCAGAGCGGCATCATCGTGTCTGCTCACAGCATCAACCAGTGCCTCAGCAGCCTGCTCCGGCTGCGGAAAAGATTGCTGAGCGAAGACGCAAAGAGGGAGCATCAGAGCACCGGCAGAAATCAGAAGACGGCTACATATTTTCATTACCTTTCCTCAAAAGTTAGCGCCGCTGAAAATGATGGGCTTCCGCACCGGCAGACCGCTCAGGCAGGGAGTCACGCATCTGGTGACGGCTTCTGTCACCGCGCGCCTGTTGTTGTTGCCACGACGGCCCGCGGCTGGAATTCCCGCTGAAGGCTGAACTGCGCGTCATGTCGCCCCCCTGACGCAGATTCCCGCTGCGCTGAGAAAGCTTCTGTTGCCCGGAAAACGACGGATGAGAGGGCGAGTTATGCTGCGGCAACTGGCGGCCGGAAATGTGATGGCTGTCGGAGGTGACACCTTGTCTTGCTGGCGGCACCGAACGGGGTGATGCGTGCGTTTGCCCGGACGTAAACCCCGGACGGCTGTTCATTACCGAAGCCGCCTGCTGACGACGTTGATCCAGCGGCTGATTTTGCACGCCGCCGTTGTTACGCCCCACCGCATTGCCGTCAAAACCACGGTAATTATTACGTTGTGCGGCATTATTTAGCGCACGGTTCTGCGTGGCCCCGCTCAGGTTTGCCGTGCGAGGTGGCACACCATTGTTGAAAGCGGCATTGTGCTGCCAGCCCGCTGTGGCTGGTGAACCCGGATGATTCACCGCATTGTTGTTATTGCCGGATATGCGGTTGTAATTATTAACGTTAACGTTGACGTAATTATTCGGCGAACCGCCATGGTGGCCGTCGTCGTGGTGATCATCATGGTGGTCGTCGTGATGATCGTCATCCCAGTCGATGCTGCCAAAAATGGCATAGGTCGCGGCCACACCCACTCCGAATCCGACCCCGGAAACCACACCGTTCACGAACTGCTGCCCCGGCGGTGGCGGCAGATAGACCGGCGGATAAGCCGGTGTCGGCCATGCGCCATACACCACATTCGGGTTGTAGCTCGGCACGTAAACCACCTGCGGATCAGCAGATTCGATAATGATGGTTTGCTGAGCCGGTGCGCTTTTCACCACGGTAGTGCCGCTGGCTGATGCGGCAGGTTTTACCGTGACTTTCTGCTGCGGCGTGCTTTTCAGCGCCCCGCTCTTTTGCGCCACCTGACGGAATTTCTGCACGGTGTCCATCACGTCGGCCGGTTGCGCCAGAAATGCGTCACCGAGGTTTTGCACCCACGCGGGATCTTCACCCATCAGCGCCAGCAATTGCGGAAACGCCACCAGCGATTTCACACTCGGATCCCAGGGTTCATTCGCCACCTGAGTGACGGCGGCGTCGCCCTGACTTTGCGGATGGTCGCGTGACCATTGCACCGCCTGAATGACGTTGGTGGGATAGGTGGAGGCCATCAAAACCTGTGAAAGCAGGCTGTCAGGATAAAGCGCCACGGGGGCGACCCACTGGTCAAGCTGGGCCTGAGTAAAGGCCGCAGGAGCGGGGGCCGGAACAGCAGCAGTTGCGGGTTGTGCGACAGGAGCAGACGGCGCAGGAACCGTGGTATCGGCCTGACTGCTGACCGGAAGCCAGCCTTGCATAAACATCACGCTGGCAAGCGCAAATGCGCCTGCGCTGCACAATACTGCGATACCCCAGGGCTTGAATGATAAATTCATTCGGATCACCTTAAAAAGCCTCTGCCGGAATGAGAGGCACAATGAATGAGTATAATCGGACAAATAAAACTCAACGGCCGTCACTGTATTTTTATTCATGGAGGGGACTTACGCATAAAATGCGTATTCAATGAGGGCAAAAATGATTTGCGTTCAATCATTTGAATTAACTCAGGATTTACTT
Source organism: Rahnella sp. EDr1-12 (assembly GCF_049206505.1). Classification (NCBI taxonomy): domain Bacteria; kingdom Pseudomonadati; phylum Pseudomonadota; class Gammaproteobacteria; order Enterobacterales; family Yersiniaceae; genus Rahnella; species Rahnella sp. EDr1-12. The sequence continues at coordinate 1,730,055 of NZ_JBLZNY010000001.1, forward strand.
TACCCCTGTTACAAATTGAATGATTAAAAAAATAACCCGCTGTAATTAAATGACTTTATTGATAATTATAAAATATATAAATTAACCAAAGCATTCATGAAAAGAATGTTTATAGGAATAAGCGCCATAAAAAATGCCTGTCCGGCAGAACAGGCATTTTCATTTTTCAGGACAAGGGCTGATGAAGGATTCAGGAACCGGCAGGCTGATTTAACCGGCTGGTATCCGCCGCCAGCATGTTCTGTACCAGTTCAATACATTCCAGAAAACGCTGATCATAATCTGACGATTCAACGTGAACGTAATCCACATTGTTTTGTTTCAGCATATCGATAAGCAGATTTTGAAAAGACATACGGTCTGTCGTGCTGCCCAGACTGCGCAGGCCATCGGCGACCCACGGCGTATTATTTTCCAGCAGGATCACCAGATCGAATTTGTATTCGTCCATCAGCGCCTGCACAAACGGGTGTTCGCGGCCTTCGTACTTTACACAAAACGCCTGCGTGGTCAGAAAATCGGTATCAATAAACGCGACCTTGTTGGCATATTTCACCGCGAAATCGATGTACTGCGCCTGGCCGAGCGCGATTTTGTCGTAATCAGAATATTGCAGCGCCATCTCGTCACCACCAAGGTGGGAGAAAACATAGTCGCGGCCATATTCCCAGGCGCTGGTGGTATTGAAGATATTGGCTAACTTATTGACCAGCGTAGATTTTCCACTGGATTCACCGCCCAGCACCGCCACGGTGCGCACGAAGAATGGCTTCACTTCCGTCGGAATATAATCCCAGTAGCGGAACGGATCCTGACGGATCTGGCGGCCACTGATATTCATAAATGAACGTTTCGGGTCGATCAGCACCGTTTCAATACCGAGGTGCTCACGGTACTGCGGCGCATCCCCTTCTTCGCTGGAATAAATGGTATTGGGTTCAATGCCTTTCTGGCTCATGAACTCCTTGATACCGCGCCCCCAGACATCCCAGCCATGCGGATACGGCTCCATTCCCTCTTCATTAAAGGCATGAATATGAATGTTTTTTTGATATTTGAAGGTCTGAAGCAACCAGCGCAGCCGATCGCTGACAGTCGGTTGCTGAGACATCGAACTGTTCTCAAACAGCTCGCGATCGCGCGGCTCATCAAAGCCCATGATGATGTGCAGTTCGTCGACCTGACTACAGGCTCGCTGGATCAGATAAATATGGCCGGTGTGCAGCGGATAAAACTTGCCGAACACCACGCCGATATTCTTTTCGCGACGGGGAAACTCAAGGTCAAGGAAGCGGTGCAGCGCCTCCAGCTTTTGTGCGCTGGGGCTTTTTATCTTTGCATTCAATAGCTGGCTGAGATAACCCTTGGTCATCCCGCTCGCTTCGGCCACCTGCTGTAAGGTGCGTCCCTGTTGCTTGATGGCGGTTTTAAGATAATCGAACTGAGACATACCCTGTCCTTATGTTTGTTTTACTAAACAAAAAATAGCACAAAGCCGGACAGGATTCACACTCAAAAACCGTTACAAATCGTCGAGGATCGCCAGCGCGTCGGCCAGTTTTTTGACCCCAAACACCTGCATCCCGGCTGGCACTTTTTTCGGCACATTCGCGTGCGGCACAATAGCGCGTTTGAACCCGTGCTTTGCCGCTTCGGTAATGCGTTCCTGGCCGCTCGGCACCGGACGAATTTCTCCCGCCAGGCCGACTTCGCCAAACACCACCAAATCATGCGGCAAAGGACGATCGCGCAGGCTCGACACCAGTGAAAGCAGCAGCGCCAGATCGGCACTGGTTTCAGTCACTTTCACCCCGCCGACCACGTTCACGAAAACGTCCTGATCGGCCATCTGCAAACCGCCGTGACGGTGCAGGACGGCCAGCAAAATGGCCAGACGGTTCTGCTCCAGCCCTACCGCCACGCGACGCGGATTGCCCATCATCGAATGATCGACCAGCGCCTGCACTTCCACCAGCAGCGGCCGGGTGCCTTCCCACAGCACCATAACGGAGCTGCCGGAGGTAATTTCATCGCCACGGCTGAGGAAGATCGCCGAAGGGTTACTGACTTCGCGCAAACCCTGTTCGGTCATGGCAAAAACACCGAGCTCATTCACCGCACCGAAGCGGTTTTTGTGGCTGCGCAAGGTTCGGAAACGCGAATCCGCATCGCCGTCGAGCAGCACGGAACAGTCGATACAGTGCTCAAGCACTTTCGGGCCAGCCAGTGAGCCGTCTTTAGTTACGTGCCCCACCATCACGATCGCCACCCCGCGCGTTTTAGCAAAGCGGGTCAGATACGCCGCCGTTTCACGCACCTGCGCCACGGTGCCGGGCGACGACTGGATATCCGCCATGTGCATCACCTGAATGGAGTCGATCACCATCAGCTTCGGCTTTTCGACATCCGCAATTTCACAAATTTGCTCGATGCTGGTTTCCGACAGCATGTTCATATTCGCCGTCGGTAAACCCAGGCGGTGCGCGCGCATCGCCACCTGTTGCAGGGATTCCTCACCGGTAACGTACAGGGTTTTCATGTTTTCGCTGAGGTGACACAAAATTTGCAGCAACAGCGTACTTTTACCGGCGCCGGGGTTGCCGCCAATCAGAATCGCACTGCCCGGCACCACACCGCCGCCCAGCACGCGGTCAAACTCTTTAAAACCGGTGCTGAAACGCGGAAGTTCGTCGAGGCTGATGTCGGAAAGTTTCTGCACGCGGCTGACGCCCGCATCGCCTGCGTAGCCGGTCAGGCGCTCGTTGCGCGCCACGGTCGGAGAAGCCGCCAAACGGATTTCAGTAATGCTGTTCCAGGCCTGACAGGCACTACACTGCCCTTGCCAGCGCGGATAATCTGCGCCACATTCATTACACACAAATGCACGTTTTGCTGCTTTTGCCACAACTAACCTCTTCAATTAAATAATGAATACTCATCCCGATGCGCTTACCTGAGTAAGATTCGGGTGAGTGATCGCATGCATCCTGAAATATGACGGGTATTCAGGATTGACTGCCGCTGAGAATACACAGCACGCCAAGCAAATCCGCATGACGGATGCACACTGCCGCCTGTTCGTAGACTTTCGGTTTAGCGTGATAGGCAATACCCATGCCCGCGACGGCCATCATTTTCAGATCGTTGGCGCCGTCGCCAATGGCAATGGTTTGTTCGTGAGGAATTTCCAGTTTCTCGGCCAGTTTCAGCAGAGTGTCGGCTTTATATTGCGCATCGACAATCGGGCCAATCACGCGGCCTGTCAGCTTGCCGTCACGAATTTCCAGCTCGTTCGCCGCCACATCCACCAGGTTCAGGCGGTCACGCAGATATTCCGCATAATAGGTAAAACCGCCGGACGCGATGGCTACGTGCCAGCCCGCTTCCTGCAAACGCTGCACCATGACCGTCAGGCCCGGCATCAGCGGCAATGTGTCACGCACCTGTTGCAGAATGCTGGCATCAGCATCCCTGAGCGTGGCGACGCGCTGACGCAGGCTGGCCGAGAAATCCAGCTCGCCGCGCATGGCGCGTTCAGTCACTTCAGACACCTGCTCACCGACGCCCGCCAGTTTGGCAATTTCGTCGATGCATTCAATCTCTATCGCGGTAGAATCCATGTCCATGACCAGCAGCCCCGGCACGCGCAGGTAAGGCACTTTGCCCAGCTGAGTCACATCAAATTCGAAGGATTCCGCCAGTTTCTGCACGTCAGCGGTAAGTGAACCGGCCAGGCGCACCACCTGATAACCTTCCACCGCCCACGCGCTGACAATCACTAAGGCGCGGCCTAACTGACGCTGGAACTGCGTAATGCTGATTTTATCGAGTTTTCTACCGTAGAGGAGCCACCCGGTATGTCCCGCCCGGTAATCCAGCGGCATCACTTCATCACCGCTCAATGAAAGGGGAAGTCCCGGCCATTGGTGGATCTCCGCAGGAAGATCGCAATAGGTCAGACTGTTTGGCATGATTACTCCGGTAGATTATTAAAAAATAAGTGACTAAAACGGTAGAAAAGGCAGAGATGCCGCCGATAAAACGACGCATCAAGCTACCTTATCGCCAGCGCTTCTGGCAACATTAAACTCATCGAAAAACGCAAGGAAACGGAATGGCAAAGGCCAAACTCAAATTTCGCCTGCACCGCGCTGCTATCGTATTGATTAGCCTGGCGTTGTTAGTCATTCTTATGCAAGGCGCGTCCTATTTCAGCCTCGGGCATCAGCTCGCCCGATCCACGCAGGTCGAGCAACTGGCGCAAACGCTGGCCAAACAGGTGGCGTTTTCCCTCGCGCCGCTGATGGACAGCGACAATGATGGCGCGGATATCGCGCAGATTTCCACTATTTTGAGTCAGCTTACCGATGAAAGTCGCATTCTCGACGCCAGCGTTTACGAATCCGACGGCACTCTGGTGGCGCATGCCGGTGAACAGGTGCCGGTTCGCGACCGCTTGTCACTCGATGGTAAACGCGCGGGCAGCTACTTCAATCATCAGATTGTGGTGCCGATAGAAGATAAGAACGGGCCGAGCGGCTTTTTACGCATCACGCTGGATACGCACGTGCTGGCGACGGAGTCCAAACAGGTGGATAACACCACCAATCTGCTGCGTCTGATGATGCTCGCCGCGCTGGGTGTCGGCATCATTCTCGCCCGCACGCTGTTGCAGGGCCGCCGTTCGCGCTGGCAACAGTCTCCGTTCCTGCTGACGGCCAGTAAACCGGTGAAAGAAGATGATGAACCGGAAGAAGAAACCCCCGAAGAGTTCGGCCCGCCGCCGACGCTGAACCTCACCGAACCCGACGCCGGGGTGGCCCCGGCCAGACCCGCGACCGAAGCGCAAACCAAAGAAGCCGCACAGGCCGCTTACCGCAGTCTGAAACGCAGCAAACCAAAGTGATTCAGGCCAGCCGCTGAACAGGCCCTGTTAACCCTTCCACCTGCGCCAGCATTTCGCTGGCCAGTTGACGAAACTCAAGACTGATGGCGGCATCGTTTTGCACTTTCCGCCAGAATTCCTGCGCCCATGCCTGCGCATTCAACCACTTCGCTTTCGACACCAGAGGGTCGAGCGTTAACGGCGCGGCTTCACGACGCATCGCACCGGCATTTGTCGGCGCAAAAGCCATCGGTAACATGTCATACACCGGCGATATCGTAAGAGATTGTTTTAAAGGGTCAATGGCAGGATCGATAAATGACAGATTTCCCTGATGCATATCGCTGTTGGCAATCAGCTTGCCGAAGGCATAAATTTGCTCAATTTCCTCCAGCGTCGGGGCGGTAATAATCTTGTTCCTGCGTAACTGCTGTGCGGTCGCAAACCAGTTGCTGTTGCCACCGCCAAATTCTGCCGAAACGGCTTCAAGCGATACGATCCCGCAGCGCCCGCGCGCACCTATCCGGTCAAACCGTTCAACCTCAAGGAAGACCTCGCCGTGTCTTCCGGTAAAGATTTCGGCCGTCGCTGCCGGGATCCCCACGTTTTGCAGTACCTGTAATGCGTGGGCTTCCGCACGCAGCAAATCCCCCCAGCGGCGGGCATTTTCATTGGCTGGTGCAGGGGAGAATTTTACTAAAACCCGGGAGGCTTCCCGATCGGTATGTTCTGCGTAGCAGCTGAATTTAGGCTGCTCGCCACCCGCAGATGAGCCGACCTCCTCTCCGGCCAGACTTCTCTGCGCCAGATTTTCATAGGCCTGAATTTTGTCTTCACAAGAAACGGGAATATCGTCCTGCTTATGAAACCATCTCTGATACGCAGTTTCTCCGATGACAAAGTTCCCGACCGTTTCATCGCCCGCTCTTGCCAGCGCCACCAGCGTCTGGGATTCGGTCCACTTTTTAATGTCATCAGGAAAATGCAGTGCGGCGTTAATATCACGCCCCCACGCCCGGCCTAGAAAACCCTGGGGCCGCATATCGGTGATAAACCACGGCAGGCCGTCAAAAGTGAGCGACTGACCGTTGACCGTCTCCACCGCGTAACTTTCACCCGGCCAGATTGAATACAAGGTGCCGGCATTCACGGCATTCCCGGCCTCATTAATCTGGTACAACGGGAAGCGCCACTGGTTATCCAGCGGACGCGGCAGAATGTAGCGGGTCGAGCGGCTTTGCCCGATTTTGACAATTTCAGGTGTTTTAGTCAGCCGTCTGGAAAGCGTTGACTGATTGATGTGCAGGCGTTCTGTGATCTCTTTCGCCGTCAGACTGCCCTGACGCAGTAAATCCACAAGTTCAGACATGAGCAGCTCAGTGATGAATAGAAAAGTGCATAGCTAATAGCATAGATATAAAATGAAAATAAATCGATATATCCTGATGATATAAAGTCATGGATGCAAAAAATCACCCTAAAACGCATTGCAAAACGGGCACCTTTCGGTGCCCGTTTTTGTTTCTGCAAAGGGGTCAGTATTTATTCTTTATCGCCCAGCAGAACAGATTCCAGCGCGATTTCGATCATGTCATTGAAGGTCGTCTGACGTTCAGCGGCAGTGGTCTGTTCGTGCGTACGGATATGGTCGGAAACGGTACAGATGGTCAGCGCTTTTGCACCGAATTCTGCTGCCACGCCGTAGATACCGGCGGCTTCCATTTCCACACCCAGAATGCCGTATTTTTCCATCACGTCGAACATTTGCGGGTCTGGCGTGTAGAACAGGTCTGCGGAGAAGATGTTACCGACGCGTGCGTTGATGCCTTTGGCTTTCGCAGCATCAGCGGCGTTGCGCACCATGTCGTAATCGGCGATAGCCGCGTAGTCATGGTCTTTAAAACGCATGCGGTTCACTTTGGAATCGGTACAGGCACCCATGCCGATAACGATGTCGCGCAGTTTGATGTCGGCACGCACTGCGCCACAAGAACCCACGCGAATGATTTTCTTCACGCCGAATTCCGTGATCAGCTCTTTGGCATAAATAGAGCAGGAAGGAATGCCCATGCCGTGGCCCATCACGGAGATTTTGCGGCCTTTGTAAGTGCCGGTGAAACCCAACATGCCACGCACGTCGTTCACCTGCTTAACGTCCTGAAGGAAAGTTTCCGCGATGTGCTTGGCGCGCAGCGGATCCCCAGGCATCAGCACTACGTCAGCGAAGTCGCCCATTTCAGCATTAATGTGTGGAGTTGCCATCTTCTTATTCCTTTTCAGCGAGGTGTCATATTCATCATAAAAACGCGGCCGGCATCAGTGCCGGCCG